>CAVOIQ010000006.1:0-230284 GCA_963696085.1 uncultured Actinomycetota bacterium
CGCGAGACGCCGGCGCGGGGGAACCAGCGTGCAGCGCGGACGTCGGGGTGGAACGGTTCCGGTTTGGGCATCACGCCACCGCCTTCGCGGTCGCAGCGCCGGACGCCCGGTAGCTCCCGGTCCGAATGTCGTCGAGGATCGACCCGCCCACCGGTGCCCAATTGAACGTCTCGCGCGCCTTGTCACCGTCGAGGGTGCCAGGAGCGCCGAGGATGAGCGCGAGAGGGCCGAGCACGTCTGTCGCGCTCTCGTGGGGAAGGGAGACCGTCCGGGCGTCGGTGATCGCGCTGATCGCGTCAGCGAGTTCCCGCATCGTGAATCGATGCTCCCCTTTCGCGTTGAACACGCCGGCGGTCGGCCGCTCGAGGGCGGCGACGTACAGGCCCGCCAAATCGTCGACGTGGATCGCGTCCCAGGGCTGGGCGCCGTCATCGACGTACGCGGCCGCACCCGTCGTTTCGGCGGCTCCGATCAGGCCGGTCACGAGGCCCGAACCCGCGCGTCCGTACACGAGCGCGGCCCGGATCACGATCGGAGTGATGCCCGCAGCGCTCAGCACGACACGCTCGGCCTGGCTTTTGACGGGCTGCGCGCTGCGCTCCGGCAGGCGTGCGTCTTCGTCGCGAGGCTGGCCGGGATCGATCCCGTAGACCAGCCCTGTGCTCGTGTACAGCACCGGCTTGTCGCTTCGAGACGCACCCGCACCTTCGACAAGTGCGTTGACCGCGGCGAGCTCCGTCGCGGCCGCCGCCTCGGACATGCTCGCGTCGAATGCCGCATGCACCACCGCATCCGCCGACGTGGCAGCGCCGCGAAGCACATCGGTATCTTCCAGCGAACCGCGCACGGCGTTGGCGCCTGCATCGGTCAGCCGTTCCGCGCCCGCGGCGGTACGCGCGAGCGCGTCGACCTCGTGTCCTGCGGCGAGCAGCCGCTCCAGAAGAACCGAACCCAGGTACCCGGTGCCGCCTGTGAGGAAGATCCTCATCTCTCATCCTTTCCGTGCGGGCCACTGCCCGGACAAGAACGACGGTAAAGTGTGACGCTAACGTCAATGTCAAGTCGGAAGGTGCGGCGTTATGAGAATCGGAGACCTCAGTCGCCAGACCGGGGCGAGTCCCCGCGCAATCCGCTACTACGAGCAGACCGGTCTGCTGCAGTCCGAACGGCAGTCGAACGGATACCGCGAGTTCGATGACACCGCCATCCAGACCGTCACAACGATCCGCACCCTCTTCGAACTCGGTTTCCCCTCAGAACTCGTCTCCCGCGTGCTCCCCTGCACGGGAGACGCCGGCCCCATCGCCGGGGAGTGCAGCGCCCTGATGCAGCGTGTCATCGAGATCCGCGACGAGATGGACGTGAAGGCGCGTCGGCTCGACGCCACCCGCGACCAGCTCACCCAGTTCGTCGAGACCGCGAACCAGCGATAGCAACACTCGACGAATCCGCAGCCGTGACGACGTCGACCACGGCGCCAAGATCCGTTCAACGTACGAGACCCGCAGCTAACTGTGGCGAGTTGGCTCTCTTGATATGCATGGATTCGATGCTCCCGCGAGACACCTGGTAACCGTGGAAGGGACGCGATAGCTTGAGGGTGAGCTCTTCGATAGAAGGAGTGATGATGCCTGAGGAGTCCGAGCAGCGCATTGGCCTTTGGGGGAAGTTTGTCGCCCTCTTCCTCGGTGTTCCCCCGGTCGCATTTCGGGGTGACGCTTATGACCAGGATGTCGATCAAGAAGTCCCGTCTGAGCGACAACCGCCGCGCTAACGACGTGCGCGTCCGATCATGCACGGCGAAATGACAGGCTGCCGTGGACGCTCCACCCTTGAGTGGACTCGGGACCATTTGTCGGGATAGGCCATTCCGCGCGGAATCCTGAGCTCGAAACCACTGCCAAATGCCGTGGAATCCCGGCGTTCACCGCCATCTCGAGCGGGAACCTACAAACAACCGGCCTAAACGACGGCCATATCCGTAAACCGCGAGAAGTGTCCCTGGAACGCCACAGTGATCGTGTCCGTCGGGCCGTTCCTGTGCTTGGCGACGATCAGGTCGGCCTCTCCGGCGCGCGGGCTGTCCTTCTCGTAGGCGGCCTCACGGTGGAGGAGCACGACCATGTCGGCATCCTGCTCGATCGAGCCCGATTCACGCAGGTCTGAGAGGGCGGGCTTCTTGTCCGAGCGCTGCTCGGCGCCACGGTTCAGCTGTGACAGCGCGACGACCGGCACGCCGATCTCCTTGGCGAGAAGCTTGAGCGCGCGCGAGAACTCGCTGACCTCTTGCTGGCGCGACTCGACGCGCTTGCCGCTCGTCATCAGCTGCAGGTAGTCGATCACCACCATCTTCAGGCCCTCGCGCTGCTTGAGCCGCCGGCACTTCGCGCGGATCTCCACCAGCGTCATGTTCGGGCTGTCGTCGATGAACAGCGGAGCGTCGTTGATGCGCCCGCGAGTCGCGGCGATCGTCGTCCAGTCGCGGCTGTCGAGTGTGCCTTTGCGCATGTTCTGCAGCGGGATCGCGCCCTCGGCGCTCATCAGACGCATCGCAATTTCGCTCTTGCCCATTTCGAGCGAGAAGAAGATCGTGGGCATGTTGTGCTTGATCGCCGCCGTGCGGGCGAAGTCCAGCGCCAGCGTCGACTTACCCATGGCGGGTCGCGCGGCGATGATGATCATCTGGCCGGGGTGCAGGCCGTTGGTGAGCTGGTCGAGCCCCGCGAACCCGGTCGGGATGCCGGTCATCTGCCCATCGCGTCCGCGGGCGGCTTCGATCTCCTCGACGGCCGCGTCGACGGCGACCTGCAGCGGGACGTAGTCCTCACTCGCCTCGGTGCCGGTGACGCCGTAGATCTCGGCCTGGGCGTTGTTGACGAGGTCGAGCGCCTCGCCCTGGCCGTTGTAGCCCATCTGCACGATGCGGGTGCCGGCCTCGACGAGCCGGCGCAGCAGCGCACGCTCGTTGACGATCCCTGCGTAGTAGCCCGCGTTGGCCGCGGTGGGGACGATCGAGGTCAGCGAGTGCAGATAGTCAGCACCGCCGGCGCGCTGGAGGTCACCGGTCTTGATGAGCTCATCGGTGACGGCGACCACATCGGTCGGCTCGCCATGCGAGTACAGCGTGAGGATCGCTTCGAAGATCAGCTCGTGCTTGGGGACGTAGAAGTCCGCACCGCGGAGACCCTCGATGACGTCGGCGACGGCATCCTTCGACAACAGCATGCCGCCGAGGGTGCTCTGCTCCGCGAGCATGTCGTGCGGAGGGGTCCGCTCGTATTCGCGGGGGCCGCCGAGCCGGTCTTCCGAGATGTCTGCGATCGACACGTCGTCGGTCCCCTTCCGTCATGCTGCACGCGAGATCATCGGGTCGATCCCGCTGGGTGCCGGATGCCGACATCCGGCGGATCCCGGCCCTAAAAGAGGACCACGAACCACCGACATCAGCACCGTCGCATTCGGCCGCTCGAGTATCTGATGAGGGCCGACCACCACGCTATGGACGTGTCCGAAAAGGCGCAAATGTGCCTGTGGATAACTATGTGGACAACTGGCGCGAAACGCCGTGGGCCCTGTGCACAAAGCCTGTGGACAACTTCGGGATAGAGCCTTTGCGGAGATTTTTATTTACCACTTGATCAGGCTTTTCTGTTTCAACAGCTTGTGGATGGAGATCAATCTCAAGTGGTGATTGAAGGTTGCGCCAAACTCGGAGTTGTGCACAGGCAGCGCCTTTTCGCAAGCTGAGTTGTCAACCCCAGAAACAGCGAATGCCGCGAGCCCAAAGGGCCCACGGCATCCGCTGTTCTTGCAGGTTTTCGCTACTTGGCAGCGACCACCTGAAGGGTGATCACGGCGGTGAGGTCGTCGCGCAGGCGAATGGTCGCCTCGTGCTCGCCCACCGACTTGATCGGGGAAGTGATGTGGATCTTGCGCTTGTCCAGGTCACCGAGTCCAGCAGCCTTGACGGCGTCTGCGACGTCGCCGGTCTTGACGGAACCGAAGAGACGTCCCTCGGCACCCGCCTTGACGGGGAGCTTGACCTTGGAGCCCTCGAGGGCGTTCTTGAGTGCCACAGCCTCGTCGTGGTCGTGGATCGCGCGCGATTCGCGAGCGGCGCGAATCGACGCCACCTGCTTCTCGCCACCGCGGCTCCAGGCCACTGCGAAGCCCTGGGGGATGAGGTAGTTGCGGGCGTACCCGTTCTTGACCTCGATGACGTCACCGGCGCTTCCGAGCCCGGCAACCTCGTTCGTGAGAATCAGCTTTGCCATGAGGTGCTCCTTAGCGGCCAGCGCCGGCGTAAGGCAGGAGCGCCATTTCGCGCGCGTTCTTGATCGCCTTGGCGATCAGACGCTGCTCCTGCACCGAAACACCGGTGATACGACGGGCGCGGATCTTTCCACGCTCCGAGATGAACTTGCGGAGGGTTGCGACGTCCTTGTAGTCGATGACGCCGACGCGGATCGCCTTCGCGGGGGCCGCGTTCTTCGCGCCCTTCCGCGGCTTACGGCGATCGCCGGTTGACTTTCCAGCCATAGTTTTTCCTTAAATGTGGTCGGATGCCGGGGCATCCGGAATCTGAATCAGAAGGGGGTGTCGTCGCCGTAGGCGCCAGGGGCGCTCCACGCATCGGGCGCGGCAGAACCGGGAGTTGCCCACGGCTCTTCCTGCTGCACCTGCTGCGGGCGGGACTGCTGTCCGCCGCCGCCACCTGCTCCGCCGGAAGCGGCGCGGGTGACCTGAGCGGTCGCGTAGCGAAGCGAGGGGCCGATCTCGTCGACCTCCAACTCGATCGACGTCCGGTTGTTGCCCTCGCGGTCCTGGTAGGAACGCTGCTTGAGGCGACCGGAAGCGATGACGCGAGACCCCTTGGTGAGGGACCCTGCGACGTGCTCGGCGAACTCGCGCCACACCGACGCGCGAAGGAACAGCGCGTCGCCGTCCTTCCACTCGTTGGCCTGACGGTCAAAGGTCCGCGGCGTCGAAGCGATGGTGAAGTTCGCCACGGGCAGGCCGTTCTGCGTGTAACGCAGCTCGGGGTCTGCCGTGAGGTTCCCCACGACGGTGATGATCGTTTCGCCGGCCACTGTCGTTATGCCTTCGCGGGCTCAGCGGTCTCGGCGGGCGCGTCAGCCTTCGCGACGGCGGCAGCCTTCGCAGGAGCAGCAGCCTTGGCGGGAGCCGAAGCCTTCGCAGCCGAACCGGCCTTCGCGGGGGCAGCAGCCTTGCGGGCAGCCTTCGCGTCAGCGCGCTCCTTCTCGGAGGCGATCATGGCGAACGCTTCCTCGGCACGGAGGACCTTGGTGCGCATGATCGTCTCGTTCAGCTTGAGCTGACGGTCGAGTTCTGCGGTGGCAGCGCTGGTCGCGGTGAAGTTGACGACGGCGTAGACGCCTTCGGTCTTCTTCTGGATCTCGTACGCCAAGCGGCGACGGCCCCAGATGTCCACGTTGTCGATCGTGCCGCCATCGTTGGTGATGACCTTGAGGAACTTGTCAAGGTTCGGCGCAACGAGGCGCTCATCGATCTCGGGGCTGAGGATCACCATGAGCTCGTACTGGTGTGTGTGCGTCACTAACCCACCTCCTTCGGACTAGAACGGCTGCCGGGCATTTCCCGACAGCAGGAGGGTGTGTGCACGTGTCCTGGATTTCCGCAGACAGGGCTGCAACCGGACAACCCTCCTACTGTACCGGATGCCGGTTGTCCCCGCGACTCGCGGTGCCGACGCCCGGTAGCGTTGCCCGCATGCTGTGGACCGAGGATGTCACCCCAGGCGAGTGGTTGCGCGAGCGGATCGATGATCCATGGCGCGGCACCATGCACGATGTCGTCCCGCGCGGGTTCCCCGCGTACGTGCGGATCTTCCACCCCGCATCGCGCGACCGGCCGGTCGGAGCGGAGTGGCCGCGCGAGCCGTACTCGAACCAGCGCGCGTGGGAGAAGTTTCAGAAGGCTCACCCCGACCTCGAACTCATCGACGAGCACGTGACGTGGGCCGCCGCGGCTGCGGCATTCGGTACCGTGATGCATCCGTGTGCCCAGTGGTCGAGCATCGTGAGCGTCGACCCGCACGGGAATCGCGAAGACGACCCGCGCGATACCGCCGGGTGGCGGTACCAAGATCCGGAGCAGGGTGGGATGCCGGCCGAGCAGGTCGCCGCGATCGCCGAGGTCCTCGCGCAGCAGACGACCACCCCCGATGCTGGCTTCGTCGCGCTCTGGGAAGGAACCGGCGGACTGCTCGGTCACATAGGTGAAGGTCCGTCGCGCGCCTTCTTTCAGATGGGTGATCCCGAGAGCGCAGAACTCGCGCGCCACAACACGGTGCTGGGGAGCTCGTTCAAAGACCGCCTGAACAACGTCTTTCGCAAGGCCACCTGGCAGGAGGGCATTCTGTCGCGCGACATCTCCGACGGCGCCCGCCTGTCCCTGCCCGGACGCGATTATGTGCTCTTTCGCGGCGGGGTGTCCGAACTCGCCGACCCCGACTGGGTCCTCGACATCCCCTGGCGCGACCGCGTCGCCGAGGAGCACGGCTTCCCACCCGACGCCCACGCCCCGAGCATCGTCTGGCCCGACGACCACGCGTGGGTCACAGTCACCGAGGTCGACTTCGATTCGACGATCGTGGGGTGCTCGGCCGAGGCGGCCGACGCGCTCTGCGCCGACCCGCGTCTCGAGGCGATGGTCATCCCGGAGGGCGCGGACCTCTCGTGGGATGCGGATGAGGTTAATCGATGAGTGGGCCCGCGGCATCCGTCCCCTTCAACGCCACCCCGCTCGTCGAACCCGTCGACAAGGCGGCCGTGCGGGAGTTCATCCGCTCGGGCCGCGCGAACGGAACGTTGCCCGCATCGGCGGGGATCGGTGGAATCTTCGTCACGCTCGTCGTGCTCGCCATGTTCGGCGGGGCCGCGTTCATCATGGTGTCGATCTTCTCCAGCGTCACCGCTTCGATGCGCGGCGGGGTGGGCGCCCCGATTTTCCTGCTGCCGATGCTCCTGGTCATCGCCTTTCTCGGCGCGACGACCTTTTTTGTGATCAAGGCGATCCAAGGATCACAGGAACGTTGGTACCGCCTGACCCGGTTCGCGCACGCGAACGCAATGTCGTATCTCGCGAGCGTGAGCGCGCCGGGCCTGCCCGGCATGATCTTCAACATCGGCAGTTCGCGCTCGTCGACGGACGTCGTCAGGGGCGACAAGCCTCGGTTCGTCGAGTTCGCGAACTACACGTATACAACGGGTTCAGGAAAGAACAAGTCGACGCATAAGTGGGGGTACGTCGCGGTCAAGCTCACCGTGCCGCTGCCGAACATCGTGCTCGATGCCACCAGCAACAACAGCCTGTTCGGCTCTAATCTGCCCGCGTCGTTCCGTCCGGATCAGACGCTGAGTCTCGAGGGGGACTTCGACCGCTACTTCACGCTCTACTGCCCCGAAGGCTACGAGCGCGACGCGCTCTACCTGTTCACGCCCGACATCATGGCGCGCTTCATCGACCACGCGGCTGCGCTCGATGTCGAGATCGTCGACGACTGGCTCTTTCTCTACGGGCAACGGCAGTTCTCGACCCTGGACCCGGCGACGTGGGCCTGGCTGTTCTCCGTCGTGGGCGCGCTCCTCGACAAGTTCGCCCAGTGGGAGCGGTGGCGCGACGATCGACTGGTGTCGGATGCCGCGCATGTTGCACCCCCACCGATAGACGGCCACACCGGGGTAGCCGCGGCATCCGCGTCGCTTCCGTTCGCGGCGCCCGCGTCCGCGTTGCGCCCGCCGCCCGGCGTGGCACCGCCCGGTCGACGGCTTCAGCGGCGGTTCCCGTGGCTGTTCGTGATCTTCGTCGGCGGGTTCTTCTTGTTCTGGCTGCTCACCCAGTTGGGGTTCTTCGCGGGAGTGCTCGGCGTATTCCGCTGAACCGCACCAGCGAGATCAGTCGGCGCGGAGCATGCGCGCGATGACACGTTGCAACGGACCAGTGAGCATCAGCACGAACAGCGGGAAGTAACTCAGTGCGGGGAATGCGATCGACAGGGTCAAGGCGATGGAGAACAGCAAGGCCATCGCCAGGTCGACGGCCATGCCGCGCCGGAAGCTTCGGGGAGTCGCGTCATGCAATGCCGGATGACGCATCAGATACCAACGAATGGCGAGGGTGATCAGGCTCGTGAGGATCAGGCTGCCGATATAGAGCGCCATCTGCAGCGGATCGGTGTCGATCTGACCCGTCAGCGCGGTGGCGACAGGAAGCCAGACGATCGTCAGCATCCAAGCGAACGTCACCCACAGCAGCACATTGGTCACTCGCTCGACGACCGCGAACAGCCGATGGTGAATACTCCAGAACATCGCGATGATGACGAAGCTGATCACGAAGCTCGTGAGCTGAGCATTGTTCTCTTGGAGCCAGTGCCAGGTGTCTTCGCCGGCAGAGGCCGTGTCGCTCACGCTTTCCATGAGCGGGAGGATCAGCAGCGTCATCGCGATGGCGACGACCGCATCGATGAACGCCTTGATGCGCTCGGCGCTCATCGCCGGCCGCCGCTCGGCGTGCGTCGCGCGCGGTTCGCGTTCGCTCATGCGTCAGATGCTAGCGGGCGGTGCGCCCTTGAAGACTTTCCTGTTCAGGGAGTGGGCGCCAGTCCGAAGTACTCCAACTCAGCGTCGTTGAGCATGCGCGAGCGGATGATGAACCGTTTGCCGGTCGGGCCTTCCACGCTGAAGCCGGCGCCGCGGCCGGGGACGACATCGATGGTGATGTGGGTGTACTTCCAGTACTCGAACTGCGCCTCCGAGATGAACACCTCGATGGGGTCTATCCCGCTGACCTCGAGCGTGCCCATGTGCACATCGCTCGGGCCGGTGATGAACATGCCGACCGGGAAGCACATCGGCGCGCTGCCGTCGCAGCATCCGCCGGACTGATGGAACATCAGCGGTCCGTGTCGCTCCGTGAGTTCTCGCAGGAGCTCGGCGGTGGCCTCGGTCAGGTCCACTCGTTGGTACGTGCCGATGCGGACCATGATGATCTCCTCGTTGGGGTGGGAGGCAGCCTGTCGCGCGAAACTCCTGGGTGTTTCACGCGACAGGCTGGGTGACGGTTGATTCCGGATGCCGGTTTAGAACGGCGCGGGTTTAGAAGAAGCCCATCGCGCCTTCGGCGTACGACACCAGCAGGTTCTTCGTCTGCTGGTAGTGGTCGAGCATCTTCAGGTGGTTCTCGCGACCGATGCCGGACTGCTTGTATCCGCCGAACGCCGCGTGCGCGGGGTACTGGTGGTACGTGTTCGTCCACACCCGGCCGGCCTCGATGGCGCGGCCTGCGCGGTAGGCGATGTCACCCGAACGACTCCACACACCGGCACCGAGACCGTAGAGGGTGTCGTTGGCGATCGAGATCGCGTCGTCGAAGTCCTCGAAGCTCGTGACCGAGACGACCGGACCGAAGATCTCCTCCTGGAAGATCCGCATGTCGTTGGTGCCCTCGAAGACGGTGGGCTGCACGTAATAGCCTTCGCTCAGGTCTCCGCCGAGGTCGACGCGCTCGCCTCCGGTGAGCAGCTTCGCGCCGCCGGCCTTGCCGATGTCGATGTACGACAGGATCTTCTCGAGCTGGTCGTTGGATGCCTGTGCCCCGATCATCGTGTTGAGATCGAGCGGGTTTCCCTGGATGATCTTGCCGACGCGGTCGAGTCCGTCACCGAGGAACTGGTCGTACATCGACTTCTGGATCAGCGCGCGAGACGGGCACGTGCATACTTCACCGCCGTTGAGCGCGAAGAACGTGAAGCCTTCGAGCGCCTTGTCGTAGTACGAGTCCTTCTCCCGGGCGACGTCATCGAAGAACACGTTGGCGCTCTTGCCGCCGAGTTCGAGAGTGACCGGGATGAGGTTCTGCGACGCGTACTGCATGATCAGGCGGCCCGTCGTGGTCTCACCCGTGAAGGCGACCTTGCGGATGCGCTTGTGCTGCGCGAGCGGCGCGCCCGCCTCGAATCCGAAGCCGTTGACGATGTTGACGACACCCGCCGGCAGCAGGTCGCCGATGATCTCGAACAGGAACAGGATCGATGCCGGCGTCTGCTCGGCAGGCTTGAGGACGACGCAGTTGCCCGCGGCGAGCGCGGGTGCGAGCTTCCACGTGGCCATGAGGATCGGGAAGTTCCACGGGATGATCTGTGCGACCACGCCCAGCGGCTCGTTGAAGTGGTACGCGACGGTGTCTTCGTCGATCTGGCTGAGTGAGCCCTCCTGGGCGCGCAGCACACCGGCGAAATAGCGGAAGTGGTCGACGACGAGCGGGATGTCGGCGGCGAGGCACTCGCGGATCGGCTTGCCGTTGTCCCACGTCTCGGCGACCGCGATCGTCTCGAGGTTCTCTTCGATGCGGTCGGCGATCTTGTTCAGGATGGTGGAGCGTTCGGCGGCTGTCGTCTTCTTCCACGACTCGAAGGCCTTCCAGGCGACATCCACCGCGCGGTCGATGTCTTCGACAGTGCCGCGGCCGACCTCACAGAAGGGCTTGCCGGTCACCGGCGAGACGTTCTCGAAGTATTCGCCCTTCACGGGATCGACGAACTCGCCGCCGATGTAGTGCCCGTACCGAGAGCGGTACTCGGCCTTGGCCCCCTGCTGGCCGGGTGCCGCGTAGGCGGTCGAGACTTCCTCTTCGACAATGGTCATGCTGTCTCCTTCGACGCTCTGAACACGCGGCCACATCGCCGCGTTCGGATGCCCCGACGGTACGCCTCGCAACGTTGCATCCCGTTGCATGCCTCTGGAGACAGCCCTCGGGCGCTCGGACCCGGTGTTGTGAGCTCAGTCGTGGCGAAGTGACTCGTCGACGGCGCGCGTCAGCGACACGAACCGCTCGTTCGTCGCGAGGTCTTCGATCATGACGGCGTCACCCGCCGAATCAGCCAGCGGGACCTGCCAGTTCGGGTACTGCGTGTCGGTCCCCGGCTGGTTCTGCACGCGACGCTCGCCCACCGCATCGACCAGGGAGACGCCGAGAAGGCGGGAAGAGGATGCCGCGAGGAAGACGTGCAGGGCCTCGATCACTTCCTGCTCGGAAGGGTCGTCGCCGATCAGTCCACGATCGCGCAGCGCCCCGATCATCGCATCGCGCTCGGCGACGAAATCCGCGCGCTCGTCTTCGACGGGACGCGTGAGCAGGTCGAGACGCGCGCGGAGGTCGACGTGCTCGCCCGCCAAATATCCGGCGGTCGGAGGCAGGTCGTGGGTGTTGACGGTCGCGAGCAGCGCGGCACGGTAGTGCTCGGGCGGCTTCGGACCGCCGTCCTCCTGCTCGAACCAGAGCACCGAGGTGCCGAGGATCCCGCGCGCCGACAGGTAGTCGCGCACCCAGGGCTCGACATTGCCGAGATCCTCGCCGATGACGACCGCGCCCGCACGGTGTGCTTCGAGCGCGAGCACGCCGATCATCGCCTCGTGGTCGTAGCGCACGTAGGTGCCGGCATCCGCTCCGAGCCCGGCAGGAATCCACCACAGCCGGAAGAAGCCGATGATGTGGTCGATGCGGAGAGCCCCCGCGTTGCGGAGCAGCGTCCGGATCATGTCGCGCAGCGGCGCATATCCGCTCTCCGCAAGGGCGGGCGGCAGCCACGGCGGCTGGTTCCAGTTCTGCCCTTGCTGGTTGTACATGTCGGGCGGGGCGCCCACCGTGATGCCCGAGGCGTACATGTCGCGCAGCGACCAGGCATCCGATCCCTTCGTATGCACGCCTACCGCGAGGTCGTGCATGACGCCGATCCGCATGCCGGATGCCCGGGCCGAGGCCTGCGCGGATGCCAACTGCTCATCGACGATCCACTGCAGCCACGAGTGGAACGCGACCCGGTCGGCGAGAAGTCCGCGGAGCTCCGCGACGAGGTCGGAGTCGATGTCCCAGGCTTCGGCGGGACGTTCCTCACCGATCGGAAGGGTCTCGGCGTAGTGCTCTTCGAGCGCGCACCATAGAGCGAAGTCCGCCAGCGGGCGCCCTTCTTGGGCGAGATACGCGTCGAGTTTGGCTTGCCGGGCGGCCGTCAGCGGAACGTCGAATACGACTTCGAGCGCGCGGCGCTTCGCCGCCCACGAGGCGTCGCGGTCGATGCGCCCCGGGTCATCGTTGCGTTCCTGCACCAGGTGTCGGTCGGCCTCGAGCAGCGCGCGACCCTCGCCTGAGAGGTAGGACGCTTCGCGGATGTCTTCGGGCCGCACATACAGCGGAGCGAGGAACCGCCGAGTGGCGGGAAGGTACGGCGACGGCTCGATCGGGGAGGTGACCTCGGCGGCGTGCACAGGGTTCACCAACAGGAAGTCGGCTCCCGCGGTGCCGGCGACGGATGCCAGGTCGGCCAGGTCGGCGAGATCGCCGATTCCCCACGATTCGTGCGAACGCACGGAGTAGAGCTGGGCCATCAGCCCCCACGCGCGTCCGCGATTACCGGGTCGCGCCGGAGGGTCGGCGAGCCGCGCCGGCGTGACGACGAGTGCGCAGCGGTCGACACGATCGGCCTGGCCGGCACCGTGCGCCTGCTGCGCGGCGTGGACGGTGTGCCACCCGAGCGGAAGATCTGCGGGCACCGGGACGAGCACTCGCCAAACGAGTGCGCCGTCGACGATGCGCGAACCCGCCTGCTGCTCGGGAATCGGGAGGTCGCGCCACGACCCGTCTTCGAGCGCGATCGAGAGCCTCACGTCGTGCCCGTCGAGCACGTGCACGACCAACTCGCCGTGGCCCTCCCGCACAACGAGCGACGGCGGCACGAGGCTGCGCCAGGGGGCATCCTCCGACGCGGCCCACGAGGCGGCAACGTCAGCCTCCGTCTCGGCGGCGACGCCCATCGCGCGCAGAATCGCACGCAGCGTGGCCGCCGGAACGCGCACGCGATCACCGAAGAAGGACCAATACTCGGTCGCGATGCCGTGCTTGTCAGCGAGCGCCGCGAGGGGCGCATCAGGTCGTTGGTTAGGCGTCTGAGTGTCGCTCATCATCGTCCCTCTCCGTCATGGGACATCCTGCCAGGCCCGGCCCGCGCGATCACATCGCGTCGTCTGAGCGACGTGTGAGATCGGGTCCTCTAGATCGCAGCGCGCTGCATCCGCTCGATGCGCGCGACGAGACCCGCACGCTTCGGCGAGCGCGCCGGCAGCATGCTCAGACACAGCCGCAGCACCTCTTCGTCGTCGCGGCCGTCGGCGGTGTCTGCGTAGGCGAGCAGGACGTCGACGGATGCCTCGGCCATCAGCGCTTCGCGCAGTGCGACCCGCACGGTCGTGCGCAATTGCTCGGCGCCCGGGGCCACGGAATCGGGGAGGACCGGCCCCCCGTACGCGGCGAGCGCCACCCGGTGCGCACCGCGGTCGAGCAGCGAGAGCACGTGCTGCGCGTCGGTCTCCACAGGCGCCGCCAGCCGGTAGGGACGAGATTCGAGCACGAGGTGCGGAGCGGTCCGCTCGAGCACTTTGCGGAGGCGCACCAACTCGGGGCGCAGGGTGTCGCCGGCATCCTCCCCGTAGACGAGCTCGCTGAGGCCGTCCGCCGACAGCCCTTGGCGATGAGTGACGAGCATGAGCAGGATCTCGGCGTGCCGGGCCGAGAGTTCGGTCACCGTCGCGCCCCCTGACACCGCAACCTCGAGCAGAGCACGGTCCCGCCCGAGCACCCGCAACGTGGTCGTCACTGCATCGAGGGGACGGCGGCTGTGTGAATGGCTGTGCGTCCGTGAGTGTGTGCGCGACTGTGGCCGCAGCGCCGTCGCGCGAGCCCGCAACCGCGCGACGAGCAGCTCTCCTTCGACGGCACGCGCGGTGGCATCCACCAGCAGCTGCGCCTGGGGTGAAGCGGCCTCGACGCCGCCGGTCACATCGATGACACCGAGCAGTCGCCGGGTTTCCGGATCGTGCACCGGTGCCGCCGTGCACGACCACGGTGCCACGAGCCGGTTGAAATGCTCCGCGCCGTGGATCTGCACGGAGCGATCGAGGGCGAGTGCGGTCCCGGGCGCCGAAGTGCCCACCGCGGCCTCCGACCAGTTCGCGCCCTCGACGAATCCCATATCGCCCGTGAGACGCCGGATGCCGCGATCGCCCTCGACCCACAGCAGACGCCCCGACGCGTCGCCGACGGCGACAACGACACCCGAATCGCTCTCTGGGAGGAGGAGCCCGCGCACCATGTCCATCGCGCCCGCCAGCGGGTGCGCTCGGCGGTACGCGTCGAGCTCCTCGGCGCTGACCTCCAGCGGCGGCAGCCCTTCCGCGCCGACGAGGCCGGCGAGCGATCGACGCCAGGAATCGCGCACGAGCGGACGGATATCGGCGAGACGTGCGTCGGTGACATTTCCGCCGACGAGTTCTTCGTGGGCGCGCTCGATCAGGAGGCGGGATGTCTCGGGCGAAACGTCCCGTTGCGGCGACCACGGGGAGGACACGACAACTCCGTTCGACGGTGAGGAGCGTGCGACAAGTGTACGGCCGGGGCGAACCGTGTCAGCGGGTAATCCACCATTCTCGGAGGCGCTGCTCAGCGGCATCCGCACCGATCGGTCCTTCGTCCAGCCGCACGTCCATCAAGAATCGGTAGGCCTGTCCGACTTCACGCCCGGGACCGATGCCGAGGATCTCCTGAATCTGGTTGCCGTCGAGTTCGGGGCGAAGCGCGTTGAGCTCCTCCTCCGCGGCGAGCTCACCGATCCGACGCTCGATGTCGTCATAGGCACCGCTCAACCGGCTGGCCTTCTTGCGGTTGCGGGTCGTCACATCGGCACGGGTCAGGATGTGGAGCCGTTCGAGCTCCGACCCGGCGTCGCGGACGTAGCGACGGACAGCTGAATCTGTCCAGGTGCCTTCGGCGTACCCGAAGAACCGCAAGTGCAGTTCGATCAGCGTCGTGACGCTCGCCATGGTGTCGGCGTCGAAGCGGAGCGCCTGCAGCCGCTTGCGCGCGAGCCGGGCACCCTTCACATCGTGGTGATGGAAGCTCACTTTTCCGCCGGGCTCGAGGCGGCGGGTGGCGGGCTTGCCGATGTCGTGGAGAAGGGCGGCAAGGCGCAGCGGCACGTCGGGCGGGGTGCCGGGGTGACGCTCGCGCTCGAGATCGATCGCCTGACGCAGCACCGTGAGCGAGTGCTCGTACACGTCCTTGTGGTGGTGGTGCTCGTCCACTTCGAGGCGCAGCGCCGGCACCTCGGGAAGAAACTGATCCATGAGCCCGCTCGTGACGAGAATCCGGATGCCGCGATCCGGCGCATCACTCTGCAGCAGCCGCACCAGTTCGCTCTGCACGCGCTCCGCGCTGATGATCGACAGGGTTTCGCGCAGTTCCGCCATGGCAGTCAGGGTCTCGGCGTCGATGTCGAAGCCGAGTTGCGCGGCGAAGCGCGCTGCGCGCAGCATCCGGAGCGGATCGTCGCCGAAACTGACCTCGGGGGTCGTCGGCGTTCGCAGCGTCTGCGCGATGAGGTCTTCGACACCGCCGGTGGGGTCCACGAGCGCGGGGCCCGGCACGCGCAGCGCCATCGCGTTCACGGTGAAGTCGCGACGCACGAGGTCTTGCTCGAGCGTGTCGCCGAATTCGACGGTGGGCTTGCGTGTGACGCCGTCGTAGCTGTCGGCACGGTAGGTCGTGATCTCGACCTGTTCGCCGGAGATCTTGGCGCCGATCGTCCCGAACGCACGTCCGATGTCCCACGTCGCGGTCGAGATCGGCTTCACGATCTTCAGGATGTCGTCGGGCCGCGCGTTCGTGGTGAAGTCGAGGTCGTGCGTGCTGCGATCCAACAGCGCGTCGCGCACCGGGCCGCCGACAATGGCGAGTTCGAACCCCGCTGCGGCGAACGCGTCGGCAAGGGTCGAGACGACCGGTGACGCGGCGAGCGCGCCGAGGCGGGCGAGGCCCTCGGCCATATTGAGCATGCTCCGAGCCTACCTATCCGCCTTCGGTAAACCGGAGGAAGCCGGTGAAGAGCAGCTCCCGCACACGCGGAAGCAGATCGCGCCCGGAGCGCCACGGGATCGACCTCGAGCAGCTCCGCGATGGCGGAGATCAGCACGCCGACCTTCAGATCGCCATCGCACGCGCCGACGAGGGCGGCGAGCGCGGGATCCACCTCGATGATTCGGCCGAGTGCTCCACCCTGGCGAAGCTCGATCACACTCGGACCCTCGGCGCCGGGAAGCTGATGCCGCGCCTCCGTGACGTCGCCCGAGACGATCAGCACCGCGTCGGCAAGTTCGTCATCCTCCAGCCCGACGCTTGCATCGTGCGCGGCAAGTGCAGTCGTGAGGTGTGATCCGAGCGTCCCGGAGACCGGATGCGTCACCCGCTCGTACCGCGCGAGGGTCGGCGCTTCGCCGGCTGTCCGCCGCAGCAGCACGTACCCGAACCCGATGCCAGTCACCCCGCGCGCGGCGAAGTCCGCGAGCCACGCTTCGATGAGGCGCGCATAGTCGGGACTGCCGGGCACCGTCCCGCCATCGCGGACCCACAGCTCCGCGTAGGCGAGCGGATCCAGGTACTCCCGTTCGATGACCCAGGCGTCCAGGTCAACGTCGGATGCCGCCACCCATCCGCGCACGCGATCGAGCCCGTCTTCGCCGACGCGGTACTCCCAGTTCGCCAGCAACTGTGCGGTGCCGCCCGGCACCAGATGGCTCCCGACCTGACCGATGAAGGTCGCCACGAGGTCATCACCGCCCATCCCGCCGTCGCGGTACTCGTACGCCGGGACGCCCGCCACCCGCGGGGTGATCACGAACGGCGGGTTCGAGACGATTCGGTCGAATTGCTCGCCGGCCACCGGTTCGAACAGACTCCCGTGTCGCACCTCGACGCCGTGCAGGTCGTTGATGAGCGCGTTCAACTGCGTGAATTCCAGCGCCCGTCGTGAAACGTCGGTCGCCACCACGCTCGCCGAGTTCCTGAGTGCCCGAAATGCCTGGATGCCGCATCCTGTCCCCACGTCGAGCATCCGCGCCACCGGCGTCGTCAACTGCAGGCCGGCCAACGTCAGCGACGCCCCGCCCACGCCCAGCACATGACCGACGGGCAGCGCTCCGCCCAGTGCGGTCTCGTCGAGGTCGCTCGCGATCCACCATTGACCTTCGCCCAATGGCGACTCGCCCTGATCGTCGGAGAACTCCTGCGGTCGGACGAGCGCCGTCGCCACCACGGTGTCGCCCCGGACCTCGGCGAGCCCGAGTCCCTGCAGGCCGTCGGCGCGAAGGGTGGGCAGCGCGGCATCCGCGTCAGTCACACTCACCGACCCCGCCCAGAAACAGCAAACGACAAAGAACCGCGAGCGCATCGGTCCTGCTCCCCAGTGCGGACAGTGCCGGTCCCGTCAGTCCGCGGCCGATCGCGTCGTCGGCGAGTGGTCCCCACGCGCTGCGCACGGCGGCCGCCGTGTAGCCGGCGGTCTTGAGGTCAGCGCGCAGTGCAGCGCAGGACGAGGGGTTGGGATCGATGCTCACGAGACCATTCAATCGCGCCGCGTCAATCACGCGTTCCTGGGGCGAGGCACAAGGTCCGCACAGGGGCAAGACTCTAGACTCACTCGTGTTCGTGCGGTCATGGATCGCACAGGAGTCCACCCTCGCCATGACCTTGACATCGCCCACAGCAGGCCCGCGCGCCGCGCGCCGCCTGGGCTTCGGCGCGTCCATCGCCGCCCTCGTCCTGCTGCTCTCGCCGATCTCGGCGGCGCAGGCCGCGACCGACGCACCCACACCCAGCCCTACGCCCACCGCCACCGGCGTTGTTGACATCGCGATGGGTCCCCTCAGCGCCGGAGTCGTATCTCCGTCATTCGATCCGTCAGTGACGGTGCAGGTGGACAACGGCACCGTCACCCCGCTTCCAGCCTCCGTCGTCCACGTTGAACTCGGCCGGACGGCACTGCCCTCGCGCGCTGCGCTCACCGCGTGGCTCGATGGCGAGAGGGATGGTGAGGCCATCGCTCTCGAGGAAATCGCCTCGGCCCCCGTCGATGCCGTCCCCGCGCTGACCGACCACACGAGCGGGGTGACGCTCGACGCCGCCGCCACCGGCATCCGTGCCCTCGCACCCGGCGTGTACCCGCTGCGCGCGGTCTATGACGGCGCTTACGGCGCGCAGGAGGCGACCAGCGTGCTGATTGTGCCCGACGCTGCCTCACCCGTGACCCCGATCACGGTTGTCGTCCCCATCACCGCGGGTGCATTGTCGGCGGGCTTGCTGACGGCCGACCAGGTGACCGAACTGACGGGACCGGATGGTGCCTTGACCGCCGCGCTCGATGCAGTGACGTCGACGGATGCCGTCCTGGCGATCGATCCTGCCATCCCCGCCGCGATTCGGGTTCTGGGCTCATCCGCGCCCGAGTCGGCCACCGACTGGCTCGATCGCCTCATGAAACTCCCGAACGAGCGTTTCGCACTGCAATTCGGCGATGCCGACGTCTCGGCTCAACTCCAAGCCGGCCTGTCGGAGCCACTGCAGCCGGGCACGCTGCGGCCGTATATGTCGGCAGAGAACTTCGAACCGGATGCCGCCACCAACGGCACGGCGACGACAGACGGATCGAGCAATGACTCGACCCCGACGGCAACGCCCACTCCCACGGCAACGCCCGACGCCGAGCCGACGATCCCCGAACTCCCGGAGCTCCTCGACATCGGCCCTACGGCACGTCCCGGCGTCTACTGGCCGGCCACAGGCACAGCGGGCGCCGATGTCGTAGGCACCCTCACTGCGCTCGGCTCCCCTGAGGCGCCGACGCTGACCTTGGTGCCCTCCTCCACGACATCGCCACGCGGATCGACGGCGGGTCGCGCAATCGACGGCGAAGCGAACCTTCTCGTGTACGACTCGGAGTTCTCCGACCAACTGCGCGAGACCGCCGCCGCGACCCTGCCGACCGAGCGGGCGGCGTCGCAAGCCGCAGCCACCGCATACTCGACTTTCACGGACGCGAATCGAAACGTCCTGGTGACCGTGGATCGTCCGGCCGAGACATCCCGCCTTGCGCTGCGATCAGCGATCACCACGGCCTACGGCGCACCCGGATTCGTTGCCGGATCGCTCGCCGAACTGATCGCCTCTCCTTCGGCCGCCGTCGACGTCGATGACATCCCGGCCGATGGCGCCCGCTCAGCCGCGGTGTCTGCCTTCCTCTCGGGAGAGACCGAGTTGTCGAACTTCGCGAGCATCCTGACCGACCCGACCGAGATCACCTCCCGCGAACGCGCCTCGATCCTCCAGGTGATGGGCAATGCCTGGCTTGCTCCGACCGAAGATTGGCCCGCAGCGGCTGCGGCGCATACGGCGGCAACCCAAACAACGCTCGATTCCGTCGCCATTGACCCGCCCAGTGACATCAACCTGCTGGGGTCCAGTGCCCCCCTCGGGTTCACGATCCGCAACGACCTGCCCTGGCCCGTTTCGATGGTCTTGATCGCCCTGACAGACAGCCCGCAGCTCGTGGTGCAGCAAACGACACCGGTCGAAGCCGGCGCAAGCCAGAACACCCGCGTCGCCGTACCTGTCCAGTCGCGTGTGGGCAGCGGTGGGTCTACGATCCACCTCCAGCTCCGCAGCCCCACGATGGTCGCGATCGGCCCCAGTGAATCGGTCGAAGTGAACGTGCGCGCCGAGTGGGAATCCTTCGGCATCATCGTGATGTCGATTCTCGTCGGCGGGCTCATCACGATCGGCGTCGTCCGCACCGTGCTGCGCATCCGCCGCGGCGGACGGCCGAAAGAGCCGAAGCCCACAAACGAAACGGGCGCCGACAGCGACGAGCCCACCCCAGGGACATCCGAATGAGCAGCATCGGCCGCGCGAGTGCCACCGTTGCAGCGGGAACTCTCGTCTCCCGCATCACCGGTCTGATCCGCAACATCGTCCTGGCCGCGGCGCTCGGCACCATCGGCACCCAGGCGGCAGACGCCTTCGCCATCGCGAATCAACTGCCCAACAACATCTACGCGATCATCTCGTCAGGGCTTCTGGCGGGCGTCATCGTCCCCCAGATCATCAAGGCGGCGAAGCACAATGACGGCGGCAACGCGTTCGTCTCGAAGCTGCTGACCCTCGGGGTCGTCGCGCTCGCGATCACAACTCTCCTCGCCGTCGCCGCTGCCCCCGTGCTGGTCCAGTTGTACGGCTCACGCCTGTCGCCCGAGGGGATGGCACTGACGCTCTCCTTCGCGTACTGGTGTCTCCCGCAGCTGCTCTTCTATGGCTTGTACGCGCTCCTCGGCGAAGTCCTCAATGCCCGCCGCGTATTCGGTCCGTATGCGTGGTCGCCGATCATCAACAACGTCATCTCCATCGCCGGATTCCTCGTCTTCATCTGGGTTTTCGGGCTGCAACGTGACGCCACGGGCTGGACGACTGCCATGGTCGCGCTCATGGGCGGCACGGCCACACTCGGCATCATCGCGCAGGCGCTCGTGCTGCTCCTGTTCTGGAAGCGCGCTGACCTGAAGGTCAGGCCAGACTTCCACTGGCGCGGCATCGGTCTCCGCGAGATCGGTCGGCTCGCCGGCTGGACGTTCCTCATGGTGGTCGTCGGCCAACTCGCGGGTCTCGTGCAGACGAACCTCGCGGGCGCGGCATCCGGTGATGGCGCGTCGGTCGCCGCCATGCAATACGCCTGGCTCGTCTTCATGCTCCCGTTCTCGGTCATCGTCCTGTCCATCGGGACCCCATATTTCACGCGGCTGAGCGAACACGTCGTGGCCGGACGAACGGATGCCGTGCGTTCCGACCTCGACTCGTCGACGCGCATCATCGGCGTCTTCATGGTGGGTGCCCTGGCGGCCATCGTCGCCGCGATCATCCCGGTCTCACGCATCTTCACCGACGACTCCGAAGGCGCTGTCGCCTTCGCGCTGGTCCTGGGCGCCTACCTCGTCGCTCTTCTGCCGCTCTCGATGCAGTTCGTCCTGCAGAGGACGTTCTACGCCTATCACGACACCCGCACGCCGTTCTTCTTCACGCTGGCTCAGGGCGTCCTCGTGGTGATCACCGCCGTCGTCGCGTACCTCACCCTTCCGCTGGTCTACCTCGCCGTGGGCATCGCCCTCGGGCAGTCCCTCGCGAACATCGTGCAGTTGGGGCTCGCCGTGTGGCTCCTACGGCGCAAGATCGGTCCTCTCGGACTTCGCCACGCTGCCGGTGCGATGGTGCGGTTCGTGGTCGCCGCGATCCCGGCCGCGCTCGCGGGGTGGCTGACGTTCCTGCTGCTGGGTGGCATCGACGGGTGGGCCACCGCCGAACGGTGGACGGCGATCGTCTCGTGCATGGTCATCGGCGGCGTCTCGCTCCTCGTCTATGGGGCGATGCTCGCGCTGCTGCGCGCGCCGGAGCTGCAGACCGCGATCGGCACCGCCCGGCGCCTCATCCGGCGCTGACAGCGCGGGCTATCCGTCGCTTATCGCGAGGCGGGCACGGGCGCGGAATGCCTCACGACTACCATGTGTTGAATGTCTCGGAGCCGAATCTGGCTCTGAAGAACGAAAGGGGCGTCGCGGTGCGACAGGTCATCATCATCGGCTCAGGACCGGCTGGATACACGGCGGCGATCTACGCCGCGCGGGCGAATCTCGCCCCGCTGGTGATCGCCAGCTCCGTCGAGGCTGGTGGCGAGCTCATGAACACCACCGAGGTGGAGAACTTCCCCGGGTTCCCCGAGGGCATCATGGGTCCCGACCTCATGACCAAGATGCAGGAGCAGGCCGAGCGCTTCGGCGCGGAGGTCCTGTACGACGACGTCACCGAGGTCGACCTCACCGGGCGCGTCAAGAAGGTCGTTCTCGGCTCTGGCGCCGTCCACGAAGCAGATTCGCTGATCTATGCGACGGGTTCCGCGCCGCGCAAGCTGGGTCTCGAGAGCGAAGCTCGCCTCTCGGGTCACGGTGTCTCCTACTGCGCCACCTGCGACGGCTTCTTCTTCCGCGAGAAGGCCATTGCGGTTGTCGGCGGCGGCGATTCCGCGCTCGAAGAGGCGACGTTCCTGACCAAGTTCGCCTCGAAGGTCTACATCATCCACCGCCGCGGCGAGCTGCGTGGTTCGAAGATCATGCAGGAACGCGCCATGCGCAACGAGAAGATCGAGTTCGTCTGGAACAGCGAGATCGCCGACCTCCACGGGACGGATGCGCTCACCGGCGTCACCCTGCGGTCCACGGTCGACGGCTCGACCAGCGAGCTCGCCCTTGACGGCCTTTTCGTCGCGATCGGCAACGACCCGCGCACGCACCTCGTGCACGGCGTGCTGGAACTGACCCCCGAAGGCACGATCGCCGTCGATGGCCGGTCGTCTCGCACGTCTGTTGCCGGCGTCTTCGCGGCCGGTGACGTACTGGACCCCACGTACCGCCAGGCCGTGACAGCGGCGGGCAGCGGAACTGTCGCTGCCCTCGACGTCGAGCACTACCTTGCCGCACTCGGTGAGGCGGGTTCACCTGCCGACGACGCATCGCTCATCGACAACCTCGCGGGCGCCGACGCGCGCTGACCACAACGTGCGGAACAATCCGCACACCCCCGACGTTTGAACAACAAGACAGCTTCCGAAGGAGACAGAAAATGACCGCCAACGCCACCAGCGAAACCACCTGGCAGCAGGACGTCCTCGAGGCCGATGGCCCGATTCTCGTGGATTTCTGGGCCGAGTGGTGCGGACCGTGCCGCATGGTTGGTCCGATCCTCGATGAGATCGCGACCGAGAACCCCGACAAGATCACGGTTCTCAAGCTCAACGTCGACGAGAACCCGCAGCTCGCGATGGAATATCAGATCACGTCGATCCCGGCGATGAAGGTCTTCAACAAGGGCCAGGTCGAGAAGACGATCATCGGCGCCAAGCCGAAGTTCGCCCTCGAGCAGGACCTCGCCTCGTACATCGGCTGATCACAGCTTCAGCGAAACCCGGTCAGATTAATCATCTGACCGGGTTTTTCTTTTCAGGATGCGTGCGACTGCGACTTCGCGTCCCAGACGCGATGCGGTTCGCCGCCGAGCAGACGCCACACCGCGCGTGTCAGCGGTGGGTGGTCCAGGGCGATCTGTCGGAGCACGCGGTAGTTGCGCGCTGCCGAGGGCCGGTTGCCACCGTCGGCGGCGATGTTGTCAGCGCGGAGCAGGAGCACAACCAGTTCATCCACGGTGGGTAGGTCTTCCATGAAGGCCCACGGGTCTTCGCCCGCACGGATGCGCTCCTCTATGAGGACAGACAACTCGTCCGATGCCTCTGCACGGAGGAGTTCGAGGCTCGCACGTGGTGGAAGGTTGGACGGGTCGCTCACCCTTCAAGCCTACGACGCTGATGCGACAGTCAGAGCGCCCCGAAGGCAGGTTCGCCGATCTCGCCGAGAATGCGGTTGAGGTCCTGAATCGTGGCGAAATCAACGATGATCTGGCCTTTTCTTGCGGATATGTTGACTCTCACCTTGGTATTCAGACGATCTCCGAGTCGATCGGCGACCTCATCCAACTGGCCTCGACGGCTGCCCGGTGTGGGCAGCGAGGCGCGCCGGCGCACGGCATCCGCGCCCTTTGCCGCAGCTTCCGCCGCTCGCACAGACAGATCTTCATTGACGATCTTGTCTGCCAGTCGCTGCATTGCTGCCGCGTCGTCCAGTGACAGGATCGCCCGGGCATGGCCGGCCGACAGCACGCCTGCAGCGACCCGCTGCTGCACGGGGATCGGCAGCTTCAGCAATCGGATCGTGTTGCTGATCTGCGGGCGGGAGCGCCCGATGCGCGTCGCGAGTTCTTCCTGCGTGATTCCGAAGTCCGCCAGAAGTTGCTCGTATGCGGAGGCTTCTTCGAGCGGGTTGAGCTCGGACCGGTGCAGGTTCTCGAGGAGAGCGTCTCGAAGAAGGTTCTCGTCCGAGGTGTCACGCACGACCGCAGGGATTGTGGTCAGACCAGCTTCCCGTGCTGCCCGCGTGCGCCGCTCACCCATGATGAGCTCGTACTTGCCGTCGTCGCCGGTGCGGACAACCACTGGCTGCAGAACGCCGAATTCGCGGATGCTGTGAACGAGCTCAGCCAGGTCGTCGGCATCGAAGTTGGTGCGTGGCTGACGTGGGTTGGGAACGATGTCATTCGGGTCGATCTGGACGAGCCTCGCGCCAGGAACGGCCACGAGCTCCGTTCCACCATCGTCGGCGCGGCGGTGGCGCTGGTGGTGGAGGAGGAATGCTCGCCGTCACCCGAGCCCGTTGCTGATGGGGCTGGCGCTCCCGGGAAGAAGACGTCGACGGGGCGCGCGTCAGTTGATTCGGACACGGGGATGAGGGCCCCGATTCCGCGGCCGAGGCCAGTTCGTTTGGCCATCAGGATGCCCCTTCGTTCGCCGCTGAGTCGCGGTAATTCTGCTCGCCACGCTGGGCAATCTCCACGGCCGCTTCGCGATACGCGATCGCGCCGGCCGACTGCTTGTCGTACGCGATGACCGTCTGGCCGAAGCTCGGTGCTTCTGAGACGCGCACCGACCGAGGGATCACCGTCTGCAGCACTTCGCGCGGGAAATGCGTCCGAACCTCGTCTGCGACCTGCTGCGCGAGCTTCGTGCGACCGTCGTACATCGTCAACAGGATCGTGGAGAGGTGCAGGCCGGCGTTCAGATGCTTCTGGATCATTCGTACGCTCCCCAGGAGCTGACTGAGTCCTTCGAGTGCGTAGTACTCGCACTGAATGGGGATCAGCAACTCGTGGGCCGCCGTGAACGCGTTGATGGTCAGGAGCCCCAGTGACGGCGGGCAGTCAACGAGGATGAAGTCGACTCGGTCCTCGGAAGAGGCGATGTAGTCATCGAGTGCCGTTTTGAGTCGATATTCGCGGGCAACCTGCGAAACGAGTTCGATTTCAGCGCCCGCGAGGTGAATCGTGCTCGGCGCGCACAGCAGACGTGGTGACTCCGGGCTCGCTTGAACGATGTCCGCGAGGGCGAATTCATCGATCAACACGTCGTAGATGCTCGGAACGTCGGCGGTGTGCGGCACTCCGAGCGCTGTGGACGCATTTCCCTGCGGATCGAGGTCGATCACAAGGACGCGCGCACCCAAAGCGACCAACGCCGCTGCGAGGTTCACTGCCGTCGTGGTCTTTCCGACGCCGCCCTTTTGGTTGGATACCGTCACGACGCGAGTCGGACCTGTGAACTCCACCGAAATGCCTTCCAGCCGGCGCCGACGCGCCGTCAAATCCGCCAATTCACGCGCGAGAGGCGTGTCGCCGAAAGAGAAGGGTGCGGGAGATGTTGCTTTCCCGGGTTCCTGCACCAGATCAACTCCTTGCCGCTTTGATTGCCTCTTCCACTGTAGTCGGGACTACCGACCACACCCGTTTCACGTGAAACATTGGCCGCTGTGTCGCGCGATGTTTCACGTGAAACATCGCGACTACCCGCACCCCGAGACTCGAGTTCCAGCCATCACACGTCGCGCGAGCGATTTCGGTTCGGTGAGCGGGATCCTAAGCACCGCACGCAGATCGCCCGCCGGGCAATTTCACCCCTCCACGGAGTGATGTTTCACGTGAAACATCACAGATCCACCGATTCATATCGAGGATCACGCGCCTTCGATTCCCTCGCGGATCACGCGTCTGCCACTCCAACGCGCCACTCCCATCCGACCAGCTCGTTCTATTCGCTGACCACGGTGATGTTTCACGTGAAACATCACGACGACCGCGGAATCACACATCAAGAACAGATCGATTGGTCGACCACGCTGCGGAACCGTGGTGCGGGTTGATTTTGATGGCCGGGATAGTCGGGGGTAGGGGGTCCCTGTTATCCCGGCCATCAAAATCAACGCGCAGCGAAGTACAAGAGGCCGTACGGCCGAATAGCCCAGAAGATCGCGCCTAAAAACAGCTGCTGATCAGGTATTTATGCGCGCTACCGAACCGTCGCGCGCACCACGCGGGTGGGTTCGTCGACAACACCCTCACCAACGGGCTCAACACGCACATTGGTGAGCTTGAACTGCCGGATCTGCTTCTTCGCGGCGTCGATCTCGTTCGCGGCATTCGCGCCCTTGAGGAGAATCAACTCACCGCCGTTACGCACGAGAGGTGCGGTCAGGGGAATCAAAGTCCGCAACGCACTGACGGCTCTCGCCGTCACCGCATCGAACTGCTGCCCGCTCTTCCAGTCCTCGGCGCGCGCGCGGATGACTTCGACGTTGGTGAGCCCCAGACTTTCGACCTGTTCGTCGAGCCACGCGACGCGGCGCTCCATCGGTTCGATCAACACCCACTCGACATCGGGGCGAGCGATCGCGAGCACGATGCCCGGAAGGCCGGCGCCCGATCCCACATCGCCTACTCGACCGTGGAACAACGGTGCTGCCACGGCGCTGTTCAGGATGTGGCGACTCCACAGTCGCGGCGGCTCCAGTGGACCGATCAGTCCGCGCTCTTCGCCGAACTCACCCAGGGCGGCCGTGAACCGACGCGCGAGGTCAATACGTTCGCCGAACAGCGCCGCTGCGGCATCCGGCTCTGCCTCGAGCTCTGACGATTCGGTCATCGACGTTTCACGTGAAACATCAGCCGCGGCGGATGACCGTGTGACGGTCAGCGCCTTCGCCGTAAGACTCAGAGATCAAGCCACGCTCCGACACGACGTCGTGCACGAGCTTGCGCTCATAGCTCGACATGGCGGGGAGGGATGCCTGAGATGCGCCTTCATCGAGGCGTGCGATGGCACGGTCGACGAGCCGCTCGAGCTCTTTCTGACGCTGGTCGCGCGACCCACCGATGTCCAGAATGAGCCGTGAGAAGCGCCCGGTCTTGGTCTGCACCGCAATGCGGGTCAGCTCCTGAAGCGCCTGGACGGTGTCCGGGTCGGAAAGGAGCGACAGGTCGTTCACGTCGTCGGCCTCGACCGAGACGTAAGCCCGCCCGGACCGCACGTCGAGGGCCAAGTCGCCGTCGACATCTGCGATATCCAGCAGCCCTTCGAGATAATCGGCGGCGATGTCGCCTTCCTGCTCGAGCTGCTCCACGGTTGATTCCTGGCGCTGGTCGACGGAGGTCTCGGGTTGCTGTGTCATGAGGTCATCTTTCACGGGGACGGGAATCAGGGGTGCCGAGGTCGGCATTCAGTCAGGCTGAAGCCGTCGGGGGCTTGGGTCCGGCGTCGCCCTTTTGTGCTTGCTTCTTCGAGCGCTGCTTTCCCACGGGCTGCTGCCGCTTGGGGGCCTGAGCCTTCAGTTTTTCGGCGTCTTCGAACATGCGCTGCTGCTCAGCCTGGTACTTCTCGATGGGGATGATCTTGCCCTTGGCATCGATCGCCTTGCCCTTGCGAGCGAGCCGTTCGTCTCGGGTCTTTGCCGCGTCCGAACCCGGCGTGGGCAGATTTCGAATCACCACGAACTGTTGAACCATGGTCCAGATATTGCTGATGAACCAGTAGATGACGACACCGAGCGGGAAGAACAGACCAGAGAAAATGAACGCCAGCGGCAGGACGTAGAGCATGATGCGCTGCATCTGGTACGCCTGGCCGGTCTTCGCTTCGGGGGAGAGGTTCTTCGAGATGATCTGCAGCTGCGTGAAGAACTGCGACGCGATCATGAGAATGACGAGCACGACAAGAATGGCAACGGTGGCTTCCCACCCAGACGGCTTCTGATTGACCGCTTCAATGAGGCTCGTGTGCAACGGTGCGACGCCGAAGAGCTTCGCATCGTAGAACTGCTTCGTCAGCTCGGCATTGAGTGGGCCGACCCCACCCACACCCCACTCCGCGTGCTTCTTCACGTCGCTGAGTGTGTAGAACATACCCAGCAGAATGGGCATCTGAACGAGGAGGGGCAGACAGCTGGATACCGGAGAAGTACCGTGCTTCTTATACAGCGCCATCGTCTCGCGGCTCATGGCTTCGCGAGAGAGCTGATCCTTCTTGCCTCGGTACTTATCCTGAACTTTTCGCAGTTCAGGGGCTACTTCCATCATCTTTCGCTGGCTCTTGATCTGCCTAACGAACAACGGAATCAGCGCCGCGCGGACAACGACGACCAGCCCGACGATGGAGAGTACCCACGTGAGGCCATCGGCCGGCGGGAGACCGATCGTCGTGAAGATCCAGTGCCAGAACACCAGGATCGTCTCGACGAGGAACTTGAACGGCCACATGATGGTGCTGAAGAAGTCAGCACCTCCCGGTGGAGGCGTCGTCGGCGTCGGTACCGCCGGTGTAGGCGTTGCGGCGAAGAGATCCAGCAAGGATCAGTCCTTTCTGCGAGGCACGACGAAGCCGTGTCGAGTCAGCTCATGTCGGAAATGATCGTGCGGTCGCACGTCGTCGATCCCGCCGGCCGCCCAGGGGTGGCACCGTGCGATGCGGGCGGCCGCCATTGCTGAGCCGATGACCGCGCCGTGCTGCTGCACCGCCCCTACAGCGTAGGCCGAACATGAGGGGTAGTACTTGCATACGTCGCCATACGTGTGCGACACGGTCGCACGGTAACTATGCAAAAAAGCGAGCAACGCGTTGCGTGGAATGAGAGGGACGTAGCCGACCAGATCGGTTCCGGCGACCGTCGCGTCGCCCAACGCATAGGAAGGGAGAGTCGATGTACTCACGCGACCGCTCTTCGCATCAGACAGCGATCCACTTCATGACGCAGCGCACTGTAGTCAGCGGTCGCCGCACTCGGCAACGCCCTGATGACGACATCGACGCCAGAGCGCAGTGACGGCAGAGACTCCGCGCATACGGCCTTCAGTCGGCGACGCACGGTATTGCGGACCACGGCCGAACCGACCTGCTTGCTGACGATGAAGCCGAACCGGGCAGGACGCTGCTCTTCAGACACGATGACGTAGGTCACTGTGTGTGGCGCGGCGCAACGGTCACCCCTGCGGACAACGGCCTTATAGTCCGCCCCGCGGGTGATTCGATTCCCGCGCGCCAGCACCGGTGGACGAGATCAGGCCGAAAGCTCGGTGCGCCCCTTGGCGCGGCGAGCCGAGAGGATGCCGCGGCCGGCGCGAGTGCGCATGCGGGCACGGAAGCCGTGCTTCTTGGCGCGGCGGCGGTTGTTGGGCTGGAAAGTGCGCTTGGTCATGAGGATCACTCCGGATCGGCGGTCGCCCGAATGCTCAATACCGGGGACACAGGTTACAGGACTGCCCGTGAGGGCATAAGTCAACCGATTAAGGCTACGTCGAGATGGGCCATATTTCAAACTGAGAACCGGGAAACGGCATTATCCACCGGCCGCGACGGCGCCCAGTGCACGACACGCGGCGGCAATCTACAGTGGAATTTGTTCCCGCGTCACTCGATGACTAGCGTGTCACGGGCAGTTATCCACAGGCTGTCAATCGACGCAAGGCCCTGCATCACAACGGACCCGGGGGGGCCATGGCACATCACGATCTTCCAGACGTACCCGTTTGGGACGCCGTGCTGCGCGTATTGAACAGTGACGACCGCGTCACCCCCCAAATGCACGGGTTTCTCAACCTCGCCGTCGCGCAAGGGGTGATGGGCGGCACCCTGTACCTCGATGTGCCGAACGATCTCACGGCCGCGCAGCTCAACAAACGACTGCGCGCTCCGATCATGGAAGCTCTCGCCCACGTCGAGGCAGAACCCGCCGCATCCACTTTTCGCGTCGTGGTCAATCCCGAACTCGTCGATGCCCACCTGACCGCGCCGCTCCCCGTGCAATCGGCGCCCACGCCGCCGGTCGCACACACGCCGAGCGAGGAATACAGCGAGAAGCCCGCGTCATCCGCGCGCTCCGATACTCGCCTCAACCCGAAATACACCTTCGACAACTTCGTCATCGGCCAGTCCAACCGCTTCGCGCACGCGGCGGCCGTGGCTGTCGCCGAAGCGCCGGCAAAGGCGTACAACCCGCTCTTCATCTACGGCGACTCCGGGCTTGGCAAAACCCACTTGCTCCACGCGATCGGCGATTACGCGCTGAGCCTGTACACCGGCATCCGCGTTCGTTACGTCTCCAGCGAAGAATTCACGAACGATTTCATCAACTCGATCGCCAACAACCGCGGTTCTGCTTTTCAAGCGCGCTACCGCGAGGTCGACATCCTGCTGATCGATGACATCCAGTTCTTGCAGGGACGTGCCGAGACGCAGGAAGCCTTCTTCCACACCTTCAACACCCTGCATGACCACGACAAACAGGTGGTGATCACCAGCGACGTCCCACCCCGACACCTCACCGGATTCGAAGACCGGATGCGCAGCCGCTTCGAATGGGGCTTGATCACCGATGTCCAGGCGCCCGACCTCGAAACCCGTATCGCGATCCTCCGCAAGAAGGCTCAATCAGAGCGTCTCCTCGTCCCCGACGAAGTGCTCGAATACATCGCGACGAAGGTGTCGACCAACATCCGCGAACTCGAGGGCGCGCTGATCCGCGTCTCAGCGTTCGCGAGCCTCAACCGATCCAGCCTCGATATCGCGTTGGCACAGACGGTTCTCCGCGACATCGTCGACCAAGATGACGCCAACGTGATCCAGCCGACGGACATCATCACCGCCACGGCCGCGTATTTCCGGCTCTCCGTCGACGATCTCTATGGCTCGAGCCGATCGCAAGCGGTCGCCACCGCGCGTCAGATCGCCATGTACCTCTGCCGCGAACGCACGAGCCTCTCTTTGCCGAAGATCGGCCAGTTGTTCGGCAACCGTGATCACACCACGGTGATGTACGCCTACAAGAAGATCAGCGAACTCATGAAAGAACGCCGATCCATTTACAACCAGGTCTCTGAAATCACCGCGCAATTGGGTCGTCCCTCGCGCTGACCAGCGACCCTGCGGTTCATTCCGCTGCGCGCATGTCGCTCTCGAGAAGCATTCCGAAAATCTCGCTTGACAAGCCCGCTGAGAGGTCCCATTATTCGGTTCTTCACAATGTGGAAAACCTGTGGATAACTTTCCAAATCAGCGCGCAGCCTGTGGAGGAGAGCTGACAACGGCCACGTCGCCGACTGGACGTTGTGAGAGCTCGCAGGGCTCCGCCCACAACTTACACACGTGTAGTTACCGCTCGACGACCGCGATCGCTCAAGTTGTCCACAGATTCCACAGCGGTTAACACCATGACAGTTACCTCTCTAGAAGAAACACCCTTCAATCACATTTACGGCAGAGGCCTCGGTGGGCGGTCCGCTTCCAACGCCAACGTCTGTGGGCACTAGCATGAAGTGGCTCGAACTATCCGAGAGCCTTACTCGACGTCAAGGGAGCGCCAGTGAAGTTCCACGTGAATCGCGATGTATTCAGCGAGGCCGTGTCATTCGTTGTGAAGCTCCTTCCGCAGCGCAATCCGCAGCCGATCCTCGCCGGAGTCCTCATCGAAGCGACGGATGCCGGTCTTTCGCTGTCCGCGTTCGATTACGAGGCATCCGCTCGTACGACGATCGAAGCGACCGTCGACGAGCCGGGCACGATCCTCGTGCACGGCCGGCTGCTGTCGGAGATCGCGAGCCGTCTTCCGAACGCGCCGATTCAGATCGAGGTCGACGCTGACGGTGGCATCGTTCTCTCGTGCGGCTCGGCCCGGTTCACGTTGGCATCGATGCCGGTACAGGAGTACCCCGCGATCCCCGAGGTCAGCGGAGATTCGGGACTCGTTCCCGCCGATGATTTCGCGACCGCTATTGCCCAGGTCGCGTTCGCTGCTTCCCGTGACGATGTCACTCCCGTGCTCACCGGTGTGCAACTCGAGGTTTCCGGCACCGGGCTCAGCCTCGTCGCTACCGACCGCTACCGCGTCGCACTCCGCGACATTCCGTGGGACGGCGGCGGGACCGCATCCGACGAGTCGACGACAGCGCTCGTCCCCGCCCGCACGTTGACCGAGGTCGGCAAGACCTTCGCGCATTCCGGTGACATCCGAATCGCATTCTCTGGATCGGGCGACCGCGAGATCATCGCGTTCACGTCCGGCAACAAGACGGTGACGTCGCTGCTGATCAAGGGCAACTTCCCGCCGGTCCGTCGGCTGTTCCCCGAGCAGACCGACCACCACGCAGTCGTCAACACCGCCGACCTCACCGAAGCGGTGCGTCGTGTCGCCCTGGTCCTCGACCGTTCGGCGCCGCTGCGCTTCACGTTCACCGACGAGGGTGTGTCGATGGATGCGTCCGGCACCGAACAGGCTCGCGCCACGGAGTCCGTCGACGCGACCCTCACCGGTGACGATGTCACTCTCGGCCTCAACCCGCAGTACCTCCTCGAGGCACTCGGCGCGGTGCGCAGCGAATTCGCTCGGATCACCTTCACCTCGAGCGAGAACGCCAACAAGCTCAGCCCGGTGCTCATCACTCCTCAGACGTCCGGCGGCGTGGAGAGCTTCAAGTACCTGCTGCAGCCGAACCTCCTTCTTCGCTGAACCCCGACATCGCGCAGCGCAGTCGGCCCTATCCTGACCAGGCCAGAGTCGGCGGGTCGGATTAGGGTGGTCCGGTGATCGTGGAGCAGCTGAATCTCGTCGACTTCCGCAATTACGCGGTAGCCGATGTGACGCTGACCCCCGGCGCGAACGTCTTCGTCGGGCGCAACGGTCAGGGTAAAACGAACCTCGCCGAAGCCATCGGCTATCTCGCGACGCTCGGCTCGCATCGTGTGTCTTCTGATGCCCCGATGGTGCGTGATGGGGCGGATGCCGCGATCATCCGCGCGCGGCTGTCTCACGGAGATCGTCGAGTGCTGCTCGAAGCGCAGTTGAATCGCACGGGGGCGAACAAAGCCCGCGTCAATGGCGCTCCCGTCAAGCCCTCGGAGCTGCCCCGATACGCACAGGTCGTGTTATTCGCTCCCGAGGACCTTCAGATCGTTCGCGGAGACCCGTCGTCACGGCGAAAGTTCGCCGATCAGCTGCTCATCCAGCGCGCGCCGCGCCTCTCGGGGGTTCTGGCGGACTACGACCGCGTTCTCAAGCAACGCACGGCTCTCTTGAAGTCGGCGCGCGCCCGGGGTATTCGCGGTGATGCTCTGTCGACACTCGAAATATGGGATGACAAACTCGTCGCGCTCGGCACCGAGGTGATCAGAGCTCGGCTCCGTCTCGCGGGTGAATTGTCGGGTCCCGTCTCGGACTCTTATGCGGCGATTGCCGGCGCTGATCACCAGCCGGAGTTGGAGTGGGCGCTGAGCGTCGGCGGATCGGACCCCGAGGAGGGCGACGTCGCACCGACGGCCGCTGCCGAGGCATCCGCCATCGAACAACTCTTCCGCGCGGCGCTTGCCGACAAGCGTTCCGCAGAACTCGATCGCGGCCTCACTCTCGTGGGTCCGCACCGCGACGATCTCGTTCTGCGCGTGCGAGGGCTGCCCGTCAAGGGATATGCCTCGCACGGTGAGTCGTGGTCGGTCGCCCTCGCGCTGCGGCTCGCATCTGCGCAGTTGCTGCGCACGGAGACGGCGCTGGGTGACCCCGTGCTGATCCTCGACGATGTCTTCGCCGAACTCGACGTCGACCGGCGTACGCGGCTCGCCGCCCTGGTCGCCGACTATGAACAGGTCATCGTTACCGCCGCGGTGGACGAGGATGTCCCTGAGGTGCTGCGCGCACGCGCCGTCCGCGTCGAAGCGGGCACCATTGTGGAGGCGAACGATGAGTGATCAGGAAGAACCCCCTGAGACGATCGCGACGTATCTGCGGCTGCGCGGTCTCAAACCATCGGCGCGGTATCAACGAAAGCGACGCCGACGCACCGACGAGGATGACAACCAGCCATTCACGGGCGGCCGCGATCCTGGCGGACTTGGCGATGTCCTCGCCGATCTCACTCGGCAGGCGGGTTGGAACCCACAGCTCGCTCGCGAAGACCTCGTGCTCCAGTGGGAAGAAGTGGCCGGTGAAGAGACCGCTCGGCATGCGTCACCGGTTGCCCTGGCCGACGGTGTGCTGACCATCCAGTGCGACTCCACGGCCTGGGCGAAGAACCTCCATCTGATGCGGGCGACGATCACGACGGAGATCATTCGGAGGTTCCCCGACGCCGGTGTCCACACACTCCGTTTTCTGGGGCCGGACGTCCCCTCCTGGAAATGGGGCACCAGAGCCGTTCCAGGGCGCGGTCCTCGCGATACCTACGGTTGATCCACGTCCCCAGGCATCCGAACGGATTCCATCGCGCCACAGGCCGATATAGGGCGTGAAGCCAGCCGGTTCACGGTAGACTGTAGGGACCCCTCACAACCGATGCGGAGCGCTCGAAAACAATGACGTCACTGAACCCCGACAGCGTCCCTGCCGACCCCCACACAGGACCCTCGAACAAAGTTCAGAACGACTACGGCGCCGATGACATTCAGGTGCTCGAAGGACTCGAAGCGGTCCGCAAGCGCCCCGGTATGTACATCGGCTCGACCGGTGAGCGTGGTCTGCACCACCTCGTGTATGAAATCGTCGACAACTCCGTCGATGAGGCACTCGCGGGTTATTGCGACACGATCGACATCACGATCCTCGCGGACGGTGCTGTCCGTGTGATCGACAACGGCCGCGGGATCCCGGTCGACATGCACCGCACCGAGGGCAAGTCGACCGTCGAGGTCGTCCTCACCGTGCTGCACGCCGGCGGCAAGTTCGGCGGCGGTGGATACGCGGTTTCGGGTGGTCTGCACGGCGTGGGATCTTCCGTGGTCAACGCTCTCTCGAGCAAACTCGACGTCGCGGTGGGTCGCCAGGGTCACATCTGGCGTCAGTCCTACAGCGGTGGCGGCGTTCCTGACGCTCCGCTCGCGATGGAAGAGGAAAGCGAAGAAACCGGCACGACGATCACGTTCTGGCCCGATGCCACGATCTTCGACACGGTCCACTTCGACTACGACACTCTCCGTACCCGCTTCCAGCAGATGGCGTTTCTCAACAAGGGACTGCGGATCTCGCTCAGCGATGAGCGCCCGGACTCGATGTACGTCTTGGATGTGGACGGCGTTGAGACGCAGCGGCAGCCCGCCGACAGCTTCCTCTACGAGCGTGGACTGGTCGACTATGTCGAGTACCTCAACAAGGTGCGCAAGGCCGAGGTCGTCAACGACGAGATCATCGACTTCGAAACCGAAGACACCGACCGCAAGATCGCCCTCGAGATGGCGATGCAGTGGACAACGGGCTACACCGAGAACGTCTTCACGTTCGCCAACACCATCAACACGCACGAGGGAGGAACCCACGAAGAGGGATTCCGTGCCGCATTGACGGCTCTCGTGAACAAGTACGCCCGGGCGCAGGGCCTTCTCAAGGAGAAGGACGACAACCTGACCGGTGACGACATCCGCGAGGGCCTCACGGCGGTCCTCTCCGTCAAGCTGTCAGAACCGCAGTTCGAAGGCCAGACGAAGACCAAACTCGGCAATACCGAAGCGAAAGCCTTCGTGCAGAAGGTCGTCGGCGATCAACTCGGCGATTGGTTCGGGCGAAACCCGGTGCAGGCCAAGAACGTCGTGCGCAAGGCGATCGATGCAGCCTCGGCGCGGATGGCCGCACGCAAGGCGCGCGAGACCGCTCGACGCAAGAGCGTTTTCGAGTCGGCGTCGATGCCCGACAAGTTGAAGGACTGCACGAGCAAGGACCCGTCGATCAGCGAGATCTTCCTCGTCGAGGGTGATTCCGCAGGTGGCTCCGCCGTCAGCGGGCGTGACCCTGAGCGCCAGGCGATCCTGTCGCTGCGCGGGAAGATCCTGAACGTGGAGAAGGCGCGGCTCGACCGCGCACTCGGCAACAACGAGATCCAGGCGATGATCGCCGCCTTCGGCGCGGGCGTCGGCGAAGATTTCATGGTCGAAAAGGCGCGGTACCACAAGATCGTGCTCATGGCGGATGCCGATGTCGACGGCCAGCACATCACCACCCTGCTGCTCACCCTGCTGTTCCGCTACATGCGCGGACTCATCGAAGCCGGGTACGTGTACCTCGCGATGCCGCCCCTGTTCCGCCTCAAGTGGACCAACGCCGAGCACGAGTACGTCTACAGCGACCGTGAGCGCGACGCCCTGATGGAAGCCGGCCTCGCGAGCGGCAAGCGGATCCCGAAGGACAACGGCGTGCAGCGCTACAAGGGACTCGGCGAGATGAACGCCAAGGAACTGTGGGAGACCACGATGAACCCCGATACCCGCACGCTTCGCCAGGTGACGATCGATGACGCCGCGGCATCCGACGAGATCTTCTCGGTGCTCATGGGCGAAGACGTCGAGGCCCGCCGTGGCTTCATCCAGCGAAATGCCAAGGACGTGCGCTTCCTGGACATCTGATCCGGCGCACAGACACGGAACTGAGAGAACATGACTGACGAACAACGCCCGGGTCTTCCCGCCGGCTACACCCACGGCAACATCGACCAGGTCGACCTTCAGGTCGAGATGCAGCGGAGCTACCTCGACTACGCGATGAGCGTCATCGTGGGCCGTGCGCTCCCGCGCGTTGAAGACGGACTCAAGCCCGTGCATCGCCGGGTGATCTACGGGATGTACGACGGTGGCTACCGTCCCGACAAGGCCTATTCGAAGTGTGCGCGCGTCGTCGGCGAGGTCATGGGTCAGTACCACCCGCACGGTGACACCGCGATCTATGACGCACTCGTCCGTCTCGTCCAGCCGTGGTCGCTGCGCTACCCGCTCGCCGACGGCCAGGGCAACTTCGGGTCCCCTGGAAACATGGGCGCGGCGGCGCCCCGATACACCGAGACCAAGATGGCGCAGTTGGCGCTCGAAATGGTGCGCGACATCGACGAGGAGACCGTCGATTTCGAGGACAACTACGACGGCCGCACGCAAGAGCCCGTCGTGCTGCCCGCCCGCTTCCCGAACCTGCTCGTGAACGGCTCCGTCGGCATCGCGGTCGGTATGGCGACGAACATCCCGCCGCACAATCTGCGCGAAGTGGCCGACGGTGCCCTGTGGGCACTCGAAAACCCCGATGCCACGCGCGAAGAGCTGCTCGAAGCACTCATGCTCCGCATCCCCGGTCCCGATTTCCCGACCGGAGCTCAGATCCTCGGATCCCGGGGCATCCGTGATGCACAGCGCACCGGCCGCGGGTCGATCACGATGCGCTCCATCGTCAACGTCGAGGAGATCCAGGGTCGCACCTGCCTGGTCATCACCGAGCTTCCCTACCAGGTCAACCCCGACAACGTCGCGGCGAAGATCCGTGACCTCGCACGGGACGGCAAGCTCACGGGTATCGCCGACATCCGCGACGAGACGAGCGACCGCACCGGACAGCGCCTGGTCATTGTGCTCAAGCGCGATGCCGTGGCGAAGGTCGTGCTGAACAATCTGTACAAGCACACCCAGCTCCAGGAGAACTTCGGCGCCAACATGCTTGCCATCGTCGATGGCGTGCCACGCACCCTCGCGCTCGATGGGTTCATCACCCACTGGGTCGACCACCAGATCGACGTCATCGTCCGGCGCACTCGCTTCCGGCTGCGCAAGGCCGAAGAGCGCATGCACATCCTGCGCGCGTACCTCAAGGCGCTCGATGCGCTGGACGAGGTCATCGCCCTCATCCGCCGGTCGCCCACCGTCGCCGAAGCCAACACCGGGCTGCAGGAACTGCTCGACATCGATGATGTGCAGGCCCAGGCCATCCTCGATATGCAGCTTCGCCGGCTGGCGGCCCTCGAGCGTCAGAAGATCATCGACGAGGCGACCGAGATCGAAGCGCGCATCGCCGACTACCTCGACATCCTCGGCGACCCGCTGCGTCAGCGCACCATCATCCGCGAAGAGCTGATCGGCATCGTCGAGAAGTTCGGCGACGAGCGTCGCACGCACATCCTGCATGGATTCGACGGTGACATGTCGGTCGAAGACCTCATCCCCGAAGAGGAGATGGTCGTCACCGTCACCCGCGATGGCTACATCAAGCGGACGCGCAGCGACAACTACCGGTCGCAGCACCGTGGTGGCAAGGGCGTCAAGGGTGCACAGTTGCGCGCCGATGACGTTGTCGAGCACTTCTTCGTGACGACGACCCACCACTGGCTGCTGTTCTTCACAACGAAGGGCCGCGTCTATCGCTCGAAGGGCTACGAAGTCCCCGAGGCCGGTCGTGACGCGAAGGGTCAGCACGTCGCAAACCTGCTTGCCCTGCAGCCCGGTGAAGAGATCGCGCAGATCCTCGACATCCGCGACTACAGCGTTGCGACCTACTTGGTGCTCGCGACGCGTGCGGGCCTGGTCAAGAAGACGCGCCTCACCGATTACGACACGAACCGCCAGGGCGGTGTCATCGCCATCAGGCTCCGCGGCGCCGACGAAGAGGACGGCGACGAGGTCGTCTCGGCCATGCTCGTCGACGAGGGTGAAGACATCCTGCTCATCAGCCGACTCGGCATGTCGCTGCGGTTCACCGCCACCGACGATGCCCTGCGTCCGATGGGACGCTCGACCGAGGGCGTCAAGGGAATGTCGTTCCGCGGCGACGACAGCCTGCTGTCGGCATCCGTCGTCAGCGAAGAGGGCTATGTCTTCGTCGTCACCGAGGGTGGCTACGCGAAGCGCACCTCGATCACCGAATATCGCAGTCAGACGCGAGGTGGCCTGGGCATCAAGGTGGCCAAGCTGAACGTCGATCGCGGCGTGCTGGCGGGCGGTCTCATCGCGTCCGAGGAGGACGAGGTCTTGGTGGTCCTTGCCAGCGGCAAGGTGGTACGCTCCTCCGTGGCCGAGGTCCCTGCCAAGGGCCGTGACACCATGGGTGTCGTGTTCGCCCGACCTGACGATGACGACCGCATCCTTGCGATCGCACGCAACGGTGAGCGCGGCCTGACCGAAGCCGCCGAAGCTGCGGCATCCGACGATGCCGAAACAGGCGAGACAGATTCGCCTGTGAGCACCGAGATCCCCGGAGAGAGTAGTACCGACGCATGAGCACCGTAGCCGACAAGCTCGCCAAGAAGTCCTCGAGTAAGACCAGCTCCAAGCAGGTGCGCCTGCGCCTGGTCTACGTGGACTTCTGGTCTGCCGTGAAGCTGTCTTTCCTGGCAGCGGTGGCCCTCGCCGTCGTGACGGTCGTCGCGGTCTTCCTGGTCTACATGGTGCTGGACACCACAGGGCTGATCGACAAGGTGGATGAGTTCTTCATTGCGTTCTCGGACGGCAGCTTCTCGATTGCGGCTTTCTTGAGCCTGGCTCAGGTGATGGCGTTCGCCGCAATCGTGGCGATCCTGAACCTCATCGTCGTGACGGTGCTCGGCGCGGTCGTCGCCGGCATCTACAACCTGATGGTCAAGATCACCGGCGGATTGCTCGTCGGATTCACCTCCAACTAGTCGAGAAGACGGCAATTAGTAAAAACGGGTCGGTGTCGGGTAAAGTCTTGGAGGTTGACGGCACCTGAAGTCGTCGAAAACGGGGCTATAGCTCAGGCGGTTAGAGCGCTTCACTGATAATGAAGAGGTCCCAGGTTCAAGTCCTGGTAGCCCCACAGATCCATCCCGTAAGGGGCCTTAACTCAGTTGGTAGAGTGCCTGCTTTGCAAGCAGGATGTCAGGAGTTCGAATCTCCTAGGCTCCACAAAGAGAGGCGGTCGTCCACTGGACGGCCGCCTCATTCGTTCCCTCGGCGTCAGACGCCGGGTCAGGCTGAGATATCCGCCACCGTCGCGCCGTAGGCGGCGATGAGGGCGTCCGCGTCGACGAACAGGCTGTAGCCGTGCGCGCCGGCACCCATCGCGATACGCCGGCCCACGATGGAGGCGTCGGCGAACACCGGCCACGCGGTGGTGCTCCCGAGCGGCACGATTGTTCCGCGTTCGTATCCGGTCGCTGCGAGGGCGAGTTCCGGCTCGGGCAAGCGCAGCTTGTTCACCCCCACGACAGCACGCAGCTTCGGCCACGAGATCGACCGGTCGCCGGGAATCAGCGCGAACAGATACGTATCGTCACTGCGCTTCACCACGAGCGTCTTGACGATGTCCGCCGGCTGGATACCAAGAAGGCCGGCAGCTTCCACAAGGCTGTGGGCCGCCGGCCGTTCTCGAATCTCTATCGCCAGTCCGCGCTCGGATGCGGCGGCACGCACACGCGCCGTCGGGTCCGTCATGTTCTCGATCAGGCGTCGGGGGCGCGCAGCGGGTCGTCGGCGACCCACAGCTCGTCATCGGCACGCAGCGTCTGCCACGCGGCGTACAGCACGCCGAGCGCGGCTGCGGCTCCGAGGATGATCGCGATCACACCACCCGCACCGATGCCGGCCTTGGGCTCGGGGACGGCGGCGAGGCCCTGGAACTTCCTCGTGGCCTGCTTGCCGTACTTCTCTGCGCTCTTGGACAGTGCGGCGTAATCGACCGAGCCGAACCCGCGACCCGCGGCGAGGCGTGCGCGCTTGTCGTTGGCCGCATCGAGGACGGAGAGCGCCGAGCCGACGACGGCACCTGCGGCCGGGATCAAACCCTGGTTGTAGGCCCTGCGCGACGCGGACACACCCTTGTCGACGTAGGGCGCGGCGTACTTGTCGTACGTCCCGTGCACGGCGGGCACTACGTGCTCGGTGTTGAGCTTGCCCAACTGACGTCCCGCTTCACGCGCGACCTCATTGGCCTGGTTCAATAGGACCTGCTGCGACTCCCAGAGCGTGGTCGCCTGGTTCTGGAGCTTGCGAAGTTCCTTCTTACGCTTACGGCTGATGGCCATGGGGCCCTCCCATTCGTGGGGACGTTTCCCTCTATCTTGCCAGACCAGGTGGGCCGTGCGAGGGGTTGACAGGTGCGAGAATAACAAGCATGCCTCTTCACACCGCAGTTGCGACGATTCACACCAATCACGGCGACATCGTCGTCAATCTTTTCGGCGACCACGCGCCGCGCACGGTCAAGAACTTCACGGGACTTTCCGATGGCTCTGGTGAGTGGACCGACCCCGCCACAGGCAAGCCTGGCGAGGGCCCGCTGTACAACGGCGTCATCTTCCACCGCATCATCCCGAACTTCATGATCCAGGGTGGCGACCCCCTCGGCCAGGGCGTCGGCGGCCCCGGATACAACTTCGACGACGAAATCAGCCCCGAGCTGAACTTCGCGAAGCCCTACATTCTGGCGATGGCCAACGCGGGCCTTCGCCGCAATGCGATCACCGGCAAGCCCGGCGGAACCAACGGCTCGCAGTTCTTCATCACGACCGATCCGACTCCGTGGCTGCAGGGCAAGCACACGATCTTCGGCGAGGTCGCCGATGACGACTCACGCGCCGTGGTCGACGCGATCGCGAAGGTCCCGACGGCTGCCGGCGACCGCCCGATCGAGCCCGTCGTCATCGAGTCGATCGACATCGCCGCGCTCTAGCGCAGGCTTGTGAGCGGCAATACCGAGTTCCGGAGCAATCCGGAGAACTTCTGCTATCGGCATCCCGAGCGGCAGAGCTTCGTGCTCTGTCAGAGGTGTCTGCGGACGATCTGCCCGGAGTGCCAGACACAGATGCCGGTCGGCGTCATCTGCCCGGAGTGCCTGGCGGAGCAGCAGAAGGGCGCGCAAGCGTCGGTGAAGCGGATGCCGCGCGCGCGGCGCAGCACGGTGCGGACACACAGCTCGCGCCCCATCATGACCTACTCGATCATGGGGCTGACCGGCTTCGTCTTCCTGTTGCAGTTGATCCCGGGCTTCGGCGCGATCGTGCAGAACGAATTGAGCATGTTCGCGCCCTATCTGTACCCGGGGCTCAGTGGTCATTTCGAGCCATGGCGTCTGTTCACGGTTCTGCTCGTCCACTCGGGATTCGCCCATGTCGGGTTGAACATGCTCGCGTTGTGGATGATCGGGCGAAACCTCGAGCCACTGCTGGGGCGCACCCGCTTCCTCGTGCTCTACCTGCTCAGCGGGCTCGGTGGCTCGGTGTTCATCGTCCTCTTCGGATTCGGCACACCGGTCATCGGCGCTTCGGGCGCCATTTTCGGCTTGTTCGGAGCTCTGCTGGTCATCGGCAGGCATATCGGTGCGAACATCACCGGCATCGCGATCGTGCTCGGGATCAACCTGGTCATCACGCTGACGCCGTTGATCGGCGGCCTGTTCGGTGGTGGCGCCGGCGCAGTGCAGGTGTCGTGGCAAGCGCACATCGGCGGGCTGGTCGTCGGGTCACTTGTCGGCCTGATCTTCGCGCGTACGCGAGCGATCCGTCAGCAGCGTACGCAGATGTGGCTCCTGATCGGCCTGACGGCCGTCATGGTCCTGCTGTTGTTGGTGCCACTCGCCATCTACGGCTGAGTGGGACCTACCCGATCGGGCGGTTCGCCTGTCTCGCAGCGTATGAGCTGAGCGCGGCGCGTACTGCGCTGTAGATGATCAACCAGAGCATCAGGCAGACGATGATGGCGACGCCGATCATGATCAATACCGTTACCAGGGGCCACTGGTACATCAACGGATTGACGACATCGGGGTCTGTGTTGGATGTGAGCGAGAGCATGCGCTCAGACTATTACCCACGGCATCCGAAAAGTTATCCACAGGTTCATCCCCAACTGGGGATGAATTACACCGGTGTAACTACGACTAGCGCCAGCGGGTCGTCATGAGGAAACCGACGAAGGCGATACCGAAGCCGATGACGAGGTTCCACGCGCCGATTTCCGGAATCGGGTAGTTCGAACCGCTGAGGTAGAAGACGAGAACCCAGACGAGTCCCACGATCATGAGACCCAACATGATGGGCTTGAACCACACCGGATTCGGGGCTGCTTCGCCCTCGGTGCGCTCTACGAGCGGTTCGTCGCCTTTGCCTGACCGTGCCATGCGACGATTCTACCCGCCAACCTGCGATTCCACTTGCCAGGCGAGTGTCAGGAGGGGATGGTTAGACTCCCGATGTGGACCAGGGCAGCGGCGCGGACAGCGCGGGAGAGACCGTTGCGCAGCGACCGCGCAGACGTCCGCGTCGGCGCGCGTCCGTCGCCGGTGTGCTCGGTGAACTCCTCATCACGGCGGGAGTTCTCACCCTCCTGTTCGTGACCTGGCAACTGTGGATCGGCGACGCGATCATCAGCTCGCAGAAGACCGCGGAGGCTGCAGCGTTATCGGAGTCGTGGGCTGAGTCCGGCCCGACCAATCCACCGACCGCGGCGCCCACTCCTCAGGTCGCAGACCCCGAGCCCACGGCTCCCGCGGCGGTGCCCGCCCCCGTCCTGGCACAACCGGCGCACGGTGAGGTCTTCGGCGTCATGCACGTCCCTCGCTTCGGACCGGCATGGACCTTCAAACTCGCCGGCGGCGTGACGCGGCCAGACATCTTGGACGCCGGCGAAATCGGGCACTATCCCGATTCTGCGATGCCCGGCGAGGTCGGCAACATGGCAGTCGCTGCTCACCGCTGGACCTCCGGTGCACCCTTCGATCCCATCGATCAGCTCGTCGTCGGTGATGCCGTCGTCATCGAGACCGCGGACGGGTGGTACACCTATCGCTTCCGCAATCTCGAGTACGTGCAGGCGTCGCAGGTCGATGTTCTCCTCCCCGTCCCGCAACGCGCCGACCTGAGCGCCGACGGGCAGTACCTGACCCTGACCAGTTGTGCGCCGAAGTTCAATATGCTCGAGCGCATCATCGCCTACACGCTGTTCGAGAGCTTCACGCCGCGCGATGCTGGGGCACCGGCATCCCTGACCGAGGCGGGAGCCGCCTGATGTACAGCGCACTCTGGCGAATCCTCCCCGGCGCGTGGTGGCTTCGCGTGCTCATTCTTCTGGTTCTCGCGGTGGCCGTCCTCTACGGACTCTTCGTCTACGTGTTCCCCTGGGTTTCCGCGCTGATCACCCCGCAGGATTCGACCATCGGTTGAGGTCGAAGATGCCTGCCCCGGTGCTTGTGGTCGACAACCACGACAGCTTCGTCCACACCCTTGTGGGCTACCTTCACCAACTCGGCGCTCCGACCGAGCTCGTCGAGTCCGACGAGATCCCGGATGCCGCTGCCGCGATCAAGGGCTTCTCCGGCGTACTCATCTCCCCCGGCCCCGGCCGGCCAGCGGCCGCGGGTGCATCCATCGAGATCGTGAAGGCTTCTGCCGACCGCGGCATACCGCTTCTCGGCGTCTGTCTGGGACACCAGGCCATCGCGGAGGCGTACGGCGCGAGTATATCGACGGCTCCGGAACTGATGCACGGGATGACCTCGCTCGTGCAGCACGATGGCAGCGCGCTCTATGCGGGTCTCCCCGACCCCTTCACCGCGACCCGGTATCACTCACTCGCGATCGAGCCGGAGACCGTGCCGGCGGAGTTGCTCGTCACGGCGCGCACGAGGGCAGGGACGATCATGGGCATCGCGCACCGGACGTTGCCGATGTGGGGCGTGCAATTCCACCCCGAAAGCGTGCTCACCGAGGGCGGTCATCGACTGCTCGGCAACTGGCTCGAACTCGTCGGCTTCTCCGGCGCCGCGGCGCGCGGAGACGAACTGCATCCAGGCCGGGGCTCCTCGGCCTGAGGTGATCTATGCGCCCGTGCAGACGGTGAGTTGCACGGTGGAATGGATCGGCACGTCTCCCGGTGCCAGGGACTGCGTGGCGACGACCTGAGCCCCCGCGCTCGCGGTGCACGCTGGATCCTCGATGACTTCGGCGGTCAGCTGCATGGCGTCGGATTGGAGCTCGCGCGTCGCCGCGTCGACGGTGTAACCGCGGACATCGACGAGCGTGACCTTGCCGCTGGCGACGGTCAGATTGACCGCTGTGCCCTTGGCCACTTCGGTGCCGGCTTCCGGGTCACCGCTGATGACCGTGTCGGCCACCAGCGATGGATCGTTGCGCGACGCGACGGCACCCAACTGCAGGCCGGCGCCGGTGAGGGCAGCGGTCGCATCCGCACGCGTCAATCCTTGGACGACCGGCACTTGCGCCATCTCCTGGCCCGTCGAGACGTAGACCTTGATCTGCTGGCCCTCGGCCACCGACGTGCCGGCTGTCGGATCCGTCCGGATGACGTTGCCGACGGCGACCACATCGTTCTGCTCGTCGACTTGGAAACCTTGCAGTTCCGCGTCAGCGAGGACGGTGTTGGCCTTCTCCCATGTCATGTCCGACACGTCGGGAACCTGCACACCGGTTGAGGGGACGTCCACCGGCTGCCGGACAGCCAAGACCCAGATGAGGACGGAGATGAGGAGCACGGCAAGGACGGCCACGCCGGTCCAGATCCACGCGACGGGCGGGCCCGACTGCGTGCGTCGCATGGTCGTATCGGTGCTCAGCTGGCGCAGCGACCGTGCCGTTTCGGCGGCGGCGCGCGGGTTGGGGCCGTACAGCTCGCTGGTGAGGGTTCCCACCTGTCGCTTGCTGGGCGCACGGCCGTCGATCGTTGCGTCGAGGGCTCGTCGGAACGAGGCGGCATCCTGGTAGCGCTGGAAGGGATCCTTCGCCAAGGCGCGGAGCACGACGGCATCCAGAGCCCTCGGCACGGTCTCGACGATCTCGGTCGGCGGGATGGGTGTTTCACTGACGTGCTGGTACGCGACGGCGACCGGTGACTCGCCGCGGAACGGAGTGCGGCCGGTCAGCAGTTCGTAAAGGACGACACCGGCGGAGTACAGATCGGCGCGTGCATCGACGGGTTCACCCTTGGCCTGCTCGGGCGAGAAGTAGCTGGCGGTGCCGATGATCGCGGTGGTTTCGGCGACCGTCGAGGACGAGTCGGAGACTGCCCGAGCGATGCCGAAGTCCATGACTTTGACCTGGCCCGCTTCGGTGACCATGACGTTGCCGGGCTTGATATCGCGGTGCACCACGCCGGCGCGATGCGAGTATTCCAGCGCTTCGAGAATGCCGTCGAGGTAGCGGATCGAGTCCGAGACCGGGACGGGACCTTCGGAGATGATGTCCTTGAGCAGGTGGCCCGTGACCAGTTCCATGACGATGAACGGAACGGGGTGCGACGAGCCGTCGGCATCGGTCTCGACATCCTCACCCGCGTCGTAGACGCGAACGATGGACGCGTGTGCCATCCGCGACGCGGCCTGTGCCTCGAGGCGGAAGCGGGTGCGAAACGCACTGTCCACGGCGAGTTCGCGCTTGAGGACCTTCACCGCGATAGGACGGCCGAGGGTTTGATCGTAGCCCCGGTACACGCTGGCCATGCCGCCCCGCCCGATGAGTTCTTCGATGCGGTAGCGGCCGGAAAGCACGCGCGGCTCTGCTGACACTTCTCCCCCTGGGCTGGACGAATCCAGCCTATCCGACTGCGGCCGTGACTCCGGCGCTGACCCGTTACGGTGCCGTTGTCGAGTCCGCTGCGGGGGTCGCGGGGACGATCGTCGCCTGCGCCACCGGTGACGCACCGGATTCGCGCGCACCGCCGGCCCCGCCGTCGCAGGTGACGGTGTAGGTCACCTGCAGCTGCGAACCCTGCTTGTCGTCGACGAGGATCTCGGCACTGGGCCCCTGATCCTGGATGCCGAACGATGCAGCGGTGGAGCCATTGATCGTGAAGACGCCGTTGGTCACCTTCATGTTGTAGGCGGTGGCCGATCCGGTGCCAGAGGGGCACTGGAAGCTCTGCCAGTACAAGTAGGCGTTCTTCGTCGCCTCGACTTCGGGAGTGGTCTGGGTCTCGCCATCGAGCCTGATCTCGGCGGCCGACGTGGGAGATCCGATCGGGGTGACCGGCCCGTAGTAGGTCAGTGTCACTTCCTGGTCGAAGTCGACGTTCGCCTGCGGCTCAACGCGGTACACCGTGTTCTCCTGGTCCGCTGTTCCCGCGGCGTCTCCGAGCACGCACGACACTTTGGTGAGGCCGGCGTCCTCGGCCGTCTGCTTGGCCGCGTCGCACGCCATCCCCGTAAGGCCCAGGGTGTCGATGTTCACACTCGTCGGTTCGGGAGCGGGGGTTTCGCTTGGGGTCGTCGGCGCCGCGGATGAGGGGGTGGCAGAGCTGGTCGATGGATCGGGCTCGGCGGCGCCCTGGCCGGCGAGGACGGCCCACAGGGTTCCGCCGAGGACGAGCAAGAGCAGGATGATCAGCGCGATGAGCGGCCACGTCCAGGGGCTCCGCTTCTTCTCTTCCGCCTCGTCGTCCCCCAGAGGCACCGGTGTCGTCGTCGGCATCAACTGCGTCGGATCGTCGACATCGTTCGGTGAGGTCAAGAGCCGGGTGACGTCGTCGGTCGCCATCGCGGCGAGCGCGATCATGGGAACGGCGGCGTGAGCGGCATCCAAATCACCGCGGCGCAGTGCGCTGGACGCGCGGGCGACGGCGCTGGCAGAGGCCGGCCGTTCGTCCGGCTTCTTCGCGATCATCGCGAAGATCAGCTTCTGGACGGGGTCGGCGACAGTCGGCGGAAGTGGCGGCGGTTGCTCGTTGATCTGCGCCATCGCGATCGCGACTTGCGATTCGCCCGTGAACGGCCGCTTTCCAGCGACGGACTCGTAGGCCACGATTCCGAGCGAATAGATGTCGGTGGCAGGCGACGCCGGGTGTCCGGACGCCTGCTCAGGCGAGAGGTACTGCACCGTGCCCATCACCTGGCCGGTTGCCGTCAGGGGCACCTGGTCGGCGATGCGGGCGATCCCGAAGTCGGTGATCTTCACCCGTCCATCGGGCGTGATCAGCAGGTTCCCCGGCTTGATGTCGCGGTGGACCAGGCCCGCGGAGTGCGCCGCCTGCAGGGCGAGGGAAGTCTGCGCGACGATATCGAGGGTCTTGTCGGTCGACAGTGATCCCTCGCGTTCGAGGATCGTGGACAGCGCCTCACCGGGCACGAGTTCCATGACGAGGAACGCGCTGCCGTTCTCCTCGCCGTAATCGAAGACGCTGGCGATTCCCTCGTGGTTGACGAGCGCGGCGTGGCGCGCCTCAGCGCGGAAACGCTCGAGGAATCCGGGATCCCCCATGTATTCGTCTTTGAGGATCTTGATCGCAACGGTACGGCCGATGACGTGGTCGGTGGCTTCCCAGACCTCGCCCATTCCGCCGATGGCGATACGTGACTCAAGCTCGTATCGTCCACCGAAGCTGACACCCTGTGTCGGTCTCATTCGCCCAGCACCGCCTCAATGACTTTTTTCGCGATGGGGGCCGCGATCCCGCTGCTCGTGCCGGCTTGACCGAGCCCACCACCGTTTTCGACCATCACAGCGACAGCCACTTTCGGGTCTTCTGCCGGGGCAAAGCCGGTGAACCACAACGTGTACGGATCATTCGGACCGTGCTCGGCGGTGCCGGTCTTACCGGCGACGTCCACGCCGTCTATTCTTGCACCGCTCGCGGCGCCGTTACTGACATTGGCGACCATCATCGTCTTCATCTCCTCTGCGAGATCTTTGCTCAGAGCCGTGCCGTATGGCGACGGATCGAATTTCTGCTGAACCGTGAGGTCGGGGGCGACGACCGAGTTCACCAGCTGCGGATTCATCACGACGCCATCGTTGGCGATACCGGCGGACACCATCGCCATCTGCAGCGGCGTTGCCTGGACCTTGCCCTGGCCGAAGCCCGTCAACGCTGTTTGCGGATCGTTGAGCCCAGGCGGGTAGATCGACGGCGTCGAGACGAGTGGCATGGTGAACGAGGAGTTGAAGCCGTACTTCTCCGCTTGCGCGCGGATGGCGTCGTCGCCGAGTTCCACGGCCAACTCGGCCATGGGAATGTTGCAGCTCAACCGAAGCGCATCGGCGAGGGTGACCGTCTCGCCGGGTCCACACGTGCCCTGATCGAAGTTGTGCAGCACGTTGCTGGACTCGGGGAACGTCCACTGCGCCGGGTTCGGGAACGTGGATTCGGGCGTGTACTTGCCGGAGGCGAGTGCTGCGGAGGCGACGACGAGCTTGAAGGTGGATCCCGGAGGGTTGAGGTCACCGCCGATCGCGCGGTTGATCAGCGGCTGGTTCGCATCGGCGACCAGCGCCTCGTAGGTCGCCTCGACGGCTTTCGCATCGTGGGAGGCCAGGGCGTTCGTGTCGTAGCTCGGGCTCGTCACCATCGCGATGATCCTGCCCGTGCTCGGCTCGATCGCGATGACGGCACCTTCGTAGTCACCGAGGGCGTCGAAGGCCACTTGCTGGATCGCGGGGTCGATCGTGACGAGCACGTTGGAGCCGCGCGGCTTCTGGCCGGTGAAAATGCGTTCGACGCGAGCGAGGAACTGGGATTCGTCGGTGCCCGAGAGTGCACCGTTCATGGCCTGCTCGAGTGCCGTCGCCGAGCCGAGGACCGGGTTCATATAGCCGGTGACCGGAGCCCACATGAGGGGGTCGACGTACTGCCGCTGCCACGCGTAGACATCGTCGCTGGGCACCGAGGAGGCGATCACGGCGGAGCCCGCGATGATCGATCCGCGTTGCACTTCGAACGAGTCGTACAGTGCGCGACGGTTCTCGGGATTCTTCGACAACGCCTCCGCTTGAACGACCTGAATCCAGCTGGTCGCCATGAAGAGCGCGACGAACATGGCGAGCATCACGAAGCTGAGGCGACGTAATTCCTTGGTCATCCGATCACCACCCGTGGGCGCGATCGGACGGCATCGCTGATGCGCAGCAGAATCGCCACGATCAGCCAGTTCGCCACGAGGGACGAGCCGCCGGCGGCGAGGAACGGCGTCGTCAGTCCCGTCAGCGGGATCAGCCGTGTGACACCGCCGACCATGATGAACACCTGCAGTGCGATCGTGAACGACAGGCCGGTCGCGAGCAGTTTGCCGAAGTCGTCTTGACCGGCGAGGCCGATGCGGATGCCGCGACTGGTGAACACCATGTAGAGGCAGAGGATGGCGAAGACGCCGATCAGCCCGAGTTCTTCGCCGAGACTCGGGAAGATGTAGTCGCTCTGCGAGAGCGGCGTCATGTACGGGCGACCCTCACCCAGACCGGTGCCGAGGAGGCCGCCCTGGCCGAGCCCGAAGATGCCGTTGACGAGCTGATAGCTTCCGCCGTCGCGCGCGATGACCTCGGGGTTGAAGGCATCCAGCCAGTTCTGGAACCGCCAGCCGACGTAGGTGAGCACTTGAGATGCGATGAGCGCACCGGCCACCGCGAGTACGAGCCCGATGACGACCCAGCTCGTCTTTCCCGTGGCGACGTAGAGCATCGCGATGAACATGCCGAAGATGAGCAGGCCCGTGCCGAGGTCGCGCTGGAGCACGATGATCCCGAGCGAAACGAGCCAGACCACGAGCAGCGGGCCGAGCTCACGAGCGCGTGGCCACGTGATTCCAAGGAATTTGGTGCCGACCGAGGTGAGCGCTTCGCGCGTGCGCACGAGATAACCCGCGAAGAAGATGGCCAGGGCGATTTTCGCCAACTCGCCCGGCTGGAACGAGAAGAATCCTCCGATGGATACCCACACCGCGGCGTTCGCGTTTGTTCCGAGGCCAGGGACGAAGGGAAGCAGCAACAACGCGACGCCCACGAAGCCGAACACGTAGGTGTAGCGGAAGAGCACCCGGTAGTTGCGCAGGAAGAGCACGATCAGGATCGCGCCGACGAGCGCGATCGCGCACCACACGAGCTGTCGGAGGGACAGCGCCTCCCACCCCTCGCTCTCCCAGTGCAGGTCGATGCGGTAGATCATCGCGAGACCGAGGCCCGAGAGCACTGTCGCGATGGGCACGACGAACGAGTCTGCCGAGGGCGCTCGCAAACGCAGCACGATGTGCAGGGCGAGGACGAGGACGATCAGTCCGCCGGCATAGAAGAGCACGTCGGGCTCGAGTTCGCCGAGCGCGCCGAGTTGCACCAGGGCGAGCGCGCCGCCGGTGATGACGAAGGCGAAGATCAGCAGGCCCAGCTCACGGTTGCGCTGGGTCTGCGGCATCCGGAGCTTCTTCAGCGCCTTGATGACGGAGGTGTCGGTATCGATCGGCGGGGCGCTCATGGTGCGCTCCCCGCCGGGACGAGGTTGTCGACGATGTTGTGCGCCTCTTCGAGGGAGGAGACCGAGATCGTGTCGATGAGCGCGAGCACCTTGTACATCGGAAGTGTCGAGAGTTGGATGCCGGTCTCTTCTTCGACCGAGGACAGCGAAATCGGACCGATGTCCTGTTGGACTCCTCGGTAGATGACGACGGAGTCGTCGTCCGTCCCCACGAAATAGCGGGTCTGGGTCCAGTTGTAGGCGGCGAACACCGCCACAGCCAGGGCGACGAGGATAAGGACCAATCCGGCGATCCAGGCGATGCGGCGGCGGCGTGCGCGGCGACGATCCTCCTCGATCAGCTCTTCGAGGAACTCCGGCGCGGGTTCGAAGTGCGACGGCTCATTGGCGGCTCCGCGACCAGGGTGCAGCCAGCTCGAGCGACCCGCGCGCGCGGCGGGAACCTCGATGCCCAGCGGGTTGGACGCCGAGCCGACGATGGTGGGCGTGCCACTGAAGACGGGATGCTGACCACCGACATCGACGAGGACCATCGTGACGTTGTCGGGGGCGCCGCCGTCGAGAGCCTGTTTGAGGAGGTTATCGGCGGTGCGCCCGGGAGGCCATCCCAACCCCATCGCCTTGGCGGTGTGCGTATCGTCCACAACCCCGCACAGACCATCGGAGCACAGCAACCAGCGGTCGCCATCCTGGGTCGGCATGATGAAAGTGTCGACCTCGGGATTGGGGTCCATATCGCCGAGCACCCGCATGAGGACGGATCGGCGCGGATGGTAGCGCGCCTCTTCGGGGGTGATGCGTCCCGAATCGACGAGGCGCTGCACGAAGGTGTGATCGGTGGTGATCTGAGTGAGGGCGCCGTCTCGGTAGAGGTAGATGCGCGAGTCGCCGATGTGGGCGATCACGGCGTATTCGTCCACCATCATCAGTGCGCTGACGGTGGTGCCCATGCCCGCGAGCTCGGGGCGAATGCTGACGGTGTCGATCAGCTCGATCGCGGCGTCGCCGATGGCATCGCGCAGTGCCAGCTCGGCAGCGGCCGGCGACGGAAAGGGCTCGTCGAGCTGCTGTAGTCGGTGCACCGCGAGGCTCGAGGCGACGTCTCCGCCGGCATGGCCGCCCATTCCGTCGGCGACGACGAACAGGTTCGATCCCGAGTACCCGGAGTCCTGGTTGTTCGAGCGCACCTTGCCGGTATGGGAGATGGCGGTGCTGGAGCCCTGAAAGACCATAGGCGCCCGGCTACTTTCGCAGCTCGAACGTCGTTGCGCCGACCTTGATGGGTGCGCCGACGAGGACGGGCGCCGGGGTGGACACACGGATGCCGTTGTGCCAACTGCCGTTTGTGGAATCGAGGTCCTGGATCATCCACTGGTCGCCCCACAGGACCAGGCGGGCGTGGTGGCTGGAGGTGTAGTCGTCGCGGATGACGAGTCCGGACTCGCTCGAGCGTCCGATCGTCAACGGTTCGGAGCCCAGCGGCAACTCGAGGCCCGCCTTCGGTCCGCTCGTGATGACGATGCGCGACACAGCATCGGTGGTGGCCTTCTGCGGGCCGGTGGGCGGCTTGGTGACGGCTTTCGCCGCGACGATCGGCGCCACGGGGACAGTGGCGTCGCTGGGCTTACCGGAGGGTGCGGCCGCCGCCGGGGCGGGTTCTGGCATCTTGCGGACTTTGACGCCGAACAGATCTGCGCGCAGAGAGTAGACCACGGCGAAGACGAAGAACCACAGCAGCACCAGGAATCCGATGCGCAGCAGCAGGAGTGTGAGTTCACTCACGGCTGATCCCCCACCGTGAACGCTCGGGTCGCATCGGCGGCGGGCATGCTCGGCGCCGGCGGTGCGGCTTGGGCCAGCACCCGGAAGACGATGTCGGTGTGGCCGATGCGTACGGTGGCGTCCGGAGGCAGCGGCGCTTCGGCGATCTTTCGTCCGCCGAGCTCGGTGCCGTTGGTCGAGCCGAGGTCGCGCACCATGGCGCGCTGGCCGTCCCACAGAATCTCGACGTGGCGGCGGCTGGTGCCGGCATCCGGGATCGTGATGTCGGCGTCGCTGCCCCGACCGATGACCGTGCGGCCCTTGACCAGCGGATGCCGCTTGCCGTCGATGTCGAGGACGCCCCGCCAGGAGACCTGACCGGCGGCGGTCTTCGAGTCGACGCGGACGGTGCCCGTCGAAAGCTGCTCGTCCCGAGCGATGGAGATCGTCACCGGGCCCGCGAACGAGTACCCCTGCGCCTTGGCGTGCTTGTTGACCAGGGCGAGCAGTTCGTCGTCGAGTGTGCTGCCGATGGCGAGCATGCGTTCTTCATCGGCCGGCGCCAGGCGGACGACGAATGTATTGGGGGCGAGGATGCGATCGCGGCTGACGACGGCGGCCTTGGTGTCGAGCTCGCTGCGCAGCGCCGAGGCGATCTCGACGGGTTGCACACCGCTGCGGAAGGTCTTCGCGAACGCGCCATTCACGGCGCGTTCGAGCCCTTTCTCGAAGCTGTCAAGTAGTCCCACGGGGCTCCTCTGGCAGGCGGACCGGTCGATACATCGTAGTCAGCGCGGCTGGGGAACGAGTGGATGCCCGGCCGGATCGGAAGAACTGCCCGATTCTCGCGTCGTCACGAGTGCGTGATATCCTCTGGAGGTTGACCTCGCGGTACGCCGCGTCTCGCGCGAGTGGCGGAATAGGTAGACGCGCTGGCTTCAGGTGCCAGTGTCCGAAAGGATGTGGGGGTTCAAATCCCCCCTCGCGCACAGAGTGATTATGACCCCCACCCGGGACTGCCGGGGTGGGGGTCTTCTCGTTTGAGTGCGGTCGTCAAATCCCGTCGAGCGCGGGGACCAGAGTGAAGACGATCTCCTCGGCATCGCGGCCGAGACCCGGCGCGTAAGCGATATCGCGCGAGACCTCCGTGAAACCGTTGTGCTCGAGCACGGCGATGGATGCGGCGTTGTGCGCGGCCACTCGCGCGAACAGCGGGCGTTCGGCTTCGCGTGAGACGAGCAGTCGCAGTGCTTCGGTGGCGATACCGCGGCCCCACGCGTGGCGCGCGATCCAATAGCTCACCTCGCGGTCGCCGTCCACATCGAATGCAGCCGCGGTGCCGGCGAAACCACCGCTCTCGGTGACCACCAGCAGGGTGACGGCGGGGTTCGATCGCTTGTCGCTGAGCCAGGCATCGAAGACGGACCGGTCATTGGCATCCTCCGCGGTGAAGGCCGCCCGAGCGATCGCCTCGGGATCGCGCATCATCTCGAAGACGGCGTCGATGTCGTCATCGTCCAGATGGCGGAGCTCTACGTGTCCCACGAGACCACGGTACTCTCTGCAACATTTTCGTCACCATCCTTCTCGGGGGGTGACGAGTGTGACGCCAGCCCGTTAGCGTGTTGTTCGTCGGCGCAGTCGCGCAGACGCAGAGAGCATGCGGGCGCACCACCCGCAGAACACAGCAGTAAGGCAGTCATGACCAGCACCGGCACCGTCAAGTGGTTCAACTCTGAGAAGGGCTTCGGATTCATCGCTCCGGACGAGGGCGGCGCTGACGTCTTCGCTCACTATTCGGCGATCCAGTCGGGCGGCTACCGCTCGCTCGAGGAGAACCAGCGCGTCGAGTTCGAGATCGCCCAGGGCCCCAAGGGCCTGCAGGCGGAGGACATCCGCGTCGTCTGATCGATCGATCAGGTGCGCGGGGCGCGGCTAGTCCTTGTTACCGCGCACCATCTCGAAGCCCGCATCGGCGAACTGCCGGATCGTGGCGTCGGGTAGGAATGCTTTCACCAGTGCACGTCCGACGCGCGCAAGGTCGGATTCGTCGCGGAAGAGCAGATACATCGTCTCGTAGCGCGGGTGGAATTTCTCCTTGAACTTGTGCAACGAGCGGAAGCCGTACACCGGTTCGAGCACCTCGGCCAGCCTGTCGCTGAGCGCGGAGATCGGTCCGGCATCGTCGGGGTAATCGTGAGCGAGTGGCGCACCGGAGAGCGACATGATCTGTGCGCCCTCGTCTCGGAACTGGGCCGCCGACGTCCCGATGAGGTACTCCATGACGGGACCGAAGCCGCCGTCGCGGCGGCGCATGAGATCGAGAGTCCAGCCGTGGATGACGCCGGAGTCGCCGTAGACCGGCAGCCACGAGAGGAACCCATCGACATTGCCCTCCGGTGAGATCGCGAGAGCCAGCCGAACCTCCGGGTCCTCAGCCTCATCGAGGGTTCCCAGGGTGAATCCCATTTCGGGCAGACCCTTGTCGCCCACCCACATTTCCGAGATCGCCCGCAATTGCTGCTGGATGCCCCACGGCTCATCCTTCAAGTGGGACAGGCGGAATGTCATCCCCTCGCGGCCCGCCTTGTTCAGCGAAGTGCGCACCGAACCCCATCGTTTGCCGGTGAAGGCGAGTCCGGGAAGATCGACGATGGAGTCGTCGGCAACCACGATCTCTCGCCAGGTGCCGGGGAGGGCGTCTCGGGTTGCTTCGCTCGAGCTGAAGAAACATGGGACGAGACCCGCGCGTTCGGACTCGTGGATGAATTCACGCACGGACTCGGCACGGCTGTCGGCGGGCCCGAGCGGATCAGCGAGCGCCAGAGCGACACCGTGGTGCTTCTGGTATGCCACGATGCCGCCCGTGGTTCGCATGTACGACAGGTCGCTCCAGGTCGTCATCCACGACAGCGTCCCGCCGCCCGTGCGGTGCAACTCGTCGCGCACGTCGATGACGGTCGGCGCGGGCTGATCGCCGAGCACTGACCTTCGGCGTGCAGTGAATGACGCTCGCACCCCGATGAGGTAGACGAGCATGAGCGCCCACAGCAACGACGTCGCCAGCGCCGCCGCTGCAGCGGACTCCACGGTCGCACGAACCGCACCGTCTTCGACGAGGGCGATCAGAGCGACGCCCAAAACGGTCCCGAGGGTGTTCACAATCGCGAGGATGAGTGCGACGACCCACGCCCAGTGCTTGCCTCGACGCACGGCGTTACCGACGACCAGGATGATCACGAGGTCGAATGCGATGTCTATCCAGCTCGCTGCGGCGGGTTGTGACGCGCCGAACGGGCCATCGGTCGGGATCAGCAGCGAGATGAGCTCCACTAATCCGATAAGAACGAGGCCGCTGAAGGCGAGCAGCCGTTGTTCGCGCATGGTGGTGCGTCGCGGCCTGAGCGACCGATCGACCACGAGAATGAGCACCACAGCGAGCAGGTGCTCGAGTTCAGCGATGCCCCCCCAGAAGAGCAGGGTGACGAACACGTAGGCGATGAGCGCCACCCACGCGCGCACGCGCCACGGCTGAGCGAGCAGGGCGATGGCCGCCGCCAGACATGCAAAGGTGCCCCCCGACGGGCCTACGTCGAGCATTGCGGCCTCAGCGACCGCCCACGGCCAACCGGTCCAGCTGAGGACGACGAGCAGCAGGGAGGTCGCCAGCACCGCGAAGAGTTGGCCGATGGAGAAGTAGGCGAGCGCGACGAGGGAACCGCGCTTCCACTCCAGCCAGGCCATCCCGACGAACGTGAGGATCGTCGTCGGATAGACCAACGGATGCAGGATGAAGAACGTTCCTGTGACGGGGGTCCACCAGCGTCCGGCTTCGAGCGCGGGGACACCATAGGCCAGCGTGTTCCATAGGGCGTGGCCAGTGAACGGGGACCACAATGCGCCGGTGGCGACGCCGCAGATGAGCAGAAGCGCGATGATCGACGACGTCGCCGGAATGCGAGCCACGAATCTCATGACTGGGGTCTGGGCAGTCACCGGCGGTGCGGGGTCGGTCAAAGCCATAGAACTCACGATACCGAGCCCGCGCTCGCCGAAATCCAACCGTGCGGAGCGGGGTTCACGTCGTCGGCTCGGCTGCGCGGGCGGCCGCACGGGCGTGGTGGAGCGAACGCCGCGCGGTTTCCAGGGCCGACAGTGGGTCGTCCGCGCTGCGCGCTTCGGCCAATTCGAGTTGTGCCGTCGACAGCAATACCCTCGCATCCGCGACGCCGCGGGCGGCGGTGGGCTCGGCGCGCGCGATGGCGGCGCGTGCGGCGGCGAGGGTGCCGGGCAGGGCCGTGCGGGCGTCGCGCAATCGCTTCTGCGTGGTGCGGGCACCCTCTGCCGCCAGGTCGATCCGTTCCCTCAGCAGTGCGATCGCCTCAACCGTCGCCGTGGGCTTGCGGGCGGCATCCTTGCCGATGGCCGACATCTCGTCCGCGAGAGGCTCGAGGTTCGATCGCAGCCGCGCCGCCTCATCGTCGGCGAGAGCAGTCCTCGCGGCGGCGGCGAGGGTGAGCGAGACCCGCGCAGCTTCGAACTCGCTCGGCACCGCGCGGGATGCCTCGATGATCAGCCGGTGCTCCTCCTCGACCGTACGGGCGGCGACTTGGGCCCGCCCCATGGCGCGTTCCGCGGAGGTGAGCGCGGGCAACTCCACACGAGAGCGATCGGATGCCCGTTCGGCTGCGTCCCGGAGTCGGTCGCGCGCCTCGGCGAGGCTGGACTCAGCGTTCTTCGCGGCGCGTGCGGCGATCAGCCACTCGGATTCGTCGAACCGACCCTGGAGGTCAGCGACGAGGGCATGGGTGTCGCCGATACTTTCTGTCAGCGATGCGAGACGCGCGCGTGCCGCGTCGATGTCGCTGCCTCTCCTCGCCGCGGTCCGCGTCCAATCGGCGTGCTCGGTGCGCGCGCGGAACACGGCTGCGGCGGCTTTGTCTGCGTCGGAATGGAGGCGAAGGGCGCGACGTCGCTCTTCATGCGGGGTGGGTGCCGCATCGAGAGCGCGGTAGGCCGCGAAGGCGGCGTCGCGAGCGTGCTGTGCCGACATCCGCGCACGTCGGAGACCCGTGGGTCCGGTCTGATCGTGCAGGGCGCCGGTCAGCCCGATTTCGACGTCGAGTTCGGCGAGGCTGTCATCGAGGGTGACGAGCGCGGCGCCAGCCTCGAGGCGTTCAGCGCGGGCCGCTGCGCGGGCGGCGGGCGATCGGTGAGAGCGCCGAATCAACAAGATCGAGACCCCCGCGATGACAGCCGCGGCAACCAGCACGATCAGGACGGGAATCACCCAGCTCGCTGCGGTGGTCACGACTTCCGGCACTACGCGTCCTCGACGAGGAGCAGTGCGCGCAGTGCCGCGACGTCATCGACTGCGGCCTGCGCACCTTCCGACTCGTGTGGCCAGCCGAACCCCCAGCGGGCGAAGATGACCGGCACCCCGTGCGCGGCCGCTCCCTCCACGTCGTGGTGACGGTCGCCGATGAGCACCGGACGGCTGATGTCGGCGCCCGAGGCCTCGAGCCGTCGGAGCGCCTCGAGGACGATATCCGCCTTCGTGCTCAATGTCTTCTCATCGAGGGTGGCTCCGACGATGGCCTGCATGTGCGATTCGAGCTCGAAGTGCACCATCAAGGCGTGCACCTGGATCTCCGGCTTCGAACTGGCCGTCGCTTGTGCGAGACCGGCGTCGGCGAGTTCCGCGATCAGTTCGCCGACACCGGGGTAGAGCTTCGCCCCGGTCGTATAGCCGTCGGCCTTTCCCAGGACGCGATAGAAGGTCACGGCCTCGGCCGCGCCTTCGGGCGTCATCCCGGCCGCAGCCTGGAACGAATCATGCATCGGCGGGCCGATCCAGTGCACCAGTTCGGCACGGGTCGGGGCGGGCCTTCCGAAGTGCTCGAGTGTGATGGTCAGTCGGCGAAGAATGCCGTCCGATGCATCGACGATCGTTCCGTCGACATCCCACAGGATGGCGGACCACGGCGACCGGAGCGACATGTGACCACCTTATGAGTTTGAGCGAGAGAGTTTCGCGGGGAGAGATTCGAACTAGAACAACCGAGGGGCGCCGGACTGGATGCCCTTCATCTCCTCGTAGTCGAGCGTGACGCAGCGGATCCCGCGGTCGGCGGCGAGCACCCTGGCCTGGGGCTTGATCTCCTGGGCGGCGAAGACACCGGTGACGGGAGACAGGTGCGGGTCGCGCCCGAGCAGGTCGAGGTAGCGCGTGAGCTGTTCGACGCCGTCGATGTCGCCGCGGCGTTTGACTTCAACGGCAATCGTTCCGCCGGCGGGATCGCGCAACAGCAGATCCACCGGCCCGATCGCGGTCGGGAACTCACGGCGGACAAGGCTGAGCCCTTCGCCGATGACGTCCACCTGCTCGGCGAGGAGGCGCTGCAGGTCGGCCTCGACGCCGTCCTTGACGAGCCCGGGATCCACCCCCAGGTGGTGCGTCGTATCGTGCAGCACTTCGAAGATGCGCACGGTGAGTGCGTCACCCGACTTGGTGTGGACAACGCGCCATTGCTCGACGACGCCGTCGTCGTCGGGCTCCTCGATCGTGAGCGTGCACGGCGGGCTCATCCAGTTCAACGGCTTGTAGCTCAGAGAGTCGGAGTGCACGAGCACGCTGCCGTCTGACTTCAGCAGCAGGAGCCGTGTCGCGGGCGCGAGGTGCGCGTTGAGTCGCCCCGTGTAATCCACGGAACAGCGGGCAATGACCAGGCGCATTCGCTCCACACTACCGGGGCGCGAGGTCAGGCTTTCGTAGCCAGCCAGTCGGCCGCGATCCACTCCGCGACCGCGTCGGAGGCATGGTGATCGAGCACCCCGGTGGCGATCGCCCTCAACTCGGCCACGGCATTCGCCACGGCGTAGCCTTCGTCAGCGACGCCGAACATCGGTATGTCGTTGTGGTTGTCGCCGAAGACAACGATCCGATCGACGTGAAGTTCGGTGGCGAGTCGCGCGACCGCCGCCGCTTTCGTTCCGTCCGGGTTGTGGAACTCGAGCCAGTCGATTCCCGGGGTGTGCGCGTCCTCGCTGAGAAAGTGCGCCACGCGGTCGAGCACGGATGCCAGGCGCGACCTGTAAGCGACGAGCGCAGGCCGCGCCGCGAGCACCGCGACGTAGAACACCGAACTGGGGTCACACGGATCGTCGGGCGTGATCGGTCGCAGCCTGCGGTCCCCGGCGCGATGCTGAGTGAACCTCGCCACACCCGGTGTGACGCGCGCCGCGTCCCAACGCACCCAGTCGCGGCCATCCTCGAACGTGTGGAAGATCGGCTGCGCGTCGTCATACCGATCGCTCGCCGCAAGAGCGACCTGGATGACCTCTGCCGGAAGCATCCGGATGTCACTCGGCGCACCCGTGACCGGGTCGGCGAGTACCGTGCCCCCATAGGTGATCACCGGCAGGGAGAATCGAAGCGACTCAGTGGCTCGCCGCGATGAGCTGAAGGAGCGCGCCGTCGCGTAGGTCACGAGGCCACCCTCGGCGATCACGTTGTTGAGCAACGCCGATGACCGAACACTGACGGTGTCGTCGGAACCCAGCAACGTCCCGTCGAGGTCCGAAACGTACAGCGTCCGGGCCGCGGTGCGCACAGTCATGGCGGAATACTCGCACACGCCATCGCAGCCGCCGCAACGCCGAGCCTTCGCTATCGCGCGGTCAGTGGTGGCCGGCGCCGACCTTGGCTCCGGGAAGCGGCTTGGCGGCGGACGATGCGAAACCGGATGCCGCGACCAGCGCGACGACGATGAACAGAGTGTTGAGCAGGCCGATGTGATCGCTGATGAAGCCGAGGATGGGCGGCCCGCTCAGGAAGGCGACATAGCCGATCGTCGCTGCGGCACTCACCCGCGCGGCCGCCTTGGCCGGGTCATCCGCCGCCGCTGACATGCCCAGAGGGAAGCCGAGCGAGGCGCCCATTCCCCACAGCGCCGCGCCAACGAACACCAGCGGCATCGAGGGCGCGAGGATGAACAGCAGGATGCCGGCGACCGCCGTCCCCGCGAGGACGCGCAGGGTCGCGACGCGACCGAACCGGTCGACGAGCGGACCACCGAAGACGCGGCCGACCGTCATCGCGATCGAGAACACGGCGAGAGCAGCTGCTCCGACGGCGGGCCCGCCGCCATGCTCTTCACTGACGCCCAGGGCGAGCCAGTCGTTGGCGCCACCCTCGGCGAACGCCATGCCGAGCATGATGACGCCGAGCGCGTAGGTGCGGGGCTCGCGCCAGGGAGCAAGGGAGGCCCAGATCTTCTCGCGCACGGTGGGACCCGAGGTCGGAGCATCGGGTTCGGGGTCGCCGGCAGCGATCCTCGCCGGCACGTTCGCGAAGGAGAGGAAGGAGACCACGACGATGACGATGGCGATCGCGAGGGAGTGCGTGAAGACGTTGATGTGCAGACCGGCAGCGATGGCGCCCAGCGTTGCCCCGATGACAGTGCCGAGGCTGAAGAACGCATGGAACAGCGGAAGGATCGTTCTTCCGGACTGCGTCTCGATCGCGGCTCCCTCGACGTTCATCATGACGTCGAGTGAGCCGTTGCCGAACCCGAACAGCATCAGGCCGACAATGACGAGGGGAACGGACGACACGATGTTCGCTCCGACCCCGACCAGCAGGATCCCGAGCGCGAAGAGCAACATCGCACCGAGCATTCCGCGGCGGGTGCCGAACCGTGCGATCACCAGTGTGCTCACGGAGATGCCGACGATCGAGGCGATTCCCATGGCCAGGAGCATCAGGCCGATCCCGGAGTTGTCGATCTGGAGCGCGTCCTTGATCGCGGGCACGCGCGACGCCCACGTGGCGATGCTCAGACCGCTCGCAGCGAAGATCGCGAAGACCGCCGTGCGCCAGCGCACGTACTGGGAGCGAGTGAGCACCGATTCCATTTCGCAAGCCTACCGAATCGATTCGACGGCGGTGAACGAGAGGGATACGATCGGTGCATGAACGCCCGACGAGCCACCATTTCGGACGTCGCGCGCACGGCGGGAGTGTCGCCCTCCACCGCATCGGTCGTCTTCAGCGGAAAGACGCCGGTGTCCGAAGCCACGCGCAGCCGGGTATTGGATGCTGCGGCATCCCTGGGGTACAGCGGTCCTGATCCACGGGCGGCGTCGCTGCGCCGCGGGCGCAGCGGAATCGTCGGGGTGGTCCTGCAAGGACGCCTCGGCGCCGTGTTTCGCGATCCGGTGCTGCGGCTGACGATGGACGGGCTCTCGGATGCCGTCGCCCCACTTGGAGCGGACCTCCTCTTGCTGCACGACGAGGGCAAGGGTTCGGGAGCACCGACGCTGCTCACAGCGCCGATCGACGCCGCCGTGCTCGTCGGATGCTCCGGCCTGCTGCGCGAGCAGTTGGCCACGGTGCGCTCGCGCGGCATCCCGGTCGTGGTCATCGAGGGCGACGCGGGCGCCGACGTCCCGCGGGTCGGTCTGGACAACCGTGACGCCCAGCGCGTGGCCGCCGCCCATGTGGCCGACCTCGGGCACCGCAACGTGTTCACCCTCACCCTGCCTACCCACTGGGGAGCCCGCAGCGGGTGGATCACGCCGGAGATCGAGGCGGCAATCACGGTCGAAGTCACTCGCGACCGTCTCGCGGGCTTTCGGGATCAGTTTTCGACGTCGCCGGCCTACGCGGCCGCGGAGAGTTCGATCGACGAGGGCCTTCGCGCTGGGCGACTCTTCTTCGCCGACGCCGATCTCCGACCCACAGCCGTCGTCGCACAGAGCGACCTGCTCGCTACGGGTGTCATTCGCGCCGCCGAGGAGGCGGGACTGCGAGTGCCTGAGGACGTCAGCGTCACCGGTTTCGATGGGATCGACGTCGATGGCCTCGCGCCGTATGTTCTGACGACACAGGTCCAGGCCGCGACGCTGAAGGGTCGGATCGCAGGAGAAGCGATCGCGGCGCTGCTCTCCGGCGACACACCGCACTCTCACGAGCTGACCTGCACTTTCCGCGTCGGCAACACCTCCGCGATCGCACCCGCAGCGGCCCCGGCCGCCTGATTCCTCGTTCCAGCCCCGGAGAGGGGTGTGGATCGTCCCGATAGACTGACACCACGACCCCCGCACGGATCTGAGGAGGCCATTGTGTTAATCCTCCTCAGTGCGTTCGCTCTCGTGCCGCTGATCTTGCCGTGGTTGGTTCACCGCTTCGGAGCGCGTGCGTTCACCTTTGCGGCCCTCGTCCCGGCAGCGGCGTTCGTCCAGGCGGCGATTCAGGCACCTGTGCTCCAGTCGGGCGGCATTCCGACTGAGACATATGACTGGATTCCCGCACTCGGAATCTCGCTTTCGATGCGGATGGACACCCTCGGCTGGGTGATGGCCCTCATCGTCACCGGTGTCGGCGCGCTCGTCATGCTCTATTGCCGCTGGTACTTCGCCGGAAAGAAGGACGGTGTCGGGCAGTTCGCCGCCGTTCTCCTGGCGTTCGCCGGGGCGATGTACGGGCTGGTGCTCACTGACGACATCGTCATGCTCGTGATGTTCTGGGAGGTCACGAGTGTCTTGTCGTACCTCCTGATCGGTTTCTATCACCGCCGCGGTGCGAGCCGCCGCGCAGCACTCCAGGCCCTCTTGGTCACGACCCTGGGCGGCCTCGTGATGCTCATCGGGGTGGTGATGCTGGTCGTCGAGGTCGGTACGAGTTCGCTCTCGCGCATTCTCGATGCGGCGCCGACGGGGACCTTCGTCAACATCGCGCTCGTGCTGATTCTGGTCGGGGCGCTCAGCAAATCCGCGATCTTCCCCTTCCACTTCTGGCTGCCCGGAGCGATGGCAGCGCCCACGCCCGTCAGCGCGTACCTCCACGCCGCGGCGATGGTCAAGGCGGGCATCTATCTGATCGCGCGTCTCGCGCCGGTCTTCGCGCTGGCCGAGCCCTGGCGACCCGTGGTGATCACGCTCGGCGTCTTCACGATGCTGCTCGGCGGCGTACAGGCCCTGCGCGAATCGGATCTGAAGCGACTGCTGGCCTTCGGCACAGTGAGCCAACTGGGCATGCTCACCGTCGTCATCGGGTACGGCACGCGGGACGCCGCGCTCGCAGGACTCGCCCTGTTGCTCGGGCACGCACTCTTCAAGTCGGCGCTGTTCCTCGTCGTCGGCGTCCTCGACCGCCAACTGTCCACGCGATACATCGGCGAACTCTCCGGAGTGGGACGCCAGGCCCCCACGCTCGCGGCCGCATCGATCATCGCCGTCGCCTCGATGGTCGGGATCGCACCGACGATCGGGTTCGTCGCGAAGGAGGGCGCGCTCACCGCGCTCTTGCAGGAAGCAGTCGGCGGTGAAATCTGGGGGATGGTCGCACTCGTCGGGATCGTGGTGGGTTCCGCACTGACCGCGGCATACGGCATCCGCTTCATTTGGGGTGCTTTTTGGACCAAGAAGGATGCCGCCGGCCTGGCACGCGCGCGCACCGAGTGGCCTGACCCGCCGATCGGCTTCCTCGCCTCGCCGGTGATCCTCGCAGGGCTTTCGCTCGTCGCCGGTTTCGCTGCACCACTGGTCGACCGGGCACTGGCCCCGTATGCCGACACCGCACCGCCGTCGAGCCCAGGCGTGCCCGACCCCGAGCCGTACCACCTCGCGTTGTGGCACGGAATCGAACCCGCGCTTCTGCTGTCGATCGGGAGCATTCTGGTCGGCGTCGTCGTTTTCATCGCTGTGCAGCGCGGGCGCTGGCCCGGACGCATCCTCCCGTTCACCGCAGCCGATCTCTACAACGGGGCGCTTCGCGGCATTGCAGATGTCGCGGTGGCGACGACGAGTTTCACGCAGCGTGGCTCACTCCCGCTGTACGTCGGCACCATCTTCGTCGTGTTCGTCGCGGCCGAAGGGACGGCTCTGCTCGCGGGTCCGGATTGGAATGTCGACCTCGATCTGTGGCACACGCCCGTGCAGGTGGTCGTCGCTCCGATCATGATCATCGCGGGCATCATGGCCGTCCGCGCGCGCAAGCGCTACACCGGCGTCGTGCTCGTCTCGGTGACGGGGCTCGGCATGGTGGTCCTCTTCGCCACCAGTGGGGCGCCCGATCTTGCGCTGACCCAGATCCTCGTCGAGACGGTCACCCTGGTCGCTTTCGCCCTGGTGCTCAGGCGCATCCCGTCAAGACTGGGCGCCCACAACGCCTCGGTCCTTCCGTTGCTGCGAGCGCTCTTGGCGGGTGCCGTGGGTGCGACGATGGCCGTGATCGCAGTGATCGCAACCGGCGCGCGCGTCGCCGAACCCGTTTCGACGAAGTACGCGGAACTCGCCTACGCAGGCGGACACGGGAAGAACGTCGTCAATGTCGCACTCGTCGACCTGCGCGGCTGGGACACGATGGGTGAGCTCTCGGTCCTCATTCTCGCGGCGACCGGGGTCGCATCCCTGGTCTTCGTCACGCACAGGTCCGACACCCTCTCGCGGGCGATCCCCTCCCTGCCCACAGGGGCGATTCGCACGCGCCGCCCGCTCGTCGAGACTCCCGACGGACCGAAGCCGCGAGCGGAGGCGTCGACCAGCACGCGTCAAGCCTGGCTGGTGGGAGGGCAGCGCCTGCGGCCCGAGAACCGCTCGATCGTGCTCGAGGTCATCGTTCGCATTCTCTTCCCCACCGTCATGATCGTCTCGCTCTATCTGCTCTTCGCGGGCCACAATCTGCCCGGCGGCGGCTTTGCCGGCGGACTTGTCGCCGGGATGGCGCTGGTCATGAGATACGTTGCCGGCGGGCCTTATGAACTCGGGGCAGCAGCCCCCACCGACGCCGGCCGGCTCCTCGGGGCCGGAATGGCGCTCGCCGTGGCATGCGCCGTGGTTCCGCTCTTCTTCGGGGAAGCGCCGCTGACGAGCACCGTGCTCGAGTGGGAGCTTCCGCTGATCGGGCACATCGAATTCGTCACGTCCACGATCTTCGATGTCGGGGTGTACCTCGTCGTCATCGGATTGGTGCTCGATGTGCTGCGGGCGCTCGGCGCCGAAGTCGACCGTCAGACCAAAGCGCTGCGCGAACGGCCGGTGAGCGCGCGATGAATATCTCCTTGGTTCTCGTCATTGTCATGGGCGTCCTCTTCGCCGCCGGCGTCTACGCGATGCTCGAGCGGAGCCTCACCCGCGTGCTGATCGGCTTCCTGCTGCTGGGCAACGCCGCGAACCTCTTCTTGCTGATCGTCATGGGTCGCCCGGGCATCGCACCGTTCTTCGGCGCGGGAGACCCTGACGAGATGAGCGACCCGTTGCCGCAGGCGCTGACATTGACGGCGATCGTCATCACATTCGCGGTCTCGGCGTTCCTTCTTGCACTGATCTATCGCTCCTGGCAATTGGGCGAGGCCGACACCGTCGAGGACGACGAGGCAGACCTCGCGGTGCGCGGACGCGCCCCGGCCGACGAAGAGACGTTGGACGACGAGATCACCGAAGCCGACGACGATGCCGTGACCGACTTCGTGGGCGTCGACACCTCTCCCATCACCGTGCTCGGATCCCGCGACTTCGATTCGCTCCGTGACGACGCTCCCACCGATCGACCGAGGGATGAGCAATGAGCGCGCTCGTCCCGCTGCTGGTCACCCTGCCTCTGCTCGGTGCCGCCGTTGCTCTGATCTTCGGCCGACGGCGACGCGTGCAGATCGGCGTCAGTGTCGTCACTCTGACGGTCACCTTGATCATCGCCGCCATCCTGCTCGTCGTTGTCGACGCCACCGACGAGCCGATCGCGGTATCGGTGGGCGGATGGCCCATCCCCTTCGGCATCGTCCTCTATGTCGATCGCCTCGCATCCCTCCTCGTCGTGGTGACCTCTGTCGTCCTGCTGGCCGTCCTGCTGTTCGCGATCGGCCAGGGCGCTGCGGATGGCGACGACGACACCCCGGTCACGATCTTCCATCCGACCTACCTGATCCTGTCGGCCGGAATCTTCAACGCCTTCATCGCGGGGGACCTGTTCAACCTGTACGTCGGATTCGAGATCCTGCTCGTCGCGTCGTACGTGCTGATCACGCTCGGATCCACGGAGTCGCGCATCCGAGCGGGCGTGGTGTACATCGTCGTCTCGCTCGTCTCGTCGATCCTCTTCCTCGCGGCGATCGCGGCGATCTATGGGGCCCTCGGAACCGTCAACATCGCCCACGTGGCCCAGCGCATGCTCCAGCTTCCGCAGGAGACGCAGCTGATGCTGCATCTGCTGCTCCTGCTGGCGTTCAGCATCAAGGCGGCCGTCTTCCCGCTGTCGTTCTGGCTGCCCGACTCGTATCCGACAGCACCCGCACCGGTGACGGCGGTGTTTGCGGGACTGCTGACGAAAGTCGGCGTCTACGCGATCATCCGCACCGAGACGCAACTGTTCCAAGACAACGATCTGAACATGCTGCTGCTGTGCGTGGGGCTCGCGACGATGATCGTCGGGGTGCTGGGCGCCTTGGCGCAAGCCGAGCTCAAACGGATTCTGTCGTTCACCCTGGTCAGCCATGTGGGCTACATGATCTTCGGGTTGGCGATCGCCACCCCCGCCGCCATCGGGGCGACGATCTATTACATGGTTCACCACATCGTGGTGCAGACGACGCTCTTCCTCGCGGTCGGTCTCGTCGAACGGCGTGCGGGGTCTACCTCGATCCTCAAGGTCAAAGGGCTGATGCGCGCGGCACCGATGATCGCGATCCTCTACTTCATCCCCGCCGTCAATCTGGGGGGACTCCCGCCCTTCTCCGGGTTCATCGGGAAGTACGCACTCTTCGATGCGGCTGCCGAGGTTGGCAGCCCGATGATGTATCTCCTGATCGTCGGCGGGATCGTGACATCGCTCCTCACCTTGTATGCGTTGATGCGTGCCTGGAATCTCTCGTTCTGGCGTGAAGAGGAAGAGGCCACCGAGCCGGAGACCGAGTCGCGCATCGCCTACCTCGATGACGCACCGTCCGCGGCCACTCAGACCAAGCGTCGCGTCATCCCGCGCATCATGACGATCACCACCACCGGCATGGTCGCCGTAACGCTCGCCCTCACGGTGTTCGCCGGGCCGCTGTACCAACTCTGTGCAGACATCGGCGCGTCCATCCTCGAACCGGTGTCACTCACGCAGCTCGAGGGTGGGGTGGACGAATGACCGCGGAAAATCGGAAGAACACCGCGCGATCGGTCTTGCGGCAATTGCCCTTCTTCATCTGGCTGGTCGCCCTCTGGATGATGCTCTGGGGGCAGTTCACCCCCCTGGCGGCGGTCACCGGCATCGCCGTCGCGGTGTTCGTCACGCGCGTCTTCCGGTTGCCCGCCGTGGAGCTCTCGGGGCGCGTGAACCTCTGGTGGGGCGCCGTCTTCATCGCCGAGTTCCTCGGTTCACTCGTGGTCAGCTCCCTCACCGTGGCGTGGCAGGTGCTGGATCCGCGCCGTCTGCCGGGCGCCGCGATCATCGCCGTCCCCCTCAAGATCGACGACGACCTGATCATGACGCATACGGCCGTCACGACGTCGCTCATTCCCGGGTCACTCCTGGTCGATGTCGACCGAGACCGCCGCATCCTCTACCTCCACGTTCTCGGGGTACGAGGCGAGGCCGATCTGGCCAAGCATCGCGCCTCGGTGATGCACTGGGAGCAGCGGATCGTGCGCGCGGTGGGCTCGCGCGCCCAGCTGGAGCAACTGGCGAAAGCCGAGGGAGCATCGTGAGCGCGCTGCTGATCATCATCTACGTCGTCTTCGCTGTTTCGGCGCTGCTCACGCTATGGCGGATCATCATCGGACCCTCGATCTTGGACAGGGCCGTCGCATCCGATGTCCTGCTCACGCTGGTCATGTGCGTGCTCGGCGCCGAGATGGCGATCAATCACCACACCCGGACGCTGCCGCTTCTCCTCATCACCGCTGCTGTCGGCGTGTTCGGATCGATCTCGATCGCGCGATTCGTCGCGAGAAGGGACAACGTCGAGCAATGAACTGGATCGATATCCTCGCTCTCGTGCTCATCCTCGCGGGATCCCTGCTGTGTCTCACCGCGGCGATCGGACTGCTGCGATTCGGTGACGTGCTCACTCGACTGCACGCGTCGACCAAGCCGCAGGTGCTCGGGTTCATGTTGATCTGCCTCGCGATCGGTCTGTCGCTGCGCTCGTGGGCCGTTGTCGCGTTCCTCGTCCCGATCGTCCTCATTCAGCTCGCGACCGCGCCGCTGGCGGCGCACGTGGTCGGCCGCCGGTCATACCGCAACGGCACGATCGACCGGAAGACTCTGTTCGCCGACGAACTCGCCGAGTCCCAGCAGACGCCGCCCGCCGCCGGGGGCTGACGCTCGCGGCGTTCGTCGGCGTCAGTCCGCGGGAGTGAGCACCAGGGTTGAGGTCGCGGCCTCTTCGATGCGGTCCAACGAGAACAGCCATGGCGTCTGCCGGCGCTCCTGCCACGCCTCGAACTGGTCGGTGTAGTTCGGGTGGAACGCGTGGCCGCTGGTGCCGGTGAGGTGGTTCCAACGCGACTCGTCGAGGTCCGCGAGGTCGACCGTCATTCGCATCGACGGCACGGTGGACGTCTCGAACGAATCACTGCCGAGATACCAGCCGGTCGCATCGACCACCGAGGATCCTCCACCGACCGGATACGGTCCGCGGTTGAACAGCGCCTCGATCGGGGCGATACCACTTTCGCCGAAAGAGCCGTTGGTCAGGGTGATCGCGTGCAGGTCGCCCCAGTGCCACTGGTCGGGATTGTCGCCCTGCAGGTCAACGAGACGGTCGTAGGCGCCCTGCGCGGCATGCGCGAGCATCTCGTCCCGGCCATCGACGCCGAGCTTCTCGTTCGTCCACCACGGTGAGTCCGGCTCATCCAGAAGCTTGTCGACGACGAGGAACATTCGACCCTGATTCGACAGCGGCACGGGATCGTCGCGCCTGGAGAACATATCCTGCGCCAACTCGTCCCAGAGGACGTTCGCATACGCGGCGGCATTGGACTCGGCGGTGTTCTGCGCATCCCACTGCTGCAGGAGGCCGATGGCATTGGCGGCATCGTCGCCGGGCACCGTGACACCGGTATACGCGGCGGCGAGGACCTTGCCCATCCAGAACTCCTGGTCGGCCTGAATCGCGGTCATGCTGTCGGCGGTCAGCTTGCCGGCAGCCGCGGCGCGCTCGATGAGATCCGTGATGCGCGCAGCGCGCCACCCGTAGTCCCAATCGTTCGTCAGGAAGTAGGGGTAGTCCGCGCCGACGATGGCGTTGTTCGCGGTCACGAGATAGCCCTGCGTGGGGTTGAGAGATTTGGGGAGCTCCTCGAAGGGGATGAATCCCTGCCAGTCGTATGCCGAATCCCAGCCCGGCTGGGGCATCGAGCCGTCGCCCGCACCGCGGATCGGCAGCTTGCCGGGGGCTTGATAGCCGATGTTGCCCTGCGTGTCGGCATAGATCAGGTTCTGTGCGGGCACATCGAATTTCGCCGCCGCCGCGCGGAACTGCTCGTAGCTCTGCGCTTGGTCGAGGGCGAAGATGGCTTGCGCTGTTGTGCCGGGCTGTAAAGCGGTCCATTGCAGGCTGACGGCGTAGTCGCCATCCGGTTCGCCGGTCGGGGCAGCCACAGCGGCGGTGGTTCCGGTGTAGGGGTCATCGGCGATCGCGGTGAAGTCGTCGGTGAGCCCCGAGATGATCGGCCCGTGCACGGTCGAATTGATCTCGAGCTGCTCGCTCTTGCCGCCTGCCACCTTGATCGTCTCGGTTCGGCTGTCGAGTGGAACCAGGGCGCCGTCGCGCCAGTACTGGTCACCCTCGACCTTCTCGAGGTACAGGTCTGCGACATCCGTCGTGAGGTTGGTGAAACCCCACGCGACGCTCTGGTTGTGGCCGATGATGACCCCGGGAACGCCGGAGAATCCGAAGCCGGTGACATCGAATGCGCAGGCGGAGGTCACCGTCCGGCAACGCAGCCCCACTTGGTGCCAGACGCTGGGAAGGGATGCCCCGAGGTGCGGATCGTTGGAGAGGAGCGGCTTCCCGCTCTCGGTCAGGTCGCCCGAGACGACCCACGAGTTCGAGCCGACGCCCTCGCCGACGTCGCCCACGAGTGCGCTCGCCGCTTCTATGACACCGTCGGCCTCGGTCCACGTCACCGCCGGAGGTGTGACGACGCTCGCGGTCGCGGCGGCGGGCGTCGAGGTGGCGGTGAGGGTCGGCACGATGACCGGATTGGTGTCGTAGGGGTAGGCGGGGTAGAGCTCGGCAATCTCTTCGGGGGTGCGGGTCTGCGCCACGATGGCGCGCTCGGTCTCGGTTTCGACGTTCGAGCGGAGGTCCCACGCCATCGCCTTCAACCACGCGACGGAGTCCGCGGGCTCCCACGGTTCGATTTCGTAGTCGGGGTTCTGGAGGCCCAGCACCGCGTATTCGAGCGAGGCGGCCGAGCCCTGATGATCGGCGAGATAGGCGTTGACGCCATCGGCGTAGGCCTCGTAGTAGGCAGTGGAGGTGTCGTCGAGAGCGGCGACCTCCTGCTCGGCGACATTGCGCCAGCCGAGCGTGCGCAGGAACTTATCGGTCGCGAGTTGAGATTCGCCGAACAGCTCCGACAGCCGTCCGCTCGTCACGTGGCGGCGGAAGTCCATCTCCCAGAACCGATCCTGCGCGTGCACGTAACCCTGGGTGTAGAAGAGATCCCGGGTGCTGTCGGCCACGATCGTCGGAATGCCGAGCTCGTCGCGATACACCGTGACGTCGGACACCAAGCCGGGAGCCGCGATCGTCCCCTCGGTCTGGGGGAAGGAGCGCTGAATCGTCCACACGCCGTAGCCGGCCACGATCATCGCGATGATGACGATGCCGCAGAACACGGCGTACGCAATGATGCCGATCCGTCGCCCCATCGAGCGTTTGGGAGGCGCTGCGGGCGCGGAGGAGAGAGCAGGGGGGGAAGTGTCGGGCATCGTTGTCGCGGCGCTTTCGGGGGGCTGATGGAACGCGGTGCCAAAGACCGGAATACTCGATCCCGCGCCCCCAGTCGGGCGGAACCGTCCAGGCATCGTAACCCGACTGGCCGTTCCGGCGGGTGGCGACCCCTATTCGATGATGCTCGGCTGCAGGTCGCGGAGCGTCCGGAAGTGCGTCATGCGGGTCACGCCGAGCGCGGCGATCGTGCCCGCGCCGATGAGCCAGATGGCCAGCACACCGAGGTCGAGCCACACTCGATCGGCGGTACCGCCGTACATGACCTGGCGCATCGCATCGACGACGTAGCCCATCGGAAGCACGTGATGCAGTGCCGCCAACGGTGCCGGTAACGTCTGCCACGGGAACGTTCCGCCCGCCGTGACCAGCTGAAGCACCATGAGCACGAGCCCGAGGAACTGGCCCACCGCGCCGAGCCACACATTCAGCGCGAGGATGATCGCGGTGTACGTCAGCGACGCGAAGATCAAGATCCCGAGCGTGGGAAGCGGATGCGCGAATTGGAATCCGAGCGCCAGTGACAGGATCGCGAACAGCCCCACCATCTGGATGGCCCCCAGCAGTGCCGGGGTAGCCCAGCCTGCGAGGGTCACCCGCACCGGTGAATGCAGTGCCGTCACCGCGCGGCGGGAGATCGGCCGCACGATCAGGAACAGTGCGTAGATCCCGATCCAGGCGGCAAGGGCAGCGAAGAACGGTGCGAGCCCGGCACCGTAGTTCTGGGCCTGCGCGACATCGCTCGAGGTGATCGAGACGGGAGCGCCGAGAGTGGCCGCCTGCTTCGCGCGCGTCGCGTCGTCGAAGTCGGGAAGCTTGGCGGCGCCGTCGGAGAGGCCGTCTGACAACTGGGTCGCGCCGTCGGTCAGCTCGTTGATTCCGCCGGCCAGGACGTCGATTCCGTCATGCAGCTGTTCGGCTCCCGTGGCGGCGGATGCCGCGCCCGTCGCGACGGCCTGTGCACCGGTGGCGGCGGTCTGCGATGCCGCACTCAGCTGCGCACTGCCGTCGGCGACCTGACTCGCTCCAGAGTTCAGCTGGTCGATCTGGCCGACCGCGGCCTGAACGCGACCATCGACCGTGCGGACTGTGTCGCCGAGTGGGTCGAGCTGCGCGAGAACGTCAGCGATCTGCTGAGGATCCAGCCCCGCAGACTGAAGGCGGGTCTCGATGTCAGCGCGGACGGTCGGAAGCTGAGTGATTGCCTGGCTGGATGCCGTGCCGACCTGGGTGGCGATGCCGTCCAGCTGGTCGGTGCCCGCGGCGACTTGTGCTGCACCGTCGCTGAGCTGGGCGAGATTGCTGGAGATCTGGTCCACCCCGGTGGAAAGGGCAGAGGCGCCCTCGCTGAGCTGCGTCGTACCGTCCGCGAGATCGCTGGACCCGGACTGCAGCTGTGCGGCGCCCGTGCCGGCGGCCGTGAGCCCGTCGACGAGCTTCTGCGCGCCGTCGGCGGCATCCGTCAACTGGATCCGGATCGTGTTGAGGGCGTCGAGCATGGTCAACCCTGCCTCGGTCACGACCTTCTGCGTGATCGTCGTCCGAATGCGCTCGACGGCCTGCGAACCGATCGTGGAGGCAAGGTAGCTGTTGGCGTCATTGCGACGGAGCAGGATGCTGGCGGAGTGCGGGTCGCCGGTCTGAACGGAAGCGATCGACGATGTGAAATCGGCCGGGATCTCGATGGTGAAGTCGTACGTGCCGTCGTCGAGACCGGCTGCTGCGACCGAGCCGGAAACGACGTCCCAATCGAAGGCCCCATCGTCGATCAACTCGTCTGCGACCTCGTCGCCGATGTTGCGGTCAGCCTCGTTGATGGTCGCGCCCGTGTCGTCGACGACGAGCGCGACGGGAATCTCCGACAGCTTCGCGTAGGGGTCCTGGTTCGCCCACAAGTAGAGGCCGCCGTAGACGATCGGCACGCACAGCAGTGCGACGAGCGCGATGACAGCCATCGGAGTGGAGACGAGTCGCCGCAGTTCGGCGGCGATCATCTGGGGGACCTTCATTGCGGATCTCCGGTCTGCGTGTCGGATGAGTCATCCGCGAGCGACGTGGGTGCCTGGGCGACGTCTTCCGACGTCTCTTCGGGGTCTGGCTGGGGGTCGGGTTCGGACTCTGGGTCCGTCTCGGGCTCAGCGTCGAGCTCAGGTGCGGTGTCGAGATGGGGTTCCGTGTCGAGCTCAGGTGCGGTGTCGAGCTGGGGTTCCGCGTCGAGGTCAGGTTCCGCGTCGAGCTTGGGCTCAGCGTCGAGCTCGAGCTCGGGGTCAGGCGAGGTCGCAGCATCCGGCTCGGATTCGGTCGCGGGCTCCTTGTCGGTAGACAGCTCCGCCCCCGGCGCCGCGGCATACGCGCGCGTCGCAGCGGGAGCAGCCGCAGAGCCCAGCGCCTCCTGCGCGGCGACCCCGGCGATCACGAGCACCGCGAAGCCTCGGCCCGCGAACTCGCGCGCCAGCGTCCACCACGTGCGAGGGCTTCCGCCGTGGCGGTCGGGGGAGACGAGGACGAAGCCCTCGACACCGGGCCGGAGGACCGCCAGCTCGAGCAGAATGCGCAGGCGTTCGGACGGTGCCACCGTGCCGAACGGCCTGTTCGCGATGTCGCTGAGGTCGTGTCTGCCCAGCCAGCGTCGCGCGGCGACGGGATTCGAACGTCGTCCGGCGAACATCAGCTCTTCGGCGACGACACCCGCGACCGAAATGTTCGAGTCGGGCTCGGAGACATCGAGTGCATCGATGAGTGCCACGCGCGTGCGCAGCAGGCCGGGGTTGGTGACCCCGTCGATTTCGACCGAGCCGGTGTCGGCTCGCATGCGGCCCGTGGCGAGGAGACCCAGCACCGTCGGACGCTGCTCGGTCTCCGCGCAGACGAGTACGGCGTCGCCGGTCTGAAACGACAGCGTGGTCGTCGGCAGGACGCCCTCGTCGCGACCCTTCGACACATCGGTCAGGGTGACTCTCATGATGCGTCTCCCCGCTGCGCGAGCTCGACGAGTTCGGGATGTGATGTCAGCAGCGCAGCGGCGTCGCGCCAGCCGAGACCCGCGATACTCAGGACCGCGCGGACGGCGAGCGACCCGGCATCCGGACTCGTGGTGTCGAGGCGGGCCACCACCGTGCGCGCCGTCTCCTCGATCAGACGAGCGAGGGTGGTGGCGGGGATGTCGGTCCGCAATTCGTCGCGCTGCTGTCCGGCCGTGACCACCATGAGCAGGCGCTGCCGCAACGGCGCGAGAGATTGCGCGGTTTCTTCGACGTGCGCGTCGTCGAGCGCGAGTGCGGCGGCGAGTTGAACGTGGGCCGCCTCGTGCCAGAGCATCGCGGTCAGTCGGGCGAGGGCGAGTGGTGCGGGCTCCGCCGTGTCGACGCGATCGGCGATGAGATTGAACCGCGCCGTGCCGACCCGCAGGGTTTCGCGCACGAGGGCGTCACGATCGTCGAAGTGACCGTACAGCGCGCGGCGGGTGAGGCCGGCGTTGCGCGCGATGGTGTCGAGGGAGGCGTGCGGGTCGCGCGAGATGGTGTCGGCTGCGGCCGCCAGGATGACCGCACGGTTGGCGGTGGCATCCTTGCGTGGTCGGCGCGGCGAAGTGGGAGTGGTCACACCTCGAGTGTACGAACTTGCACACTGTTGTGCAAGTTAAGAGCGGGTGAGGCTCAGCCGGGAATCGTCAATCGGTGCCGCTGTCGAACGCGGACGCCTCGTTTGCGGCATCGGTTGCCTCTGCCAGCTCCTCGCGGTCGGCGTCGAACGGCAGCGCGTGACCGGTGATCTCGGCGGCTCCGCCCGCCTGGAGGTCGCCGACGAGTTCGGCAGTCGCCCCGCCGATGAGTCCCAGGCTCGCGTACTGCTCGAGGCGCGCTCGGGAGTCGGCGATGTCGAGGTTGCGCATCGTCAGCTGGCCGATCCGGTCGGTGGGGCCGAACGCGGCGTCGCCCACGCGCTCCATCGACAGCTTGTCGGGGCCGTAGGAGAGGTGTGGGCTCGTGGTGTCGAGGATCGTGTAGTCCTCGCCGCGGCGCAGGCGCAGCGTCACCGTGCCTGAGATCGCAAGGCCCACCCAGCGCTGGATCGACTCGCGCAGCATGAACGACTGCGGCTCGAGCCAGCGACCTTCGTACATGAGGCGCCCGAGCCGACGACCCTGCTCGTGGTACGTCGCAAGCGTGTCTTCGTTCAGGATGCCGTTGACGAGCCGCTCGTAGGCGATGAACAGCAGCGCCATGGCGGGAGCTTCGTAGATACCGCGCGACTTCGCCTCGATGATGCGGTTCTCGATCTGATCGCTCATACCGAGGCCGTGGCGGCCGCCGATCGCGTTGGCCTCTTTGACGAGGGCGACCGCATCGGGGAACTCGACGCCGTTGAGTGCGACGGGCCGCCCCTGGTCGAACGTGACCGAGACATCTTCGGTGGCGATCTCGACCTCGGGGTCCCAGAAGCGCACACCCATGATCGGGTTCACGATCTCCATCGAAGCATTCAGGTGCTCCAGGGTCTTCGCCTCGTGCGTCGCGCCCCAGATGTTGGCGTCCGTCGAATAGGCCTTCTCGACCGAGTCGCGGTACGGGAAGTCGCGCGCCGTGAGCCACTCGCTCATCTCGGTGCGACCGCCGAGCTCCGTGACGAAGTCGGCATCGAGCCACGGCTTGTAAATGCGCAGTGCGGGGTTGGCCAGCAGTCCGTACCGGTAGAACCGCTCGATGTCGTTGCCCTTGTAGGTCGAACCGTCGCCCCAGATGTCGACGCCGTCTTCCTTCATGGCGCGCACCAGCATGGTTCCGGTGACGGCGCGGCCGATGGGGGTCGTGTTGAAGTAGGTGCGGCCGCCCGAGCGGATGTGGAACGCACCGCAGGCGAGGGCGACAAAGCCCTCTTCGACCATCATCGGCTTGCAGTCGACGAGCCGCGAGATCTCGGCGCCGTACTGCAGGGCGCGGCCGGGGATCGACGCGATGTCATCTTCGTCGTATTGACCGAGATCTCCGGTGTAGGTGCAGGGGATGGCGCCCTTTTCGCGCATCCACGCGACGGCCACGGACGTGTCGAGCCCTCCTGAGAAAGCGATGCCGACGCGCTCGCCGACGGGCAGGGACTGAAGGACCTTGGACATGCGCTCAAGTCTAGTAAGCGTCCCGGCTCGGCCGAGTTGCCCCTCGATGTCGCTATTCGGCCGGAATGACGACATCCGGCGGCAACTCGTCTGTGCCGCCCCGCGGGACTTACCGTTCGGCGGCCGTGCCGCGTCGGCGGCCGATCCAGACCACGAAGACGGCGACCGCGATGAACACGATCGACAGGATCACGACGTACATGAGGACGCTTCCCCACCCACCGGCACCGTTCGGATTGAGGAACGGGTACGGATACCAGTACGGCGCCAGTGTGATCGGGTCGGTCGTCAGCGGGCCACGGATAAGCGTGTACACCACCCACGCGATCGGGAACACGACGATTGCCAGCGCCGCTCTCCAGGGGAGCGCACGTCGCCGGGGACCGAAGAACAGGTCGATGAGCAGGATGAGCGGGGCGATGAGATGCAGAACCTCGTTCGACCACGGGATGGGCGCCGCACCTTGGGGGAGCACGATTGCGCGCAGCAGAGCGTTGTAGACGATGCCGGTGACGATCATGTAGGTCGTCACCGATGCCAGTGCAAGGGCCAGTGGAGCGGGCTCGATCGCGGTCGAGTGCCGCCCACGCGTCAGATACCACAGTCCCGCCACCGTCAAGACGACCGCGGCGGCCGCGTTGGAGAGGATCGTGAAGAAGCTCAGGAAGTTGACGAACGTCGTCGTGACATCGCGGTCCAGCGAGGCGGCTGTCTGGATCGATAGTGATAGCTGGGCCACGATCGCCGCCGCGATCAGGGCAGCGGTGACCAGTCGGATGATCGAGAAGACCGTCGATCGCGTAGAGGAGGTGCCCATGCAGACAACTTAGCGATCACGGTAATTCTTCGACCGCTCGTTGAAAGGGGGTGTCTCGGTGCCGCTGACCCAGGTCAGATGGCGAGGGCGCCCGGGACGGCGGCAGCGCCGCCGCGCGTGGCGGCACGCTTCTCGCGATACCGGCCGACGAGGATGATGATCGCGCCGATGGCCAGAAAGGCCACCATCATGACCGCGACGTAGGTGAACGCCGACGCGTATCCGCCCTCGCCGTGTGGGTCGAGGAACGGATACGGATACCACCACGGGTGTGTGCCATCGGGGTTCGACACCAACTCGCCCCGCACCATCGTGTAGGCCAACCACACGAGGGGGTACCCGACGATCACAGCCAGCGACCACCACGGCAATCCGCGGCGGCGCGGAGCGAACAGCAGGTCGAGCAGAAAGTAGATCGGCAGCACGACGTGCAAGATCTCCACGGCGTAGGAGTCGAGCGCCGCGATCCCTGCGGGGTCGGTGAGCGCGATCCCCGAGGGCGCGGCCCGGAGCAGGATGTTGTAGACGAGCCCGAGCAAGAAGATCGGCCCCGCTACAGCCGCGAAGCTGAGTGCAATCACAAAGGGCTCTCGCGATGTTCCCGGATGCCGGAGCGACCATATTGCTGCCGATAGCAGGGCGACGATGCTGAGCAGCGTCGTCAGGATCGTGAAGAGACTGAAGTAGTTGGCGAGCACGAGACCGAGATCTTGCTGCTCTCTTGTCGCTCGATCGATGTTGACGATCAAGCCTGCGATGACCCCGGAAAACGCGACAGCCGCTGCGGCGATTCTGAACCATGACCAAGACATGTTCTCCCCCAATTGATATGTCCCCTGGGGATAGAAATAGCGCGGAACCTACCACGCCGGGGAGATCTTGGATCCGATTTGTCCAAATCCGTCCAAAAACAACACCTGCATTGTCGAATAACTACAAGTGAGAGTGTTGGGGCGCACTCCGCCCGTCTGTCAGCGCCTGCCGACAGTCGCTCGATATGATGGGGTGTACCGTCGGATCCCACCCGAGGAGCTCCCCATGCCAGGCATCGTCATCGTTGGAGTGCAATGGGGGGACGAGGGCAAAGGTAAAGCCACCGATCTGCTCGGTGAGCGCACCGATTGGGTCGTCAAGTTCAACGGCGGCAACAACGCCGGCCACACCGTCGTCATCGGCGATGAGAAGTACGCACTGCACCTGCTCCCCAGTGGGATCCTCTCCGAGGGGGTGAACCCGGTCATCGGCAACGGCGTCGTCATCGACCTCGAGGTGCTCTTCTACGAACTTCAGGCACTGGCCGCTCGCGGCGTCGATACCTCGCGGCTGCGCGTCAGTGCGAACGCGCACATCATCACGCACTACCACCGCACACTCGATAAGGTCACTGAGCGTTTCCTCGGCAAGCGGATGATCGGCACGACCGGGCGCGGCATCGGCCCGAGCTATGCGGACAAGATCAACCGGGTCGGCATCCGTGTGCAGGATCTCTTCGACGAGAACATCCTGCGTCAGAAGGTCGAAGCGTCGCTCGAGCAGAAGAACCACCTCCTCGTGAAGGTGTTCAACCGCCGTGCGATCTCCGCGGACGAGATCGTCGACGACCTCCTCAGCTACACCGACCGCCTGCGGCCGATGGTGTGCGACACCGGGCTGCTGCTCAACAACGCGCTGGACGCGGGGGATGTCGTCGTCTTCGAGGGCGGTCAGGCCACGATGCTCGACGTCGACCACGGCACCTACCCCTTCGTCACGTCGTCGTCGGCGACCGCCGGGGGAGCTGCAACCGGTTCGGGCGTGGGTCCCAATCGACTGGACCGCATCGTCGGAATCGTGAAGGCGTACACGACGCGCGTCGGGTCGGGTCCGTTCCCCACCGAACTCTTCGACGAGCAGGGCGAATGGCTGCGCCAGCGCGGCTTCGAATTCGGCACCACGACCGGCCGCCCGCGCCGGGTGGGCTGGTACGACGCTCCCATCACGCGCTACGCAACCCGGGTGAACGGCATCACCGATCTCGTGCTGACCAAGCTCGACATCCTGACCGGCCTCGACGAGATTCCGGTCTGCGTCGCGTACGACGTCGATGGTGAGCGTTTCGACGAGATCCCCATCAACCAGTCGGACTTCCACCATGCAACGCCGATTCTCGAATACCTGCCCGGGTGGCAGGAAGACATCACGGCGGCACGAACCTTCGAGGACCTTCCTCTCGCCGCGCAGGACTATGTGCTCGCCCTCGAGGCGATCAGCGGGACACGCATCTCGGTCATCGGAGTAGGAGCGGCTCGCGACGCCGTCATCGTCCGCCACGATCTGATCGACTGATGCGCCTCCTCCTCGGCGGCTATACCGCCGACATGGACGGCCGCGCCACCGGCATCGGAGTGCTGCATGCCGGCGGGCCTGACGAGGCATTGGCCGGGGGGCAGTTGAAGCTGCGGGCGGATGCCGCGCGTACGGATGGCTCGCCCTCATGGGTGACCCGGCATCCGTCGCTCGATGTCGTCTATGCCGCTCTCGAGGGCGACCAGAGCGTGCAGGCGTTCCGCCGCACCGGCGAGGAGTCATTCGTGCGACTGGGCGCTCCGGTGCATGCGGGCGATGCCGTCTGCCATGTCGCTGTGGCGCCGGGGGGCTCGTCGCTGATCGCCAGTTGCTGGGGCGACGGCCGTGTGGTGCGGATGTCCCTCGATTCTGCCGGAGTGCCCTCGAAGCCTGTGATCGCGCCCCCAACCAGAGATCCCTATGCCCTCGGCGATGTCGACCCGTCGCCGGAGGTCGTCGATATCGACCCGGGATTCATCGACGTGGCCGCCGCCGCCCGCGCGCTGCGCGCCGCCACGGGCTCGGAGTATGCGCATCTCGTGCCTGAGTACGACAAGGAGGAGGAAGAGATCGTCGTCGTCGCCGGCGAGGTCTCGGACGGCACCCGTCCTTCGCGTGCGCACCAGGCGCTCTTCCTGCCTGGCTCCCTCGTCGCGACGACGGACATGGGCCTCGATCAGGTCCGCATCTGGCGTATCGCCGACGGACAGCTCAAGGAGCACCAGCGGGTCACCCTGCCGCGTGGTTCGGGTCCCAGGCACATGGTCTGGCATCCCAGCGGACACCTCTACGTCGTGACCGAACTGTCTCGCGAAGTCTTCATCTTGGCGGCCCGAGGTTCGGGATCGTGGCGCATTGTGGCCGCGACGACTCTCGGCCCCACACTCGATCTCGACACCGCCGCGGAGCTCTGCATGTCACGCGATGCGGAGTTCGTCTACGCGGGCATCCGCGGCTCGAACACCATATCCACCCTCCGCGTGCGCGGCGGTGGAGCCGAGCTCGCACCGATCGCGCTCGTGGACAGCGGCGTCGACTGGCCGCGGCATCATGTCGTACTGCGCGACACCCTGCTGGTGGCGGGCCAGCGCTCCAACGAGATCGCGTCTCTGTCGATCGACGCCCGCTTCGGCGTCCCCGGTCGCGTTCGACATCGCGTCGAGGCGCCCAGTCCCACCTGTCTCGTACCGCTGACGTAACCCGCTTGGCCAGCCCGCTGGTTGGCCGGCGGTGAGACGGAGAGCTAGACCTTCGCGTCCTGCTTGGGGATCCAGACCTTCTTGATGATCAGCAGGATCGATGCCGTCACGGGGATCGCCACCAGCGCTCCCAAGAGACCGAGCAGCGTGCCGCCGACCATGGCGCCGATCACGACGAGCGACCCGGGGACGGAGATCGCCTTGTTCATGACGCGCGGCGTGAGGATGTATGCCTCGAGCTGCATGTAGACCAGGTAGGCGATGGCGAAGATGAGCGCCGAGGTCGGATCGCTGAACAGAGCGAGGATCGATGCGAAGCCCCAGTACAGCACCGTACCGATCAGCGGGATCAGCGTGATGCAGAACGCGATCACGGCCATCAGGAGGGGGAAGGGGAGGCCCAAGATCCAGTGGAGGAGGCCCGCCACGACGGAGTTGGCGAAGGCGAGCAACACCATGCCCTGGAGGTAGCCACCGACCGAGCCGGTGATCTCTTCGGTGATTCCGGAGATGAAGCTCCGGCTGCGGTGCGGTACCAAGGTGTAGAACGCCTGCTTGATCTGCGGAAGCGTCGCCACGAAGTACAGGCTGAGCACGATCACGATGATCAGACCGGAGATTCCGGAGGCGATGGACACTCCCACCTTCAGCACCCCACCGCCGATGGCCGCCAGATTCGCCGGGTTGGTCAGGAACTTCTCGACCTCTTTGGTGATGGCGGGCACTTGGTCGCCGAACTGCGTGGTCAACCACAGGTAGAACGAGGACTGCTGGAAAGCGGCGACGGTGTCGGGGAAGTTCTTGACCACCTGCGCGATCTGATCGATCAGGGTGGGGAGGACGAGGCCGACCACGGCCGCGATGATCAGCGCGATGCCGAAGAAGACGATTGCGATCGACCACGTTCGGCTGACGCCACGCCGTTCGAGCATGCGCACGACGGGGTCGAGGCCCAGCGCTACGAAGAGCGCGAAGACGATGTAGATGATGATCGTCGACAGGTTGGTGAAGGCGGCGCCCGCGGCAAGGGCGACGAGAACACCCAGGGTGACCGTGACTCCCAGGGTGAACGGGTGGCTCAGATTGGTCCACACCGACCGCGTCGGCGTCGGTATCACCGACGAGCCGGGCGACGCGACCACCACCGAACTCTCGGTGACGCCGGCATCCGTTCCGGCCTCGGGCGACGCGGCGAGACGGGTTCTACTGCGCCTGGTATCTCTCATGGTCACACTCTATGGCCGGACCCTCCTGGTGCCGCGTCCGCCGAAAAGGGTGATTCAGGTCGGCGGACGGCAATGCCGATAGGGTCGTGGCGTGAAGGAGTCCGTATGACCGATGCCATAAGCCAGCTTCAAAGCTTCCGCGGAAGCATTGACAACATCGACGCTGCACTGATCTTCCTGCTTGCCGAGCGGTTTCGCTGCACCAAACAGGTGGGTGTTCTCAAGGCCGAGCACGGGATGCCGGCATCCGATCCCGCGCGTGAAGAACAGCAGATCGCCCGATTGAAGCGGCTGGCCGAAGAGGCCGACCTCGACACCGAGTTCGCCGAGAAGTGGTTCAACTTCGTCGTCGCCGAGGTGATCAGGCACCACACCGCCGCCGCGGAAGGCTGACGCCCCGGTGTCAGGGGGTAGCGCGGCGGAGGATCGGGAAGGCGACGACCGCACACGCGAGCACGGCGACCGCGACCAGTCCCGCCAGGCCACTCACGCCGATTGAGGCGAACCAACCGAATAGCTCTGCCCAGGCATTCGCGCGCCCGACCACCCACATTGCGGCGACGAGGACGAGTCCCAGCCCGAGGAGCACGATGGTGAGCCAAAGCCCTCCGAAGCGCTTGTAGATCGTTGCCGAAACGAAGCCGACCGTGAAGAACAGCATGCCCAGGGCGAAATAGAACAGGCCCGCTACGAGCGGCCCCGCCGCCCACAGCCAATCCAGCGCGAAGAAGTAGCCGTTCACGCCCCAGCCTCCGGTCGCTCTCTCGATGAACCCTCCGATGACGTAGATCACCGCGAGAAATGCCGAGGTCAGCGCGGCGGTGATCAGGGTGCCGAAGTAGAACTCGCGCCGCGTGACACTCATCGCCTGAGAGAAGGGGAAGGTGAGGGTGAGCGCCTGGATGCCGACCACGCCGAAATACCAGAACGGAGCCTGCGCCCCGCCTCCGTAGAACGGTCCGTCGTAAGGAATCATCGCCCAGATCAGCACGCTCAGGACGAGTGATCCGGCGAGGACGAGGAGGGGAACCCAGATGTAGGTCTGCTTGTTGATCAGCTGCATGCGCACAACGTTCAGCGTGCGGTTCATCGCAGTGCTCCTTCCGAGTCGGCCGCCTGGTCATGGGTCCCGGCGGCATGCTGGGTCGTACGGACGATCAGTTGCTGAAGCGACACGGGCGCGACGTCAAGGCCCGAGGCGGTGAGGCTCTCGCGATCGGCAAGGGTCAGCGGGCCAAGCACCGTGACGCTGGAGACGCGGCCGAGGCTTTCGCGGTGGATCACGTCGCGCCCGACGACGAAGGCCTCCACGGCCGCCGTCTCGCCCACGATGTTGGCGGCGCGGTCTCGCACGGCATCGGTGTCCTCGTCCATGATGATCCGGCCGTGGTCGATGACGATGACCTTCTCGATCAGGTTCGCGACCTCATCGATCAGGTGGCTCGACAGGACGATCGTGCGGGGGTACTCGGAGTAATCCTGGAGGAGCCGGTCATAGAAGATCTGACGAGCGACGGCATCCAGGCCGAGATATGGCTCGTCGAAGAACGTGATCTCGGCGCGCGAGGCGATGCCGATGATCACGCCCACGGCCGAGAGCTGTCCGCGCGACAGCTTCTTGATCCGCTGCTTGAGCGGCAGATGGAACTCGTCGATCAGCTGGTCGGCGAGCTTCTGATTCCAGTTGGGAAAGAACAAGCGAGCGGTCTTGAACGCGTGCAGCGGCTGAGCGTCATCGGGGTACTTCTGGCCCTCGCGCACGAAGCACATCCGGCGGAGCACTTTGGCGTTCTCGTAGGGGCGCTCGCCGAAGACGCGGATCTCGCCCGACGTCGCGAAGTTCTGTGCGGTGAGGATCGACATGACGGTGGTCTTGCCGGCGCCGTTGCGGCCCAGCAGCCCGTAGATCGTGTCCTTCTCGATGGAGAAAGTCACGTTGTCGGCGGCGGTCGTGTCTTTGTAGCGCTTGGTGAGGCCATTGACCTCGATGACGGCGTTCATCAGGAGCTCCTTTCACGGATGAGTTGTTCGAGATCGGCAGGAGTGAGGCCCAGCATCCGCGCCTCGCTCAGGAGAGGATCGATGAAGCGATCCGCGAAAGCGGTGCGGCGCTCGCCCTGCAGGAGTGCGCGCGCGCCGGGCGCGACGAACATCCCGACCCCTCGGCGCTTGAGCAGTACCCCTTTGTCAACGAGCATGTTCACTCCCTTCGCGGCCGTGGCGGGATTGATGCGATAGAACGCGGCGAGCTCGTTCGTCGACGGTGCCTGCGCGTCTTCCGCGAGACTTCCGTCGACGATGGAGTCCTCGACGCTCTCGGCTATCTGCAGGAAGAGCGCCTTGCCTTCGTCGATCACACACGCCCCCGTTGGTTGGTTACTTACTCAAGTAACTAACCACACAACCACGATCAGGTCAAGGGGTGTCGGGTGAGGCGGGGAGTTCGAGCGAGACTTTCGATTCGAGGATCGTCATCGCCTCGTCCGAGACCGAGATCAGCCCATCGAGCTCTTCGCGCACGCGTCGGTAGGCGACCTGACGCTCAGCGGGGGTGGCCGCCTGGTCGATGGCCATCGACAGGAGCTGCTTGGCCTTGTCGAGGCGCTTGCGCTCGGTGTCGGTGAAACTCGCATCCTTGACGCGGCGCGCGTCGCGTTCGGCGACATCGAAAGCGACTTCGAAGTCGGTCACCGCCGCGCGATACTCGGTGAGCTGCTCGCGGGTCATGCGCGCTTTCGGCGACTCGGGGCGCAACCCATCGGCAAGCTTCTTCGCCCGAAGGTAGGCAGCGGTCAGTGGCTGTCGGCCGTCGCTCATGGCCGGGAAGGCGATGAGCTTCGCGACGTCGAGCTCATATTCCATCCACCGCGCCGTGACGGCATCCTGTTCGGCCATCAGGCGCTCGAGCTGGCTCTGCGTCGTGGCGGGCTTGGGGGCGCGACCGACCGTCAGGGGGATCGATCCGGTTCGTGCGGTCGCTTGCGCGACCTTGAGCTCGCTCTTGGCCTTCATGATCTCCAGGCGGCGGAGATGGCGCGCGCGAGCGCCGATTTCCCACCGGCGCGCGGCACCGCCGGCTATCCCGATGACGGGAAATGCCAGCCACCAATAGCTCCCGAGGAACTGGAAGAAATCCACCTGCTCACCCTAACGGCGGGGGCCCCGACCCGACACGAGTGTGTCAGGTCGCGCCTTTGCCCGTGCCCGTGTCGTCTCGATCGCGCAACGGAATCGCCCAGATCGCATCACGGGCAGCTTCGGCCACCCGCGCCCACGACTGCGGAAGGCTGGAACGAGTCGTGCCGTGGGCGTCTTGCTCGGCCACGCTGAACGCGGCCTCGACGGCGCGGACGGCGTCGCGGTAGGCCAGATACGTTTCGGGGGTCATCTTCTCGCGCGCGGATGCCGGCCGGAGTTCCTTGGCGGCGCGGTGTGCCCGGAGGAACGCGAGGGTCGATGGATGACTGGCATCGAGCATCTGCGGAAATGACAGTGCACGACCGGGATCGGTCTCGTACTCCATCCAGCGCGCCGTGACGGCGTCCTGTGCCGCCATCAGCTTCTCGACCGGCAAGGGTGCACTGGAGCCTGCCGCGCGGTACTGGGCGGCCGACGCCTTCACGCGACTGCGAGTCGCCCGCAACAACAGCACCGCGGAGCGTTCGTGCAGCTTCGCCGTCTGCAACTGGCGCCTCGCTTCGATGACGCCCGGGTCGCTGAGGCTTCGCGCCGGTGAGGTCGCACGCGCGCGAGCGGCGAGGACCTGCGCGTTCGCCGACCGCGCCTCGGCCTTGGCGCTGATGTACGCGGTGTATGCCGTCGCAGATTCGCGGCGGGACGCATCGAGGTCGAGGCGCCGTGCACGCCGACGCGGTGTCGTGAGCACGCCGTAGGCGACCGCTCCGCCGGTGACCACGGCCGGAGCGATCCACGCGAAGGTGCCAAAGACAAGGAGGACCGGGTCCACCCTGACATCGTAACCGCGCGAGGGCTAAGAGTCGCTGTGAGTCGAGAGAGTGCGCGTCAGCCGAAAATGAGGGCGAACACGGTTGCGCCGCCCGCCGCCAGGATGAGCGCCACGATCACAACCCACGCGATCGTCTTGGTGCGCTTGGTGCGCGCCTCGGTCATGCCGGCGTATTCGTCTTCGTTGGTCATGGGAAAGATCCTAAGCGGCAGGCTCCGCGATGACCGCACCGAACGCCTCGGGAAGCGTCACCTGCGACAGATCGCGGAGTTCGGACAGGGGCAGGGTGAAGACGTCTTGGACCTCGAGAGCCGGCTCGTCTCCATCAGCGGCGGGGTCGGTCACGCCGATGCGCAGCACCGGATAGCCGCGACCGTCGCAGAGGCCACGGAACTTGACGTCTTCCTCGCGGGGGACGGTCACGAGCACACGGCCGGTCGACTCGCTGAACAGCGCGGTCGCGGCATCCACGCCGTCACGTTCCATGATCTCGCGCAGCCACACACGCGCGCCGAGTCCGAAGCGCATGACGGACTCCGCGAGCGATTGGGCGAGGCCGCCGCCGGAGAGGTCGTGCGCGCTGGAGACCAGCCCCTGCTGAGAGGCAGCGTGGAGGAGCTCGGCGAGCTTGCGCTCGGCTTCGAAGTTGACCTTCGGTGGGCGTCCGCCAAGGTGATCGTGGACGACCTCCGCCCACTCCGATCCACTCAGCTCAGTGGCCGTGACACCCAGCAGGTAGATGTTCTGACCGGGGTCCTGCCAGCCGCTCGGGATGCGATGGGCCACATCGTCGATCACGCCGAGGACGCCGACGACCGGCGTCGGGAAGATCGGCACATCACCGGTCTGGTTGTAGAAGCTCACGTTGCCGCCGGTGACCGGGATGCCCAGCTCACGGCATCCGTCGGCGAGACCCTGCACCGCCTGCGAGAACTGCCACATGACCTCGGGGTTCTCCGGGCTGCCGAAGTTCAGGCAGTCGGTGACGGCGGCGGGGACCGCGCCGGTCACGGCGACGTTGCGGTACGCCTCGGCGAGAGCATGCTGTGCACCGGCGTACGGGTCGAGCTGGCAGAAGCGGCCGTCGCAGTCGGTGGCGATCGCGAAGCCCAGACCGGATTCCTCATCGACACGGATCATGCCGGCGTCGTCGGGGAAGCTCAGCGCCGTGTTGCCCATGACGTAGTAGTCGTACTGGTTGGTGACCCACGACTTGTCGGACAGGTTCGCGCTGCGCAGCAGCCCCTTGAACTGCTCGCGAAGAACGACCGGGTCGACCGACCGCTCGAGCTTGGTCGCGGTGTCTTCCTGGAGGGCGTCGATCCAGGTCGGATATGCGACGGGGCGTTCGTAGACCGGTCCGTCGACGGCGACGGTGGACGGGTCGACGTCGACGATCTGCTCGCCGTGCCAGAAGATCTGCAGGCGGCCGTCGCCGGTCACTTCGCCCAGCACGGAGGTCTCGACATCCCACTTGGTGACGACGGCGAGGAACGCGTCGAGTTTCTCGGGAGCGACGATGGCCATCATCCGCTCCTGGCTCTCGCTCATCAGGATCTCTTCGGGCGTGAGCGACGGGTCGCGGAGAAGGACGTTCTCGAGGTCGACGCGCATGCCGCTGCCGCCGTTCGCGGCCAGTTCGCTCGTCGCGCACGAGATACCCGCGGCGCCGAGGTCCTGGATCGCTTCGACGAGCTCGCCCTTGTACAGCTCGAGACAGCACTCGATGAGCACCTTCTCGGCGAACGGGTCGCCCACCTGCACGGCGGGACGCTTGGTGGGGCCGCCGTCGGCGAAGGTGTCGGAGGCGAGGATGGATGCCCCGCCGATGCCGTCGCCGCCGGTGCGGGCGCCGAAGAGCACGACCTTGTTGCCGGTGCCGGTCGCGTTGGCGAGCTTGATGTCCTCGTGGCGCATGACGCCGACCGCGAGTGCGTTGACGAGGGGATTGCCTTGGTAGACGGAGTTGAAGTACGTCTCGCCGCCGATATTCGGCAGGCCGAGGCAGTTTCCGTAGAACGAGATGCCGCTGACCACGCCGTGCACGACGCGCGCGGTGTCGGGGTGGTCGATCGCACCGAACCGCAGTTGGTCCATGATCGCGACGGGTCGCGCACCCATCGAGATGATGTCGCGGACGATGCCGCCGACGCCGGTCGCTGCGCCCTGGAAGGGCTCGATGTAGCTCGGGTGGTTGTGCGATTCGACCTTGAAGGTGACAGCCCAGCCCTCGCCGATGTCGACGACGCCCGCGTTCTGACCCATACCGACCATGAGGTTCTTGGTCATTTCGTCGGTCATCCCACGACCGAACTCACGCAGGTAGATCTTGGACGACTTGTACGAGCAGTGCTCGCTCCACATGACGGAGTACATCGCCAATTCACCGCTCGTGGGACGGCGGCCGAGGATCTCGCGGATGCTGTCGTACTCGTCGCTCTTGAGGCCGAGAGCCCCGTAGGGCTGCTCCTTCTCGGGTGTCGCGAGGGCGTTCTCAACGGTGTCCGCGGCGGGCCGCGAGGGAGAGGCAATTGTCACGCGGCTGAACTCCAGAGTCGTCGGGGCTTAACCCCATCAGTCTACTTCTGGCGCGCCACAGCGGGATGCCGCCATTCACCTGGCCGTTGTTGTCGCCTTCGGGCGTCAGAACGACCACAAGCGCCAAGTGAAGCGCGAGAACTGCAGGTCAAGCGTCGTGGGACTCGGCGGGAGTGTCGACGACGCCGATGCCGATGGCCTCGTGGCTGGGCTCTTCCTTCGGCGGAGCGGGCGCCTTCGGCTCCTCGCCCGGCTCCTTTTCGGTGCTGGGCTCCTTGAGATCGCTGGTCTTCGGCTCTTCAGCCTCATCCGGGGCGGGGGTGTTTTCGTCAGTCATGGTCGATCCTTCCTCCTGGACAGTGTGCGCAGGGCGCGTCAGGCGCGGGCGAGGCCGTCTTCGAGCGCGACCCACGCGAGCATTGCGCACTTCACTCGCGCAGAGAACTTCGAGACGCCGGTCAGCGCGGCCGCGTCGCCGTAGATGTCCTCGTCGAGTTCGAGCTTTCCGCGAGAGCGCAGCGCTTCGCGGAATCCGCCGATCAGCTCTGCGGCCTCGGTCCGTGGCACTCCCAGCACCAGGTCCGAGAGCATCGAGGCAGAGGCTTGGGAGATCGAGCATCCCGTCCCCTCCCACGTCACGTCACGAATCTCATCGTCTTCGACGCGCACGCGCAGGGTGATCTCGTCGCCGCACACCGGGTTCTTCTGGTGCGACGTGGCGGAGGCCCCTTCTTCTGGCGCGAGGCCGAAGTGCTGGGGGTGCTTGGAGTGATCGAGGATCAGCTCGCGGTACAGGGTGTCGAGTTCGCTCATGAATCGGCTCCGAAATAGGCACGGATTTCGCGGACGGCATCGACGAACTGGTCGATCTCGTCCTCGGTGTTGTAGAGGGCGGCGGAGGCGCGGACGGATGCCGTCATCCCGAACTGTCGGTGAAGCGGCGCGGCACAGTGGTGACCGACGCGCACAGCGATGCCGCGGGAGTCGAGGAACTGTCCGGCGTCGTGGGCGTGGACGCCCTCGACATCGAACGACCAGAGCCCGACGCGCTCGACGCCGGGGGCGTCGCCGAGGAGGCGGATGCCGGGGATTTCACGGAGGCCCTCGGCCATCCGCTCAGCCAACCGGCTCTCGTGCGCGTGGATGGCGCCGAGTCCGACTCCATCGAGATAGCGGACCGCGGCGGCGAGGCCGATGGCCTGCCCGACGGGCTGCGTTCCTGCCTCGAACCGCTGTGGCGGGGGAAGGTACTCCGCGTGATCGAGGGTGACGGTCGTGATCATCGATCCGCCGGTGAGGAACGGCGGGAGCGCCTCGAGCACCTCGGAGCGGCCGTAGAGCCCGCCGATGCCATAGGGGCCCAGCATTTTGTGTCCGCTGAAGACCGCGATGTCCACGCCGAGCGCGGGCAGGTCCAGCGGCAGGTGCGGCGCCGATTGGCACGCGTCGAGGACGGTGAGCGCTCCGACCGCCTGGGCGAGGGCGACCAGTTCGGCGACGGGGTTGATGATCCCGAGCACGTTCGAGACGTGCGTGAAGGCGACGACGCGCGTGCGGTCGGTGATGACGGATGCCGCGGCATCCATATCCAGCGTCCCGTCGGGGCGAGCGGGGATGTGCTTGAGCACCGCACCCGTGCGAGCGGCCAGCTCCTGCCACGGAATGAGGTTCGCGTGATGCTCGATCGCGGTGACGACCAACTCATCGCCCGGTTGCAGGGCGAAGCGAGCGCTCTCCGGTGCGCCGCGGCCGAGACTGGCGTTGCCGATCGAGTAGGCCACCAGGTTGAGACCCGCGGTCGCACCGCTGGTCCAGACGAGCTGCTCGGGAGCCGCGCCCACGAAGGCGGCGACGGACTCACGGGCGTCTTCGAACAGGTCGGTCGCTTCACCGGCGAGCGTGTGCGCACCGCGGTGGACGGCGGCGTTGGCGTGGGTGAGGAAGTGCAGTTCGGCGTCGAGCACCTGGCGCGGCTTCTGGCTGGTGGCCGCCGAATCGAGGTAGATCAGGGGCTTGCCGCCGACGGTCTGCTCGAGGATCGGGAAGTCGCCGCGCAGGGCGCTGGCATCGAGGGCGTCGGGGCCCAGGGGCGCAGCCGAGGTTTCGGGAAGAACGGAAGAACTCACCCCTCCAGGCTACGCGCCCCGCGGCGAGCGGGGTCGGGGGACTGGCGAACGGCTCAGTCCTCGGGATCTTGGGTGTGCTCGACCAAGCCGAAGTGCGGCTGGGTGCGCCCGGCGCGGTCATCGCCCGGCATCGGCCGCGATCGCCGGCCGTAGATGAGCTCGCTCGAATCGAGCAGCCACGGCACGAGCGTGATCGACACACCGTGGACGAGCATGAGCTGCTGCGCGATGCGACGTGCGCGGCGGTTGTGCAGCAGGGTCTCCCACCAGTGGCCGACGATGTACTGCGGGAGATATACGGTCACGACAGCAGAGCCGTTCTTCTCGCGATAGGTCCGGATGAAGTCCACCAGCGGGCCCGCATATGTCCGGTACGGCGAATCGATGATCAGCAGCGGAATCGGCATGTCGTGGTCATCCCAATCGGCCTTGACGATGGCGGCTTCCTGCTTGGTGACTGCGACGTGGATCGCGACGGTCTTGTCGTGGTTGGCGGCCAGGGCGTAATCCACCGCTTTCGCGACAGGCTTCTGCAGGCGGTTGACCAGGATCAGCGCGACGTCCCCGGACGACCCGTAGTGAACGGTGTCATCCATCTCGATTTCATGTTCGACGTCGCGGTAGTAGCGGTTCACGCCGATCATGAGGACGGACAGGATCGGGATCGCGATGAACACCGCCCAGGCGCCGTGCGTGAACTTCGTCACGGTCACGACCACGAGCACCAGCACTGTCGAGACTGCGCCGAGCGAGTTGATGAACAGCCCGATCTGAGCGGATGCCCGGTCGGGGTGCGTGGGCCCCAGAATCCTGAGCTCGCGACGCCAATGCCGGACCATGCCGATCTGGCCGACCGAGAACGAGACGAAGACGCCGATGATGTAGAGCTGGATGAGAGTGGTCAGCTGCGCCTGGAAGGCGATCAGCACGACGATCGCCGCGGCGCCCAGAACGATCATCCCGTTGGAGAAGACGAGACGGTCACCGCGGGTGTTCAGCGACTTGGGAGCCAGTCCGTCGCGCGCGAGCACCGACCCGAGAAGGGGGAAGCCGTTGAATGCGGTGTTGGCCGCGAGCAGGAGCACGCAGGCGGTGATGGCCTGGATGAAATAGAACGGAATCGAATCCGCGCCGAATGTCGCTGAGGCGACTTGAGCCATGAGCGAGGGCTGAGGCGCGCCCGTGCAATCGAATCCGATAAGGCTGCAGGGGTTCTCGGCGTAGTGGACGCCCGTGACGAGCGCGAGCGTGGTCAATCCCGCGAACAGCATGATCGCGATGGAGCCCATCAGCACGAGGGTCGCCTGTGCGTTGCGCACCTTGGGCTTGCGGAAGGCGGGCACGCCGTTGGCGACGGCCTCGACGCCGGTGAGGGCCGAGCATCCGCTGGAGAAGGCTCGCAGGATCAGGAGGATCACCGCGACCTGGCTGAGGTCTTCGGCCTGGACGGCGTACTGGGCGCTCTCCGCGACGGGCGGGTCCCCCAGCGCCCAGCGAACCAGACCCGTGATGATCATGATCCCGACCGAGCCGATGAAGAGGTAGGTCGGCGCGGCGAACGCTTGGGATGCTTCGCGCACTCCGCGGAGGTTGACGATGACGATGAGGATGACGAACCCGACGGCGAGTTCGACGCGCCACGGGTTCAGGGTGGGGAGGGCCGAGATGATGTTGTCCACCCCGGAGGCGACCGACACGGCGACGGTGAGGATGTAGTCGACCAGCAGCGCGGACGCGACGACCGCGCCGGCCTTTTCGCCGAGGTTCGTGCGTGCGACCTCATAGTCGCCGCCGCCCGAGGGGTAGGCCTTGATGAGTTGCCGGTACGCCAGGACGACGATGATCAGGAGGACCACGACCGCCGACGCGAGCCAGGGGCTGAAGGCCAGGAAGGCCGTTCCGCCGATGAGGAGGATCATCATCAGTTCCTGCGGAGCATAGGCGACGGACGACAGGGCATCCGAGGCGAAAATCGGCAGTGCCATCCGCTTCGGGAGCAGTTGGTCGTCGAGATTCTCACTCGTCAGAGGGCCACCGAGGAGAATTCGTTTTGCGATCGGTGGCTCTTCAGCCGGCACGCTACGGTCAGTCGTCACGGGCGGCGACACTACGCCCGTGTGGGCGCATGTGCAATCTGGCGCGCGGTACCGGGCGCGGCGCAGTTAATCGAGGAACTCGCGCGCGGCCACGACGAGGGCATCGACACCTCGCTCGATGGTCGGATGCAGCACCGGGGCGAAGAAGGGCGAGTGGTTCGTCGGGATGTCTTTCTCCACGGTGCCGGCGGCGACGGCATCCGCGTATTTCTGCGGATCGACGCCTCCCCAGAACCAGAAGACGAGGGGCACACCGGCTTCACGGGCGAACCACGACACGTCCTCGCTTCCGGTGAACATGCCGGGATCGATGACGGTGCCCTCGCCGAACGCGCGCTCGAATGCAGCAGTGAGTCGTGCTGTCGATCCCGCGTCATTGATCGTCGGCGGCAGGGTGTGGTCGATCGTGATCACCGGTTGTTCTTCTGCTCCGGATGCCGCCGCCTCGGCGCGCACGACCCGTTCGACCTTCTCCATGATCTTCTCGCGAGACGGTTCGTCGGGGTAGCGCAGGCTGAGTTCGAGCTTCGCCTCGGCGGGGATGATGTTGTTCTTCAGCCCCGCGTGGATCGATCCGACGGTGACGACGGCCATTTCGCGGGGGTCGACCTCGCGGGAGACGATCGTCTGCAGACGCATGACGGTCGCCGCCGCCATGACGATGGGATCGATCGTGGAGTGCGGGCGCGAGCCGTGCCCGCCCCGTCCGAGCAGGCGCACGGTGAGGCCGTCGGATGCCGCCATCTGCGTACCGGGGCGGACGCCGATCACGCCGGCAGGAAGGGGCGTGAGGTGTTGACCGAGCACGATGTCGGCCTTCGGGAAGCGGTCGAGCACGCCGTCCGCGATCATCGCCTGCGAACCGGCGCCGTACTCCTCTGCGGGCTGAAACACGGCGACGACGGTTCCCGACCACTCCTCGCGCGAGGCCCCGAGCTTCTCGAGGGCGCCGAGCAGTGCGGTGACGTGCATGTCGTGTCCGCAGGCGTGCATGACGGGGACGTTCTGGCCAGCGGGGTCGGTGCCGTGCGCGGTGCTGGCGTAGGGGAGCCCCGTCTGCTCGGGGACCGGCAGGGCATCCATATCGGCGCGCAGCCACACGACGGGTCCCTCGCCGTTGCGGATGACGGTGGCGATGCCGGTCTTGCCGATGCCCTCTTCGTATTCGAGTCCGAAGCCGTCCAACGCTGCGGCGATGACTCCCGCCGTGCGGGTCTCCTGGAAGGAGAGTTCGGGGTGGCGGTGCAGGTCGATGTAGAGAGCTTCGAGGTCCAGTGCCATGGGTCAGAGCCTAACGCGGGGTGTCGTACGCGGTCGGGGCATGACCGGGCACGATCACCTCGACGGTGAAGCGGTACTCCCGCGAACGACCAACTCGAAGGGCATCTCGCCGTGCGTGTCGAGCGGCGTCGTGGCGGGCGCGGGCGCATGGCCGAGCTCGGCGAGGATCGCAGCGGCGGCGCGTTGCCCCTGTCGCAGCGGGAACTGATCGACCGTGGTCAGGCTGAAGAATTCGCTGAGTTCGTGACCGTCGACGCCGACGATCGACAGGTCTTCGGGCACCCGGAGTCCTCGCTCGCGCGCTGCGAGGATGGCGCCGATCGCCATTTCGTCGGACGCGGCGAAGATCGCGGTCGGGCGGTCGGTGCGCGCGAGCAGTCGATGTGCCGCGCGCGCCCCACCCTCCATCGTGTAGTCCGCGGGCTCGAACAGTCCCGGACCCACCGGGTACTCGGCATCCGCCATCTGAGCCTCGAAGCCCTTGCGGCGGCGCGAAGGAATGCGGAAGTCCCCCTCGAACTGTGGGCTCAATCCGATGTGCGCGATATCGTGATGGCCGAGTGCGAGAAGGTGGGCCGTTGCCATGCGGGCCACGGCGACGTTATCGACGCTGAGACTCGGCAGCGCCGAGTCAGGTCCGCCGATCGCGATGACCGGCATGCCGAGCGCCCGCACCTGTGCGATTTCTTTGACGTCGAGGGCGATCGAGACGACGACCAGCCCATCGATGCGTTGACGGCGCAGGGACTGTTCGAAGACACGACGGCGCGCGGCCGGGTCGGCGGCATGGGCGGAGATGACGTAGAGAGCGGTGTCGTAGTCAGCCGCCTGAAGAGAGGCCGTGATCCCGGTGAGCACTTCGGAGAAGAACCACTGGTCGAGGTGCGGCACGAGCACCCCGATGTTCCGGGTGCGCCCCGAGGCGAGGCTCGATGCCGATGACGAGACCACATAGCCCAGCGCATCGGCTGCCGCCAGGACGCGCACTCGGGTCGCATCGGCGACGGGGCCCCGACCACTCAACGTCCGCGACACGGTGGCGGTCGAGACGTTCGCGTGCCGCGCGACCTCGTCGATGGTGGCCATGGTGGTGTCGACCTCAGTCGAGCAGGACCCACGCGGCGGTGTCGGACGGCAGTTCCCGTCGCCCGTCACCGCGTGGGGAGGTGTCGAGCGGCTCGCTGGAGACCAGGACACGGCCCGCAGGAAGGAGAACCGGACGCGCGCCGAGGTTCGCGATGACGAGCACATCGCCGTTGCGGAACGCCACGACGTCGGTGTCGAATCCGTCTTCCCACCCGAGCGCGCCCGTGCCGAGGTGGTGTTCCCGGCGGAGTGCGAGGAGATGCCGGTAGAGCGACAACGTCGAGTTCTCATCATCGGCCTGTGCAGAGCGGGCAAGCATCGCCCAGTCCTCGGGCTGCGGCAGCCAGGATTCGCCGGTCGGGCTGAAGCCGAACGCAGGGGCGTCGGCGGTCCAGGGGAGAGGAACGCGGCATCCGTCACGCCCGTAGCGCTCGCCGTTCGTGCGGAACCACGTGGGGTCCTGGCGGGCGTCGTCGGGCAGGTCGATGACCTCGGGCAGGCCGAGTTCCTCGCCCTGATAGAGATAGGCGGAGCCGGGGAGGGCGAGCATGACCGTGCGTCGCAGCGCGAGCACGGCGGAGACCGAGCGCGGGGATCGGCTGGCCCGGCGAGTCCGGTCCGATCCCGGTGCCCTGTGGATTCTCGGCGGTCAGGGCCAGCCGCGACGCGTGCCGGACGACGTCGTGGTTGGAGAGCACCCACGTCGACGGGGCGCCGACGGCGGGGTACGCGCGGAGGGATTCGGCGATGACGTCGCGGAGATCTCCGGCATCCCATCCGGTCAGGAGGTACTCGAAGTTGAAGGCCTGATGCATCTCATCGGGGCGCACCCAAAGGGCCGTCTGATCGACGGACGGCATCCAGGCTTCGGCGCACAGAGCTCGGTCGCCCGGGTATTCGGCGAGCAGCCGGTGCCACTCGCGGTAGATCTCGTGCACGCCCGCTTGGCCCCAGAACGGGATCTCGGCGGCACCGCCGCCCATCGAGCCGGCATCGGGATCGGCAAGGAAATCGGGCAGGCCGTCGGATTTCACAAGTCCGTGGGCGACATCCACGCGGAACCCGTCGACACCGCGGTCGAGCCAGAAGCGAAGAATCCGATTGAATTCCCCGCGCACCTCGGGGTTCGCCCAGTCGTAGTCGGGCTGAGACGTGTCGAACAGGTGGAGGTACCACTGGCCGAGCGCGCCGTCGGCTTCGGTGACGCGGGTCCACGCCGGGCCGCCGAACAGGGACTCCCAGTTGTTGGGGGGCAGTTCGCCATGCGCGCCACCGCCCTCGCGGAACATGTACCGCGCGCGCTCTGGGCTGCCCGGCGCCGCGGCGAGAGCGGCCTGGAACCAGACGTGCTGATCAGACGAGTGGTTGGGGACGAGGTCGACGATGACCCGGATGCCGCGATCGTGCGCCTGCGCGAGCATGTCGTCGAAGTCGTCGAGTGTGCCGAAGAGCGGGTCGACATCGCAGTAGTCGGCGACGTCGTAGCCGGCGTCGTTCTGCGGGGACGGGTAGAACGGGCTGAGCCACACGGCGTCCACGCCGAGCTCGACGAGATCGTCGAGGTGAGCGTCGATGCCGGCGATGTCGCCGATGCCGTCACCCGACGCATCCGCGAACGATCGCGGGTAGATCTGGTAGATGACAGCAGAGCGCCACCATTCCGATCCGGGGCGGCTTTCGCCGATGGGGGCGAGGGTCGTGGGGGCAGACTGCACGGACATGCCCATCAGCGTAGTGCAAGCGCTTGCACCCGCCCACGTCGGCGTGCCGCGCACCCGTTAGGGTGAGCGAGTGCCCCACGATGCCCTCGCCCGCGCCGAATCACTGATCGCGCTCACCCCGGACTTTCCCGAACCCGGGGTGCTCTTCCGAGACATCTCGCCGCTGCTCGCCGACGCCGCTGCGCTGCACGCCGTGATCGAGGCGATGACCGCCCCCTTCACCGGGCAGTTCGATGTCGTCGCGGGTGTCGAGGCGCGTGGGTTCTTGCTCGCCGGCGCCGCAGCGGCTCTCACCGGAACGGGTATGGTCCCCATCCGCAAGGCGGGCAAATTGCCCCGGCCGGCGGCATCCGTCACATACGACCTCGAGTACGGCACCGCGACGATCGAGATGGCGGGGGACATGCCGCGTGGGACGCGCGTGCTGCTCGTCGACGACGTCCTTGCCACCGGAGGCACCCTCAAGGCGGGGCAGCGCGTCCTCGCCGAGCTCGGCTACGAAGCGATCGGGACCGCCGTCCTGATGGAGCTCGTCGACCTCGGCGGCGCCGCGGTGTGCGGGCCGGTGCACTCCGTGTTCCGCGTCTGAGGAGCAGCAGCGGCCCATATTTCGGGTCGGTTTCCGGGTGTGAAGAGTCGGATAAGTCTTCGCAGATCGGGATTCGCCTGGCCGGTGCTCACCTAGCGTGGTTCGTCAGACGCACCGGCGCGCGCCCTCGTGTGGCGCGTTCGCCCTTCCTCAGGAGACGCACCCATGGCCCTCACCGAAGACACCGATCAGAAACCCGCAGACGCGGCCGCCCAGAAGGCCGCGGACAAGGCCGCCCGCAAGGCAGCGCGGAAGACCGAGAACACGGTCGACAGCATCCCGCCGCTGGCGAGGCTCTTCCCGCTGGGACTCCAGCACGTGCTGGCGCTGTACGCCGGTGCGGTCGCGGTGCCCCTCATCGTCGGCGGCGCGTTGGGCTACTCGGCCGAGGATCTCGCCTTCCTGATCAGCGCCGACCTTTTCATCGCGGGTGTCGCGACCATCGTCCAATCGGTCGGTTTCTGGCGCTTCGGCGTGCGGCTCCCGCTGATGCAGGGTGTGACGTTCGCCGCTGTGGGCCCGATGATCGCGATCGGCAGTCAGCACGGGATCACCGCGATCTTCGGCTCGGTGATTGCGTGCGGATTGTTCATGATCCTCGTCGCGCCGTTCTTCTCTCAGCTGCTGAGGTTCTTCCCGCCGATCGTGACCGGAACGGTGATCCTGATCATCGGTCTGTCGCTGATGCGCGTCGCGGCCGGCTGGATCATGAGCGGATCGACGCCCGACGAGCCCGGCGCGCCGCCCATCAATGTCGCTTTCGCATTCGGAACGCTGCTGTTCATCGTTCTTCTCGAGCGCTTCGCGCCCGCGCCGCTCGCCCGTGTTTCCGTGCTCCTGGGTCTCGTCGTCGGAACCATCGCGGCGCTGTTCGTTCCGGGGATGGTCGACTGGTCGAGCGTGGGGGATGCCGGTTGGTTCGCGCTGATCACCCCGTTCCACTTCGGCCTGCCGACGTTCGAATTCGCCTCGATCGTGTCGATGATCATCGTCGGCATCGTCATCATGACCGAGACGACGGGCGACATGATCGCCGTCGGTGAGATCGTCGAGAAGCCGGTGCAGCGCAAGCAGCTCGCCGACGGCCTGCGCGCTGACGGTCTGGGCACGGTGCTCGGGGGAATGTTCAACACCTTCCCGTACACGGCGTTCGCGCAGAACGTGGGGCTCGTCTCGCTCACCGGGGTGCGCTCGCGGTATGTCGCCACGATGGCCGGCATCATCCTCGTCGTGCTCGGCCTCATCCCGAAGGTCTCGGCGATCGTCGAAGGTGTGCCGCAAGCGGTGCTCGGCGGCGCCGGTATCGCGCTGTTCGGAATGGTCGCCGCCTCCGGCATCCGGACGCTTGCGAAGGTGCGGTTCAACAACAAGAACGTCCTCATCGTCGCGATCTCGGTCGGCATCGCACTGCTGCCGACGGTGGCGCCCACGATCTACGACCGATTCCCGGACTGGTTCCAGCTGATCTTCGACTCGGGTATCTCCGCCGGCGCGATCGTCGCCATTCTCCTGAACATCCTCCTGAACTCCCCCGAGATGCGGGCCGAGCACGCCGGAGACGAGAAGATCGGCGCCTACGACGCGGTCCGCGGACCCGCCGCCGCGGCGCTCATCCACTCGGAGGCCGAGGGCACCGGCCTCATCGACACCATCGCGTTCGATGACCCGAAGAAGCCCAAGAAGGAAAAGGACTGACGGTCCGCAAACAGTTCCAGCACGACGAAGCCCCCGCCTTCAGGCGGGGGCTTCGTTGCGCCGTGGCTGAGGCGAGTCAGCCTCAGATGAACGCGGGGAGGTCGAGCCAGGCGCCCGGGGCCTCGGTGACGCCATCGCGGATGACGGTGCCCTCGATCAGGCCGTAGGGGCGGTCTGCGGCCCAGAAGACCTCGTTGCGATTCTCGAGACCGAAGGGCGCCAAGTCGTAGACGAAGTGATGCTTGTTCGGCATCTGGAACTTCACCTCTGCGATCTCGGGGCGCGCGGTGATCGCGGCCGTCCCCATCGCGTACAGCGTCTGCTGCAGCGCGAGGGAGTGCGTCTCGGCGAAGGCGGCGAGGATGACCTCCGACACCTCCGCGTACAGGCCGTTGTAGTCGATGCCCGCCTCGACGGCCTCGGGCAGGAAGCGCCACCGCCCGGTGACCGAGGTCGCCATGATGCGATCGTTGGTTTCGACGAGCGTCGTGTATTCCTCGCGCGGGAACCCGGCGAACTCGCTGCCGGTGGACTTGAGGACGGTGAGATCCTTCACGCCGCCGGTCACGTGGGTCTCGCCGTCGACGACGTTCACCGCCGCGAGGCGCGTCGCCTGGCCCTTCCGAACGAAGGAGTGGTCGTGGGGCTTGCCGCCCGCGACGATCCGGTCCCACTCGTACTGCTCGGCCTGCCAGAGGCCTCCCTCGATCCACTCGAACGACGAGACGAAGTGCTCGGAGAGCTTCAGCAGATACTCCTCGGGCGACGGGACTCCGTGCTTCTTGGCGAACGCGAATGAGGTGTTCTTCTGGGTGTCCGTGGCGACGACCAGCGCGTTGTCGCCGGCGAGATATGAGTCGACGAGCGCGGCTCCCCGCAGCTGCGACGACACGTTCAGGTCGATGATCTCGTGGCGAGGAGTGTCGCGGATGATTCGGACGACGCGGTTCTCGGCTTTGCCGTACTTATTGGCTCCGAGATGGACGGTGACATCACCCATGACTAGCTCCCTCTGTAGGTCGAATAGGCGAACGGGCTCAGCAGGAGGGGCACGTGATAGTGCCTGCTGGCGCTCTCGTCTGCGCCTTCGACTCTGAAGGTGACGGTGACATAGGGATAGAAGGTTTCCACGTCCTGCGCGGCGAAGTACTCGCCGGTGAGGAAGGTGAGCGTGTAGGTTCCCGCGGCAAGGATGTCGGGGCCGAGCGATGCGCGACCGTCGGCGTCGGTGGCGCCGTGCGCGATGACGGCGCCGGGCGACTCCGCCAAGACCGCATCGCCGGTCGCAGCGGCGAGCACGACACCGACGCCCGCCGCCGGCACGCCGGAAGCGGCATCGAGAATGTGGGTCGTCAGGTGGCTCATGGGGTCGTCTCGTCTTTCACGTCAGCGCGCAGGCGCAGGAGCGCGATCTCGGTCAGCTGTCGGATGGCTTCGGCCACCTCGGCATCGGTGTCGTTCGTCAAGCGTCGATAGAGCTCAGCGCGGATGTCGGCCGGCGTGCGCCCCGCGGCGCGGATGAGGAAGACGCGCCCGAATCGCTCTTCGTAGCGCGCATTGCCGTCGGCGATGGCGCGGGCATCGTCGACCTTCGCGTCCGACATGGCGGACTGTTCGGAACGGGATGCCGTGGCCTCGGCATTCGAGCCGGCGGCGCGCTCGCCGATGCGCGGGTGGTGGGCGAGCGCAGTGTCGAGGTCGTTCTCGTCCCACCGGATGGCCTCGCGCCGCGCAACATGGGCGAGGTCGTCGACCGATTCGTAGGGTCTGCCCTCCACGACACCGTCGACCCACGAGGGGATCGCCGCCCACACGCGGACGAGCACCGCGGCGTCGGCGGCGGGCAGTGCGTTGAACTCGGCGAGCTCCATCGGCCCACGGTAGCGCCCGCGCGTTACACGCCGATTAACACGCGGGAGGTGACGGCCGATCAGGCGGATGCCGCCCGCGACGAGGTTTCACACGGGTGTTACACGAGTGAAACCCACGGGCGGCCAGCGCGCCCTAGCTTGGCGAGAACAACACGACGCCAATGCTGCCGTCTGAGCGCCATCCAGCACCATCCCCACATCACCCTGTGACTGGAGTCCTTCATGACCGCGATCAATCCTGCCGGCGAATTCGACACCGACGCCGGCGGCCACCTCCACCCGAGCCTCTACAACGACGACCTGGCGCCGCTGACGCCGGAGAAGCGCCGTTGGGGCTCCTTCGAGATCTTCAACGTCTGGACGAACGACGTCCAGAGCCTCGCGGGCTACACGCTCGCCGCGACACTGTTCGTGACGGCGGGCATCAACGGGTGGTGGGTGTTCGCCGCGATCATCCTTGCCGGGTTCTTCGTCAACTTCCTCGTGAACCTGACCGGCAAGCCGAGCGTGAAGTACGGCATCCCCTACGCGGTGATGGCGCGCTCGAGCATGGGCGTCAAGGGTGCGCAGTTCCCCGCCCTCATCCGCGGCATCGTCGCCATCTTCTGGTACGGCGCGCAGACCTACTTCGCCTCGACAGCTGTCGCCTTGGCTCTCAACGCGATCTTCGGAAACCCCGAGACAGCGTCCTTCCTGGGTATGGATGTCATCGAATGGATTTCGTACATCTTCGTCGCCGCGCTCCAAGTCACCCTCTTCATCGGAGGCATCGCCTGGATCGAGAAATTCCTGAACTTCGCCGGTCCCGCCGTCTACGTCGTGATGGTCGCCCTGCTCGTCGCGATCTGGATCCAGGCGGGGGATCGGCTGATCCCTGCCGTCGGCGACCTGTTCAACAACTCGACAGTCGAGGGCTGGGCCGCGGTGGGCGCGTTCTTCGGCGTGATCGGGACGATGATCGCGTACTTCTCGGCCGTCATCATCAACTTCGGCGATTTCGCGCGCTTCTCCAAGAGTGAGAAGAAAATGCGCCGAGGTAACTTCCTGGGACTCCCGGTGAGCCTCACCTTCTTCACATTCCTCGCTCTGTTCATCACCGCGGGGTCCTACATCGTGCTGCAGGGCGGCGAAGGCGAACCGCTGACCAACCCCGCCGACATCGTCGGCCTGGTGGGCAACGTCTTCCTCACCGTGCTCGCCGCCATCACCTTCGTGATCGCCACCGTCGGCATCAACCTCGTCGCCAACTTCATCCCGCCGGCCTACGACCTGTCGAACCTCAATCCGCAGCGCATCAGCTTCAAAGCGGGCGGCTACATGACGGCGGTCTTCGGGTTCGTCATCGGCGCACTGTGGGTCGCGGTGATCAGCCAGATCGGTCTCCCGGTCTTCGTCGACACGCTGGGCGCGATCCTCGCGCCGCTCTACGGAGTGCTGGTGGCCGATTACTACATCATCCAACGCCGCTCGCTGAAGGTCGCCGACCTCTACTCGATGCAGCCCGAGGGACGCTACTTCTACCAGAAGGGGTGGAACGGTCGAGCGATCATCGCGATCACCGTCGCAGCGATCTTCTCGATCGCGGCGGTGTGGGTGCCTGCTCTCACACAGTTGAGCGGATTCGCCTGGGTGATCGGAGCGCTCCTCGGCGGCATCCTCTACGTTGCCGTCATGTGGAACTACAAGGCGAAGACGGATGCCGCGGCATCCGAGTCGGAGCCGGCCATCGTGAAGGCTGGCGTGTGAGTGGCCGATAAGCGCCTCGTCGTCCGGGCCGGACGGACCCTCCTCGGGGGGTCCTTTCGGCCCGCGGCTGTCGTCATCGAATCCGGTCTGATCGCTGACGTGATCGACGTCCGCGACAAAGTCTCGCACTCGCGCTCGGTGATCGTGCCCGACGACGCTGTGCTGCTCCCCGGTCTGGTCGATTCGCACGTGCACGTGAACGAACCCGGCCGCACCGAGTGGGAGGGCTTCCGCTCGGCGACTCTCGCCGCCGCCGCGGGCGGAGTGACGACGATCGTCGACATGCCGCTGAATTCGCTTCCACCGACAACCACGGCCGATGCGCTCGCCATCAAACGTGCCGCGGCCGCGCCGTCCGCGTTCATCGATGTCGGCTTCTGGGGCGGGGCGATTCCGGAGAGTCTGGGCCGGCTCGCGCCGCTGCACGAAGCGGGGGTCTACGGATTCAAGTGCTTCCTCTCGCCCTCCGGGGTGGACGAGTTCCCGCACCTCGACACCGCGCAGATGCTCGCCGCGATGGAGGAGATCGCATCTCTCGACTCGCGGCTCATCGTCCACGCGGAAGACCCGGCGCTCCTCGGCGCCGACGGCCCGCTCGGCCGCGGGTACGAGGCGTTCCTCGATTCCCGACCGGCCGCGAGCGAAGCATCTGCCATCCAGACGGTGATCGACGGAGCACGGCGCACCGGCGCGCGCGCGCACATCCTGCACCTGAGCGACGCGCACTCTTTGCCCGCCATCCGGGCGGCCAAAGCCGAAGGCATCGCGCTGACGGTGGAGACCTGCCCGCACTACTTGACGATCATCGCGGAGGACATTCCCGACGGCGCGAGTGAGTTCAAGTGCTGCCCGCCGATCCGAGGATCCGCGAACCGGGACCTCCTGTGGGCGGGCATCGTCGACGGCACGATCGACGCGATCGTCAGCGACCATTCACCCTCGACAGTCGACCTCAAGCGCAACGGCGGGGGTGACTTCGGCCTCGCGTGGGGCGGGATCGCGGGCGTCCAGGTCGGTCTGTCTGCGGTGTGGACCGAAGCACGCAGCCGAGGCATCCCCCTCGAGACGATCCTGCCGCTGTTCACCACGGGTCCTGCGGCCGTGGCCGGACTGGACGCGACGGGTTCGGCAGGGGCGGGCGTCATCGTGCCGGGCGCACCGGCCCACCTCACCGCGTTCGGGCTCGAGGATCCGCTTCTGATCGATGCGCACCGGCTTCTCCACAAGAACCCGATCACCGCGTACGACCGGCGCCTGCTGACCGGCGCCGTCCGCCGCACCTGGCTGCACGGAAAGTCGATCTACAACGTGACCGAGGGTGGACCCGGCGACGCCCCGCAGTTCCGCGGCAAGCCGCGTGGCCGGCTGCTGTCGGCACGCGCGAGCGTCACGGCCTGAGACTGCGGGTTCATCGCGGTAGTCACACGCTCGAAACGCGGATGGAGTTGGATAAGGGCATGTCGACCGAGTTCGCGATCCTGCAACCTGGAACCGGACCCGTCCCCGGTGATCACTACCTCCCCTCGACCACCGAGTCCGTCATGTGGGGGCGGTTGCCGTGCGAGACGGATGCACCGGTCCTCACGATCGCCGCGGGTCAGACGGTCACGATAGACACGGTGAGCCACGAGGGCGTGCTCGAGGACCAGGGGAAGGATCCGCTCGCGTACTTCGGCGGGCACGGCGTCGCGGCCGAACAGGTGCTCAGCGACGCGGTGGAGATCGCCGCGGTCCTGTCGCGCGACCCGCTGACCGACGGCCCGCACGTGGTGACGGGCCCGATCTTCGTCGAGGGCGCGCTGCCCGGAGATCTGCTGAAGATCACCGTCGGGACGCTCGCGCCGCGCGTGCCGTACGGCGTGATCTCCAATCGGCACGGCAAGGGCGCGCTCGTGGGGGAGCTTCCGCGCGGTGAGCACAATGTGAGTGTCTTCACGCCCATCGAAGAGCGTGCGTCCGGCCTCGTCGGCGTGCTCCCGGTCGTCGAGGGCGGCGCGCGCGTGGTCGAGTTTCCGCTGGCACCGTTTCTGGGGACGATGGGTGTCGCTGTCGCGGGCTCCGACCGCCCGCACTCGGTTCCGCCCGGTGCCTTCGGCGGCAACATCGACATCAACCTGCTCACCGAGGGTGCGGTGCTCTACCTTCCCGTTCAGGTCGAGGGAGCCCTCGCCTACGTCGGCGATCCGCACTTTGCGCAGGGCGACGGCGAGGTCGCGCTCACGGCACTCGAAGCCTCGCTGCGCGCGACCCTGCGCTTCGACGTCGTCCCCCGCGCCGAGGCGCTCGCCGCCTTCGGCGAGGTGCTCGGCCCACTCGTGCGAACCTCCGAATACCTCGTGCCGACAGGCATGGACCCCGACCTCAACGTCGCGATGCGCCGCTGCGTCCGCGCCGCGATCGACGTGATCCGCGCGCGGTGGGGTATGGACGAACACCTCGCGTACGCGTACCTCTCGGCCGCGACCGACTTCGACATCTCGCAGGTCGTCGACATCGTCTGCGGCGTGCACGCCCGCATCCGCGAGTCGGATTTCGACAGCGTGCCACTGGCTGGACTGCCGGCCGCAGACCCCACCGCGGAGGATGCCCGATGACCGAGACCCGTGGCGCGGACGCCATCCCGGCCGACCTGCTCGCTGCGTTCGAGTCCTATGAGCGGGCCATTCTCGCCAACGACCTCGACGCGCTCGACGCGGCCTTCGCGCCCGGCTCCGAGACGATGCGCGGCGATGGCGCAGGCCTCCTCGTCGGGCACGAAGCGATCAGCGCGTTTCGCGGCATCCGGGGCGGTGTGCCCTCCCGTGTGATCGAGCGCATCGAATACCGCCCGCTCGCCGATGACGCGGCACTGCTCGTCTCCATCTCGCGGTTCGCGGGCGGTGGGACGGGGCTGCAGACTCAGATCTGGCAGCTGATCGACGGGACGTGGCTCATCACCGCCGCCCATGTCACCCCGCGTGCGCAGCCCCTTGACCGATCCGTGTGGCGTACCGTCGGCGACCCGCTCTGGCAGGGTGCGTGGGAAGGGCCGCTGGCCGGTCTCACCGTTGCGGTCAAAGATCTCTTCGCGATCAAGGGGTATCGCATCGGCGCAGGAAATCCGACCTTCCTCGATGGGAGCCGCGCCGAGCCGACGACCGCGCCGGCTGTCAGCGACCTGCTGCACGGTGGGGCGTCGCTGCGCGGCATCGCTCGCACCGACGAGTTCGCGTACTCGATCGCCGGCAACAACGCGCACTATGGCACTCCGCCCAACGGCGCTCTCCCGGGTGCCCTTCCGGGCGGGTCCTCCAGCGGCCCGGCATCCGCCGTCGCCACCGGACAGGCCGACATCGGCCTCGCGACCGACACCGCCGGTTCGGTCCGTGTCCCCGCGTCCTACCAAGGGCTTTGGGGCCTCCGCACGACGCACGGACTCGTCCCGCGCCAAGGCCTGCTCCCGCTCGCGCAGTCCTTCGACACGATCGGCTGGCTCACCCGCGACGGCGAGACTTTGCAGCGCGTCGTCGACTGGTGTCTGAGCTACGACTCGTCTGCGTCGACCGAGAGTGTCTACGGTGAGTCCGGGTCGGACCTGCCCTGGCGCTTCCTCGTGCCCGCCGAGGTGCTCGCCAGCGTCGAGCCCGAGACGCGTGCGGCGTTCGATGCCTTCCTCGCGGGGCTCGGTGCGGCATCCGAGGGGGCTGAGGCGAGCGCGCCCGACATCGGCAGCGTGGACATCGGTGATCTCGACGAGTTCCACGCCCCCTTCCGCACCGTGCAGGGCGCGGAAGCGTGGCGCAACAACGGCGAATGGGTCACCGCGCACCCGGATGCCGTCGGTGCCGCCGTCGCCGAGCGGTTCCTCGCTGCGTCGCAGATCACCGCCGAAGACGAGTCGTCGTCGCGCGAGGCGCTGGTACCGCTCCGCGAGCGTCTCGCCCTTCTCCTGAAGGATGCGGTCCTGATTCTGCCGACCGTCCCAGGCCCCGCGCCGATGCGCACCGCGGGCGGTGAGCGCGTCGACGCCATCCGCCGAGAGACCCTGCGGATGACCACACCGGCAGCGATCGCCGGCTGCCCCGCGATCTCCATCCCCCTCCTCACCGTCCCATCGCAACTGGGACCGGCGCCGGTGGGCATCTGCCTCATCTCCCGCGCCGGAACTGATATCGCCCTTGTCCGCCTCGCCCGGCGCCTGGCTCGCGTTGCTGCGGGAGCCCCCGCGCAGGGCTGAGAACCTCGTGATGACGATCAGCAGTCGAATGAACCTGGAGTACCCGTGACCTACGAGATCCCCGGCCCGATCGCGCCGCCCACCCGCCTGTTGATGGGCCCCGGCCCGATCTCGGCCTACCCGAGTGTGCTGCAGGCGATGTCTGCGCCGCTCGTGGGCCAGTACGACCCGTTCATGACGGCGACGATGACCGAGACACAGGAGCTCTACCGTCGCGTCTGGTCGACGACGAATGACGCGACTCTGCTGATCGACGGCACATCGCGGGCGGGAATCGAGGCCGCGCTGGTCTCGCTCATCCGTCCCGGTGATCGCGTGCTCGTTCCCGTCTTCGGCCGGTTCGGTCACCTCCTCGCCGAGATCGCCGAGCGCGCGATGGCCGAGGTCCACACGATCGAAGTGCCGTGGGGGCAGGTGTTCCCCGTGTCGGTCATCGAGGAGGCGATCATCCGGGTCAAGCCGGTGCTGCTCGCACTCGTGCAGGGCGATACCTCGACGACGATGCTCCAACCGCTCGAGGAGGTCGGTGCCGTGTGCGCCGCGCACGGCGTGCTGTTCTACTCCGACGCGACCGCGTCGCTTGCCGGCAATGACTTCGAAGCGGATGCGTGGGGGCTCGATGCCGCCACGGCGGGGCTGCAGAAGTGCCTGGGCGGCCCCTCCGGCTCGGCGCCGCTGACCCTCTCCCCGAAGGCTGTGGAGGTCGTGCAGTCGCGCAAGAAAATCGAGGCCGGCATCCGCGAAGCAGGCGATGAGGATTCCCCCGACTTCGTGCGGTCGAACTACTTCGACCTCGGCATGATCCTCGACTATTGGGGGCCGCGGCGCCTGAACCACCACACCGAGGCCACCTCGATGCTCTACGCCGCGCGGGAGTGCGCGCGCGTCATCCTCACGGAAGGCCGCGACGAGGTGATCGCCCGGCACCGGCTCGCGGGCGCCGCGATGCTCGCTGGAGTGCAGGGGCTTGGCATGACCGTCTTCGGTGACGTCGCGCACAAGATGAGCAACGTCGTCGCGGTCGAGATTCCCGAGGGAGTGCCGGGCGACGAGGCGCGCGCTGCCATGCTCACCGACTTCGGCATCGAGATCGGCACGTCGTTCGGTCCGCTCCACGGCAAGGTCTGGCGGATCGGCACGATGGGTTTCAATGCGCGCGAGGATGCGGTCATCACGACTCTCGACGCGCTCGAAACCGTGCTGCGGCGCTACGACGCATCCGTCCCCACCGCCGGCGGCACAGAGGCCGCGGCGGGCGTCTACGCGGAGTCCCCGTGACCGCAAGTCGCCCTGAGAAGCGTCGGCTGGAGCAGCACTCGGCGGACATCACGCCCGACCGCATCGCGGCGGCCGCTGCCCGTGTCATGGCGCGCTGCGATGAGCTGGCTCGCGTCACCGCGACACCGGGGACGATCGAGCGGGTGTACCTCTCGCCCGAACACGCACGCGTCAATCGCCTGGTGGCGGAGTGGATGCGCGAGCTCGGCATGACGACGAGGCAGGATGCCGCGGGCAACCAGGTCGGACGCCTCCGCACGAGTGCTGCGAGCGGGTCCGCCGCGGACGCCGATGCGCCGGTTCTCATGCTCGGCTCGCACCTCGACACCGTGCTCGACGCGGGGCGGTTCGACGGAATCCTGGGCGTGCTGATGGCGCTCGAGGTCGTCCGGCTGCTCCGGGTTCCCACGGCCGACGGTGACGGGTGGCGCTCGCCGCTGCGCTTCGGGCTCGAAGTCATCGCGTTCAGCGACGAGGAGGGGACGCGGTTCGGCAAGGCGCTGCTCGGCTCGTCCGCCGTGGCCGGATCGTGGCACGACGACTGGTGGAACCTGACCGACGAAGACGGCACGACCCTCCGGCACGCCTTTCTCGAGTTCGGATTGGATCCGGGGCGCGTGGGCGAGGCCTCCCGTCGTCCGGATGAGCTCGCGGGCTACCTCGAAGCCCACATCGAGCAGGGCCCGGAGTTGGACCGGCGCGGCGAAGCTCTGGCGGTCGTCTCCTCGATCGCCTCGGCCCGCAGGTTCCAGCTGACCGTCGTGGGCGAGGCCCGCCACGCGGGTGGCACGCCCTACGACATGCGCCACGACGCTCTGCTCGGCGCCAGCGAGGCCGCGCTCGCCGTGGAGCGCATCTGTCGCAGCGAGCATCACATCATCGGCACGGTCGGCCAGTTCGAGGCGTTCCCCGGAGCGGTCAACGTCGTCCCGGGCGAGACGCAGTTCTCGCTCGACCTGCGCGGCGAGTTCGACGGTGAGCGGGATCGGGTGTGGGATGCGCTCACGCGCGAACTCGACGAGATCATGGGCCGTCGTGGCCTGCGCTGGACATCGCGCGAGATCCACAGCGCCGCTGCGGTGCACTGCGCGCCGCTCTTCCAAGACGTGGTGCGCGCGGGCATCGAGTCCACGCTCGATCTCGGCGCCGAGGCACCCACGACGATCTTCAGCCGTGCCGGCCACGACGGCATGGCTCTCGGGGCTATCACCGACGTGGGCATGCTGTTCCTCCGCAACCCCGACGGCATCAGTCACCACCCCGATGAGTCCGTCAGTGCGCCGGATGTCACGCTCGGCATCCGTGCCCTGGCTGAATCCGTCCTGCATCTCGCTGCCGAACCGGCGGCGTGAGATACACGCGTGACTCCGCGGAAACATCGTCCAGCTACTGTGCGTGAAGGTACTGAAATCCTGAGGGGAACCGGAAGATGTCGCTGCTGGTCACGAACGCCCGCCTGATCACGATGCCTGCGGGCACGGACGATCCGGGCTACCTCGAGCGGGGCTGGATGCTCGTCGACGACGGCCGCATCAGTGCGATCGGAGCGGGAGATCCGCCGGCCTCTGCGTCGGCCGACGAGACCCTCGACGTCGCGGGAGCATTCGTCGCTCCGGGGTTCGTCTCGTCGCATTCGCATCTGTTCACGAGCGGCCTGCGCGGGCTCGGCGTTGCGGAGACGCTCTATGGCTGGTGCGACTCGATGCTCGGCACGACCGCGCACATGACGCCCGAGGAGATGTACTGGTCGACCCTGCACGGCTCGCTCGACTTCCTCTCCAACGGTGTCACCACGGCGTACAACTTCACCGACCCGCTGCAGTCGTGGGAGTCGATGGTCGACGGCAAGCGGGTCGGCAACGCTCGTATGCGTGAATTGGAATATCACACGCGCCAGGCCGACGGATGCCGGGATGCCGGCATCCGTTTCGTCGACTCGATCGGCATGGACGTGACCGTCGGCACCGACGACGAGATCTACGACCGGTTCGGCGCGTCCGTCGCGCACACCCGTGCGATGGACCCGAACTTCGCGCTCGGCGCGTCGATCATGGGCCAGGTGCAGTGGTCTCCGCGCGAGGATGCTGCGTGGGTCGAAGTCGAGGCGATGCGCCGCTTCGAGGTCACCAACCAGGCGCACTTTCTGGAATCCCCCGAGGCGATCGACGTCCAGCAGGCGAAGTTCGCAATGTATCGGGATGCCGGTGCCCTCGGTCCCGACATGATGTTCGGCCACTTCATCCAGACGACTCCCGAGATCATCGAGGAAACCGTCGCGGGTGGCGCTTCGATGTCGTGGCAGCCCGCGTCGAATGGGCGTCTGGCGTCGGGGATCGCGCTCGTTCCCGAGATGCTCGCGATGGGGATGAAGGTCGGCATCGGCCTCGACGATCAGGCCTGCACCGACGTGTCCGACCCGTGGCAGAACATGCGCATGGGCATCTACATGCAGCGCACGCGCCTGAAGGACCCGCTCGCGATGATGCCCGAGCAGGTCCTGCGTCTGCACACGCTCGGCGGCGCCGAGATCATGGGCGTCGCCGACCGCGTCGGCAGCCTCGAAGTCGGCAAGTTCGCGGACTTCGTCGTCGTGGATCCCGCGCAGCCCGATGTGGGTCCGCTGTGGCACCCGGTGCGCAGCTACGTCCTCGCGATGAGCCCGCGGAACCTGAAGCAGGTCTACGTGGGCGGAGTGCTCGTGAACGATCGCGGGGTTTCTACGAACGAACTGGCTGGCGAGGCATCCGCTCGGCTGCACTCGTCGATGGCGGATGTCGCGGAGCGACGCCCGACCTACCCGCACTGACGTCGCGCGCGGTTCTCACACCTATCCAGGTTCGCCCGTCGCAAGCGCGCAGTCGCACGCCGCACCACCCCTCATGAGGGGCGGGCGAACGAGCGAGCGTGAGCGGGTGGGGCGGCCTCAGCGGCGGATGCCGGGCGTCATGCCCATCCGCTCGAGGATGATGCTCTCGACGATCTGCACGACGTTGTAGAGCACCAGGGTGATCAGCGTGATCAGCGCGATCGCCGTCCACAATTGGGCGAACTGCGCTTGCGCGTTGAACTTCAGAATCGATCCGCCGATGCCCTGACCGGTCGAGAGCCACTCCGCGAGCAGTGCACCGGTGACCGCGCCCGGAACCGAGACGCGCGCCGCGGCGAACAGCGAGGGCAGGGCGCCGGGCATGTTGACCTTGCGCAGCGCCGTCAGGCGGCCACCGCCGTAGACGTGGACGAGATCGAGGCTCTGCTGACTTGCCCGACTGAGCCCGAACAGGATGTTCGCGAGCGCGGGGAAGAGGACGACGATCGTTCCGATCACGGCGACCGACGAGGTGGTCGCGCGGCCGGTGACGAGGATGATGACCGGCGCGATCGACACCAGCGGAATCGTCCGGAGCAAGAGCACGAGCGGCATGACTCCGGCTTCGACCGCTTTGGAGAGGCTGAACACGACCGCGAGGATGATCGCGAACAGCATTCCGAACGTGAAGCCGATGATCGAGTCCACAAGGGTCTGGCTGACCAGCGGTCCCATCTGCGCGAGGTGCGCGGCGGAATCCTCGCCGACGAACAGGAAGGTCCAGACATCCAGCGGCCCCTTCGCGACGAAGGGTGAGATGCCGGTGAAGCTGACCACGATCTGCCACAGCAGGATCACGACGATGAAGGTGATGGCGGCGTTGCCGAGGGAGCGTCCGAGCGTGCGCAGGAGAGCGCGGCGCCGGTCGGCCTTCAGACGCTCCTGCGCCGCGGCATCCGCGGCCAGCACGAGCTTGCCGGTGGGAGCTGCGGGCGGGTGGGCGGTGTCGACGATTCTCTCTGTCATGATGTCTTCCCCGAAACCCAGGGCGTCACGAATCGGACGAGCAGTCCGACGAGGCCGTATGCGACCAGAGCGAAGACCGCGCACAGCAGGAACACGGCCCAGACTCCTGCCGAGTCGAGCTGGCCCTGGAGGCGGATGAGGGTGGGGCCGACGCCCGCGGTGATCGCTCCGAGGTATTCACCGAGCACGGCGCCCAGGAAGGCTGTCGGCACCGCGATCTGCAAAGCGTTGAGGATGGAGGGAAGAGCAGCGATGAGTCGGACCTTGCGCATCTGCGTCCACCGCCCGCCGCCGAACACGTGCACCGCGTCGAGCGCGGCCGGGTCGGCTGATTTGAACCCGAGGATCGACCCGACGACGGTCGTGAAGACGCAGACGAGGGCGGCCAGGAAAATCGCGGTCGCCGAGGGGTCACCGGGCGACTTGGCGCCACCCAGCACGACGACCGAGATGCCGCCGACCGCAACGATCGGCAGGCAGTAGCTGACCACGGCGATCTGCGTCACGACGGTCTCGGTCTTCGGGAAGAGCAGAACGAAGGTGGCGAGCACCAGCGCGATGCCGTTGCCCCAGAGATAGCCGACGCCCGCAGCGGCGAGCGTGGGCTGGAAGACGCTCCACGCGCCGGCGATATTCCCGTCGACGAAGAGCCATTCGAACACGGCCCACGGCGATGGCACCGGGGTGAAGGTGGTGCCCTCCTGCTGTTGGAAGACCGCCAGCGAGAAGATCCACCAGACGAGGATGAGCGCGACGCCGCCGATGAGTCCGGCCGCCCAGCCTGGGATGCGCGCCGTTCTCATCTACGCCTCCGCTTCAGCGTGCCCGTCGGATCCGAACAGCAGCTCGGAGGCCCGGTCGACATATGCGTGGAACTCGGGACTGCGCATGATGTCGGGAGTGCGCGGCCGGGGGAGATCGATCTCGAGGATCTCCTTGATGCGGCCGGGGCGCGGCGACATCACCGCGACACGGTCGGCGAGGAAGATCGCTTCGCTGATGCCGTGCGTGACGAGCAGTGTCGTGGCGGGCTTTTCGGTCCAGATGCGGAGGAGCTCGAGGTTGAGGTTCTGACGCGTCATGTCGTCGAGGGCGCCGAACGGCTCATCCAGCAGCAGAACGGATGGCTTGAGGACGAGGGCGCGTGCGATCGAGGTGCGCTGACGCATGCCGCCGGAGAGCTGCGAGGGCTTCGCGCTCGCGAAGTCTTTCAGCCCCACGAGTTCGATGAGTTCATCGACGTAGGCCTTGTCGACTTTCTTGCCGGCGACCTCGAAGGGGAGCTCGATGTTCTTGCGAACGGTACGCCACGGCAGAAGCGCGTGGTCCTGGAAGGCGATGCCCAGCTCGCTGGCGGCGCGCATCTGGTCTGGCGTCTCGCCGTCCACGAGCACTGTTCCCGTGCTGGGGTGCTCGAGGGCGGCGAGGATCCGCAGAATGGTGGACTTTCCGCATCCGGACGGTCCGAGCAGCGCCAGGAACGTCCCCTTCTCGGTTCGAAGGTCGGTGTCCTGAAGAGCGAGCAGTGACTTGCCGCCTCGAAGTGCGAACGACTTCGAGACTCCCGTGATCTGAATGCCGGTACCCGCTTGGGTACCGGCATCCAGGGTTTCCGAATTGGTCATGAGTCCCTACGGGAGGTACTTCACGAGGTCGGGGTTCTCGGAGTAGATCGAGTCGATGATCGACGTGTCGAACAGGTCGTCTTCGCTCAGGTCCCAGCCCGATGCTGCCAGCGACTTGATGGTCTGCGCCTTGAGGTCATCCGAGATCGTGAACAGGCCGCCTGCCTCGGTCTCGTCCGTCGAGATCAGCAGAGCCTGTGCTTCGAGACCGGCGGCGACCTTGGCGGGGTCGAGTTCACCGAAGGTGAGGTCTCCCGCGGCTGCCGACTCGTTGTAGTAGTCGGTGACCAGGCTGACCGTGTCGTCGGAGGACTGCGTGAAGGTGTCGGTCCAGCCCTTGATCTCGGCGGTGAGGAATGCCTTGATCAGGTCGGGGTTCTCGGCGAGGTACTGGTCGGTGACGGTGTAGGTCTCCGCGACGTACGGCAGGCCGTTCTCGGCGTAGGCGAGGTTGGTGACGGGGTACCCGGCCATCTCGACCGTGATGGCCTCGTTGGTCAGGTACGCCATGAAGCCGTCGACCTCGCCGTTGATGAGCGGGGTGGGATCGAAGTCGACCGGGACGACGGTGACTTCGCTCGGGTCGATGTCGTTTGCGGCGAGCAGAGCGGCGAAGACGGATGCGTTGGAGTCCTGGACGCCGATCTTCTTGCCCTTGAGGTCGTCGGGGGTGGCGATGTTGCCGCCATCGGCGAGGGAGAGGATCGTGAACGGGTTCTTCTGGAACGTCGCGCCGATGATCTTCAGCGGAGCATCCTGCTCGGCCACCGCGGCGCCGACCGAGGCGGCATCGCTCAATGCGAACTGAACCGATCCGGAGAGGAGCTTGGCGACACCCGTGTCGGGCCCGGCGACGCCGGTGACTTCACCGAAGCCGGCTTCGTCGTAGTAGCCGTTCTCGTAGGCGTAGTACTCGCCCGCGAATTCCTCGTTCTTGATCCAGGAGTACTGCACGCTGATGTCGCCGAAATCGGCGGACGCGTCGCCGCTGCCGGACGCCGCGGGCTCGTCGCTGCCTCCGGACGAACAGGCGGACAGGGCGAGTGCCGCGAACGCGACGGTGGCGATGAGGGCGGCGGCGCGGCGGCGCGGCCGGGTGCTGTGGATGGCGTGCATCGGGTCTCCAGGTGTGAGCTGCGGGTACAGAGTGGTGCGTTGGTGACGTTAGACGAGCAACGTTTCCACGGCAGACGCGTTCATGTTTCGGATGTGTGTCGTGCCAGACGCCACACGCGATCGCGGCTGAACGGCTGCTCGAAAGGACGGGTGCCGAGAGCCCTGGCGATCGCGTTCGCGATGGCGGGAGCGACGGGGTTGTACGGCGATTCGCTCATCGATTTGGCGCCGAACGGACCGAGCGTGTCGTCGGTCTCGGCGAAGTACACCTCGGTGTCAGGGATGTCGGCCGACTGCGGCACGCGGTACGTGCGGAACACGGGGTTCACGATGGCGCCCGCCCCGTCGATCATCACCTCTTCGTACAGCGCGCTCCCGATCCCCTGTGCGACTCCGCCCTCGATCTGCCCCCGGCATTGCGCGGGGTTGAGAACGACACCGGCATCCGCGGCGTGGACCGACTGGAGGATGCGGACCGTCCCCGTCGCGGCCTCGACGGCCACGCGGACGGCATGCACGTTGAAGGCGAGCGAGCGGAGGTCGCCGAACTCGCTGCCGTTCGCGGTCAGCCCTTCGGCGGTGACGTGCTCGGCCAGCACCGCGTGGGTCGATGCGGCGGCGACGATCTCGGCGAAACCGACGGCGCGGGCGGAGGTCTCGACGCCGTCGGAGGTCAGCCGTGCGGATGCCGGATTCGTCTCTGTGAGGGCTGCTGCCGTCTCGCGGATCCGCTGCGCGAGCGCCAGACACGCGGCGTGCAGCGCCTTGCCGGCGACGGTGATGCCCGCGGAGGCGAACGCGCCGGTGTCGTGCGTGACGGCATCCGTGTCGGCGGTGATGAGGTCGAGTCGGTCGGAATCCAGGACGGATGCCGCGATCTGCCGAAGCACGGTCGTCGTCCCGTTGCCGAATTCGACCGTCCCCGCGCGTAAAAGGTAGGTGCCGTCGGGGCGCAGGGTGGCCGTCGTGTGGGCGATGTGACCGAACGGCGCCATCGTGGCGATCATCGCCGCCGCCATCCCCTCGCCGACCAGCCAGCCGCTCGGGGCTTCGACGTCGTTGCCGCGGCGCAGGGCGTCCTGCGCAAGGTCGAGACACTGGTCGAGGCCGTAGCTGCCCCAGACGAGGTCCTCTTCGTAGGGGTCGGCGTCCGGGTGAGGATCGCCGTGGGGTGGGTCACCCTCGCGGATCGCGTTGATCCGGCGCAAATCGAACGGGTCGATTCCGAGGCGCTCCGCGAGCATGTCCATCGCGGATTCGACGCCGAGCATGACTTGCCCGAGGCCATACCCGCGGAAGGCGCCGGAGGGAACGTTGTTCGTGTAGACGACCTCAGCGTCGAGTTGCCGTGCGCGGCAGCGATAGATGGCGGTCGACTCGGCGAGCGAGTGGAACAGGACGCCGCGCGAGTGGTTGCCGTAGGCGCCGGTGTCGCTGAGGAGATCGATCTTCATCGCGGTGAGCTCGCCGCGCTCGGTGGCCCCGAGGGAGACGGAGATCCGCATCGGATGCCGCACCGATGCCCGCATGAATTCGTCCGTGCGCGAGAACTCGTAGCTCACGGGGCGACCGGTCCGAAGGACGGCGAGTGCGACGAGATCCTCGGTGAAGATCTCCTGTTTGCCGCCGAAACCGCCGCCGACACGTGCGGCGAAGACCCGAACCCGGTGGGGGGGAAGGTCGAAGAGGCGGGCCAGCTCGTCGCGAGCGAGGAAGGGCACCTGGGTCGAGGTGCGGATGACCAGGCGACCGTCGTCATCGATCCAGCCGATCGAGCCGTGCGTTTCGAGCTGTGCGTGGCTCACTCGCTGGGTCTGCCACGTCCCTTCGACCACGACCGCGCTTGCCGCGAGCGCGGCGGCGGCATCGCCGGTGCTGTCGTGAAAGGACGTGATCACATTGCGCTCGGCGTGGTCGACGCGATCGATGGGAGTGCGGTCGGGATGGACGAGTGGCGCTCCGGGCTGGCGGGCCTCCTCCGGGTCGAAGACGGCGGGAAGGATGTCATAGGTGACGCGGATGAGGCGGCGTGCGGCATCCGCTATTTCGGCGGTCTCCGCGACGACCGCGGCCACGCGCTGGCCGACATGGCGCACGACGTCGTCGAGCACACGGGTGTCGTCCGGGTCGTCTTCGCGGTGCTCGTGCCGGCCGGTGGAGTAGCGGGCGGGCGGCACCTCTGCGTGGGTGAAGACCGCGACAACCCCCGGGAGGGCGCGAGCCTCAGCGACGTCGATGGCGGTGATGCGGGCGTGTGCGTGCGGAGAAGTGAGCACGCGGAGAATCAGCGGGGTTGTCGGGGGAGAGTTCGCGGGGTCTGATTCTGCAGTGTCGAACGTGTACGGCTCGAGGCCTTGGACGATGCGGCGGGCGGCCTCGGGGGAGGTGGACCGGCCGACGCGGGCAGGCTCGGCATGCGGGAGCGAGCCTGTTTCGCGCACCGGACCGAGGACGGATGCCGTGATCGCCTCGCGGATCGGGCGGTAGCCCGTGCAGCGGCAGAGGTTGCCCTTGAGCTTGCGGTCGAGCGTGGCCGGATCGTCGACATCGCTCGCGCACAGCGTCGAGGCGGTGATGCTCATGCCGGGCGTGCAGAATCCGCACTGAAATCCGAAGTGATCGACGAGCGCTTGCTGGGCGGGGTGCAGTTCGCCGCCGGGCGCGAGTCCGGCGGCCGTCGTGACCTGGCGCCCCTCGGCTCGCGCCGCGGGGATGAGGCACGAGTGGACGGGGGTGCCGTCGAGCAGCACGCCGCACGCTCCGCAGTCTCCCGCGTCGCAGCCCTTCTTGACTTCTGTGTGACCGTGTTCGCGCAGCAGGGTCCGCAGACACTGACCGGGACGCGGCTCGGTGTCGAGCGACTCCCCGTTGACGTCGAACTTCACGACGCTCCCGCCAGATCGGCGCGGATCCGCTCGGCGAGCACGATGCTCACGCCCCGCCGCCAGTCCGCGGAGCCGAGGGGGTCTGTGTAATAGCCGGATGCCGCGCCCACGGCATCCGCGAGGTCGTCCTTCGGGGGAAGCTGGTCGAAGCGCAAGACGGTCGGACGTTCGGTAGCCGCCGTCACGACGAAGACTGCGCGGTCATCTTCGTCGACCCGGCCGGTGACGACGGCGCCGGATCGGCCGAGTTCGGCGAGCGCGATCTTCTGCAGTCGCGCGCGCGAGCGCAGGGCATCGGCGGGAATGGTGACCGCCCGGAGGACCTCGCCCGGCGCGAGGCTGTTCGAGGCGTTGCCGGTGATCAGGTCGGCGACCGGGAGGCGGCGCTCGCCGCCGTCGGGTGTCCAGATCTCGGCGACTCCGTCGAGCCCGGCTACGAGCGAGATCATCGCTCCGGCGGCGAACGACTGGCAGATATTGCCGCCGACCGTCGCGGTGTTCCAGATCTTGAACGAGGCGAGCAGGGCGCCTGCGGCATCCGGCACGATGGCCAGCGCTGTCCACTCGGGCGGCGGCGCGGAATCGGTGTTCCCGGTCGACCAGGAGACGAGGTGCGCAATCGTGCACGTCGCACCGATACGCAGACCGTCGGCGGTCACCTCGAGGTCGGGCCATTCCATCGTGGTGAGGTCGACGAAACCGGTGGTGTCGGGCTGCGGCTCGGACATGAGCCAGGTTCCGCCGGCCATGAAGACTTCGCCGGGGTGCAGCGCGAGTCCCGCGCGCGTGCGAGCGGATCGGAAGCTCGTGACGGTGGTGATATCCACGTGCTGCTCCCTTCTGCGCGTCTCGGCGATCGTTGGTGTCGAGTGAATCAGGCGACGGTTTCGCGGGTGTTTCACGCGCTCGCAACCCCGCCGCAATGCGACGCGGATAGCGTAGATCACGCGGAGCCTGCTGTGGCTCACGTTCCCCCGTGGCCGAGGAGGTTGCGATGCGCGAGATCCTTGCTCCGGCAACGGCGTGGGCGCGCGCTGGGCGCTCGTTCGCGCTCGCCACGGTGGTCGCCGTGCGAGGCAGCGCGCCGCGCGAGGTCGGCGCGAGCATGATCGTGTCGGACGACGGCGAAGTGCGAGGCAATGTCTCGGGCGGCTGTGTTGACGGCGCCGTCTACGAGCGGTGTGTCGACGCCATCGATTCCGGGGCGTCCGGTGTGGAGAGCTACGGCATCGCGGATGCCGACGCGTTCGCCGTCGGGCTGATGTGCGGCGGGGGGATCGACGTGCTGGTGCAGCCGATTGCGGCGGGGAGCTCGGAAGCGCAGACGCTGCTGATGCTGGCCGAACGCGAAGCGCGGGGGATGCCCACGACGCTGCTGCTCAACACGCAGGTCCTTTCGGGAGCCCTGCAGTCGAGCAGGATTCGGCTGGCCGGCGAACCCGGTGCTGAGCCCGCCCCTGGGGTCATCTCGGTCGAGTTCGGGGCACCGCCGCACCTGATCATTGTCGGAGCGATCGAGTTTTCCGTCGCGCTCTGCCGACTGGGGCTCGCGCTCGGATTCCGGGTGACAGTCGTCGATCCGCGCGATGTGTTCGCGGCATCGGGCCGGTTCCCGGGCGCCGAGATTGTCGTCGAGTGGCCCGACCGCTACCTCGGCCGCATCGCTGTCGATGCCGACACGGCGATCTGCGTGCTCACACACGACGACAAACTCGACGGTCCTGCACTTCGCGTGGCGCTGGCATCTCGCGCCGGCTACGTCGGCGCGATGGGGAGCCGCCGAACCCACGAGGAGCGGATGCTGCGGCTCGCCGCCGCGGGCGTTCCCGACGCCGCCCTGGCACGATTGCGCTCGCCGATCGGACTCGATCTCGGCGGGCATACCCCCGACGAGACGGCGTTGTCGATCCTCGCGGAGATCGTCGCGGATCGGCGCGGTGGGTCGGGGCAGCGGCTGTCCGAGCGTGTGGCGCAGGGAGGGCACGTGCACGGTCGCGCCGACCAATCGGCATCCGCCCCGGCATCCGTCGCCTCCTCAGACGCCGCCTCCGCGTCGAAATGCTGGCCCGAGCCGAGGAGATTTGCCGAGCCGAGGACCACTTCGGCCGATCCGGTCCTCGCTCCGGCAAATACCCTCGCGTCGGCACAGGAGTGACATGCTCAACACCCCCGTCTGCGGCCTGATCCTCGCGGCGGGTGCCGGCACGCGTTACGGCAGTCCGAAGGCTTTGGCCCGGATGCCGGACGGCACCCCCTGGGTCCAGCGCACCATCGCCGCCCTCGACGACGCGGACTGCGACCCCATCCTGGTCACCCTCGGGGCAGCACGGGAGATGGCGGAAGCGCTCGTCCCGGATCGGGCCACGGTCGTGCCGGTCGACGATTGGGAGCAGGGGCTCTCAGCCTCACTCTGGGCGGGACTCGCGGCGGCAACGGCGACGAGCGCAACCGCGGTGCTGGTGGTCCCTGTCGATACGCCAGGCATGCCGGCATCCGTCGTCCGTCGCATCCTCGAAGCCGTGACACCCTCAACCCTCGCTCGCGCGACCTACGACGGCAGGCCGGGGCATCCGGTGCTGATCGGCCGGGATCACTGGGCGGCGGTCGCGGCATCCGCCTCGGGCGATACGGGTGCAGGTCCCTACCTCCGCAGCCACAACGCCACCCTCATCGAGTGCGGCGACCTCTCGGACGGGCTCGATATCGATTCGCGGTGACTCCGCCAGATCCGCGCAGGTCGGCATTCGTGTATCAACCCTGACCGCTGCTCCTCTTCGTCTGTGAATGCCACGAAGAAGGAGCAGCAATGAGCCTCACCGAATCAAGCGGCGTCTTCGCCGCCGTCCACGAGTCGAGCATCAACGATCTCGTCACCGCGATCTGCGAAACAAGACCTCACCTGCTGTCCTACGGATCGCCGGCGTTCGTCCCTGCTTCCTCGGTCTCGGAAACCCAGATGGCCGCCATCGCCTTTCCAGGCTCGGGCGGCATCCAATGGCACGTCTCGTTCAAGATCCCGCAGATCGACCTCTATGACGAGGACGTTCCGCTCGCGCCCGAACTGACGCTCGAGAAAGAGCGTTTCAGTGTCAGCACTGCGGTGCAGTTGTGTGTCGACTGTCCGAAGATGCATCACGAAGAGCCGGATCCGCACGAACCGGACCCGCGCCACGGGGACCCACGTGAACAGGACCCGCGAGAGCCCGATAAGCCGGTCGGTAAAGCCGAGAATCCGATCTGCACGTTCCTGGAGATCCAGGCGATCGGCCACCTCGTCGACACCACCACAGGCGGTCAGCGTGCGATCGGATTCGGCCTCGATGCCGTGGAGATCATCGACATCACGCCCGACAGCCTCGAGTCCGTGCTCGAGTGCCTGATCGGCCAGATGCTGCGCGCGGCGCTGGCGCAGATCCGGCTGCCGCTGAGCGCGCTGCGCGCCGGCGCGTTCACCCTGACCCCCACCGAGGGGCCACTCATCGAGCTCGACCGCGTTCTCGCACGCGGAAACCTGTAGGAGGAAGCGATGTCAGAAATCACCGCAGCGGTCGACGAAGTCACCGCAAACAACCTGTTCGCCACGATCGTCGGCGGCATCGGCACCCAGACCGCGTCAGGGTCTTCGAACCTCGGACCGTTCGGCGTCTCGTATTCCGCGTCGGCCACGCCGGTTCCGGGGACGGTCGACCTCATTCCGCCGTCCACCATTCGCATCGACAACTTTCGACTGAACTGGTCGGTGAGCTGTTCGTTCCAGCTGCGCCTCGGGGACTTCCTGCCCGAGATCCACATCCCGCAGATCTGCATCCGGATCCCGTGCGTGGGCAGAGTGTGTACGCCGCGCATCGATATCACCTGGCCGACGATCACCATCCCGGTGTCCTTCGGCGACTTCCTGCTCGCCACCGTCGACCTCGGTGTCGGCTTCGGGCTGGTGGGAAGCGACTGGGTCGTCGAGGGTGTGGTGCAGGGCATCCCGAATCTGCAGTGGGGACCCGGCACCGCCGCGGCTCTCACCGCGATCGGCGCCGCCGTCGCTCTCGCCGTGGCCTGGGTGCCGCTGATCGGACCGTTCGTGGCGGGGCTCGTGCTCGCGGTGACCGCCGCGATCGGTGTCGCCGGCCTCACGGGCTGGCTGGGTCCGATCCTCACGCCGTTCATCGCCGGCATGAGATTCGAGATCTATCGGCAGCCCGCCCTGTTCGAGGTGCTGCCGGCATCCGGACCCTTCGACCCCGCCGTTCATGTGCGCATCGACGCCGTGACCGCCGACATCCAGCACAACGCTCCCGAGGATGAACTTGTCCTCGGAATCGACATCAGCAATTGAGGAGGGCAGCACAATGACCGAACAACTCGACAGCCGCGTCCTGCGCCACACCGACACATACGGACAGCGGTTCATGAAGCCGGGCACATATCGCTACAGCATCTCCGCCGCGGGCGGATCGTTCAGCGACGATGCTCGGTACGTCATCGAGGTCAAGGATGGCGATCCCAGTCAGATGACCCAGACCCTCGTCACGATCGCGTTCAAGGACGGCCGTTTCACACCGTCCGAGGAGACGGTCGAGATCGCGGCCGGAGACCTCGTCATGTGGCACAGCCAGGATGCCGAGTCGCATCCGTTCGCCGTGCACGGAGAGAAGGAGTTCTTCTCGAGCGAACGACTGGTGAACGAGAGCGGCTACACCCACGCGTTCCTCACCCCGGGCGACCACGCGTGGGGCGATGCGTACGGCAGCGATGTGGGCGGCGTGATCCGAGTCGCAGTCCCGGATGTCTCGTCGAAGAGCGATTTCGCCGAGTGGCAGCGGCAAGCCGGTGAAGGCGTGTTGGTGATGATCGCCGACGGCCGCGCCGAGCCCGCCGAAGTGAACATCGTGGTGGGTCAGACGGTGTACTTCGCTCTGACCAAGGGTCCGGGGATCTCGATCACCGCGAAGGAATTGCTGCAGGACGGCAAGGGCCGGAAGGGTGTCATAGACACCAGGCTGAAGGGTGCCGCGTTCTTCCGGGTGCCTGCCTGAGCTTTCGATCCTCGCCCGGGCACGGAAGCGTGTGCCCGGGCGAGGACTATTGCCGAGGCGAGGACCGGATGTGCGGATCGGGCCCTCGCCTCGGCACATCTCCTCGCTTCGGCACCGGATGCATGCTCGGCACCGGATGCCGGTAGGGCTCCGGATGCTTGCGCGTCAGCTCTCGAGCACGACGTTCAGGGGGGCTTCGCCCGCCAGCATCCGCTCGATCTGGCGCTTCACGAGCCGTGCGACACGCGGGCGCATCGCGCTCGTCGCGCCGCCGACGTGCGGGGCGATCAGGACACCCGGGAGGGTCCAGAGCGGGTGATCGGCCGGCAGCGGTTCGGGGTCGGTGACATCGAGCGCGGCGCGGATGCGGCCACGGCGAACGTGGTCGACGAGGGCGTCCGTGTCGATGAGCGGGCCGCGCCCGACGTTGATCACGAGTGCGCCGTCGGGCAGCGCGGAGAGCACGGCGTCGTCGATGATGTGCTTGGTCGACTCGCCGCCGGGAAGCGACGTGATGAGGATCTCGGTCTCACCGAGCAGCGCGGGCAGTTCGTCGATGCCGTGGATCTCGACGCCGTCCTCGACGCGGGCGCGCGATGCGACGGCGGTGATCTCGACCTCGAAAGGGACGAGTCGGGCTGCAATCGCCTTGCCGACCCCGCCGTAGCCGAGGAGCGTGACCCGACGGTCGGCGAGGCTATCGGCGAAGACAGGCGCCCAGCGGCCTTCTTTCTGCGCGTCGACGAACTCCGGAATGTGTCGCTGTGCGGCGATCGCCAGCCCCACGGCGAGTTCGGCGGTCGATGCCTCGTGCACCGAGGCGGCATTTGCGAAGACGAAGCCCGGCGGCAGGATGTCGGCGATGCCGTCGTAGCCGATCGACTGGCTCTGCACGAGGCCGACATCCACGCCCCTCAGCGCGTCGATCACCCCGGACATGCTCATGTACGGCGGGACGACGATGTCGATCTGCTGCTGCGGCGCGGGGGTGTCATCTCCCACACGATGATCTCGGCGCCCGGCACCTCACCTACGTCATCGCGGATGCGGGCGGACGGGACTGTGACAACCAGGCTCATGCCTTCGACGCTACCCGCCCCGCGCGGCATCTTCCTCGCGGGCCGCAGATCGAACCCGGGATCGCGACCGGGGCGGCCACAGCGGCGAGGGTAGGGTCAACACCGTGACGGAAGTGGGGATGCCATGGCGCAGCACCGGCGCGCCGTGACCCTCGAGGTCGTCGCCGAGCGCGCCGGGGTCTCGATGAAGACCGCGTCCAACGCGGTCAATGGCACCGGGCGGATGGCTCCGGCCACGCGCGAGCGCGTCGTCGCGGTCGTCGAAGAGCTCGGCTACAAGGTCAACGTGGCCGCCCGCAACCTCACACGGGGACGCACCGGAATGGTCTCGCTCGCCGTGCCGACCCTCAAGGCTGCGTACCTGGCCGAGCTCGCCGAAGCGGTGATCGAGGCAGGCCGCCAGCGGGACCTCGGGGTGTACGTCACGACGTATCCCGACGATGGCCTGCGCGGCTCGCGCTCGTACCTTGAAGCCTTCAACACACATCAGAGCGACGGACTCCTGCTGTCGATGGCCGAGAGCGAGGAGCTCTCCGCCGACGACCTCGACGTCGCGTTCCCCCTGGTCTGTCTCGGCTCGCGGAGCACGTTCGGCATGGCCGACCGGGTGGCGACCGATGACCTGATCGATGCCCACACGGCCGCCGATCACCTCTACGCACGCGGCAGCACGACGCTCGCCGTCGTCGGCGCGCACGCGCCCCTGAACCCCACCGCGATCGCGCGCGCCGACGAAGGAAACGCCGAGCTGCGATTACGGGGGATCTTGGCGGCCGCCACCGCAGCAGGACGAACCATCGATCCGCGCCTCGTGGGGGTGACGGGCTACGACTGGACCATCGGGTCCGGGTTTCGTGCGGCGCGCGCGATCATCGACGCAGGCGTCCCCTTCGACGGATTGGTGTGCCTCAACGACGGGCTGGCGATCGGCGCGATCTCCGCACTCCGAGAGAGTGGGCTGCGCGTACCTGAGGACGTGCAGGTCATCGGCTTCGACGACATCGACGAGGCGGCCTTCTTGTCGCCACCGCTGACGACCATGGATTCGCGTATCGAGTGGATCGCCAGCACCGCCCTCGATCGGCTCATCGCCCGCATCGATACCGGCCCCCAGGGCGCCGCCGACCTGATCGCGCGGTCACGGCTGGTTTCGCGCGGCACAACCCGCTGATCGGGTCGGCCCCCTTGCCGACGCGCCGCGTCTGGCGATAGTGTGAGCTGGTACAGCGCTGTACCAACTACGCGCGCACCCCTGCAACGATGGAGGAAGTCCCGATGACGAGCTCAGTGTCCACTCGCAAACCCTGGCGGGTGATGATCGCGACCCTCGTTGCCGTCGTCCTCGTGGCGTTCGGTCAGACGCCCGTGCAGGCCGCGCAGACCGAGACGGTCTCCGTCGCCTTCACCGACACCACGACCGTGCGCGGCACGCCCCTGAAGACCTTCTACTCGGGCACGTGGGGAAAGAACAGCACCCACACGTGGGCCAACGCCGGCGCATCGTTCGAGATTGCCTTCACCGGCGAGACGGTCGTGCTGCTCGGCCGCAAGGATACGACGAACGGCACCGCTGACGTCTTCGTGGACGACGTCAAGATCGGCACCGCGAACTATCAGGGCAGCAAGTCGAGCACGACCGTCGAGATCGCCCGGTTTACCGGCCTCCAGCCCGGCGCCCACGTCCTGCGAGTCGTGACGGTCGGATGGATCAACCACGCGCGAGTCGACTTCACAGCGACCGTGCAGACCGACGTCCGTGCGCAGCTGACGGCATCCCTCGAGCGCTACGTCGACGCGGACCCTGCCGACTTCACCGCCGCATCGTGGACCCCCTTCGCCGCCGCCCTCGCATCGGCGACCACGCTGCAGGCCGACGCGACAGCCACCAACGCCGCCCTGACCGCAGCGATGACCTCGCTCGACGCGGCCGCCGCCGGCCGTGTGCAGGTCTCCGGTTTGCGTGAGATTCTCGACCAATACCGCACGCGCGTTCCCAGTAACTACACCGCGGATTCGTGGGCCCCGTTCGCCGCCGCGGTCACCGCCGGAGACGAGCTTCTGGCGAACTCTGCTGCCACAGGTGCCGCCGTCGGCGCAGCCAAGACTGCGGTGCAGGATGCCGCGGCATCCCTCGTCACGCTCTCGACCGGCACCGCCGGAACGATCCAGAACAACCAATTCTGGCTCGACACCGACGGAAACCCGATCTTCTCGCAGGGTGGTGGAATCTTCCGCTTCGGCGACACGTACTACTGGTATGGCGTGCAGTACACCGGCTCGCAGTACTACTACGACAACCCGACCCGCATTTACAACCGTGCGGGCGACGTCGACTTCGAGGCCGTCACGGCGTACTCATCGACCGATCTCGTGAACTGGAAGTTCGAGAAGAACGTCGCGACGCGCGACACGAAGGTGAACATCCCGACGTCGAAGAACAAGGCGGGCACGACCTACTTCTCCGACATGAAGACCCTCGCCGACTCGGTGTGGATCGGTCGTCTGGGTGTTGCGTACAACGAGAACACCGGCAAGTACGTGCTGCTCACGCAGTTCGAGAACGCCGACCCCAACCGCGTGGACAATGCCGGTGTGCTCTTTCTCACCGGCGATTCGCCGACCGATGATTTCGAGTACGGCAACCTTCAGACCGTTCTTCCCGGCGTCTACGACAACGGGTCGGGCTGGAACAAGGGCACCGGCGACCAGACGGTGTTCACCGACGATGACGGCCAGGACTATCTCGTCTTTTCGTACCGCAGCGGCCGCGGCCGCACCTACGTCGCGAAGATCAACAACACCGACTCGCTCACAGTCGAGACGGCGACGCAGATCTTCTCCGGCGCAGGCCGCGAAGGCAACGCGATGTTCAAGCTCGACGGGCAGTACTACGTCGCAAGCTCCGACCTGCACGGTTGGAACACATCGCAGACCTACATCGTCCGCTCGCTGAACGGGCAGATTCAGGGCGCCTACTCGAGCATGTACGTGCTCCCCGGCACCGAAATGGATTACAGCCACGTCACCCAGAGCGGGTTCTTCGTCACGGTGAAGGGCACCGAACAGGACACGGTGATCTACGCGGGTGACCGCTGGGCCGACTTCGCCTGGAACGGCCTCGGTTACAACCAGTGGGTCCCGCTCAGCGGTACCGGCGCCGACGTCTCCTTCAACTCGCTGAGCCAGTGGACCCTCAACGCCACGACCGCGCAGTGGGCGGTCGGGCCGGACAACAACTACATCCTCAACCCCGACTTCGCCGCCGACCGCATCGCGGTCACCACGGTCACCGGATGGACGCAGACCACCGACACCAGCTCGTCGACGGCCGGCTTCGTGTCCAACCCGTCGCCGGGTGCTGACTCGTCGCGGTTCGCGCTGCGTCTGGGTGCGGCATCCGCCTTCTCGGGCGATGTTCACCAGGATGCCGAGGTGCCCGCCGGGCTCTACACACTCGCGCTGAAGGCGAACTACCCGGGCGGACTCGATGCGGCGCAGCTCGTCGTCACCGGCGCCGACGGTGAGGACCATGTGCTCGACATCCCCGCGGCCAGCGGATGGCAGGCGGTAACCCTCGCCGACATCCCGTTGCCCGAGGGCACGGTGCGCGTCGCGGTGCGTGCCACGGGCGCGGGCGGCCAGTCGCTCACCGTCGACGGGCTGTCGCTGCGTCGGCAGACGATCGACACCTCGGCGCTCGAGGCTCTCGTCGGCGAGGCGGATGCCCTTCAGGTGGAGGACTACGCGTCCGCAGGATGGGCAGAGTTCGCGGATGCCCGTGACGACGCGGCTGCCGTACTGACCGCGCTGAGCACACAGGCGCAGGTCGACGCGGCCGCAGCACGGCTCACGGCAGCTCGCGACGCGCTGCTTTCAGCGCTGCAGTCGGTGACCTCCGCGCCCTCCTCGCTCCTGGTCGCGGTGGGTGCGGAGTTCGACCCGGCAGCCGTGACGCTCACCGGATCGTTCGCCGACGGCACGACCCGTGCGCTGACCGCGAGCGAGTACTCGGTCGTCGGCTTCGACACCGCCGCTCCGGCGAAACTCACGGTGAGCCTGCGCGCGGATGCCTCGCTGACGGCAACGGGCGCCGATGCGGTCGAGGCCACCCTGTCGGTCGAGGTTCTCCGTCCCTGGGCGATCGGACAGGCCTATCCCAGTGGCGCGGCCGTTCTGTACGAGGGCACGCGCTGGGTCGCCTCCTGGTACACCAAGGGTCAGCGCCCCGGGGATGTGAACGGCCCGTGGCAGCAGCAGATCGAGGGCGCCGACGGCACGGCCGTGTGGACCGCATCTCGCATCTTCAACGCGGGCGACGTCGTCACGCACGCCGGTCACACCTACAAGGCCAAGTGGTGGACGCGCGCGCAAGCGCCCGGCACGCCCTACGGCCCGTGGGAGCTCATCGGCTGAGCAGCCGGCTATGCGAAAGGGCCTCGAGCGTGAGCTCGGGGCCCTTTCGTGCGCAGGTGATCTAGGGAGAGCGAGGCTATCTGATGCCCTCCGGAGGAGCAGGGTCCCCGTGGCTCAGGCCGCGGCGCCTACGACGGCGGCGACCGCTGCGGTGAAGAAGCTCAGCCCGTCGACGCCGGAGCGCATCGCCTCGGGGGTGTTCGGGCCGAAGCCCGGCTCGACGGCGTGCTCGGGGTGGGGCATGAGGCCGACGATGTTGCCGCGCTCGTTGGTGACGCCGGCGATGTCGTCGAGCGACCCGTTCGGGTTGACGCCGATGTAGCGGAATGCGACGAGACCGTCACCCTCGATCTGCTTGAGCGTCTCGTCCGAGCAGATGTATCCGCCATCGGCGTTCTTCAGCGGAATGATGATCTCCTGACCGACCTCGAACTCGCTCGTCCAGGCAGTCGACGCGTTCTCAACGCGCAGTCGCTGGTCGCGGCGAATGAACTGCTGGTGGGCGTTGCGAATCAGTCCGCCCGGCAGAAGCTGAGCCTCGACGAGCATCTGGAACCCGTTGCAGATTCCGAGGATCGGCATGCCGTTCGCCGCGGCATCCTTCACCTCACTCATGATCGGAGCGAGCGCAGCGATCGCGCCCGCGCGGAGGTAATCGCCGTAGCTGAATCCGCCCGGGAGCACGAGCGCGTCCACGCCGTCGAGATTGTGCGAGCCGTGCCACAGAGCCACCGGCTCAGCGCCGGCGACCCGGATCGCGCGGCGGGCGTCTCCGTCATCGAGCGAGCCGGGGAAGGTGATGACCCCGACACGAACAGTCACTCGACGACCTCGATGCCTACGACATCCTCGATGACCGCGTTCGAGAGAATCTCATCCGCGATCTTCCGGACGGTCGCGAGGGTCGCCTCGTCGGCGGTATCAACGGTCAGTTCGAAGCGCTTGCCGATGCGCACGCTGCCGAATCCGTCGATCCCGAGCCGCGAGAGTGCCCCGCCGACCGCCTTTCCCTGCGGGTCGAGCAGCTCGGCCTTGGGCATGACGTCAACGACGATGATGGGCATTCGAAGCTCCGGATGTCGCGGGAAAGTGGGCGCACTCAGTCTACGGGCCAGGTTTCCTTACCGATGTGTTACCAAACCGTGATCACAACCATTCGAAGATTCTCTTGACAGGGATGGGAGCGCTCCCGTAGCGTCATGGCAATCGGTGAGAGCGCTCCCACGACTGGGGGAACGGGACCCGCCGAGCACCCGAACGCACCCATCAATCACAAAGGAGTGACCGTGAATTCACGCGCACTACGACGGATCGGCCTCGCGGCCGGCGTCGCGACCACTACAGCCATCGTCCTGGCCGGTTGTGCCGGCAGCAGCGGCGGCGACAGCTCAGGATCGTCCGATGGCGACGAACAAGTCACGCTGACGCTGGCCACCTTCAACGACTTCGGCTACGACGATGAACTCCTCCAGGAGTACATGGACGAGAACCCGAACGTGAAGATCGTCCACAACAAGGCAGCCACCTCGCAGGATGCCCGCACCAACTACTTCGCGAAGCTCGGCAAGGAAGGCCTCGCGGATGTCGAGGCCGTCGAGGTCGACTGGTTCACCGAGGCCATGCAGTACTCCGACCTGCTCGCCGAGGTGCCCGACAGCGCCAAGGGCCGCTGGCTCGACTGGAAGGAAGCGGCCGCTACGGACCCCGACGGCCGTCTCGTGGGCTTCGGCACCGACATCGGACCCCAGGCGCTCTGCTACCGCGCAGACCTCTTCGAGGCCGCGGGCCTGCCCACCGCCCCCGAGGACGTCGCCGCGCTGTTCGACGGCGACTGGAACAAGTACTTCGACGTCGCGGACCAGTACAAGGCCGCCACCGGCAAGCCGATGATCGACTCGGCCGCTTCGGTCTTCCAGGGCATGATCAACCAGATCGAGTTCCCCTACGACGAGCCCGACGGCACTGTCGTCGCGACCGACAACCCCGACCTGAAGGCCGCGTACGACTCGATCATCGAGCGCGCCGTGCCGAACTCGGCCTACTCGGCTCAGTGGAGCGACGACTGGAACGCCTCGATGGCCAACGGCGAGTTCGCCTCGATGCTGTGCCCCGCGTGGATGCTCGGCATCATCGAGGGCAACGCCCCCGACGTGACCGGCTGGCAGGTCGCCAACGCCTTCCCGAACGGCGGCGGCAACTGGGGCGGCTCGTACCTGACGGTCCCGGCCAACGGAAAGAACGTCGAGGCAGCGCTCGCGTTGGCTGACTGGCTGACCTCGGCTGCCACGCAGGCGAAGACCTTCGTGAACGCCGGTCAGTACCCCAGCGTCATCGAGGCGCAGAGCGACCCGGCGATCACCGACTCGACGAACGCGTACTTCAACGACGCGCCGACGGGGAAGATCTTCGGTGAGCGTTCGGCTGCTGTCACGGTGAACACCTACAAGAGCATTGACTTCATCAAGTACAACCAGGCTCTGCAGGATGCCATCACTCGGGTCTTCGACGGCACCGAGGACCAGCAGACCGCGTGGGACTCCTACGTGGCTGAGGTCGAAGCGTTCTGATCGACTGAACTGAGTGGGGGTCGTGCCTCGCCGCGCGACCCCCACTCCGTTCAATATCCCGGGATCAAACCCCGCTTCCCCTCCCCAGGGCTGACCAATGGCCCACCCCCCTGATTCGGAGTCTCACGTGACCGCGACTGACACGCGTTCGACGGCGTCGCCGGATTCCTCCGCTGAGAAGCCGGAGCGAACCCCCCGCCGCATCATGTCGTTCAGCAACAAGCTGAGCCGCTGGGACCTCAAGGTCTCGCCCTACCTCTACATCTCGCCATTCTTCATTTTGTTCGCGATCGTCGGACTCTTCCCGATTGCCTACACCGCCGTCATCTCGTTCCAGGAATGGGACCTGGTGCGAAACACCGGCAAGTTCGTCGGGTTCGAGCAGTACATCTGGATCCTCGGCCAGCAGCAGTTCTGGACGGCGCTGCGCAACACCTTCAGCATCTTCCTGCTCTCGTCCGTGCCGCAGATCATCCTGGCGCTGTTCATCGCCGCGATGCTCGACCGCAACATCCGGGCGAAGACGTTCTGGCGCATGAGTGTACTGCTGCCCTTCGTCATGGCTCCGGTGGCCGTCACGCTGATCTTCAGCAACCTGTTCGGCGACAACCACGGCCTGGTGAACAACGTCCTCACCAACATCGGCCTCCAGCCGATCCCGTGGCATGTCAGTCCGTTCTGGAGCCACATAGCGATCGCGACGATGGTCAACTTCCGGTGGACCGGTTACAACGCCCTCATTCTCCTCGCCGCGATGCAGGCGGTGCCCCGCGAGTACTACGAAGCGGCGACAGTAGACGGCGCCGGCGCGTTCCGCCAGTTCTGGAGCATCACGCTCCCGTCGCTGCGGCCGACCTTCATCTTCGTCATCATCACCTCGACGATCGGCGGCCTTCAGATCTTCGACGAGCCGCGCCTGTATGACCAGACCGGAAACGGCGGCGCCGACCAGCAGTGGCTGACCATCACCCTGCTCCTGTACAAGATCGGATGGGGCGAGTTCAACTTCGGCCGAGCCGCAGCGCTCGCGTGGATTCTGTTCCTCATCATCCTGGCCATCGGACTGGTCAACCTTGCCATCACCAGACGACTGGTTCGCGACGAGGGCGGTCGCGGTGTCGTCAGATCGCGTCGCCGCCGGAAGGGAGTCCAGCAGTGACTTTCCAGACCACACCGCACCTCGCCATGGTGGAAGAGAGCATTCCCAACGCGAGGCAGCGACGTCGCAACCAACGCACCGTCCACGTGCGCGGCTACCGCCCCGGCTTCTGGGTCTACATCGGACTGGCTGTCGTCACGATCTCGGCCATCTTCCCCTACTACTGGTCATTCCTGATCGGCTCGGGGGACGCCTCGACCCTCAACGACGCCAACATGTCGTGGATTCCCGGTGGCAACTTCATCGCGAACGCGCTCACGGTCGTCAACAACCCGGCGGTGAACTTCTGGGTCGCGCTGTGGAACTCGATCTTCAGCTCGGCCGTGATCGCGGCATCCGTCGTCGTCTTCTCCACACTCGCCGGGTGGGCATTCGCGAAGCTCCGCTTCCGCGGCAGCAAGTGGCTGCTCGTCTTCGTCGTGGCCACCCTGGCGATCCCGACGCAGCTCGGCGTCGTGCCGCTCTACATCCTGTTCTCCGACTACGGCTGGACGGGGCAGATCGGCGCGATCATCATCCCCAGTCTCGTCAGCGCGTTCGGCGTCTTCTGGATGACGCAGTACCTCGCGCAGACCGTGCCCGATGAGCTCATCGAGGCGGCTCGCGTGGATGGGGCGTCGATGATTCGGACGTTCTGGACGGTCGGCGTCGTAGCCGCCCGGCCCGCGGCCGCGATGCTGTTCCTGTTCACTTTCGTCGGAGCGTGGAACCAGTTCTTCTGGCCCTTCATCATCCTCGACCGCCAGAGCCCGACGCTTCCTGTCGCGCTTTCGCTCCTGCAGTCCAACTACTTCGTCGACTACTCGATCGTGCTCGCCGGTGTGCTGTTGGCGACGATCCCGCTCCTCATCCTGTTCGCCTTCGCTGGCCGGCAGCTCGTGAGTGGCATCATGGCTGGTGCTGTCAAGGGCTAGCCGCACGTCCCGCACCACCTTGTCGCACCCGTAATTCGCCTTTCAGAGAGGACACGCACCATGGCTGACAACGCCACGCGCGCCTTCCCGCAGGACTTCCTGTTCGGAGCCGCCACCGCCGCATACCAGATCGAGGGCGCCGCCCACGAGGACGGGCGACGCGATTCCATCTGGGATGCCTTCGCGCGTGTTCCGGGGGCCGTGATCAACGCCGACAACGGCGATGTCGCGTGCGACCACTACCACCGCTACGGCGACGACGTCGCGATCATGAAGCAGATGGGGCTGCAGACGTACCGCTTCTCGACCTCGTGGTCGCGTGTGCGTCCGGACGGCGGCGCGCTCAACTCGCAGGGCATCGATTTCTACAAGCGTCTCGTCGACGAACTGCTGGGCGCCGACATCCTGCCGTGGCTGACGCTGTACCACTGGGACCTCCCGCAGGCGCTGCAAGAGCGCGGCGGCTGGGCGAATCGCGACACCGCCGACCTGTTCACCGAGTACGCGCTCGACATGCACGACGCGCTCGGCGACCGGGTGAAGGTGTGGACGACGCTCAATGAGCCGTGGTGCTCGTCGTTCCTCAGCTACACGGCCGGCGTCCACGCGCCCGGCCACTACAGCGTCGAGGAGGGGCTCCTCGCCTCGCACCACCTGCTGCTCGGACACGGCCAAGTGGTGCGCGAACTGCGCGGCCGCGATGAATCGCTGAACCTGGGTCTCACCTTGAATCTGACGGTCGCTGACGCCGTCGATCCGGAGAATCCGGCGGATGCCGATGCAGCCCGCCGCATCGACGGACAGTTCAACCGGTGGTTCCTCGATCCCGTGTTCCGCGGCTCATACCCGAGCGACATCGTCGAAGACATCCGCGCGGTCGACGCCGACGCGGTGGCGGCATTCGAAACGGCCGTGCGTCCCGGCGACCTCGAGATCATCTCCACGCCGATCACGACGCTCGGCGTCAATTACTACCACGGTGATTACGTCGCCGGGGCGCCCTCGGTCAACCCGCCGGATGGCGGCCACGCGCCCACCGACCGCGAGGGAGCATCGCCGTACCCCTCGCACGAAGGTATCTTCGCGCACGACCGCGGCCTCGATCGCACGGCCATGCACTGGGAGGTGCAGCCCGAGGGTCTGACGCGTCTGCTCGAACGGGTGCAGAAGGAGTATTCGGGACCGGCCGATGTCGTCCTGTACGTGACCGAGAACGGAGCCGCCTACGACGACGCCGTGACGGACGAAGACGGGGAGCCGCGCGTCCACGACGTCGAGCGCACTGCGTTCGTGCGCTCGCACCTCGGCGCCATCCTCGACGCGATCGATGCGGGCGTGGATGTGCGCGGGTTCTTCTATTGGTCGATGCTCGATAACTACGAGTGGGCCTGGGGCTACGAGAAGCGTTTCGGCATTGTGCGGGTCGACTACGACACCCAGGAGCGGATCGTTAAGGATTCGGGCCGCGAGTACAGTCGCATCATTGCCGCACGCGCGCTCGAGCACGCTCTCGTGGCTGGCTGAAGAGATATGCCGGGGAACGCATGAGCATCGAAGAGCTGCGCGGCGCGCCCACGATCGAAGAAGTAGCGGCTGCGGCGGGTGTTTCCCGTTCGACCGTCTCGCGAGTGGTCAACGGCTCGACGTCAGTCAGCCCGGCGGCGCTGGAAGCTGTGCAGCGGGCGATCGCCGATCTGAACTATGTGCCCAACCGGGCGGCGCGCTCGCTGGCGAGCAGGCAGACTTTGGCGATCGCGTTGGTCGTGCCCGAGGACACGACGCGATTCTTCGGGGATCCCTTCTTCGCTTCCATCGTGTCGGGGATCAATGCCCGCATCAGCAAGTCTGACTACGTCCTCAATCTCTTCATCGCCAGCGACGACTCGGGAGATAAGACCACGAGCTACTTGCGGTCGGGATCCGTCGACGGCGCCATCGTCGTCTCGCACCACACGAGCGACTTGTTCATCGATCAGATCGCCGCAGCCGTTCCCGTCGTCTACGGTGGACGGCCGGTGCGCACGCGCGGTACGGACTATTACGTCGACGTGGACAACCTCGCCGGGGCCCGCTCAGCGACCAATTACCTCATCGCGAAAGGTCACCGCCACATCGGGACGATCGGCGGCCCGCCGACGATGCCGGCCGGAGTCGATCGAGTTCAGGGTTACCGAGACGCGCTCGCCGCTGCAGGCCTCGAAGAGGTCGTGGTCGAGGACGGGGACTTCACGGCGGCCGGCGGATCGGCGGCCATGTCACGCATTCTCGCCTCGAAGGTCGCGTTCGACTCGCTCTTCATCGCGAGCGATCTCATGGCGCGCGGCGCGCTCGCCGTTCTCGGTCGCGCCGGCATCCGCGTGCCACAGGATGTTGCGATCATCGGCTTCGACGACTCACCGGTCGCGACCTCCGTCACGCCCCAACTGACGACGATGCGTCAGCCGTCTCATTCGCAGGGTGAGCAGATGGCGGGCGTCCTGCTCGACCGGCTTGCCGGGCTCTCGCCCGCACACGCGACGATTCTGGACACCGAACTCATCATCCGCGGCTCGGCCTGACGCTTCGGACCCGACCGGGTCGGTGATCAGGCGGCGAGCGTCGCGTGGAGTGCGTTGTTCCAGGGGTCGTCGAAGCTGAGCGTGCGACCGTCGTCCCGCACGGCGATACCGTGGTGCCGAAGCCGCTCGCCCAAGGCACCGAGGTCATCCTCCGCGGGCAGTGCCAGATCGATGCGGCCGAGGCCGAGGGCGGGCATCCGCGGACCCGCGCCGCGTGATTGCCATACGTTCATCGCCATGTGGTGGTGGTAGCCACCCGCGCTGACGAAGAGCGCTTGGTTGCTGAACTCGGCGGTCGTGTCGAACCCGAGTGCGTCGACGTAGAACGCGCGGGCGGTGGCGACATCGCCGACCGACAGGTGGACGTGGCCCACGGATGCCGCATCCGCCGACATCAGGCCCGCTGCGCCCTGCTCGGTGAGGTGTTCCTCGAGGAAGGCGTTCGGATCGAGCGCGAGCGTCGCCATCTCGACCTGGCCGTGCGTCCACGACCAGAGCGTGCGGCTGCGGTCCCAGTAGAGCTCGATGCCGTTGCCCTCGGGGTCGGTGAAGTAGAAGGCCTGGCTGACGAGGTGATCGGCGCTGCCGGTGAACGTCGCCGGGGCGTGGCGCGCGACGCTGTAGAGCGCGGCGGCGAGGGCTGACTGCGTCTCGAAGACGATCGCCGTGTGGAAGAGCCCCGCCGAACCGGCGACCGCGTGGCGGAGTGTCGGCTCATGGCGCAGGATCATGATCGGTCGACCGGCGCGCCCAAGCGTCACCGTGTCGCCGGCGGCATCCTGCACTTCAAGCGTGACGACGTCGCGGTAGTAACGGGTCATCGCGTCGAGGTCACCGACGAGGAGGGTCACCGCTCCCATGGCGGTCGCCTCGGCGATCCGATCGGCCGACGCCGCAAGAGTTTCATTCATATACATCGATAACGCTCGGGCTGGCATCGGCATTCCAACCGCCGGGGCGCCGCTATTGTGGCAGACGTGCGGATCATCTCCGGGGGCCTCGAGCGCGCCGACGTCCGTGCCATCCTCGCCGAGCATCTCGATGAGATGGTCGCGACGTCTCCACCGGAGAGCGTGCACGCGCTCGATCTCGACGCTTTGCGCGGCCCGGGCGTGAGCTTCTGGACGGTGCTGGATGCCGATGGCGCCGCGATCGCCGTCGGAGCGCTCGCCGAACTGTCGGACACCGATGCCGAACTCAAATCGATGCGCACGACGACCGCCGCGCGCGGTCGAGGAGTGGCAGCATCGCTCCTGGCTCACCTCATCGAGGCGGCGCGCCATGGTGGATACGCGCGGCTGCGCCTGGAGACGGGTAGCGACGACTTCTTCGCTTCGGCGAGGCGTCTGTACGAACGCCACGGATTCGTCGAAACCGGCCCTTTCGGCCGCTATTCCGAGGACCCCTACAGCCGCTTCTACCTGCTCGACGTTCGCGACTGACGCGCGTTACTGCGGGTCGCCGCCGAGCTGACCGACCGCGGGGATCGGGCCGCCATCGTCGGCGCCGGTGTTGCGCGCACGCGCGATGAAGTTGCCGAGGTGGTAGATGATGAGCGCCGCGGCGGCGCCGATGACGATCGCGCCGAGTTGGAAGTCGCCCCACTGCATCGTGAATCCGGCGATGGCGATGACGAGTGCTACCGCACCGGTGTACTGATTGACCGGACGGGAGAAATCCACGCGGTTGTCGACCCAGATCTTGATCCCGATGATGCCGATCAGCCCGTAGAGCGCAGTCGTGACACCGCCGAGCACTCCCGGCGGGACGGAGTTGAAGACGGCGCCCACCTTGGGTGAGAGGCTCAGGAGAATCGCGGTGAGGCCCGCAACCCAATACGCCGCCGTCGAGTAGACGCGGGTGGCTGCCATGACGCCGATGTTCTCGCCGTACGTCGTCGTGCCCGACCCGCCGAACATTCCCGCGAGGGTCGTCGCTGCGCCGTCTGCGATGAGCGCCCGCCCCGTGTATTTGTTGACCGACGAGTTCGTCATGGTGGCGACTCCGCGCACGTGGCCCACGTTTTCGGCGATCAGGACCAGCACGACGGGTAGGAACATCGCGATCGCGCTCCATGTGCCGGGGGCTGCGAAGTCGGCGATCTGGAACTGCGGGAGCCCCACCCACGGCGCGTCACCCACGGCAGACCAGTCGATCTCGTTCTGGATGACCGCGGCGATGTAGCCGATGACGACACCGAGGAAGATCGAGATGCGGCCCAGGAATCCGCGGAAGAAGACCGAGCACAGGATGACCGCGCTCAGCGTGATGGTCGCCGTGAGGGGCTGCTGCTGGAAGTTGGACCATGCGACCGGGGCGAGGTTGAACCCGATCAGTGCGACGATCGCGCCCGCGACCACGGGCGGCATGAGCCGGTCGATCCAGCCGACGCCGGCGAATTGAACGACGAAGCCGACGGCGGCCAGGAGGATGCCGACGGCGACGATCCCGGCGAGCGCCGAGCCCATGCCGGCGGAGGCCGTGGCCGCGGTCACCGGTGCGATGAAGGCGAACGACGAGCCGAGGTAGCTGGGCAGTTTGTTCTTCGTGATGACCAGGAACAGCAGGGTGCCCACGCCGGAGAAGAACAGGGTCGCGGGGACGGGGAAGCCCGTCAGCACCGGGACGAGGAACGTCGCCCCGAACATTGCGATGACGTGCTGAACGCCGACAGCTGTCGTGGCGGGCCAACTCATGCGCTCATCGGGTGCCACCACCTGACCCCGCTCGACGGTGCGACCGTTTCCGTGCAACTTCCAGATGGCCATGTCGGCTCCTCGCGTCAGGGTTCTCTGCCGAGAATACTGGGCGGCGTTCGTCAGTTCAGACCAAGGCTGCGCAGCTACTCGAGCAGGGCGCGCAACGAGGCCAACAGTGCCGCGGCGGCCGTCGGCTTCTTCTCAGCGACAGTGACGCTCGCCGACGTCGCCGACACCGGATCCTGGCCGCTCGCCGACGCGGTCACCTCGACCGAGAGGGCGGCGCCGACATCCGCACCGCGGACCTTGTACGCCTGCTCGGTCCCCTTCTTGCCGGGGATCGGCTCTCCGTCACGAAGCCACCGGTACGTGAAGGTCGCACCCGCGACCGACCATCCGCCGGGCTGAGCAGTGAGCGTCTCGCCTTTCACGGCGTCGCCCGTGATCGATGGCGCGGTGACGTTCTCGAGCGGGACGGTCACCTCGGGCAGAACCTGGATCTCGGTCGGAGCTTCGATCGCAGTGAGTCGCGCGCCGGTCGCCGCGGGAGCGGCATCCGTCAGTTCCAGCAGTCCGTGCATGTCGACCGAGCCATCGGCCGCGATCTCCGGCCGGACGCCATCGACAGCGGTCGTCACGAACCAGGACTCGTTGACCGGCGAGGTGCCGTCCAGGTTCCAGATGTTCGTCGGATTCGTCAGCAGCGAGATGTCGGTCTGCTTGAGGTCGAGGGTGTCTACCGCGGCGCCCCGCCAGGAAAGCACGCCGGTGGCGCGGTAGTCGGTTGCGCTCGCGTTCGTCTGAAGGCGCACGCCACGGTCGTTGCCGACCGAGGTCACGTTTTCGAGTCGAACATCGGGTCCGGAGTTCGACGTGACGCCGGTGCCGAGGTTTCCGTAGGTGATCGAGTTGCGCAGCAGGTGGTCGCCGGGCATCGACTCGCCGCCGAGCTTGAACCCGTTGCCCTCGCCGGTGAGCGTCGCATCGCCCTCGAGGAAGCCGTTGTCGTAGGCGACGGAATCCTCGATCACGACAGTGCCGATCGGCCCGGTGGTCGACTTGGCGTACAGATCCCAGCCGTCATCGATGTTGTTGTGCGAGATGTTGCTGCGGAACACGTTGCCCTCGCCGACGGTCAGCTTGGCCGCGAAGCCGTCGGCGTCGTTTCCGCCGACGTCGGCATTGTTGTGCGACACCGACGAGAGCACGAGGTTGGCCGTCGGCCACAGCGCCGGCGGCTCGCTTTCGAAGCCGGAGATCTGGATGCCGGTGTCCTGATTGTGGTGGGACTCCACGCGTTCGACCACGTTGTGGTTGCCCTGGATGAGCATCGGCTTCTGCTTGTTCTGCGAGCCGGTGATCTCGAGGTTGTATACGTGCCACCAGTCGCCGCGAAGGATCACGCCGCCGTTCGGCGACTGCGACAGGTCGAGGACGGCGCGCGAGCCGGGCTCCGACATCACCGTGATCGGTGCGTCCGCGGTGCCGTTGTGACCGCGTCCCGCGACGATCGCAGTCTGGGGTGTGTACGTGCCGGCCTTCAGCACGATCTGCTGACCGGGCTGGGCGAAGCCGACGGCGGTGTGGATGTCGAGCGGGTCTGCGACGGTGCCCGCGCCTTCTGGTGAGCCGTCGGGCGCGACCCAGATCGATTGCCCCGGCGAGCCGAAGGAATCCACCGTGATGGTCAGCGGCACGTCGACCGGATCGGTGGATGCCAGTTCTTCGCGCTCGCCGAGTTGCGGCTGCTCCTCGGCCGGGAGCAGCCGAACGGTGAGTTCGTTGACGCCGGGCTTCAGGTCGACCGGCACCAACCGGCGTTCGCCCGGAACGAGGGCGACGTCGTCGACGAGCACCGTTCCATCCGCATCCAGGATCTGCCCGGTGCCATAGACGTTCGAGACCATCGGCACGTCGAGTTGCGTCGCCGGAGTCGTCGAGGTGACATCGACTCCGAGTGTCGCGGTGACGTACTCGGTGGGGGGCTCCTGCGCCGGCTCGTCGTCGGCGGGGTTGATGGTGGTGAAATCCCAGTCGGTCACCGTGACCGCGATCTTGCGCGCGACCGCCATGCCGACGTAGAACACGTCCGGATTCTGCTGCAACAGCATGTCGGGGTCGTACTGGATCACCTCGAGCACCTCGTCGCCCCGGTGCCACATCGCGTGGAATCCGGTGTTGGACTTCCGCAGGGTGAGTTCGTAGACGTCGCCGTCGGCGAACTTCGGCCCGGTTGCCACGTCGGGCCGCCAGCCTGGATCGAAGGCGACCGCGTCGCTCGAGTCACGTGCCCCGGCCGTGTTGTCCGTGGTCGCGCCGGTGTAGCCGTGCACGAAGCGGGCCCCGGGAGTGCCGTCTTGCCACTGACCGGTGTCGGGACCGTAGGCGTAGCGAGTGATCATCGCGCCTGCGGAGTTGAAATATCGCGCGGCGGATACGCCGGGGACCAGGTCGTCGACGGCGATGATGCCGAAGCCCGACTGGTTGTCTTTCAGGGCGGAGTCGTCGACGCGGAACGTCGCGTTCAGCGTGAAGTTCTCCGTGGCGGGGTCGATCTCGGTGTAGTAGTACTGGAACCCGTCTTCGGAGGTCGCGATCTTGGTGGTGCTGGCTCGCGCGTCGAACGTGATCGTGCCGTCCTCGTTGTCGGTCACCTGACCGCCCGTCCCGGCATTCGATCCGATGTCGGCGATGTGCCACCGCTCGACGGAACCAGCGACGACAACGTCGAACGGGGCGCCCGGCGCTTGGTCGTCGCCGCGGTGTGCGACCACCTGCACCTGGTAGGTGCCGCCCGGAGTCAGACCGGAAATCTCGGCCGTGGGCTCGGTGAGACCCTCGATCGCGGTCTCGAAAGGCGCTCCGCCCTGGCTGGTCTCGACGGAGTACGTCTCAGCCTCGGCGGTCTCGGACCACGTGAGCGTGACAGTCGCGGAGCCGCCGGTGATTCCGGTGGTCAGTGCGCTCGTGATGGTGGGCCCGACGAGCGGAAGCGAGAAGGCGCCGGTCGCGGCGCGCGTCGAGGTGAGGGCATCCGTCTCGCCGTAGCGCGTCATGCGCACCTCGACCTGATAGTCACCGGATGCCGGTGGGGTCAGCATGAGCGTTCCAGACGCGCCATCGGTGGCGGCGAGCGTCTGGGCGACGGGGGTGCCCGCAGCGTCGAACAGCGTGGCGTAGACCACGTCGCCGCCGTTGCTGCCGAGGTTTCCGGTGTAATCCACCCGAAGCTTCGATGGATCGGACGGATCGGTGACGATGGAATCGATCGTCGGCGCGGCCACCTCACTCCAGGGCGTCCGCACCTCGGGGTCGAAGGCGCCCAGCTGGGCGTAGTAGACGTTGACGCCCGAACTGGGGGAGGCGAGGTAGTACTCGCCCGCGGCGGTCACATCGAACGCTGCGGTCTCGACGGCGGCGGTGCCACTGTCCGCGAGGGCGGGAACCCGTGCGACTTCGCCCGCGGCGTTGTAGAGCGCGAGCGCACGATCTGCGGTCGCGCTGCCGCTGCGGGTATTGACGAAGACCTGAGTGGGGATCTCGTCCTCCGCCACGGAGAAATGCAATGATCGGGCGGCAGCCGTCCCCGACCCGTTGAGCTTGATGCGCTGGGTGAAGACTTCACCGCGGTCCGAAATGCGGTCGTGCGCGTCAACGGTCACGGCCTTGCCCGCAGCGCCGTAGATGGCGAAGTCGGTGCTGGTGTCGGTCACCGCGACGTAGTCGCCGAGCGCGAGGTCGTTCGCATCGAGCGCGGTGGCCGGTCCTGCGGCGACCGCGGCGAGGGAAGTGGTCAACGTGAGTGCCGCGGCTGCCAACACAGCCAGCGATGCACGGATGGAATGCGTCATGGCGGAACGCCTGATGGCGGACATGATCTCCTCGATGAGATGCGTGCGACCCGGTGATGAGCACTCTGAGAAAGCGATTTCTCGGGCTGTGCTTGGTACGGTAACCGCATTCCCGGGTGACGTCAAGACCGAAAGGGCTCGATGCCCAGACGCATGTCAGACCGAGATCAGGTGGAGATCAGGCGGCGGAGCAAGTCGCGATAGCGGTCGGCCGTGCGCTGCACGATGTCGTCGGGGAGCGCCGGCGGATTGCCCTGCTTGTCCCAGTTCGCGGCGAGCCAGTCCCGCACGATCTGCTTGTCGAAGCTCGCCATCCGCGCTTCGGGTGTCGTGCCGGTGGCCCAGGATTCGGCATCCCAGTACCGCGAAGAATCGCTCGTCAGCACTTCATCGGCGAGGGTCATGGTGCCCTCGGCATCCACCCCGAACTCGAATTTCGTGTCCGCGAGGATGAGTCCGCGCGCCTCCGCAGTGCGCGCTGCCCGCTCGTAGATCTCGAGCGACAGATCGCGCAGCTCTTCTGCACGCTCCTCGCCGACGAGTTCGATGGTGCGCTCGAACGAGATGTTCTCGTCATGCTCGCCCATCGGGGCCTTATATGCCGGAGTGAAGATCGGTGCGGGCAGGCGGTCGCCGTTGGCGAGGCCATCGGGCAGCCGGATGCCGCACACTGTCCCGCTCTCCTGATACTCGAGCCACCCCGAGCCGGTCAGGTACCCGCGAACGACGCACTCGATGGGCTGCATCTCGAGGTTCTTGACGGCCATCGCGCGACCGGCGACGGCGTCAGGGATATCGCCGGGGGCCAGGTGGTTGGCAATGGCGCGACCGCCATCGGCCCCGCCGAGTTGGTCGAACCACCAGAGGCTGAGTGTGGTGAGCAGAGCGCCCTTGTCGGGGATGCCGGGGGAGAGCACGACGTCGAACGCGCTGACGCGGTCGCTCGCGACGACGAGGAGTCCGTCGCTTTCGAGGTCGACGGGGCGATAGAGGTCGCGGACCTTTCCCGAATAGGTGTGGGTCCAGCCGGGCAGGGAGGGGGTGGCATCCGTCACTTGCCCATTATCGACGTTCGCGGACTACGGCGTGATCGCATCGACGAACGCGAGGGCTTCATCCATGAGCTCGGGCCAGGAATCCGCTGCGGATGCCGGCACTTCCGCCCACTCGCGCAGTTCTCTCTCGCGCATCACCATGCGGGTGACGGTGGTCTGGGAGACGAGTTCGTCGATCCGCTCCTTCGGCAGCTTCACGACGAGGGACCCGCGCCTCACGACGAATGCGTAGACCTTGCCTCGAATGCGAAGCCCTTCGGTGCCGAACATCGGCCCGATGTCGACGCCGGGGCGGGTGAGATGCTCCACCGCGATGTCGTCGAACACAGCGGTCCCCACCTCGGCCGCTTCTGCGTCATCCATGCCGCGACCGTACTCCACGTGCCGATCCTGCGGTATAGTCCATGTGGAGTAATCGACAAGGAGTAACGCATGAAAGACGTGGTGGACCGGCTCACGCCGCTCGGACTCGTCGTCCTCGCCCTGCTCGATGAGGGCGACATGCATCCATACGAAATGATCCGGCTGATGCGCATCCGCAAGGATGATCGCCTCGTCTCGATCACCGCCGGAACGATGTACCACACGGTCGCGCGCCTCGAAAAGGTCGGCCTCCTCGCGGAGGTCGGCGTCGACCGAGACGGCAACCGCCCCGAACGCACGACCTATACGCTCACCGATCCCGGGCGCGCCGCGGTCATCGAGTGGCTGCGCCGAGAACTGCCACGCATCGACCGGCCTGCAGAGTTCCGCATCGCACTCGCCGAGGCGCACAACCTCGACCGCGACGAGGTGGTCGATCTGCTCACCGTTCGACGCAAGGCCCTCGCCGATGCCCACGTCTACCACTCCGACGGCAGGACGAAAGCCCTCGCCAAGGACGTCCCCGAGCAGTACCTGGTCGAGATCGAGCGGCAGACAGCCCTGCTCGATGCCGAACTGGCCTGGCTCGACGATTTCATCCGCCGCCTGACCCGCAACGACTTTCCGTGGGGCACCACGGTCCAATCATCCGAACGCTATCTGGCTCAACGAGAGGCCGCCCGCTCATGACTCAACCATCCACCGGGACCCGGGCATCCGTTCCGAATTCTCGGAAATCCGAATCCCGGAAGTCCAAGTCCCACGAACTCCCCGCCAACCCCTGGCCCGCGCTCTGGGCGTTGGTCATCGGGTTCTTCATGATCCTGGTCGACACCACGATCGTCTCCGTCGCCAACCCCGCCATCAAGGCGGCCCTCGATCCCGACACCAACAACCTCGACAACGTCGTGTGGGTCACTTCGGCCTACCTGCTGGCGTACGCGGTGCCGCTGCTGATCACCGGGCGCCTCGGTGACCGCTTCGGCCCGAAGCGGATCTACCTCGTCGGCCTCACGGTCTTCACCCTCGCCTCGATCGGATGCGGGCTGTCGGGCAGTCTCGAGTTCCTCATCCTCTTCCGCGCCGTCCAGGGTCTGGGCGCTGCGCTGCTGACCCCGCAGACGATGGCCGTCATCACCCGCACCTTCCCGCCCAACCGTCGCGGTGCGGCGATGGGCCTCTGGGGCGCGACCTCGGGTGTCGCGATGCTCGTCGGCCCACTGGCCGGTGGCCTGCTGGTCGATGGCCTCGGCTGGGAGTGGATCTTCTTCATCAACGTCCCCGTCGGCATCGTCGGATTCGTCCTCGCGTGGATTCTCGTGCCGAACCTCGAGACGCACCAGCACAAGTTCGACATCATCGGTGTCTTCCTCAGCGCCGTCGGCCTCTTCCTGATCGTCTTCGGTCTCCAAGAGGGCCAGCACTACGACTGGGCGCCATGGATCTGGACGATGATCGTCGGCGGCATCGCCGTGATGGGCTTGTTCATCTGGCAGCAGGCGAAGACCAAGAGCGAGCCGCTCGTCCCGCTCCAGCTGTTCCGTGACCGCAACTTCTCGGTCTCGAACATCGGAATCTCCACGGTGGGCTTCACCGTGACGAGCATGTCGCTGCCGCTGATGTTCTTCATCCAGCTCGCTCGGGGCCTCACCCCGACCCAGTCGGCCCTTCTGCTCGTCCCGATGGCCTTGGCCGCCGGCGTGCTGTCGCCTTTGGCGGGACGTCTGCTCGACCGGGTCGACCCCCGCGTGCTGCTGATCCCTGGGCTTCTGTTGGTCGCGACTTCGCTCGGCTGGTATGCCCTGCTGATGAACGCAGACACCCCGATCTGGATGTTCCTGCTGCCCTCATTTGTGATGGGTGTCGGCAACGCCGGCATGTGGGGCCCGCTGGCCACGACCGCGACGCGCAACCTGTCGCCGCGTCAGGCCGGTTCGGGAGCGAGCATCTACAACACCACTCGCACGATCGGGTCGGTGTTGGGGTCCGCAGCGATTGCCGCCTTCATGCAGGGCCGTCTCGAGGCGAACCTGCCCGGGATGGATTCTGCGGCGGGCAGCGGCTTCGCCGGCGGGACGCTTCCCGCGCCCGTGGTCGAGGGGTTCTCGACCGCGATGGCGCAGTCCATCCTGCTTCCCGCCGTCGTGATGCTCCTCGGAGTCGTCGCGGTGTCGTTCATGAAGCGCCCCAGCGGCCTCCTCAAGAAAGGCGCACCCGCAGAGACTGAGGTCGCGGCGGGCTGAGCCCCACACGAGCGTCGTGTAGCGCGTCAGCCCTCGACGACGCGGGCGGCGATGTCGGTGCGGTGGTGCGAGCCTTCGAGCGTGATGTGACTGAGCGCGTCGTAGGCGCGCTCGCGCGCTTGGAAGAACGTGTCGCCGAGAGCCACGACATTGAGGACCCGGCCGCCGGTGGCCACGAGATCGCCGTCCCGTAGGGCAGTCGCGGCGTGGGCGATGTGGACGCCCTCAACGGCGGATGCCGCATCCAGCCCTTCGATCGTCCGTCCACTGACGGGCGCCTCGGGGTACCCCTCGCTCGCGAGGACGACGGTGACGGCAGCCGTTTCGGCGAAGACCGGGGCGGGCTCGTCTTCGAGGTGGCCGCTGGCGGCAGCCATGAGAAGGCCCGAAAGTGGCGTGATCATTCGGGGCAGCACGACCTGCGTCTCGGGGTCCCCGAACCGCGCGTTGAACTCGATCACTTTGACCCCCTGTTCGGTGAGGATCAGGCCGGCGTAGAGGAGGCCGATGAAGGGTGTGCCCTCGCTGTCGAGATGGCGGATGACGGGCTCGGCGACCTCACGGGTCACCAGCGCGACGAACGCCTCTTCGCCGTCGAACACATCGCTGAGCCAAGGGAGGGGCGAGTACGCGCCCATGCCCCCGGTGTTGGGTCCGGCATCGTCGTCGAACGCGCGCTTGAAATCCTGCGCGGGGGACAGGGCGCGCACCGTGTCGCCGTCGGAGACGAAGAACAGCGAGACTTCCGGGCCGGAGAGGAACTCTTCGACCAGGATCGCGCCAGCGGGAAGGAACTGCTGCGCGTGCGCGATCGCGGCGGCGCGCTCTTCGGTGACGATGACGCCCTTGCCGGCCGCGAGGCCGTCCGCCTTCACCACGAAGGGCGCCCCGTACTCGTCGAGTGCCGCCTCAACTTCGGCGATGGAGTGGGCGCGCACGGCGCGTCCGGTGGGGACGCCGGCGGCCTCCATGATGCGCTTCGCGAAAGCCTTCGAGCCCTCGAGTTGGGCGGCGGCGCGACCGGGGCCGAACGCAGGAATGCCGCGCTCGCGCAACGCGTCGGCGACGCCGGCGACCAGCGGTGCTTCGGGTCCGATGATGACCAGGTCGATCGCCTCGGCATCGGCGTACTCAGTGACGGCGCCGGGGTCGTTCTGATCGAGGCCGGGGACAAGGGTCGCATCCGCGGCGATGCCCGCGTTGCCGGGGGCCGCAAGGAGGACATGTCCGGCTTGTTCGGCCGCGAGGGCAAGGATGATGGCGTGCTCGCGCGCGCCGGAGCCGAGAACGAGGATCTTCACTTGCACAGCCTATCGACGCCGGTCACCGAGACTCCGGTATCCGCCCTGGCGTACCGTGGGCAGATGCCACCGAAGATCACGACAGAGAAGGGTCGAGAGGCTCTCGCGGCGGTCGCATCGACGGATCAGCCCGCGCGAACGGACCTCGCCACAGCGGTGCGCTACCTGCTGCAGCTTCTGGTCGAGAAGGCACCCGGCAACTCGGTTGAGGTGCGCGTCCCTCCGTTCGGCGCCGTGCAGGTCGTCGAAGGACCTCGGCATACGCGCGGGACGCCCCCGAACGTCGTCGAGCTCGAACCCGTGGACTGGATTGCTGTCGCCACCGGAACATCGCAGTGGGCCGACGTCGTAGCTGCAGGCCGGATCCGCGCATCCGGGACCCGGGCAGACCTTTCGCCCCTGTTGCCCCTGCGTCTGTGACTTCGAACGCACGGACCGCATCCCGCGCGTCATCCGAGTGGGACAATGGAGACATGGCCGAGGAGACGAGCGAGAAGATCGAGACGGCGACAGTGCGTCGCAGCCCGAAGTACGCGGTGTTCCTCGCGCTGGGCGCCGGTCTTGGCGTCCTCGTGGCGCTGATCCTCACCTTCGGCTTTCATGGCACCGACGAGGTGAGCGCGAACACGGGGCTGGTCTATTCGCAGACGCAGGTTTTCGGATTCCTCGCCCTGATCTGCATCGCCTTCGGCCTCGCCCTGGGCGGCATCGTGGCGCTGATCATCGACCGGTCAATGGGCCGCAGCGCCCACGACGTGCGCATCGATCACGAACGCATTCGCGAAGTCAACTGACGCCGAATCCCGGCTGGTCGAGACCGCCCGATCAGGCGATGTCGGCGATGATCGGATTGATCGCCGTGTCGAACGCGACGACGTCGCCACGCAACCCGTCGGTCACCGCGATCGTGAGTGAACCGATCCACCACACGCCGCGCTGAGTCAGCGGCAGCACCTGCACGTTCAGTTCGAACGAGTGCGCGCGGCGACCGATCTGACGCTCATGCTGAGCGATTGCACTGGCATATGCGCGGTAGGACACCTTCGCCCCGGCGTGCGAGTCCTGGCGGTACCGCTCGTGGGCCGAGCGCGCGTACGCGACGGCATCCGCTCCATGGGGCAACATCGCGGCCTGGAGCTCTTCGAAGCCCTCCACCGGCAGCGCGACGAGCATGTCGAATCCGTCGACGAGATCGAGCGGTACGGGTGAAGGGTGAGCTTGTGGTTCGACCGTCATCGCCCAATACGCGCGCCACTGTCGCTCGAGGAGCGATTGCGTCGCGTCGTCTCGCCCGAGATCCACCGGCGGGAGGCCGCGCAGCTGCGGCAGCTCGTCGGGCGAGCGGAAGTCGAGCACCTGCCGCAGATAGAGCGCGATCAGCACGGGTTGGGAGGCGTCTTCACGCACAACCCACTCCGGGACATTCGCAGGGCTCATGCCGCCAATCATAAAGCGGATGCAGAGACGGCGGCGTCTCGCTTCACCTCGGGCCGGTAGGCTGGGGGCGTGGCATCGTCCTCCCACAATCCCTATTCCGAAGCCGGCGTCGACACCGCAGCGGGAGACCTCGCAGTGGAACTGATGAAGTCGGCCGTTCGTCGTACCCACGGCCCCGAGGTCTTCGGCGGAGTAGGTGGATTCGCCGGACTCTTCGACGCCAGCGCCCTGCTCTCGTACACGAAGCCGCTTCTCGCGACCAGCACCGACGGCGTGGGGACGAAGGTCGCCATCGCGCAGGCCATCGACAAGCACGACACGATCGGGCTCGACCTCGTCGGCATGGTCGTGGACGACATCGTGGTGGTCGGCGCCAAACCGCTCTTCATGACCGACTACATCGCGTGCGGAAAAGTGGTTCCCGAGCGCATCGCCGACATCGTCCGAGGCATCGCGACCGGATGCACCGAGACGGGGACGGCTCTCGTCGGTGGCGAGACCGCTGAGCACCCCGGGCTCCTCGGCGTGGACGACTACGACGTCGCGGGAGCGGCCACCGGAGTGGTCGAAGCCGATGGCATCCTCGGCGCCGAGCGCGTGCGCGAAGGCGACGTCGTGCTGGCGCTCGCCTCGAGCGGCCTGCACTCGAACGGCTACTCACTCGTTCGCCATATCGTCAGCGGCGCGGGCATCACCTACTCTCAGCAGGCCGCCGACTTCGGCGTGACGTGGGGCGAGGCGCTCCTCGAGCCCACCCGGCTCTACACCGCACCGCTGCTGCGCCTCATCGCACAGTTCGGCGGCGGAGTGCACGCGCTCAGCCACATCACCGGTGGGGGCATCGCAGCCAACGTCGCCCGTGTGCTCCCGCGGGGCACCTGGATCGACATCGACCGCTCGACGTGGTCGCCGCCGGCCGTCTTCCGGGTGCTGGCCAACCTCGGCCACCTCGACCTGACCGCCACCGAAGGCACGTGGAATCTCGGCATCGGATTCGTCGCCGTGGTCGCAGCAGACAAGGCGGCCGCAGCGGCATCCGCTCTCGAGGCCGAAGGCATCGCGACCTGGCCAGTGGGCGTCGTCCGTGGCGATGCACTGCCCGACGACAGCGCCGGCGAGTTCGAGCAGGGTGCCAAGGGCGTCGACGGCGGTGCGGTCCGACTCGTCGGCGCATACGCCGACACCAGCAACTCCTCACGAAACGGAACAAAGTAACAGTCCATGTGCGGAATCGTCGGCGTCGTCAGTCAAGAGCACGCGAACCAAGAGGTCTACGACGCACTGCTGCTTCTTCAGCACCGGGGTCAGGACTCCACCGGCATCGCCACGGCTGAGCCCAACGGCGTCTTCCACATCTTCAAGGCCAAGGGGCAGGTGCGCGAGGCGTTCCGCACTCGCGACATGCGCGCCCTCCTCGGCAATATCGGCCTCGGCCATGTGCGGTATGCGACGAAGGGCACCGCTTCCAACGAAGAAGAAGCCCAGCCGTTCTACGTCAACGCCCCGTACGGAATCGTCCTCGTCCACAACGGCAACCTCACCAACACGCGCGAGCTCACCGAAGAGCTCTTCAGCAAGGACCGCCGCCACCTCAACACCAGCTCCGACACCGAACTGCTCGTCAACGTCCTCGCGAACGAGTTGCAGGCGTCGATCTCCGGCCTCGATCTCGACCCCGAGCAGATCTTCCAGGCTGTCGCCCGCGTGCACGAACGCGTCGAGGGTTCGTACGCCGCGATCGCGCTGATCGCCGGCCACGGCCTCCTCGCGTTCCGCGATCCGTTCGGCATCCGCCCGCTCATCCTCGGCACCCGCAAGGCGGCGAACGGCCGGTACGAATGGACCGTGGCCTCGGAATCTCTCGTCCTCGAGAACAGCGGCTTCGAGGTCGTACGCGATGTCGAACCGGGCGAAGCGATCTTCATCGACCTCGAGGGGCACCTGCACACCCGACAGTGCGCGAAGAACCCGCAACTCGTGCCCTGCTCGTTCGAGTACGTCTACCTGGCGCGGCCCGACAGCGAGATGAACGGCATTTCGGTCTACGAGGCGCGGCTGCGCATGGGCGACAGGCTCGCCGACACGATCGCCAAGTACACCCCGACCGCCGCGATCGACGTCGTCATGCCGATTCCCGATTCTGCTCGCCCGGCGGCGATGCAGGTCGCGCGCAAGCTCGGCATCGAATACCGCGAAGGTTTCTACAAGAACCGCTACATCGGCCGCACGTTCATCATGCCGGGACAGGCCGTTCGCAAGAAGAGCGTCCGACAGAAGCTCAACGCGATGTCGAGTGAGTTCAAGGGCAAGAACGTGCTGCTCATCGACGACTCGATCGTGCGCGGGACGACCTCGAAAGAGATCATCCAGATGGCGCGGGATGCCGGTGCCGCCTCTGTCACGTTCGCTTCGGCGGCACCGCCGGTGCGCTTCCCGCACGTGTACGGCATCAACATGCCGTCGCGGCACGAGCTGGTCGCCCACGGCCGCACGATTCCCGAGATCGCCGTCGAGCTCGGCGCCGACTACCTCGTCTATCAGGAGGTCGAAGACCTCAAGGCCGCGATCCTCGAGGGGGCTCCGGATGTCGAAGACCTCGACATGAGCTGCTTCGACGGCCGGTACATCACCGGCACAGTCGGGGACGAGTACCTCGCCTGGGTCGAGGGCAGCCAGGAGTCCTGATCGCCGAATCAGCACCGGCGAGCCCGGAGACCGAACTCGCCGCGCGGCCGCTATGGCACGGGCGGACGCTTGCCGTACTCGGCATCGTGCTGTTCGCGTTCTCGCTGCGCTCTGCCGTCGCCGCCCTCTCGCCCGTCATGGCCGAAGTGCAGGCGGACTTCTCCGTGCCCACGTGGGTTGTCGGCCTCATCGGCACGGCGCCACCCGTCTGCTTCGCGGTCTTTGCCCTGATCACCCCCGCGATCGAGCGCCGGTTCGGGCTCGAGCGCCTCGCGGTCGTCGTCATGGCGATCGTGGCGATCGCACTCGTGGCTCGCGCCTTCTCGCCGAACGCCGCGATGCTGCTGGCCTCGACGACGCTGCTGTTCGCGGCGGTGGGCGTCGGCAATGTGCTCACGCCGCCGCTGGTCAAGACGTACTTCCCCGACCGCATCGGCCTGATGACGGCGGTGTATTCGGCCGTGATGGGTGTCGCGACTTTCGTGCCGGCGCTGATCGCGGTGCCGGTGTCGGATGCCTCATCGTGGCGACTGTCGGTCGGTATGTGGGCCGTGTTCGCGCTCGCCGCCATCGTCCCCTGGGTCACGATGCTCGTGCGCGAACGTCACGCCGCTGCGGACATCGCCGAGCTCAACCCCTCGGTGATCGGCCGACTGTTCGGGCTTCCCACCGCGTGGGCGCTCGCGGTCGCCTTCGCGGTATCCAGCGCGACGGTGTACACCCTCTTCGCGTGGCTCCCCGCGCTGCTGACCGACGTCGCGGGGGTGACACCGGCCGCCGCGGGAGCGCTGCTGAGCCTCTTCGCCGCGATGTCACTGCCCGTTTCGTTCGCCGTGCCGATCTTCATCCGGCGTCGACACGGCGTTGAGTGGATGTTCGCGGTGGCGGTCGTCTGCGGGTTGGCGGGTCTCGCCGGTCTCCTCTTCGCGCCGGCTACCGCCACCTGGCTGTGGGTTGCGCTGTGGGGCATCCTGCCGATTCTCTTCCCCCTGATGCTGGTGCTCATCGGGCTGCGCTCCCGCACCCACGAGGGCGCCGTGGCGCTGAGCGGATTCGTGCAGAGCATCGCGTACGGCATCGCCGCACTCTTTCCCCTCACCGTCGCACTCCTCCACGAATCGACGGACTCCTGGACCGTGGCACTGTGGGTGATGGTGGGACTCACGCTCTGCGCGATCCCGGCAGGCGTCATCGCGGCCCGCCCTCACACCGTCGAGGACGAGTGGGAGCGCCGCCACGGTTCGTGGTCGTGACGCCGACACATGCCGGCTGCGTCTGACCTGATCGCGAGGGGTCGCGTATTGCTTGGTTGCGGTCGCTCAACACGTCCGATCGCGACCCCTCGCGTGTGAGAATGCTCGCGGCTGATTCCCAGGCATAAACGCGATATATCGTGTTAGCGTCGCTCCATGTACACGACATCTCTCCCCAGTCCCGCTGAGCAGGCCGCCGTGTGGGGCGGCGAGCATCTCGATGACCTGGAACGCCACATCCGGGCAGATATCGCCGACGCGGAGCGGACGGATCGACCGATTCGCCGGATGCTCCGCCGCGTACGCGCGGAATTGGCGCGGCATCCGCGATTGGAGCGCGCACACCGCATCGGCGTCGGTCTGCTCGGCGGAACGATCAGCCTTTTCGGGCTGCTGATGGTTCCGCTGCCAGGTCCCGGGTGGCTCGTCGTCTTCCTCGGCCTTGCGATCCTCGGGACCGAGTTTCGCTGGGCGCGCCGAATGAACGTCTGGTTGAAGAAGCAGCTCGACCGGTTCTGGTCATGGTGGCGAGAGCGTCGCGCTCAGAAAGCCGCGCGACGGAAACTGGCGTAGCAGCTACGCCTTTTCGTCCTCGTACTCGTCGGAGTAGTCGTCCGCCCACTTGTCGACGTATTGGTTCTCGTCGTGGTGACCGAGCTCCTTTTCGAGCGCTGAATAGTTCACGCTCGGGCTGAATGATTTCAGCTCTCGAGCGATCTTGGTGTGTTTCGCCTTTTGACGGCCACGCCCCATGCGAGACCCCCTCATTTCTGAGTCACGGGCGGGCCTTGCCGCGCCGTCGCATTCACGATCCGGACCAGCCGGGAAGAGTAGAGTTCAGAATAACACGGCGCCCCGGGGCCCTTGCGGCGGGCGGCGGGATATGGGGTTGGATTCATGGCTGAAGACACCGCAGGCGAGACGGCGGCGACGTCCGATCATGTGGAATCGACACTGCTTCACGGCGTGATCGTGGGGGTGACACCCGGACAGTCCAGTCGCGTTGTTCGCGAGGCCGCGCGCTACGCGAAGCTGTTGCAGGCTGAATTGGTCGTCGTTCACGTCGACGTGTCTCGCTTCGTGACGTACGAGGATCCGGATGGATACGTCCACACCGCCCCCATCGACGTGTCCGTCGGGTCGGGCGAGGTCGACCTCGAGCGCGTTCGCGCCGAGGCGGAGTCCGTCTTGGCGAGCAGCGGCGTGTCGTGGACGGTCCGGCAACTGGTGGGCGACCCCGCGCATTCGATCACCCACCTCGCCGATGAAATCGACGCGCGGCTCATCGTCGTCGGCACACGCAAGCGCGGTGTCGGTGAATCGATCCGCGAATTCTTCATGGGATCGGTCGCCGCGCGCCTCGCGCACCGCCAGAAGCACCCGATCCTCGTCGTGCCTCTGGGGGAGCCGACCGACATCGAGGACCTCTGGCCCGTCTCCTGACCTCGCGAAGCCTTTTCAGCTCGCGAGGGGTCGCGTTCGGCTGGGTGTGCCGCCTGAAAACGACAGATCGCGACCCCTCGCGGGCCGGGAGGCCGGGCGAGGGATCGCGATCGGGTGTTGCGTGGCCGAGCCGGCCGGGCCGGCGTTCGGCGCCTGCTAGCGCAGCGCGCGAGTGACGGCCCGCTGTGCGTCGTCGAGCGCAGAAGTGAGGGCGTCGATGACGGATGCCTCCAGCGCCCCGCCCCGCGCGACGAACGTCCGGAGGTCGGCGCGCATGTTCGCGCGGAATTCGGCAATGGCGGCATCCGCTCGGGCAATCTGCTCCCGCGAAGCCGTGCGCGGATCTTCCGCACGCGGCGTCGTCCTGGATTCCTTCGCCGCTGACCGCTCGGCATCCGCCGCGGTGGCGAGATCGGCCTGCAGGCTCTTCATCGCCTCGCGGACATTGCTGCGCACCTCATCGGCGATGATTCGCACGCTGTCGCTGAGCCCGGATTGGATGCCTTCCAGGTCGCCCGCACGCGCGGCGACTTCAGCACGCCCGGCATCCGTGATCTCGTAGACCGTCTTACGGCCGTCAGTGAACTTCGTGACCAGTCCCTCCTCTTCGAGTTTCGAGAGGCGGGGATAGATCGTTCCGGCGCTGGGCGTGTACGTGCCGCCGGTGCGATCGGAGAGCGCCTGCATGAGGTCGTAGCCATGGCGCGGCGACTCGTCGAGAAGGCTGAGCAGGTACAGGCGGAGATCGCCGTGGGAGAAGACGGGTGCCATCGTCACCACTCCTCAGGTGTCGGCGGTGCGTCGATGCTCGCCGCATCACTCGTCGGCGATTCCGTCACGGCTGCCTCTGGAGCATTCTCCGCGCGGCGAAGCACGGTGACATCTCCCGAGACGGAGTTCGCACGAACGTCGGTGAACATTCCGCTGAGCTCGCCCGTAGAACCGCTGTAGTTGGTCGTCGGGCCCGTGCCCTTACCTGAGCGCACGACGCTGTCGACGAGCACGCGCCCACTGACGCTGCGGAGCACATAGTTCGCCGCGAGTCCCTGGTCGAGACGGATGGTGGTGTTTCCGCTGACGGTGTTGAGATTCACGGACTGCACCGGCCCCGTGGAATCCACGAGCATCGCGCCCGAGACGGTGTCGATCGATGCCTTGCGCAGTTCGCCGGTCGCAGCGACATCACCGGATACGGAGTTGGCGTTGAGCGCCCCCACGAGCCCGCGGATCTGCACGTCGCCCGACACGGCATTGGCGACGACATCGCCGGTGAGCCCGTCGACGATGATGTCGCCGGAGACCGTGTTGAGTTTGGCGTCGGTGCTCAGCCCCGCGACCAGCGCACTCGCGCTGACGACGCCGAGGTTGAGGGCGACCGACCGCGGAACCGCAACGCTGATCTCGGACTTGGGTCCGCCGGCGCCGAAATTGCGGAAGACCTCGAGGAAGTTGTCCCAGCGCAGCTGCGGGTGGTCGATTTCGACGACGTCACCCGACACTTCGATGCGGAGGTCCTTGATGGTGACGGCGTGCACTTCGATCCGGATGCCGGGTTCGTCGTGGGCGACAACGTCGATCTGGCCGCCGACGAGGCCGATCTTGAGCTTGCGGACGTCTTCGATGTCGATGACGCGCGTCTCGCCCGGGTGGATGATCCACTTTTCGAGGGTCATGGCATGCTCCTGGTTCTTGGGATATGCGATCAAGATATATCGCGTTAGGAGAGCGTAACACGATATATCGCGTTACGCATGAGCCGATTCACATTTCCGCTTGACCTTGACGTTGCGTCAACCTTTAACGTGATGGACATGACGAACGAATGGTCGATCCAGCAGATCGCGCGACTCGCCGGAACCACCAGCCGGACCCTCCGGCACTACGACGAGCTCGGACTGCTGACCCCGTCGCGTATCGGCAGCAACGGCTACCGCTACTACGACGCGGCTGCGCTCGTGCGCCTGCAACGAGTCCTGCTGTTGCGGGACCTCGGGCTGGGGCTCCCGCAGATCGCGGAGATCCTGGCGCGGCCCGCGGCGGAGGAGCACGCCCTCGAGAGCCACCTCGCGTGGCTCCGCGGAGAGCAGGATCGCCTGACCCGGCAGATCGCGGCGGTCGAATCGACCGTCAGCACACTGAAAGAAGGAGGAGAACTGATGGCAGAGAAGATGTTCGATGGATTCGATCACACCCAGTACAAGGATGAGGTCGAGCAGAGATGGGGTAAGGACGCCTACGCGCAGAGCGATTCGTGGTGGCGGGGGATGAGTGCGGGCGAGAAGGATGCCTGGAAGAAGCGCCAGACGCAGCTCGGCGCCGACTGGACCGCCGCGGCAGTTGCCGGCACGCGCCCCGAAAGCGATGAAGCTCAGGCTCTCGCGAAGCGCCACGTCGAGTGGCTGAGGTCGATCCCCGGTACGCCGGCCGCCGCGCCGGATGGGGATATCAAGGCTTATGTCACCGGTCTCGGCGACATGTACGTCGCCGACGACAGGTTCGCGGCGAACTACGGCGGGACCACCGGCGCCGAGTTCGTGCGGGACTGCACTGCGCATCTACGCCGACGTGAATCTGTAGCCGGGGGACACCGCGGTACACACAGAAGAAGCCCCCGCATCGCTGCGGGGGCTTCTTCTGTTGGAGTACGGAATCTATCCGCGAGTGTTGTTGCTCAGTACTCGGAACAGGAACGCGATCAGCGCGACGACGGCGACGATCACGGCGACCCACAGCAACCAGCTGAGGGCGCTGTTGAGTCCACCGACGATCGCGAGAATGATGGCGACAACGATGATGACGATAAGTGCAATGTTCATGGGGGTTCCTTGTCTCTCTCCCATTCGGGTACCCATGGGGGTGGGCAGGCGCGCCGGATAGGCGCAGTGACGAACCTAGTTGATCCTGACGATTTCCTGGTAGGCCTTGACTGAGGAAACCCGGTGTTGATAATAGGCCGACAATTGGGCCCGGAATTCCTAGAACGCGGCATCCGCTCTGTCAACCCCGCGCGTCCACGTGACGCTCGGCCCTAACCTCGATCTGCACGTGTTTCTTGATGCACAGACGTGTCTTCGGAGCACAACGTGTCTTCAGAACGGAAGGACAGCGCCATGCCGCAGGGACGTGGATCGAACAGTCTGAAGGACCCCGAGCTCTACGAGACGCTGCGTGAAGAGGGCGCCTCGAAAGAGAAGGCCGCACGCATCTCCAACGCGGCCGCGCGCGACGGACGCAAGGCCGTCGGCAAGCGCGGCGGCGAGTCGGGCGACTACGACGACTGGACGGTGAAGGATCTGCGCGGACGCGCGAAGGAACTCGGGATCACCGGCTACTCGGGCGCGAAGAAGGCCGATCTCATCTCGATGCTCCGCAATCACTGACCGATGGCCAGGCTCGTCAAAGTCCACCCCGGGACGGATGCCGGATTCCACCGCATCCGCTCGGGAAAGGGATTCCGCTATACCGCCGATCCGGGAATCAGCCCGAGTCACGCCGACCGCACCCGCATCAAGAAACTGGTGATTCCGCCCGCGTGGACGGAGGTGTGGATCAGCGCGGAGCCCAACGGCCACGTCCAAGCCATCGGCACCGACGAGGCCGGGCGCCGACAGTACATCTATCACCAGACCTGGTCGAAGGGCCGAGACAAGGGCAAGTACGCGCGCGCCTTGGCGCTCGCCGAAGCGTTGCCGCGTGCTCGTGCTCGGGTGACGACCTCGCTCCGACGCCCTGACCTCGATCGGGAGCGCGTACTGGCGGTCGCCTTCCGGTTGCTCGATCAGGCGGCACCTCGCATCGGCTCGGCGAAGTACCTCACCCGGCACGGCAGCAGGGGACTGACCACCCTGCTGCGGCGGGACGCGACCATCGATGGGACCCACGTGAGTCTCACGTTTCCGGGCAAGAGCGGAAAGCGGCAGCATCTGCAGGTGGTCGATCCGGATCTCGCTGCCGCCATGACGCTCCTCGTGGCGGGGCGACCCACGTCGGTGCTCCTCGCTTGGCGCAGCGGCCGTCGGCGGGTGGGGCTCCAACCCGGCGAGGTCAACACCTACGTGCGATCGCTGACGGGAGGAGAGTTCACCGCAAAGGACTTCCGGACGCTCCGCGGCACGATCGTCGCCGCCGAGGCCCTGGTGGAAATCGGACCGCGTTCCACGAAGTCCGAGCGGAAGAAGGCTGAAGTGCTGGCCGTCAAGGCGGCATCCGAGGCGCTGGGAAACACGCCATCGGTGGCGCGCGGGTCGTACATCGACCCGCGGGTGTTCACCCGCTACCGATCCGGGATGCTCCTCGACACCACGGTGTCGCCGGAAACGGCGATCCGCACGCTACTGCTGGGCTGACCGCCAATACTGTGGGGCCGTGGGCTCACCGCGGATGTTCTCGCCGGGCACGCTGTTGGTCGTCATGGCCGGCGGCGTGATCGGCGTCGCCCTTCGGGCCGTGGCAATCGTCCCGTTCACCGGATGGACGCACCCGCTCGTGGTGCCCGGGCTGACCCTCGCCTGCAACATCATCGGATCCTTCCTCCTCGGCTTCGTCGTGGGAAAGCTCGGCAATCGGCACGCGCGATGGCGGGCCTTCCTCGGCACCGGCATCCTCGGCGGCTTCACCACCTACAGCGCCTTCGCTGTTCAGTCCGTCGACATCGCCGCCGCTTCGCCGGTGATCGGACTGCTGCTCGTCGCTGTATCTCTGTTCGGCGGCGTCCTGGCCGCGGCTGTCGGGCTGTCGCTCGCGACTGCGCGCGTCCCCGCCCCCGAGGACGCGGAATGATCGGCCTCGACTTCGTCCTGATCGCCGTGGCCGGCGGGCTCGGAGCCGGCGGACGCTATCTGGTCGATGCGTTCATCATGCGGGGGCGCTCAGAGGCTTTTCCCCTCGGCATCCTCGTCGTCAATGTCGTCGGTGCGTTTCTGTTGGGCCTCCTGACGGCCACGGCGATCGGCCCGACCTGGCTCCTCATCCTGGGAGTCGGCCTGCTCGGCGGCTTCACCACGTTCAGCACCGTGTCTGTCGAGACGGTGCTCCTCGCCCGACGCGGTCGCCGCGACTGGGCGTGGGGAAATCTGCTCATCACGGCCGGCGCCGCAATCGTGGCTGCGGCGCTCGGGATCGCGCTGGGTGGGCTTTTTCCGGGCTGACCGTCTGCATCTATCGGGGACGATGCCCGCGCCGCGGATTGGCGCCCCACGCCGTGGGATACTTGCACCGATACATTCACGCAGCTTGCATCGTGTTTCCGGCATACGTGTATCTGGCCGTCTCCTGGTCGTCACCCGCACCCCGCATCGTTGTAGAGGCATCACTTGTCAAACCTTGCCGTCCTGAGCCTCAAGAACCGCGCGCTCATCGCCCTCGTCACGATCGTCGCCGCCGTTTTCGGAGGCATAGCTCTCACGAGCCTCCAACAGGAGCTGATCCCATCGATCGAGTTCCCGCAGCTCTCTGTCGTGACCACCTACCCGGGCGCCTCGCCCGAGGTCGTCAGCAACGACGTGTCGACGCCCATCGAGACGGCGATCCAAGGCGTGCCCGGGCTTGAATCGACCACGGCCACGAGCGCGACGAATGCGTCGATCATCTCGGCCACGTTCACGTACGGCACCGACCTCGCCACCGCAGAGCAGAAGATCAACCAGGCGATCAACCGCATCAAGGGCCAGCTCCCGGCAGATATCGACCCCCAAGTCCTGAGCTTCTCCTTCGACGACCTGCCCGCCATTCAGCTGGCGATCACCGGGTATGACGACGAAGCCTCGATCCAGGCGCGCCTCGAATCCAGTGTCATTCCCGACCTCGAGCAGGTCGATGGTGTCAATACCGCTCAGATCGTCGGCGGTCGCACGCAGCGCGTCACGATCACCCCCGATCCCGCGAAGCTCGCCGAGACGGGCTACACGCAGCAGGCGATCCGCGACGCCCTCGACCAGAACGGCCAGCTGTTCCCCGGCGGCCAGATCACCGAGAACGATCAGACCCTCACCGTCCAGACGGGCACGAAGGTCACGAGCATCGATGAGCTTTCTGCGCTCCCGCTGGTGCCGAGCAGTGCCGAGCAACTGGCCGCCGGCACGGTCACGATCGCCGATGTCTCGACCGTGGCCGAGGAGCAGTCGCCGGTCAAATCGATTTCGCGCGTGAACGGCGAACCCGCCCTCACGATCGCAATCACGAAGCTTCCCTCCGCGAACACGGTCGATGTGTCGAAGGGCGTCCTCGCGATTCTGCCGACCCTCGAGGACAGCCTCGGCGGCGATGTCACGTTCACCGTCGTGTTCGACCAGGCGCCCTACATTCAGCAGTCCATCGAGGCGCTCGCGCAAGAGGGTCTTCTGGGCCTCTTCTTCGCGGTCCTGGTCATCCTCCTCTTCCTGATGTCGGTCCGCTCGACCCTCGTCACGGCGATCTCCATCCCCACCAGCGTGCTGATCACCTTCATCGGCATTCAGGCGTTCGGCTACTCGCTGAACATTCTGACTCTCGGCGCGCTGACGATCGCGATCGGACGAGTTGTCGACGACTCCATCGTCGTCATCGAGAACATCAAGCGGCACTATGTCGGCGATGCCGACAAGAAGGCGTCGATTCTCCGCGCCGTGCGCGAGGTGGCCGCGGCCATCACCGCATCGACGATCACGACGGTCGCCGTGTTCCTGCCGATCGCCTTCGTCGGCGACGTCACCGGCGAACTGTTCCGGCCTTTCGCCCTCACCGTCACGATCGCCATGGTCGCATCGCTCTTCGTCGCCCTGACGATCGTCCCGGTGCTCGCTTACTGGCTCCTTCGTCCCGGAAAGCCGTTGATCGCGGCGAACGGTGTCGAGATGGATCCCGAAGATCCGGATGCCCCGCCCACGCGCCTGCAGAAGTCGTACCTGCCGATCTTGACCTGGACGCTGAAGCACTCCTGGATCACGCTGTCACTCGCGGTGCTGGTTCTCGTCGGCACGGTGGCGCTTGCGCCGCTGATGAAGACGAACTTCCTCGGCGATTCGGGGCAGAACACCTTCACGATGACGCAGACGCTGGGCGCTGCGGCCTCCCTCGAATCTCAGGACGCCGCAGCCAAGCAGGTGGAGCCGCTCCTCGAGGACATCGAGGGTGTCGACACGGTTCAGGTTTCGATCGGGTCGTCCGGGTCCGCATTGCGTGACGCGTTCACCGGTGGTGGTGGCGGCATCACGTACTCGATCACCACCGACCCGGATGCCGACCAGGTCGCCGTCCGCGCCGACGTGCAAGAGGCCGTCGAAGGACTCGACGATGCCGGTGATTTCGCAGTCGCAGCCGGCGGTGGCGGATTCGGATCGACGGATATCGAGATCGATGTCACCGCACCCGATCAGGCAACGCTCGTGGAGGCGACCGATGACGTGGTCGCCGCCGTCGATGGCCAGGAGGGCGTCAGCCAGGTCACCTCGAACCTGTCGGCATCTCTCCCCTATATCGCCGTGGTCGTGGACCGCGACAAGGCGGCGGCCGTCGGTCTCTCCGAAGTCGCCGTCGGCGGTCTCGTGTCGGCCGCGATGCAGGCGCAGCAGGCGGGCACCGTCGAGATCGACGAAACCGCGCTGACCATCTACATCGCGGCCTCGCAGACCCCGCAGACGCTCGATGAACTGCAGACGCTGATCATTCCGAGCGCTGCCGGACCCGTCGAACTGCAGACTGTGGCTTCCGTCGCCGAGAGCGAAGGACCCACCTCGATCACGTCCGAGGGTGGCCAGCGCACGGCGACGGTCACCGTGACGCCTGCTGGCGACAACCTGTCGGCGGCGACCGCGACGGTCACCACCGCGCTTGCTGATGTCGACCTCCCCACGGGCGCTGATGCAGCCCTCGGCGGCGTCGTCACGCAGCAGCAGGACGCGTTCTCCCAACTCGGACTCGCACTGCTCGCCGCGATCCTGATCGTGTACATCGTGATGGTGGCGACGTTCAAGTCGCTGCGCCAGCCGCTGCTGCTGCTCATCTCGGTCCCGTTCGCGGCGACCGGCGCGATTCTGCTGCAGATCATCACGGGCGTCCCGCTCGGTGTCGCCTCGCTCATCGGCGTATTGATGCTGATCGGCATCGTCGTCACCAACGCGATCGTTCTCGTGGACCTGGTCAACCAGTATCGAGTGAAGGGCCTGACGGCGCACGACGCGACGGTCGCCGGAGGCGCACGACGCCTCCGTCCGATCCTGATGACGGCGCTCGCCACGATCTTCGCACTGACCCCGATGGCGATGGGCATCACCGGCCACGGCGGATTCATCTCGCAGCCACTCGCGATCGTCGTCATCGGCGGCCTGGTGTCGTCGACCATCCTCACCCTGCTCGTCCTGCCGACGCTGTACAACCTCGTTGAGGGCGCGAAGGAACGTCGTGCGATCCGCCGCGGCGATGTCGCGCTCGCCGGCGCGGCCGGTGCGGTGGATGGCGCAGAGGCGCCAGCGGAAGCGGATGCCGCTCCCGCGACGCGTCGTGAGGCCCGCGCGCGCCAGGCCGCGTTGGGGGAGACCGGTTCGATCGCCGTCATCGGCGGAGCGACCGCGGTCGCCGTCGCCGAACGCGACGAGGACGCCGATGCTGAAGAGCAGGAAGCGGACGTCGACGCTGATGCTGCGCCGACCGATTCCGACGCGGGTGATGTCGCGGAGGGACTCGGATGCCGAGTCCGAGACTGTCGATGTCGAATCGGAGCCGGAGACCGTCGATGTCGAGTCCGAGCCGATCGATGTCGAATCGGAGCCGGAGACCGTTGACGCCGAGTCCGAACCGGCATCCGAGCCGGAGACCGTCGAGGCCGAGCCGATCGAAGACTCGGTGAGTGAGTCGGCCGAGCCCTTCGATGAGGCTGATGCCGAGGCCCACGCCGACGAGAGCGCCGACGAGAGCAGCCGACGGTGAGGCCGAGCACGATGCATCTGACGAGGCACAGGGCTCCGACCTCGACGGGGATTCGAACGAGGGCGAGCACCACGTGGAAGAAAGCCACGAGGGCGATCACCACGATCAGAACGACGACGGCGACCACCACGAGGATGGCGACAACCGCTGAGTCAGCGCGTCACGCGGTGTAGCGCACGCCCCATTCGAGCAGCCACTGCTCGTCTGGGGCGAGCCACCGCAGCCCTTCGCCGGAATTGAACGCATCGGCAGGTGCGGTCATCGGCTCGATCGCGACCGCGAGGTCTTGACCGGGGTAGCGGTCGGTCGTGAAGACCTGAAGGTGCACGAAGCCGGTCCCCGCCCACACGTCGACCGTGCGGCCATCCGGAGCCGTCAGTACCGCACCGATGCGGTCCTCGCTGTCGCGAGCGACCTGCCCATAAGCCGTATCGAGAGAGACATCGCCGAGCCGTCGTGGACGGCGGAGGTCGGTCGCGGCATCCACCGGGACTTCGTCGATGGGCAGCATCCGCTCGTCCACCTCATAACGGGTGTTGGCGTCGAGCTGGATCGTCAGGTCTGCGGTGGGGACATCGCCGACGCAGAAGTACGGATGCGTGCCGAGGGCTACCGGCGCCTCCTGCCGGCCGATGTTTCGGATGCGGTGGGTCACGTGCAGTTCGCCGGCGCTCGCGCGATACTCGACTTCGGTCGCCAGGTGGAACGGGTACCCCGTCTGCGGGACGAGCTCTGCGCCCAGCGTCACGGAATCCGACGTTTCGGCGATCAGCGTGTAGGGCGCGAAGCGCAGGAGCCCGTGCGATGCGTTGTTGTACTTCGGTTCGGTGATCGCGAGTTGCCGTGTCTGACCGCGCTGGGTCCACAGTCCGTCGCGGACGCGGTTGGGCCAGGGAACCAGGACGATCCCGGATGCCGCCGGTGTCGGCATCCCGTTGGGATAGCGCGGAACGATGTCGACCTCGCCGACGGTGAAGGCGCGGAGCGCGGCGCCGACCTGTGCGATCTCGGCGACGGTGTCGCCCGAGCGGATGGTGAACCGGTGTCCAGTGGGGTCTGCGGCCATGTCGTCATCGTACGGCTCGCTTCGGTTTCAGACGCCCAGGCGCTCTCTCAGGTGCATCCGCTACCCTGGTGGAGTCGGCTCTGGACAGCGCGTGATTACGCGTAAAAAGGGTTTTGTGAGTCTTGAGGGGCCGATGGTGTGCGTCGATCGACGCTCATGACCACCATCAGTGAATGCCCCCGGCCTCCGTCGTCCGGGATTGCCGCACGTGCTTATTGTCTGCGGCGTGTTCGCTTTGCGAAAAACCCAGGAAGAACCATGCCCAAGAACAAGAAGCCGGCCGGAGGCCGCGCTCAGAACTTCGAACCCCGCTACGGTCAGAAGACCTCTTACCAGGATGCCAAGCGGCGTCCCGGTCAGTCGTCGGAGGGAAAGCCCGGCAGCAAGAGCGCCAGCCACCGCGGCCACCGTCCCGACACCGAGGGTCCTGCCAAGAAGCAGCGCTGGAACGCGTCCGAGCGCGCCGGCCGCGATGAGGCCCGCGGCATCCGCACGCACCACCGCGACGATCGCCCCCGCCAGGGAGATGACCGTCCGGCGCGCTCGTACGAGGATCGTCCCGCACGTTCGTATGACAACCGTCCGCCGCGCTCGCAGGGTGATCGTCCCGCACGTTCGTACGATGATCGTCCCGCACGTTCGTATGACAACCGTCCCCCGCGCTCGCAGGGTGACCGTCCCGCACGGTCCTACGACGACCGCCCGGCCCGCTCCTACGATGACCGTCCCGCACGGTCGTATGACGAGCGCCCCCCGCGTTCGTACGACAACCGTCCGCCCCGTGGCGACCGGGTCGCACGCGACGACCGCCGCTCCTTCGGCGATGGACGCCCGTCGTACCAGGCCGACCGCCCCGCACGCTCCTACGATGACCGGCCCCGCCGCGACCAGAGCGATCGTCCGGCTCGCCCCTACGGTGACCGCCCGGCTCGCACCTACGACGACCGCCCGGCCCGTTCGTACGATGACCGAAAGCCCGCTCGCTACGGCGACACGCCGCGTCGCGACAACGATCGTCCGGCGCGCCGCGATTCTGAGCGGTCTTACGGCTCGGATGCCCGACGCGACGCCCCTCGGGAGGACCGACCGGCTCGTTCCTACAACGACAAGCCGCGTCGCGACCACAACGACCGTCCCCGCAACGAGAACAACGGCCACAGCAACGGCAACCGCTCGGATCGGGCCCACACGCCCGGTGGCTCCGCGCAGCGCGGCAACGGCAACCGCTCGGACTGGAACGCCACGGCGAAGACGAAGGCGCACGAGCAGCACGTCGACACCGTGCACGAGCGTCTGCAGGCTGACGCCATCGATGCCTCGACTGTCGGCGACGCCACGTTCGGCGCGCTCGGACTGGGCGAGAACATCGTCGCCGTGCTTGCCGATCAGGGCGCGGCGAGCCCGTTCCCGATCCAGGCGGCGACGATTCCCCCGATCCTCGAGGGCCGCGATGTCCTCGCTCGAGGCCGCACCGGATCCGGCAAGACGATCGCCTTCGGCGCTCCTTTGGTCGAATCGATCCTGCGCAGCCAGCAGGGTGGACGCCGTGAGTTCGGCCGCAAGCCCCGCGCACTGGTGCTCGCACCGACGCGCGAGCTCGCGCTCCAGATCGACGGAACCATTCAGCCCATCGCACGCAGCGTGGGCCTCTTCACCACCCAGATCTACGGCGGTGTGCCCCAGGCTCGCCAGGTCGGCGCGCTGAAGAAGGGGGTCGACATCATCATCGGCACCCCCGGCCGCATCGAAGATCTCGTGGAGCAGCGCAAGCTCGACCTCTCCGAGATCCAGCTGGTCGTTCTCGACGAGGCTGACCACATGAGCGAACTCGGGTTCCTCGAGCCGATGCAGCGCATCCTGCGTCTCGTGAAGGGCGGCGCCCAGAAGCTCATGTTCTCCGCGACGCTCGACCGTGAGGTTGCAGCGCTCGTCAACGAGTTCCTCGTCGATCCCGCAGTCTTCGAAGTTGCCGGTGAAGATCAGGATTCGGGCACGATCGACCACCGCATCCTCGTCATGGATCACCGCGAGAAGGCCGAGATCCTCACCTCGCTCGTCGACCGCGACGGCAAGACGCTCGTCTTCGCTCGCACCCGCGCGTACACCGAGATGCTCGCCGAGCAGTTCGCCGATGCCGGCATCCACGCCGTCGCCCTCCACGGTGACCTCAACCAGGCCAAGCGCACGCGCAACCTGGAGCGGCTCACGTCGGGTCGGGTCAACGTCCTCGTGGCGACGGATGTCGCTGCCCGCGGCATCCACGTCGACGACATCTCCCTGGTGATCCAGGCCGATCCGCCGGACGAGTACAAGACGTACCTGCACCGCTCGGGCCGCACCGGCCGCGCCGGTCGCAGTGGCACCGTCGTGACGCTCATCACGCGTCAGCGTCGCCGGAAGATGACCGAGATGCTCGAGCGCGCTGAGATCCACGCGCCGTTCGACGACGTCCGCATCGGCGACGACCTGATCGAAGAGATCACCGGCCGTCAGGCGTCCAACGTCGACAGCTGATCCACCCGCGCCAGCACCGGAGATCCGGCCAGCTCAGGACGATTCACACCCGAATCCTCCTGACTGCGCCGGATTTCCTGTTCCTGTCGGATCTGGAAATCGCTAGCATTGCCCCATGAGACGCCGGATGTCGGTGCTCCTCGCAACATCGACCATCGTTATGTTCCTCCTCTCGGGGTGCGCGGCCCAAGACGGGGGGAGCCCTTCCCCGGCGCCATCGCCGCCACCGATGCCGAGTGCGACGGTCCCGTCACCCTCCACGACTCCCGAGCCGACGCCCGAACCGGCGGCTCTCGTTATCCCAGCCTGTGACGAGCTCCTCGACACCGACGGCGTGGCCTTCACCTTCGGCGACGACGTCGTCCCGATCCCCGATGCGGACATGTCAGCCGACATCCTTCCCGGGCCGATGGCACAGGCTGCCTGGCGAGGCGCTGAGCAGTCGACCTCGTGCATGTGGGGGTATCCGCAATCGGATGGTCTCTTCTACGTCAGCGTTGCCGAACTCGAAGAGTCGACGAGCGACGATTTGGTTGCCGCGCTGAGCGACTCGACCCTTTGGGATGAAGTCGACGTTGATGGGGCCCCCGGCTTTGTGCAGCCGTTTGAAAACGAATTAGGGGGCGGCGCAGTCGCCTACGTCTTTGACGGCTCCGCATGGATCATCGTGATCGGCACGATCGTCACCGTGGATTCGTCGGTCGATGTCGCCGCCGAGGCGTTGGCCAGCATCCGCGCGTCGAACCCCGACCTCGGCTAGATCGCGCGAGTTCAGGAGATCCGGCCAGCTCAGGACGATTCAGCACCCGAATCGTCCTGCCTGCGCCGGATTTCCTGTTCATGCCGGCTACGGGGCCACGGCCTCGCTCTTCGCATCGCGGGCAGCGAGAGCCTGATCGACCGCTGACTGGATACGCGCCTCCTCGGCCGCCTTGTTCCTCCGGCGGCGACGACGTCCCAGCACGATCGTCGCAACCACGACAGCGACAACGAAAAGTATGAGGATCAGCAGCGCCCACGGCACGGCCCAGAAGGTGCTGCTCTCCGTCACCGGCTTCACCTGCGCACCGTCTGGCAACACCGGGGTCGCCGTCACGTCGGCGGTGAGCTGGATGAGCGGAATCACCGCCCCCAGTGGCGCTGCCACCTGCCAGGTCTCGCCAGGAAGCAACTGAGGCACCTTCTCGACGGCGATCGCCGCGCCCGGCCACCAGCCGAACGGACCGGTGAGGGTGACGGACTGTCCCGCCGCGAGGCGCGCGTTTCCGTCGTTGCGGACCGTGTAGGTCGCCGTCGCCGTGCCGAGGTCGAGCGGGTTCACCGACCCTGCGTAGTCGACGTGCAGGTTGTCGATCGCGAGGCTGGGTGCGACATCTCCGGCGACGCGGAGGTAGATGCGGATGCCGAGGCGGCGGTCCACCGTGATGCCGTCCTCCGACTCGGGCACGGCGAGTGAGGTCACGATCGCGCCGGCATGGTCGCCGGGCGTCGCGTTGCGGGGAACATCGACGGAGAACGGCACCTCCGCGGATGCACCCGGGTCGATGGTGATGTCGCTCTGACCGAGCGTCACCCACGCGCCGAGGTCGACGGATTCGGCATCCTTCGTGAGGACGTCGAGCTGGCCGCTGGTGGTGGTGAAGCCGTCGGCGGCGTAGAGCGCGAGATGCAGCGGCTCCTCGTCGTAGTTCGCGATGACGATCGAGTCCTCGAGCGTGCCGCCGGGGCCGACCTCATAGGTGAAGTTCTCACGAGCCTGTCCGTCTGGGGAGCCCGTGCGGACACCCCAGGTCACATCTGCCGTGGGCTCGGCCGGCGCCGGGGCGTCTTCCGCCATCGCCGGCAGCGCCGAACCGAACGCCGCACCTGCAGCCCACACCACTGCTGCCACGGCAGCGAGCACCGGCATCCGTCTTTGTCGAACGTGCATGGTCGAGACCTTTCGAAGTTTTGTGGTGATGGTGGTGCGGACCGGAAACGCGGCCCGCACCACCATCTGGCAACCGTGTGCGATCAGCTGAGCGCGGTCAGCGTCAGCGTCGCCTGATAGACGCCGTCGCCGACGTCGACCGGGATCTTCAGCCCGAGATCCGCGCCGAGCGTCGCCGAGCCCGACGCATGGCCGCCGGGTGCCGACCCGAGTGTGGACGACACCGACAGGCCATCGCCCGCGCCGTCACCGAAGCCCGGCAGAACCGGCGCGCCGGCGACAGCATCGCCGCCGGCCGTCACGACCTTCGGCGTCCATCCGAGGTACTTACCCGAGAAGGACTTGCTGCCCGACACGAAGTCGCCCACCTGCGCCGAGATCGACCATTCCGGTCCGTTCTGGCGTGTGTCGGTGACCCGCACTGGGTTGATCGATCCGGATGCCGCGTAGTGGTCGCCCGCGGCGACCGCGGTGCCGAGGTCGATCAGCCCGTTCGTGCCATCGATGCTCCACACGAATTCACCGACCACCGTGGGAACCGTGACCTGCACGTTCTGCGTTCCCGGAGGTGCCTCGGTTTCGTAGACCTTCAGGAACTTCGAGATGCCACCGCCCGGAGCGAGCGCTGCCTCGCCGGCATCATTCACGATGTGATTGATGCCGCCGGTGCCGTTGAGCATGACACTCACCGCCGACTCGATCCGCACTCCGTACTTTTGCGGCACCTGGATGCCGCTCTCGGCGTACAGCGCCGTGTCGCCGTTGTACTGGTTGTCGAAGAACGAGTACACGCCAAGCCCTTGGGCGAGGTGCTGCTCCACATCGTCGGCGACCCGGTACGACGCGTACCCGAGGCGGTCGCCGTCCATGTACGCGGCCTGTGTCGGCGGATCGTACGGAAGTTCGCTCTGGTAGAAGATCGTGCGTCCGCGTTCGCCGTTCCACAGCACTTGGTTCTTTTGGTAGTGCTCGACGAACAGTCCGAGTGCCGTGACATCGTCGCCGTTGACGACGACCCCATGATCACCCGTGTTCGAATCCCAGCCGACACCGTCACCGTGGTCCGCGCGCCATGCCCAGATGTGGTCGAGCAGCGTGTTCGGGCTGTTGACCTCGATGCTGGTGGTGGCTTTGCCCGCCCACGCGCCGCCGATGCGGATGAACACATCGGAGAGAGTGGTCGGGTTTGCGGCGTCCGCGACGGACGCCCCGTCCGGACCGATCTTGACGAGCACATCAGACTGCGTAGTGCCCGCATCGACGGTGATGCCGGCGATCTTGACGCCCGCGACATCTCCGACCTCGATGACGGCGTTGCCGCCGGTCGGTACCAAGGAGGCATATCCGAGACCGAGGACGACGGCGTTGGTGTTGTCCACCTTCAGCGCGGAATCGAGGTGGTACACACCGGGGGTGACCAGCAGGTTCTTGCCCGATGCGAGGGCGGCATTGATCGTGGCGGCGGAGTCACCTTCGTGGGCGATATAGAAGTCGTCGATCGAGATCGAGTCGCCGGATGCGGCGTCCGTCGACCAGTCGACACCGCTGGTGGAGGTCTTGGCCTTCGGCACGAAGACCTTGTAGTCGTCGCCGTCGAGGTACAGGAACGGCGACTCGCGGACTATCGGCGTCTGCGCGATCGTCGTCTTGCTGCCGTTTCCACTGCCGCCTGGGAGCGGCCCGAAGTCCGTGGCGGGGGCGCCTGCGACACCGGAGAAGACGGTGTTCCAGACACCGCCGTCCCAATGACCGACGCTCGAGTTGCGCGTGAACCACTGCTGCTGCGAACCGTTGACGATCGTGCCACTGACCTTCGAGTTGGCGAGGTATCCGCCGCTCGCATACTCGCCGACACGTCCCATCAGGGTCAGATCACCCTCGATGTTGATGCGTCGAAGGGGAGCTGCCTGCGACACCGCATAGCGCATCTGGTGCGGGTCGGTGATCCCACTCGGGAACGGGCGGTCGGCATCCGCGCCGATCGGACGCTGGATCGGGTTGAACGTGAGGTTCGACATCGAGCGCCAGAATCGCGTCAGAGAGCCGGGCTGCTGGCAATCCCATGGGTTCGCTTCGCACGTACGCACGGGCTCGACGTGGATGGCGCCATTGATGCGGACGTCCTCTGGCGAAGCGCCGAGGCCGGCGACGGCCTCGTAGTAGCCGAGTTCGGAGTTGACGATGTCGGTCGCCGTCAGCGGGGTGTCCTGTCCGGCTGCCGAGCCATATGTGCCCGGCTTGAAGAAGAACTGGTGCCGGTTGAGGCTGAATTCGCTCTCGGTAGATGCCGCCATCAGTGCGGCGCTGATCTCGTCGGCACTCCACGATTCGTCGAAGATCGTGACGTTGGGTCCGAAGTCGGGCTCGTCCGCCGCGACAGCCGGAGTCGCCGCCGCCAGGCCACCCGCCAACAGGGCCACGCCCATGGCTCCGGTGAGTGCAATGCGCCCCGCTCTCCGCGGCACTGCCTTGATCGAGGGTGGGGGTCCGGTCCGGCTGACGAGGTCCGCCCGTAAAGCGGAGTCAAATGATCGCATTCGCTGTTCTCCTTTGAACATGGCTCGTATCGCGACTTCCGAGGCGCAGAGCCGGGTGTCGTCGTGCGACTGCGCCCTGTGGGTGGGGCAGTCGCGGTCAGCCTAGAGGAGTGATTACTGTCTTGTCAGTAATATTTCAGAATCGGAACGCACGGGCCCAACCGGGGCCTCCGGACGTCGTCTGAGGCTAAGCGGTCAGGAGATCCTCGAGGGCGGATGCCGCGGCATCCGCCCCGCCGAGCGATGACAATTGCTCGCCCACGCGCCTCGCGGCCGCGCGAAACTGCGGCTCGGACCGAACCAACCGCACCGCCTCGCGCACCGCCCGCGCGGACGGGGTTCCCGTCTTCAGGTTCACGCCCGCGCCTGCCCACGCGACGCGGGCGGCGACCTCGGGCTTGTCCAGATCGCCACCGCCGATCACCAGGGGAATTCCGCGGGCCAGGGCTCCGAGGGTGCCGCCCCAGCCGCCGTTGGTGACCACGACCTCAACGCGCGGCAGCAGGTGCGCGTGCGGGATGAACCCCGCTACTCGCGCGTTCGCGGGCACCGCGAAGGGCAGCTCATCGCGGTCGCGGACGCCGGTCGTGGCGATGACCAGCACGTCTTCGTCGGCCAGTGCCTCGAGCGTCGGACGCAGCAGGTCGGTCGGGTCGATGTTCTGTGTGCCCTGGGATACGTAGACGACTGCGCGTCCGTCGAGGTCGCCCCACCACGTCGGCGGCGCGAAGTCCGCCGGAGCCCGCCGCGCAAGTTCGCCGATGTATCGGAGCGAACCGGGGCGGCTCGGGTTCTCATAGTCCAGCAGCGGACATCCGCTTGCGAGCACCAGAGCCGCCGAGAAGACGACACTGCCGAAGATCAGCGATGACGGCGGCAAACCCACCTCGGCGCGCGCCTGAGCGAGTGGCTTCTTGAGTGGTCCGGACAGCAGCGGGACGGCGGCCCGCAGCACCCCGTCGCGCGCGCGAGTCACCACATTCGTCCCCGGCGCTATGCCCATGCCGCTCGGTGGACCGTATGGCCCGGGCATGTTGAGGGGGAGTACGGCGAGTGTCGCCCGCCGGCATCCGTGCTTCTCCGCCCACAGCACCGCTCCGATGGAGAGCTCATCGCCCACGATGACGTCCCACGGCTCCCGTTCCCACTCGGCCTGCAGATCGGCCACTTGAGCGGGAACGGTCTTGATGAAGACGTCCTGCACGTTGATGAGCAGCTGCCCCAGCCCTTTCTTGCCGACCAGCCTCGGAAAGGTGACCTCGAGGTTGTTTTCGTCGAAGTCAGGAGCAACCCGCCACGGCACGTGCTGGGCACCCGCTCCTGCCACGGCATCGGCGAACGCACGCCCGGTATAGACCCGCACCTCGTGACCGCGGGCGACCAGCGCATCTGCAAGCGCCAGTACCGGGTTGACGTGCCCGGTGAACGGCATCGCTGACAGCATGATCCGTGCCATGTCGTGATCATCCCGCATGACGTCTCGTCAGAACAGGGTGTTACCACCTACTTTCCCCCGGCTCGTCGTCACGATCGGACCGGGTCGCGCGGGTCGTCGTGGCCCATCGTCCTCGGCGCGCCCTGACAGTCCGTGTTGCCGCAGGAGTGGCCGCACCCGCTCAGTCAGCCAGGATCGGTATGCCGTCGGCGCCGATACCGATGCGCCCGGGTACAGGCCTCGGTAGGCAGGCATCAGCTCCGGATGCTCGCGCTCCAGCCACTCGAGAAACCACGGCTTCACGCCCGGACGCAGGTGCATCGCCCCGAAGATCACGCGCGCGGCACCCGATGCCCGGATGCGCGAGAGGGCATCGTCGAGGACCTCGATCGAATCGGTGAGGTGCGGCACGATCGGCATGAGGAAGACGGTGACCCGGAAGCCGGCATCCGATGCCGCACGGACCGTGTCCAAGCGAGCCGCAAACGACGGCGCACCCGGTTCGAGCAGTCGGCGCAGCGATTCGTCGGCGACCGCGATCGACATCGCGATGTGCACGGGGACCGACTCCCGTGCCTCAACGAGCAACGGAAGGTCTCGTCGCAGCAGCGTGCCCTTCGTCAGGATCGAGAAGGGCGTGCCGCTGTCCGCGAGGGCGCCGACGATCTCGGGCATGAGGCGGTAGCGCCCCTCGGCGCGCTGATACGGGTCGGTGTTGGTACCGAGCGCCACCGGTTCGCGTCGCCACGATGCGCGGGACAGCTCCCGCCGAAGAACGTCGCCCACGTTGATCTTCACGACGATCTGACTGTCGAAATCCCGGCCCGTGTCGAGGTCGAGGTACTCGTGCGTGCCGCGAGCGAAGCAGTACACACAGGCGTGAGTGCAACCTCGATACGGATTGACGGTCCAATCGAACGGCATCGCGGAACCACCCGGAACGTGATTCAGGGCGGACTTCGCCATCACCTCGTGAAAGGTCGCGCCCGCGAATTCGGGGGTCGTGACACTGCGCACGAGACCATCGATCCGCTCCATGCCCGGCAGGGCCGCGGCATCCGCTTCGCCCAACTGCTGTCCTTGCCATCGCATGGCTCTATGGGAACATAGATACGATCCAACAGCAACAAGATAAGTTTCTTACTCGAAACCGCGCTCTGTGCTGTGGCATTTCAGTGTCGAGGTGCAGAATGGGCGGATGCCGGAATCCCGACGGCCGCTGTCGCGGCGCGCGTTCCGCGCGTCCCGAGCGGACGTGCGGAATGCGTCGCCCACCCCCGGACCCCGGCGCCGATCAGCGCGAGTGACGACGGTGCGGGGCCTGCGCGAAGACTCACCGGCGCTGTTCCGAAAAGCTCCCGAGACGGCGTCCACCGCTCCCGCGGCCGCTACCCCGACGCATGCAACAACGCTGCCGGATGTCGGTGTCGCCCGGCATGCGCGCGCGAACCGCGCGGGGCGGATCCAGCTGGGGTTCGCGGCCGCCGCCGTGGCGGCGCTCGTGCTCGGCTCGACCGTCGCGGTGACCTCCGCGCTCGCGGGACCACAGGTCGATTCGGGGGCGGTCATCGGCGCCCCCTCGAGCGCCGACGTCGGCCGGTCCCTCGAGGCGATCGTCGGTGCGGTAGGCGAATCGCCCGACGGCGGCCCGGACACCGTCGCCCCGCCGGTGGCATCGCTTCCCGTTCCCGGGCAACAGGCGGCTCCGGCCGCCGTCGCGATCTGTGACGAACCCGCGGTGGTCGGGGCACTTTCCTCAGGTACGGATGCCGACGTGATCGCCGCCGTCGGTGGCGGCGAGGAGTTCAGGGCTGCCATCGCCACGGGGACGGCGCCGTGTCTGAACCTGACCGAATCGGCTCGCACGTGGGTCGTCGTCAACAAGACCATGTCGCTCGCGCCCGTCGACTACGCACCAGCACCTCTCGCCAAGGCCGAAGGCGTCCGCGACGCCGGCGGTGGACATTTGCGAGCGGATGCCGCGGCCGCCCTCACTCAATTGGCCGCCGCCGCATCGGCGGAGGGCGCCGGAACACTCGCGCTCAACAGCGGCTATCGCCCGTACACGATGCAGGTCTCGACCTACGACGGATACGTGCGATCGCTGGGCGCTGACGGCGCCGACCTGACCAGCGCCCGGCCCGGCTACAGCGAGCACCAGACGGGGCTTGCCGCCGACGTGGTGGCGTGCAGCGGTTCGTGTGGGGGCCTGGAAACCTTCGCGGGCACGGCGCAAGCCGCCTGGGTTGCCGAGAACTCCTGGCGCTACGGATACGTCGTCCGATACGAAGACGGGCAGACGGCGACGACCGGTTACGAGTGGGAGCCGTGGCATCTCCGTTACATCGGCACCGACCTGGCGGCCGCGTATCACGACGGTGGTTTTCACAGCCTCGAAGCCTTCTTCGCTCTGCCCGCGTCCCCCGATTACGTCGATTAGCCCGACCCCACAAATCGCGGTACTGAGTTTCGCGTGATCTGGGATCCAATCCCACATCGATGTGCACGCGCCCCGCTCAGTCAGTAGAATCGCGGATGGCGACGCCGCCGTCATCCGTGCCGCGCCGCCCCGATACGAAGGGGGTCATCGCATGGAGCGTGACATCTACGACGAGGACCACGAGGCGTTCCGCGACGTCGTCAAAGAGTTCATCAAGCGCTACGTCACCGCCGAGAAGATGGCGCAGTGGGACCAAGACGGCGAGATCGACCGCGCCACCATGCGCGCCGCAGCCGAGTCCGGCCTGATCGGACTTTCGGTTCCTGAAGAGTTCGGCGGTGCCGGCATGCTGCAGGATTACCGGTTCCGCACCATCGTCAACGAAGAGGTCATCGGCGCCGGCGCCGGATCGCTCGCGGGCGCCTTCGGCATCCACGACGACCTCGCCGTTCCGTACATCGTGCACATGGGCACGCAGGAGCAGAAGGAGAAGTGGCTGCCGCGCATGGCGACCGCGGAAATCCTCGGCGCTCTCGCGATGACCGAGCCCGGCGCAGGTTCCGACCTCCGCGGCATCAAGACCACGGCGAAGAAGACCGAGGGCGGCTACATCGTCAACGGTGCGAAGACGTTCATCTCCTCGGGGAAGACCGCCGACATCATCGTCACGTTCGTCAAGACCGGCGAGGGCAACCGCCCCGATGCGTTCAGCCTCCTCATCCTCGAGAACGGCATGGAGGGCTTCGACCACGGCAAGAAGCTCCACAAGATGGGTTCGCACGGTCACGACACCGCGGAGCTTTCGTTCACGGACGTGTTCGTCCCCGAAGAGAACCTCATCAGCGGCAAGGAGGGTCAGGGCTTCATTCAGCTCATGATGAACCTGCCGCTCGAGCGTCTGTCGATCGGCATCGCGGCGGCATCCGCCTCGCAGGCTGGGTTCAACTGGACCCTTGCCTACACGAAGGACCGTGAAGCCTTCGGCGAGCGGATCATCGACTTCCAGAACACCCGGTTCAAGCTGGCGGATATCGCGACCACGATCGACGTCATGTGGGCGTTCCTCGACCGCGCGCTCCTGCTGTACAAAGACGGCAACCTGACGGCCGAGGAAGCCGCCAAGGTCAAGTTCTGGACGACCGATCGCGAGTGGGAGATCCTCGACAGCTGCGTACAGCTGCACGGTGGCTACGGTTACATCACCGAGTACCCGATCGCCAAGGCGTTCCTCGACGCTCGCGTGCACCGCATCTACGGCGGCACGAACGAGATCATGCGCGAGATCGTCGGCCGTCAGCTGGCAGGCAAGCGCTAGCCATACCGACGCGAGGCTGCACCCCTGTACCCGAGCTCGTTCGGGATCAAGACAGAGGTGCGGCCTCGCGTTGCGTTTGGGGTCGTTGTGTTTCGGGCCGGCGGCGTGCGAGTTTTGCGACGCCGGCGGCGCGGAGTCACAGTCCCCAGGGGAACAGGAGGGCGAAGATCGCGGCGGAGCAAAGCCAGAACAGCACGGTGAAGACGGCGTCGCGTCGACGCAGCGGCACGAGGTGGCGTTCGGTGCGGTCTGCGTGTGCGCCGAAGGCGCGAGCATCCATGGCGAGGGCGACCCGTTCCGCGTGGCGAATGGCGCCCGCGAGCAGCGGGACGATGTAGCCCCACCAGCGCGCGATCGCCGCGAACGGTCCGCGGCCACCGTGCGCGCCGCGCACCCGATGGGCCTGTCGGATGACGTCGAGCTCGTAGCCGAAGCGCGGCACGAAGCGGAACGCCGCGAGCGCGGTGTAGCCGATGCGATAGGGAACCCGCAGGTGCTGCACACTGGCGCGCACGAGGTCTGGGCCGGTCATGGTGAGGCCTGAGATGAGGGCGAGTGCCAGGATCGCCCCGAGCCGCAGTCCCGTGGCGAAGCCGACCTCGAGGGCGCCGGAGTACAGCGTCCAATCGCCGATCTGGAGCACCGCGACCCCGGGCTCGATGCGGGTCGGGTCGGTCCACACCGCCATCCCCAGACCGAACACCGAAATCGCTGCGGGAATGGCGACGAAGAGCATCAGGATGACGCGCGGGGTGAGCTTCATGCCGACCAACAGCACGAGATAGCTCAACACCAGGAAGGCAGCCGGGGTAGCGAGGTCGCGCGCGAACACGAGCAGCAGCATCGCCGGCAGGGTCGCGGCCAGCTTTGCGAGCGGATTGAGTCCGTAGAGGAAGCGCCCCTGGATGTGGACGGACGCGTACGGGTCGACGACCGCCGTCACTCCGGTCACGGGGCGCCACCGGGCAGATCGGCGAGGCGAGCGATGCCGGTGAGGTTCGGGTGCCCCGGCAGGTCATGGAGCGCGCGACGCAACGGCGGCAGCCGAAGGCCCGCGGACTCGAGAAGGGCTTCATCGGCGAAGACATCCGCCGTGCCGGCATCCGCGACGATCCGGCCGCCTGCGACGACCACGGTGCGCGCGGCGTACTCGGTCACCAACTGCATGTCGTGGGTGACGACCACGATCGTGGTTCCCGACCGGTTCAACTGCTGCAACAGCTGGAGGAGTTCGTCGGCGCGTGCGCGGTCTTGCCCGAACGTCGGCTCGTCCAGCACCAGCAGCGGCGCACCGGCGATGAGGGCGGTGCCGACGGACAGGCGGCGTTTCTGTCCTCCCGAGAGGAGGAACGGATGCACGTCTGCCTTCGCCTCGAGTCCGAACCGTCGGAGCATGTCGACAGTCCGCTCGCGCACCTCAGCGTCGGGCACCTTCTGCAGTCGCAGACCATGGGCGAGTTCATCGAACACGGTGTGCGCGATGAACTGGTGCTCAGGATTCTGGAAGACGAAGCCGACCCGACGAGAGAGGGTGCGCACATTCGCGCGGGCGGGGTCGGCGTCGCCGAGGCGAATCGTCCCGCGCGGCGCGCGGACGACGCCCGCGATCGCCTGGATGAGAGTCGTCTTGCCCGCGCCGTTGGCGCCGACCACGGCCACGAACTCGCCCGCGTCAACGGTCAGGTCGATGTCGTGGAGGACGGTGGTGCCGCCGCGGGTCAGGGATAGGCCGCGGACGTCGACGACCGTGCACCGGAGGAGTCGCTTCGTCGGTCGAGCAGCGCTGCACGCGCTCGCGGACCTCCACAGCGGGCAGCGCTTGGAGAGCCGACCGCAGTTCATCGGGCGTCAGCGGGAGCCGGTCGAAGGCATAGCCGGCACGGCGGAGGCGCAGCGCGGCGATCGTGGAGACGGGAAGCCAGACACCCATCGCGTGCAACTCTTCCGCGCGACCGCGGAGGATCTCATCGACGCCGCCGACGGCGACGGTCAGGCCCTCGTGATCGAGCACGACGACCCGATCGGTGAATCCGACGGCCGCGTCGAGGTTGTGCTCAACGAGGAGGATGGCCCGGTCGCCACCGGCGACAAGTTCGGTGAGAGCTGCATAGACCTCTTCGATCCCCTGTGGGTCGAGGTTGGCGGTCGGCTCGTCGAGGACCAGCAGCGGGGAACCCATGGCCAGCGCGCAGGCGATCGCCAGCCGTTGACGGCCCCCACCCGACAGCCGGTCGGGGTTCTCGAAGCGTCGCTCCCATAGGCCGACTCGGCGGAGCGCCGCCTCGGTCCGCGCGAGGACGTCATCGACGGGCAGCCGAAGGTTCTCCGGCCCGAACGCGACCTCGTCGAGCAGGGTTCCGGTGACCAGTTGCGCGTCGGGATCTTGGAAGACCATGCCGACGTGCGTGCTCAGCACCGCGACCGATGTCGTGGCGGCATCAAGGCCGGCGACCTCGATCGACCCGGTCAGGGTGGCGGGAACCGCCTGCGGGATGAGTCCGTTCATCGCGAGCGCCAGCGTGGATTTTCCCGAGCCGCTCGGCCCGAGTAGGAGCGTGACTTCACCCCGTGCCAGCTCGAAGGAAGCGGATGCGGGGACCGCGGCATCCGCCCCCAGATACGTGATGCCGAGTTCTCGCGCGCGCACGAGCGGCGTCCCCGCGGACGGCGCCACGGCGCGTTCCGACAAGGGTGCGCCAGAGGCGGCAGAGGTCACGAAATATCCCAGCGCTAGAAGAAGAACTCCTTCTAACTTAGCCGACCCTAACTAGACGCTCCGGATCGGTGATTACGCGGCGACGCGGGGCCCGACTCCGGCGCGGCGGAGCCCCGCACCAACCGCAAGGCCGATCGCGGTCCAGACGACAGGGCCGAGGACGGCCAGGACCAGGTACACGATCTGTGCCCACAGGGCGAGCTTCGACAGATCGGCGGCGAAAAAGACCACGACGGCGACAAGGACACCGATGATGGCGGCCGAGATGAAGAAGCGCCAGGCCCCCCACACGCGATAACGGGTCAGGGCGGCGACGCCTTCTTGGATCGCACCGAAGAGCAGTGCCGTTCCGATGAACCGCGGGGCCCACGCCGGGTTGAAGGCGCTCGCGACGAGCGCCGCAATCACGTGCGTGATCAGTGCGACCAGCGGAAGGCGCAGGGTCTCTTGCGCGATGATGCCCGGCAAGACGTGCGAGCCCAGCAGCATGCCATAGGCGATCGGGAGAGACAGCAGCACGACGGGCGTGAGCCACCCCGCGATGCCTCCGACGATCCCGGTAGCGACGCCGATGGCCGCACAGACGAGGAGAACGCGCGTCGAAAGACGGGACTTCGGGGGCACCTGACCAGGCTACGCGATCGTAGATGAAGGACCTCTCATAATCGCCCCCTGGTAAGAAGCTGTGAGTTAGGTTTGCGGAATGTGCGCCGACGAGGGCGCGCGATTCGCTCATTCATCCCCCCTTTTGGAGCGCAATATGGTTCGCACGCCCTTTCGCGTGGCCGCAGTCGTCACACTCGCTGCGTTGTTCCTCGGTACGTCCGCCAACGCGGGTTTCGCTGCCAACACGGAGGGGATGACCGCTCCCGTTCCCGTCGATCAGTCCGATGGGCGCTACATCGTTCTCCTCGACGGCGCCCCCGTCGCGACGTACGACGGAGGCGAGGCGGGACTCGCCCCGACGCAGCCCAAGCCGGGCGTGCGACTGGACTCGCAGTCGGCCAACGCCAAGAAGTACGCGGCGTTCCTGGAGAAGCGGCAGCACGAGGTGGCCGAGGATGCGGGAGTCACGGCGGACACGACATACCAGACCACCCTCAACGGGTTCAGCGCCAATCTCACCGCGGAGCAGGCGGGCGAACTGACCGCAACCAAGGGAGTGCTCGGGGTGTTCCCCGACGAGATCCGCCATCCTGACGCGGTGCCGTCGACCGAGTTCCTCGGTCTCGAGGGGCCGGATGGCGTCTGGTCGGCGCTCGGCGGAATCGATGCGGCCGGGGAGGGCGTCGTGGTCGGCGTCGTCGACACCGGCATCGCTCCCGAGCACCCTTCCTTCGCCGGCGAACCTTTGAGCACAGACGCATCGGCATCGGTCCCCTACCGCGACGGCGACGATGTTGTCTTCGAGAAGTCCGACGGCGGAGAGTTCCGCAGCACCATCGTCACGCAGGGTGCGGGAACCAAAGACGAGTGGGACGCATCGATGTACAGCACGAAGCTGATCGGTGCGCAGTACTTCTCCGAAGGCGCCGCCGCGACCGGCTTCTCGTTCAACTCCGACTACCTCTCCCCGCGCGATGGTGCCGGACACGGTTCGCACACCGCGAGCACCGCAGCAGGAAACAACGCCGTGGCAGCCAGCATCGACGGCGTCGATCTGGGCGCCATCTCCGGCGTCGCACCGGCCGCCAAGGTCGCGACCTACAAGGCCTGCTACGACGGACCCGACCCCGCAGTCACCACCGATGACATCTGCGCGCTCAGCGACCTGCTCGGCGCGATCGACGCCGCCGTTGCCGATGGCGTCGACGTCATCAACTACTCGATCGGCGGGGGATCGGCCACATCTGTCCTCCAGCCCGATGACATCTCGTTCTTCAACGCCGCCGCGGCGGGCGTGTTCGTCTCGGTCAGCGCCGGCAACTCCGGACCAGGTGCCTCCACCGCCGACCACGCATCGCCGTGGTACACGACAGTTGCCGCGTCCACGATCCCCACGTGGGAGGGCACGGTGCGACTCGGCGACGCAGCTGACACCGCCGCTCCGCAGTTCGCGGGGGCATCCGTCACAGTCGGCGCGGGCAACACCATCACCGGCAACGCGGTGTTCGCCGGCGACGTGGGCCTCCCCGGCGCCACCACCCCCAACCTGTGCGTCGCCGGGTCGCTTGACCCCGCGAAGGTGACGGGCAAGATCGTCGTCTGCGATCGAGGCTCCAACGCCCGCGTCGACAAGTCGGCGACCGTGAAGGCGGCCGGCGGAATCGCCATGATTCTCGTCAACGTGACCCCGTCATCGCTCGATAACGACTTCCACTCCGTGCCGACGGTGCACCTGCAGAGCACGGCACGCGCAGCAGTCCTCGCCTACGTGCAGGGCAACCCCGCCAACACCGTCACCCTGTTCGGCGACAACATCACCGGCATCGAGACCCCGACTCCTCAGATCGCGGGCTTCTCCAGCCGCGGACCGATGCTGGCCGACGGCAGCGATGTCATCAAACCCGACGTCACCGCCCCCGGTGTGGCGATTCTCGCCGCGATCAACAATGCGCCCGGCGCAGATCCTGCGTTCGGCATCTACTCCGGCACGTCGATGTCCTCCCCGCACGTCGCGGGACTGGCGGCGCTCTACCTCGGAGAACACCCCAACGCCATCCCGGGTGAAGTGAAGTCCGCGCTGATGACGACGGCATACGACACGGTGAGCGACACCGGAGCGACGGTCACCGATCCGTTCGCGCAGGGTGCCGGTCACGTCGATCCCACCAAGTACCTGTCTCCGAGCCTGCTGTACCTCAACGGTCCAGACGACTGGGCGGCGTATCTGCAGGGCCTTGGACTCTACGATTTCGGTGTCGACCCGATCGACCCCAGTGATCTGAACCTCGCGTCCATCGCCATCGGGTCACTCGGTGCCCCGCAGACGGTCACCCGCACGATCACCGCCACCGAGGCTGGAACCTTCAGCGCCACAGGCAGTGTCCCCGGCGTCGATGTGGCAGTCGACCCCGCGACCGTGACGTTGGCAGCGGGCGAGAGTGCGACCGTGGAGATCACGCTGTCGCGCACGGATGCGGCGATGAGCACCTGGGCGACCGGTTTCCTCACCTGGACGGGCGGCACGAACGACGTTCGCTCGCCGGTCGCGGTCTACCCCGTGCCGGTCGACGCTCCGACCGACGTCTCGGGAGAGGGCATCACCGGCAGCACGGATGTCACCGTGACACCGTCGGTCACCGGCGAACTCGACCTGAACCTGTCGGGTCTCGCGCCGGCGCAGCTCCTCGTGAATCCCGACTTCGAGCCGGTGCCCGGTCACTCCGGTGACCAGGACTCGTTCTACGACGAGGGCGCCGACGGCTTCAACACCTACGAAATCGTCGACGTACCGAAGGGCACGGAGTACGCGCGGTTCGCCGTCGACACCGAGCAGGATGCCACCACTGATCTCGACATGGTCGTCTATCGCGTGGTCAGCCCCACCGACCTCCGCTACTACGAGAACTGGACGTCGGCTACGGCGTCTGCCGACGAGTCGGTGGCCTTGGTGACACCGACGGCGGGCACGTATCTCGTGATGGTGAACCGGTACACGTTCAGCCAGCCGTTCACCTACGACCTGACGGCCGGTGTCGTCGGATCCGGTGTGATCGGCGGAGGATTCACGGCGACGCCGAACCCGCTGCCGACGACGCAGGGTGAACCGGCGACCTACACACTCTCCTGGAGTGGACTGGATGCCGAGACCAGCTACTACGGAGTCGTGCAGTACGGAGACTCCGCGATCCGCACGATCGTCACGGTCGATGCCGGGGACGCTGCGCCCGTCGCGACGACGGCCCCGCAGATCACCGGAACACCCAAGGTCGGCAAGACGCTGACAGCTAGTCCCGGTGTGTGGGACCCGGCGGACGTCACGGTCGCCTACCAGTGGCTGCGAGGTGGCCAGCCCATCGATGGGGCGACCACCGCTAGCTACAAGGTGACCCAGGCCGATGTCGGCACCGCACTGTCGGTGCGGGTGACGGCCACGGCGGAGGGCAACATCAACTCCGGTACGGCCGTGTCGAATGAGCTGTTCGTGAAGTACCCCTCGTCGATGGTGGTCACGATGAACCGCTACATCGGCACGTCCGCGCAGTCCTACGTGGTGAACATCGCGGTGCGGACGGCCGGACCTGCCGCGACAGGCAATGTTGATGTCTTCGTTGGATCGGCACGCTACACGGCGACGCTCGCGGGCGGAGTCGCAACGCTGACGCTGCCGAAGCAGTCGCGCGGAATCCACGTCGTGTTCGCCTCGTACGGCGGTAGCGACACGGTCGAAGGGTCGTCGAGCCTGACGGGATTCATCGTCTTGAGGTAGCGGGCACCGATACGGTGAGGGCGCTCGGGCTTCGGCCCGGGCGCCCTTTCGTCAGCCGGTCTCGCGGGTCCGTCAGACCCGACGACGGCGGCGCGTGAGCCGAATACCGGGCATCGGCGGCGCCGGAATTCGCTCCGGCCCATGGCCGATGACATGGCCGAACCGATCGGCATCCGCTTCCCAGGCCTCGCGGGCGTCGACGATCTCATCGTGGGTGCGCGCGACGAAGTTCCACCACATCACGATGTCGTCCTCGAACCGCTCGCCCCCGAGGAGAAACAGGGTCGCGTCGGTCTCCGCCGTGAGGGCGATGACGTCTCGGTCGATGCCGAGGTACAGCAGCTGCTGGGCGGCGAGCGTGCGGGGTCCGGCCGATTCGCGCGTGTCGGTGGTCGCGGCATCCGCTCCGACCTCACCCTCGACGCCGACCAGGGCATATTCCCATTCCGGGCGGAGGGGCAGCCGCACGGTGACGCCTGCCGGGATCCGGATCTCCGCGCCGACGATCGGCGTGTACATCCGTGCCGGCGACACGGAGCCGGCGAATTCGCCGACGACGACCTGGGCGGTGGCGCCGTCACCGAGGTCCACGACGGGGAGATCGGCGTGGCGCTCGAAGTCGGGAGCGCCGTGGCGCCGCGATTCGGGCAGGGCGACCCAGAGTTGCAGCATGTCGAGGGGAACGGGACCGTCGCCGACCGAGTACTCGGAGTGAGCGATTCCCGCCCCGCTGGTCATGATGTTCAGGACGCCGCGGCTCACGACGACATCGCTGTCGACGGTGTCTCGATGGCGCACTTCTCCCACCAATGGCCACGTGACGGTCTGCAACCCGATATGCGGATGGGGCTCCACACGCATGCGCACCGATTGCGGCCCGAACCGGTCGAGGAAGCACCAGGCGCCCACCATCGGAAGATCACGCTGAGGCAGGCTCCGGTGCACGGACATCGCACGGACACCGCCCAGCGGAACTTCGCGGGCATCGAGGAGGAGGGCGCGCGGCCCATCGCAGGGCGGCGGCACCTCTCGCTCTTCGGGGCCCGCGTCCAAGCGGCTCACGCCGGGGATTCTCCCGGGGTCGCGGCATCCTGTGCAGCGTCGTCATCGCGCCAGTCGACGACAAGGCCGGCGACCTCGTTCTCCTTCAGGTACTTCACGATGAACGAGCACACCGGAACGACGACGTCGCCGCGGCGGGCCACATCCGCCAGCGCCTCGGAAGCGAGCGTCTTACCGAGCCCACGACCGGCGAAGGCGTGATCGATCTCGGTCTTATCGAAGACGAGCCGCTTCTGGCTGTCGGGGTGGAACTCGGTGAACCCGGCCAGGACATCGCCCAGGTGGAGCTCGTACCTGCTCTTGTCGTCGTTGCGGGTGACGGTGCGTTCAGCGTTCTCGGTCATCGGTGATCCCTTTCGTCAGTTCTCCCAACGTAGAGGCGCGCCGGGATGTTCCGCGACGATGTGCCGTTGTGTTTCCCTTCTGCGGCTGAATCCTTTTGCGCCTGAATGCAATGGGTGGCGCGCATGCGTTCTGCCGCGGATGATGGATCCATGCGTCGGATGGTCATCGTTCTCGCGGCCGTCCTGGTACTCACCGGCTGCTCCGCTTCAGCTACCCCTTCTCCGTCGCCGACGGCATCCGCTGTCCCGACGCCCACAGCGACGCCGGAGGCAGTGCCCGGCGAGGCGATCGACGCGCTCACGCTCGAACAGCGGGTCGGGCAGCTGTTCATGGTGGGGACGCCCGTGGAAGGCGCATCCGCCGACACCCTTTCGGCAGTCAGCGACCGGCATGTCGGCAACGTGTTCCTGCATGGCCGGATGACGGGTGGGACGGATGCCGCGGCCGCCCTGGTCGCCCAATTCACTGCGCTCGTAAGTCCGGATTCGACCGCGGACATCCCCCTGTGGGTGGCGACCGATCAGGAGGGCGGCGACGTCCAGGTGCTGCGCGGTCCGGGCTTCGACGACATCCCGTATGCGATCGACCAGGGCGCGATGCCGGCCACCGACCTGTTCCAGAGCGCGACGACGTGGGGCAGGCAGCTCGCCGCCGCCGGCATCAACATGAATCTCGCACCGGTGGCCGACATCGTCACGAGCGATGAGGTGCGTAGGGACAACCCGCCGATCGGAGCGCTCGGTCGGCACTACGGCTACGACGAGGGGACCGTTGCGGAGAAGGCCGGCGCCTTCGCCGACGGGATGCGGGCTTCGGGAGTGCTGCCGACGTTCAAGCACTTTCCGGGCCTGGGGCGGGTGACGAGCAACACCGATTTCTCGGCGGAGGTCACCGACACGGTGGTCACGGCCGACTCGCCGGATGTGAACGTCTACCGGAGTTTGACCGCGGCCGGCCCCTCCGCGGTGATGGTGGGCACCGCGATCTACCAGAACATCGACCCGACGACGCCCGCGGCGTTCTCCGCCCCCGTCGTGCAGCTGTTGCGTGAAGGCGTGGGGTTCACCGGGGTGGTGATCACCGACGACCTCTCCGCCGCCGAGGCCGCCGAGCAGGTATCGCCCGCCGATCGCGCTGTCCTGGCGATCAGCGCGGGGGTCGACGTCGTCCTCGCCTCGGCCGACCCGACGGTGCTTCCCGAAATGTACGACGCGGTCCTTGACAAGGCGAAGTCCGACCCGGCCTTCGCCGCACTTGTGGATGCCGCCGCCGCCCGCGTGCTGGCCGCGAAGGCGCCCCTCGCGCCCTGACTGTCGGCATCCGCCGTTCGGCGTCCGGCCTGACGCCGGCTCGCGAGGGGTCGCGATGTGCGGTGTCCGGCCAGCCGAACCCCGCCGAACGCGACCCTTCGCGATTTCGCGCGCTGACCCCGGCTCGCGAGGGGTCGCGATGTGCTGGGTCCGGCCAGCCGAACCCCGCCGAACGCGACCCCTCGCGATTTCGCGCGCCGACCCCTCGCGACCGGTGTGCGAGCGATCAGCGAGACGGGCGAACGGCGCGGTAAGGCAGACTCGGAGGATGACCGCCCTCCTCGACGCGCTCCCCGAGTCCGCGTCGGCGGATGACCTCTACGACGCCTTCACCACGTGGGCGAACGACGCGGGGTTCACGCTGTACCCCGCGCAGGACGAAGCTGTCATCGAACTCGTTTCCGGCGCGAACGTCATCCTTTCCACGCCGACCGGCACCGGCAAGTCCCTTGTCGCGGTCGCCGCGCACGCCGCCTGCCTCGCCGCGGGTGGCCGCACGTATTACACCGCCCCGATCAAGGCGCTCGTCAGCGAGAAGTTCTTCGCGCTCGTCGACATCTTCGGACCCGAGAACGTCGGCATGGTCACCGGCGACTCCTCCGTGAATCCGGATGCTGCGATCATCTGCTGCACGGCGGAGATCCTCGCGAACATCGCGCTCCGCGAGGGACCGGATGCCCGGGTCGATCAGGTCGTGATGGACGAGTTCCACTATTACGGCGATCCCGAGAGGGGCTGGGCGTGGCAGGTGCCGCTGCTCATGCTCCCGCGCGCGCAGTTTCTGCTGATGTCGGCGACGCTCGGCGACGTCGACTCGATCGCCACCGATCTCTCCCGGCGCACCGGCCGCCCCACCGCTCTTGTCACGGGCGTCGAGCGCCCCGTTCCGCTGCACTTCTCCTACACCCGCGAGCCGGTGCACGAGGTGCTGCAGAAGCTGATCGACGCCCGCGAGGCGCCCGTCTATATCGTCCACTTCTCGCAGGCCGCGGCCCTCGAACGGGCGCAGGCGCTCGCGAGTGTCAAGATCACCACCCGCGAGCAGCGTGACGCCATCGCGGCGGTGATCGGAGGCTTCCGCTTCACGACCGCGTTCGGCAAGACCCTTTCGCGCCTGGTGCGCTCGGGCATCGGCGTCCACCACGCGGGCATGCTGCCGCGCTATCGACGGCTCGTCGAGACGCTCGCCCAGCGCGGACTGCTCCGCGTCATCTGCGGCACCGATACTCTCGGCGTCGGCATCAACGTCCCGATCCGCACCGTCGTGATCACCGCGCTGTCGAAGTACGACGGCGTCCGGATGCGCCAGCTCTCCGCCCGCGAATTTCACCAGGTCGCCGGCCGCGCCGGCCGCGCGGGCTTCGACACCTACGGCAACGTCGTCGTGATGGCGCCGGACTGGGAGATCGAGAACGCCGTCGCCCTCGCGCGGGCCGGCGACGATGCCGCCAAGCGCAAGAAGATCGTGCGCAAGAAGGCTCCGGCCGGGGTCGTCAACTGGGGAGAGGGCTCGTTCGAGCGGCTCGTCGCGGCATCCCCCGAGCCACTCGTCGCGCACATGCAGCTGACGGCAGCCATGCTCATCAACGTGATCGCGCGCGGCGGCGACGTCTTCACGAACGTGCGCACCCTCGTCTTCGACAACCACGAGACGACGGAGCGCAAATACGCCCTCGCCCGCCGAGCTCTCGCGATCTTCCGCACGCTCCGCCAGGCCGGCATCGTCGAGGTCGTCCCCGCTGCCTCGAGCGCCCCCGGCCACGACGAGCGGATGCCGCAGATCCGCCTCACGGTCGACCTCCAGGCCAACTTCGCGCTCAACCAGCCGCTGTCACCCTTCGCGCTCGCCGCCATCGACCTGCTCGATCACGAAGAAGCCGGCCGCGACCCGAACGCTCCCGCTGCTGCGGGCGTCGGTACCGGCCACTACGCCCTCGACGTCGTCAGCGTCATCGAATCGACCCTCGACGACCCGCGCGCCATCCTGAACCAGCAGGAGCACAAGGCCCGCGGCGAGGCAGTCTCGGCGATGAAGCGCGACGGCATCGAATACGACGAGCGGATGGCGCTCCTCGAGGACATCACCTACCCCAAGCCGCTCGGCGAGCTCCTCGCCCAATCCTTCGAGGTCTTCGCGTCGAGCCAGCCGTGGGTGCGCGACTTCGAGCTGTCGCCGAAGTCGATTGTCCGCGACATGTTCGAGCGCGCACTGTCGTTCGGCGAGTTCGTCTCGTTCTATCAACTGGGTCGCAGCGAAGGCCTCGTGCTGCGCTACCTCAGCGACGCGTTCCGCGCGATCCGTCAGACCGTGCCGGCGGATGCCCGCACCGAGACCCTCCTCGATCTGGTCGAGTGGCTCGGCGAGCTCGTCCGCCAGGTCGATTCGAGCCTGGTCGACGAATGGGATGCGCTGGCCAATCCGACCGACGATCCCGACGCTCCGATCGTCCCGCCCGCGCCGCCGTCGGTGCTCGTCAACCGCCGCGCCTTCACCGTCCTCGTGCGCAATGAGCTGTTCCGCCGCGTGCAGCTCGCGGCGCTCCAGGCCGATGATGAGCTCGCTGCGCTCGATCCCGACGTCGACTGGTCGGCCGCGCTCGACGGCTATTTCGACGAGCACGATGTGATCCTCACCGGCGGCCCCGCGCGCTCGCCGAGCCTGTGCGCGATCGACGAGTCCGAAAGCGGACTCTGGCGCGTCGAGCAGACCCTCGACGACCCGGCCGGCAACCACGACTGGCGCATCCGCGCCGAGGTCGACCTGGCGGCATCCGCTGAAGAAGGCACCGCCATCGTTCGCGTGAGTGAAGTGGTCCGGCTCTAGTCAAGCTCTAGCCCCGATTTGTGTGGAGGGGCACAATGGGCCGGGTGGCCACGTATCTCGCGTTTCTTCGAGCGGTCAATCTCGGACCCACGAGGAAGTTTCCGAAAGACGACATCCGTCGCGTCGTCGAAGACGCCGGATTCGAGAATGTCGACACCCACATCAACTCCGGCAACCTCCGATTCGACACCCGCATGCGCGCGCTGCCTCGGATCGAGGAGAAGCTGGAGACGGCCTTCGCCGCGGACCGAGGTTTCGACGTTCCCACCATCGTCTTCTCGGCCACCGAGTTCCGCGATCTCGCCGCCGACGCCGAGACGCTCAACGCGGAGCATCGGGGCGTCTCGCGTCATTACATCTACCTTCTGAAAGAGGAGCCGTCGGCCGCCGACACCGCCCGAATCGAAGCGACGGCGTCGGATGCCGGCGAGATGATCGTCCGCGGGCGCGCTGCGCACGCGCTGCTGGGCCCGTCATACGAGAACGGAAACGTCGACCCGCTCGGAGCTGCGAAACTGCTCGGCGTCGCGACGAACCGCAACCTCAACGTCGTCACCACGCTCGCGCGCAAGTGGTGTTGACGCGTGCCGCGAGTGCACAGCTTGCGCGCGCGGCACGTGAGCGTCGGATGCCGCGGGTACCCTGAATCAGGTGACGCGCGAGACGGATTCCTGGGGTGATGACCCGTACGCAGGTGATGACCCGTACGCCGACCTCGTGTGGGATCCCGATGAGATGGCGCCACCGGACGACGCTGATGCGCCTCCGCCACCCGAGTTCGACGGCTACGCCGGCGCCCTCGCACGCTCGACGCGGGCACGTTCCGGCGGCAGCGGCACTCCGGCGGCGGGTGCATCGCGTCCAGCGCCCGCGCGCGTCGCGGCATCCGTCCTCTCGCTCGACCGCCGTGACCTGACCGGCACTGACCCGCGCGCGGTCTTGCATGAGGTCTTCGGCTACGACGAGTTCCGCGGCGAACAGGCAGCGATCGTCGACCAGGTCATCGGCGGCGGTGACGCTGTCGTCCTCATGCCGACCGGCGCCGGAAAATCCGTGACATTTCAGGTCCCCGCGCTCGTGCGTGAGGGTACGGGGCTGGTGATCTCCCCGTTGATCGCGCTCATGCACGATCAGGTCGACGCGCTCGTCGCCAACGGCGTTCGGGCCGCGTACCTCAACTCGACGCAATCGGCGGGCGAGCGTGCGGGCGTCGAGCGGGCGTACCTCGACGGCGAACTCGACCTCATCTATGTCGCCCCCGAGCGACTGTCGTCCTCCCAGACCACGAAACTGCTCCAGCGCGGCAAGATCAGCGTCATCGCGATCGACGAGGCGCACTGCGTGTCGCAGTGGGGTCACGACTTCCGGCCCGATTACCTCGCCCTCGGCGACCTCGACGAGCGCTTCCCCGGCGTCCCGCGCATGGCGCTGACGGCCACCGCAACGCGCGCCACGCACAAAGAGCTCACCGAGCGGCTGCACCTCGATTCGGCGAAGCACTTCGTCGCGAGCTTCGACCGGCCGAACATCCAGTACCGCATCGAGGCGAAGGTCGACCCGCGCCGCCAGCTCGCCGCGTTCATCCGCGCACAGGGCGAAGGTGCGGCGGGCATCGTCTACGCCCTGAGCCGCAAGTCGGTCGAGCAGACCGCGGAGCACCTTCGTACCCAGGGCATCGATGCTCTGCCGTACCACGCGGGTCTCGACGCCGGCATCCGCTCCCGCAACCAGTCACGCTTCCTCCGCGAGGACGGCGTCGTCATGGTCGCCACGATCGCGTTCGGCATGGGCATCGACAAGCCCGACGTCCGCTTCGTCGCGCACATCGATATGCCCAAGTCCGTCGAGGGCTACTACCAGGAGACCGGCCGCGCCGGCCGCGACGGCGAACCCGCCCTCGCCTGGATGGCGTACGGACTCGGTGACGTCGTCCAGCAGCGCCGCCTCATCGATCAGTCCCCCGGCGATCGCACGTTCAAGATGCGGCTGGGTCAGCACCTCGACGCCATGCTGGCGCTGTGCGAGACGATCGGATGCCGCCGCCAGAACCTCCTCGGCTACTTCGGGCAGGATTCCGGACGGTGCGGCAACTGCGACACGTGCCTCGAACCGCCCGAGACGTGGGATGGCACCGTCCCCGCCCAGAAGCTTCTGTCGACGATCGTGCGCCTGGGGCGCGAGCGGAATCAGTCCTTCGGCGCAGGCCACCTCGTCGACATCCTCCGCGGGGCCTCGACCGAGCGCATCCGCCAACAGGGACACGACGCCCTCGCCACGTACGGTCTTGGTGCCGACCTGAGCGAGCAGGACTGGCGGAGCGTCATTCGTCAGCTGCTCGCGCGCGGCATCATCGCCGCGCGGGGCGACTACGGCGTCCTCGAACTCGGCGAGAGCGCGGCCGCGGTGCTCCGCGGTGACGAGCAGGTCCCGCTCCGTCGTGACGTTTTAGGACGCACCGGGGGCGGTGGAGGTGCCCGCGTGCGCAAGGCGTCAGCTGCCGACACGCTCGGCGAAGACGACCGCGATCTTTTCGAAGCGCTCCGTGCGTGGCGTGCCGAGCAGGCGCGCCAGCAGGGCGTACCCGCCTACATCGTCTTCGGCGATGCCACGCTCCGTGCGCTCGCCGAACTCCGCCCGCGAGGCCGTGCCGACCTCGACGGCATCACCGGCATCGGTGCGAAGAAGCGCGACGCCTATGGCGACGCCGTCCTCGCCGTCATCGCGAGTTCCTGACGCCAGCTCCTGGCTATTCCCACTTCGGCGAATCATGTGGGGAGCGCACAATCCACCGCGCCGTCGCGCTCAGTAAAGGTTGTCGCATACCTCCACCTCGTTTCGCCGGGTGTTAGAGGAGTTCTACCGTCAAGATGACTCTTCCTCTGCCACCGCTGTGAAAGGTGACGCCATGACTGACGCCGCTGTCCGCTCCAAGAAACCCGCCACGAGCAAGCGCACACCCGCCGGGGGAGCCCCGACTGCTGCGCACAGCGCGAGCGAGGCATCCGAATCCCGTATCGACGTCTCCGTCGTGACCCGCGCTCTCCTCGGCACGTGGGCCGACACCCGGCTGGAAGCCCGGGAGATGATCAAGGACTCCGCGTTCTGGAAGATCGAGGGCCAGGCGATGCCCGAACATCGCGAGCGTGTCCTCACTCAGCTGCACCTTCTCGCCGAGCGCGGTGGGTCGCGGCGCGCCTTCCCGAAGGAGTACGGCGGACTCGAGAACAACGGCGCGAACATCGCCGGATTCCAGGAACTCGTCCTCGCGGACCCGAGCCTGCAGATCAAGTCGGGCGTGCAGTGGGGACTGTTCGGCTCGGCGGTCTACCAACTCGGCACCAAGGAGCACCACGACAAGTGGCTCCCCGGCATCATGGACATGTCGATTCCGGGCGCATTCGCAATGACGGAGACGGGCCACGGCTCCGACGTGGCCGCCATCGGCACGACGGCCACCTATGACGTCGAGACCGAAGAATTCGTCATCCACACGCCCTTCCGCGGCGCGTGGAAGGACTACCTCGGCAACGCGGCACTCCACGGCATCGCGGCGACCGTCTTCGCGCAGCTGATCACCGGCGGCGTCAACTATGGCGTGCACTGCTTCTATATGCCGCTGCGAGACGAGAACGGCGACTTCCTGCCCGGCATCGGCGGCGAGGACGACGGCGTCAAGGGCGGACTCAACGGCATCGATAACGGTCGCCTGCACTTCGACCACGTGCGCGTGCCGCGGGTGAACCTCCTCAATCGCTATGGAGACGTCGCCGCCGACGGTACGTACTCGAGCGACATCCCCACTCCCGGCCGCCGGTTCTTCACGATGCTCGGCGCCCTCGTGCAGGGTCGCGTCTCGCTGGAAGGGTCCGCGACGACGGCGTCGGCGCTGGCGGAGTACATCGCCATCACGTATGCCAATCAGCGCCGCCAGTTCGACTCTGGTGCGGGGACCGACGAGGTCGTGCTCCTCGACTACGCCAAGCACCAGCGCCGGCTTCTGCCGCTGCTTGCGCAGACCTATGCCCAGTACTTCGCGGGCGATGAACTCCTTCGCACGTTCGATGGCGTCTTCAGCGGCGCGCACGACACCCCGGAAGACCGGGAGAACCTCGAGACTCTTGCGGCCGCCTTCAAGCCGCTGTCGACCTGGAATGCGCTCGACACGATCCAGGAGTGCCGAGAGGCCTGCGGCGGGTCGGGCTTCCTCGCCGAGAACCGGCTGGTCGGCCTCCACCAGGACCTCGACGTGTACGTCACTTTCGAGGGCGACAACAACGTCCTTCTCCAATTGGTCGGCAAGCGACTGCTGAGCGACTACGCCAAGCAGTTCAAGGGCGCGGATGCCGCGACCCTCGCGAAGTTCGCCGTCGGTCAGACCGCCGGCAAGGCGTTCAACGGCGGAGGCCTGCGCCGGTTCGGCCAGTCCGTCTCCGACTTCGGCTCGACCGCACGCTCTGTCGAGCGCGGCCTCCGCGCCGAGCAGCAGCACGAACTGCTGTCCGGCCGCGTCGAGCAGATGGTGTCGAACATCGCGGCCGCGCTCCGTCCCGCCGCGAAGCTGTCGCCGACCGAGGCCGCCGCCGTGTTCAACGCACACCAGGTCGAGCTGATCGAAGCGGCCCGCGCCCACGCTGAGCTGTTGCAGTGGGAAGCGTTCACCGATGGCATCAATGCGATCGAGAATGAGGGCACCCGCCACGTTCTGACGTGGCTGCGCGACCTCTTCGGGCTCAGCCTCATCGAGAAGCACCTCGCCTGGTACCTCATGAATGGGCGGCTCTCGAGTCTGCGCGCCGCCGCCGTGACGCGCTACATCGATCGCCTGTGCGGCCGTCTGCGCCCGCACGCACAGGACCTCGTGGACGCCTTCGGCTTCGCCCCCGAGCACGTCCGCGCACCGATCGCGTCGGGCGCCGAGCGTGATCGCCAGACCGAAGCGCGGGACTACTTCGACGCACTCGCCGCCTCCGGCGAGACCCCGATCTCGGAGAAGTCGCTCAAGAAGAAGTAGCCGGGCCGGCTCGGTCGCGGTGTCGGCGACCCGCCCTACGCTGGGCATGTGACAACCGACACCCGCACCGGCCCAGACGGCATCGAGCGCTGCGCGTGGGTCGGATCCGACGACGAGTACCGGAGGTACCACGACGAGGAGTGGGGGCGTCCGCTCCACGGCGATCGGCCGCTGTTCGAGAAGACTGCCCTCGAGGGCTTCCAGGCTGGCCTCAGCTGGATCACGATCCTTCGGAAGCGCCCGCGGTTTCGCGAGGTGTTCGCGGGGTTCGACCCGGCGATCGTCGCCGAGTTCACCGGCGACGACATCGAGCGACTCATGGGCGACGCGGGCATCATCCGCAACCGGGCGAAGATCCTGGCGACAATTGCCAACGCGCGGCTGGTGCTCGACATGGCCCCCGGCGAATTCGACGCCCTCATGTGGTCGTTCGCCCCCACCGCCGATCGGCCGCGACCGGCGTCGTTCGCCGAGGTGCCCGCCACGACCGCCGAATCGGACGCCCTGTCGAAGGCGCTCCGAAAGCGCGGCTTCCGCTTCGTCGGGTCGACCACCATGTACGCCCTGATGCAGTCCACCGGCATGGTCGACGATCACGTCAACGGATGCTGGCGGGCAGAATGAACCCATGACCGGAGCTTCAGACACACACATCGCCGACTCCCACGACTACATCCGCGTGGTGGGGGCCAGGGTGAACAACCTCAAGAACGTCTCCGTCGAGATCCCGAAGCGCCGACTCACCGTCTTCACCGGCGTGAGTGGCTCGGGGAAGTCGTCACTCGTCTTCGGCACGATCGCCAATGAGTCGCAGCGCCTCATCAACGAGACCTACCCGACGTTCGTGCAGCAGTTCATGGGTCAGCTGAGCCGCCCCGAGGTCGACGCGCTCGAGAACGTGAGTCCCGCGATCCTCGTCGACCAAGAGCGCATGGGCGCGAACTCACGCTCGACCGTGGGCACCGCGACCGATGCGCAGGCCATGCTCCGAATTCTCTTCAGTCGCTTGGGTCAGCCGCACGTGGGATCGCCGCAGGCGTTCTCGTTCAACATCCCCTCCGTCTCGGGCGCCGGCGCCGTCACATTCGAGAAGGGCGGCAAGAAGGTCAAAGAGCGTCGCTCCTTCGAGGTCACCGGCGGTATGTGCCCTCGCTGTGAAGGGCTTGGCGAGGCCAGCGACATCGACCTCGACGAACTGCTCGACCGATCCGCCTCCCTCGCCGACGGCGCCATCAAGGTCCCGGGGTACAGCGTCGACGGCTGGATGGTGCGCGGCTTCACCGAATCGGGCTTCCTCGACCCCGACAAGCCGATCCAGGACTATTCCGAGCAGGAGCTGCAGGACTTCCTCTATAAAGAGCCGACCAAGGTCAAGATCCAGAACATCAACATGACCTACGAGGGACTCGTCTCGAAGGTCACCAAGTCGATGCTTCAGAAGGACCGGGACTCGCTCCAGCCCCACGTGCGCGCCTTCGTCGAGCGTGCCGTCAAGTTCACTGCGTGCCCCGACTGCAAGGGCACCAGGCTCAACGAGGGCGCCCGCTCGTCGAAGATCAAGGGCATCAACATCGCGGATGCCTCGGCCATGCAGATCACAGATCTCGCCGTGTGGCTTGCCACCGTCGATGACCCCGAAGTTGCTCCGTTGATGGCGGGACTGCGTGCGACGATCGACTCGTTCGTCGACATCGGGCTCGGCTATCTCTCTCTCGATCGTTCGTCGGGCACTCTCTCCGGGGGCGAGTCGCAGCGCACCAAGATGATCCGCCACTTGGGATCGGCCCTCACCGACATCAGCTACGTCTTCGACGAGCCCACGGCGGGCTTGCACCCGCACGACATCGAGCGCATGAACGCCCTGCTGAAGCTTTTGCGCGACAAGGGCAACACCGTGCTCGTCGTCGAGCACAAACCCGAGGTCATCGAGATCGCCGACCACATCGTCGACCTGGGTCCGGGCGCGGGGCGCGCGGGCGGCGAGATCATGTACACGGGTGATGTCGAAGGCCTCCGCACGTCGGGCACCATCACCGGTCGACACCTCGACGACCGCGCGAAGCTCAAGGAGAGCACGCGCACCGCGAAGGCCCACCTCGAGATCCGCGGTGCGACCCAGCACAACCTGCAGAACGTCGACGTCGACATCCCCCTCGGCATCCTGACGGTGGTCACCGGCGTAGCCGGTTCGGGCAAGTCCTCGCTCATCCACGGCAACGTCCCCGGCTTCGACGACGTCGTGGTCGTCGACCAGGCGCCCATCAAGGGCAACCGACGCAGCAGCCCGGCGACCTACACCGGCATCCTCGACACGGTCCGCACTGCATTCGCGAAGGCGAACGGCGTGAAGCCGGCCCTGTTCAGTGCGAACTCCGAGGGCGCGTGCCCGGCGTGCCGCGGGCTGGGCGTGATCATCACGACCCTCGGGTTCACCCAGACGGTGGAGACGCTGTGCGAACTGTGCGAGGGATCCGGCTTCAGCGACGTGGTCTTGGACTACCTGCTCGACGGCAAGAACATCGCCGAGGTGCTCGCGATGAGCGCCTCCGAAGCTGCCGATTTCATCACCAAGGGTCCTGCCCACACGACGCTCGTGCGCATGATCGACGTCGGGATCGGGTACATCACCCTCGGCCAAGCGCTCAACACCCTCTCCGGCGGTGAGCGTCAGCGACTCAAACTGGCGATCTCGATGGCGAAGAAGGGCGCGATCTATGTGCTCGACGAGCCGACGACGGGTCTCCACCTGGCCGATGTCGACAACATGCTCGGCATGCTCGACCGACTGGTCGAGGCGGGCAACTCCGTCATCGTCATCGAACACCACCAGGCCGTGATGGCCCACGCGGACTGGATCATCGACCTCGGTCCCGGCGCCGGCCACGACGGCGGACTCGTCGTCTTCGAGGGGACACCCGCCGATCTGGTCGCCCACGGGACGACGCTTACCGCTCAGCATCTGCGAGAGTACGTCGGATCTTAGGAAGAGAAAAAACTTCCGGAAATACGCGAACAAAAGCAGTCGGATCGGTGACGTAGGGTGTAAGGGTCCCAGATCCATCAGTGAGCGCCTGATCACCGTTCAGGTCCCGACGCCACGCAGACTCAGCCCGGGGGGAGCGAGCCCACATGACGTCTTTTGCATGGCTTCGTGCGCGCCCGCGAACGCTCGCGTCGGCGGGAATCGTCACGGCGGCGACAATCGCGATCGGCACGTTCGCCGTCATCTATGACGGCAACCCGACCACGGAAGTCGACCTCAACGACGGTGGCGTCTGGGTGACCAAGTCGTCGAGTCTGCTCGTAGGCCATTTCAACCACGAGTCACGTGTCCTCGATGGCGGGCTGCGCACGACCTCTGGCGAGTACGACCTGCTGCAAGACGGATCCAAGGTCATGGTCATCGACCGCACCGGATCCACGATGACCTCGGTGGATCCGGCCCGCGTCGTCCTCGCCGACAGTGCCGACCTCTCGCCGGGGGCGAAAGTCGAACTCGGCGGAGACAACGTGGCGGTGCTCGACCCGGCGGCAGGCAGTCTCTGGGCGGTCGAGTTCGCCGGTCTCGGCGGCTTCGCCGTCGAAGGCACCGACCCCCTCGCCAAACTCGGAAAAGGCGCCGTGTCGACCGTGGGCATGGACGGCACCGTCTACGCCGTTTCGGCCAAGACGGGCGACCTGTTCAGCTATGCAAAGGGCGGCGACGGGACGATCGCCCAGACCGCCAGTCACTCGCTTGACGGGGTCAAGAAGAACTCCGTCCTGTCGATCACCGCTGTGGGTGACACCGCCTTCGTCCTCGACGACGACACCCACACGCTGTACGGCAGTGACGGCTCGCGTGTCGAGGTGCCGAGCGACGCGACGCTGCAGCAGCCGTCTGGCGCGACGGATGCCGTCACCCTCGGCACGCCAACCGGGCTCGTCCGCGTGCCGATCGGCGGCGGCGAGATCACGACCATTGACGCGGGCGGCGCCGAAGGCGGGGCCGCAGCGCCGGTCTTCGTCGCCGGATGCGCGTACGGCGCATGGTCGGGGTCGGGCCGCTTCGTCCGCGACTGCGCCGGCGATGCCGACGATCTCAGCGAGGCTGTCGAGGGGATCGACACCACGAGCGTCCTCCAGTTCCGCGTCAACCGCGACGTCGTCGTCCTCAACGATGTCTTCGGCGGCGCGGCGTGGATGGCCAGCGACAGCATGCAGCGCGTCGACAACTGGCAGGACATCACCCCGCCGGAAGGAACCGGCGACGAAGAGGAAGAGACCACCGAAGAAACGGTGGAGACCACCCTCCCCGAGCGCACCGAGGTGAACACGCCGCCGATCGCCAAGGACGATGACTTCGGCATCCGTCCCGGCAGCACCACTGTTCTTCCGGTCCTCTTCAACGACACCGATGCCGACGGCGACGTGCTCGTCGCATCTGTGAAAGAGGAGCCCGGTTTCGGGTCGATCGAGCCGATCCAGAACGGCGGCGCGCTGCAGATCACCGTTCCCGAGGACGCTTCGGGCTCCACGAGTTTCACCTACACGGCGGACGACGGACGCGGCGGTGAAGCAACAGCGAAAGTCACCCTGAGCGTCCACGATTGGGACCAGAACGCACCGCCCATACAGCTGCGCACGACCGCGGTGACCGTCGAGGCCGGGGGCACAGCGTCATACAACGTGCTGCCCGACTGGCTCGATCCCGATGGCGACGACATCTTCCTCCGCACCGTCGCCCCCGACGGCGGCGATGAGGCCGATTACACGTCGGATGGACAGATCACCTACCGTGCGATCGGCGCCGTACAGGGCCGTAAGGATGTTCCGGTCGTCGTCTCGGACGGCAATCTCGATGGCTCGGGCGTCGCCCGTTACGACATCCGGCCGCTGGGGACGACCGTTCCGGTGACCAACGCCGATCACGTCGTGACCCGTGTCGGCCGCACCGTCACCGTCTCGCCACTGACCAACGACACCAGCGCGGGAAGCGAGCAGCTGCGTCTGACGCGTGTGGATGAGGTTCCCGATGCCACGATCGTGCCGGACTTCGCCGGCAAGACGTTCTCCTTCACGTCGCAGATCGCGAACACCTATTACATCCAGTACCTGACCTCCTCCGGTCCTAACTCCGTGCCGGGCATTGTGCGCGTCGACGTCCTGCCCGAGTCCGACCAGGAACTTCCGCCCATCGCCGTGCGCGATGTCGCGCTCCTCCCCACGGGCGGTGACGTGCTGGTCAACGTGCTCGGCAACGATACGGATCCTGCGGGCGGCATCCTCGTCGTCCAGTCCGTGACGGTCGAACCGGGCAAGGGCATCGCCGCCGCTGTTCTGGGCCACGAGACCGTTCGCATCAGCGATCAGGGCGCCCTCGACCAGCAGGTGCGCGTCGGCTACACGATCTCCAATGGAAGCCTCACGGCGTCGGGTGAGATCGTCGTGATTCCCGTTCCCGCTCCAGCGAAGCTGCGGCCTCCCGTCGCCAACGACGACCAGGTCGTCGTCCGCGCGGGAGACATCGTCACGATCCCGGTGCTGGCCAACGACTACCACCCCAACGGCGACACGATCCACGTCGCCCCCGATCTGATCGAGCCCTTCATCGATGAGGCCGACGGACAGATGTTCGTGTCCGAAGACACGCTCCGCTTCCGCGCCGGCGACGAGCCGAAGACCGTCTATGCGACCTATGAGGCCGAAGACAGCACCGGACAGCGGGATGCCGGTTATGTCACGATCCAGATTCTTCCCCAGAACCCCGATGCCAACGCTGCTCCGCGCCCGCGAGACCTCACGGCACGCGCCTTGGCGGGCTCCAAAGTCACGATCCCGGTACCGCTCGATGGCATCGATGAAGACGGTGACTCGGTCGAGCTGGTCGGAATCGCATCCGCACCCTCCAAGGGACGCATCGTCGAGACCGGCGCGAACACGTTCGTCTACGAGGCGTTCGAGGACAGCTTCGGTGTCGACACCTTCACCTACCGCGTTCGCGACCGTCTGGGCAAGGAGGGCACTGCGCCCATCCAGGTCGGCATCGCTCCCGCGGAGTCGGTCAACCAGTCCCCGTACGCGGTCCGCGACTCCGTCATCATGCGCCCCGGCCGCGAGGTGGCGCTGCCCGTGCTGCAGAACGACTCCGACCCGGACGGTGACGAGTTCGGCTTCGCCGAGAACGCACTAGACGTGCCGGACGTCGCCGGCCTGAGTGCCAAGATCTCCGGCAACTACGTCGTGATCACCTCGCCCGATGCGCCCACGCAGACCAGCGTCCAGTACACGATCGCCGACTCGCGCGGCTTGACCTCCACCGCCTCGGTGCAGATCACCGTCGAAGAGGATGTGCCGCTGCTGCGTCCGATCGCGCGCGACGACCGCGTGCGCGCCGAGGATGTCACAGAAGAGGGCACCGTCGATGTCGACGTCCTCGACAACGACGAAGACCCCGACGGAACCAAGAGCGCTCTCGATGTTGCTCTCGGGACCGGCGGCGAGAAGGCTCGAGTGCTCTCGAACGGCAAGGTGCGCGTCACGCTCGGTGATCAGCAGCAGCTGATCACCTACACCGTCACCGACGTCGATGGGCAGACGGCATCCGCCTTCGTCCACGTGCCATCGCTCACTTCGGTTCCGCCGTCGCTGTCGGACACGAAGCCGGTCGAGGTCAAGAGCGGTGAGACGATCGAACTCGCGCTCGCCGACTACGTCCAGGCAGCGGCCGGAAAGTCCGTCGTCATCACCGAGGCCGGCAAGGTGTCAGCCTCGCATTCGAACGGCGCATCGCTGGTGAAGGATCAGCAGACCCTCGTGTACACCTCGAAGGATCGCTATTTCGGGGGCGACGCCATCACGTTCGAGGTCACCGACGGCACCGGCCCCGACGACCCCAAGGGTCTCAAGGCGACGCTGACGATCGCGATCACCGTGCTGCCGCCCGACAACCAGCCGCCGACGATGGTGGGCGCATCGCTGACGGTCGCACCGGGAGAGGATGCCGAGACGCTCGATCTTGCCGCGCTCGCCACGGACCCCGACCCCGATGACGCCGGCAAGCTGACGTTCTCGCTGGAGAGCAAGGCGCCGGCCGGCATGTCCGCTCAGGTCAGTGGGAACACTCTCACCGCCTCCGCGGAGTCGGACACGAAGAAGGGGACGACGGCGTCGCTCGCCGTCAGCGTCACCGACGGTGAAGCGCCGCCGGTCAAGGCGACGATCACCGTGACGGTGAGCGCATCGACGCGCCCACTCACGAGCGCGAATGACGACACGATCGCCGAGGCCGATCAGGGAAAGCTGATCTCCGTCCCCGTGTTGGCCAACGACGTCAATCCGTTCCCGGATACACCGTTGAAGATCGTGAGCGCCACGACCGAGACCGGCGAGGCGACCGCGCGCGTGGCGGGCGACCGGGTCGAGGTCACCAGCGGTGCCGAATTCGTCGGCACCGTGGTCGTTCGATACCGCGTGCTGGATGCCACCGAAGACGCCGACCGCGCCGTGGAAGGACGAATCCGGATCACTGTCCAGGGCCGCCCTGACGCTCCGGGCAAGCCCACTGTCTCGAGCGTGCAGAGCCGCACCGTTGTGCTGGCGTGGACGCCGCCGAGCGACAACGGCACGCGCATCACCGGGTACACCGTGACGTCCACCAGCGGTGGCTACACGAAGCAGTGCGCTTCGACGACGTGCACGCTCGACGGACTGACGAACAACGTCGAATACAACTTCGTCGTCACAGCGACCAACCGCGTCGGTGAGTCCGACCCCTCGATCCCGTCGGAGACCGCGCGCCCCGACGTTCGTCCCGAGACTCCGGCACCGCCGACGCTCGGCTTCGGTGACCGCAGCCTCACCGTCAATTGGACGACGCCGCGCACCGAGGGTTCCCCGGTCGAGAGCTTCACGCTCGAGATCTCGCCCGCACCGCCGTCGGGCGTTGTGCAGAAGGCCGGCATCACGGGCAACAGCACCACGTGGGAAGGCCTGGAGAACGGAGTCGCGTACCAAGTGCGCGTGCGCGCCCACAACCGTGCGCCCGAGCCGTCGGACTTCAGCCCCTGGTCGCAGACGATGATCCCCGCACGCGCACCCGATGCCGCCGGTGCTCCGTCCGTCGCCCGGGCCGACTCGGTGGGCACCCAAGCGCAGTTGAACGTGTCATGGAACGCACCCGCCAACAACGGCGACCCGATCAGCGCGTACGAATTGAACGTCATGCAGGGCTCATCGGTCGTGAACACCGTGCCGGTGGCTGCCGGGCAGACCAGTCAAGCCGTCGTCGTCACCACGTCGACGCAGAACTACACCTTCACGATCCGCGCGAAGAACAAAGCGGGCTGGGGTGCGTGGAGTGCGCCGTCCGCGCCGCGTCGTGCGATCAACCCGCCGGGAGCTCCGACGGGAGTGTCTGCGACCGAGGGCAACAACACCGTCGGCGTGACATGGACCGCGGGAGCTGCCAATGGCGCTGCGGCGGGCGAGATCAACTACCAGTACTCGGTCAACGGCGGCGGATGGCGCAGCGACTGGATCGGCGGCGGCTCCGGCGGCAGCGGCACGATCGGCAACGGCCAGGTGAACAACAACGGCTCGTACACCATTCGTGTCCAGGCGACGGTCAATGTCGACGGTGCGAACTATGCGAGCGGCGCATCCAACACGTCGAACCAGGTCGCGCCGTACGGCCCGATCGGCAACCCGAAGGCCAACGCGTCGGCCAGCGGCACGAGCATCTCGGTGTCGTGGTCGTCGCCGGCACGCAACGGCCGTGACATCACGACGCAGATCAACGTCGGCAACGGGTGGGAGACGGTCGCGGCGAGCGGATCGCGCAACCTCGGCAACGTCGGATACAGCACGACGCGGACGATCAACGTGCGCACGAGCGCAGCGGGGCAGACGACGACCGACAGCGCTTCGGCGACGACGCAGGACGCGCCGCCCGCCGCCGACGCCACGCGCCTGGGTGTCACGCGGTGGCGTCGGCGCCGACAGGGCAACTACTTCGTCGTCAACACCGAGGACTTCAACGCGGGCAACTACACCTACAAGTGCATCGGCGACGGCAGTCAGTTCAACTCGTGGGAGGGGCCCGTCTACATGCCCGCCAATGGCCGCGTGCAGCTCGAGTGCTACTGGGGATACCCGGGGAAGCCCGTGTCCGTCATTCTCAACGGCAAGCAGTACGAGACGACCACCTGGTGATCCGGCCGCGCAGGCCGCGACACATGACGAACATCATCATCGAACCCAAGGACATCAACGAATGAGCATGACCCCCGAACAGGCCTCCTGGTTCAAGGAGACCTTCACGCGCCTCGTCGACAACGTCGACATCGCTCTGATGGGAAAGCGCGAAGTGGTCGGCCTCGTTCTCGCCGCGATGCTGGCCGAGGGCCACGTCCTCCTCGAAGATGCCCCAGGCACGGGCAAGACCAGCCTCGCCAAGGCGCTGGCGGCGAGCGTGCAGGGCACCTCGAACCGCATCCAGTTCACGCCCGACCTGCTCCCTTCCGACGTGACCGGTGTCACGATCTACGACCAGCAGGCGCACAAGTTCGAGTTCCACCGCGGACCGGTGTTCGCCTCGATCCTCCTGGCCGACGAGATCAACCGCGCTTCGCCCAAGACGCAGTCGGCGCTCCTGGAGGTCATGGAGGAGTCGCGCGTCACGGTCGACGGCGTGCCGCACGAGGTGGGCCGCCCGTTCCTGGTGATCGCCACGCAGAACCCGATCGAGCAGGCCGGTACCTACAAGCTCCCCGAGGCACAGCTCGACCGCTTCATGATCAAGACGGCGATCGGGTATCCCTCCCTCGCCGTCTCCGAGCGGATCCTCGCGGGTGCGGTGGAGCGCAACCCATCCGGACTGCTCAAGCCCGTCATCACGACCTCGGCCGTCGCCGACATGGCGGATCTCGCAGGTTCGGTCCACGTCGACCCCGCCGTCGCGCGCTACACCGCACAGCTGGTTGAGGCGACCCGCGCGCATGAGGGGACCCGCTTGGGCGTTTCGGTGCGTGGCGCGATCTCGATGATGCGCATCGCGCGCGTCATCGCCGCCTCGCAGGGCCGTCACTTCGTGACTCCCGACGACATCAAGACGCTCGCCGCGCCCGTGTGGACTCACCGACTCGTTCTCGACCCTGAGGCCGAGTTCACCGGCACCACCGGCGAGACGGTGATCCAGCGTGCACTGAGCGATGTCGAGGCGCCGCTCGCCCGAGCAACCGCCTGATGCCGAACACGCGGGACACTGAGCACCTGACGCGCCGCGCGCGTCGGGGTGCCGACGTGCCCGCTACCTCGCCCGTGGCCACGCCAGCGACGCCCGTTGCCGCGCCGCCGGCGACTCCTCCGCAGTACGAGTCGGCGGTCGAGCCCGAAAGCGAAGCCGCGCCGGCATCCCACACGATCCGGTCCGCGTCCCGCTGGGAAACCCTCCGCGAGAGCGCTGAAGAGTGGGGGGGCGTTGCGTGGAAGCGCATCCGCGATGTCACTGACACCATCCGGCCGCTCGGCTGGGTGCTGCTGGCCACCGTTGTGGTCCTGTGGATTCTCGGGCTCCGCTTCGGCTGGCAAGAGCTGATCATCGCCGCCGTCATCGTGACCGCGGTGCTGCTGCTGAGCATCCCGTTCCTCTTCGGCCGCACGGCCTACGACGTCGACCTCGACCTGACGCGGACGCACGTGGTTGTCGGTGAGCGCGCCGTCGGCGCCTTGACGCTCACCAACTCGACCTCCCGGGCGATCCTGCCCGCGAGCGTGGTCCTCCCCGTCGGCAGCGGTCGTGGGCTATTCGACATCCCCCGACTCGCTCCGGGAGCGTCGTTCGAGGAGCTTTTCGCGATCCCCACCTCCGCGCGCGGAGTGCTCAAGGTCGGTCCCGTCAGTGTGCTGCGCGGCGATCCCCTCGGCATGTTCGAGCGCACGCACGACCGTCGCGAGGCACTCGAGCTGTACGTCCACCCACGGACCACATCGCTGGATGGACTCTCCCTCGGACACCTGCGCGACCTCGAGGGCCTGCCGTCGCAGCAGTTGGCCCGCGACGACGTCTCGTTCCACGCCCTGCGCGAGTATCAGCCTGGCGACGACCTCCGCCACGTGCACTGGAAGTCGACGGCCCGCGTCGGCGACCTCATGGTGCGCCAGTACGAAGAGACCCGTCGCTCGCACTTCGTCCTCGGCCTGTCGACCCACCCGGGCGACTACCGATCCCCCGAGGAGTTCGAACTCGCCATCAGCGTCGCAGGTTCGGTGGGCCTGCGCGCGCTGCGCGACTCCCGTTCGGTGGAGGCGCGCGTGCAGCAGGGTCCGCTGCGCGCCGAGACGGGCAAGCGCCTGCTGAATGAGCTCTCCGCCCTCGAGCACTCTCGCGCACGCGAGGGTGGCATCGTCGCGCTCGCCGGCTCCGTCGCTGCACATGCGCCGCAGGCGGCGGTGGCCGTGCTCCTCTGCGGCTCGAGCGTCAAGGGCGCCGATCTTCAGCTCGCCTGCTCGCGCCTGCCGTTCGGCGTCCGTGTGCTGGCCGTCGTGGCCGATGCCCGCGTCGACTCTCCCGCGCTCCGCCGCATCGGCGATGCCGATGTCATCACTCTGGGCGCGCTCGACCAGCTGCCATCGGCCGTGCGGAAGGTGCTGTCGTGACCCGCGTCGACTCCGTCCGGCGGACCGTCCTCGATCTGGTTGCCGTCACCCTGCTGCTGGCCGTTCCGGTCATCGGCTTCGGTGCCAGCTTCGATGGGCCGCAGTACCTGATCGCCGGGTTCGGCGCTATCGCACTCGGCCTCGCGATCGCGTGGCTGTGCGCCCGCCTGCGGTGGGGCATCCTCCCCGTCGCAGGACTCACCGCCGCGGCATACTTCGTCTTCGGCGGGGCTCTGGCGCTTCCGCAGACAGCGCTCGGCGGCGTCATCCCGACCCTCGAGACCTGGCGCCAACTGGCGCTCGGCACGGTGACATCGTGGAAGAAGCTGCTCACGACTGTCCCCCCGGTCGCCCCCGAAGACGGCCACCTGATCGTTCCCTTCCTCCTCGCCCTCATCGCCACCGTGCTCACGGCATCGCTCGCGTTACGCCTGCGCCACGCCGCATGGAGCCTCATCCCCGCCGTCGCGTTCCTCGCGGCGGAGATCCTTCTCGGGATGACGGTGAGCTCCCTCCCCGTGCTCCAGGGCGTGATCTTCGCGGTGGTCGCGATCGTGTGGCTTGCCCTTCGACAGGCGTGGGACCCCGAGAACAACGCTGTGCGCGTCGAGGCGTCCGGTACAGCCGACGCTCAGGCGTCCCGGCAAGCACGCACTCGTCGCCTGGTGGCGGGGGCAGCGGTCGTCCTCATCGCCGTCGGCGCAGGTGTCGCCACCGCCGCTGTCGCGAGCCCGCCCACGTCTCGCTTCGTGCTGCGCGACTTCGTCGTTCCGCCCTTCGACATCAAGAACTACCCGAGCCCCCTGCAGTCGTACCGCGCGTTCGTCCGCGACGATGCCAGCACCGATCTCTTCACGGTCTCGGGGCTCCCCGAAGACGGCCGCATCCGCCTCGCGACGATGGACACCTACGACGGCGTCGTCTTCAACGTCTCGAACGAGGGCGCGGGATCGTCGAGCGCCTTCACTCCGGTGCGCTCGAACATGTCGCCCGATGCGGATGGATCGCCCGCGACGCTGCGCTTCGAGATCGGCGACCTGACAGGCGTGTGGCTTCCGGATGCCGGTGCTGTCCGTGACATCACCTTCGACGGGAAGCAGGCGGATGCGCTGCGCCGCAACGCCCACTACAACGACGCGACCGGCACGACTGTCGTCACCTCGGCCATCGGCAAGGGCGATGCCTACACGCTCGACGCGGTCTTCCCGGCGCTCCCCAGCGACGCTGCGTTGGCTGACGTTCCCTTCGCACCCATCAAGATGCCCAAGCAGACTGGGATCCCCCAAGAGTTGGCCGATCTCGCGTCGAAGGCCGTCGCCGACGCAGAGACCCCGATTCAGCAGGCTCGGGCGCTGCAGAGCTGGCTCAGCACCGACGGATTCTTCAGCCACGGCCTCGTCGACGACCCCTACTCTCCGTCGGGCCACGGCGCGGCCCGCATCACGAGCATGTTCGCCGGTGACGAGATCATCGGCGATGACGAGCAGTACGCCGTCGCGATGGCGCTGCTTGCCACCCAACTGGGCATTCCCGCGCGCGTCGTGATGGGGTGGCATCCGGCTGAGGACGATCCGGCATCGTCGACGTTCACCGCGACCGGCGACAACCTGCACGCCTGGGTGGAGATCGCCTTCGACGGCTACGGCTGGGTCCCGTTCGACCCCACTCCCGACGAGGACAACGAGCCGAACGACCAGACGACGACGCCCCGCGCCAACCCCAAGCCGCAGGTGCTCCAGCCGCCCCCGCCCGCACAGGAACCCGCCGACCTCCCGCCGGCCATCGCGAATGACCGCGACCAGGAGAAGGAAGAGGAGCCGCTCCCCGACTGGATCGGCACCGTCCTGCTGTACTCGGGCATCAGCATCGGCGTGCTCGCCCTTCTCGCCGCTCCCTTCGTCATCCTCGGCGCCATCAAGGCAGCCCGCCGCGGACGTCGCCGCTCCGCCGAGCGGACGGCTGACCGCATCTCGGGTGGGTGGGATGAACTCGTCGACAACGCTCTGGACCTCCGCGCGCCGATCGTCCCCGGAGCCACCCGCGGCGAGAGTGCGTCGGTCCTCGAGGAGTCGTTCGCGCAGCCGAGGGTGGCAGTTCTCGCGCGGCGAGCGGATGCCGAGGTCTACGGTCCCGGCGATCCCACCGCCGATGAGGTCGACGCCTTCTGGGCCGAGGTGGACGATATCGTCGGGGGGATGAAGGGTTCCACCACGGTATGGCAGCGCCTCCGCGCGCGCCTCAGCCTTCGCTCACTGCGCGCCGGGCGCACTTCGGGCAGGAGCCGGCCGTGACCGCCGGGGTGCGACCCGCGCAGCTCAGCAGACGCGCTCTGGCCTATGTCATCGACGGTGGCGTCGTCGCCGTTCTCGTCGGGATCATGGTCATCGTGTGGGCGGGCGTCCTTGCCTCCACACGGTCCGTGGGAGCGATTCTGATCACCAATCTCGTGTGTGGGGTGGTCCTTCTCGCCTGGCTACTGGTGTACACCGCGATGCAGGGCGGTGCGGGGTCGATCGGGATGCGCGTGATGAAGCTTCGCCTCGCGCGCGTCGACGCGGACGGGACTATCGGCTTCGGTCGGGCGCTCGGCCGCAATCTCATCTGGGCCCTCGCCGGGTCGATCGTCGTCGGATACTTCTCTCCCCTGTTCGACAGCTCGCCGTGGCACCGCGGCTGGCATGACATCGCAGCGGGATCAGTCATGACCGACGTCCGCGGCGCCGAAGCGGCCGCGAGCGTGTCGGCGGCGCCTTCCGTGTCCTCCGAGACGACCGTCCCCACCGGATCGCCTTCCGCCGACGCAGCCGGCGGCGCGGTTCCGACCGGGCCGGCGATTGTCGCGTCGTTCGATCCGTGGGACTCTGCGCAGTCGCCGACTCCCGCGTCCGCGCCGTCGGGGCCGAGCATCTCGGATGCCAACGTGGCGGCATCCGATGGCGGATTGATTTCGATCGTCCCCGGAATCTCCCATTCCTCCGGCCACACTCCATCCGCGATGGCACCCGCTCCCGCGACCGTGTCGCCCGCGCCGACGCCCCCCGCGCCGAATCCGCCGCCGGCCTCCGGCCCCATCGACCAGACGCGCCTCGCCACCGGCGACCGCGCATTCGCGACGCTCATCTGGGACGACGGCACACGGCAGGCCGTCTATACCCGGACCCTGTTCGGTCGCAATCCCGCGCCGGAATCGGGCGCTCAGGTCGCCCCGATCCGTGACGAGACGCTCTCACTGTCGAAGACGCATTTCGAGCTTCTCGTCGACGAGCAGCGTCAGGTGTGGGTCATCGATCGGCACTCCACCAACGGCGTGGCCGTGCGACGCGGAGGCGACGTCGCGCAGGCAACCCCCGGCGAACGCGTCGCGCTTCGACGTGGGGATGTCCTCGAGTTCGGCGACCGGCACGTCACTGTCGAGGTCTCATCGTGACCGACCGCCCGATCGAAACCGTGCACGGCGAAGCCACGCACGCCGGTCTCCGGCGCAAAGCGAATGAGGACTCGCACCTGGCGGCAGCGCCCGTGTATCTCGTTGCCGACGGCATGGGCGGGCACGAGGCCGGTGCACGCGCGAGCAGCGCGGTCGTCGCCGAATTCTCTCCGTTTGCCGGCGCTCCGAGTCTCGACATAGAAGACGTCCGCGGGGCGATCGCCCGCGCGCGGACGAAGGTCGCTGCGCTGGCCACGGGGGAGCGCGCGGCGGGCACGACTTTGACCGGCGTGATCGTGGCCGACGTTGCGGGGGCGGGATACTGGCTGACCATCAACGTCGGAGACTCTCGGACGTACCGCTTCGCCGGCGACGCTCTCGAACAGATCAGCGTCGACCACTCCGTCGTGCAGGAGTTGCTCGACGCGGGCGAGCTGAATGCCGGGCGACGCCGCACGCGATCGCCGACGCAATGAGATCACCCGCGCGATCGGAGCGGGCAGTGCTGGTGAAGCCGACTTCTGGATGCTTCCCGCCGAGCCCGGCGATCGGATACTGGTCTGCTCCGATGGACTGTCGGGTGAGCTCGACCCGGATCGCATCGAGGCGATCTTGCGCGAGGAGCATGACCCGCAGGATGCCGCCACGCGCCTGGTCCACGAAGCGCTGCTGCGGGGTGGGCGCGACAACATCACCGCGATCGTCGTCGATGCGCTGAGCGTGCGCGGCCATGACGATGTGTTCGACACGGCGCCGTCTGCGGGCAAGGGGACGCCCGCCGACAGTGAGATCGACAGCGATACGCGGCCGCGGGCCGCAACCAGGGGGACAGCCTGATGGCCGATGTGAGATATCAGCCTTGTACCGGCGCAACGGCCGAGTCGGGCGGATGGCGGGTGGCCGTGGCAGGGCGGGCGCTGGCTGCTCTGCCGGCGGAGGTTCCGGTCCGTACGGTCGAGACCGTCTGGAAGCGGCTCGGTTCGGGAGCCGGTATCGGCGCACTGCTCGAGGCCCTCACGGGAGCGTTCGGGACTTCGCTGACGGCGATTCCGCATTTCGCTGTCGCGGTCGCCGAAGAGGACGGCATGCGGGTGGCCGTGCGCGGACCGCTCGAACTCGTCGTGGAGGGTGCGCACGAAACCGAAGCGATCTCCGGCGCAGGAGTGACCACGTGGGTCGAGCGACTTCTGCCTGGCGCCCACCGTCTGTCGATCGACTTCACCGGTCCGCTCGACGACGCCGCAGCTCTGCCGATCGCCGATGGTGTCGTCGCTGCAGCAGCTCTGGTGTTCACGCTCGGCGGCGGCGCCACGAAGGTGCCGACAGTCGCCGCAGCGGCGCCGATCGTCGAGCCCGTAGCTCCCCAGCCGAGCCCGCTGAGCTCCCCACCGAGCCCGCACTCCCCATCGAGCCCGAGCTCTCCAATGCGCCGGATGCTTCGGACGCGATCGACTCCGTCCCCGAGCACCTCTCCGCGGAGGGCGACACGTGGCTCCCGTTGACCTCCACCTCGGCCCCGGCAGCTTCCGAGACGGTCGCCCCCGCCGATGCCGACGAGGATGACGAGCTGTGGGGCGAGACCGTCGCCCGCCCCTTGCAGATTGCCGAACCGGCCGTTGACCCGATCATCGAACGGGTCGTCGATTCAGGCGCACCGTCTTCACCGAGCGCCGACGAGTTCGGTGATCATGACGGCGAGACCATCGGCGTCGCGGACCTCCGCGCGATGCGTGAGGCGGAGCGCGAGCGTTTCGAGTCCACCGATCAGGTGCCCCCGCGGAAGCCTCGACAGGGTCGCATCCGTCTGTCGACCGGTCGCGTCGTCGAACTGGAGCGCGCCGTCATCATCGGTCGACGTCCGCGGTCACCGCGGGCATCCGGTGACTCGCTTCCCATCCTGATCGCCGTGGACAGCCCCGAGCAGGACATCTCGCGCAGCCACGTCGAGATCAAGGCGGAAGGCGAGCACGTCCTCATCACCGACCTCGACACCACCAACGGAAGCATCCTGCTGCGCGGCGGGCAAGACCCCGTCCGCCTGCACCCGAGCGAGCCGACCATGGTGATCTCGGGCGACGTCGTGGACATCGGCGATGGGATCACGATCACGTTCGAGGGGCTTCCGTGAGTGGCAAGCGGCCGCCGGCGCCGCCCCCGCAGCTTCCCGGCTTCACCTATGTCGAGGTGCTGGGCTCGGGCGGCTTCGCCGATGTGTACCTGTACGAGCAGCAACTCCCTCGCCGCCGCGTCGCGGTGAAGGTGCTCCTCCCCGAGCGCATCGCAAGCGGCTCGGCTGAGGAGTTCGCCGCCGAGGCGAACGTGATGGCATTGCTGTCCACCCACCCGGCGATCGTCACGATCTACCAGGCGGGCGTGTCCGACGACGGCAGGCCGTACCTGGTGATGGAGTACTGCCCGCGCCCCAACCTGCAGGTTCGATACCGCGCCGCGGTGTTCTCGGTCGCCGAGGCGCTGCGGGTCGGCATCCAGGTCGCGGCTGCGGTGGAGACCGCGCATCGAGCCGGCATCCTCCACCGCGACATCAAACCCGCCAACATCCTCGTCACCGAGTACAACCGTCCCGCTCTCACCGATTTCGGGATCGCCACCACCGCGGAAGGTGCTGATGCATCGGGGGGCATGTCGATTCCGTGGTCGCCGCCCGAGTCGTTTGCCGACGTGCCCGAGTCGGGTGTCCGCTCGGATGTGTATGCCCTCGGCGCCACCGTCTACACGCTGCTCGCCGGTCGGTCACCGTTCGAGCAGCCCGGTGGCCGCAACAACGGGGCCGAGCTCATTCAGAGGATCGAGCGATCTCCGTTGGCGCGTCTCGACCGGACGGATGCCCCGGACTCGTTGCAAGCTGCCCTCAGTCGTTCGATGGCGAAGAACCCCGCCGACCGCTACGACACAGCCGTTGCGTTCGCCCGCGCGCTCCAGCGAGTGCAGATCGAGTTGTCGCACTCGGTCACTCCGATCGACATCCTCGATGATGCCCCTGACGCCGATGACCGCGATGAGGACGACGAAGACGATGAGCTGACCCGCGTCCGCGGCATCGTCAGCATCGAGCCGCAGACCGCGCCCGCCGCGGGTCCCACCCGTCGCCGTCCGTCCGACGACACTTTCGCCCCGGATGCCGTGGCCACCACCGCGGCGGTCGCGGGCGAGACGGTGCTGCGCCCACGCCCGACCGTCACCGAGGCGAGCGACACTGCGTCGGGCGAGGCGGCCGACATCGACGCCGGATCGTCGACCGTCCGCCGGCCACGCATCGTGTCGGCCTCTGCCGCAACGCCACCCGCACCCGTCGCGACACCGACGGTGGCGCCGGCCGGACCGCGCTCGCGGCGCGGCCTGTGGATCGGGATCGCCGTCGCGATCGTCGCCGTGCTCGTCATCGCCGGCGTGGCGCTCGCCAGTGCGCTCAGCCCCGCGCCCGATCCAGAGCCCACCTCAACGGGCACGAGCGTTCCCCAGGACCCGAGCGACGGCTTCGTGCCCGCACCGGCTGACGTGACGGGGACGGCCTCGGGCGGCCAGGTCACCTTCACATGGACAAATCCCGACCCGCAGGAGGGCGACGCCTTCATCTGGTACCCCGTCACGCTCGACGGCAACGGGTCCCCCACGCGGACGAAGGAAACGACGGCATCCCTCGCCGCCGACTCCTCCGGGCGCACCTGCATCGAAGTCCAGTTGGTGCGCGAGAACGGGGCATCCGGCAACCCGACGAGGGCGTGCACCCCATGAGCGATGCAATGCCCCTCCCCGATGGCGCTCCGGCGACGGTGACAGTGGAGTTCGCCGGCGAGTTCTTCCCGCTGACGGTCGGGCATCCGTTCCTCATCGGCAGGGAGGGTGATCTCGCACTCGACGACAACCTCTTCCTGCACCGCCATTTCCTCTCCATCGAGGAGGCCGGCGGGCTGTGGTGGCTCGAGAACATCGGAAGTCGGCTCGCGGCCACCGTCACCGACTCCGACGGACGAGTGCAGGCTCAGCTCGCGCCGGGTGCACGCCTGCCGATTGTCTTTGCTCTGACGACAGTGGTCTTCAGCGCCGGACCGACCACCTACGAATTCGTGGTTCACGCCGCACAGCCCACGTTCCGCAACACCCGTCCCGACCCGATCGGCGATGGCCTATCCACGATCGGCGCCGTGCCCTTGACCATCAGTCAGCGGCTTCTCATCCTCGCCCTCGCCGAGCCCGTGCTGCGGCGTGAGGGCACCGGCATGAGCGAGTTGCCGAGCTCGGCGAAGGCGGCGGAGCGGCTGGGGTGGACGATCACGCGATTCAATCGCAAGCTCGACAACGTCTGCGACAAGCTCGACCGGCAAGGCGTACCGGGGCTGCGGGGTGGGGTCACCGCATCGGCCACCAACCGCCGCGTGCGTCTCGTCGAGCACGCGGTCGCCTCGCGGCTGGTCACCCGCGATGACCTGGCGATCCTCGACGATCCTGACGCGGTCTCTTCAGCCGAGGATGCCTGACGCCAGCTCAGCTGCGTGAGTCGCCGAGCACTTTCACGATGACCGCGCGGCGCCGAAGCTCCGCGACGGTGAGGGTCTCTTCATGGCGGTCGCGACCGAGCGCACGGACATCGGCGACGACCAACACATCGCCCGCGACGAGGTGACCGAACAGGCGGGTCAGTCGTTCTGACCAGCTCTCTCCGATGTCAGGTGCGGGGTGACGGAAATCGTCGATCGCAACGCCGAACTGCGCGAGCGCGTCCCGTTGCCGAACGATGCTCGGCATGTCGTCCCGCGCGACGACGAGTCCCACGAGGCGCGAGCCCGCAGGACGCGCGGCCCACCACTGCGGGCTCGGCTGAAGGGCGGCGAAACTCTCGGGCAGCACTTCGTGCGGCTCTTCGGGAAGAGCGATGGTACGGGTCTCGGCGTACTCCGCCGGAGCGCGGTCGATACCGGCATCCGTCTGTTCAGACTCGATCGCCATCTTTGCGCTCCTTGGTCGATCCCATTCTGCCTTGCCGTGACCCGCTTCTAAATCAGTCCTCCTCGCCCCGCAATTCGATGCTGATCTGCTCGGCGTCGAGTTGCGCCTGCGCGAGCTGCAACGCGGCGGAGGAGAATGAGCCTTCGCGTGTGACCTCGATCAGGCGCGCGCGCATCGCCTCGATCATCGCGATCCGAAGTTCGCGGAAGACGGCTGAGACGTCATCATCGGAAGGCATCGCCGTCCGCCGCGCGACCCGGGCGAGAATGTCCGGATCGTATGGTTCACCCGAGGCGCGGCGCAGTTCGGGGTCGGCGAGCCGTTCGGTCACCGCCTCGTTGAGCTCGCTCTGCAGACGATCGCTCTCGACGTTTTGGAGAACGCCGTCACCGGATGCCGGCATCCGCAGCATCCGGATCACCCACGGGATCGTCAACCCCTGCAGGAGAAGGCTGCCCACGGCCACGAAGAAGGCGATCAGGATGAGGAGTTCGCGTTCCGGAGTGTCTCGGGGCAGTGTCTGGGCCGCCGCGAGCGTCACGACGCCGCGCATGCCGGCCCACACGATGATGGTGCCGTGCTTCCAGCCGAGCGGCGACGCCTGGTAGTAGTCGAGGTCGTTGAGGGCCCGGGTGATCCGTCCGCGCATGGTCCCCGTCCGCTCGCGAGCGAACGCAGGATCCACGACCTTCCCGCGATAGACCAGCGGCTCGGGTTTCGGGTTCGCGGCCATCTCGTCGAGCCGCACGTTGAACGACTCAAGTCGCTCCCGTTTGCGCGATCTCGCTCGGCGCCCCTGCAATCCGACCAGCAGTGTCACGTAGATCGCGCGGAGCGCGAGGATGATCGCGAGTGCGGCGGCGGCGTAGAGGAAGGCGCGCCCCGGGCCGCTCTGGTTCTGCGCATTGTCCTCGAGGATGGCCTTCAGCTCGAGCCCCATGAGCAGGAAGACGCCGCCTTCGAGGACGAGTTCGACCGTCCGCCAGTTCAGCTCGTCCGACATCCGCTGCTGCGGGGTGAGTCGTTTTGCGGCGCCCTGCCCTGCGGTCACGCCGGCGACCACGGCGGCCACGAGACCCGACCCGCCGAGGTGCTCGGTGGGGAGGTACGCGACGAACGGCACCACGAAGCCCACGGCGGTCGCGGCCGCAGTGGAGCCCACCCATTGGCGGACGCGGAGCGCGATCCAGCCGACGACGACGCCGATCGCCACCGCGATGAGCACGCCCCGCGCGAAGGTCCAGACGGTGCCCCAGAACGCGAAGCCGGCGGCCACCGCGGCGATGGCGCTGCGAAGCAAGACGAGCGCGGTCGCGTCGTTGAGGAGGCTCTCGCCTTCGAGCATCGTGACGACGCGAGGGGAGATGCCGAGCTTCTTGACGATGGAGGTGGCCACGGCATCCGTCGGGCTCAGAATTGCCCCGAGCGCGACAGCGAGCGGAAAGCCGAGGTCGGGGATCACCGCCGAGAAGAACGCGCCGAGAACGAGGGAACTGATCACCACGAGGAGCACGGCGAGCCCGGAGATCGGGATGAAGTCGCGACGGAACTCGACCGCCGGAAGGCGCACCGCCGCGGCATAGAGCAGGGGCGGAAGGACTCCGACGAGGATGAGCTCGGGATCGACTTCGACCGGCGGAATGAAGGGGAGCCACGCGGCGCCGAGGCCGATCGCGACCAGGATCAGTGGACCCGCGACGCCGAGTCGGCGCGCGAGCACCGTCGAGACCGCGATGACGACGACCCCGAGGATCAGCGCCGTCAAAAGGTCCATGCGCGCAGCCTCAGATCACGCCGAGTTCACGAACCGCATCGCGCTCTTGGACGAGTTCGGCCACGGTCGCATCCAGTCGGCCCTGACCGCGCTCGTCGAGCTCGAGCCCTTCCACGATCGAGTAGGACGTGCCGTCGCTGGTCACCGGGAAGGACGACACGAGGCCTTCGGGCACCCCGTATTCGCCGTGGGAGACGACGGCCGCCGACGTCCAGCCGGTCGAGGTTCCGAGCACCCAATCGCGGACGTGCGCGGTGGCGGCGTTCGCCGCAGATGCGGCCGATGACGAACCTCGCACCGCGATGATCTCCGCGCCCCGCTTCGCCACCCGAGGGATGAACTCGTCGTCGAGCCACGCGGTGGCGGCATCCGCTCCGCCGAATTTCTCTGTCAGCGCCTCGAATGCCGGCCGACCACCCACGGTCGCGTGGGCGATGTCGGGGAATTGCGACGCGGAGTGGTTCCCCCAGATCGTGACGTCGCGGATGGTGTCGACCGGCGCCCCGAGGGCGGCCGCGAGCTGGGCGACCGCGCGGTCGTGATCCAGCCGCGTCAGTGCGGTGAATCGGTCTGCGGGGATGTCGGGAGCGGATGCCGCCGCGATGAGCGCGTTCGTGTTCGCCGGGTTGCCGACCGTCAGCACGCGGATGTCGGATGCCGCGACGTCGTTCAGGGCAGCTCCCTGAGGGCCGAAGATTCCGGCGTTCGCCGCGAGGAGATCGGCGCGCTCCATGCCGGCCGAGCGGGGTCGGGCTCCGACGAGCATCGCGATATTCGCTCCGGCGAATCGCCACGCGCGGATCGTCGGAGATCTCGATGTTCTCGAGCAGCGGGAACGCGCAGTCCTGCAGTTCGAGCGCCGTGCCCTCGGCGGCCTTCAGCCCTTGCGGGATCTCGAGCAGTCGCAGGCGGACCGGTCGATCGGTGCCGAGCATTGCGCCGCTGGCGATTCGGAAGAGCAGGGCGTAGCCGATCTGACCGCCTGCGCCGGTCACGGTGACTGTAGTGGCATCCATGGTGAGAGCCTATTGCGGCATGCCATCCGGTGTGACGTGGCCCCGGGGTGTGCAGTTATAACACAAACGCCCGTTGCGCCCGAGCATCTCGCCTCGTGGCGACCCGCCCGAGTACGGTGAGCGCATGACATTCAACGACAATGCCTCCGTCGGCGGCAACACCGCGCGACGCCGCGGCGCTGGAATGGCGGTGGGCGGTGTGGGGGTTGCCGGGCTCGGTGGCATCGCCATCCTCCTGCTCAACCTGTTCACCGGCGGCGATTTCACTCAGCTTCTGGGCGGGGTCGACGGCAGTCAGGGATCGCAGGGACAGAGTACGGAGATCGCCTCGTGCGAGACCGGCGCCGACGCGAATGCGAACGACGACTGCCGGCTGGCGGCGGCATCCCTGGCCATCGATGAATACTGGGCCACTCAGGTCGACGGCTATCGGCAGCCGCAGCTGATCATCGTCGATGGGTCCGCATCGAGCGCGTGCGGCACGGCGTCGAACGCCACCGGCCCGTTCTACTGCCCGCCCGAAGAGACGGTCTACGTCGACCCGACGTTCTTCGGAATCCTGCGCCAGCAGTACGGTGCCGAAGCAGGTCCTCTTGCTCAGCTGTACGTTCTCGCGCACGAGTACGGCCACCACATCCAGCAGATCACCGGCGTCATGAACGATCACCCGAACAACGGGACCGGGCCCGACAGCAACAGCGTGCGGACCGAGCTGCAGGCCGACTGCTTCGCGGGGGCGTGGGTGTCCGCGATGTCGAAGCAGGTGGATGCCAATGGTGTGCCGTTCCTGGAGGCGCCCACCAGCCAGCAGATCAACGATGCGCTCGATGCCGCGGCCGCCGTCGGCGACGACCACATTCAGGCGCAGTCCGGCTCGGTCAATCCCGAATCCTGGACGCACGGGTCGAGCGAGCAGCGTCAGCGCTGGTTCAACGCGGGTCTGCAGGGCGGCCCGGGTGCGTGCGACACGTTCTCGGTTTCCGGAGGTCAGCTATGAGCAAGAAGCGAGACCGGCTCGCTGAGGCTCTCTATCCACCGATCGAGCCGTACGAAACGGGAATGCTGATCGTCGGTGACGGTCAGCGCGTGTACTGGGAGCAATCCGGCAACCCGTCAGGCAAGCCGGTGGTCTTCCTCCACGGCGGCCCCGGCGGGGGAACCTCGCCGTGGCAGCGGCAGTTCTTCGACCCGGCTGTCTACCGGATCGTGCTGCTCGATCAGCGCGGGTGCGGGAAGTCGACGCCGCACATGAGCGCGCCCGACGCCAACCTTCGGTTCAACACGACGTGGCACCTCGTCGCCGACCTCGAGCTGCTGCGGCGCAACCTCGGGATCTCGCAGTGGATGGTCTTCGGGGGCTCGTGGGGTTCGGCTCTCGCCCTCGCGTACGCGCAGACGCATCCGGATGCCGTCAGCGAGATCATCCTGCGCGGCATCTTCACCCTCCGTCGACACGAACTGGAGTGGTTCTACGAGGGCGGTGCCGCCGTCATCTTCCCGGACCTCTGGGAGGACTTCGTCGCCCCGATTCCGGTGCTCGAGCGTTCACGGATGATCGAGGCGTACCATCGCCGGCTCACCGACCCCGATCCCGAGGTGCACGGCCCGGCCGCGATGGCGTGGACGACGTGGGAGGGCTCGACGCTGACACTGCGGCCCAACCCGGAACTTGTGGCATCGATGACGCCGCCGGATGCCGCGACCGCCTTCGCCCGGATCGAGAACCACTACTTCATGCACGACGGCTGGTTTCGCGAGGGACAGCTCATCGCCGACGTGGAGTCGATCCGCCATATCCCCGGGGTGATCGTGCAGGGTCGCTACGACGTCTGCACGCCGATCATGACCGCATGGGACCTGCACCGGGCATGGCCCGAGGCGGAGTTCGTCGTCGTCCCGGATGCCGGGCACTCTGCGGGCGAGCCCGGAATCGCTCGCGCGCTGGTCGCCGCCACCGACAGCTTCCGCTGACGCAGGGCCGGCGCGGTCGGTTGGAAGTCTCCTGCGCAGGAAATATCCGCGAGACAGGACGATCCGCGCGGAATCGTCCTGTCTCGGCGATTTTTCCTGTGCTCGGGATGCCGCTGACCTAGCGACGAGCCTTGCAATCGCCCACACGCGGTCCCGTTAACGCAGGAGATCCGGCCGGGTCAGGACGAATTCCGGAGAAAACGTCCTGACCCGACCGGATCACCTGACTGCGCGGGATGCCGCGGTCAGAAGCTCAGCGTCGGTGGCTGCGGCTCAGTGGCTGCGGCGCTGGCCGCCGTTGTTCTGGCGGACGACCGAACCCACGGTCAGCTTGCTGGAGCCACCGCCCGAGGCGCGGCGACCCGAGGTGCGCGGGTTGCCGGTCGGCTGCGAGGCGCGGCCATCGCCGGAGTGACGGTTCGCGTCGCGCTGGCCGTTGTTGCTGTTGTGGTGCGCGCTGTCGCGGTGAGCGCCGCCGGTAGCGCCGTCGCGTGCCGGGCGAGCGCCGTCGCGGGCCGGACGACCGGCATCCGAGCGACCGGCGGCGGCGGGACGACCCGAACGGTCCTGACGACCCGACTGTCCACCCGAGGCCTGACCCGGACGACCATCGCGCCCGGCGCGCTTGCGCTGAGCGTTCGCGCCCTGGCTGCGACCGCCGCCGCCACCGCCGCGCTGCGGCGCGACCTTGGGAGCGGGGGTGACGTATGCCGCGACCGTGCCGACGAGTTCGAGAACTTCCGGCGAGGTCGGGGTGACGCGCACGGGCGTCACGGTGATGGCTGCCTTGCGGAGCAGGTCCTTGACGTCCTTCTCCTGGCCGGGGAGGACGAGGGTGACGACCGAGCCTTCGGCGCCGGCGCGTGCGGTGCGACCCGAGCGGTGCAGGTATGCCTTGTGCTCCATGGGCGGGTCGACGTGGATGACCAGTTCGACGTCGTCCACGTGCACGCCGCGGGCGGCGACGTCGGTGGCGACGAGGACCTTGGCGGCGCCCGAGGAGAAGGCGGCGAGGTTGCGGTCACGCTGCGGCTGCGACAGGTTGCCGTGCAGGTCGACCGCCGGGATGCCCTGCGAGATCAGCAGCTGAGCGAGCTTCTTCGCGTGGTGCTTGGTGCGCATGAAGAGGATGCGACGGCCGGTGCCCGACGCGAGGGTGCGGATGAGCTCCTTCTTCGCGTCGGCGCCTTCGGCGAGGAAGACGTGGTGGGTCATCGCGGCGACGGGCGAGTTGGCCTCGTCGACCGAGTGCAGCACCTGGTTGTGCAGGAAGCGGTTCACGAGCTTGTCGACGCCGTTGTCCAGCGTCGCGCTGAACAGCAGTCGCTGTCCGTCGCGCGGGGTTGCGTCGAGGATGCGGGTGACCGAGGGCAGGAAGCCGAGGTCGGCCATGTGGTCGGCCTCGTCGATGACCGTGATCTCCACGGCATCCAGCTTCACGTAGCGCTGCTTCATGAGGTCTTCGAGGCGGCCGGGGCAGGCCACGACGATGTCGACGCCGGCCTGGAGCGCCTGGACCTGGCGGTTCTGGTTGATGCCACCGAAGATGGTGGTCGTCTTGAGGCCGTAGGCCGCGGCGAGGGGCTCGAGCACGTTGTTGATCTGCGTTGCGAGTTCGCGGGTCGGCGCGAGGACCAGGCCGAGGATGCGGCCCGAGCGGCGCGAGCCGCCGGCGAGTTCGCCGCCGAGGCGAGCGACCATCGGGAGGGCGAAGGCGAGGGTCTTGCCCGAGCCGGTCTTGCCGCGTCCGAGGACGTCGCGGCCGGCGAGGGTGTCGGGAAGCGTGTCGACCTGGATCGGGAAGGCTTCGGTCTTGCCGTCGGCCGCGAGGACTTCGAGCAGGGGGGCGGGCACGCCGAGCGTGCGGAAAGAAGTGTCAGTCATGTGAGGGGTTCTCCGGGCACACGTCGGCGCCCTGTTCGGTGGCCCGTGCACAGTTGTGGACACGGGTTCGCCGTACGAAAGATGTCAGCCGACTTCGATCCGCGGACTTTGGTCCACGTCTCGGCGGCGAGGGAAGCGTTCTACGACGCGAGAAGCGCTGGAAAGCGCTGCAAGTGTTCCCAGCCTAGCAGGGGCGGCTGTGCAGTCCCTGCGTGAGGGTCCGCTACGGCTTCACTGCGCCCCGGATGAGGTCGGCCGCGCGCTCGCCGATGACGATCGCGGGGGCGTTGGTGTGGCCGCGGATCACCGTCGGCATGATCGACGCGTCGGCGACGCGAAGGCCCGTCACCCCGCGCACCCGGAGTTCTGGATCGACGACGGATGCCGCATCCGACCCCATCCGCGCCGTGCCGACCGGGTGGTAGAGCGTGTGCGAATAGCGGCGCAGCGAGAGCTCGGCTCGTTCATCGGCGTCCATCGCTTCGCCGCCCGCCGGCTGCACCCATGCATCCGTCGTCACCGCGCGGAGCGCGTCGGTCGCGAGGAGCCGCTCGCACTCCGCGAGGCCGGCGATCAGCGTGCGCGTGTCGATGCCGTCCGGATCCGTCAGGTATCCGGGATCGATGACCGCCGCCGCGAGCGGATCCGGCGATGCGAGCCTGATGGTTCCGCGGCTGCGTGGCTGCAGGAGGATCGCGCCGACGGTGATGCCCTCGGCGGGTGGGGGCACGAGCCCCTCTCCGACATAGGGGACCGGGGCGAAGATGATCTCGATGTCGGGGAGATCCGCAGGCGCACCGGTCTCGTCAGCGACGGGCGTGCGCACGAAGCCGTACGCCTCGGCGACGTTGGAGGTGAGCATGCCCTTCCGCTGCGTGAGATAGGCGGCCAGTTGCGCGGGCTTCTCGGCACCGAAGAGCGTGCCTTCCTTCGCACCGGGCGCGAGCCCCGCGATGAGGTGATCCTGGAGATTTTCGCCGACCTCAGGGGAGTCCACGATCACGCGGATGCCGTGTTCTTCGAGGTGCGCTGCCGGGCCGATGCCGCTGAGCATCAAGAGCTGTGGGGTGTTGATCGCGCCACCCGCGAGGATGACCTCGCGCCGTGCGCGCGCGTGCCGTGGGATGCCGGCGATGTCGACGTACACGCCGGTCGCGCGGGGTTCGGCGCCGGCATCCGCAGTTTCGCCTGAAACGCCCTCATCGCCTGAAATGCCCTCATAGAAGGTGACCCGCCGCACCTGTGCGCCGGTCACGACGCGCAGATTGCGACGGTCCTTCGCCGGACGGAGGTACGCATCGGCGGTCGAGGCGCGCGCTCCGCGGCGCTGGCTCACCATCGTCTGCGAGAAGCCCTGTCCGTCCGGCAGGTTCGCGTCGGTGACCGGATGTCCGAGTTCGCGTGCGGCGGCGAGGAACGCCGCGGTGTGCGGGCGCGGATCGCGCTGGTGTTCGATCGGCTGTGCGCCGTTCGTGCCCTGCGTGGCATCGGTGGGGTCGGTGGTGTGCTCGGCCCGCTCGAAATAGGGGACGAGCGCGTCCCACGACCACGTCGGGCCTGCGGCTTCGGCCCAGCTGTCGTAGTCGGCGGCGAACCCTCGCACCCACATCATCGCGTTGAGCGACGAAGAGCCGCCGAGCGTCTTCCCCCGTGGCCAGTAGATGGTCCGGTTCTCGAGTTCGGACTGCGGAACGGTGTCGTAATTCCAGTCGTACGCTCCGCGGAAGAGCTTCGAGAACGCGGCGGGGATGTGGAGTTCCATCGCGGCATCCCGTGCGCCCGCCTCGAGCAGCAGGACCGAAACCGTCGGATCCTCGCTCAGTCGCGCGGCGACGGCGGCACCGGCAGAACCCGCACCGACGACGATGTAGTCCGCTTCGAAGTCGACCGCGGAGGCGGGCGGACTCTTCTTTCCCAGCGACCCCATCCGCCGCCAGGTATGGCTCACGCGCCGAAGGCTTTGGTCAGCGTGACCGACATCTTGGCCCAGTTGCCATCGATGCGGAAGCGCGTGAAGCCTTCGCAGACCGCGGCGCTCGTGCGGGAGGTGACGAACCAGGGCGGCTTCGGCAGGGCAGAGAACGTCCCCTTGCCGGGGATCGCGCCCACCGACCGCGGGAACGGTCGGAACGGACCCCGCGCGACCGTGCGCTCGACGTTGTCGAGCAGGAACGCGTTGTGGACGATGCCGATGCCGCTGGGTGCGTTCTCGAGCGTGCCGCCCGGGAAGGCGCCCCACGTCGCGGTGGGGGTGAGGAAGCCGAAAGCGGTCCAGGTGTTGACCGCGACGGTGCCGTAGCGCAGGTCTGCGACCGCCCGCTCGAAGCCCATGCCGAGAGCGGCATGCGTCTCCGGGTCGATGAGAATGTTCGCCCCGAGCGTGCCGGTGAGGCGCTCGTTCGCGTGGGCCACTGCGGTGTCGAGGAACTCCTGCCCCAGACCCGGCAACGAGACGATGCCGAGGACGGGGGAGAAGTACTCGGTCGATTCGATCGCTGCGGCATCCCGACTGTCGGCGGCGACCACGAGCATCCGCTTGCCGCCGTCGCTGCGACCGGCATCCGGATAGTCCGCACTCGCCTGGGCGAGCTTCTTGTCGCTGTTCGGGTACCAGACCGGTCGGGAGGGGGCGGCGGCGTAGGCGCGATTCGCAATGCGGCGAGGAAGGCTTCGCGCTGCGGCCAGTCCGAGCTGAGCAGCACGACCTGGCCCGCGATGCAGTTGTGTCCGCTGTTGTGCAGACGCATCGTGACGACGTGTTCTGCCTGGTACTTCAGGTCGGCGTCGGTCCACTGCCCCGGGACGATGATGATGGGCGAGACCCCGCCCAGTTCCGCGGTGATCGGAACGGAAAGGCCCGGCACGATCGCCTTGAAGGTCGATTCGGATCCGGTGATGTGCACGTGACTGATCGACGGATGCCGCGTCAAGAACCCGCCGACGTCGCCGCCTCCGCGGACGATGCGCAGGAATCCGGGGGCGATGAGCGGCGCGAGCGCGCGCTCGTAGACCGGCACGAGGGAGTCCTGCGTGGGGTTCACCTTGAGGATCGCGACCCGGTTGAACGCGATCAGCTCGTACAGGACGTCGAGGAAGGGAATCGAAGTGACGTTGCCGGCACCGAGCACCAGGCCCACACCGCCGGAACTCGCAGGATCGAGCTGTCCGAGTCCCGCATTCGCGCGTGCTTCGGCGTCCGTGACGCCCGGGGTCAGCCACACCTCGGTCGTGTAGCCCGAGAGCAGGAGGGCATCGGTCGCGGTGAGGGGTGACGTGTGGATCGCGACGCGATCACCGGGTGCGCGGGTGATCTTGGCTTTCGCGATCGGGCTCTTGCCCGCCGCCAGCGCCGCGAGCGAGTCGGCGTACGCGTCGAGCGCGACAAGCGCCGCATACGGACCCGAGAGCCACTCTTCACCGCGGAGCGGATGCCCCGGTTCGAGGCCCTTCGAGAGCGAGGCGACATCCGCCCACTCTTCGGCGACGGCGGCCACCGCGGCGCGCACGCGACCCAGCAGGGTCTTGCGCTGGCCGAGGCTCAGCAACGACCAGGCGCGGCTGCCGGTCTGCAGCTCCTCGATATCGTGATCGAGGCGCGTGCGCATCCTCTCGTCGAGTGCGGCGGGTGCGGATGGGTCAGATGTGAGGGTCACAGCGCTCTCCTTCGAAGCTGAAGTCTCAGACTACGTCTCGAGAGGCGCGATCAGACGCGTACGAAGCTCTGACGCGCGCGACTCTCAGATGAGTGCGAGTTCGCGCAGCTTCGACTCGACGTCCGCGTTCGACGGCTCGACGTGGTGCGTCGCGTCGGGGTAGAGGACCACCGGGATGTTCGTGCGACCGGAGATCTCCTTGGCGACGTCCGCGGCGGCGGGATCCGCTTCGAGATCGACGTAGGTGTAGTCCAGTCCGAGCTCGTCCAACTGGCTCTTCGTACGGCGGCAGTCGCGGCACCATTCGGCGCCGAAGAGGGTGACGGTTGCGGACGCGGAGGATGGCGAAGTCATGAATCAAGCCTACGTGCCGCCGGCGCAGTGACGGTCCGCTTCGTAACCGGGCCGGTGGTGACCGCAGCGGTGGCGGGGACCGCGCTGTCGACCTGCTTGGGGGCGTAGACGTAGAGCGCGTGGAAGACGAATCGCACGACGAACGCGGCGATGAGGGTGAGCGCGGCTGCCAGCACACTCGGAATGTGCGCGCTTTCGACCAGGACCCACATGAGGGGGATCCGGATGAGTGCTTCGACGTTGTTGAACGTGAACGATTTCAGGAATCGATGGCGCATCATTCCGGACTCCGCGCGCATGTCCGCGAAGACGAGGTATTCGAGGAGGAGGAAGTTGGTGATGATGGTGATCTCGCTCGCGATGATCGCCGCCACGACGTACTCCATGCCCAAGCGGATGAGCCCCCACATGATGACGAGGTTCGCGATCGCGCCGACGCCGCCCACGAGGGCGAACGCCGACATCCGTCCGAACCGCAGCATCAAAAGCTGAGTGAGGAATCGGATGCCCTGGGTGAACGATGCTTTCGAGCTGCCCGCGAATCGCGGTGCGAAGGCGAAGGGCACTTCGGCGACGCGCAGATGGCGGCGAGCGAGGATCTCGAGGAGGATCTTGAATCCCCGGGGCCGAAGCACCTCGACGTCGATGGCTTCGCGATCCACGAGGAAGAAGCCGGTCATCGGGTCGGAGCAGCCGCCGAGCTTGCGGGGGAACATCGACTTGGTGAGAAGCGTCGACATCCGGGACACGGTGGTACGAGTCGCGTCAGCGAGACCTTTGGAGTCGCCGCCGGCGGCGTAGCGCGATGCGACGACGACGTCGACGTCGCCTTCGGCGGCGCGGGCCAGCAGGCGCGGGATATCTTCGGGCGGATGCTGGAGGTCGCCGTCCATGACGAGGCACCAGCGTGATTGGGCAGCCTGGATTCCTTCGACGACGGCGCCGCCGAGGCCCGCCACGGGTTGGTCGCGATGGAACAGCCGCACAGGGAATGGCGAGGTCGCGGCGATGCCCTGAATGATGTGAGGTGTGTCGTCGGTCGAGTCATCGACGAAGATCACCTCGAAGGACGCGCCCTCTAACTCGGCGCCAATGCGCCCGAGGAGCTCGCTGACATTCGGACCTTCGTTGAAGGTCGGAATAATGATCGACAGATCCATGCAGTCCCGCGAGTCGTTGCCAGAGTAGGAAGTCTCAGCCTATCCGCGCCAAAGTAACCAGCGGCTGTGAGTGAGCTATGTGGTGGATGAGCGAAATTCAGGCGCTTCTGGGGAGTGCGCCCGGGTCAGCCGATCTGGCCCTCAAGATCCGCGACGGTCATGCCGTAGTTGATCCGGATGCAGGGCAGGGCGAGTTTGTCGCTGCCGATGTGCACGTACCCCTGCTCGATCGTGCGTGCCATGCCGAACCCGGCATCCGTCACGCCTTGCTTAGCGGTGTCGTTGTAGTGGCCGTACGGGTAGGCGACGATGTCCTTCGCGCCGCCGAGGACCTCGGCCGATGTCTCGAGATCGGCCGTGATCTGCTCGGGAGTCCAGTTCACGATCCGCCCCTTGCCGTTGTCGCCGGCGGTGTGCATGTCGTGGGTGTGCGATTCCTTGACGACGTAGGGCGTCAGCTCGGGTCCCGCACCGTTGACCGTGATGACGAAAGAGGTGGTCATCACTTTGTGCTGCTCGACGAGAGGGACGGCGAGCTCGAGCCAAGTCTGGTCGGCGTCGTCGTCGGTGACGATCACCGAGTGGTCGGGGAGGAAGAGTTTGCCGTCGATGAAGGCGCTGAGCTCGGGCCAGGTAGGGAGGTAGAAGCCCTGTTCGGAGATGTAGGCGAGGTGAGCGTCCCAGTCGCCGATGTACGCGTAGTTGCCGCGGAGCCAGCCGCTCTCGCCCTCGGGCTTGGTCGTGAACTGGTGGTACATGAGGATCGGGACGCGCGTTTTTGCGGCGGCGTTGTCCTCGGGCGTCATCCACGCTGCGTAGAGGGTCTGCTGCTGGTCTGTGCAGGCGACCTCGCGGGAACTGTTCATGCGGCCGGGAATCGCGAAGGCTGCCGCGTTCTCGGGGGAGTCGTACCAGCCGGCGAAGACGGCCGCGTCGCGGGTGGGGATCGGGAGCGCGGTATAGAGAAGACCCGTCGTCTCGAGGACGGGTGCATCGGTGATCCCGTCACCGGTGAAGCTGACGGCGCACGCGGCGGGGTCGGTGGTCGAGGCGAGGAGCGCTTGGGTCGCGGTCAGCGGGGTCGGTGACGGGGTGGGCGTCTGGGGTGGGGCCGATGTGGGGGTGGATGCCGCCACCGGCGTCGAGGAGAACAGGCGCGGCAGGAACGTGAAGCCGACGATGATCAGAACGATCGCAACGACCGCCGCCAGCGCGATGAGCGACCGCCCGCCGGCGCCGCCGGAGTTGACGTTCACGGCGCGTTGTCGTCATGTGCAGACCCCCAGGTCACGCGTCAACTCAGACGCCGCTGTCAACGCCAGATCTTAGCGGGCCTCGAAACCTCAGCCGTTGACGCTACGGCTCGCGTTACTCGCCGGACGACATGATGTCCAAGGCCGCCCGGAGTCGGGTGCTGGAGGTGTGCGCGGTGTAGGGGAAGTAGACGATCTCGACGCCAACGGTCGCGAACTCGCGCTCGAGACGGAGCCCCTTCTCCGTGCCTCGCCAGTCGTCGCCCTTGAAGAAGTGAGTGAATCCGACTTCGCGCCAGATGTCGATCTTGTCGGGGACGGTCTCGACGTGGACCTCGTCGACGTAGCACATGCTGCGCACGATCTCGACGCGTTCTGCGTCGGAATCATCGCCTGCACACCTTTGACGGACAGGAGCATCTCGTCGCTGACGACGCCCGCGATCAGGAAGTCGCAGTTCTCCTTCGCGTGACGAAGGAGGTTGAGGTGTCCGACGTGAAACACGTCGAATGCACCAGCGGCATACCCAATACGTACTGACATACGATCCCCCAGAGATCAGAGCGGACTCCCCAGTCCGCTTCCCAGATCACCATCATAGCGGGCCGCTCGTTACGGCCAGATTAACGATCGTCAAATCACGACGCCAACATTTGGACTGAACGACATCTCAGCGGAGGCGTCGCTGGCGCGCGCGTGTGAATGCTTCGATGTGCGCGTCCGCGCTGGTTGGCCAATCGCGCTGCGAAAGGTCGGGCAGTCCGCTGCGAGACCGTGATGAGATCCATGCGTCGGCGATGTCTTGCGCAGACAGGCTCCCCGTGAATAGGTGCACCCATCCAGCACCCACCTCTTCGGCGAGCGCACGATTGACGTCATTATCGGGGACCAGCACTGGCCGTTCCAGTGACAGCGCGGCGAGCGCCGTTCCGCTGTTATGCATGTGCTGATAGGGGAGAACGATCAGTTCGGCCGCAGTGATCGACTGCACGAGTTCGGACTCTGGGAGGAATCGAGCGTCGACAGAGACCCGGGTGTCACTTCGCGAGGCCTCGCGAAGTGCATCGACGAGCTCATTGCTAGAGGGCTTACCGGCGACGTGGAGCGTTGCGGTCGGCTCGTTCCATTGAGTGAAGGCCGAGACGAGGTCCTCCACGCCCTTGTAGCGGCGGATAAGCCCGACGTAGCCGATTCGGCCAGGGATTGCTTCGCTGCGCTTGAAGGGCTCGAACCAATCGACGTAATGTCCGTGCGGAATTGTCATCCCGGCCGTCCCGCTTCGCACAGGCGTCTGGTCGTTCAACCGAATGTCAAAGGTCGTGAGCGTGTCGATGCGATCGAGCAGAAAGTGGTCGATGCGGTTGACTATTGGTTGGTCGGTCGAGGTTGTGGACTGTGCGTACAACGGGGACACGGGTCATCATCCATCGGCTGATCGTCACAGCCGCTAGAAAACGCCGCGCAGTCCTTCCCTGCCAAGAATGCCCACCCACCATGAGCTCTGGCCAGTGCAGATGTACGACGTCGTACGCTCCCATGACGGCGGCGCGGTAGCTGAAGGGCACGACGATCGTGTCTTCACGGTGCCTGAGCGATTGATAAAGCTGCGTGATGTATGGATTCGTCGTGGCCTTTGGTACCCCGAAGGATTCCAGCACCCGCATTGGAGCGGAGGTCCCGATGGAGCGAGCCGCCGCAACTCCACTGCTGATCGCGGTCCGGTACCACCCTGAAACCACAGTGGGAAGTCGATTGCTCATCCAACGGTCTGTTGGTGTGCCGCCAGTCTCTGCTGCAAGCTCCAGTTGCTCCGCGAGGTTTGCCACAATGTCCCCATCCAGGGAGGCGATGAAGGCGTTCGGCTGTGCGAGTAGCGGCGGTCCGCCGAGAGGAAGGCAGACGATCGGTACGCCTATCGAGCTCGCTTCGGCGACAACCCAGCCAGCTTGGTCGTGCATCGAGGGAAACAGGAAAGCATCCGCCCGAGCAATAGCCTGCAGGACCTCGGCACGAGGTCGATGGCCAAAGAACTCGACTCTACTTGCCAGCCCGAGCCGGGCGACGCGCTTTCGAAGTCGCGATTCGTCGTACCCACCGCCATAAATCTCCAGACGCCAACCGGCAGATCGAGGGTGGGCGATCGTGTCGACTGCTAGCGTGGCTCCCTTCCAGGCCAGCAATCGGCCCGCGAAGACCGCCGTCCTGGTACACGTGCGCTCGGCGCGCGCCGGAAGATCCTCGAGGCAGGCGTTTGGCTCGACCGTGACCGCAGCGTCCCGCTTCATGAAATGCTGACCGACCGACGTGTTTTGAGCGACTACAAGGGCCGCGTGGCGCGCCGTCCGGTCTCCGCCTATGCGGCGGGCCGACCGAGTCAACAGAGTTCGCAGCACCTCAGTCGACGTTCCCCTCGCACCCAGCCATCGAGCGAGCCTCCGGATTGGGAGAGTGCTCGAACCACCAACCGGGCCCCAGACGAGCGGGACTTCCTGTAGAGATGTCAGACCCGATGGCATCCAATCGTTGGCGAAGGTGGCGTGGTGCGCCACGTCGAATCGATGCTCCGCGTCGAGTTCCTGCGCCACGCGGCCGGCGGCGCGCTGCCAGAGGAGGTAATACCAGTACAAATCCCATGATCTGCGCTTCAGTCGGACGAGCTGCGGCAAGTCAAGATAGTGCACGTGAATGCGGCTCATCAGGTTGGGTTCAGCGGCACACGCGGCGTCGATGGCTTCTCGGAAACGAGGGCGAGTGATGACCCACACCTCGTGGTCATGCGCCGCCGCCTTCGCGATCTCCCATCCCGCACGCGCTTCAGGTTCTGCGAGTGGCCCGCACGCGTAAGCGCTGATGATCACGCGAGAGCGACGCGCGCGGCCATGACCATCTGCAGCTGTCTCGACTTCTTCCATCATGGCCCCCGGTCGTCGTGGATGCGGCCTGTTGGCGCGCCGGCAACGCTTCGTGAATTCTAGAGTCAGCCGTGCAGGCATACTGTCAGGATGGGGACGCGCGACGGCATTCCGTCACACGTAGGGTGATGCAACGGGGACTGGTAGATGATGGATGGTTCGGGCAACGCACCCGTTCGGCTACGTGTCGTGATGCCAGTTCACAACGCAGAGCGGTTTGTGGGCGAGGCGTTGCGGAGCGTGCTCGACGATCTTCCTGCGGATGGTGAGGTCATCGTTGTCGACGATGGCTCGAGGGACCAAAGCTCATCCATACTGGCCAACCTCGCCGCCGGCGATACGCGCATAACTGTCATTAGAAATGAAACTGCCATCGGTGTGTCGCGTGCGCTCAATGCTGGAATCAGTCGGGGTGATTGCCCGGAGTTCGTCGCAGTAGCGGAACACGACGATGTTGTACTGCCAGGTCGCTTCAGCGCTCAGCTCGAAGCTCTGTCGGCGGATGTACGACTTGGCGCGGTGTCAAGCGAGGGCCGCTATCTCGGCCCCACCGGCCGCATCGCAGGGAGGGTGTCGGTCGGTCCG
>CAVOIQ010000007.1:0-913275 GCA_963696085.1 uncultured Actinomycetota bacterium
CTCTACGGGGCGGCCGCTGTGCGGAGCTCATGCCTCCACTAGGACAATGGTGGGGTGAGTGATGACGAGCTGTGGGATCTCCGGGACGTTCGAGGAGAGCTCATCGGAGGAACGCGTCGTCGGGGTGCGACTGATTGGCCGGCGGGTGCCTTTCACGCCGTGGCTGGCACTTGCGTTGTCAGAAGCGACGGGCGCGTGCTGATGACGTTGCGTTCCGCGACGAAGGACCATCCGTTGACTTGGGAGTTCCCGGCCGGCAGCGCGCTGGCGGGCGAGTCCAGTTTGGATGCTGCCGTGCGTGAGCTGCGGGAGGAGACGGGGTTGTACGCCGATCCGAAGTCGATGCGGATGGTGGGTCGGTTCGTGGAGGCAACCGCGTTGTTCGATCTGTTCGTCGTGCGTGCCGTCGATGCGGGCGAGCTGGTCTTGGACGGCGAAGAGGTGGCGGACTCCGAGTGGGTGTCGATGGAAGAGGTCTCCTGGCGTTGGCACGCTGGGCTGATGGCTTCACCGTGGGAGCCTCGACTCGTGCAGTTCTGGCCGCGACTTATCGAACTGGTAGAGCAGTCGGGGTAGGGCCTCATCCAGCAGGGGATGATCCGCTTAGGACGAGAAACGCCGTCAGGCGTGAGGGCAGTCGGCCTACGTCCGACTGATTGAGCCGCTCCGCGGCGCTGATATCTAACAGTCGATGGTTCCGACCGCCGAGATCGTAGCGGCCATGCGCGCCTCTGCTCCCGTGCGCTCGCTCTTTGCAGAGTCCGCTCTCCGCTGCGCTCACCCCCCCCGCTTCATCGCCGAGCAGCGTAATGTGAGAGTCAATACCAACCGTGAGCGCCCCCGCTAGCGCGTGGCAGGCTCTCCGGCCCCGGAATCGTTGTCGAGGCTAGCCTCCGTCGAATCGCCCACAAATCGCCCGCGTTTGCTCTGAATGTGGGCGATTTTCAATGCATGTTCCTGTTGGAGCATGCCCCTGTGAGCCGCGTAATTACGCGAATTTTGCCGGTCAATGCGGCTCGATCTATCGCCCACATCGTCATTCGATTCCCCCCATCTCCACCAACCGTTGTCACAAGATGATGCCCCGCGATCCCTTTTCAACATGGGGATCGCGGGGCATTTGTCTGTCTCACTGGCCTTGCGACGCACAGCACCTCCACGAGCGGGCTGCGAATGATCCTCGCCGATAGAACGTCGCGCGGATACATGCCATTTTCAGAACGTTGTTACCGGTAGCATTCGAACGCTTGTCCTGAGGAGGATCCATGCTGCAGAAGAGTATTAACGAGGACTCCGCGTTCGCGGAGATCGCAACGCGGCTCACCGAGAAGTACCCTACGTTTGCTGCGGCGCGAGTCGCGCAGATTGTCGCCGATGTACGTGCAGAGATGGCTTCCGCGAAGATCCGGGCCTTCGTCCCCGTGCTCGCGGAGAAGGAAGCAAAGAAGCGCCTCAAAGCGGAAAGCGATCTCGTTTCGTCATAACGCGAGTTACGCGATCCTCACGAATCCGCACTGGCGGCATTCCCACGAGTCTTCCTGGGGTTTCGGTCCCGCCGAAGATACGCCCTTCTCTATGGCGTCCACGCTTCGCTGATCGGTATCTCGCGACCCAGCACGTTCTCTGCGGCGCGGTGCCCCGAGCACATGGCTGCGGTGACCGTCGCCGGGTCATCCGTCCAGGTCGCTTCACCGGCGAGGTGCAGCACCCCACCGACAGGAGTCGCGAGGGCATCGTGATCCTGGGTCCTCGAACCCACCGTCATGTAGGCATACGAACCGTGCGCGAAGGGATCGTTCTGCCACGCGGTGATGGTCACCCCGGACGGTTCTTCGACGTGATCGCCGTACAGTCGACGCAGCTGCGCAAGGACGGAATCCACCACTTCCTCCTCACTCCAATCGAGCGTCTCGACGGCGGCCGGCCCCGCCGCGAACGTCAGCAGGGTGGGTGTGCCGCCCAGCGATGTGAGGTCGTACCAGGAGTGCCACCACACGCCTTCGGGTCCCTGCTGCCGGATCGCGTAGACGTCGTCGTCCCAGAACTTCGTCGGGAACCGCAGGAACACCTTCTCGAACGCGTTCATCTCGAACCCCGCCAGCGCCCCGGCGACAGTTTCGGGGAGTGGTGGTTCGATGACGAAGGCGTCGGATTTCAGCACGCCCACGGGAACGGTCACCACGACGCTGTCGGCCGTGAACGTGCCGTTGTCCGACGCGACGGTGACCCCTTCTGCTCCCCATGCAACGCGCGTCACGATGTGCTCGAGCCGGACGTCCAGCCCCACGGCGAGGTGCTCGGGCAGGCGGGCGTACCCGTCGGGGAAGACGACCTCGTCACCATCGACGACGTCGTCATCGAGGCCGTGCGCGGCGAGATCTTCGATCCACGCCCCGTATTGCTCCTCGGAGCGGTGCTGCATGTATTCGCGCACACGCTCGGCGCGGTCGCCGTCCCATCCCTGAGCGGCAATAGCAGCGTCGGTCACATCGCGATACGAGTCATCCGGCGCGGAAGCGTCGACCACCGGCAGGAGGGCGGCATCGACCGCGTGGATGTCGTCGACGAACCGCTGCCTCGCGGCATCCGTCAGTCGACGTCCATCCGGACCGTAATACGCGATCGGCCGACTGTCCGGCTGGTAGCCCCCGACGGTGAATTCCACGGTCTCCATGCCGAATGCCTCAGCCGCAGCGGCAACGGGGCTGTCGGTGATGCCATGAATCCACGATGCACCTCGATCGGTGACGTATCCATCAGCACGGTCCGTCCAGACGCGGCCACCGACCCGATCACGAGCTTCGAGAACGACGACTCGTTGCCCGGACTTCGCCAGCAGTCGGGCCGCCGTCAGTCCCGCCACCCCGGCGCCGACGACGACGGTGTCGTAGCGATTCATGATGCCCTCCTCCGCGGCGCACGCTCTGCCGCACAGCCGACGTTACCGGCCGGATTGCGGGCCGCACACGCTATCGCGCACGTACCCGGCCGTGATTGGCTGGGAATCCACCGACTGATGTCACCGGCGCCAAAGGAGTTCGACGTGACCAAGTACCTCATCTCGTTTCCGAGTCCCGCGATGGTCATTCCCGACGGGGAGTGGCAAGCAGTGTCGGACACATCACACGCCGTCATCCAGGAGGCGAAGGATGCCGGCGTCTACGTCTTCGGCGGCGGCATCGACGAGGACGTCGCGCCCGTCATGGTCGCCGGCGATGGAACGGTCACTCCCGACACCTACCCGCAGACTCGGGAGTTCAACGGCGGCTTCACCGTGCTCGAGCTCCCCACTCGGGAGGCGGCCGAGGAATGGGCGGCGAAGATCGCGGTCGCCTGTCGCTGCTCGCAGGAACTCCGCGCGTTCATGTACGACCCGATGTCGTGACCTACGATCTGACGATGGCGAACGCAGAGGCGGGCTGGTACGACGACGGCTCGGGCTACCAGCGGTGGTGGGACGGAGCGCAGTGGACCGAGCACTTCGCCGACATGAGTGGCTCGCGCGTGGAGCTGCAGACGTCCACGGTCGCTGCGCGTGCCCACGCCGCGCCGGGTTGGTACGACGATCAGCGTGGGCGGATGCGCTGGTGGGATGGCGCACAGTGGACGTCGCAGACTCGATTCGCAGGGGAGCACCGCTCGTTCGCGGGGATAACCGCGTCGGGGGAGTGGATCCATTTCGAAGCCCGTAGCCAGCCCGTGTTCGGCGCGATCGCCTCGGTGGGCTCGGCACGCGACAACTCGATCGACATCACGATCCAGGGCACCGAGGAGTTCTGGGTCGCCTCGGCGCCGGTCGCACTCACCGACCAGGCGCACCAGTTCGTGACGTGGGTGGGCGCACTCGCGCGTCAGCTGCCGCGCGCGTAGACAACAGGCGCGGACCCACTCGGCGTGGCGGCATTCGTTGTCATGACATCAAGCAGTCGATAGCGTGCTTGGATGAGCACCCCGACTTCGCAAGGACGCCAAGATGCCCCCAGCGAGGACCGTTCCGTTGCGGCGAGTTTCGCGCTGAACGAAGATGGGTGGCGGTTCGTGACCGACCGCCACCTCGCAACGCTCTCCACGATCGCCCCCTCCGGTCTGATCCACGCCGTGGCCGTCGGCTTCACGATGCACGACGGCGTGGTTCGCATCATCACGAGCGACGGTTCTCAGAAGGTCCGCAACGTCGAGCGCGATGGCCGGGCTACGGTCACGCAAGTCGAAGGTCCGCAGTGGTTGAGTTTTGCGGGGACCGCCACGATTGAACGAGGCGTCGACGCGGTCGCACATGCGGTTGACCTCTACGCCCAGCGCTACCGACAGCCCAGAGTGAATCCGCTGCGCGTGGTGATCAGGTTGGTTCCCGAACGGATGTTGGGCTCGGCGAACCTGCGCACGTGATGGTCAGGAGCGACGGTCGACCAGTATGAGATTCTGCTTGGTGCCGGCCATGATGACCCATCCGTCACCGAAGAGGTAGGTCTCACCAAACCCTTCGTCATCGACGGTGATCGCCATATTGGGGTCTATCGTGACCATCAGTCCCTCGTCGGTGGGTTCTGCGGTCCAGCCGTCTGCTTCCAGACTTTGTTCAGCCTGCGCTGTCTGCTCGGCGGTGATGGGCGACCAGCCGAAGACGAGAATAGCGCCGCCCGCCTGCTGCGCATTCGTCCACGTGCACGAAATCCCGTCGGCCAAGGTGACCGCAGCGACGGTGAACGGCTCGTCTTCTGCCGACCAACCCTCCGTCTTGAAGCTTTCGAGGGCGGACGGACTGATGATGTTCTCGCAGGTCGCGGGGGCAACGGTCGCCGTGGTCTCGGTCGGTTCTGGGGCGGCGCTGGGGGAGGCCGGCGCAGCGGATGCCGGTGCCGCCGACGCTGCTTCGCCGGAGTCGGGCGCCCCTGCGCACCCTGTGGCCACCAAAGTGGATGCAGCAAGGAGGGCGAGCAGAGCGAAGCGCGCGGTGCGGGGACGGATCATCGTGAACGGCTCCGGGTCAGGGTGTGTGGTCGGCGAGCAAGGTGAGAAAGTCGTCGTGCAAGACGCCGTTCGTCGCCAGTGACGAGCGCGCGGAGATCGAGTCACGGCCGTCGATGTCCGTGAACCGCCCGCCTGCCTCTTCGATGATGGGGACGAGGGCGGCGATGTCGTATTCTTTGACGCCGAACTCCGCGACGAATTCGAGGCGGCCCTCCGCGAGCAGCATGTATGGCCAGGTGTCGCCGTATCCGCGGTCGCGCCAGACGGCGCGGCTGAGCTTCACGATGTCGTCGACCCGCCCGACTTCATCCCACTGCGCGATGCTCTGAAAGCTGGCGCTGGCTTCGGCGACCGTCGCGACGGACGAGACGCGGAGGCGACGGGGGGCGCCGTCGGGAGTGTTCGTCCAGGATCCCAAGCCGGTGGCACCCCACCAGCGCCGGCCGAGGGCAGGCTGGCTTGCGACACCGACCCGCGGAACGCCATCGATCGCGAGGGAAATCAGGGTGGTCCACATCGGGATGCCCTTGAGGTAGTTGGCCGTGCCGTCGATCGGGTCGATGATCCACTGGCGAACGGTGTCGCCGGTCGCGCCGAACTCTTCGCCGAAGATGCCGTCACCGGGACGCTCGGACGCCAAAATGCCCCGGATCACGCGCTCGGTGGCGAGGTCTGCCTCCGTCACGTGCGAGGCATCCGCCTTCAGCTGGATGTCGAGGTCGGGCGCATCGAAACGTGCCATCGAGACGGCATCCGCGGCATCCGCCAGTCGGAGTGCGAGAGCCAAGTCGGCCGAGACGTCCGCATCGAACGGCGCACGCCACGACGTCGCGGAGTCGAGGGGAGTCACCATTCAAGGATACGTGGCCCGGCGACCTCCTCATGGCGACCGGGCGGATTGGCGGGTGACTCGAACGTCATGTAATGTGGTCCCTCGGTTCGCCTTGTCGGACCATGCACCTCTAGCTCAATCGGCAGAGCAACTGACTCTTAATCAGTGGGTTCTCGGTTCAAGTCCGAGGGGGTGCACGAAATAGCCTTTGACCTCTCGCCAGGTCGAGGGCTATTTTGCTTTCTGCCCGCGTGCATGCGCGAGTTCGCCCGTCGCGCGTACGCAGTGCACGGCGATGCGACTGCGCGTTCGCGACGGGCGAATCCGGGGACGGTTGAGCGTGACTTCCGGCTACGCGGCGTCTCCCACGAGGACCGCGACCGCTTCCTCGGCGGCATCCGCTTCGCCCTCATCGATTCGGGAGAGCGCGCGGCGCGCGAGGACGATCGTGACGGCAGCGAGTGCGACGGATGCCGCAGCGAACAGGAACGGCACGGCAGGGCCGTACGCGTGCCACAGCAGCGCCGCGATCGGCGGAGCGGCTGCGCCGCCGAGGAAGCGAACGGCCGAGTACGCCGAGCTCGCGACCGACCGGGGCAGATCCGTCGCCTCCATCACCGACTCGGTGAGGATCGTGTTCATCAGCCCGAGGATGAAGCCGCCGATGACGATGCACGTCACGAGGCCCGCGGGGTTTTCGACGACGAGGGCCGCTGCGATCAGATCGAGCGTGAGGAGCGGGAGAACGACGAGCATGGCGGTCGTCCGGCGCATTCCGCGCAGGAGGAGCGGGGCAACCCAGACGCTCGAGATGGCCAACGCCACGCCCCAGCCGAAGAACGTGAGGCCGATGCCGAGTGCGCCGAATCCCAGCGGGAACGGCGAGAACGCCAAGAGCACGAAGAATCCGATGTTGTAGAACAGCGCGGTGATGGCGAGGGCGGCCAGTGCGGGCTGACGGAGCGCGCGAAGCGGTGCAGAGAGGCGCGTGGGCTCCCGCTTCTCGCCAGGGCCTTTCAGCATCACCAGAATCGCGACGAACGCGATCGTCATGAGCACCACAACCCCGAAGAACGGTCCGCGCCAGCTGACTTCGCCGAGGAGGCCGCCCAAGAGCGGTCCGATCGCGATGCCGAGACCGAGCGCGGCTTCGTAGAGGATGATCGCGGCGCCGCTGCCGCCGCTGGCGGAGCCGACGATGGTCGCAAGTGCAGTGGAGATGAAGAGGGCGTTGCCCAGCCCCCAGCCCGCGCGGAAGCCGATGATCGCGTCGACGCTGCCGCTGACGGCGCACAGCAGCGCGAACACGATGATCAGGGCGAGGCCGATCAGCAGCGTCTTCTTCGCCCCGATGCGGCTGGAGACCCAACTGGTCACGAGCATCGCGACTCCGGTGACGAACAAGTAGCTCGTGAACAGCATTTCGGCCTCGACAGGGCTCGCCTCGAGCGAGGCCGAAATGGCCGGGAGGATCGGGTCGACCAGTCCGATGCCCATGAACGCGACCACACACGCGAATGCGACGGCCCACACCTGAGGCGGCTGCCGCCATACGTTGACTTTTTGCGCGTGGACCATGTGTGCGCCGCTCATCGGGCGACCTCCGCTGCACCTGGCTTCGCTGCACCAGTCTTCGCTGCACCAGTCTTGGCGGCGAGGATGGCGACGACGCGCTCGACTGCCGCCCAGTCGTCGGCGTCGAGATCGGCGAAGTGCGGCTCGAGGGTGCTTTGGAGCTCGCTCAGCCACGCGTCGAGGGCGATCAGTCCGGTGACGGATGCCGACAGTACCGTGGCTCGCGAATCGAGCGGGTCTGGCGACCGCTCGACGAGGCCGGCCTCCACCATTTGACCGGCGAGGCGTGTCATGCCGGGCTGACTCACCCTGCTGAGCACGGCGAGATCGCCGATTCGTCGCGGGCCGTGCTCGCGCAGGAGGTTGAGTGTGCGCCACTGTGCAGACGGGGCCTCATTGCGTGTTTCGAGTGAAGCCATCCGTGTCAATGCGCTGGCGCCGGTGATGAGATGCAGGAGCTGTTCGCCATGAGTCATGAGAATAAGCATAACCCCGCTATATACCTACGGTATGCAAATTCGGAAGACCGATTGATTCGGCCGTCGCATGTGGACAGTTGTGGCGCGGAGACTGCCCACGGGGGACGGATGAGCGGCAGGATGAGTGGATGACTGACCAAGACCTCGACGGACGTCGGGCGCTCATCACGGGCGGCGCGAGCGGCATCGGGCTCGCCTGCGCGCGAGAGTTCGCCCGCCGCGGTGCCCACGTCACGATCGCCGACAACAACGATGAGGCAGCGGAGAGCATTGCGCGAGAGCTCGCAGGTGAGGCATGGGTCGTCGATCTCGCTGACACCGCAACCCTCGACGAACTCTCCCTCGACGTCGACATCCTCGTCAACAACGCCGGAATCCAACGCGTCGCGTCGATCGAGGATCTCGACCCGGCGCAATTCCGTCTCATCCACAGGCTGATGGTCGAGGCACCGTTTCTCCTGATGCGCGCCGTCATCCCAGGCATGTACGAGCGCGGGTGGGGGCGGATCGTCAATATCTCCAGCGTCCACGGGCTGCGCGCCAGCGCCTTCAAATCGGCCTACGTCTCGGCCAAACACGCGCTCGAAGGTCTCTCCAAGGTCGCGGCGCTCGAGGGCGGCCCACACGGGGTCACGAGCAATTGCATCAACCCGTCCTACGTCCGCACGCCGCTCGTCGAGAAGCAGATCGCCGAGCAGGCCGCCGTCCACGGAATCGACGAGAGCGACGTGGTGGAGAAGGTCATGCTCACCGAAACGGTCATCAAACGACTGATCGAACCCGACGAAGTCGCATCCCTCGCGGGATGGCTCGTGGGGGATGGCGCGGGCATGGTGACCGGGGCGAGTTACACGATGGACGGCGGATGGACGGCACGATGACACGCTCATATTCCACGATCGATGTTCCCGTCGCGGGTGGGTCTCTGCGCGTCGGCGTGTGGGATGCCGATGTGCCGGATGCGCCCACCGCTGTCCTGATCCACGGAGTGACCGCTTCGCACCTCGCGTGGCAGTTCGTGGCCGATGCACTGCCGGGCGTGCGACTCATCGCGCCGGATCTGCGTGGACGGGGCCGGAGCAACCAACTTCTCGGCACTGCCGGGATGCGCGCACATGCTGCGGATCTCGCCGCGGTCTACGCCCACCTCGATCTGGCGCCCTCGCTCGTCGTCGGTCACTCGATGGGCGGCTTCGTCGCCGTGGTCTTCGCACATCTGCATCCGTCCCTCGTCACTCGACTTGTTCTTGTCGATGGGGGACTCCCGCTCGCAGCTCCCGAGGGCCTGACGCCTGAGGAACTCGTCGCTGCGATTCTCGGCCCAACTGCCGCTCGCCTGTCCATGCGGTTCGATGATCTCGATTCGTACCTCGACCTCTGGCGATCGCATCCGGCGTTCACGGACGACTGGACCCCGCAACTGGAGAGCTATCTCGCGTATGACCTCGTGCCCGACGGAACGGCCTTCCGACCGGCGACGACCTACGAAACCACGCTCGATGACACGGTGGATCTGAATACGGGGGAGGCGCTGCAAGAATCACTCGCCGATCTCACCCACCCGGCGGTCCTGGTCACGGTGCCGCGTGGACTGCAGAACGAGGAACCCGGGCTCTATCCCCCCGAGCATCTCGAGAACGTCCTCGCGCGGCACAACAACCTGGAGCACAGGCGGTGGGACGACCTCAATCACTACACCGTCGTGATGTCTGAGCGCGGCGCAGCGCGCGTCGCCGACCTCATCACCAGCGAACTCGCCGCCGGCGCGTTCATTGACAGAGACCTGACCGCGGACCGTTGAGGGCTACGCGCGTCGACGGGACGACGCGATCCGCGTCGAGAGCTGGTGCGCGTGCGCGAGGAGCGTGCGCCCCAGCATGGGGAGCCGGTCTGCGCCGAAGCGAAACTCCACGCCCGTGAGACTCAGCGCCCATTGCGGGCGACCGCTCTGATCGAAGACTGCTGCTCCGATGCCCCAGCTGCCTTCGACGATGAGCCCCGGGTTCACGGCGAATCCTCGATCTCGGGTCTCGGCCATGCGCGGCCTCAGCGCATCCGCATCGTGGGACGCTCCCCAGCGCGCGGCCAAGTCGGGATGGCGGCTGAGGTAGGCATCGGCATCATCCTGCGGAAGGAAGGCGAGGATGGCGAGTCCGGCTGAGGCCACGCCGAGGGGGAAGCGCACGCCCTCGCTGAGCACAAAAGAGCGGATCGGGAACGCGCCCTCCTCGCGAAGCAGGCACACAGTTTCGTCCCCGCGTCGCGCAGAGAGAAACGCGCTCTCTTCGGTCGTTGCCGCAAGTGAGCGCACGATGTCGCGCGCCACGTGCGTGATGTCGTAGCGGGCGGCCGCGACGCTTCCCATCAGGAAGAGCTCCGGCCCCGGCATCCATCGCGTGGTCTGTTCGTCCTGATCGACCAGCCCCTCGGCACGAAGCGCGGAGAGCAGGCGATGTGTCGTCGAGCGCGACAGTCCAGCATCCCGGGCCAGATCCTGCGCACCGCGGCCATGTGCTCCAGCGGCCGTGACCAACCGCAGCAGCGACGCCGCACGGGCAATAGCCTGCGCACCCGGGACACTCGCCGCTCGTTCCATAATGTGGACGCTACGCGATCCCCCTCCCACATCGCAAGCGCACACTTGGCGCGCAGGGCGGACAGGCGGATGCTGGAACCGGCGACCATTCGACGTTGCTGATCTTCGCCACGAAGGAGTGCTCTGTGATCGACAAGACCTATGCCTCGGCTGCGGATGCCGTCGCCGATATCCCGGACGGCGCGTCGCTCGCTGTCGGTGGATTCGGCCTCTCGGGAAACCCCATTGCCCTGATCGAGGCATTGCTGGCACAGGGCACGACCGACATGTCGATCGTGTCCAACAACTGCGGCGTCGATGATTGGGGCTTGGGCGTCTTGCTCAACGCCCACCGCATTCGCAAGATGACGTCCTCCTACGTCGGCGAGAACAAGGAGTTCGAACGCCAGTTCCTCTCGGGTGAACTCGAACTCGAACTGACCCCGCAGGGCACGCTCGCCGAGAAGCTGCGGGCCGGCGGGTCGGGTATCGCGGCGTTCTATACCCAGACGGGAGTCGGGACCCAGGTCGCCGAGGGTGGTCTGCCCCGCAGATACGACGGCAACGGCGTCATCGCGGTCGCGTCGCCGGCGAAAGACGTGCGGTCCTTCGATGTCTCAGGCGCACCGCGCGACTACGTGCTCGAGGAAGCCATCGTCACGGACTTCGCCCTCGTGCACGCGCTCAAAGGCGACACGCACGGCAACCTGATCTTCAACAAAGCGGCCCGCAACTTCAACCCGCTCGCGGCGATGGCGGGGCGGATCTGCATCGCCCAGGTGGAGGAACTCGTCGGCCCCGGCGAACTCGACCCCGACCAGGTTCACCTCCCCGGAATCTTCGTCCATCGCATCATCGAGGTCGGGGGCGACATCCCCAAACGCATCGAACGCCGCACTGTCTCTGAACCGGCTGAACCGGCAAATCCCGAAGCATCAGGCGAACAGTCGCACGGAGAGGTGGCCTGACATGGCGCTCACTCGCAACCAGATGGCCGCCCGTGCCGCCGCCGAATTGACGGACGGCGCCTACGTCAACCTCGGCATCGGCCTGCCCACTCTCGTGCCGAATTACGTTCCTGCTGATGTGACCGTGGTTCTCCAGTCCGAGAACGGGATTCTGGGGGTCGGACCGTACCCGACCGAAGAGAACGTCGATCCCGATCTGATCAACGCCGGCAAGGAGACGGTCACCGTCCTGCCGGGGTCTGCATACTTCGACTCGGCGACGAGCTTCGGCATGATCCGCGCCGGCAAGATCGACGCCGCGATCCTCGGCGCGATGCAGGTATCGGTGGGCGGCGACCTCGCAAACTGGATGATCCCGGGAAAGATGGTCAAGGGTCCAGGGGGAGCGATGGACCTCGTCCACGGCGCCGCGCACGTCATCGTGCTCATGGAACACGTCGCTCGAGACGGCTCGGCGAAGATCGTGAATTCGTGCTCGCTGCCACTCACCGGCCGCGGGGTCGTCGATCGCATCATCACCGACCTCGCTGTCATCGATGTCACCCCCGAGGGCCTCGTCCTCGTCGAAACGGCACCGGGAGTCACCATCGCTGAGGTCGTCGCCGCCACGGAACCGGCCCTGACCGTGCCGGATGCTCTGAAGGAGAAGTCATGATCGAAGAAGACATCGTCATCGTCGCCGCCGCGCGCACCGCGCAGGGCCGACTCAAGGGGCAGCTGGCCTCGTTCACCGCACCCGACCTCGGCGGGTTCGCGATCGCCGGCGCGCTCGCTCAGGGTGGGATCGCTCCCGACGCCGTGGACGCCGTCATCATGGGGCAGGTTCTACCGGCCGGATCCGGTCAGAACCCCGCGCGGCAGGCGTCACTCAAGGGCGGGATCGGCTGGGACATTCCGGCATCGTCCGTCAACAAGGTGTGCCTCTCCGGTCTCACGGCGATCATCGACGCGAAGCGGATGATCGCCGCCGGAGATGCCCTCGTCGTCGTCGCCGGGGGAATGGAGTCGATGACGCGTGCCCCGCACCTCCTGATGGGCTCCCGCGACGGCTGGAACTACGGATCGGTCGAGGTGCTCGATCACATGGCGTACGACGGGCTGACCGACGCGTATGACCGTGAGAGCATGGGCGCGTCCACCGAGAGGCTGAACGAGAAGTACGAAGTGACGCGCGAGCAGCAGGATGCCGTGGCGGCGCGATCTCATCAGCGAGCCGCGGCTGCGCAGGCAGCCGGCGTGTTCGATGGCGAGATCGCACGAGTGGAAGTACCGCAGAAGCGTGGCGAGAGCATCATCGTCTCTGCGGATGAGGGAATCCGCCCCGAAACGACCGTCGAAACACTCGCGAAGCTCCGTCCGGCGTTTGCCGAGGGCGGGACGATCACGGCGGGCAGTTCGTCGCCGATCTCCGATGGTGCGTCGGCCGTCGTTCTCACGACTCGTTCGCACGCGGACGCGCAAGGATGGACCGTGATGGCTGTTGTGGGGGCATCCGGTCAGGTCGCCGGACCCGACAACTCTCTGCACGCGCAACCCGCCCGCGCGATCGCAAAGGCCTGTGAGAAGCAGGGAATTGCGATCGCGGATCTCGACCTCATCGAGATCAACGAGGCCTTCGGCGCGGTCGTTGAGCGGTCACAGCGAGAACTCGGCGTGTCGGAGGACATCGTCAATATTCACGGTGGCGGCATCGCCATCGGTCACCCGATCGGCGCTTCCGGGGCGCGGCTCGTCGTGCACCTCGTCCACGAGCTCGTGCGACGTGGGTCAGGAACAGCCGCGGCAGGGCTCTGCGGCGGAGGCGGTCAAGGCGACGCGCTGATCCTCACCCGCTGAACGCCGTGCCACGCGCGAGGATCAGCGCCGCAGGACCTTGCGCGCCAGGGTGTTGCCGATGAGCTGCACACCCTGCACGATCACGATGATGATGAGGACCGCTGCCCACGTCACGACCGGGTTGAACTGCTTGAACCCGTAGACGATCGCGAACTCGCCCAGGCCACCGGCGGCGACCGCTCCGGCGATCGCCGTCATGTCCACCAGCGCCACCACGATGAACGTGTATCCGAGGATGAGCGGGCCGAGCGCTTCGCGGGGGATGAGCCGGAGCAGAATGCGCGACCGGCTCGCACCGGCCGCTCGGGCTGCCTCGATGATGCCGGGGCGCACGGTCAGCAGGTTCTGCTCGACGATCCGGCTGATCGCGAACATCGACGCCAGCGTGATCGCGAAGATGCCGAACTCCGGACCGATTCCGGGTATGCCGAGACTGCGCGCGAGCGGCTGCACCGCGGCGAGCAGGATCACGAAGGGGATCGGCCGGAAGAAGTTGACCACGACGTTGAGCACGCCGAACACCAGACGATGGGGGTACAGGCTGCCGGCGCGCGTCGCGTAGAGCGCGAGTCCGAGCAGGAGGCCGGCGATACCGCCGAACACGAGCGCGAGCGAGACGACGTAGAGCGTCTCGAATGTCGCGGACCACAGTTCGGGCAGCAGGTCGAGGAGCCTATCCATTGACGTCCTCCTCGATGAGCTCGGTGAACGCCGAGGCTCGGTCGATCGCTCGCTGGACGGCATCCGCTGGCCCATCCAACACCAGCGTCAGGTGACCGAAAACACGTCCGGAAATGTCGTTGATACCGCCGTGGATGAGTTCGAACCGCACGCCCTCAGCCGCCAGCGCTGAGAAGACGTCGGCCTGGGTGGTGGTGCCCTCGCGGATCGGGATCGTCACGATCCGGCCGGGATGCCGGGCGCGCAGTGTCTGCAGTTGCTCACCGACGGGAACGTCTTCGATGATGCTTGCGACGAACCGCTGCGTCGCCGCATTGCGGGGTGCGGACAACACATCGAACACCTCGCCGCTCTCGATGATTCGCCCGTTCTCCATCACGACGACCTTGTCAGCGAGCGTACGGATGACGTCCATTTCATGCGTGATGACGAGGATCGTGACGCCGAGTTCGCGATTGACGCGACCCAGCAGCTCGAGGACCTCCTGTGTCGTATCGGGATCCAATGCGCTGGTGGCCTCGTCGGCCAGCAGGATTTTCGGACTCGTCGCCAGCGCTCGCGCAATGCCGACGCGCTGCTTCTGGCCGCCCGAGAGCTGCTCGGGGTAGCTTTTCGCCTTGTCGCCGAGGCCGACGAAATCGAGGAGTTCGGCGACGCGGGATTTGATCTCCGCACGGGGCCGACCGGCGACTTCGAGCGGGTAAGCGACGTTGCCGGCGGCTGTGCGCGACTCGAACAGGTTGAACTGCTGGAAGATCATGCCGATGTCACTGCGCAGCTCACGCAAATCCTTCTCGCGGAGCTTCGTGATGTCGCGCCCGTTGATCTCAACTGCACCGGATGTCGGTGCTTCGAGTGCGTTCACAAGGCGCAGGACCGTGCTCTTTCCGGCGCCGGAGTAGCCGATGATGCCGCAGATCTCGCCGGCGGCGATCTCTAGCGAGACGTCGTCGACGGCGACGACCGACCCGGCCCCCTTGGAGGGAGCCGGGTAGGCCTTGGTGACGTTCGTCAGCCGGATCAGCGTCATTGGTTGGCGCGGATGTCGTCTTCTACGTCGGTCAGCGACGCGACGAGGTCCTTGACCGGGGTCTGCAGTGTGACCGCCGTGTTGCCCGAAGCCTCCTGGAGACCGTCCAGCACGTCCTGGTTGGTCTGGAAGATCTCGACGAGCTTGAGGTACGTGGGGTTGTCGGCGTCTTCGGCCTTCGCGGCGAAGATGTTGATGTACGGGAAGGCGCTCGGGTCGGACGGGTCATCCGTGGCGATGGCGTCGTCGAAGGTCAGTCCGGCGTCCTCGACGAAGTCGTTGTTGATGATCGCGGCGGCCACGTCGGGCAGGGAGGTTGCCGTGAAGGCCGCGTCGAGCGCTTCGACGGTCACCTTCGATTTCGCCTGGTCGATATCGGCGACGGTGGAGAAGATCGATCCGCCGTCTTTCAACTCGATGAGCCCGGCGGACTGCAACACGAGGAGTCCGCGCGCCTGGTTGCTCTCGTCGTTGGGCACGGCGACCGTGGACCCGTCGGGGATGTCCTCGACGGTCTTGTACTGGCTCGAGTACAGGCCAAGCGGGTAGATCGCGGTCGAGCCGATGGGCTGCAGGTCATCGTCGGCGTCCACGTTGTAGGTGGCGAGGTAGATGATGTGCTGGAACTGGTTCAGGTCGAGCTCATCTGCCGACAGAGCGGGGTTGGGCTGGGTGTACTCGCTGAAGTCGACGAGCTCGACCTCGATGCCCTCTTCGGCAGCCGCTTCCTTGTACGTGTCCCAGTACGGGTCACCAGCACCCACGACGCCGATGCGGACGGGTTCGGTGCTTTCGGCGCTCGACGATGCGGAATCGGCGGAACCCGCGCAGCCGGTGAGCACGAGTGCGAGCGGCAGTGCCAGGGCGGCAGCGGTCAGGAAGGTCTTGCGGGACATGGAGCTCTCCAGGTGCGAGATCGGGGGTTCGGTCAGGCACCGCGTCAGCGGGCTGAGACCGCCGTGTCGGGTGTCTCCACCCGTCGCCTCATCGCGGTACCACTACGACCATATGCATGCCTACCCAGCCGCGCGAACACGTCCGTAATAAGTCGACACCAAGCTCCGCGCCCTTATCAAAGGCGACGCGGTCATCTTCCCGGGCGAGATCAGAGCTGACGCTTGAGGTGGCGCTTGTACAGCTTTGTCTCGCTCCCGTGCACGGGGGAATCGCCGGAGACGAGCTCGCCGCGCGAGGCACGGAAGGTGTCGGTGATCGCGCCGATGGACAGGGCCAGGGTGATGCCCCAGCTGAGCCAGGCGAGCGCAATCCTCCACGTGAAGGGCTCATTGCCGCGGATGCCGCGCAGAAGCGCGAATCCACCCATGAGGGCCGAGATGATTCCGGTGCCGAACAGGTACTTCCGCATGCGCCAACGCTACCGTGCCCCGACGACGAATCGGCGAACTTGTTAGCCTGAAGCCCTAACGTCCGCCGAGAGGACCTCCTGTGACCATCGAAGCAGACGCCGCTGAGTTCGTCGTCGTCGCCAACCGCCTGCCCGTCGATCGGACGGGGGCGGAAGATGGTGAATGGCACCGCTCGCCCGGAGGCCTCGTGACGGCGTTGGAGCCGGTCATGCGCACCGCAGACGGCGCGTGGGTGGGGTGGGCGGGGCAGCCCGATCTCGAGATCGAGCCGTTCGAATTCGACGGGATGCAGCTGGTCCCGGTGACGCTGTCGGCCGAAGAGATCGCGCTCTATTACGAGGGCTTCTCCAACGACACGATCTGGCCGCTCTATCACGATGTGATCGCCGCCCCCAGCTATCACCGCGAGTGGTGGGACGCGTACGTCAAGGTCAATCGCCGTTTCGCGGAGGCCGCGGCATCTTCCGCGGCCGAAGGCGCGACCGTGTGGGTGCAGGACTACCAGCTCCAGCTCGTCCCGCGGCTGCTGCGCGAAATGAGACCCGATCTCACCATCGGCTACTTCCACCACATTCCATTCCCCGCATACGGCCTCTTCTCGCAGCTTCCGTGGCGGCGGCAGGTGCTCGACGGGCTCTTGGGCGCCGACGTCGTGGGTTTCCAACGCGTCGCTGACGCCGGCAACTTCGCTCGTGCCGTGCGCCGTCAATATGGCTATCCGACGAGGGCCTCGGCGATCACCGTGCCCACGGCCGACGGCGAGTCGCGCGTCGTTGTCGCGAAGGCATTCCCGATCTCGATCGACACGGCGGCATATGAAGCGCTCGCTCGACGGCCCGACATCCAGGCACGGGCTCATGAGATTCGGGAGAGCCTGGGCAACCCGCGCGTGGTCCTGCTGGGTGTGGACCGCTTGGACTACACCAAGGGCATCGGCCATCGCCTGAAGGCCTACGGAGAACTTCTCGCAGAAGAGAAGATCCACGTTGAAGACGCGACACTGGTGCAGATCGCCAGCCCCAGCCGTGAGCGCGTCGAGACATACATGCAGCTGCGCGACGAAATCGAGCTCGCGGTCGGCCGAATCAACGGCGACACCGACACCGTCGGCCACTCCGCCATTCGATATCTGCATCACTCTTACCCACGCGAGGAGATGGTGGCCCTCTACCTGGCCGCCGACGTCATGCTCGTGACCGCCCTGCGTGACGGTATGAACCTCGTCGCCAAGGAATATGTCGCGAGCCGTATCGACAGCCGCGGCGTTCTGGTGCTCAGCGAGTTCGCGGGCGCTTCGGATGAGCTGTCGTGGGCGCTCAAGGTCAACCCACACGACATCGACGGCATGAAGGAGACGATCTTGACGGCAATCGAGATGGCACCCGCCGAGCAGACCAAGCGCATGCGCGCCATGCGACGGAGAGTCCGCGACCACGACGTGAACGACTGGTCGCGTGGCTTCCTCAAAGTCCTCGCCGAGGCGGGGGCGGCATCGCGATGAAGACCGACGCGACTCTCGACGAGATGCTCGCCCAGGTTGCATCGACACCGCAGCTCCTGGTGGCGCTCGACTTCGACGGCACACTGTCGCCGCTGAACGACAAGCCCATGGCTTCGCGGATGCTGCCCGCGGCCCGCGACGCCCTGGAACTCCTGCTGTCCGCGCCGAATACGACGGTCGCGCTGGTCTCGGGCCGGAGCATGCACGACCTTCGCGAGATCGCCGAGCATACCGATGACTCGCTGCTCCTGCTCGCCGGATCTCACGGCGCCGAGTTCTGGATTCCGGGCGCCGCCCAGGAGACCGGTGACGACGCGGTGAACCTCGCTCTCCGCGATCGGCTTCGGGACGAGGCCGTGGGGCTCACCGCAGGGGTTGAGGGCGTGTGGATCGAGCCGAAGACGTTCGGATTCGGGGTGCACACGCGACTCGTCGATCCGGCAGAGGCCGACGGGGTTCATCAGATCGTCGCCGACCTCGTGGCCGCCGAAGCGCCCTCCTGGCGCGGGCGCAACGGTCACAACATCAGCGAATACTCGTTCCGCGATGAGGGCAAAGACACGGCGATCGCCCACCTTCGCGAGGTGACCGGAGCCACGGCCGTGCTGTTCGCGGGCGACGACGTGACTGATGAGGACGCCATGGTGGCCCTCGAGCCCGATGACCTCGGCGTGCGGGTCGGAGCAGGCGACACGGCAGCGCGATATCGCGTCGCAGACATCCCGGAGATGGCAGATCTGCTGGCCCGCCTGGCACACCTGCGCGGCGCACAGGAATAGACTTCGGGGATGCCTTCGAGCGACAACAACATCGACATCAAGCCGCGCAGCCGCGTGGTTACGGACGGCATCGAAGCCACGACGTCCCGCGGAATGCTCCGTGCGGTCGGAATGGGTGACGATGACTGGGAAAAGCCTCAGATCGGCATCGCGTCCAGCTGGAACGAGATCACGCCGTGCAATCTGAGCCTCGACCGCCTCGCTCAAGGGGCTAAAGAGGGCGTGCACTCCGGCGGCGGATATCCGCTGCAGTTCGGCACGATCTCGGTGTCCGATGGCATCTCCATGGGCCACGAAGGCATGCACTTCTCGCTTGTCAGCCGCGAGGTCATCGCCGATTCCGTCGAGACCGTCGTCATGGCCGAGCGCCTTGACGGCACCGTCCTCCTCGCCGGCTGCGACAAGTCGCTCCCCGGCATGCTGATGGCGGCGGCCCGGCTCGACCTCGCCGGCGTCTTCCTCTACGCAGGCTCCATCGCACCCGGCTGGGTGAAGCTCTCGGACGGAACAGAGAAGGAAGTCACGATCATCGACTCCTTCGAGGCCGTGGGCGCCTGCAAGGCGGGCACCATGAGCGAAGAGGACCTCAAGCGCATCGAGTGCGCCATCGCTCCGGGCGAAGGCGCCTGCGGTGGCATGTACACCGCCAACACGATGGCCTCCGTTGCCGAGGCGCTCGGCATGAGCCTCCCCGGCTCGGCATCGCCGCCCTCGGCCGACCGGCGCCGGGACTACTTCGCGCACCGCTCGGGGGAGGCCGTCGTGAACATGCTGCGGCAGGGGATCACGGCCCGGGACATCATGACCAAGAAGGCGTTCGAGAACGCGATCACGGTGGCGATGGCGCTCGGCGGTTCGACCAACGTCGTCCTGCACCTCTTGGCGATCGCGAGCGAGGCCGAGGTCGAGCTGACTCTCGACGACTTCAACCGAATCGGCGACAAGGTTCCGCACCTGGCCGACATGAAGCCCTTCGGGCGCTACGTCATGGCCGATGTCGATCGCCACGGCGGCATCCCGGTGCTCATGAAGGCGTTGCTGGATGCCGGCCTCCTGCACGGCGATGCGCTGACCGTCACCGGCAAGACGGTGGCCGAGAACCTCGAGGCGCTCAATCCCGACCCGCTCGACGGGACGGTCATCCGGGACCTCGACAACCCGATCCACGCGACCGGCGGCATCACGATCCTCAAGGGCTCCTTCGCCCCCGACGGTGCTGTCGTGAAGACGGCCGGTTTCGACGCGTCGGTGTTCGAGGGCCCCGCGCGCGTGTTCGAGCGCGAACGCGGCGCGATGGATGCGCTCACCAACGGCGAGATCGCCGCCGGCGACGTCATCGTCATCCGCTACGAGGGCCCCAAGGGCGGCCCCGGCATGCGCGAGATGCTCGCCATCACCGCGGCCATCAAGGGTGCGGGCCTCGGCAAAGATGTATTACTCTTGACAGACGGCAGATTCTCAGGCGGCACAACCGGACTGTGTATCGGCCACATAGCACCCGAGGCAGTGGACGCAGGTCCGATTGCATTCGTGCGCGATGGTGATCTCATACGGGTCGATATCGCGGCTCGCTCTCTCGACTTACTCGTCGATGAGGCAGAGCTGAACTCCCGCCGTGACGGCTGGGAGGCCCTTCCCCCGCGCTATACCCGTGGCGTCCTGGCCAAGTACTCAAAGCTCGTCCGTTCCGCCGCTGAAGGCGCGACGACCGGCTGAGGCCTTCTCCACTCCTAAGATCCCATCTCTCGAGGTTTCCTTATGTCCTCTGATACAGCCACGGCCGTGCCACGGCCACCCGCCCGCGGTTCTTCCGCACCGGAGCTCACGGGAGCGCAGGCGGTTGTCCGCTCTCTCGAACTGCTCGGCGTCAAGGACGTCTTCGGGCTGCCCGGCGGCGCGATCCTTCCCGTCTATGACCCGCTCATGGACTCGACCGAGCTGCGCCACATTCTCGTACGGCACGAGCAAGGCGCCGGTCACGCGGCCGAGGGCTACGCCTCGGCATCCGGCAAGGTCGGTGTCGCCATCGCGACCAGTGGCCCTGGCGCGACCAACCTCGTCACCGCGATCGCCGATGCCTATATGGATTCGGTGCCGATCGTCTGCATCACCGGGCAGGTGTTCTCCACGCTGATGGGAACGGATGCGTTCCAGGAAGCCGACATCGTCGGCATCACCATGCCGGTCACCAAGCACTCGTTCCTCGTGAAGGACGCCTCAGAGATCCCTGCGGCGATTGCGGCCGCGTTCGAGATCGCATCGACCGGTCGTCCTGGCCCTGTGCTCGTGGACATCACGAAGGACGCGCAGCAGGCCGTTGCGCCGTTCATCTGGCCGCCCAAGGTGGATCTGCCGGGCTACCGTCCGGTGACCAAGGCGCACGGCAAGCAGATTCAAGCTGCCGCCAACCTCCTGGCGACCGCGAAGAAGCCGGTGCTGTACGTCGGCGGCGGTGTCATTCGCGCCGGGGCATCGGCCGAGCTCCTGCGCTTCGCGGAGACCACTGGCGCTCCCGTTGTGACGACCCTCATGGCACGCGGCGCGTTCCCCGACTCGCACAGCCAGAACCTCGGTATGCCCGGCATGCACGGCACGGTGCCTGCCGTGCTGGCCTTGCAGGAATCTGACCTCCTGATCTCCCTGGGTGCGCGCTTCGATGACCGAGTGACGGGCAAGGCCGAGCTGTTCGCCCCGCTTGCGAAGGTCGTGCACGTCGATATCGACCCCGCCGAGATCTCGAAGATCCGCACCGCCGATGTGCCCATCGTGGGCGACCTCAAGGAGGTCCTCGTCGACCTCGACACCGCGTATGCCGGTGTGGTCGCCGCCGAGAAGCCCGACACCGCCGAATGGTGGTCGTACCTCAACGGCCTGCGTGACGAATTCCCGCTCGGCTACACGCAGCCCACCGACGGTCTCATGTCGCCGCAGTACGTCATCTCGCGCATCGGTGCGCTCACCGGACCCGAAGGCGTCTACGCCGCCGGCGTCGGTCAGCACCAGATGTGGTCGGCGCAGTTCATCAAGTACGAACGCCCGAATGCCTGGCTCAACTCCGGGGGAGCGGGCACGATGGGCTATTCCGTCCCCGCCGCGATGGGCGCGAAGGTCGGTCAGCCCGACCGTGTCGTGTGGGCGATCGATGGCGACGGCTGCTTCCAGATGACCAATCAGGAACTTGCCACCTGCGTGATCAACAACATCCCGATCAAGGTGGCGATCATCAACAACTCGTCGCTCGGGATGGTCCGCCAGTGGCAGACCCTGTTCTACGACGGCCGCTATTCGCACACCAACCTCAATACGGGTCATGGAACCATCCGCATCCCCGACTTCGTCAAGCTCGCCGAAGCCTACGGATGCCTCGCGATGCGCGTCGAGAAGGAGGAGGACGTGGATGCCGCGATCCAGACCGCCCTCGCGACGAACGACCGACCGGTCGTGATCGACTTCGTGGTGAGCGCCGACGCGATGGTGTGGCCGATGGTGCCACAGGGCGTCAGCAACAGCGAGGTGCAGTACGCACGTGCGCACGCACCGGCGTTCGACGAGGAAGGCTGATCCATGCCCAAGCACGTGCTGAGCCTTCTGGTGGAGGACAAGCCCGGTCTGCTGACCCGTGTCGCGGGGCTTTTCGCCCGTCGCGGCTTCAACATCGAGTCACTCGCGGTGGGGACGACGGAGATCCCGGGGCTGTCGCGTATCACCGTGGCCGTCGATGTCGATCAGCATCCGCTCGAACAGGTGACCAAGCAGCTCAACAAGCTGATCAACGTCATCAAAATCGTCGAACTCGACCCGGCGGCATCCGTTCAGCGTGAGCACATGCTGATCAAGGTGCGCGCCGACAACCAGACCCGCTCCAACGTCATCGAGGTCGCGAACCTGTTCCGCGCCTCCGTGGTCGACTATGCCACCGACTCGATCGTGGTCGAGGTCACGGGCGACCGCGGCAAGATCGATGCGATCCTGCGCGCGTTCGAGCCGTTCGGCATCAAGGAGCTGTCCCAGTCGGGGATGCTCGCGATCGGACGCGGCAGCAAGAGCATCACCGAGCGCATCCAGCGCGGCTGACGCACGCACTTCCATTCTTTTCACCCCCATCAACAAGGAGAAACACACAACATGGCTGAGATCTTCTACGACGACGATGCCGACCTGTCGCTCATCCAGAGCAAGAAGGTCGCGATCGTCGGCTACGGCTCGCAGGGCCACGCCCACGCGCAGAACCTGCGTGACTCGGGCGTCGAGGTCGTCATCGCTCTGAAGGACGGCTCGAAGTCGGCCCCGAAGGCCGAGGAGGACGGCTTCGCTGTCAAGAGCGTCGCCGATGCGACCGAGTGGGCCGACGTCATCATGATCCTCGCGCCCGACCAGCACCAGCGCTCGATCTTCACCGACTCGATCAAGGACAAGCTGACCGAGGGCAAGGCGCTGGCGTTCGCACACGGCTTCAACATCCGCTTCGGATACATCGAGGCTCCCGAGGGCGTCGACGTCATCCTCGTCGCTCCGAAGGCTCCGGGGCACACGGTGCGTCGCGAGTTCGTCGCCGGCCGTGGCATCCCCGACATCATCGCCGTCGAGAAGGATGCTTCGGGTCAGGCGTGGGATCTCGCGAAGTCGTACGCGAAGGCCATCGGCGGCACCCGCGCCGGCGTCATCAAGACCACCTTCACCGAAGAGACCGAGACCGACCTGTTCGGTGAGCAGTCGGTTCTCTGCGGTGGCGTTTCGCAGCTGGTGCAGTACGGATTCGAGACGCTGTCCGAGGCCGGCTACCAGCCCGAGATCGCGTACTTCGAGGTGCTTCACGAACTGAAGCTCATCGTCGACCTCATGTGGGAAGGCGGCATCGCCAAGCAGCGCTGGTCGATCTCCGACACCGCCGAGTACGGCGACTACGTCTCGGGCCCGCGCGTCATCGACCCGCGCGTCAAGGAGAACATGCAGGCCGTTCTCGCCGACATCCAGTCCGGCGCGTTCGCGAAGCGCTTCATCGATGACCAGGATGCCGGTGCTCCCGAGTTCCTGGCGCTTCGCGAGAAGGCTGCCGGCCACCCGATCGAGGCAACCGGCAAGGAACTGCGTTCGCTCTTCGCGTGGAAGCAGACCGACTCCGACTACGTCGAGGGTTCCGCCGCGCGCTGACGCGTGCGCTGGTCCGCGCACCAGACCGCCGTCCACATCAGGCACGGCATTCGCCGGCCGTCGTCGCCCCATCCGGGCGGCGGCGGCCGGCTTCTTTTGTCGGGGTCTCCTGTTCTTCACGCGTTGCAGATGCAGGCTGGATGGGGACGAACTCGGCGATTGCGGGTCGCCACCGCTGCCTGAGCCTGCATCTGTGACGCACCCGGACCTCGGAGTAGTGTTCGCCATAGGGGACAGACACGGAGATCGGGGCAATTGATGGCCGACGGCGCGGGAACAAAGGAAGATCCGTGGCGCCTGAAGACGGCGCCGGGGAGTTCCGATTACACGATGTACCGTGACGCGGATGCCGACCCGCCCGTACTCGTCTGCCAGGTCGGTACAACGACGTTGAAGTACCATCTGAGCGCCGTCGAAGATCTCGCCGCGTGGCTGGGCGAGCAAGACGACTGGGTTCCGCTCGGAGCGGCTGACGAGAAGAAGCCCGCCGCCGAGGGGACGGTCGAGGCGTGGGGTCGCAGCGACGCGAATCCCGTCGGCGGCTGGTACGGCCTACGCAACGGGTATCGCGGCAGGTTCGGGATGTACGTTCCGCCCCTCCTGGAAGCACTCGGGTTGGTCGAACTCACCCACGACGCCCGCAACAACCGCGTCCGGGCCATCTGACATCAGTCGATCACGTCCGCACAGGCCGGCTGTTGCGGATCGGACCCGATGTAGGTCTTCCACTCCAGCGCGGTCAACTCGCGCCCGGCGATCGTGCACGCGGCCTCCACCAGAGCGGCGTCGGAGAGATCCCACAGCAGCACTCCGTCTTCCGCTCCGGTCACCATCTGAGTGCCGTCGGCGCTGAGCGAAGCCGGTGGCGGCGCATCAACGCTGACCATGAACGGTTTGATCTCGTCTCCCAGCCGACGGCCGCTGGGGAGGTCGTACAACGACAGGGCTCCACCGTACGACGCGAGAAGGAGCGTCTTGGAGTCGACAGAGGATCGAAGCATTGTTGGGGCTGTGCCGGACTTCGCGAACGACTCGAGGGGCTCGAGGAGATCCGAACTGCGGACGAGGCGCGAAGCGTTCGCGCTGATCACGTCGCCGTCGGCCGTCGCGACGGACTGCACGTCCGTCTCGAGGCCCTCGGACAGCTTTTCGCCGGAGTCGATGTCGAAGACGGCCGTCTGTGTCGTGATCGAGATGGGATCAAACCACGTGATGACGACTCGCTCTTGGTCGGGGAGCTCCGACAGGGAGAGGAGGTACGTCAGCATGTCGACATCGAACGGTCCGATATCCGCGCCGTCGGCACGACCCGTTGCCACATCGATCGGCCGGATGCGATCCTTCTCGACGATGTACGCCCGGTCGCCCATCCCGCCGGACCGCACGTAGTAGTCATCCGGGTCGTCCTGGCTGCGTTCTATGCGGATCGGCGGCCCCCCGGACAGGCTCTGCAGATGCGGGCCGTCGCTCTCGGACCAGACTTGCAGCGTGTCGCCGGACACCCACGCATAGTCGGCCGGTACGCCGATCGCCGTATCCGCTTCGACATCCCAAAGTTCCTGGCGACTCCAATCGCCGTTTTCAAGATCTTCTTGTTTCGCGAGGATCAAGGTCGATCCGTCTCCGCTGAAGCCGTCCGTGATCGCGTGGCCGGCTGCGATGGGAGTGGTGATTGCAGGCGCACCATCCAAACGCCACACCTGAATCGCACTCGGACTGCGCTGGAGAAATGTGGCGAACTCGTCGCCCCCCGGAAGCACGGCCATCGACGAGGCCCAATCGCTGAGAAACGGAAAAGCCCGCTGGGTTCGCGTTCCGTCAGCGAGGTCCACCGTGTATGCAACGCCGTCAGGTCCGAGGCAGAGGAGTTGGCCGCTTTCGCCCGACGGCTCCACGAGTTCGCAGCGTTGCGCGGAGAATGAGCGGCGCCATGTCACTCCCTTGGTTGCGAGGTCGATCCGCATCACCGCCTCCCCGCCGATGGCAATCAAGCCGCCCTGAGAATCCGGGAGAAGTTGAGTCTCGATGTTGTAATCCGATCCGAGATCGATCCGATCGACCTCCGCGAGCGACGCGGCGTCGTAGACGATGATCGCCGATCCGTCGCCGACATACAGACGATCGCCGATGCGTGCCAACGCGTTGCGGATGCCTTGAGCGCCGGAGTATTCGTCCGGATCACGCACGACATTGGTTCGCATCACGCCGGTCCGAGTGTCAATGGCCATCGGATCTGCGGTCACAGAGTGGATGAAATACACCTCGGCGTTGTCCGCCGCGAAGATGGCATCACGACTGGTGCGCGTATCCAGGACGACGTCCGCTCCACGCCGAGTTCCGGCGGGCAAGTCGATGAAAGTCAGCGTATTGCGGCAACAGGTGTTCGGGTCATCGGGATCTCGAAAGCCCGGCGATTGGATGGCAGCGACCGTTCCGTCCGGTGAGATGGAAATGTCCCGGCCCCATTGGCTTGCGTCTGCGGGTAGCACCACGTCGAGGTTGCGCGTGATCTCTCCGGTGTCCAGGTCCACGATCGACAGCTGTGCCGGCGCCAGGTCGGCCTCCGGGTCAGGATCCTGGGTCGACTCGGTCACCACGAGGGCCGAGCGGGATTGTGGGATCACGGTGCCGGAGAGGCGGGCAGTGTCAGGGAAGATGCGTCGCGATACGAGTCCACCCGCGGCGGTGAGTGATCCCAGCAAGGCGGATCGACCTCGTGGATCGTCCGGCGACTGGCGCGCGACCTCGACCGCAAGCAAAGCGGCAATGTCACGGTCTGTGGAGCGCACCGCCAAAGACGTCGCGGCAAGGGCCTCGATGCGCTGTTCCGTGGCGGCGGCGGAAGCTTCCCGTGCCCGGATGCCCGCGATCACACCTGCCACCAGGGCGATGACCAGCATCCCCGCGGCGATGCCCAAAGCGGATCGGAGGGCACGATTTCGACCTCGTTCCCTTGCGGCGCGCGACTCGAGTTCGCCGATGACTGTTCTTTCCTGAGCGAGCGAGGCTTCGAGATACTCCTGCTCGCTGGGCGCCAGGTCGGGCGTTGACTCTTCGCGCCAGGTCGCAGCGGAGTGGAGTCGCGCTCCGCGGAGGAGCTCATCGGGATCGCGTTCTGCAGCAAGCCAATTGCTCGCGGCAGACTCGACGATGCGCAGCATCCGCGAACTGTCCGCGTCCTCTTGGAGCCAGCCGTCCAGGCGCGGCCACGCGGTGGCGATCGCCTCGTGCGCGACCATGATCGACGTCTGATCGACGGAGAGCAGGCGTGCGGAGGTCAGCCGCTCCGCGACGGCGCGATGTGCAGAATCGGAGAGCGCGATTGCCAGCGCGACTGGTCGTCGTGAAGAAACGCCATCGGACCCACGTTCGACCAATCGAAGCATCAGAGCCCGGCACACACGCTGCTCTTCCGGTCGCAGTGAGCGGTACACCTCTTCGGCCGATTGAGCGATGGCACCCGCGATACCGCCAGCTGCTTCGTACCCGGCAACAGTGAGCACGGTTCCTTCTCTGCGCAACCACGTCTGGCGAAGTGCGTGTGACAGGTGCGGAAGGGTCGACGTGCGGTCGCCGGCGTCACGAACCACGACCTCGACGAGGCCCGGTTCGAGCCGAAGGCCGGTCAATCGCGCGGGTACTTCGATGGCCTCGCGCCACGATTCGGCTGACAGCGGCCCCAACAGCACTACGGACCCTTCGATGGCTTGACCGAGCGATGGAAGCGCGCGTAGACGATCGAGAGAATCGGATCGCGCTGTGAGCACCACCGCACACCCAGCCTCCAGGGCCGTCGCGAGCGCGACATCGAACTCTCCGCTCGCAGCGCTCGTCTGCGCGAGGATCTCCTCTGCCTGGTCGACGACCAACACCGCGTGGTGCGCCGCGAGGAAACGGGCCGCGTCCGACCCATCGCGGCTGGGCTGGATGATCGCGACGGATCGTCCGCTCGATCGTAGGCGTGGCACCACCCCAGCCAGAATGAGCGAGGATTTGCCGCAGCCGGATGGACCGGCGACGAGCACAACCCTGCCAGGACGCAGTCGCTCGAGGACGGCATCGATGTCGCGCCCTCTCCCGAAGAACAGGTCGGCATCATCGGGCTCGAAGGAGCGAAGACCCGGATAGGGGCACTCCTGACTCGCCACTGTGACAGCGGGCGCGTCGAGCGCTGGATCCTGACGGAGGATCGCCATCTCCAGATCTGTCAATCGGGCGCCGGGCTCGATCCCGAGCTCGTCACCCAGTCGCTCGCGCGCCGCGCGTAACGCGGCGAGGGCGTCGGCTTGCCGCCCGAGTCGGTAGTTCGCCAGCGCGAGGATTGCCCACCGGTCCTCTCGGAGGGGATCTTCTCGGACAAGGCGTTCCGCGTCGGCCACGACGGTCCGGTCTTCGCCGCTCTGGAGAAGCGCGTCCAGCAGCTCTTCTTCGGCGCTCGAGCGAATCTCGCCCAGGCGCATCGCCTCGACGACGCCGGGCTCCCAGTCAGCGACATCCTGCAGCGGCTGCCCTCGCCATAACGCGAGCGCACGGCGATAGGCATCGACGGCGCGTTCGTGCTCGCCGTGCAGCGACCGCTGCCTGGCCCCCGACACGAGACGCTCGAACTGGACGACATCAAGCGAATCCGGCTGGAGGCCTAGACGATAATCCGCCGAAACCGTCTCGACGGTATCCCGGCCGATCCGCGAGCGGATGCGGGCAACCGAGTTTCGGATCTGCTGGTGCCAGGTCGGCGGGGGAGTGTCGCCCCACCACGCTTGTGCCAATTCTTCGGGTGCCACGGTCATTCCCCGGCGCACGATGAGGGCCGCCAACACGGTGCGTTCCCGCGCACCGAGCGCCGATTCCCCTGTATCCATCGGCCCGAGGACCCGAATGGTCATGACTGCAGTGTGGGCCTGCGACCGGCGCGTCGTCAATGATCGTGAATTTCGCGGATATTGAGCGGATATCGGCGGACGACCATGCGGATATCGACCAGTTCCAACCTGTGATCAGCCGGCCATCGAGGTCGTCAAGTCCTGGGGAGGACAAAATGAATACACATATCGAGTCGTCAGTCACCTCCAAGCGGGCACGCCTGGCATCCGTCGCCGTGATCACGGCGCTCGTGACCGCTCTGGCGGGCGGTCCAGCCTATGCGGCCGTCTCATCCGATGCACTGGTGCCAGCCGCCCGGGCCGTCGCCGAGGATCCACCTCCGGACGTTGACCACAATCGCCCTGCCGACCGCATCGCCGAGGAGCTATCGACCCTTGCCGAGGATCAGGTCCGCGAGGGTACGCGGACGACGTCGCGATTCGCCGGCCGCCCCGCCGATCGAATTGCGGAGGAGTTGGCAGCGGAGGAAGCCGAACCTACTCAGCAACCGGAAACGTCCGGCCTGTCGAGAGCGCATGAGCAATGGAACCCCGCACTAGAAGACGAATCGGCGGTGGGAAGCACATCTGACGACGCTGCGGATCCGGTCATCGTCTGCGCCACCGAAGAGGAGTTGGGCAGGATGGCGGAGGACTGGGATATCCAGTGCGGCCCTGAGTCTGGCTCCGGGGATCCGATCAGCGTGCGGCTACGCTGAGAGACATGGTGGCTGACCGCGACGACGACGCGCTCTCGTGGGGTGGGGACGACGATCCCACCCTCGAAGCACAGCCGAAGCGTGTCGCAGGCGAGACTCCCGCTGCCCTTCCCGACGGCTTCACCGCAATCGGGAAGGGCAGCGGAGACGTCGGCCACGTCGACGCTGACGGAACTGTCACGATGCCGGGCGAGCCGAAAGCGATGGGCAATGCGGCACTGGTAAGTCTCGGCATCCTCGGCGGGATCTACCTCCTCTGGACGATCGGCTGGATCGTCGGCGGGCTTCGGCTGCAGCCGATAGCGAATTTCCTCGTGTCTCCCGCCGGGTTCCTACCGGCGTTCTGGCTCGCCGTGATTGCGCCGGCGATATGGTTCGCTGTCGTGGTCATCGCCACGCGGTCATCGGCGACGTGGATCCGGATTCTCTGGCTCGTCGTGGGTGCGATCCTTCTCGTCCCCTGGCCGTTCATCATGATCGGAGCGGTCGGGGCATGACAACGATCGATGAAGCACCCCCCGCGTCGAGGAAGACTCCGACCTGGCTCACCGCCACGATCGCCGGGCTCTTCGGACTGTTCTACGCGTACGCGGTCTGGACCGCCGTCGCCCTCCTGATCTCACAGGCAGGTGACACGTCGGGACTCGGCGCCGTGGGCTGGATCGTGCTCGCATTCGCGGTGGTCTTCCCGATCCTCGTGTTCGCGGGGGCGTTCGCTTTGGGGTTGCGCCGCTCGGCGGGCGTGTTCGCACTGGTGCTGCTCGCCGGCCTCGCACTGACCGCGGTCTTCTGGCTCAACGTCGTCGCGTACACGCTGACACTGATCGCGAATTCGGCTTCCTGACCGAAGGCCACTCGTGATGGGAGACGGCGCTTCTCACACGGCTCGCAGATCGAGGGCCGGCGCGGTGGTGCTTGCCATGCTCGCTCTGACCGGATGCACGGCAGCGGAGCCTGCACCGCAGACGTCGTCTTCTGAATTCGGTGTGCTCGGCTCGGCGGGATGCTCACCGCCGTCGCCGGTCATCGGTTCAGTCCTGCAGGGAACCGCATCGTCGGGCGTGACCGCTTACGCGCTGCTGTTTTCGGCCACGCCTGCGGCGTTGCCCGCGGACGGCACGACGAACAAGATGGTGGTCCGGATGACGGGTGCGGGCGAGCTCCGCGCGCATTTGACGTCCCCCGACGGTTCGACGCGCCCCTTGGATTGGGGTCCCGAGCGCCACGGCGGGAGTACGTTCCAGCGTCCCGGCGAGGAATGGGGCGTCGGGTTCTCCTTCGATCTCCCCGGTTGTTGGGAGCTCGACCTCGAGCGCGGGCAGGATGCATCAGCGACCTTTTGGTTCATGGTGGGCGCGCAGCACTGACGCTCTCCGCTGCAGCGTGTGACCGTCGCGCTCCGTCACACGGTCCGAACCGTTCCGGCACCCGCGATAAGCTGAAACCGGCCCGTCCCCTGGCACTCTGCCTTCCTGGAAATAAGCCCTCCCGGAAATGTGCCCTGCGCGGCGCGGCATCCGATCTGCCTCGCGCCCTCTGCGCACAGCCCCCAAAGGAACCGCCCCTGTGACGAAGCCTGTCGTTCTCCTTGCCGAAGAACTCTCTCCCGCGACGATCGATGCTCTCGGTCCCGACTTCGACGTGCGAAACGTCGACGGCACCGACCGTCCGGCGCTGCTCGAAGCCCTCGCGACCGCGCACGCGGTACTGATCCGCTCGGCGACGAAGATGGATGCCGAGGCGATCGCAGCCGCTCCTGTCCTCAAGGTCATCGCGCGGGCGGGCGTGGGCCTCGACAACGTCGACATCCAGTCGGCGACGACTGCGGGCGTCATGGTCGTCAACGCGCCGACTTCGAACATCATCTCCGCAGCCGAACTGACGGTCGGTCACATCCTGAGCCTCGCCCGCCGCATCCCCGCCGCGCACGCGTCACTCGCTGACGGACTGTGGAAGCGCAGCGCATATACGGGGACCGAGCTGTTCGAGAAGACCGTCGGCATCATCGGTCTCGGCCGCATCGGCGCGCTGATCACTGCGCGTCTGCAGGCCTTCGATATGCGCGTGGTCGCATACGACCCCTACGTCACCAGCGCCCGCGCGCAGCAGCTCGGCGTTGAACTGCTGAGCCTCGATGATCTACTCGAGCAGAGCGACTTCGTCACGATCCACATGCCCCGTACGCCCGAGACCACCGGCATGATCGGTGCGGAGCAGTTCGTCAAGATGAAGCCGACGGCGTACGTCGTCAACGTCGCCCGCGGCGGATTGATCGACGAAGAGGCCCTTCACGCCGCGCTCACGACCGGCGAGATCGCCGGCGCCGGTCTCGATGTCTTCACCAGCGAGCCGCCCGCCGAGGGTGGCACCGCGCGTGCCCTCCTCGACCTGCCGAACGTCGTCGTCACCCCGCACCTCGGTGCGTCGACCGAAGAGGCGCAGGAGAAGGCCGGTGTGTCGGTCGCGAACTCGGTGCGCCTCGCGCTGGGCGGAGATCTCGTTCCTGATGCTGTCAACGTCGCCGGCGGCATCATCGACCCGTACGTCCGCCCCGGCATCCCGCTGGTCGAGAAGCTCGGCCAGATTTTCGCCGCCCTCGCTCACTCGCCGCTCACCAGCCTCGACGTCGAGGTACACGGCGAACTGCACGCCTATGACGTGAGCGTGCTGAAGCTTGCCGCGCTCAAGGGTCTGTTCACCAACATCGTCAGCGAGACCGTCTCGTACGTCAACGCACCGCTTCTGGCCGAGCAGCGCGGCGTCGAAGCGCGACTCATCGTCGATGGCGACAGCCCCGAGTACCGCAACATCATCACGCTCCGCGGCGCCCTGTCGGACGGATCGCAGCTGTCGGTCTCGGGTACCCTCACCGGCACGAAGCAGATCGAGAAGCTCGTGGGCATCAACGGGTACACGATCGAACTGCCCATCGAGCAGCACCACCTCGTCATGGTCTACACCGACCGCCCCGGAATCGTCGCGGTCTACGGCCAGAAGTTCGGCGAGGCGGGGATCAACATCGCGGGAATGCAGATCGCGCGACGTGCTGCGGGTGGCCAGGCGCTGTCTGTGCTCACGGTGGATTCGCCGGTGTCCGATGACCTGCTCGACGAGGTCCGCTCCGCGATCCAGGCCGATCTGCTGCGTCCGATCGAGATCACGCCGGCCTAGGCTCGACACCCGCACGCAGGGGCGTTCGGACGCTGGATCATCCGCTCAGCGGCGGGCGGCGCCCTCAACCAGAGCGATCAGCGCGTCCATGGCGGCGCCGGTCGGGACGGGACCTGCGACACCATTGCCTTCGAGGGCGTTGTTGTAATAGAGCCCGTCGGCGACGAGCATCACGAGGTCGAGTGATGCCTCGTCTTTGGCGTGCGGGCGCAGCGTCGCCGTCCATCGTTCCCGGACGTCGCGGAGCGCCGCGCTCGCGCGGTCGTGTCCCCCCTGCGCCAGTCGTGACACCGAGACGATCGCGCGGTCGATGGGGTCGTCTTCCATCGCCGACGAACGCAGGAAGAACGCAATCGGTCCCTCGGCCGCCGTGGTGATCGCGGCGATGTCCGCATCGACCAGCACTCCCAGCCGTTCGATGAGCCCCTCTGCGAGGGCATCCTTCGAGCCGAAGTGATAAAGCAATCCGCCTTTGGACACTCCGGCGGCACGGGCTGTCGCCTCGAGCGTCGCCGCGCGTTCACCGTCGTCGATGAGAATGGCCTCGAACGCGTCGAGGACACTCTCGCGGGCGCGCGGCGGTCTGCTCATGCGCCTGATCGTACCGAGCGTTTGCCCAGCGTCGTGGTGTTCATATCTGATACTGTACCGTACGGACGGTAAAGTAATTATGATGACATTGACTCAAGAAATTCGACTCGCAGACGACCTCGGCGTACGCGCAGGATGGCGCGGATGGGCCGCGCTCGTGGTGCTCATGCTGCCTGTGCTGCTGATCTCGGTCGACAACACGGTGCTGAGCTTCGCGCTGCCCGAAATCGCTCGCGATCTCGCCCCCACCGGCATCCAGCAACTCTGGATCGTCGACGCGTACCCGCTCGTGCTCGCCGGACTTCTCGTCACGATGGGAACGATGGGGGACCGGTTCGGCCGCAGGCGGATGCTGCTGATCGGCGCGACCGGCTTCGCGGCCGTCTCGGTGCTGGCAGCCTTCGCTCCCACCGCAGAACTTCTCATCGTCGCGCGCGCAGCGATGGGCGTCTTCGGCGCCATGCTCATGCCTTCGACGCTGTCGCTCTTGCGCAGCATCTTCACCGATCGTGACCAGCGCCGGCTCGCGATCGCCGTCTGGGCGACGATGTTCTCGGCGGGCGCCGCGCTCGGACCGATCGTCGGCGGCGTCTTGCTCGAGCACTTCTCGTGGGGGTCGGTGTTTCTCCTCTCGGTGCCCGTGCTGATTCCGCTGCTCGTGTTCGCGCCGCTCCTTGTCCCCGAAAGCCGCGACCCGAAGCCGGGTCGGTTCGACCCGATCAGCGTCGTGCTCTCGCTCGCCACGATGGTCCCGATCGTCTACGCGATCAAGGAATTCGCGGTCCACAGCCTCAGCCCCCTTCCGATCGTTCTCCTCCTGGTGGGCGTGGGGTCCGGCATCTTGTTCGTCCGCCGTCAACTGCGGCTCGAAACGCCGATGCTCGACATGCGGCTCTTCGAGCGCAAGGTGTTCAGCGGCGCGCTCGTCGTGAACCTCTTGTGCGTCATGGCGCTCGTCGGATTCCTCTACTTCGTGGCCCAGCACCTCCAACTCGTCGTCGGTCTCTCGCCGCTCGAGGCGGGCCTCGCTCTCGTTCCCGGTATGGCCGCGATGATCGTGTCGGGGCTGCTCGTGGTCCCGATCGCTCGACGGGTGTCGGCGCGGATCATCGTTCCGGTGGCGCTGATGTTCTCGGTGCTCGGATACGTGCTCGTCGCACTGTCCGCGTCGGCGAGTGGACTGACGCTGCTGATCGTCGCCTTCGCGCTCCTCGGCCTCGGCGTCGGGGCGGCCGAGACCGTATCGAACGAGCTGATCCTCTCCAGCGCACCGCCCGCGAAGGCGGGAGCGGCCAGTGCCGTCTCCGAAACCGCGTACGAACTGGGCGCGGTGCTCGGCACGGCCGTGCTCGGCGGGCTCCTCACCGCGCTGTACCGCGCAGGGCTGCACATTCCCGGCGGTCTGCCTGCTGACGCCACGGCGGCTGCCCGCGAGACCCTCGCGGGAGCAATGGCCACGGCCGACGAACTCGCCCCGGCACTCGGCAATGCCCTCCGCGACGCCGCTGCGCACGCCTTCGACAGCGGGGTGACGACGACGGCGCTCATCGGAGCAGGGCTTGTCGTGATCGCCGCCATCGTCGCGGCCGCTACCCTGGGAGGGTCACGCACCGCGCGCACGAGTGATCACTGAGAAGTGATCACGAGCCGACACAGGCCCACCGCCGCGGTCACAGCCACGCAAGGAGAGCAATGTCGCGCGTCGTGAAGCTTGCCGTCATCCCCGGAGACGGTATCGGTCCGGAGGTCATCGCCGAGGCGGAGAAGGTACTGGATGCCGCGACTGCTGCATCCGGCATCCGATTCGACAAGACGCAATTCTCACTCGGCGCCGGACGGTACCTGGAGACCGGCGACACGCTCACCGATGACGACCTCGCCGCCATCAAGGCGCATGACGCGATCCTTCTCGGTGCTGTCGGGGGAGTGCCCGGCGATCCGCGGCTGAAGAACGCGAACATCGAGCGTGGAATGCTGCTGAAGCTCCGCTTCGAGTTGGATCACTACGTCAACCTTCGCCCGTCGAAGCTCTACGCCGGGGCACCGGGTCCGCTCGCGAACCCCGGCGAGATCGACTTCGTCGTCGTCCGTGAAGGCACCGAAGGGCCGTACGTCGGCAACGGCGGATCGATCCGCACGGGCACCCCGCACGAGGTGGCCAACGAGACGTCCGTGAACACGGCCTACGGGATCGAGCGCGTTGTGCGCTACGCATTCGACCTCGCCGAGAAGCGTCGCCAGAAGCTCACGCTCGTCCACAAGACGAATGTCTTGGTGCACGCGGGCGGAATGTGGAAGCGCATCGTCGACGAGGTGGCAACGGAGCACCCGGCCGTCGCCGTAGACTACGTGCACATCGATGCGGCGACGATCTACCTGGTCACGAACCCGGGTCGCTTCGATGTCTTGGTCACCGACAACCTCTTCGGCGACATCATCACAGACTTGGCCGGCGCCGTCACCGGTGGCATCGGTCTCGCGGCCTCGGGGAACATCAACCCCGCAGGCGCGTTCCCCTCGATGTTCGAGCCCGTGCACGGATCGGCGCCGGACATCGCGGGACAGCAACTGGCCGATCCCACGGCCGCGATCCTGTCCATCGCCCTGCTGCTCGATCACCTCGGGCTTTCGGCGGAATCCTCCCGTGTGACCCACGCGGTCGAGGCGGATATCGCGGCCCGTGGCGATGAGGCCAGGACCACGACGCAAATCGGCGACGCGATCACCGCACGGCTCCAGGCGTAATCTGGATCCGAAAGGGCATCGCCCGCGAAACAACCCGCTCAGGACGTGACATGACTATCGCCGACAACGACACCGAACTCGGGCAGCTCGAGTTCTCCGTGACGAAGAACCTCGCCGCCAAGAATCCCGCGCAGCGCGCGGAGATTCTCGCCAATCCCGGGTTCGGCACCCACTTCACCGACCACATGGTCGACATCTGCTGGTCGGCGCGCGGCGGATGGCACCGGCCGCGCGTGCAGCCATATGGTCCGATCACGCTCGACCCCGCCGCCGCTGTGCTGCACTACGGTCAGGAGATCTTCGAGGGGATCAAGGCCTACCGGCACGCGGACGGCTCGATCCACACGTTCCGGCCCGACCAGAACGGGCGCCGTCTACAGCGCTCAGCCCGTCGCTTGGCGCTGCCGCAGCTGCCCGTGTCGTACTTCGTGCAGTCACTGCGCGAACTTGTCGCGGTGGACGGTGCGTGGGTGCCGTCCGGCGCCGATCAGAGCCTGTACCTGCGCCCGTTCATGTTCGCGAAAGAGGCGTTCCTCGGTGTTCGCCCGGCGGCGAAAGTTGCCTACTACCTCATCGCGAGCCCGGCGGGGGCGTACTTCCCCGGAGGGGTGAAGCCCGTCTCGATCTGGCTCAGCGAGGACTACTCGCGCGCGGGCAAGGGTGGCACGGGAGCTGCCAAGACCGGCGGAAACTACGCCGCATCCCTCCTCCCGCAGTCCGAAGCGTACGAGCACGAGTGTGACCAGGTCGTGTTCCTCGACCAGGACCGCAACGTCGAAGAACTCGGCGGAATGAACGTCGTGTTCGTCTACAAGGACGGCACGATCGTGACGCCCGAGTCGCCGTCGATCCTCGAGGGGATCACGCGCGATTCGATCCTCCAACTCGCCCGCGACCGCGGCCACAAGGTCGAGGGCCGCTCGGTCTCACTCGACGAGTGGCGCCGCGGTGTGGCATCCGGCGACATCGTCGAGGTGTTCGCCTGCGGCACCGCCGCTGTCGTGACGCCCATCGGCATGCTCAAGGGTGCCGACTTCATCGACGAGCAGCCCCTCGGCGAGTTGGCGCTGTCGCTGCGCGAAGAGCTCACCGACATCCAGTACGGCCGCCGCGAAGACACTCACGGCTGGCTCGTCCGCCTCGACGGCTGACCTGTCGCTCGCATCGCGAGGGGTCGCATTCGGCGCTCATTCTCGCGAGGGGTCGCATTCGGCGGGGTTCGCCACGTTCGACACATCCGATCGCGACCCTTCGCGGTCTGGACGGCGGACCCAGCCTCGCGAGGGGTCGCGAAGTGTTCGGTTGTCTGCGCGAACACCGCATTTCGCGACCCTTCGCGAGGCGGGAGCGGACGCGGACCGGACCGGACGCGCGCCACGTGGCCGTCGCCGCGGGGGCACCGTAGGCTGGAGCGGTGAGAATTGCACGCTTCAGTCATGACGACCGCATCCTCTTCGGGATCGTTGACGGCCCGGACCTCGTTGTCCTCGAAGGAGATCCGCTCTTCGCGGGCTTCGACACCACGGGGGAGCGGGTGCCGCTCGGCGAGGTCCAGTTGCTGGCGCCGGTCATCCCGCGCTCGAAGATCGTCTGCATCGGTCGGAACTACGCCGATCACGCCGCCGAACTCGGCAACGAGGTTCCGGCCGAACCGATGCTGTTCTTCAAGCCGAACACGTCCGTCATCGGCCCGGGCGACATGATCGTTCGTCCGAAGCAGTCGAACTTCACGAGCTTCGAGGGCGAGTTGGCAGCGGTCATCGGCCGTGTCACGAAGAACGTCACAGCAGAGCAGGCGCTCGACCACGTCTTCGGGTACACGATCGCCAACGACGTCACCGCCCGCGACCTGCAGAAGACCGACGGGCAATGGGCCCGCGCCAAGGGATTCGATACGTTCTGCCCCCTGGGTCCCGCGATCGAGACGGAGTTCTCGTTCGATAACGCGCGCGTCGTGACGCGGCTGAACGGCGAGGTCGCGCAGGACGGCCCGATCAGCGACATGATCCACTCGGTGGCCGACATCATCGCGTACGCCTCCGCCGCCTTCACGCTGCTGCCCGGCGACGTCATCCTCACCGGCACACCCGCCGGTGTCGGCCCGTTCGTCGCGGGCGACGTTGTCGAGGTCGAGATCACCGGACTGGGAATCCTGCGCAACGGCGCACGCAATGCGTGAGGCCTAATCCGCATGGCTGAGGAGCGGACGGATGCCGGTGCCATTCCGGCGCCGTCCGATCTGACAGTCTCGCCCGCCGAACTGGCATCGGCGCGAAAGCGCACGCTGGTCGTCCTCTCGCTCGGCCAGATCCTCGGGGGACTCGCCTTCGGTGCCACCGTGTCGCTCGGCGCCGTCATCACGGCGGACGTCACCGGACAGGACTCGCTCTCGGGTCTCGCCACCGCCGGGGTGACGATCGGTGCGGCGGCATTCGCGATCCCGCTCGCGGCCTTCGCCCGGCGTCGGGGGCGTCGCAACGCACTGGCCGGCGGGATGCTGCTCGCCCTCGTCGGCGTCTGCCTCGTCGTCTTCGGCACGGGCGTGCGTTCGTTCCCGCTGCTGTTGGTCGCGTTCGCACTCATCGGTGCAGGCCAGGCCGCCAACCTTCAGTCGAGATTCGCCGCGACCGACCTTGCCACCGACACTTCGCGCGGTCGTGACCTCTCCATCGTCGTGTGGGCGACCACGATCGGCGCTGTCCTCGGCCCCAACCTCGTAGGACCCGGAGAGACGCTCGGCGACGCGGTCGGAATGCCCGCCCTCACCGGGCCGTACCTGTTCACCATCGCCGCGCAGCTGCTGGGCGTCGCGCTGTACCTGACCGCGCTGCGGCCCGACCCGCTCCTCCTCGCCCAGCGGCTCGTTGCTGCGCGCGGCAAAATCATTGCCGGCATCATCAAACCCGATCGACCGGTCGCCGCGCGGTTCGCGATCCTTGCCGTCGCAGGAGCCCACGGCGTGATGGTCGCCGTGATGGCCATGACGCCGGTGCACCTGCTGCACCAGGGCGTACAGCTGTCGATCGTGGGGCTCACGATCAGCCTGCACATCGCCGGGATGTATGCCTTGGCGCCGGTGTTCGGCATCCTGTCGGACCGCTTCGGCCGCGTCCGCACTGTCCTCCTCGGCCAGATACTGCTGACGGCTTCGCTTCTGACGGCCGCTGTCGGTCAGGACTCGACCACCGCCGTCACGGTCGCGCTGATCCTCCTCGGCCTCGGCTGGAGCGCATCGACCATCGCCGGATCGGCGCTCCTCACGGAGGCGTCATCCGAGGCGCTGCGCACGACACGTCAGGGCCGCAGCGACCTCACGATGAACCTCGTGGGCGCCGTCGGGGCGATTACGAGCGGATTGATCCTCGGCTGGATCGGGTACGGCGGCCTCTCGCTCGTCGCGCTCGGCGTTGTCGTGGTCGTCACGGTGCTGTCTCCGTTCGGCCGTCTCGCCGAGCGCTAAGGCGTGACGATCACGATCGCACCGTCGTCGATGCCGCCCTTGTCACCGGGCGTCGGCGCGGGAGCGGGCATTTCGATCTGAGCTTCCCACGCCGCGTGCGCCTCCTCGGCGGAGGGGCGCCACACCGAATCGAACCCGGCACCGATCCCGCCGAGTGCGCCGCCTCCGGCGATCTGACGCGCACGATTGTGGCGCTTGATGCGTGGCGCGAATGAGACGAGTGCGATGACAGCGACGACCGCGACGGCTGCGATCACCCACGCGACGACATCCATGGCGAAATCCTGCCACGATCTGCTGGATGTTGTCAGTGCCTCTCGGTGGGCCCTCCTAGCGGCCCTCAGCGGCCGAGCGCAACTGCCGCGAGTGCCACATCCCCCTCGTCGTTGAAGACGTGGAAGCCGACGCGCGTGCGTCCGTTCCGCCCCGAGGCGACGATCCCGGCTGCGGTCAGGCGTGCGAGGTCGTTTCCCGACTCGTCCGGCCAGGTGACGATCGCACTGGGCCGCTCGGGCTGCGTGAGCCCCATCCGGTCGCGGAACGACCAGGCGAGGCCGGTGGTGGCGTCGAAAAGATCGTCGGGATCGGCATCGGCGAACATCCGCAACGCGGGCTCGGCACCGACGAAGGCCTGCCAGGCGGGGGAGACGTCGAAGCGCCGTGCGCACCCGGCGAGGTGGGCGTCGCCGCCGTAACAGGATGCCCAGGGGTCGTCACCGGCGTACCAGCCGGCGTGGACCGGAGTCAGAGTGCGCGCGAATTCTGCGGTCAGCGCCAGGAATGACACGCCCCGTGGCGCGCAGAGCCACTTATATGCGTGGCAGACGACCGCATCGAAGCGGGAGGCATCCACCGGCATCCATCCGACGGCCTGCGTCGCGTCGCAGAGGGTCCGGGTGCCATGGAGGGATGCCGCGCGGATGACCGCGTCGGCATCGGCAACCTCGCCGGTCGCCGACTGGACGATCGAGAACGCGACGAGCGCAGTCTCATCGGTGATCGCGTCGGCGAGCGAAGCGAGGGGCACGGTGCGCACCCGGATGCCCCGCCCGGCGTGCACGAAAGGCAGCACGAGCGAGGAGAACTCATTTTCGGGGCACAGGACTTCGGCGCCGTCGGGAAGGGCCGCGGCGATCAGGCTGACCTGGACGGACGTCTGCGATCCGATCGCGATGCGGTCGACGGTGACGCCGACGAGGCGGGCGAAGTGCGCACGCGATTGCTCGACGGCCGTGCAGTAGCGAGTCAGGTCGGGGCGCCCGGAGATGTCGGCCCAGACCGCGTCCCGCGTCTGGGTGGTCGGCAGTCCAACGGTGCACGCGGCGAGATAGCCACGCGTGTCACCGAACTGCGCGCGCAGTGCGGCCAGCGGGTCGGTCATCGTCTTGGGCATGAAACCAGCATCGTCCGCGCCAATACATTCGTCTACGGGCGGTGTTGCATGAATAGCATGCCGCATGGTTATGTATGGCCATGCAGGACGAAGACGAACCCGAACTCGACGTCCAATCGCTCCGCGTCGTGAAAGCTATCGCCGACACCGGCTCGATCACCGGCGCGGCGGAATTGCTGGGCTACAGCCAGCCCGCGATCAGTCAGCAGATGCGGCGGCTCGAGGCGCGCCTGGGCGTTCCTGTCATCGAACGCGCAGGGCGGCGGATGAGGCTGACCGAGGCGGGGCGCATCCTCGCGCGGCATGCACCCGCCGTCACGACGGCGCTGGAAGCCGCCGCCGGCGAACTCGCTGAACTGCGCGGTCTGCGATCGGGCACTGTGCGGCTGGTGGGGTTCCCGTCGGCGTCGCCCACCGTGTTGCCGCGCCTGCTGGCGGCGCTGCGCCAGCGTGAACCCGGACTCACGCTCACCTACGTCGAGGCGGAACCGCCGGGCGCAGTTGCTGCGGTCCGCGAGGACCGGGCGGACATCGCACTGACGTTCAGCTATCCCGGCGACCGCGACGATCCGCATGGGTCGAGCGCGCGTGGGTTGTCGGTGAGAAGCATCGGGGTGGACGACTTGCTGGTGGTGCTCCCCGAGGGGCACCCCGCGGCATCCGGAGACCGCGTCGATGTGTCGAGCTTGCGCGACGAGAACTGGATCGCCGGATGTCCCCGCTGCCGCGGACACCTCCTCGAGGTATGTGATCGCGCCGGCTTCACACCCGCGATCGGCTTCGAAACCGACAACTTCGTCGCTGTCGAGGGGCTGGTCGCTGGGCGCATCGGCGTCGCCATGCTGCCGAGACTGGCCGTGGCATCGTTTCCCCGCCTCCCCGGGGTGATCACCCACGCCTTGCCACCGGGCGAAGAGCGCACGGTGCACACGGTGACAGCGCACGGTGCCGAGCGGGTACCGGCGATAGCGGCGGTACTTCATGTTCTCGCGACGGTGGTCGCTGAGTTGACCGCGGAGACGGAGTTGACCGTAGAGACGTCCGCCAACAGCGAACCCTCGGCGAACTAAGCTGAGACCGATGTCTTCTGCACCCGATCCCCGCACCACGACCGCCTCCGGAACCGACGTTCGCGTCCGATTCTGCCCATCGCCGACGGGTCTTCCGCACGTCGGGCTGGTGCGCACCGCCCTGTTCAACTGGGCATATGCGCGCCACAATGGCGGCTCGATGGTGTTCCGCATCGAAGACACCGATGCCGCACGCGACAGTGAAGAGAGCTACCAGCAGCTTCTCGAAGCGCTGCGCTGGCTCGAGATCGATTGGGATGAGGGCGTCGAAAAGGGCGGGCCGCACGCGCCGTACCGGCAGTCGCAGCGCCACGACCTCTACCGCGGCGTGCTCGACAAGCTGATCGCGGCCGGCGCTGTCTATGAGTCGTATTCGACGGCCGAAGAGATCGACCTTCGCAATGCGGATGCCGGCCGTGCCAAGCAGCTCGGCTACGACAACTACGACCGCGGCCTCACCGACGAGCAGAAGGCGGCCTTCAAGGCCGAGGGCCGCGAGCCGGCGTGGCGTTTGCGCGTCCCTGATCACGACCTCACCTATGTCGACCTCATCCGCGGCGAGGTGACCTTCCCGGCGGGATCGTTCCCCGACTTCGTGATCGTGCGCGCGGGCGGCGTCCCGCTGTACACGTTCGTGAACCCCGTCGACGATGCGCTCATGGGGATCACACACGTGCTGCGCGGCGAGGACCTCATGCCGTCGACCGCACGGCAGCTCGCCCTCTACAGCGCGCTCATCGATGCCGGCGTGACCGACTTCGTGCCACGGTTCGGACATATGCCCCTGGTGCTCGGTGAGACCGGCAACAAGAAGCTCTCCAAGCGCGACCCGCAGGCCGACCTCTTCCTCCAGCGCGAGAAGGGCTTCATCCACGAGGGGCTGCTCAACTACCTGTCGCTCCTCGGCTGGTCGATCGCCGCGGACCGCGATGTGTTCTCGCGCGAGGAATTCATCGCGGCGTTCGATATCGCCAACGTGAACCCCAACCCGGCCCGCTTCGACCAGAAGAAAGCCGAGTCGATCAACGGCGACCACGTCCGCATGCTCGCTCCCGCAGACTTCGCGGCTCGCCTCGTGCCGTACCTCAGCGCGGCGGGGCTCGTCTCCGTTCCGCCGACGGGGGAGCAGCAGACGATCCTCGACGCTGCCGCACCACTCGTTCAAGAGCGGATGCAGCTGCTCGGCGAGGCGCCCGGCCTGTTGGGCTTCCTCTTCCGTGATGTCACCGCATACGACGAAGACGCGCTGAAGGGGCTGCCCGCGAACGCCGGCGAGGTGCTGGTGGCATCCGTCGGTGCGCTCGAACTCGTGCCGGAGCAGGAGTTCACGGCCGCCGCCGTGCAGGATGCTCTGGCATTAACGCTGATCGAGGGATTGGGGCTCAAGCCGCGCATCGCCTACGGCCCGTTGCGTGTGGCGCTGAGCGGACGTCGGATCTCGCCGCCGCTGTTCGAGTCCATGGAACTCCTCGGCAAGGCGGAGTCCATCAAGCGCCTCGGCGGACTCGTTCAGCACCTGGGCTGAACGGGCCGCGCGTGTGCTCGCGGGTTTGGCAGAGGGCACTGCGTCGGGTAGACTCTTTCCTTGGTGCGGCTTCGGCTTCACGCCCTTGGGGTATGGTGTAATTGGCAACACGGAGGTTTCTGGTACCTTTGTTCTTGGTTCGAGTCCAGGTACCCCAGCAGTGAAAAACCCCCGGTTATCCGGGGGTTTTCTGCATTTCCGACGCCGGCATCCGCCACCCCATTGCCCTGAGCCGTCGCGTCCGACGGTAACTCGGGGTCATACGGCCCGGCGGTCACGTGATGGGACCTACTGTGGCGACAAAGCGGGTATTCGCCGCTGCCCCGTGACCGATAGGAACAGACATGCCCGTGCTCGATGAAGTGCTCAAGGCAAATGACAATTACGCGACATCATTCGGCGACAAGGCCGCTCTGGCTCTTCCACCGGCACGTGGCTTTGCAATCTTGACCTGCATGGACGCGCGCCTGGACCCCGCGAAGTACGCCGGTCTCAGTGAAGGCGACGCGCATGTCATCCGCAACGCCGGGGGTCGGGCATCCGATGACGCCATTCGGTCGCTAGTGATCTCCTACAAACTGCTCGGCACGCGCGAGTGGTTCGTGATCCACCACACGGACTGCGGGATGGAGTTCTTCACCGACGAGGTTATCCGCGGGCTGCTCGCAAACAGCCTGGAGACAGCTGCGCTGGGAGAACAGGGCTTCTACGACGTGGGTGCCGGACCGGGTTCCCCCGAAGCAAAATACGTCGACTGGCTGACGATCTCGGATCAGGCGGAGAGCGTCACCGAGGACGTGGCCCGGATCAAAGCGCACCCGTTGGTGCCCGGACGCATCGCGGTCTACGGGTACATCTACGACGTCAAGACAGGACGCCTCGTCGAGGTTCCCGGCGCGACGACCGCCGGGCAGGCGACGAATTCGGACACTGCCGCGATCCCGGCCTGACTCCGCGACGAACGGCTGAACGGCTGAACTGCCGAACGGCCGCTACTTCATCGCGTCGCCGATGTAGGAGTACTTGACGAAGACATCGGCGGCGAGGCCGGCCTCGTCGAGCACACCTTGCACCGCGGACAGCATGTACTTCGAGTCCCAGCCCATGTAGAGAAACTGCCCGTCGCCCAACTCATCCCAGTGACCGGTCCACGCCATCGCGGGGTACACCGGACCGCCGCGCCGGGCGCTGAACGAGATCACGCTCTCGCGAGAATCCGCCCACAGCCGCTTGAAGATGCGGTTGAAGAGGTACTTGACGTCGGGAACCTCCCAATGTTCGCCGCGATACTCGACGTAGTCGAATTCCCGCTGCCAGCCGCGGGGCCAGCCTCGACGCTTTCGCGCATCGAGGACCGGGGTGAGCCCGTCGTCGTCGATGCTGACGACCGCCGGCCGCGCCCACACCTGAACGAAGACCTCGCTGAGCGCGCGCGTGCGCGCGGAGATGGCCGACGTTCCCCACGACGCCTCGTCGGCGATTGACGCCGTCGTGGCCACTGCGCTCCGCGCGTACACCTTCTGCTTCACGGGGAACGACGCATCGAACACGCGATCGGCGAGCGGCATCTCCAGCAGGGCCAGATTTCCGAGGGTCTGCGCGAGCGCGCGGTGGCTGTTCTGCTCATCGTCGGAGTACTCGGCCCATGCACGTTCGCCGTCGCCGCTCCACGCATCGCCGGGGGAGACGGGAACGATGTGCTCGATCGCGAGCCCGTGCAGCACCGGCAGACCCGAAAGCCGGCCGAGCACATAGGCTGCGTGCGGCAATTCGCTGTACTTCAACCCGACGCGGACGCGCTCATCAGACGGCGTGATCCTCGCGATCGCGCGCACGAGCGCGTCGCGTCCGTCATCGGCGGCGCGGCAGAGTCGAGCAACCACGTTGTCGGTGGTGACACCGACGATCGTCCGGCGCAGCAGCAGTGACTGCAGCTGTTCAAGGGATTCGACCAGGGCGTCACGGTCGAGCTGTCCGTGCAGGTACTCCCGATAGAGACGCATGACGAGGGGGAAACTGGTCCGGCCGAAGACTCCGAGGTATCCGAAGTGACGGCCGATCTCGGCATCCGGCGTCTGAGAAGGATCAAGCAGCATCCGGTAGATGTCGGAATACTCGCGCCACTGGGCGGCGTGCGCGCGCAGGTTCTCGATGCCCAGACGCGGGAACTGATCGTGGAACGCCTCGTAGACCCCGCGGCCGCCGGTGACAGCGACTTCACGGCCGGTGAGCATGACGAGGTAGTGACGCCAGAACGCTCCGATCGCGTCGCCCGTGTTCTCTTCGATCGGGAGCCAGTACTCCTCCTCGATCTCGGTCTGCTCGGCGTGCGACAGACCCATCAAGACGTAGTTGTGAATCAGCTCGTGGTCGCGCAGCGGCTCACCGGTGGAGTTCAAACTCTCGAAGATCTGCTGCGCGTTGGCCCGCTCGCCGAGGGTGATCGAGACGTGTTCGAGCTTCTGCACGCCGTTCCAGATGTGCGCGGCTTCGCCGGGCCGGATCTGGCTGCGGAAGAACGCGTAGTTGTCATCGAACCGCGATTCGCGCTGCGCATCTTCCGCCGTGCGCTGGTCGAGCACAACACTTTCGAACACGTCCGCCCATGCGCGGTGCGGCCGCAGCTTGGTGCGGGCCGGGTCATCGCCCCGCACGAGAACCTGCTCGAGTTGGTCGGCGAGCTCATGCTCCTCATCGCGGAGGGAATGGTGCAGGGCGGCGACGAGCAACATCAGCGTCGTGATGCGCTGCTGGCCATCGATCAGGACGAGGTGGTTGCCGTCGCTCGTGGCCCCGAGGATCGATCCGATGAAGTGCGTCTGCCCGTCGTCGGCGTCAGCGACGGCCCGGATGTCGCCGAGCAGCTGCTCGCATCCGCCGATATCCCACCGGTACTGCCGCTGGTACACGGGGACGACGATCGTCCTTTCGGATGCCGAGAGCCAGCTGATCGTGTTGACCGCGGTCGCTTCGACATTCGTGGCAGTGCTCATGTGTACCTGTTTCGCCGCTCAGAATCGCATCGGAACCGTCTTCCAGCCTATCGGCGGGTCCGATTTTCACGGCCCTGGCTCGCGGCGCTGACAGTCGAGGTAAGTAGGCTTACCTAAGTTGGGTTCGTAAAAACGTGCGACCCCGTCTTATCGAAAGGTGATGACCGGATCATGGGTTACATCAAGTCCGCTGCTCTCGAGGAGTCCGGCTACGTCGTCCTCGACCGTTACAACCGCGAGCTCGACCCCAGCGAGTGGCAGAACATCGAGTACAACGACTGGAAGTCGTCGGGCGACACCCGCTTCGCTCCGCTGGCCAGCGCCTTCGGCGACATCGAATGCAACGGGTTCTGGAACCACAAGCCCCCGCGCACCGACAAGGATGGCGTCTGGATCGACTCGCAGACCGCGAAGGCTCCCGACCTCACCCGTCGCGCCAAGGAGCCCGGTGCGAATGTCGGCCGCTGCCGCGTGATCGAGCTGCAGCCGAACACCTACGCCGACTGCCTCTACAACCTGCACCAGGACGACAACAACCGTCTGAACCCGGACGGCACCGGCTGGGTCGTCCGCGGGTTCTTCAACCTCACCGATGACCAGACGAGCTACTTCGTGCTCCGCGAGAACCGGACCGACCCGAGTGAAGAGACGCGCATCGCGCTTCCCGCGGGCGCCCAGCTGATCGTTGACACCCAGCGCCTGTGGCACGCGTGCACGCACCCCGGCGATGAGCCGCGCTACTGCCTCATCACGTCGTGGACGTCTGGGCCCGAGCTCGACGCCTATATCGAGAAGTACAACGGTGTGGGCCGGGTCGAGTCGGTCGCGGTAGACCAGGAGCTGCTGGATGCCGGACAGGCCGAGCAGACGCGCCGGCTCGCAGCCCGTGCGGCCGCCCTCGCCGCGCGCGGTCAGGTTGAGGTCGCCGCCATGAGCGAGGCCTGAGCCTCACCAGCTGAACGAACGAAGGTCCCGGCCCCGCAAAGGAGGCCGGGACCTTCGTCGTTGTTGATTGCAGATAAAACAACATTGGGGGTTGTGTATACCTGCGTTTGTGTTGTAACGTGTGGTTACTTCACAAAGGATGTGGGATGTACGCAACAGAGCGTCAACAGCAGATCGAGCACCTCGTCGCCACAGACGGTCGCGTTGCGGTCGTCGATCTCGCCCGCCGGTTCGGTGTCACCAGCGAGACCGTCCGCCGTGATCTCGACCAGCTCGAAGATCTCGGAGCCATCCGCCGCGTCCACGGAGGGGCTGTCTCCCGCTCGCGCGTCAGCACGGCCGAACCTTCGATCGCCGAACGCTCACTCCGCCACAGCGCCGCGAAAAAGGCCATCGCTGGCTGCACGATCGAAAACCTCGCGAGCGACCTCACCGGCTCCCTCTACCTCGACGCCGGCACGACGACGGCCGCGATCGCCACGCAGCTCATCAAACGTGCCGCCGACTCGGGCTCACCGCTCGAGGTCGTCACGCACTCCATGACCGTCGCCCACCTCTTGGCCGGAGCCACGAACCTGCAGCTGACCGCAATCGGAGGGCGGGTCCGTGGGCTCACCGCCGCCGCCGTCGGCGCACAGACGGTGCAGGCGATCGAAGGATTGCGTCCTGACATCGCGATCCTCGGCACGAACGGAATATCCGCTGCCTTCGGGCTCAGCACGCCCGACCCCGACGAGGCCGCGGTCAAGCGCGCGATCGTTCGCTCGGCACGTCGGGTGATCGTCGTCGCCGACTCGGAGAAGTTCGATGCAGAACTGCTCGTCTCCTTCGCCGGGCTCGGCGACATCGACGTGCTCGTCACCGACGGGCCCGTCCCTGCCGCACTTGCCACCGCCCTGAATGACGCCGACGTGGAGGTCTGGACCGCATGAACGACAGCATGAGCAGCAGCAGAATTGTGACGCTGACGGCCAACCCGTCGCTCGACCGCACGATCACCCTAAATGCGCCGCTCGTCGAGGGCGAAGTGCAGGCCGCTCTGGCGGCCCGCGAGGATGCCGGCGGCAAAGGCATCAACGTCGCGCGAGTGGTCGCTGCTGCGGGTGTCGCCACCACCGCGGTCTTGCCGCTCGATGGCGAAGACCCGTTCGCCGCCGCACTGCGCGCCACGCACCTTCCGTCCCGCACGGTTGCCGTCCGCGGCAACGCCCGCGCCAACGTCGCGATCACCGACCCTGCCGGAACGACGACGAAGCTCAACCTTCCCGGAGTGAACCTTTCCGAAGCGGATGCCGAGGCCATCATCGCCGCCGTCGTCGACGCGTCGGAGGGCTCCGATTGGCTCGTGCTGGCCGGCTCGCTTCCGCCCGGCCTCGCCGACGACTTCTACGTCGACGTCATCCGCGCCGTACGCCGGCGATGGGGGAGCGTCGCACCGAAAATCGCCGTCGACACGTCTGGCCCCGCGCTGCACGCCGTGGTCGACTCCGGAGCTCCCGACCTCATCAAGCCCAACGACGAAGAACTCGCGGAACTCGCCGGAATCGAGCTGGACCCGAACTCGGATCTCGCCGACGCCGTCCTCGCCGTCGCGCGGACGCTCGTCCCGTCCCGCGTCACCGCCGCGCTCGTGACGCTCGGCGCCGCCGGCGCCGTGCTCGTCGAAGCGCAGGATGCCTGGCTCGGCACTCCACCACCGATTCAGGCGCGCAGCACCGTCGGCGCTGGCGACAGTTCCCTTGCCGGGTTCCTGCTCGCGCGCGTGGCCGATGCCGGTCCGGAAGAGAGCCTTCGACTCGGCATCCGCTACGGCTCTGCTGCGGCATCCCTCCCCGGGACCCAAGCCCCCACTCCGTCGGACCTGCCGACGGGTGAGATCCCGATCCGCAAGTTGTCGTAATCCCTAACCCGCAACACCCCATCCCCGCATCGCTCGTAGAACACTCACCGAAGAGGAGCACACCGTGTCCGACACGATCACCCAGAAACTCGTCAGCCTTGACGAGTCCCTCGGCGCAGACAAAGAGGCGGTCATTCGCGCGCTCGCGGCGCGTGTGGCCGCAGAGGGCCGAGCGACCGACGCCGACGCCCTCGCCGCCGACGCTCTCGCCCGCGAGGCGAAGGACGAGACAGGCCTTCCCGGCGGGATCGCCATCCCGCACGCGAAGAGCCCTGCTGTCACGCAGGCGTCCCTCGCGTTCGCGCGGCTGAAGCCCGGCGTGGACTTCGGCGCTCCGGATGGCCCTGCAGACCTCGTATTCCTCATCGCCGCGCCCGAGGGCGCCGCCGAGGAGCACCTCGCCGTGCTGTCGAAGCTCGCGCGCAGTCTCATGCAGGACGATTTCACCGACGGCCTCCGCGCGGCGAAGACAACCGATGAGGTCGTCGCCATCGTGCGGGGCGCAATCGGCGAAGGCGACGCATCCGCCGCCCCCGTCGCCGCAGCACCGGTTGCCGCAGCGACCGCGACGGCCGTTGACAGCGACCTGCTCGTCGGTGGCCGCCCCGCCAAGATCGTCGCGGTGACCTCGTGCGCGACCGGCATCGCGCACACCTTCATGGCCGCAGACGCACTGACCGCCGCGGGCAAGAAGGCCGGCGTCGACCTGATCGTCGAGCCGCAGGGTTCCAGCGGCTACCAGGCGCTCCCGGCGGGAGTCATCGACGGTGCGGATGCCGTCATCTTCGCCACCGACGTCGACGTGCGCGAGATCGGGCGCTTCGCCGGCAAGCCGGTGATCCGCTCTGGCGTCAAACGTGGCATCGAGCAGCCCGATCAGATGATCCGGGAAGCCGTCGCCGCGGCGAACAACCCTTCCGCCGCCCGGGTGGCCGCCTCAGGTGCGACGGGAACGACGTCAACCTCGGCGGACAACCTGTCGTGGGGCGCGCGGATCCAGCGGATCCTCCTCACCGGCGTCAGCTACATGATCCCGTTCGTCGCCGGTGGTGGTCTGCTGATCGCGCTCGGGTTCCTGCTCGGCGGCTACCAGGTCGGCGACGATGCATCGACGATCATCATCGACAACTCGCTGTGGGATCTCCCCGCGGGCGGACTCGGTCAGTACCTCGGGTCGGTGGCCTTCATCATCGGTGTGACATCGATGGGCTTCCTCGTCGCGGCGCTGTCCGGCTATATCGCCTTCGCGATCGCCGACCGGCCCGGCCTCGCACCCGGCTTCGTCGCCGGTGCGATCGCCGTCTTGATGGGCGCGGGCTTCATCGGCGGTATCGTCGGCGGTTTCCTCGCCGGCTTCATCGCCTGGTGGCTGGGTCGCCTCCCGGCTCCGCGCTGGCTGCGCGGGCTGATGCCCGTCGTGATCATCCCGCTGGTCGGATCCATCGTGGCATCCGGATTGCTGATCCTGTTCCTCGGTAAGCCGATCGCAACTCTCATGGTCTGGCTGACCGATGGTCTGAACGCGCTCACCGCGAGCGGCGCGGGACTGGTCACCGTCGGCGTGATCCTGGGACTCATGATGTGCTTCGACCTCGGTGGCCCGGTCAACAAGGTGGCCTACGTCTTCGCGACCACCGGCTTGGCTGCGGCATCCGCCGACAACACGACTCCCTACCTGATCATGGCCGCGGTCATGTGTGCCGGAATGGTCCCGCCGCTGGCCCTCGCGCTGGCGTCGACGGTCCTCGCCAAGAACGTCTTCACCCCCGTCGAACGAGAGAACGGCAAGGCGGCGTGGCTGCTCGGTGCCGCGTTCATCAGCGAGGGTGCGATCCCGTTCGCCGCAGCTGACCCGCTCCGCGTGATCCCCGCATCGATGGTCGGAGGTGCCATCACCGGCGCGCTGAGCATGGTGTTCGGTGTCATGAGCTACGCCCCGCACGGTGGGATCTTCGTTCTCTTCGCCATCAACCCGGTGTGGGGATTCCTCGTGGCACTTGTGGCAGGTACGGTCGTATCAGCACTCCTGATCGTCGTGCTGAAGAGGTACGTCGGTCACAAGGAGCTGGAACAGGCCGAAGCAGCGTTTGCTGCAGAACCGGTCGCCGCGTAAAACTCAGAGGAGAGAGAAATGGCAGAACGTACCGCCACCGTCGCGAGCAGCTCAGGGCTGCACGCACGCCCCGCGAAGCTGTTCGTCACCGAGGTCCAGTCAAAGGGCATCCCGATCACGATCGCGGTCGAGGGAGGCAACGACCTCAACGCCGGCAGCATCCTGACCCTGATGGGTCTGGGCGCAGGTCACGGCACCGTCGTCACTCTGAAGGCTGAGGGCGATGGAGCCGACAAGGCGCTGGATGAACTCGTCGCATTCCTCGAGACGGATCACGACGCGGCCTGATCTCCACAGGACGTTCCACACAGATTGAAGCGGATGCCGCGAAGCCTGAGGGCTTCGCGGCATCCGTCATTTCGTCCGTGATCCAGTGGCGATGGATTCGGCGTCAGAGATCCGTGGCGTCACCCGGGTCCAGGGCGAGGAACTCCCCGCCGTTCTCTTCCGTCGCCCACTGGAGACGCGCACGTCCCATCTGCAGACCGCTCTGAGAGAGAGTCATGTCGTGGGTGCCGAAAGCGCGGCGCGGCTTCACGGCGAGGACGAAGTCCATGGCCTCGCCGATCTTCAGCCACGGCGCACCGACGGGGGCTGCGAGGAGCGCGACGTCGGCATGCTTGGGCACCGTGTAGGAGTCGCCGGGGTAATAGAAGCTGTCGTTGACGAGGACGCCGACATTGTCGACGGTCGGAATGGACTTGTGGATGACGGCGTGCTCGCCGCCGAAGAACTCGAGGGCGAAGGGACCGGCGGTGACTTTCTGGCCGGGGGAGACCGTCGTGATGATGAAGCCAGGCGCGGCAGCCGCAACGCCTTCGGGGGCGAAGACCGGGATGCCTTTGAAGGTCTCGAGGATGCGGTCGAGGTGCTGGGGCGTCCAGTGATCCTGATGCTCGTGGGTGATGACGATGGCTTCGACGTGCTTCAGGTTAGCCAGGGGGAGGGTGAAAGAGCCGGGGTCGATGATGAGTGTCTTGCCTTCGAGTTCGAGGCGGAGGCAGGCATGTTCATGTTTGGTGACGCGCATGGGCCTAGTCAACGCCCGGGACGCCGTCGCGGCAAGTGAAAGACGGGATCACTGTCGGGATTTTGTCGGCGCGGCGGAACATGGCATAATCGAACGGTTGCGTGAACGGCCCCATCGTATAGTGGCCTAGTACGCCGCCCTCTCACGGCGGTAACACGGGTTCGAATCCCGTTGGGGTCACCAACACGAAAACCCTCGGATTTCCGGGGGTTTTCGTTTTTTCGGGTGGTCAGCCGCGCGCGGCGCGCACGGCGTCGGCGACGAGGTCCGCGCTGGTCGCGTCGTGTCCGGATGTGCCGCCACCGGGTCCGGATGGTGCGTCGGACCCCACCCGCATGCGTGCCGACAGGTGCACGGCGTCCACGCCCGCGGCCACGAGCGCGGGGATGGCGTCCACCGTGACGCCGCCGCCGGCCATGACTTCGATCCGTCCAGCGGATGCCGCGACGAATTCCGTCAGCAACGGGATGCCGTCGACGCTGTGCGCTGCGCCTCCCGAGGTGAGCACGCGGTCTACACCTTCTTCCATAAGGGCATCGAAGACCTCGCGGGGATTCGCACTCGCATCGATCGCACGGTGGAAGACCACCGTCATCCCCTCCGCCGCGTCGCGCCACCGACGGACCGCGTCACGATCGAGCAGACCGTCGGCCGTCAACGCACCGACGACAACGCCGCCGGCACCCCGGGCAGCACACGCCCGAATGTCGGTCTCGACGACGGCGACCTCGTCGTCCGCATAGACGAAGCCGCCCGCGCGAGGCCGCACCAACACGTTCACGGTGGTGGGGTCGACCGCGGCGAGCACGGCCTCGAGGATGCCCAGCGAGGGTGTGAGGCCGCCCGTCTCGAGCGCTTGGCAGAGCTCGAGACGGTCCGCACCGGCATCCAGGGCGAGCCGCGCTCCCGCGGCATCCTGCACCGCGATCTCGACAGCAACCCCGCCCACTGGTCGGGGCTCCGTCATCCGGAGAACTCGACCGTGGCGTTCTCGTTGTTGAGGACGATCACGGGCGTGATGGAGGGGTGTCCGGCGGCCTTGATCTTCGCGAGGTCGAAGCGCAGCAACTCGGTCCCTTGCGCGACCCACTTGCCCTTCTCCACGAGTGTCTGGAACCCGTCACCCTTCATCTCGACGGTGTCGATGCCGACGTGGATGAGCAGTTCCGTACCATCGTCGAGCTTCAGTGCGACGGCATGGCTCGAGTCGAACGTCGCTTCCACGGTCCCGTCCGCCGGCGCCACCACGGTGTTGCCGGACGGTTCGATCGCGATTCCCGGACCCATGATTCCCTGGGCGAAGGTCGCGTCGGGCACTTGCGACAGTGGCACGACCGTGCCCGCGACGGGCTGGCGCATCGTGATCGTGGTCGGCGCCTGGGTCGCGGTGGCGACACCGCCCGAATGCACGCCCGGGTCGGGCGCAGTGGCCGGCATCTCGACCTCGCCTGACATGACGCGCTCCATGGCATCCTTCACGAACTGCACGTTCAGCCCGTAGACCACCTGCACGGAGTGTCCGCCGGTCTTCATCGTGCCGGCTGCACCCGCACGCTTGAGGGCGACGTCATCGACCTGCGAGACATCGGCGATCTCCATCCGCAACCGGGTGGCGCAGTTGTCGAGGTCGGTGATGTTCTCTTTTCCGCCGAGGGCCACGATGAACCGGGCCGCGGTCATGTTGTAACCGTCGTCCTTCGAGTGCGTGTCGTACTCGGTGCCCTCTTCGAGGATCTCGTCGTCTTCTCGTCCAGGCGTCTTCAGGTTGAAGCGCTTGATGAAGAAATAGAAGACGAAGAAGTAGATGAAGAACCAGGCGATGCCCATGACGGGGATGAGCCACGGATTCTGGGCCATCGGATTCGCCCAGCCGAGCACGAGGTCGATGAACCCTCCGGAGAACCCGAACCCCATTCGTACCGGCAGTATCTGGCTGATGAACATCGAGATCCCCATGAACACCGCGTGGATGAGGTAGAGGACGGGGGCGAGGAACATGAAGGAGAACTCGAGGGGCTCCGTCACACCGACGAAGAAGGAAGAGATCGCACCGGCGAGCAGGATGCCGTACGCGAGCTTCTTGCGGCTCGTCTTCGCGGTCAGGTACATGGCGAGCGCGGCGCCGGGCAGGCCGAACATCATGATCGGGAAGAACCCGGTCATGTATTGGCCGGTGACACCGTACGTGCCTGTGCCGTTCAGGAAGTTGTTGAGGTCGTTGATGCCGGCCACGTCGAACCAGAAGACCGAGTTCAGCGCATGGTGGAGACCGACGGGAATGAGCAGACGGTTGAGGAAGCCGTAGATACCGGTTCCAAACGGGCCCAGGGTCACGATCCACTCACCGAAGAGGACGAGTCCGCCGTAAACGAACGGCCAGACAAAGAAGAGAATGATCGCGAAGACCAGCGAAACCGCCGCGGTGACGATGGCGACCGAGCGCTTGCCGGAGAAGAACGACAGGGCGTCGGGCAGTTTCGTGTCCTTGAAATGGTTGTAGCAGTACGCGCCGATGAGACCGCACATGATGCCGATGAAGACGTTCTGCACCTTCAGGAAGGCGGGGTCGACTTCGTTGACGTTGCCGGCGCCGATGAAGAGCATCACCGTTTCGGGCTTCAGCAGCGTCGTGACGACCAGCCACGCGACGAGTCCCGCGAGAGCTGAGGTGCCGTCGCTCTTCTTCGCCATGCCGATCGAGATGCCGATCGCGAACAGGAGCGCCATGTTATCGAGGAGTGCGCCACCCGCTGCGCCCAGGAACGTCGAGACGAGATTTGCACCTCCCGTAGCTCCCTTGATCCAGTAACTCAGGCCTGCGAGGATCGCGGCGACCGGCAGCACTGCCACCGGGAGCATGATCGACCTGCCGAGCCGTTGAAAGAACTGCATAACCATGTTGTTCTCCTCGCGATGGGAATTCCCGCGCGCCCGCGGATGGATGGGTCTGGTGCTAGATGCCCTGCCAGTCGGGCTTGTTGTCGTAGGCGTATCGGTAGTAGTCCGCGTTCTGCAGTTTCGATGCCGCGGCCTCGTCGACGATGATCGTCGCGTGCGGATGCAGTTGAATCGCCGATCCGGGCAGCGATGACGTGACGGGGCCTTCCACAGCGCCGGCGACGGCATCCGCTTTTCCCTCGCCGAAAGCGAGGAGCACCAGGTGTCGTGCCCGCAGGATCGTGCCGAGCCCTTGGGTGATGCAGTGCATCGGAACCTGGTCGATCGAATCGAAGAAGCGCGCGTTGTCGCTCAGGGTTTGGGGTGTCAGTGTCTTCACCCGCGTGTGCGACGCGAACGAGGAGCCCGGTTCGTTGAAGCCGATGTGGCCGTCAGTGCCGATGCCGAGGATCTGGATGTCGACCCCGCCGGCGGCCGTGATCGCTTCTTCGTAGTCTTCGCCGGCGTGCTCGATGCCGTCGAGAGCGCCGTTTGGTGTGTGGATCAGTTCAGGAGTGAGTCCGAGCGGCTCGACGACCTCGCGGAAGATGACGTTGCGGTAGCTTTCCGGATGCTGCGGGTCGATGCCCACGTACTCGTCGAGCGCGAATCCGCGAACGCGGGAGACGTCGACGCCCTCGAGCAGTGACGGCAGCGCTTCGTAGATTGGCGTGGGCGTGGATCCGGTGGCGAGTCCGAGGACGGCGTCGGGCCGACTGCGGATCAGGGCGGCGATCTCAGCGGCGGCCAACGCGCCCGCCGCCGCCTTTGAGTCCACGATCACAACTTCGGCCACGATCAGCTCCCTTGGTTGCAGGTCTTGAGCCGTGACGACGGCGTCCCGACACGGTCAGAATGGCAGACCTGAAACCTCGGTGTCTAGGGGGGCAGCGACGGGGTTCATGCCGCGACGAGAATCAGACCCGTCGATTCGCTATTTCCGCCGTGAGGAGTTCCGCTTCGTCGGATGCCATCGAGTAGCCGTGTTCGGGCTGCGGGTAGGTGTGTGAGCGGACCTCGTCGGCGTATTCCGTGACCGCTGCGATCATGGGTTCGCGCAGTTCGGCATAGTGCTTGACGAATCGTGCGGCGTGGCCGTCGTAGATGCCGAGCAGGTCGTGGAAGACGAGCACTTGGCCGTCGGTGTTCGGACCCGCGCCGATACCGATCACGGGGACGTGCAGGTGGGGCATGAGAGCGTCGGTCGCCGGAGTCGGAATGGCCTCGAACACGATCGAGAAGCATCCGGCCTCTTGGAGGGCGAGCGCACTGTCGAAGACCGCGATCGCTTCGTCGGCGGTGCGCCCCTGCGAGCGGTATCCGCCGATGGTCGCGGCGGTCTGCGGTGTCAGTCCGACGTGGCCCATGACAGGAATGCCTGCCGCGATGATGGCGCGGGCACGATCGACGGAGGATCCGCCGCGTTCGATCTTGACGGCGTCTGCTCCCGCCGTCTTGATGAAGCGCTGTGCGGTGGCCACGGCTTGCTCATCGGAGACCTCGTACGATCCGAAAGGGAGGTCGCAGACCAGCAGCGGGGATGTCAGGCCCCGGCGGACGGCGGCAGAGAGCATCAGCATTTCGTCGACGGTGACCGGGATGGTGCTGTCGTAGCCGAGGACCGTCATCGCCGCAGAGTCGCCGACGAGGACGATGTCGACGCCGGCGGCTTCGGCGATCTGCGCGCTCGGGTGGTCGTAGGCGGTGACCATGACGATCGGCTCGCCCGCTTCCTTCATCGCGGCCAGGCGGGCGAATGTCGTGCGGGGGCGGGCGGGAGTCGCGTCCGTGGTCTGCGGCCCGGAACTCATGCGCCGCGTTCGATCGTCGTGCGTCGCATCAGCGAGCCTCCAGGATTCGGTTGTCGATCAGTCGAGCGGGCCCGACCTGTGCGGCGAGCACCAGCAACGCCGAGTCGCCCACGCTGTCGAGGTCGCGAAGGTCGTCGGGGGAGCGCAGGTCGAGATACTCAGGTTCGATGCCGGCTGCCACGAGGACCGCGCGTGCAGCGCCGATGACCGCGGCGGAACCTGTCTCCCCGCCGTCGACGGTCGCCTGTGCGGCATCCAGTGCGCGGTTCAGGGCGGTCGCTCTGGCACGCGATGCGGGGTCGAGGTATGCGTTGCGGGAGCTCATCGCCAGTCCATCGGCTTCACGCACGATCGGGCACGCGACGATCTGCACCCGAAAGTTCAGGTCGCGCACGAGCCGGCGGATCACGAGAATCTGCTGCGCATCCTTCTGCCCGAAATATGCGGCGTCGGGCGTGACGATCTGGAAGAGCTTCGTGACGACCGTGGCCACGCCGTCGAAGTGTTCAGGGCCGCGTGTCTTGCCGCACATGACCTCGCTGATGCCCGTGACGTGGATCGTGGTCGCGAAGCCGTCGGGGTAGATCTCCTCGGCGGCGGGTGCGAACAGGATGTCGACGCCGGCATCGGCGGCGAGGGCAGCATCCGTCTCCTCCGTGCGCGGGTAGACGTCGAGATCCTCGTTCGCCGCGAACTGCGTGGGATTGACGAACAGCGAGACGACAACGAGGTCGCTCTCGGCCCGCGCGGCTCGCATCAGCGAAAGATGTCCCTCGTGGAACGCCCCCATCGTGGGCACCAGCCCCACGGATTGCCCCTGGCCGCGCGCCTCGTCGATGGCGGTGCGCATTTCTGCGATGGTGCGAACGACCTTCATGCCGCTGCTCGCTTCTTCTCTGCGAGCAATTCGGTGCTAGCGCGGAGCGCGTCGAACATCGCGAGTTGGCCCGGCGTGTGGGCCGAGACCGCGGCCCGCTGGCGATCAACGGTGGTCACGTCCCCGCGCGCGATCGGCCCGGTGAGGGCGACGGCGGGTCCGATGCGCCGCCCAGTTCTCCACGGTGCTGCGCACCAGGGGAGCGAGGAGCGCTCGTGAATCGCTCTCGCTGAGCCCGACCGTCGCGGTCAGTTCTTCCGCGGCGGCGAGGAGTGTGACGACGAAATTCGAAGCGATGGATGCCGCGGCGTGGTAGCTGGCGCGGTCGTCGTCGGCGAGCACGAACGGGCGTGCGCCCAAACGCGTGGCGAGTTCCTGCGCGATCTCGAGTCCGCGCGGTGACGTGCCCGCTACGGCGCATCCGATGTCGTGGAAGGCTTCGGGTCCCTCGTCACCGACGAATGTCTGCATTGGATGCAGTCCGAAATCTACGCCCGAGTCCGCCACCGGTGTGGCGCCCGACACATGTCCGATGAACTCGGCTGACCCGCGCAGCGACGCGGCCACGTGCGTGATCGCGTCATCGGGGACGCACAGCAGGACGACTCCTGCAGGCTCGATCACGCGACTCCGGCCGGACACGACGGTCACGTTGAACCCTGCCGCGTCGAGGGAACGCGCCATCACTCTTCCGAGTCGGCCCTGTCCGACAATCGTGATGGAAGCGAGGGAGTGCGGCGTGCTCTGCGCTGAGGAGGTCATGGGTTTCGCTTTACCGGCGGCGGGTCATGTTGCGGTATCGGTGCGGGGGTGCAACCTGCCTAGTATCCAGCAATTTTGGATGGAGGACAAAAAGCGAAGCGGGCCGGCCGAGGCCACAACGTCGGGCGTCAGAGTTTGCGCAGCAGCACCGTACCGACGGTGTGATCGGCGGATTTCTGCAGGACGAGCGATGCACGCTGTCTAGTGGGGAGAACGTTCTCGACGAGGTTGGGCAGGTTGATCTCGTTCCAAAACCGCATCGCCCGCGCCTGCGCCTCGTCATCGGTGAGCTGTGCGTAGACCTTGAAGTAGGAGTCGGGATCGCTGAACGCACCCTTGCGCAGCGACATGAATCGGCTGACGTACCAGTGCGCGATGTCGTCGGCGTCGGCGTCGACGTAGATCGAGAAGTCGAAGAGCTCGCCGATCGACGCATCGCCTGCACCCGGTGGGGGCTGGAGGACGTTGAGCCCCTCGACGATGAGGACGTCGGGCCGGCGGATCGTGGTGTGAGCGCCCGGAACGATGTCGTAGATGAGGTGCGAGTACTTCGGTGCTCGTGCCTTGGCTGCGCCGCTCTTGACCTTCGTGAGGAAATTGAGGAGTGCGCGGCGGTCGTACGACTCGGGGAAGCCCTTGCGGGTCATCAATCCGCGGCGCTCGAGTTCGGCGTTGGGATAGAGGAATCCGTCGGTGGTCACGAGCTCGACGCGGGGAGTGTCCGGCCAGCGGCTGAGGAGTTCACGGAGGAGTCGAGCGATCGTCGATTTCCCCACCGCGACCGACCCGGCGATGCCGATGACGAACGTCGTGGTGGTGTCGGGCTCGTTCAGCAGTTGGCTGGATGCGACACCGAGTTCTTTCGCCGCACGCACGTAGAGGCTGAGGAGCCTGCTGAGCGGGAGGTAGACCTCGCTCACCTCGTCGATGTCGAGTTCGTCGCCGAGGCCGCGGACTTGTGCGATTTCGGTATCCGTCAGCGGCTGCGTCATCTCCGGTGCGAGACGCGCCCAATCGGCGCGGTCGATCTCGCGATAGAGCGCTGGCTGCGCAATCGCCGTGTCGACGATTTTCGTCATGTCGGCTGTCTCTGCGCCGAGCCGGTGTTCAGCAGTGCGACCACCTGGTCGAGCACGGCCTCGGCGACGACGCGCTTGCTTCCCGATACGTCCGCGACGATGTCGCCGGATGCCGCGAGGATGACGGCTTCGTTGTCGTCGGTGCCGAACGTGCGGCCGGCGCCGACGGCGTTCGCGACCAGGAGGTCGGCGGGCTTGCGGGCGACCTTCTCGCGGGCAAGTGCGATGAGCTCATCACGGTCGTCGGCGGTTTCGGCCGCAAAGCCGACGACGATGCGGCCGAGTACGCGGCTGAGCGACCAGTTCGCCGAGGACGTCCCGCGTGCGGGTGAGGACCAGTTCGAGGTTTTGGCCGCGATCGGTCTTCTTGATCTTGCGTCCTGAGACCTCGGCGGGCGTGAAGTCGGCGACCGCGGCCGCCATGATGACGACGGATGCCGCTCCGGCGCGCTCGGCGACCGCGGTGGCGAGGTCGGCTGCGGTCACGACGTCGATGGTGTGGAGTCCGGCGGCAGCGAGTGCGGCGGCGGGCTCGGGGTCGAGGTGCGCGGCGACGACCGTGACGTCGGCACCGCGCGCGGCGGCGGCGAGAGCGAACGCGACACCCTGCTTGCCGCTCGATCGGTTGGCGATGAAGCGCACGGGATCGATGGGTTCGTGCGTGCCACCCGCGGTGACGAGCACGCGGTGCCCGCTGAGGTCACCGCGGCTTCGTGTCGGCTCCGCGATCACCAGAAGCGGCAGCAAGGACGGTGGCGACGATGACGCTCGGCTCGCTCATTCGCCCCGGTCCGACATCCGCTCCGGTGAGCTGGCCGGAATCGGGTCCGATGATCGTCACCCCGCGCGCCCGTAGGGTCTCGATGTTGGCGACCGTGGCGGGGTGCTGCCACATCTCGGTGTGCATCGCAGGGGCGATCACGAGCGGTGCGCGACTGGCGAGGACGGTCGTCCCGAGGAGGTCGTCAGCCATTCCGACCGCGAGCTTCGCGATCGTGTTCGCGGTGGCCGGTGCGATGACGACGACGTCCGCTTGCTGGCCGAGGGCGACGTGCCGGACGGCGGCGACGTCATCGAAGATCGATGTGTTGAGCGGATGCCGGCTGATGGCCTCCCACGTGGGTGCTCCGACGAACTTGAGTGCGGCATCTGTCGCGATGACGCGCACGGCGTGTCCGGCGAGGACCAGGTCGCGGACCACCTGCACTGCCTTGTAGGCGGCGATGCCGCCGGTGACACCCACGACGACGTTGAGTGGTCGGTCCATGGTTCTCCTCGAATCGCGAATGCGCTTGTTACATCTTGCCCGCATTCGGATTGGACTCCTTCAGGGCTGTATCGACAATGCATGCGATGCCGCTAAAATGCATGCATGGCTGTCACGATCACTGTCCGTGGGGTTCCCGACGATGTACGCGACGAGTTGGCCGCTCGAGCGGCGCGATCGGGGCGATCTCTGCAGGAGTACCTCAGCGCGGAATTGCGGAACCTCGCGGAGACGCCAAGTGCTGCCGAGGCGATCGCACGAGCGCGACTGAATGCACAGTCCTACCCCGACATCGAAATGGACGAGATCGTGCGAGCGGTGAATGCCGGCCGCCGCTGATCGATCCGGCGGAGCGAGTCAGGCGCGGCTCGAACCCGTCGTGATCGACGCTTCTGTCGTCGTCGCGATCGTCACCACACCCTCGGATGCGGCCTCCGCTCTTGCGCGACGGCTACGGAGCACCGTGCTCTACGCCCCTCACATTCTGCCGACCGAGGTCGACAGTGCGCTCAGGGGGATGGTGCTGGGCGGAGTCCTGACTGCGGCGCAAGGCGAAGCATCCCGGAGGCAGGCGCAAGGGCTTCCGATTGATCTCTGGCCGTGGGCCTTGCTCGGGGACCGCGCGTGGGCTTTGCGCGCAAACATGTCGACGTACGACGCAGGATATGTCGCCCTCGCTGAACACTTGGGTGCCCCGCTGGTTACCGGCGATGCGCGCCTTGCGCGTGCACCGGGGCTCAGCTGTGTGGTGGAGCTCTTCAGCTGAGCAGCAGGCGGCAACGCGCAACCACGCGACTCAGGATGCAGCGGCGTGCGCATCCTGCCGGTTGAGCGTCGAGACCACCTGGTCGTAGGCGGCATCCGGCGGGGTCTCGAGGCTCCCGGCCTGAGTCAGAAAGGTGCAGGGTCGAACTCAGCGTCGACGGAAAAATGGACGCCGCTGCTGGGATGATCGGGATACACCCGCCCGGTCGGGCTCGTCCATTCCAGAACCCCGCCGCGCTTCTGCACCACAGACCAGGGCGTCTGATGTTTGAGGGTGTGGTGCCGTCGACAGAGATGCGCCAGGTTCGAGACCTCCGTCGGCCCGCCGAACTGGAAGTCGATGGTGTGGTCCGCATCGGATCTGCTCGTCGACATGCGACATCCGGGGAATCGGCAGTGCTGATCGCGGACTTGCAGGTGCCGACGCATTTCTTTCGACGGTTGATACCTGTCGACGCCGAGAACGGCGCCGGAGATCGGATGCGTGAGGATCCGATCCCACCCCGGTGCACCGGCGGCAAGCGTGCGGGCAGTATCGGCATCGATCGGACCGAATCCGCCGAGGGTCACGGCCTCGAACGGGTCGGCAACCCGGTCATCGAGGAGGGTCAAGACGGGAACGGTTACCTGGACGGTGGCGCGGATCGCCCCGAGACTCGTGTCGGTCGTCCCGACGTGCCCAACGGGATCACTCGCGAGAAGCAGGTCGACGATGATGTCGGCTCGGACCTGGTCAATCGACCGAAGGGTGATTGCTGACGCTTCGTCAGCGTTTGCAGCCGGATCACCGTCGTCCGCTGAGTTGGTATCGATCGACGGGTCGAGATCACAGGTCTCGGTGGCAGCATCAGTGGCCGCGGTAGCCGTCATCCGCTCGGCATCAGCCTGCTTCTCCGCAACGACGACCTCTCGAGACATCTGGCTGACACGGTCGTAGATGCCGTGCGCGAGGGTCGCTGCGGTGAGCAGCACGAGTTGCGCCATCCCGTCGTCGAGGTCGGTGACGGCCACCCGCCGCTTGGCGCGTGCCATCGCGTGACGGTCGGCGATGGTGGTCTCGATGAACCACTCGGCCCGACGTTTCGCAACTGGGCGGAGGCGTGATGCGGATTCCGCTTCAGCGTAGGGAAGGATCGCGTCCTCGAACTCGGCTCGCATCTCCGGCCGTTCAATCCGATCACCCGCGTCGGCGATGATCTGCGCCTGATAGCGAGAGATCTTCCCCGTCTGCAGCGACGCCAATGTAGCGGGGAACCGGGTCACCAGGGTCGTGGCATCTTCCAGATGCACCTGCACCGTCCGGTCGCTCACCCGCCAGACCGCCGCGATCTCCGCGGCGACGGCTCGGTGCGCGAAGTCGGCGTCGGAGCAGCAACGGCCGGCGTCCGCCCACTGGTTCGCGACCTCATCAGCCTGCGCCAACAGCCGTGCTTCACGTGCTTGCAGTGCCGCCATTTGCTTCTTCACGTCCGCCAACTGCGGCACGATTGCGTCCAACAGCGCGATCGCCCGAGCGTCCGGGGCGAGGGATGCACTGTTCGCTTTCATGCCTCAATTCTCGCAGGAGCCCCCGACATTGTGTTCGACACTAGGCGCACTTGTGGAAAGTCTAGAGCGTATATGCGTGCGGGAGGAGAGCATCGTGAAGCGAACCACGAGGCCACAGGCAAGCGGGTGTCGCTCAGGGCGAGTCGTTCGAGTGGTCAGCCGACGAGAGCCAGTGCCGCAGGCTTGGCGGCCACATGCCGCGAATCGGATGACGCGCCGCGACGCTGGCGTCCGCCGCGCTTCCGGTCGCGCTGAGCAGGAGCCGAGTTCGCGCTCACGCGAGCGTGCAGCGGACGAACGGACCGCGGGGGAGTCGTGCGCGGAGCGGAGGATGCGGTGGCGGAGGCCGCAACGGCCGCGCGGGCGATGTCGCGGCTGGCGTGCATGCCGAGGTATTCGCCTCGAGCGCTGTGCGCTTCGTAGCCGAGCGGGGTGATGCCGATGAATCCGGCGTATTCGCCGGCGGATGTCGCGACGAAGACATCGTCGTCGGCTTCACGCCAGTCGAGGGTCGGAGGTGTGGACAAGGTGGTGCGGGTGTTCAAGGTGATGCTTTCTTTCAGGTGGAGATGCGCGGCTGCACGAACGCGTGCGCGCGCTAATGAGAGGAAGACAGGCGGATGTCGATTCGACGATCTGACCGTCAGGATGTCTGCGACCCCGCGAGCTGCAACGACGCAGCGAGTGTGGCGGGGGAAAGACATGCGGCCCAAATGGGCAACCTTCAGGATAGCACGTACCAGCCGCACGAGTCCTGTGGCGAGTGCTCGACCTAATAGGCTCGCCATGTGGCCACAGTCATTCCACACGAAGAAATCCGCGTGGTGCGCGTCGTCGCCGGTCGAGGCGAGTCGTCGTGAAGATCGTCGTTCTGACAGGCGCGGGGATCTCGGCGGAGTCCGGACTCGCGACGTTCCGGGCCGTGGACGGACTGTGGAACGACCACCGTATCGAGGATGTCGCGTCGCCCGAGGGCTTCGAGCGGAATCCGGCACTTGTGCACGCGTTCTATGACATGCGGCGCAGGGAAGCGCTCCTCGCGCAACCGAACCCCGCCCATCGGGCGCTGGCTGCACTCGAGGCGATCGCGGGTGTCGACGTCGTCATCGTCACGCAGAACGTCGATGACCTCCACGAGCGAGCCGGATCGTCGAACGTCATCCACATCCACGGGCGGCTCGGCAGCGCGTGGTGCACATCTTGTAACGAGCGGCATCCGTGGATCGATGACCTGGCCACGCTGCCACCCTGCCCATCCTGCGGCGCACAGACCTTGAGGCCGGACATCGTCTGGTTCGGCGAAGCGGTCTACGGCTACGACGAGATCGCCGACGCCATGGTCGGATGCGACGAGTTCTGGGTGATCGGAACCTCAGGCAACGTCGCGCCCGCCTCGACACTCGTCTACGAGGCGCAAGCGCGCGGCGCCCGCACCGTCCTGATGAACCTCGAGGACCACGCGGACTCGTCCATGTTCGACGAGGTCGTGCTCGGCGCCGCGTCGCTGGTAGTTCCCGAGCGGGTGCGGGCGATCACGTTGCGGTGAGACGATCGGAGTCGTCGTTCGGCGAACCGCAAGGTGCTGACCACTAGACGAGGTGAGCGGAGACGCCTCGAGTGTGCGCGGCTCGGTGGAGCGCGGCATCCGTCGTCGCCAACTCGGCGCCATGGCTCTCTGCTGTGAAGAGGACGACCGCGTCGGGCATGCGGAGACCTGTATCAGCGCGGACCTGCGCGAGCCCGGCGCTGTCGCTCCCGTTGAGGGACACGCGCCCGATCTGAAGCAGGTCCACGGTCGCCTCCACCCGGGCAGCCGCTCCCGCCATCGCCGGGCGAACGAGGCACTCGGCGATGGTGAGAGCGCTCATGGCGAACGAGTGGGACACGTGGGATTCGAGAAACGACTTCGCGCTGTCGTGATGCGCGTCGTTCGGATCGAGGTGTGCGATGAGCACGCCCGCATCCAGCACGATCATGCCGGCCATTCGGCGCGCAGGAGATCCGCCTCATCCGCGCGATAGACATGGTCGACCGATCCTGCAGTCTGCCGGATCGCGACGACCCGACGCGCGAGGTCTTCCGCGCCCGATGCCGCCATCGACTCCGCCCCGATGCCCACAAGTCTGCGCAGCAACGCCGCACGATCGGCGGCCAGCTCTGGCATAGCGATAGCGGCGGCGTCCAGAGCGCGCTGGATGTCGTCGGTCTCGGTAATCATGTGACGACGACGGGAGGTGGGCATACGACAAGTGTAACTCCGATACGAATAGTGCAGCACCTGTCTTGGACGACATGTTCGACAGAGTGTGGGGCATCGCGCTCAACCCTTCTGCCCGCGCGATGATGCCTCGTAGACTGCGGCTGACGACGGAAGATCGGGGGATGCGTGACGGGCGAGAGTGACACCGCTGACAGGGCCGCGCCTCCGAAGCAGGCGCGCTGGTGGCCGCGCCACTACCAACCGCTGGAGATTGCAGAACTCCAGCCCTCGACCGTCGACGAGGACGGACTGCAGGTCGCGCTGGATGAGATCCTGCGACAGGCGGGCCGCCAGGAACGCGCGTTCGGCACGCTCGCCTCGATCTCCACGGCACTCATCGGATTCGCAGGCGTCAGCGGTGCGATCTTCATCGGTGGATCCGCCCGAGTCACCTCCGGCCTCGGCGTGGCATCGACGATCGTCGTCTCGTTGGCGGTCCTGTTCGGACTGGCGGGTCTCGCGATGCAGTCCCGCTCACGCCCCGGAGCGAATGCGGCCACCATTCTCCCTTCGCTCGCCTCAGTAGAGGGGTGGCGGGCGACGCTATCCATCGCGACGATCTGGAGCCGTGTAGTGCACCGCGCCGACTTCGACCTCCGCCGCATCCGCACCGTCGTCTATGCCGGTGTCGCTCTCTTCACGCTGGGCTGGCTGCTTTCGGCGGCAGGATTCGCAATCTCGGCGTTCGAGGACCCGGTGACCGATCCGGTCAAGGTCGTCATCTGTGACACCAACGGGAGGTGTGATGCTCCGTAAGTCATCGCCACTGCGTCGCCGGGCCGCGGCCGAGAAAGCACAGACGATCATCGTGCGGATGCCGGATGCCGGTCTCCCCGGTGCCGTCGCATCATCTGACGCTGCCGTAACTGACGGCTCCGCGACGGCGACGGACCCGAAGAAGCATGAGGTCGATCCCGACGACATCGTCATCATCGTGGACAAGATCGAGGGCGATGTCATCTACGCGATTGATCCTCGACGAGGACAGACCATCATCGGCGCCGACGACAGCCGGGGTCTCTTTGGGTGGCGCAAACGCCCCCGCTGAGCGGGATGCCGCGCTGTCCTCGTCGGCTAACCCCGGCGCTGGACAGAATCGCCCGAAACGCACGCAGCGTGCTGGATGCGCGGCGACAGCACTCCTAGGCTGAGCACGGCAGTGCTTCCCAGCGCGACCAACAGCGCTGAACCCGTTACCGCCAGCGCTCAGTGATCCACCACGACAAGATGAGGTTTCCAATGAGCGACAATCCTGACGGTCAGGTTCCGGCGTCAACGCCTCCCGGCGAGCCGACGCGTCCGGTCGAGCAGACCACCCCGAGTGCGCCGGCCGATGCAGCGGCACCCGTGGTGCCTGCGACGACGGACACAGCATGCTCCCTCCACACCACCCCAGCACTCGGGCATCACGAAGGCGGCCTTGATCTGGACCGGCGTCATCGTCGTGCTCCTGTCCTTTGTCGCGTCCTTCCTCGGGGCGAGCCTTGCGCGCTCGGCTGACAACGCCGAACCGGTCGAAACTGCGACTCCCACCGCTTCTGCCACACAGCCCACGTCCGAAGACTATGCAGAGGCCATCGAGGAGATCCTCCCCGCAGGGTCGGCCGTCCGCGCCGGCACCGGTGTCCCCGAAGCAGGCAAGGGCTACCAGGGCGACGTGTACATCGACGTGACCACTTCGGATGTCTATGTCTTCCTCGACGACGAGTGGGTCTTCGCGGGCAACATCCGCCAGAGCGCCGCGGAGAACCTCACCGGCGAGACCGGCGCGGCAGGTGCGGACGGCGCGACGGGTGCAACCGGTGCGACCGGCGAGACCGGCGCTCCTGGTGCACCCGGAACGCAGATCCTCCTGGGATCGGGCACCCCCGACAACGAGACCTGCACCGCCGACGGCGACATCTACATCGACACCGACACCGACAGAGAGCGAAGCGTACCAATGCGCGGCCGGGGAATGGACTCTCGTCGGAACGCAGTCGGCGACCTCGCCTACGCCTTCCCCCACGGAGACCGCCGACTCCAACGGCTGAGCCGACTCTGCGGTAGAGCAACTGGAAATGCGCTCGGGGCCTTTGCCCCGGGCGCATTTCTGTGCCCGGCGCGGCGGGTTGCGGCATCCGATCGCTGCTTCGCAGCAGTCAGGCTCCAATCAACCGCCACTCACCACGTGACATGACGTGAAAGGATCTTTGAATGCCTATCACCATCCCCGCACTGATCACCCCGTCCGCCGGCAAGCCCTTCGAGCGCGGCACCATCGAACGCCGCGACGTCGGCGCAAACGACGTCCTGATCGACATCGCTTACGCCGGAATCTGCCACTCCGACATCCACCAGGCACGCGCGGAATGGGGCGCCGGGATCTTCCCGATGGTCCCCGGTCACGAGATCGCGGGCATCGTGCGGGAGATCGGTTCGGATGTCACGAAGCACGCGGTCGGCGATCGCGTCGGCATCGGCTGCTTCGTCGACTCGTGCCGTGAGTGCGAGAACTGCCTCGCCGGCGAGGAGCAGTTCTGCGCGAACGGCATGGTCGCCACCTACAACGGCCGCTACTACGCAGGCGACGGCGACTTCGACGGAACCCCGACCTACGGCGGCTACAGCACGCAGATCGTCGCCGACGAGAAGTACGTCCTGCACATCCCCGACGGCATCCCGCTCGACGCCGCCGCTCCGCTCCTGTGCGCCGGCATCACGACGTATTCGCCGCTTCGCCATTGGGGTGCGGGTCCAGGCTCGCGCGTCGCGGTCATCGGCATGGGCGGGCTCGGACACATGGCGGTCCAGATCGCGCACGCGATGGGCGCGCACGTCACGGTGCTCTCCCGCACACTCTCCAAAGAAGCGGAAGGCCGCGCGCTCGGCGCCGACGAGTACTACGCGACGGAGGATGCCGCGGTGCTGCGCTCCCTGCGCAACTCGTTCGACCTCATCATCAACACCGTCTCCGCCGACATCCCGGTCGACAGCTACCTGGCGACAATCCGCCTCGGGGGAGCATTGGTCTTCGTCGGCCTGCCCGAGAAGCCCCAGCAGTTCGGGGTGTTCTCTCTCACCGGCGGCCGCCGCTCACTTGCGGGATCGAACATCGGCGGCATCCGCGAGACCCAGGAGATGCTCGACTTCTGCGCCGAGCACGGCATCGCGTCGATCATCGAGACCATTTCGGCAGACGATGTCACCGACGCGTACGAGCGGGTGGTCGCGGGCGACGTCCGCTACCGCTTCGTCATCGATACGGCGACGATTCCCGAGGCGTAGCGGTCGGCGAGCGGATGCCGCGGCCCGGCGCGATGCCGTTGCTACGCTCGGAGCGCCAGCGTGAACGGCAGCACCGCGCTCGCGCCCGCTCGGCGCAGTTCGCGTGACGCGACGGTGAGAGTCCACCGGCTGTCAGCGAGGTCGTCGACGAGCAGCACGGGACCTGCGGGGATCTCCAGCGCAGACGCGTCGAATCGGTCCCACAGACCGGCGAGCCGATAGACGCTGTTGCCACCCGCGTCGCCCGTGGGTCCGCCGTTGCGGATGCCGAGCGTGCCCAGAAAGGGCAGGCGGCCCGCAGCGGCGAGGCTGCGCGCTAGGGAGTCCACCAGGAGGGGTCGGCGTCGCGAGGGCATCGCGACGACCGCCGTCGGCCGCTCGTCCCAACCCCAGTCGGCCAGCGCCTTGATCGCGGCTGCGCGCACGGAGTCGGTGATCGCAGCATCACTGTTCCCGGCGTCTCCGATCCCGCCGTCGAACAGTGATCGCAGCACGCCTCCCCAGCCGAGATCAGTGAGGCGTGCGAGGGCTCGACCGGTCTCGGCGCGTTCGGTGACGGCGATGCGTCCCGAGAGCGGGATACCGAGCTTGTCGCCGCCCGTGGGCCACTGCGCGCGCGGTTCGATCGGTACGCCGACGCGCTCGAGCGAGGCCTCGGCGGACGCGGTCGCCTCGGCTCCCACATCGGCGGGATACCAGATGCCCGCGCAATTGTCGCAGCGACCGCACGGCACAGCGGTGTCGTCGTCGAGTGTGCGCTGCAGGTATTCCATCCGGCATCCGCGGGTCGACTCATAGTCGAGCATGTGCTGCTGCTCGACCTGCCGTGCCGCGGCGATGCGCTCGTATCGTTCGGCGTCGTACGTCCAGGGGACTCCCGGTCGACACCCATCCGCCCCGCACGCGCCGGACGGCCCCATCGACGTCGAGGACCTTCAGCAGGAGTTCCAAGGGCGTACGCCTGATGTCGACAAGCGCCTCGAGTGCAGGAGTCGACAACGGATTGTCACCGAGCTCCGCGATGACCCGCTCGGCGCGATCTTGGGTCGGCATGGACGCGGTGGCAAAGTATCGCCAGATATCCGGATCCTCGGGTCCGGGAAGCAGGAGCACGTCGGCGTTCTCGGTGGCGCGGCCCGCACGTCCCACCTGCTGGTAGTACGCGACGGGCGAAGAGGGCGCGCCGATGTGCACCACGAAACCGAGGTCGGGCTTGTCGAACCCCATGCCGAGCGCGCTCGTCGCCACCAGCGCTTTGACCCTGTTGGCCTTGAGAAGAGCCTCGCATTCGGCGCGTTCCTCGGTATCGGTCTTGCCGGTGTATGCCCGAACGTCGTGGCCGGCTTCGCGGAGCAGGCGTGCGACATCTTCCGCCCCGCTGACGGTGAGGCTGTAGATGATCCCCGAGCCGGGCAGGTCGCCGAGGTGGGTCAGCAGCCACGCGAGTCGGGCGCGCGCGTCGGGGAGTCGGAGGACTCCGAGGCGAAGGGATGCCCGCGCCAGCGGACCGCGGATCGCGACGACATCGACGGGAGTGCTCGTCCCTGTGCCCGCCAACTGTTCCTCGATGTCGGTGACGACTCGGCTGTTCGCCGTCGCGGTCGTCGCAAGGATCGGGACGCCGGCCGGCATCCGTGCGATCAGCTCGCCCAGCCGTCGATAGTCGGGCCGGAAGTCGTGGCCCCAGTCGCTGATGCAGTGCGCTTCGTCGACCACGAGCATCCCCATCCGTTCGACGAGGGCAGGCAGCTGTTCGTCGCGGAAGGCAGGGTTGTTGAGGCGCTCGGGGGAGAGCAGTAACACGTCGATCTCGTCAGCGCGGAGCCGTGCGAGCACGTCGGACCACTCGTGCGCGTTGGTCGAGTTGATGGCTACGGCGCGAACGCCGGCGCGCTCGGCGGCCGCGATCTGGTCGCGCATGAGGGCGAGCAGCGGCGAGACGAGCACGGTCGGTCCGGCGCCGCGACGACGCATCAGGAGAGTTGCCACGAAGTAGACCGCCGACTTGCCCCAGCCCGTGCGCTGCACGACCAGCGCGCGACTGTGATCGTCGACGAGCGCCGTGATGGCCTCGAACTGTCCCTCATGGAAGTCGGCGTCGTCTCGGCCGACCAGCGTGCGCAGGACGTCGAGGGCTGCGGCGCGGGTGTCATCGCTCATCTCGCCGAGTCTGTCAGCACCGTCCGACCCTCGCTCGCCAACGAGCACCAAGGGCGCATCGGTCGGCATCCAGGCACCGTGGGAATGCCGCAGCGCTCCGACTCCTTACATCCCGGTATGACAAAAGTTGGAATCATCGGAGCAGGACACATCGGATCAGCCGTGGCACGCGGACTCGTCGCGCGCGGCCACGAGGTCGTCATCAGCAACTCGCGAGGACCCGAGACCCTCGCCGATCTCGTCGACGAACTCGGACCGAACGCGTCGGCAGCAACAGCCCACGACGCAGCCGAAGCGGGGGAGTGGGTCGTGGTGACCGTCCCCCTCAAGGCGTTGAGCGAGGTGCCCGTCGGTCCTCTCGACGGCAAGATCGTCCTCGACACGAACAATTACTACTGGGAGCGCGACGGCCGGATCGCGGAGCTCGATGAGAAGAAGACCACGACGTCGGAGATGCTCCAGCAGCACCTCCCGCTCTCGAAGGTTGCGAAGGCGTTCAACCACATCCTCGCCGCCGACATCCTCACCACTGGCGCGCCGGAAGGCACCCCCGGCCGTCGAGCGCTGGCCACCGCGAGCGACTTTGCCCCGGCATCCGATCTGGTCACGGAGCTCTACGACTCGTTCGGGTTCGACACCGTGAACGTCGGGCCGCTCGCCGAGAGCTGGCGCTTCGAGCGTGACCAGCCGGCATACGTCGTCCGGCAGGACGCGCAGGAGCTCGAAGCCAACCTCGCCCTCGGGAAGCGCTGACCGAACAGCACCCATCCACCGCGGCCGCCCGCTCCGAACTACGATCATGCGAATGAGATGGATGATCGCTTCGGGGCTGGCGGCCGCTGGGTTGCTGCTGGCGGCGTGCGCACCGACGGTGAGCGAGTCTGTCGATGCCGGCACGGCAACGCCGCCGGACGCCGACGCGCCGCTCGTCGCGTTCTACGGAGACTCCTACACACTCGGCACCGGCGCGAGCGATCCCTCCAAGCGATGGTCGACGCGCATCTGCGCGAGCCGAGGCTGGAACGAATACAACCCGAGCGTCAACGGACTCGGCTTCGTGAAGAACCGGCTCCCGTCCGGGCCGAACCTGCCCGACCGGATCATCGCCAAGAAGCCCGACATCGTCTTCATCACGATGGGCCTGAACGACGCCTACAGCTACGACCAGCTCGGCACGGGCATCGATGACGCAATCGTCGCGGACTTCGAAAAGCTGCACAACGCGCTCCCCGATGCGCGATTCATCGTCGTCGAGCCGTTCTGGTACACGAGCGCCCGCCCCGAAGCGCTCGGCACGGTCATCGATTGGGTGAAGGATGCCGCGGACGGGATAGGCGCGGATTACATCCCCGGCGCGTCAACCTGGATCCAGGGCCGCGAGGGCGAGATGGCGAGCGACGGCCTGCACCCGAACGACGCGGGGTACGACCTGATGACCGCGCGAATGGATGCCGCGCTCCGCACCCTCGGACTCTAGCCCTCGCGAGCCGGGGCTACTCCGCCGCGTCGTCCGAGGACGCGGCCGTTGACGAAGCACGCGACGTTTGCGACGCGCGGGCGCGACGCCGCCGTACCGCGCGAAGGATGCCCCACACGATCAGCGCGATCACGCCGATCACCAGCAGCCAGGGGAGCAGGAATCCGATCGCGACGACCAATCCGTTGAGTGTCGCGACCAGGCCGTTCCACCCTGCTGCGACCCCATCGCCGAATCCGGCAGGGTCGGCAGACACTGTCTCGGGCGTCGACACGAGGTTCACGGTGAGCGTCGACATCGCGACCTGGCTGTCGAGGTAGGTCAGTTGCTGCTGCAGCGATTCGAGATCCGCCTGACGTTCGGCCAGAGCGCTCTCAGCGGCAATCAGATCAGCGACCGACGTCGCTTCGCCCATCAGCGCCGTCAGCCGATCGACGGAAGCCTGCCCTGCATCGATACGCGCCTGCAGGTCGACGGATTGCTCGGTCACGTCCTGGCGGGAGACCTGCGTCGCGGTCACGTCGCCGATGTCAGCCAGTCCCTCCGTGACGGATGTCAGTTCGTCCGCCGGCACCCGCACCGTTACCCAGGCTCCGCTCGTCGGATATGAGGTTCCGTCCGCCGGCAAGTCGGTATAGACCTGGCCGTCTGCGCCGACGCTCATCGACTCGACGTAGCCACCAGCAGCCTCGGCAGCGGCGGCGACCTCGTGTGCAGCGTCCTCGACGTCGTCGACGGTGACCGTCGCGGACGCGGTCGCGATGACCTCACGTTGCGCCGCACTCGAATCAGCGGATCCATCGGCTCCGACGCTGCCGTCTGCCGCGGATTCGGCGACTCCGAGCGACTCGTCCGTCGCGGGCTCGGCAGCCGATCCACCCCCGTCGAACTGTTCGCTCGTGGCACCCTGCGGCGCGCTATCGGCTGAACCCGACATCGGGCTCACGATGTTCCCGACGCTGGGCGCGATGAACGCCGCGACGACGATCACACCGGCCGCCGCACCACCCGCGATCCACCAGGTCCGCCGCCGTGCGCGTCGGGCTCGCGCCGAGCGCGCACCCTCGGCATCCCGCACCCGCTCATTCGACCGGTCCCGTGCGATATCTGCGAAGACCGCCGCTTCGATCTCATCGACGCGCTGATCACTGATCTCCGGCAGTTCCGGTATTTCCGGCGGTTCTGGCAGTTGATCGTTTTCGGTGTTCATGACCCCTCCGTTTCGACGGCAGTCCGCACCTGAGTGCGGATGCGGGAGAGGCGATTTCGAACCACACCGTGCGTCACGCCGAGCTCATCGGCGGCCGACTGGTAGCCGTATCCCTCGGCCGCGCACAGCCGGAAGATCTGCTGATCGAGAGGGCTGAGCCGCCCGACCTGCCGCAGAATCTGTTCGACCATCGCGGCATCCAGCACTTGACGTTCGACATCCACCGTCGACGGCAGCGTCTCATCGACGACACCGCCCGACTGCGCACGCTCGCGCTGCTGACGGCGAATGCGATTGGCGCTCTGGAATCGGCAGATCGTCACGAGCCACGGCAACAGCGAATCGCTCGCCAGTTCGAGGCCTGGGAGCTTGCGCCAGGCCGCGACGAACGTCTCCTGCGTGACATCCTCGGCATCCGGTGCATTGCCCAGCAGGCCGTGTGCCAGCCAGTAGACCGGTCGTACGTACGCCCGGTACAGCGCGCGGAAAGCGTGCTCGCTGCCATCCGCCGCGGCAGCGACCAGTTCGGCATCGCTGCGCTCGACTGTGTCGGTCATGGGATTCCCATCGTCTCTCACTCACACAGTGTCGAGAAGAACAAGATCGTCTCAGATCGACTCACAGATCGCGTCAGATCGTCTTCGGGGGCGGCATCCACCTGTAATGTATGTCCAGCGAGAGGGAGTATCCCAATCTCGCGCGTCCGTCACCACGGGTCTTGCCGCCGAGGCCCCGGGCGCGCGCCGCGCATGCGGGGGAGAGACTTTCGACGATTCGTCATCCCTCCGAAAGGCCGCAATGGTTCTTCCCCTCTGGTTTGAGATCGGTTCGCTGGTCATCCTGACGCTGATTCTGCTCGGTGACCTGCTGCTGATCCTCAAGCGGCCGCACATCCCCTCAACAAGGGAATCCACCCTCTGGGTGACGTTCTACATCGTGCTGGCGCTGATCTTCGCAGTGCTGATGTGGATCATCGCCGGCCCCGAATATGCCGGACAATTCGTCGCAGGGTGGCTGACGGAATACAGCCTGTCGATCGACAACCTGTTCGTCTTCGTCCTGATCATGGGGCAATTCGCGGTGCCGCGCCGGTACCAGCAGGAAGTGCTCATGGTGGGAATCATCATCGCGCTCGTCCTCCGCGGTGCGTTCATCCTCGCCGGTGCGGCGATCATCGAGCAGTTCATCTGGGTCTTCTACTTCTTCGGCGCTTTCCTCGTCTACACCGCGTGGCGCCAGGCATTCCCGGGCGGCGATCACGAAGACGAAGTCAAGCGTGAGGGCTTCATCGTGCGTGTCCTCCGTCGCACGATCGACATCAGCGACGAGTACGACGGGGCGAAGATACGCACCGTGGTCAAGGGCAAGAAGATCTGGACCCCCATGATCATCGTGTTCGCCGCGATCGGAGTGACTGATCTCCTCTTCGCGCTGGACTCCATTCCCGCGATCTTCGGGATCACCCAGAGCGCTTTCATCGTGTTCACCGCGAACCTCTTTGCGCTTATGGGGCTGCGCCAGCTCTACTTCCTGCTCGGCGGGCTCCTCGACCGACTGCGCTACCTGCACTACGGCATCGCCTTCATCCTCGCGTTCATCGGCGTGAAGCTCGTGTTCCACGCGATGCACGAGAACGAACTGCCCTTCATCAACGGCGGCGAGCCGATCCTTTGGGTGCCGGATATTTCGACGTGGACGTCCCTGGTCGTCATCATCGCGGCGATGGTCGTTGCCACGGTCGCGAGCCTCATCGCCGCTGCGCGTGAGGACAAAGCGAAGGCCCGGGATGCCGTCGCTGCCGGTGTGGTCGCGGATGCCGGTGCTGCGCCGGCCACCGGTGCGCCGTCGTCGCGGATGACAAGGGCACGCCGCACACGGTCGAGCGTTCCGACACCGATCCGACAACGCACTGACGCCCGCTTCGAGCACCGCCCTCCGGTCTCGCGAGGGGTCGCGAAGTGCGGCGTTCACAGGCGCAATGCAACCGATCGCGACCCCTCGCGAGCGCGTGCCGGACTCCCGGATCGCGAGGGGTCACGAAGTGCGGCGTTCCGCAGGCGGACTCAGCCGATCGCGACCCCTCGCGAGCGCCGGCCCGACCCCCGCATCGCGAGGGGTCACGAAGTGCGGCGTTCCGCAGGCGGACTCAGCCGATCGCGACCCCTCGCGGGATGACGAGGCCACGCGGCTAGCTGAGGGCTGCGATTTTCAGCGGGCGGCGAGTATGCGCGCGGCCATTGCGGTGACGTCGGCACGCGGCATCCGCTTCGCGATGCGGATCACCTGCCAACCCGCTTCGGTCAGCGCGTTGTAGCGCGTCAGATCGTGCGCCCATTGCCACTCATCCGTGCGGTGCTGGTCGCCCTCGTATTCGAACACCACCCGCTGGCTCCGGTAGACGATGTCGCCGGTGTACGACGCACCACCGAGCGCCGGGATGCTCGCGTTCAATTCCGGCTCGGGCAGCCCCGCCCGAATGAAGTCGAGGCGCGTACGCGTCTCTCGTGGCGACCGACTCCCCGGGACCATCTCGTCCAGGGCGGCACGCAGACGCTTCACGCCCCGCGCTCCTCCATGGCGGTGAACGCGAGCGGTGACCTGCCCAAGGGTCGCGAACGGATTCGGCAGTCCGATCAAGCGGTCACCGGCGACAATCAACTCGTCCACCGTCAGCATCGGCGCAAGCCCGAGCCAGGTGTCGATGGGGTCGGTGACGACGAGTCCATGAAGCCTCATGACGATCGTCTCCCGGGTGGTCTTGTGCCCGATCACGCCACACCCGCGCGGCGCTCGTGAGCTGTGCGGCAAGAGGACATGCAGCCGGTCATCGGACAACAGTCGAAACGGAACCGGGATCTGCCACAGCCGAGCAGCCGTCACGCCGCACATGGCGACGTCGCTGCCCCGTCGAGCGACGTACGCACGGCATCGCTCGACAAGACCAAGTTCCGTGGATGTCGGCATCCGCACGCCGTGGAACGGACGCGACAAGTCGCCCGATCTCAGTCGTGCCACGGAGACGCCCAAGCCGATTGCCTCGGCAACGCTGAACGGCCGCTCTCGCAGCTCGGCGGGGAGTGGACTGGGCAACGGACCCGGACGATTCACGACTCCAGCGTTAAGGCAGGAGCAAGGTCGCATGCCGCGATATCCGGCATCCGGGTACAACACGGCAGACGGCGGCGCTGTGGAGGATGCCGCACGCCGCTGTCGTGAGGATTTGAGGGACGCGAGGGGTCACGTTCGGCGCCGTCCGACCGTCCGAACGCATGCGATCGCGACCCCTCGCGGTCTGGGCAGGGGCGCCCGAATCGCGAAGGGTCGCGTTCGGCGGGGATCGGATGCCGGAACACGTGCGATCGTGACCCTTCGCGAGCCCGGGGTCGGGACGTCGGCAGAGCCCGAGACGCACCACACGAAACGGTCGGGCACCCGCGGTGATAGCCTGTCGGAATGCGAATCGCGCTCCTTCTCCTTAGCGGCCGCGGCGAGTCCTCCTTCTAAGGCCTCCCTCGCCGCGGAGTTCGTCACGGGCCCGATCCGACTCCAGGAGAACGAGACATCATGAGCATCACCATTCCCGAACACCCCCGCACGCTGGCCGAGAAGCTGTGGGAAGACCACCTCGTCGTCAAAGGCGAAGAGGGTCAGCCCGACCTCATCTACATCGACCTGCACCTGGTCCACGAGGTCACGAGCCCGCAGGCCTTCGACGGCCTCCGCGCTGAAGGTCGCCCCGTCCGCCGCCTCGACCTGACGATCGCCACCGAGGATCACAACACCCCGACCCTCGACATCGACAAGCCGATCGCCGACCTCACGAGCCGCACGCAGATCGAGACTCTTCGCCGCAACTGCGCCGAATTCGGCGTGCGTCTGCACTCGCTCGGCGACAAGGAGCAGGGCATCGTCCACGTCGTCGGCCCGCAGCTCGGGCTCACGATGCCGGGCATCACGGTCGTCTGCGGAGACTCGCACACCTCGACCCACGGCGCCTTCGGCGCGATGGCGTTCGGCATCGGCACGAGCGAGGTCGAACACGTCCTCGCCACCCAGACACTGCCGCTGAAGCCCTTCAAGTCGATGGCCATCACTGTCGAGGGCGAACTGAAGCCCGGTGTCACAGCGAAGGACATCGTCCTCGCGGTCATCGCGAAGATCGGCACCAACGGCGGCCAGGGCTATGTGCTCGAATTCCGCGGCTCGGCGATCCGCGCGCTCTCTATGGAGGGCCGAATGACGATCTGCAACATGTCGATCGAAGCCGGCGCCCGCGCGGGTATGGTCGCACCCGACGAGACCACGTTCGCGTACGTCAAAGACAAGCCGCACGCCCCGCAGGGCTCCGACTGGGACGACGCCGTCGCGTATTGGCGCACGCTTCCGTCCGACGAAGGCGCGGTCTACGACGCCGAAGTCTTCCTCGACGCGAACGAGCTCGAGCCCTTCGTCACGTGGGGCACCAACCCCGGCCAGGGCGTCTCGCTCAACGACCGCATCCCCGAGCCGGCAAGCTTCGAGGACCCCAACGACCGCGCCGCCGCCGAACGGGCCCTCGAATACATGGATCTGAAGGCGGGCACACCGCTGAAGGATGTGCCGGTGGATGCCGTGTTCATGGGCTCATGCACCAACAGCCGCATCGAGGACCTCCGCGCCTTCGCGTCGGTCGTCCAGGGCCGCACCAAGGCCGAGGGCGTCCGCGTCATGGTCGTACCGGGCTCGGCGCGCGTGCGCCTCGAAGCAGAGGCCGAGGGACTCGACCAGATCTTCCTCGACTTCGGCGCCGAATGGCGCTTCGCCGGCTGCTCGATGTGCCTCGGCATGAACCCCGACCAGCTCGCTCCGGGGGAGCGCTGCGCGTCCACGAGTAACCGCAACTTCGAAGGCCGCCAAGGCAAGGGCGGACGAACACACCTCGTCTCACCGCTCGTCGCCGCAGCGACCGCCGTCCGCGGCACGCTCTCGAGCCCGAGCGATCTGCCCGCTCTGACGGCAGTGGAGGCCTGATCATGGAAAAGTTCTCGACTCACACCGGGATCGCGGCGCCGATGAAGCGCTCCGCGGTGGACACCGACCAGATCATCCCCGCGGTCTACCTCAAGCGCGTCACCAAGACCGGGTTCGAAGACGCCCTGTTCGCCAGTTGGCGCCAGGACCCCGACTTCATCCTCAACCAGCCGACGTTCCAGCACGCCTCGATCCTCGTCGCAGGCCCGGATTTCGGCACGGGTTCCAGCCGTGAACACGCCGTCTGGGCGCTGCGCGACTACGGATTCCAGGTTGTGCTCAGCCCGCGGTTCGCCGACATCTTCCGCGGTAACGCGGGCAAGCAAGGGCTCGTCGCGGGCGTCATCTCGGAAGATGATCTCGAAGCGATCTGGGCGGCCATCGACGCCGAACCGGGCGCCTCGATGACCGTCGATCTCACGGCGCGCACTGCAACAATCGGCGCCCTCCAGGTCACTTTCGACATCGATGATTACACTAGGTGGCGGCTCCTCGAAGGGCTCGATGACATCGGGCTGACGCTGCGTGAAGAAGAAAAGATCGCAGAGTTCGAGGCGCGCCGAGAGGCGTGGCGACCGCGGACACTTCCCGTCCCGTAGCCCAGATTCGCCCCGCACAACGGGGACGACATCTGTCCACCACTCCTCGATGACGCAAGTGAGGCCCCACCGGATGAACACTCTTCTCAGCGAGACGACGCCGAATCCCGGCGACCGCAGCGACGAGACCGGCGACGTCATCGAGATCCACGGCGGACGTCCGCTCAAGGGGCGCATCGAGGTCAAGGGCGCGAAGAACCTCGCCACCAAGGCCATGGTCGCGTCGCTCCTCGGCTCCACCGAGAGCGTGCTGCGCGATGTCCCCGACATCAGTGACGTGCAGGTCGTGCGATCGCTCCTCGAGGTGCACGGGGTGCAGATCGAAGACGGCGAGCCGGGCGAACTTCGGCTCGACCCTCGGGGCGCGGTATCTGCCCACATGGAGGAGATCGATGCGCACGCCGGGGCGTCCCGCATCCCGATCCTGTTCTGCGGACCGCTCCTGCACCTCCTCGGCCAGGCCTTCATCCCCGACCTCGGCGGATGCCGCATCGGAGACCGTCCGATCGACTTCCACCTCGACGCTCTGCGCGCCTTCGGGGCCACGGTCGACAAGCTTCCGAGCGGCATCCGCCTGTCGGCACCGAACGGCCTGCACGGCGCGAACATCGACCTCCCGTACCCGAGCGTCGGAGCGACCGAACAGGTGCTGCTCACCGCCGTCCGCGCCAAGGGGACGACGGAGCTCCGGGGCGCTGCGATCGAGCCTGAGATCATGGACCTCATCGCGCTTCTGCAGAAGATGGGCGCGATCATCTCCTACGAGCCGAACCGCGTCATCGTCATCGAAGGCGTCGATTCGCTCAATGGCTACGAGCACCGCTGCATCTTCGATCGCAACGAAGCCGCCTCCTGGGCGTGCGCGGCCCTCGCGACCGATGGTGACATCTTCGTCGGCGGCGCCAAGCAGCAGGAGATGCTGACGTTCCTCAACGTCTTCCGTAAGGCGGGCGGCGCGTTCGACGTCAAGGAGGACGGCATCCGCTTCTACCGCGGCGGCGCCCTCCGTCCCGTGATGGTGGAGACCGACGTGCACCCCGGTTTCATGACCGACTGGCAGCAGCCGCTCATCGTCGCCCTGACCCAGGCCGAAGGCGTCTCAACCGTCCACGAGACCGTCTACGAGAACCGCCTCGGCTTCACGCGCGCGCTCGTGCAGATGGGCGCCGACATCGTCGTGCACCCGAAGGGTCTCGCTCATGACGCCCGGCGTGTGCCTCGCCGCGAACTCGAGCAGGCCGCCGTCATCACCGGCCCCACTCCGCTGCATGCGGCCGACGTCGTCGTCCCCGACCTCCGCGGTGGCTACAGCTACGTCATCGCCGCGCTTACCGCCTCCGGCACCTCGACGGTTCGCAACGTCGGCATCATCCGCCGCGGCTACGAGAAGTTCTTCGACAAACTGTCTGCGGTCGGCGCCGACTTCGACGTCGTCGGATAGTCCGTGAGCAAGACTCCGCGGCGCCGCGCGTCGCCTGAGAAGTCGAAGCCGAGCGTTTTCTGGCCGGCCGCGTGGGTGGTGATCCCGATCACCGGGCTCATCGCGAAGATCGAGGTCATCGGCGCCGAGAATCTGCCGATCGCGGGGCCGTACATCCTGGCGCCGAACCACTACAGCGAATTCGATCCGGTCATCGTCGCCGTCGCCACGTGGCGGAGCGGACGCGCACCGCGCTTCATGGCCAAGGAGAGTCTGTTCAAGGTTCCTGTCCTCGGCGCAACGCTCAAAGCCACGGGCATGATCCCCGTTGCGCGCGCGTCATCCGCCGCGGCGGCTCGGCAGACCATCGAGCAGTCGGCACAGATCGTCGAGCATCAGTCGGGCATCATCGTCTACCCCGAGGGCTCACTGACCCGCGAACCCGACCTGTGGCCGATGCGCGGAAAGACCGGCGCGGTGCGCCTCGCACTCGAGGGTGGCATCCCCGTCATCCCCATGGCGACCTGGGGTGTCCAGAAGATCCTGCCTCGCTACGGCAAGCTCAGCCTCTGGCCCTTGCGCAAGCGCGTGCGCGTCTCGATCGGCCCGGCGGTGGATCTGTCCGAGTTCGTCGGATCGATGCAGCCGAGCACTCTGATCGCGGCGACGGATGCCATCATGGCAGACGTCGCGGGTCTCCTCGGCGAACTGCGCGGGCAGACCCCGCCGCCGGAGCGGTGGAACCCCTCCGACCACGGGCAGAAAGACACAGGGCGCCTTGAGTCGTAGATCAGATTCCGCAATGCCGCGGGTCGCCGTCATCGGTGCCGGAAGCTGGGGCACCACATTCGGCAAGGTGCTCGCCGACGGCGGAGCGCACGTGACGATGTGGGCACGCCGTCAGGAGTTGGCCCAGGAGATCCAGGAAGCCAAGCGCAACACCGAGTACCTGCCGGGGATCAACCTGCCGCGCACGATGTCGGCGACCCATCACCTCTCGGAAGCACTCGAGGGCGCTGAGCAGGTCTACCTCGCGATCTCCAGTCAGGCGCTCCGCCAGAACCTCAAGGCGGTGCGGCCACTCGTCTCCACGAGTGACGCCCCGATCGTCTCGTTGATGAAGGGCGTCGAGCGGCGCACCGGGCTTCGGATGAGTCAGGTCATCGAGCAGGAACTGCACTGTGATCCGGACCGCATCGCCGTGGCCTCCGGTCCCAACCTCGCCCTCGAGATCGCACGCGAGCAGCCGACGGCTGCGGTCATCTCCTCGACCAGCCAGGAGACGGCAGAGGCCGTGGCGCGACGCGCCCGCAACGTTTATTTCCGCACCTTCGTGAACACCGATGTCATCGGCACGGAGTTCGGCGGCGTGCTCAAGAACCTCATCGCCGTGGCGATCGGCATCGTCGACGGTGTCGGTTACGGCGAGAACACCAAAGCCTCGATCATCACCCGCGGGCTGGTCGAGATGACCGACTTCGCGGTCGCGCAGGGCGCCGAGCCCGAGACCCTGCAGGGACTTGCCGGCCTTGGCGACTTGATCGCGACGTGCCAGTCGCCGCTCAGTCGCAACAACACCGCGGGGCGACTTCTCGGGCAGGGTTACAGCTTCCAGGACGTCGTGAAGCAGATGAACCAGACGGCGGAGGGTCTCGCCTCCGTCGCTCCCGTACTCCAACTCGCGCGCGAGGCCGGTGTGCACATGCCCATCGTCGAACAGGTGAAGATGGTTCTCGACGGCACAATGAATCCGCGCGAGATCGCTCCCCACCTGACGACTGATGACGACAAGCCCACGGGCGAAAGGACGCAAAATGGCGACAGCGGCGGTGGCGGTGCTCTTTGGCGGTCGATCCAGCGAGCATTCGATCAGTTCCGCAACGGCGGCGGGGGTTCTGCGCGCGCTTGATCGCACGCGGTACCGCGTCGTTCCGGTCGGCATCACGCGCGACGGAGCCTTCGTTCTCGAAGACGACGACCCCGACAAGTTCGCGCTCGACCCGGGGCACCTCCCCGAAGTCGTCGACAACGGAACCCGGATTCTGTGGCCCGAGCCTGCGGGTAAGCGTGAGCTTCGGGTGCGTCGCGCCGACGGATCGATCGACTCGCTCGGTGAGATCGACGTCGTGCTGCCGATTCTCCACGGTCCGCACGGCGAGGACGGCACGATCCAGGGATTCTTCGACACCCTGCAGTTGCCGTATGCCGGCGGTGGCGTGCTCGACTCGGCATTGTGCATGGATAAGCACTTCATGAAGGTCGTCCTGCAGGCCGCCGGAGTCCCGGTCGCTCCGTGGGTGACGGTGACCGCCGCGCGTTGGGCGAGCGATCCTGCAGGTGTGCGGGCGGATGCCGCGACCCTCGGTCTCCCGTCGTTCGTCAAGCCCGCTCGCGCGGGATCGAGCGTCGGAGTCTCCAAGGTTGCAGAGGCGTCAGAGCTCGATGAGGCGCTCGAGAAGGCTTTCGCCGAGGACGACAAGGTGCTCATCGAGCCCGCGATCGTCGGACGCGAAATCGAGGTCGCCATCCTCGAGGGACGTGCGGGCGCACCAGCGCGTGCCTCCCTGCCCGGCGAGATCGTCCTGACGACGAGAGAGTTCTACGACTTCGAAGGCAAGTACCTCGGTGGCGATGGGGCGGAGGTCGTCTGCCCCGCCGACACCACCGCCGAGGAGCTCGCATCGATTCAGGCGCTCGGCGTGAAGTCCTTCGAGGCGGTCGGTGGACGCGGGCTCGCGCGCGTCGACATGTTCCTCACGGCGGACGGACTCGTCGTCAACGAGTTGAACACCATGCCCGGGTTCACCCCGATCTCGATGTTCCCCAAGTGCTGGATCGCCTCAGGGATGAGCTACGCCGAGTTGGTCACCGAACTGGTCGAAATCGCCCGGACGCGCTGAGCTCTGCCGCTGCGGCAACGCCTGTCGGTTACGGCAGCAGCGACTCGGTCGTGGTGCATTCGCGGCTCTGCGGGAGCTGCTGCTGCACAATCGAGCCCAGTGCGCTGAGCACATTGTTGGGCGAGACGATCTCGTTGTCGGCGTACACCTCGACGGCCGGCGTCCGCCCGTACGAGGTGATGCGGAACCGCGGCGCGTCGGACTCGTCGACGATCCAGTCGACCCCGCCGATCGTGATGCACTTCGCTTCGGTGGGGCCGGGCGGGGTGACGCCGCAGGTGAGCAGGACTGCCGCCGGATCGCCCCACGCACCGGTCGCCTGGGCATCCGTCCAACGTCGCTGTTGACCATCGACGGCGTCGGGAAGCCGCGCCATCACGGCCGCGCACGCGGGGTCGTTCGCATCCGCCGCGGGTTCCATCGAGACCGTCGCCGCGCAGCCCGTGAGGGCGAGAGCGGTGACGACGAGCGCGGTCAGAGCGAAGCGAGTGCGGGGCACAGTTCAAGGCTACGTGGTCGCACTGATGCTCAGCGTCGACAGCAGGATGCATCGGGAGCAGTAGCGTGGAGGGATGACTGAGGAGCGAACCGCGCGCACTGGTCGCGACGATCGCACCACCGATCTCACCGTGGGGGACTTGACCGAGGGTGAGATCCTCGGCCGTATCTTCGATGCCCTTGCCGGGTCGTCGAAGGCCCTCGTCGGCCCCGGCGACGATGCCGCCGTACTGGCCGTCGAAGGTGGGCGGGTCGTCGTCACCACGGACACCCTGGTGCACGGGCCGGACTTCCGGCTCGCGTGGTCGAGCGGCCGACGATCTCGGGGCGAAGTCGGCAGCCGTCAACCTCGCCGATGTCGCGGCGATGGGTGCCCGCCCGACCGCGCTGTTCGTCGCCATCGCGATGCCCGATTCGACGACCGTCTCGTTCGTCGAGGACTTCGCGGTGGGACTGCGGGCAGCCTGTGATCTGCTTGCTCCCGGATGTGCCGTCGAAGGCGGCGACCTGACCGTCTCGGACACCCTCACCATCGCAGTCACCGCCGTCGGCGTTCTGGACGGTGTCGAGCCGGTGCTGCGGTCCGGCGCTCGCGTCGGCGATGTCGTCGCCGTCGCCGGTGACCTCGGCCGCGCCTCCCGCGGGCTCGATCTGCTCTTCGATCGATTCCGTGACGCCGACGGCGACCCCGTATCGGTCGACACTGACGCACTGTCGGACGAAGAGAAGTCGCTTGTCTCCGCCCAGTTGCGTCCGACGCCGCCGGTGTCGCTCGGTGCGGTCGCGGCAGCCGGGGGAGCGCACTCGCTGATGGATGTGTCCGATGGACTCGTTCTCGACGCGCGGCGTATGGCCGCGGCATCCGGCGTCACGATCGACCTCGAATCGCTCTTGCTCGGCGACCACCCAGAGTCTGCCCTGGCCGGCGGCGAAGACCACGCACTTTTGGCGACGTTCGCTCCGGATGCCTCCCTGCCAGAGGGATTCCGCCGCATCGGGCTCGTGCGAGTCGCCGGGGACGTGGCGGTCACGGTGGACGGGATCGCGTACGACGCACACGCCGGCTGGGATCCGTATCGCGACTGGGACCGCCACAGCGGTTGAGTCGATGGCCGATCAGGCGGGCTCGGACCACCACAGCATCGTGTCGCCGTAGCGCCTGTCTCTGGTGGGGACGAGTGCGTCCGGCCACGCCGGTGCCGCGGACCGCGCCGCGCGCTCGACGATGACCGTCGCTGCGGGCTTCAGTCGGGGCACGAGGAGCGCGAGGACGACGGCGAGGTCGGCGTCTTCGATGTCGTACGGCGGGTCGATGAACACCAGGTCGTAGGCGTCGTTGGTGGAGCGCAGGAATGCGTCGACGGCAGCTCTGCGCACCCGAATCCGCACTCCGGGCACGGACTTTCCGACCGTGCGTGCGTTGCGTTCGGCGATCGCGGCGGCGGGTGGGGACAGTTCGACCAGATCAGCGGATGCCGCGCCACGACTGACGGCCTCGAGCGCGAGCGCGCCCGATCCTGCGTAGAGGTCGAGGACCGCGGCATCCTGAATCAAATCTGCGGACTCGAGTGCCCCGAACAGTGACTCGCGCACGCGGTCGCTGGTGGGTCGGGTTCCCACTCCCGGCACCGCGAGGGTGAGCGATCCGGCCTTGCCGGCGATGATGCGTGTCACCGCATCAGGCTAGTACTCGCCCGCGACGGATGCCGCGCTACTCAGGCAAGCGGAGCGGCGGGGTTCTCTTCGCGCAGTCGCGGCTCGGAGCGGAGCTCGGGATGCAGACCCGACTTGTCGGCGTAATACGCGCGAATGCGGTCCATGTCGGCCGGAATATCGCCGGTCAGGTGAATAGTCGGCCCGAGGCCGGTCGTCATCGTCGTGCGATCGACATAGCCGAGCGTGAGCGGCAGACCCGCGTCCCGGGCGATGCGATAAAAGCCCGACTTCCAATACGGGCTCACCCCGCGAGTACCTTCCGGGGTCACGACCAAGCCGAAGGACTGTCCGTGCATCCTCGCCACGGCTTCCTGGACGACGGATGCGGGGTTGGCTCGATCTACCGCGATTCCGCCGAGAGCTCGCATGATCGGGCCGCGCCAGCTGCGAAAGAGGCTCTCCTTGCCGAGCCAGCGGAACGGCATCCCGAGTCGCCACGCGATCGCGAGCATGAAGACGAAGTCCCAATTGGAGGTGTGCGGTGCGCCGATCAGAACGGTCGGCTCGGATGGTGCGGGGGAGCTGACGAGCTTCCATCGGCTGATCGACCAAAAAAGGCGCGCGATCCCACGTCTGAGCATTCCCCCACGGTACGCGGTTCACCGCCCAGAGAACGGTGTGTGCCGACCCTGTCCCTGGCGCCGCCCGTCGTCGGACGCTGTCCCTAGACTCGTGGCATGCCGCAGGTGACTCTCGAAACGCGCCTCGACGCGTTCCTGGGCGCAAAGACGGCCGGAACGCTCTCTCGCGCCTTCGGGATGGCGACGGTGGGCGATCTGCTCGCGCACTACCCGCGCCGCTACGCGCGACGCGGCGAACTGACACCCATCGCCTCGCTCCCGATCGGGGAGAACGTCACGATCGTCGCCGAAGTGCGCTCGGTGAACGTTCGACCGATGCGACAGCGCAAAGGCAACCTGCTCGAAGTCGTCATCAGCGACGGCGCGGGCACCGTCAACCTGACGTTCTTCGGCCAGGCGTGGCGGCAGAACGAGCTGAAGGTCGGGCGGCAGGGCATCTTCTCGGGGAAGGTCGGCGCCTTCAAAGACCAGAAGCAGTTCGCCCACCCCGACTACGAGATGTTCGACGACGAGGGCCAAGCGCGAATGAGCGCCGAGGCCAAGCAGAACCTCCCGATTCCGATCTATCCCGCCACGAGTACCGTCACAAGCTGGCAATTGCAGAAGCTGGTCGACCAGACGCTGGCGTCGCTGGGCCCCGTGCCCGATCCGCTCCCCGACGAGTTTCGCCGAACGCAAGGACTCCTCGACGCGCGCACTGCCATTCAACAGATCCACGCCCCCGACTTCATCGAAGACGTCGAGCCCGCACGCCACACTCTGCGGATGCACGAGGCGTTCGTCCTCCAGGCAGCGCTCCTGCAGCAACGGCAGTTCATCCGCGCCATGTCGGCGACGGCCCGTCAGGCGGGTGATCTCCTCGCGCGGTTCGACGATATCCTCCCGTTCGAGCGCACCGATGACCAGATCGCCGTGGGCACGCAGATCGCAGCAGACCTCGAGGGTGCGTGGCCGATGAATCGCCTCGTGCAGGGAGAAGTCGGCTCTGGCAAGACCCTCGTAGCGCTGCGCGCCATGCTCCAGGTCGCGCAATCGGGCGGGCAGTCCGCGCTCATCGCGCCGACCGAAGTGCTCGCCGGCCAGCATGTCCGCTCCATCGCCCGGATGCTCGGCCGCGACCTCGCTCCAGAGCTCATGCCCATCCTGCTGACCGGGCAGATGCCGGCTGCGGAGCGACGCAAAGCAGCACTGCGGGCGGCATCCGGTCAATCCCGCATCATCGTCGGCACCCACGCGCTGCTCAGTGAATCCACCACTTTCGCCGACCTCGGTCTCGTTGTCGTCGACGAGCAGCACCGGTTCGGGGTCGAGCAGCGCGAAACGCTGCGCGCCAAGGGCTCGTCGCCGCACGTGCTCGTCCTCACCGCGACGCCGATTCCGCGGACGGTCGCGATGACGGTGTTCGGCGACCTGGATGTCTCGACCATCCGGACACTTCCGGCCGGGCGCGCCGGGATTTCGACGTTCGTCGCCCCACTGGCCGAGAAGCCCGGGTGGTTCGCGCGCGTGTGGGATCGCATCGCCGAAGAGGTCGCTCAGGGACGCCAGGCGTTCGTCGTGTGCGCGGCGATCGACGTCGACGCCACGGCCACGAAGGGAAAGCAGGAGTCTGCCGATGAGCTCCCACCCGTGGTCGAGGGGGAGAGCGAGCGCACGCGCTGGGGTGTCGTGCAGGCGCTCGAACTGATCACGCAGCATCCCGCGCTGGAGAATCTTCGCGTCGAGATGCTCCACGGCAAAATGCCGGGGGAGCAGAAGGATGCCGTCATGCAATCCTTCGCCGCCGGTGACATCGACGTGCTCGTGGCCACCACGGTCGTCGAGGTGGGTGTGGACGTCCCCAACGCCTCGACGATGACGATCCTCGAGGCCGACCGCTTCGGCGTGTCGCAACTGCACCAGTTGCGCGGACGCGTCGGGCGCGGCGCGGTCCCCGGTCTCTGCCTGCTCGTCACCGAGGCTCCGGCTGGCTCTCCCGCGCGCGCCCGCGTGGACGCCGTGGCTTCGACCACCGACGGCTTCCTGCTGGCGGAGGTCGACCTCGAGCTCCGCGGCGAGGGCGACGTCCTCGGCGACGCGCAGTCCGGAGTGCGGTCGTCACTCAGGCTCCTGCGCGTCGTCGCCGATGCCGACCTCATCACGCTCGCGCGTGCGGAAGCCGAGCGGCTGCTCGACGACGACCCCGCGCTCCTGCGACACCCCGGGCTCGCCGCGGCCATCGAACGCCGGGTCGGGCAGCAGGAACGAGCAGCGCTGGCGAAGAACTAGGCTGGATCTCATGAACAACCGGATCGCCGTTGTCCCCGGTTCTTTCGACCCGCCGACGCTCGGACACCTCGATGTCATCCGGCGCGCGGCAACCCTTTACGACACCTTGCACGTGCTGGTCGTGCACAATCCCGGCAAAGAGGCACTGCTTCCGATCGCGCAGCGGATGAGCCTGCTCGAGCAGTCCATTGCTGAGGAGAAAATCGAGGGCGACATCGTCGTGGCGTCGTGGAGCATGGGTCTGCTCGTGGACTACGCCACCGATGTGGACGCGGGCGTCCTCATCAAGGGCATCCGGTCCCAGGTCGACGTGGCCTACGAAACTCCGATGGCGATCGTCAACCGCCATCTCGCACACGTCGAGACGGTGTTCCTGCTTCCGGACCCCTCGCACGCGCTGGTCTCCAGTTCGCTCGTGCGCCAGGTGGCTGCCCTCGGCGGGGACGTCTCGCCGTTCGTACCCGGCCCCGTCGCCCGCTTCCTCGACACCGGGGGCCGCGAAGTCTGACGCCCGGTCGCACGCGACGCGTTAGCATTGCTGGGTGGTAAGAAGGCAGCACGTCAGCGGTCCGTTCGTCATTCCCATTCATGAGATCGTCCGTAGGCCGGGTGAGATGCGTGAAGTGACCATGGACGCGGCCGCCACTGAGCAGTGGGGCGAGGGTCTGGTCGCCGTTCCGGCGGGTGAACCCGTCGAGGTAGAGGTCCGCCTGGAGTCCGTGCACGAGGGCATTTTGATCACCGCGGACATCGCCACGCAGTACACCGGAGTGTGCAGTCGGTGCCTGATTGACATAACACGACCGCTTCAAGTCGAGTTTCAGGAGCTGTTCGGGTATCCTGGGGAGGAAGCGGTTGATTTCGAGGTTCAGCACGACCATGTCGATCTAGAACTTCCGGTCAGGGACTCGATCGTCCTGTCGCTTCCGTTCCAACCGGTGTGTCAGCCGGATTGCCCCGGACTTGATCCGAACACGGGCGAGAGGCTGGCGCCAGAAGCCGCGCAGGAATCGCACGATCCGATCGACCCGCGTTGGGCCACGCTAACGGCCTACACCCCAGACCCCGACGACCAGGCGATGAGCCCGGGCGCCGACAACACAGAGAAGAGCTAGCCATGGCAGGTAACCCCCCGAAGCGGAAGGTCTCCCGCTCCAACACTCGTTCGCGTCGCGCACAGTGGAAGGCAGCGCCCATCACGCTCGTCAAGACCATCGAGAACGGCAACGTCGTTTACAGCCGCCCGCACCAGGCGAAGGTCGTCACCGACTCGCAGGGTACCGAGCTGTTCCTCGAGTACAAGGGCCGGAAGGTCGCCGACGTCTGATCCGGCAGACCGTGCCGTGACGGATGCAACACTCCAGCGCCTTGCGCTGACCGACGAGCTCGGGGTCGATATCGACCCCGAGCTTCTGTCGCTTGCCCTGACGCACCGGTCATACGCGTATGAGAACGGTGGGATCCCTCACAACGAGCGTCTCGAGTTTCTCGGCGACGCGATTCTCGGCCAGGCCGTCACGGTGCATCTCTACACTCGCCACCCCGAACTCGAAGAGGGTGGATTGGCGAAACGGCGCGCGAGCGTCGTGTCGACCGTTGCCCTCGCCGAAGTCGCCCGCACCATCGGCCTCGGAGACCATATTCTCCTTGGCCGTGGTGAGACGCAGACCGGCGGACGCGACAAAGACTCGATCCTCGCCGATGTCATGGAAGCCGTGATCGGCGCTGCGTATCTTTCTGCCGGCGCCGACGAGGCAGCAGCCCTGGTGCTCCGCCTCGTTGCGCCGCTGATGGCCGATCCCGAACGCTACGGCGCCGCGATGGACCCGAAGACGAGCCTTCAAGAGCTCGCCGCTCGGCTGAACCTCTCTCCGCCGGCGTACGAAGTCGTAGCCGATGGACCCGATCACGACCGCGTGTTCACGGCGACGGTGACTGTGGGCGAAGTCGCCCGCGACGGTGTCGGCACGAGCAAGAAGCAGGCCGAGATGGCCGCGGCTCTCGCCGTCTGGCGCGACCTGTCCGCGACGGCGTGACCTGCTCCTTCTCGCGGTAACCCTTCACCGTGCCTGAGCTTCCCGAAGTCGAAGTCGTCCGTGCAGGGCTGGAACCCGCCGTCACCGGTGCACTCGTTGCGGGCGTCACCGTTCTCGACGAGCGGGCCCTGACACGGTATCCGCCGGGCGCGGCAGCGTTCGAGTCTGCACTGACAGGTCGGCGGCTTCAGGGTGCGGCGCGGCGCGGCAAGTTTCTGTGGCTCCCGTTGGAAGGCTCTGTTTCGGACGCCGGTGCGGATGCCCAAGATGAGGCCATCGAGGCTGTCGTGGCGCACCTCGGTATGAGCGGACAGCTGCTCCTACGCGCGCCCGGTGCCCCCGCCGAGCGTCACGAGCGCATACGCCTCGACCTCGAGCATCCGGTGCATGGCGAAGTTGCCGTCGTGTTCGCCGATCAACGCACCTTCGGATCGCTCGCCATCGACCGGTTGGTGCCGACCGCAGACGGCGCAGCGGGTGGGTGGGGGACGGATGTCGCCGCCACCCCGAGCCAAGTCGCGCACATCGCGCGCGACCCGCTCGACCCCGCGTTCCACGACCGCGGCTTCCGGTCTGCGCTGGGCCGAAAGGTCTCCGCGATCAAGCGCGTGCTGCTCGATCAGACCGTCGTGAGCGGCATCGGCAACATCTATGCCGATGAAGCACTGTGGGCCGCGCGTCTGCACCCCGAAACCCCCGCTGACACCCTTTCGACTCGCAGGGTCGGCCGGCTGCTCGCAGAAGTCCGCGCCGTCCTCGAGAAGGCCCTCGCCGAAGGCGGGACGAGTTTCGATGCCCAATACGTCAACGTCAACGGGCAGGCCGGCTACTTCGCACACTCACTGAACGCCTACGGGCGGACGGGGCAGCCGTGCCCGCGGTGCGGCCGCCCCATCCTTCGCGTCTCGTTCATGAATCGATCGAGCCACTACTGCGCGCACTGCCAGCGGTTTCGACCCGCCCGCTCGATCTGACGCATCACGTCAGGTTCTTCCTCCACGCGCCCGCGACGGTGAGCGGGACGAAGCCGATCGCCTCGTTGACGTCGAGCATCGGACGATTCTCCTCCGCGTTGAACGTCGAGATGAACGGAGACTCCGGCACGAGGTCTCGCCAGCGCAGGATGTTGGCACACTTGACGATCGTTCCGAGTCGGTGTCCGCGGTGCTCGCGGAGCACGAGGGTTCCCCACTGACTGGTGGGGCGCGTGTGATCGTCGCCAATCACCAACTCGTTGTATGCCACGATCTGTCCCGACGGGACGTGGATGACACATGCCACCGATACGGTGTGGCCGCCCGCGGCGAGATTGGCATCGCGCCGCTCGACCCGCGCCACGTCCCAGCTCTCTTCAGCCCACACCAGGCCTGCGACGGGGACATCGGTCGACATCCGTGAGATCACGTACGCGAAGCCCTCCTTGAACTCCTCCGGTGTAGGGATGGTCCATGTCACCGACCGGTAGTCCGCCCCGGCGAACGCGAGCGCATCGGCGAGCATTCTGCCGACGCCATCGAGTGAACCGGTCAGATCGAACGAACTGTTGCGCTCCACCTGGCTGAGCGCGTAGCCCGCCTCTGTGAGAAAGCGCGTCTGATCGTCGTCGGTCGGGATGGATCCGAAGCCGGTCGGCGAGGGCATCCGGGGACCGCTGACGTCGATGCGATGCACGCTGTAGGTCTGAAGGACCGGGCGCCCGATATCACGCGCCTCTCGTTCCAGCGCCGCTAACAGCACCGCCTCGATACCCCTGCCACGATGGCGCGGGTGCGCCGCGACGTCGAATTCGATGTTGGGCGCTCCGTCATCCAGTGGCACCTCAAACTGCAGCGCGCCGACGACGGTATCGCCGTCGCGCGCCAGGAAGCCGCGGTGCAGCGTGTCCGTCTCGTCCTGCCACGCCGGCAAGCCTTGCTCGGCCACCCACTGCAAGTGGTCCATCCCCAGATCATGCTCGAGCGCCGAGTTGAACAGCGCGACCATAGCCAGGTAGTCGGCCGCATCCGGCGCATCGACCGTGACCGGAACGCGCACTTCAGCGACCTCGATCGTCGCGGCATCCGTGATCGTCATGTCAGCACCTTCTGCCAGGCGCCTTCGTACGATACGGGTACGAATCCGATGGCTTCGTTGATGTCGAGCATGGGGCGGTTCTCCTCTGCGTTGTAGGTGATGACCTTCGGTGAATCGGGCGCGATGCTCCGCCATGAGATGAGGCCGGCGCACTTGACGAGCTGTCCCAGCTTGTGGCCGCGGTGCTCGACGAGGACCAGGGTGTCTTCCTGCCACGTGGCGACGGTGCGATCTTGACCGATGACCAGTTCGTTGAAAGCGACAAGGCGTCCCGACTCGATGTGTTCGGCAGCGGTCACGAGCACGACCTGGTTTGCATCGACGTAGCGGGCGTCGTGCCGAGCAACGCGCTCGGCGTCCCAGGATTCTTCGTTCTGGTCCAGGCCCGCGCTCGGGGCGTCGGTGGACATCCGGGATTTCATCCACGCGTATTGGTCGGCGCGTTCGCGGGGAGTGGGCAACGTCCACTGCACGATCCGGTAGCCCGTCGATGCCTCTTCTGCGGCCGCAAGCAGCTGGTCCACCGTCCCGTGGGACGTGCGCAGATCCAACTCACTCTTGCGCTCGATCTGCTCCAGCGTGAAGCCGCTGTTCAGGTAGAAGCGGGCAGCGCGGTCGGCAGGGATATCGCCGAAGCCGGTTGGCGCCGCGATCCGGGGTGCGGGGTCGGACTGTCCAACCGCCGCGGAGCTTTCATCGTGCAGGCTCCAGGATTGCAAGCGTGGTTCGGCCGACCTTTCGTGCGGTCTGCTCGAGGAGGGCGTATGCGGCGGTGCCGATGCCGCGCCCGTGAAACTCCGCGAGCAGTTCGATCAGGAAGAACGCGGCCTGCGATCCGTCTTCGTGGGGGATGTCGAGCCCGACCCTGCCGACGACCGCCCCGCCGTACACGGCCAACCACACATGGCGCGTCTGGTCTGGATCGCTCTTGTAACGGGGGAGCAGCTCGGCGGGTGTGAGGCTTTCGTCGGCGTTGCCGTAGATCTCCTGGTAGACGAGGTTTCGGACGTGGGTCATTTCGCGGAAATCGGCCGCGTCGGCCGCGTCGGCGAATGCCGGGATGACGAGCGGGCGGAACTCGATCTGAGGGTCGTGGTTGTTCATTTCAATTCCTTCGGCGGGCCCGGGCCCCGGCGCATGACCGGGGCCCGGTGTGTCAGAGGTGGTGGGTGTAGTGGCGCTGGCGGAGCCAAGCGCGCTCGCGCTCTTCGCGCTCGCGGATCGCTTCGCGCCGACGGTGCTGCTCGGCGGTGGCGTGATCTAGGTGCGGCCTGCTGCTCCACAGCAGCAATGCGAGGGCGACCCGCATGGCGATACGGTCGATCGGCGACGTGCGCGGTGTACGGCCGTTCAGCCGCAGGGCACCCGGGAGGCTCTCACCTTTCAGCGAAGAGCGCTGCGGCGCGGTGGTGGTGTTCGTATGCATGATTCTTCTTCCAGAGATGTGGATGTCGCGGGGTCTGCGACCTCGCGCGACGGGATCGTGCCGCAGCACGGGACGGCCGGTGGCCAGAGGTACGCGCCGAGAAAGGCATGCGTACCTGGGAGTCCGAAGCCTCGGACCGCGCGGGGAGGACGTGCCCGGTATCCGGGCGGAGTCCTAGCCTGCGGGCGCTAGGCAGTCGGCAGAACGCGAACGCTCTGGAGGGCGCCGAAGGTGAAGATCCCTCCGTACGCACGAACAGACACGACGCGCAGGGCAAATGCTCCTGGGGTGTTCGTGTTCATCATCATCGGGGGACCTCCTTTCACACACTTCTGACAACGGGTCACGCTAGCCCCGTCAACGGTGCGCCGTCAAGACCGAGTTTGAACATTCAGGTAGCGTGAGCGCGTATCGGTTCGGACGGGAAGGCGACGCATGCACCTGAAGAGCGTGACGCTCAAGGGGTTCAAGTCCTTCGCGCAACCCACCACGTTCGCTCTCGAGCCCGGCGTCACCTGCATCGTCGGACCCAACGGATCGGGCAAATCGAACGTGGTGGATGCCCTCGCCTGGGTCATGGGCGAGCAGGGCGCGAAGACCCTCCGCGGCGGCAAGATGGAAGACGTCATCTTCGCCGGAACCGCCACCCGCGGCCCGCTCGGCCGCGCCGAAGTCCAGCTCACGATCGACAATCACGATGGCGTTCTGCCGATCGAATACTCCGAAGTGACGATCAGTCGAACGCTCTTTCGCAACGGTGCGAGTGAGTACGCGATCAACGGCGACACCTGCCGCCTGCTCGACGTTCAGGAGCTGCTGAGCGACACGGGCCTCGGGCGTGAGATGCACGTCATCGTCGGCCAAGGGCGCCTGGACAGCGTGCTGCAGGCAACCCCCGAGGAGCGGCGCGGATTCATCGAAGAAGCCGCCGGCATCCTGAAGCATCGGCGACGCAAGGAGAAGACTCTTCGCAAGCTCAGCGCGATGGAGACCAACCTCACCCGACTGAGCGATCTCGCCGGTGAGCTGCGGCGTCAGCTCAAGCCGTTGGGCAAACAGGCCGAGATCGCCCGCGAGGCCGCCACGATCGCCGCCGTCGTGAGGGATTCCAAGGCGCGCCTCTTCGCCGATGACCTCGTCAGCCTGCGTGTGCAACTGGCCGACCACTCCCGCGCCGAGCACGAGCGCCACGCCGAGAGACTCGTCCTGCAGGACACATCCGAGCAGTTGAAGCTGCGGATCGACGCGCTCGAATCGCAGCAACGCTCAGAGGCGGTGGACGCCGCGCGCGCGACGACCTTCGCGCTTTCGCAGGTGCAAGAGCGACTGCGCGGCTTGTACACGCTCGCCGGTCAGCGCTTGGCCCTGCTCGAAGACGACGGACAGCTGCCGATCGACGTCTCCACCGTCGGCCAGTCGACGATCGATGACGCCCGCGCCGAGATCGACGACGTGGCGGGGGGACTGGGCGATGCTCAGGATGCCGCCGCCGCGGCATCCCGCGACGTCATCCGCGCCCGCGCCGAACTCGACGCACTCGACGCCGACATTTCGGCGCAGAGCGCTCTCGTCTCCGAACACGACATGCGATTGACGAAGCTGCGAGGCCGCGCCGACGCGGCGACATCGCGCCTCGACGCCCTGCGGGCGGGCCTCGAGCGCCAGCAACGCGCGCTCGACGCGGCGCTGGGTCGTCGCGCCGAAGCCGAAGAGACACTCGCCGACGTCGATCCGGAATTGGTGCCGGAAGGATCATCGGCGCAATTCACCGCGGAGTACGAGCGGGCGCAGCGGGATGCGACGGCCGCCGAAGCCGAGGTCGGTGCACTGCGCGAGCGGTTGCATGCCGCCGAGCGGGAAGTCGAGTCACTGACGGCGCAGACGGCTGCACTCGGTCGGGCGCTGGATGTGCGCAACGCCGCCGCCGAGCTGATCTCACGCGGCGGCCACGGCATCCAGGGGCTCGTCGGAGACGCCGTCAAGGTCACAGCGGGCTACGAGGCTGCCATCGCCGCCGCGCTCGGTGCTCTGGCCGAAGGCGTGCTCGTCGATGATGTCGACGACGCCATCGCCCTGGCCCGAACTGCCCGTGACGCCGACCTCGGCACCGTCGACATCGCGATCGCGAACACGGGCGCGATCCGCCCCCCGTTGGACGGGATTGACGGCGTGGTCGCGGCACGAAGCGTTGTGACCGCGCCCGAAGGAGTGCTCGGCGTGCTCGCGTACGTCGTGATCGTCGATGACCTCGATGCCGCCCGTGCGGCCGGTGCCGCACTCGCGCAGGCCGAGGTCGGGGGACCGGTCACCGTGGTCACCCGCGCCGGTGAGATCGTCACCGAGTACACGATTCGCGCCGGATCGGGAGCGGGTCGCTCTCGACTCGAACTCGCCGCGGAGCGGGACGCCGCCGCCGCCCGGCTCGAAGAGATCGCCGTCGTCGCCGACTCGCTGCGCGAAGCACTCGCCGGTGCCCAGGAGACGTGGGAGAACGCGCGCCGCCACACCCGACAGAGTCTCGACACTCTCCGCTCGCATGATGCCGCCCTCGCCGCTCACGCCGAGAAGGTGAACCGCGCGACCGTCCGTCACGAGGCTGCGGTTGCGGAGTGCGACCGACTGGAAATCGGCGTCCGCCAGGCCCAGACCACGGTCGCAGAGGCGGAGATCGCGGCACGCACCGCGGACGACGAGCATACGGTCGCCCGTGAAGCACCCCGTCCGATCCTCGATGCGTCGGCCCGCGAAGGCATGCTCGCGGCGCTCGAAGGCGCACGTGACCGCGAGATGCGCGCTCGATTGGATGTCGAAACGCTCAAGGAGCGGGTGCGGGCGGGCGAAGCGCGCGTCGTGCAGCTCGAGCGCCAGCGCGAACGTGAGAAGTCCGCCGCCGCCGAAGCTGCCCGGCGCGCCGTCATTCGACGTGCACAGCGAGCGATCGCCCAGGAAGTCGCCGAGCAGCTCCCCGCCCTGCTCGATTCCGTCGATCGATCCGTATCTCAAGCTCGCGTCGAGTTGGCTGTCGCGGAGCAAGCGCGCACCGCGATCACGGCCGAACTGACGGAGTTGCGCGTTCGCGAGGCATCGACGCGTGAGCGACTCAGCGGTCTCACCGAGAGTGTTCACAGTCTCGAACTGCAGATGCACGAGAAGCGCCTGCACGTGACCAGTCTGCTCGAACGCGTGTCGTCGGAGCTCGGCCTAGATGAAAACATTCTTGTTTCGGAATATGGCCCCGATCAGCAGATTCCATCCTTGGAACCGGATGGCGAGCCCGTGGCCTATGAGCGCAGCGCTCAGCGCGCGCGATTGCAGGAATACGAACGCAAGCTCGCGCAACTCGGCCGGGTGAACCCGCTCGCCCTCGAGGAATTCTCCGCGCTCGAGCAGCGGCACGCCTTCTTGACCGAGCAGTTGGCCGACCTCGTCCAGACGCGCAAGGACCTGATGACGATCATCGACGAGCTGGACGAGCGGATGCAGGTCATCTTCCTCGCAGCCTTCGAGGACACCAAGGTCGCCTTCGGTGAAGTCTTCCCGGTGCTCTTCCCGGGCGGCACGGGGAGCATCACGCTCACCGATCCCGACAATCCACTGACGACCGGCATCGAGGTTTCCGTCCGACCGGCCGGCAAGAAGATCGAGCGGCTTTCGCTGCTCTCGGGTGGTGAGCGATCCCTTGCGGCAGTCGCGCTGTTGACGGCGATCTTCAAAGCTCGTCCGAGCCCGTTCTACATTCTCGACGAGGTCGAAGCAGCGCTCGACGACGCCAACCTCGGGAGGCTTCTGGGCGTCTTCGAGCAATTGCGCGAGTCGAGTCAGCTCATCGTCATCACCCACCAGAAGCGCACGATGGAGATCGCCGACGCCCTGTATGGCGTCTCGATGCGGCAGGACGGTGTCTCCGCGGTCGTGGGTCAGCGCGTCCGCGAGCGGGCCGCGGTCTGACCTGAGCCCGTCCAGGTTGCCGGCCCCGGCATCCGGAGCCTTGAGCTCGCCCCGTCGCGTTGCTGGTGTCGAAAGACCGCATCTCCTGTCGGCACGCCGTCGATTCACCAATCGGAGCGGCGTGTCGGCTCGGACAGCGGTCTTTCGTCGCGGCCGGTCATCGCCCCCTGCGGCCTTTAGGCTGGACATATGGCAGAAAGCTCTTGGTCGCTCGGCCGCGCACTCCGCGGCGTGTTCATCAAGCCCACGATCGACGAGACCACGTGGGATGACCTCGAGACAGCCTTGATCACGGCGGACTTCGGTCCGGACATCGCCGAGCGGATCGTCGAGGAGCTTCACGAGAAGGTCGACCGCTACCGCACGACCGATCCGCGCGACCTCCAGCGGATGCTCAAGGAGACCCTCGAAGAGCACTTCGCGAAGTTCGACACCACTCTGCGGTTGACCGAGCGCCCCGCCGTCGTGCTGGTCGTCGGCGTCAACGGCGTCGGCAAGACGACGACGATCGGCAAGTTCGCGAAGTACCTGCAGCGTTTCGGCCGCTCGGTGGTCGTCGGCGCTGCCGACACCTTCCGCGCGGCGGCGGTGGATCAGCTGGCGACCTGGGCCGAGCGCGGGGGAGCGGCGATCGTCCGCCCTCAGCAACAGGGTCAGGACCCGGCATCCGTCGCCTTCCAGACCATTGAATACGCCCAGCGCACCGGGACCGAGATTGTGCTCGTCGACACCGCCGGCAGGCTCCACACCAAGGGCGGGCTGATGGACGAGCTCACCAAGATCCGGCGTGTGATCGAAAAACAAGCGCCCATCAGTGAGGTTCTGCTGGTGCTGGATGCCACGACCGGGCAGAACGGCGTGATGCAGGCCGAGGCCTTTCTCCAGCACGCGGGGGTGACCGGGCTCGTCATCACCAAGCTCGACGGCTCCGCGAAGGGCGGCTTCGTGCTCGCCGTACAGGAGCGCACCGGCATTCCGGTGAAGCTTCTCGGGCAAGGTGAGGGCATCGGCGATCTGACCGGATTCACCCCACACGTCTTCGCCGCGTCGCTGGTCGACTAAGCGCCACGCCGATGACCACTATCGCTACTACGAAGAGACTGGTTTCATAGGGAAATGGCTATCGAACACGACTACTTCGGGTTGCTGGAGTCGGGTCCGGACGGTTCGATCTTCTGGTCCGAGAATGTCGAGCTGGGCGATCAGACTGTCACGGTGGATCTGACCGCGCCCGATCAACAGGACGTCTCCACCGACGCCCTGGATGTCGCGGCGGGCATGATCGCCTCTATCGAGGCCATCGACATGACCGCGCGCAATGCCATGGTGACCGAACTCGATGACCGCACGAGCGAGGTGACCGAGTACATCCTTCAGCAGCAGCAACTGTTGGGCGATGATCTCGAGGAGCTCCTCGTCGATATTTCCGGCGACACGCACGTCGACGTCATCCGCTCTCTGCAACTGATGAGCATGACGATCCTCGCCGACGAGCACGGCGGCACCGACCCGTTCGCCGTCCTCGAATACGCTCTCGATGCGGATGCCACCGACGACGTGCTGCTGGTCAACCTGATGTCCGATGGCGAAGTCCAGTCGGTCACCAGCGCCGACTGACGCCTCACAGAGCCGACGAGCGCCGTTTAAACGGCCTGTGCGAAGCTGACGCCCGCGCTTTCCTCGGCGAAGTGATCGAGCGCCGCCGGGATTTCGCGGCCCTTCGACACCATCGACTGCGCCCACAGACGACCGGCGCGATACGACGAGCGCACGAGGGGACCGGCGAGGACGCCGAGGAATCCGATGCGCTCGGCTTCGGTCTTGAACTCGATGAACTCCTGCGGCGTCACCCAGCGAGCGACGGGAAGGTGCCGCGGCGTCGGGCGCAGGTACTGCGTGATCGTGATGATGTCGGTCCCTGCGTCGTGAAGATCCTGCAGCGCTTGCACGACCTCTTCGGGCTCTTCGCCCATTCCGAGGATCAGGTTCGACTTGGTGATCAGTCCCGCCGCGCGCGCTTGAGTGAGGACATCGAGCGAGCGCTCGTAGCGGAAGGCCGGCCGGATGCGCTTGAAGATGCGTGGCACGGTCTCGACGTTGTGGGCGAAGACCTCTGGGCGCGCGTCGAAGACCTCGTTCAGCAGGGCGGGGTCGCCGTTGAAGTCGGTCGCGAGGATCTCCACACCGGTCGATGGGTTCATCTCGTGGATGAGGCGCACCGTCTCGGCGTGCAACCAGGCACCACCATCGGGGAGGTCATCGCGGGCGACGCCCGTCACGGTCGCGTAGCGCAGCTGCATCTGCTGGACGCTCTCCGCGACGCGGCGAGGCTCGTCTTTGTCATAGTCGGCGGGCTTGCCGGTGTCGATCTGGCAGAAGTCACACCGCCTTGTGCACTGCGATCCGCCGATGAGGAAGGTCGCCTCGCGGTCTTCCCAGCACTCGTAGATGTTGGGGCATCCGGCCTCTTGGCAGACGGTGTGCAGCTGCTCGCTCTTCACGAGCTTCTGGAGCGCCTGATACTCGGGCCCCATCTTCGCGCGGGTCTTGATCCACTCGGGCTTGCGCTCGATGGGCGTCTCGGCGTTGCGAACCTCGAGGCGGAGCAGTTTTCGGCCGGCGGGGGCGGATGCCGGGGTCTCCGCCATCGCGCCTGCGCTGGAACCGGTGCCGCACGCACTCATGCGGCGACCTCGGCCGCACGGGAAGGTACCGCGCCGTAAGACATCGCGAAGGCGGCGGTGACGCGGTCGATCACGTCGGCGGGGGAGACGTCGGCACCGACGATCTCGCTGATTGTCGTGACGCCGGCATCCGTGATCCCGCAGGGAATGATGCTCTGGAACGCAGCGAGTGAGTTGTCGCAATTGAGCGCGAAGCCGTGCATCGTCACCCCCCGCTGCACCCGCACACCGATCGCGGCGACCTTGTCTTCGGACAGCGGCCGCCTCACCCAGACGCCCGTACGGCCCTCGACCGTATAGCCGTCGACGTCGTAGGTGCGCAGGACGTCGATGAGGAGGTCCTCGAGGCGACGGACGTGCGCGATGACGTCGAGCGGTTCGGGGAGTCGGATGAGGGGGTATCCGACGAGTTGGCCCGGACCGTGCCAGGTGATCTTGCCGCCGCGGTCGACATCGACGACGGGAGTGCCGTCGGTGGGTCGCTCGTGCCGCGCCGTGCGCGCGCCCGCCGTGTAGACCGGTTCGTGCTCGAGGAGCAGGAGGGTGTCGGGCCGCTCGCCGGCGACGATCTCGGCGTGGAGCGTGCGCTGCAGGTCCCAGCCATCGCGGTAGGGAACGTAGTTGGGGGCGAGACCAATGGTCTGGATGTCGAGCATCCCACTCCTTCGATTGCACAATCGTGGCGTTGTTGGATCGCGTCCAACAATACCTGACGTCCCAGCCCGCGAGGGGTCGCGTGTGGTTGTGTCGCGGCGGGCGAACCCCGCAGATCGCGACCCTTCGCGGGGGTGACGGCGTCGCCGTACGCTGAGGGAATGAGCATCGGACGGCCGAAGGCCTCGTCGCGGGAGGTTCTCGCCGAAGCGGCGTGCGAACTCTTCCTCGAACGCGGCTACGACGCGACGACCGTCGCCGACATCACCACCCGCGCCGGGGTGAGCCGGTCCAGCTTCTTCAATTACTTCTCGTCGAAGGCGGATGTCGTCTGGGCCGCGCTCGATGAGCGACTGGATGCCGCGACCGCTTCGCTCGCCGTCACCGGAGCCACCCGCATCCCTGTCCCCACGGTCCTCCGCGAACTCGTGACCGCCTTCGCCCCCGACAGCCTCGCCCTTGCAATCGCAAACTCTGCGGCGATGGGCGTGGATGCCGATCTCGAGCGCGAACGCGCCATCCGACAGCTTCATCTCGGTCGAGCGATCGCCGCTCGACTCCGCACCGAGGGCGCGTCGTCCTTGGCGTCGGAGACCCGCGGCGCAACGCTGGCCGGCGCCGTCTTCGCCGCGATCTGGGAGTGGGCGCACGGCGAACCTGGCCGCAGCGACCTCGCAGAAGTCTGGGACGACGCGCTGCACGAAACCCGCGAAGCCTGACGATCCCCGGCGCGACGAGTTGCGGCATCCGCTCGCGTAAACTTGAGCAATCATGGCTACCTTCGGCACGCTCTCCGATCGTCTCACCGAGACCTTCCGCAACCTCCGGACCAAGGGCAAGCTCACGCCCGCGGATATCGACGGCACCGTCCGCGAGATCCGTCGCGCTCTTCTCGAGGCCGACGTCGCGCTCGTCGTCGTCAAGGAGTTCACGGCAAAGGTTCGCGAACGCGCTCTCGGCGACGAGGTCAACAAGGCCCTGAACCCGGCACAGCAGGTCGTGCAGATCGTCAACGAGGAACTCGTCGCGATTCTCGGTGGCCAGCAGCGTCGTCTGCAGTTCGCGAAGAACCCGCCGACCGTCATCATGCTCGCCGGCCTCCAGGGCTCGGGAAAGACGACATTCGCCGGAAAGCTCGCGAAGCTCCTCGCGAAGGATGGCCACACGCCGCTCCTCGTCGCGTGTGACCTCCAGCGCCCGAACGCCGTGCAACAGCTTCAGGTCGTCGCTCAGCAAGCCGGTGCCGCCGTCTACGCACCCGAACCCGGCAACGGCACCGGCGACCCGGTCAAGGTCGCCCGTGACGGTGTCGAGGTCGCGCGCCGCCAGCAGCACGACATCGTCATCATCGACACCGCCGGTCGTCTCGGCGTCGACGCCGAGTTGATGAAGCAGGCATCGAACATTCGCCGCGCAACCGATCCGGACGAAGTCCTCTTCGTCATCGACGCGATGATCGGACAGGATGCCGTCAACACGGCCAAGGCCTTCCAGGAAGGCGTCGATTTCACCGGTGTCGTCCTCTCGAAGCTCGACGGCGATGCACGCGGTGGTGCCGCGCTGTCGGTGGCCTCCGTCACCGGACGCCCGATCATCTACGCGTCGACCGGCGAGAACCTCGATGACCTCGAGCCGTTCTACCCCGACCGCATGGCGTCGCGCATCCTCGACCTCGGCGACATCCTGACCCTCATCGAGCAGGCCCAGCAGGCCTTCGATGAGGAAGAGGCGATGAAGGTCGCCGAGAAGCTCGCCACCGAGAACTTCACCCTCGAGGACTTCCTGCAGCAGATGCAGCAGATGAAGAAGATGGGCTCGATGAAGAAGATGCTCGGCATGCTGCCGGGTATGGGTCAGATGAAGGACCAGCTCGAGAACTTCGACGAGAAGGAGATCGACCGCACCGAGGCGATCATCCGCTCGATGACGGTCGGCGAGCGACGAAACCCCAAGATCCTCAACGGGTCGCGGCGGCTGCGCATCGCGCGCGGCTCGGGCATGACCGTCACCGACGTCAATTCCCTCGTCCAGCGCTTCGACCAGGCCGCGAAGATGATGAAGACCGTCGCCCGCGGCGGTGTCCCCAACATCCCCGGCATGGGACCGATGGGCGGAAAGCCCGGAGCCTCCAGCAAGCGCGGCAAGCAGAAGAAGGTCGCGGGGTCTCGTTCGGGCAACCCGGCCAAGCGCGCCGCGGAGAACGCGGGCATCGCCGCCGCCGCGCCCGCCACCCCGACGGGATCGGGGTTCGGCCTCGGCGCAGGCAAGACCGGTCAGCCCAGTGAGGCCGACCTCGCTGAGATCCAGAAGCTCTTCGGCAAGAGCTGAGCCTCAGCCCGCGCGGGGCTCAGTGCTCGAGCTGCGCCAGGTGGTCGCGCAGAGTCGGACCGGCACGGAACTCGCGCAGCAGGTGCTGGACGACCTCCCGCAGGTCGCCGTCGGCGGCATCCGCAACGCTCAGCTGCCGCGAATAGCTCGCGCCTTCGTTGAGGATGCCGTTCAGGCCCGCGAACTCGCGGGCGCAGTGCAGCTCAGCGGCGATCGGCGCCAACAGCTCCATCGTTTCGCGGAGGTGCTCGGTGACGGGGCGCTGCGTGCCATCGCTGTCGACGATGACGCGCGCGTCGAGACCGTACCGGGCGGACCGCCACTTGTTCTCGCGGACGAACCAGGGCTGGATCGTGGGCAGTTCCCGGCCTTCGTCGAGTTGCCGCGAGAAATGTTCGACAAGCACCTGTACCAGCGCTGCAACGGCGGCCAACTCGGGGAGCGTTGACATTCCGTCGCAGGCGCGGACCTCGATCGTTCCCCACCGGGGCGCAGGGCGGATGTCCCACCGCACTTCGGTGGCGTTCTCCATCACGCCGGTGCGGGCCATGTCGTCGAGATACGCCTCGTACTGCGACCACTCCGTCAGCGGCCAGGGAAGCCCTGCGGTGGGCAGCTGCTGGAAGACGAGCGCCCGGTTGGACGCGTAGCCGGTGCGCTCGCCCGCCCAGAACGGGCTCGACGCCGAGAGCGCTTGGAGGTGCGGCAGATACACGGCGAGGGCGTTGATGATCGGGAAGACCTTGTTCACGTCTTCGACGCCCACGTGAATGTGGATGCCCCAGATCATCATGTTGCGACCCCACCACTGGGTGCGCTCGATCAGCTTGTGGTAGCGGGTCTTGTCGGTGACGGTCTGGTCGTACCACTGGGCGAACGGATGGCTGCCCGCACACAGGAGGCCGATGTCGCGCGGCGTCGTGAGGGTCCGCACCTCGGCGATCGCGTCGCCGATGTCGTCGACCGCGGCCGCTACGGTGTCGCCGATGCCGCTGGTCACTTCGATCGTGTTCGTGAGCAGTTCGCCGGTGATCGTGTACCGCTCCAGCGCCGTCTTGTCTTCGAGCGGATCGAGGATTTCAGCCGCGCGGGGCACCAGATCGCCCGTCGTCTCGTCGGCCAGCATGAGTTCCCACTCGATCCCCACCGAGGACCGGGGGGATGTCGCGAACGGCTCGGTCATGTCGTCATTCTGACACGACACGCCCCATGGTTCGCGGCATGCCCTTTGATCTGGCAAAATAGAACCTTGGACCGTCCGCTCGACCCTCTAATCCAGCGAGGCGATCCCCCTTTAGAGCTCCCGCCGGGTGTGCACCCCACGCTCCAGGCGACGTTCACTTCCTCAAACACCATTCAGGAGAATTGTGGCTGTCAAGATTCGTCTCAAGCGCCTCGGCAAGATTCGCGCACCCTACTACCGCATCGTCGTCGCCGATTCGCGCACCAAGCGCGACGGTCGCGTCATCGAAGAAATCGGTCAGTACCACCCGACCGAAGAGCCCTCGTTCATCGAGGTCGACTCCGACCGGGCCCAGTACTGGCTCTCCGTCGGCGCTCAGCCGACCGAGCAGGTCGCCGCGCTCCTGAAGCTCACGGGCGACTGGGGCAAGTTCAAGGGCGACAAGAACGCGGTTTCGACCGTGAAGGTCAAGGCCGAGAAGGTTCCCTTCGAGGTCAACTCGTCCAAGAAGTCCGTCGTCAAGCCGCAGGAGAAGAAGGCCGAAGAGCCCGTCGTCGAGGCTGAGCCCGCGACCCCCGCTGCCGACGACCAGGTCGAGGCGTAGTCCGTTGCTAGCCACCGCGCTCGAGCACGTCGTCAAGGGGATCGTCGATCACCCTGAAGACGTCACCGTCCGTTCCGCATCGTCGCCTCGCGGCGACGTCCTCGAGGTGCGCGTGCACCCCGACGACCGCGGACGGGTCATCGGGCGCGGTGGACGCACCGCCAAGGCTTTGCGGACGCTCATCAGCGCCCTGGCCGACGGCAAGCGCGTTCGCGTCGACGTCGCGGACGACTGAAATGGCCGCAGCAGGCCCATCCCGCACACAGTTGCGGGTGGGGCGGCTTGTGAAGGCCCACGGCCTCAAAGGCGCCCTGAAGATCGAGCTGTACACCGACGATCCCGACGGACGTTTCGTCCCGGGAGCCGTGTTCACGCTCCAGGTTCCGGACTCGTCGTCGTGGCACGGCAAGACCGCAACGGTTCGGGAGTTCCGTTGGATGAACTCTCACCCCGTCGTCTTCTTCGACGGCGTCGACGACCGCGAAGGCGCCGAAACGCTCGTCCGGGCCATTCTGTGGATCGACCAGGATGCCGCAGAAGAGTCGACCGAAGAGGACGCCTGGTACGACCACCAGCTCGTCGATCTCGATGTGGTCCGTGACGGCGCCGTCATCGGGCGGGTCATCCGCGTGGACCACCTGCCCTCGCAGGACCTGCTGATCGTGCGATCGACCAGCGATCGCGATCGCGAGATCCTCGTGCCCTTCGTCGCCGCGATCGTCCCCGAAGTCGACATCAAAGCCGGCCGTGTCGTGGTCACTCCGCCGCCAGGACTGTTCGAAGACCTCCCCGCAGACACGGCCGACGACAGCGCCGCCTCCGACACCGACGCTGAGGCTGACGGCCAGGCCGATCGAGAGGTCGCCGACGGCGCCGAGCCTCAGGAGACCAGCGCCTCCGCATAGCGCTGCAGCGCCACTTGGGCGACGCGTACGTCGGGACCCAGCGGAGCGCTCGTGATCGTCGCGGCCGTCTGGGCGACGAGGTCGGAGAAGTATCCCGGCGCGAGCATGTAGGTCGCGACAGCGACCGGCTGGCGCTGTCCCGGTGAGGACTCTTCGGCAGCGTCGATCGCGGCGTCGACCGCCTCGGCGACCGTGGGTGTCATCGCGGCCGCGAAGCCGACCGTGACCGGTCCTCGCCACAGCTCGGCCACGAGCTGCCGAATGGCTTCGATATCGTCGGCCGCGCGCGCGTTGCTCGATCCCGCAGCGGCGATCACGAGCGGCCACGAGAGATCGCCACCGGCTTCCAACACCCGATCGACGAGAATCTCGGCGAGCAGCGGGTGCGGGCCGAGCGATCCGGCCACCCGGACGTCGCCACCGGCATCCGCCGCGGCACGCTGGATGTCGACCTCGGTGTGAAAGCCGGTCGAGAGGAGCAGCGGCACGATGACGGTCGGTGCTCCCTTTTCGAGAGCGGCAGCAGCTTCCGCCGCGGCAACCACGTCGAGTTCGGGGCCGTGGACGTCGACGTAGGCCTCGACCACCCGAACGTCGGGAGCCAGCTCCTGCACGAGCGCGCGAAGTTCGTTGACGGACTCCTGTCCGGCAGGAGAACGAGTCCCGTGGGCGCACGCGATGAGGGTGGCGGTCATGCGCACCGAGTTTAGCGGTCCGTGTGATCGGCATCGGATGCCTACACTCGAATCCATGCGCGTGGACATCGTCACCATCTTTCCTGCCTTCTTCGATGTGCTCGATGTCTCACTCATCGGCAAGGCGCGCGACCGCGGCATTCTCGACATGCACGTCCACGATCTGCGCTCGTGGGCACATGATCGCCACCGCACGGTCGATGACACCCCGTACGGCGGCGGTGCGGGCATGGTCATGAAGCCAGAGCCGTGGGGCGAGGCACTGGATGAGCTCCTCGGCGACGACGCGGTCCTCATCGTGCCGATCGCCGGCGGGGGAGCGCTTCACCCAGGCCATGGCACGCGAGTTCTCCGAAGAACAGCACCTCGTCTTCGCCTGCGGACGCTATGAAGGGATCGACCAACGCGTGGTCGACGTCTTCTCGCGCTCTGGGCGCGTGCGCCTCGTCAGCCTCGGCGACTACGTCCTCAACGGCGGGGAAGTGGCGGCGATGGCGATGGTGGAGGCCGTTTCCCGGCTCATCCCTGGAGTCGTCGGCAATCCAGCCAGCCTCGTGGAGGAATCCCACGAGGACGGGATGCTGGAGTATCCGAGCTACACGAAGCCTGCCCGTTGGCGCGGTGAGGACGTGCCCGCCGTACTGCTCAGCGGCAATCATGGTGCGATCGCGCAATGGCGGAGGGACCGCAGCCGTGAGCGCACCGAAGCCGTGCGCCCCGACCTCCTGGGCGAATAGCCCGGACCGTCACGCGCGACCGCGCCAGATTTACCTCTCCGCAATCCGCCGGATGCATTGATACGGCAGACTGGCGGAATCCGTTACGAGAGGAACCCCCCATGCGCCGCGCAAAGATCGTCGCCACCCTAGGACCCGCAACATCCTCCTACGAGACGATTGAAGCGCTGGTACGAGCAGGCTTGGACGTGGCGCGGATCAATCGCAGCCACGGTGAGTTCTCCGAGCACGAGGCGGCGTACGCGAACGTGCGCCGCGCCAGTGAGGCTACCGGCCGCGCCGTGGGCATCCTGGTCGACCTGCAGGGTCCGAAGATCCGACTCGCGCGCTTCGCGGACGGCCCGCACATCCTCGAGCCCGGCGACATCTTCTCCATCACGACCGAAAAGGTCACCGGCACAAAGGACATCGTCGGGACGACGTATCCGCTGCTGGCGCAGGATGTGTCCGAGGGCGACGCGATCTTGATCGACGACGGCAAGGTCCGCCTGCGCGTACTGGAATCCGACGGCGTGACGGTGCGCACGGAGGTCGTCGTCGGCGGATCGGTGTCGAACAACAAGGGCATCAACCTGCCCGGTGTCGCCGTCAGCGCCCCGGCGATGAGCGAGAAGGATGAGATCGACCTCCGCTGGGCACTGCGCACCGGCGCCGACATCATCGCCCTCTCCTTCGTCCGCACGGCGAAGGATGCTCAGCGCGCCCGCGTGATCATGGCCGAAGAGGGACGACGCGTGCCGCTGATCGCGAAGATCGAGAAGCCTGAGGCCGTCGATAATCTGCAGGCGATCATCGACGCCTTCGATGGCGTCATGGTGGCCCGCGGCGACCTGGGGGTCGAGTTGCCGCTGGAGCTCGTCCCGATTGTTCAGAAGCAGGCCATCGAACTGGCGCGCCGTTGGGCGAAGCCGGTGATCGTTGCCACCCAGATGCTCGAGTCGATGACGTTCAATCCGGTCCCGACGAGGGCCGAGACCTCCGACGTCGCCAATGCCATCCTCGATGGCGCGGACGCGGTGATGCTTTCGGGTGAGGTCAGTGTCGGCAAGTACCCCGTAGAGACCGTGGCCACCATGGCGCGAATCGTCACGTCGACCGAGGAGCAGGGGCTCGAGCGCATCGCGGCCCTCGGCACCAAGCCGCGCACACAGGCTGGCGCGCTCACCCTCGCCGCCGTCAAGATCGCCGACTTCGTGGACGCGCGGTACCTGTGCGTCTTCACCCAGTCGGGAGACTCTGCGTCGCGGATGTCGCGACTGCGCCATTCGGCTCCCATCCTCGCGTTCACGGACCTTCCCGAGACACGGCAACGGCTCGCGCTGACCTGGGGAGTCGAAACCTTTCTGGTGAAGCGTGCGCACACCACCGATGACCTCATGCAGACCGTCGATGACACGCTCCTGGCGGCCGGGCGGGTCGAGCTGGACGACCGGGTCGTCGTCACCGCCGGTGCTCCTCCAGGAATCTCGGGCTCGAGCAACAACGTGCGCATGCACACGATCGGCGCAGTCGTCGGCGCGTAGCCCCACGGGTGATCTCTGCATGTGATGGCGATGTGTCTCGACCATCACATCGCGACGGGTTCGAGTTGAGTCGAATGTGACGCGACCGAAACACACGGGGTGCCGTCCCGGAACGTGCGCGGTCGATCATCGAAGGGTATGAACCTCCCCTCGGCGATCCCGGTGCTCCAGGGCACCGCACTGCAGGAGCGGCGGACCGGCCAGACGCGATCCGTGTGCTCCTACTGCGGTGTGGGGTGCGGGGTCACGGTCACCACCACGACCGAGCACGGCGCCGCACCGGTCATCACCAAGGTGACTGGCGACAAGGCGCACCCGACCAATGCCGGCCGACTGTGCACCAAGGGGGCGACGCACGCCGAATTGATGGCGACTCCCGGGCGTATGACGACGGCGTTCGTGCGTCCCGAGAGGGGCCAGACGGCGGTGGCGACCCCGGTCGACGACGCCGTCGCCGAGGCTGCACGTCGCCTCAGCGAGATCATTGCCGAGCATGGACCGGATGCCGTGGCCGTCTACGTTTCGGGGCAGATGTCCATCGAGGCCCAATACCTGGCCAACAAGCTGGTCAAGGGGTACCTCCGCAGCATCCATATCGAATCGAACTCGCGCCTGTGCATGGCCTCCGCCGGCACGGGCTACAAGCAGTCACTCGGCGCCGACGGTCCGCCGGGGTCGTACGACGACTTCGACGCGGCGGATTTGTTCTTCGTCATCGGTTCGAACACCGCTGACTGCCACCCGATCCTCTATCTGCGCATGGCAGAGCGGCTCAAGGCCGGCGCACGCCTGATCGTGGTCGATCCCCGTCGCACCGCGACCGCCGACCGTGCCGACCTGTTCCTGCAGATCGCTGCGGGGACCGATATGGCCCTCCTCAACGGCCTCCTGCACCTGCTCGTCGCCGATGGCGCCATCGACGAGGAGTTCATCGCGGACCACACCGAGGGGTGGGCCGAGATGGCGCCGCTCCTCGCGGACTACCCACCCGCGCGGGTGGCCGAGATCACCGGGCTCGCCGAGGACGACATTCGCACTGCGGCGCGCTGGATCGCCGAGGCCGACGAGTGGATGACCTTGTGGACGATGGGACTCAACCAGTCCACCCAGGGCACGTGGCACACCAATGCGATCTGCAATCTGCACCTCGCGACCGGGGCGATCGCGCGGCGCGGCAGCGGTCCGTTCTCGCTCACCGGCCAGCCGAACGCGATGGGCGGCCGCGAAATGGGGTACATGGGCCCGGGACTCCCCGGCCAGCGATCGGTGCTCAGCGCGGACGACCGAGCCTTCACCGAAGCGCGCTGGGGCCTCGACGCCGGCACCATTCGAGCCGAATCCGGCACCGGAACGATCGAGATGTACCGCGAGATGGCTCGGGGAGCGATCAAAGCGGCCTGGATCATCTGCACGAACCCGGTGGCCTCCGTGGCGAACCGCAAGACGGTCATCGAAGGACTGGAATCGGCCGAGCTGGTCATCGTCCAGGATGTCTACGAGCAGACCGCGACCGCGGCGTATGCCGACATCCTGCTTCCCGCAGCACTGTGGGTCGAAGCAGATGGCGTCATGGTGAACTCGGAGCGCACGCTGACGCTCGTCGATCGCGCCGTCCCCGCACCGGGGGAGGCCTTGGCGGATTGGGAGCTCATCTGCCGCGTCGCGAGCGCGATGGGGTTCGACGGGTTCGCGTTCTCGTCGGCTGCGGAGGTGTTCGACGAACTGCGTGAGTTCTGGAACCCTCAGACCGGCTGGGACGTGCGCGGCGTCGATCACGAGCGCCTCCGCGGAGGCCCCGTACAGTGGCCCGCGCCCCCCGGCGACGATGAGGTCCGGCATCCGATTCGCTACCTCAACGACGGCGTCAGCCAGCATCTGCACACTCGCGTCGACGGCTCGGTTCCCCGCCTGGCATTTGCGACACCGTCGCGGCGTGCGCGCTTCTGGGCGCGGCCGCACCTGCCTCCGGCCGAGCTTCCCGATGACGCGTATCCGTTCATCCTCAACACCGGTCGCCTGCAGCATCAGTGGCACACGATGACCAAAACCGGCCGGATCGACAAGCTCAACAAGCTCGATTCCGGTCCCTTCGTCGAGATCCACCCCGACGATGCCGCACGCGCCGGAATCGACGAGGGCGACCGGATCGAGGTGGCGTCACGCCGCGGACACGCAGTCCTCCCTGCGGTCATCACCGAGCGGGTGCGTCCGGGCGCTCTGTTCGCGCCGTTCCATTGGAACGATGAGCACGGTGCCGACCTGACCGTCAACGCGCTCACCAGCGATGCGGTCGACGCGGAGTCGCTCCAGCCCGCCTTCAAGTACGCCGCGGTGGCCGTGCAGCGGGTAGGTCCGGCGCTGCCGCCGTCCGTGCCCGCCACCGGGGTGCTCGCACCGAGCACCCTCCGGCAGGCGCTCGCCGCACCGACGGCGCCCGCGGCGACCGAGGCCGAATCGATGTACCTGACGGGTTACCTGACCGCGCTGACGGCGGTCCCGGCTGCTCCAGCGACAGCCCCGGCGCTCCCCGCCGACGCGCCCCTCTCACCGGCACTGCATTCGTGGTTCGACGGGATGCTGGCGGGCGCGTTCTCGCGCGTTGCCGCACCGCTGGCGGTGGCAGAGACTCCGGTCGGTTCTGCCATCACCATCGTCTGGGCCTCACAGACCGGCAACGCAGAAGCCTTCGCCGCGACGTGCGCCGCAGTCCTCACCTCGCGCGGCCTACCGGCGCGGGCCGTCGGAATGGGGAGCCTCCGCGCCGAAGAACTCGCCGACCTCGAGCACCTCTTGGTCGTCACCTCGACATTCGGCGATGGGGGTCCGCCCGACAACGGCTCGGCATTCTGGGACGAACTCAGCGCCGCATCCGCCCCGTCGCTCGACGGATTGCAATACTCCGTGCTCGCGATGGGCGATTCCAGCTACGCGGACTTCTGCGGTCACGGGCGCAGCATCGACGATCGTCTGGCACAGCTCGGGGCGACGGCGCTCGTTGACCGCGTGGACTGCGAGCCCGACGATGAGGCACCGGCATCCGCATGGCTCGAACGGGTCCTCGGCGCACTGGGTGCCGATGATGCCGGCGGCCTTTCACTGACGGCGATCGCTGATGCTCCTGTGCGCTTCTCCAAGGCGAGTCCCGTGCCCGCGCTCCTCGTCGCAAATGAACTGCTCAGCCGGTCGGGATCGCAGAAGGAAGTCCGCAGGCTCGGCTTCGACATCTCCGGTGCGGGCGTCACGTACGCCGCGGGAGACTCACTGGGCGTCTTCTGCGCCAATGATCCGGCGATGGTCGACGAGTGGCTGCGCGCCGCGGGGCTGACGCCCTCGGCCATCGTCGACGTTGATGGCACCACGATGCTCCTCTCCGACGCCCTGCTCACGCGGCGGGACATCACGCGGATCACCCCCGAAGTGATGGCCTTCGTTGTCGAGCGCAGCATCGACCCGTCTGCGGCGCGCCTGACCAGCCGTGACAATCGTGCCCGGCTCGACCAATATCTGTGGGGCAAGCACCTCGTCGACCTGCTCCACGCGTTCCCGGTGAGCGCCGCTCCCGACGAGTGGCTCGCGGTCATGAAGAAGCTGCAGCCGAGGCAGTACTCGATCTCCTCCAGCCCGAAGTCGAGTCCGGATCTGGTCGAGTTGACGGCATCCATCGTCAGATTCGAAACGGATGCCGGTGCCCGCCGCGGCGGCGTCGCGTCGACCCACCTCGCCGACCGGGCGTCGGCGCTGCGAACGCCGATCTTCCTGCAGCGTTCGTCGGACTTCCATCCACCGGTCGACCCCGCGACGCCGATGATCATGGTCGGTCCGGGTACGGGGGTTGCGCCGTTCCGCGGATTCCTGCACGACCGCCGCGCCGACGGTGCGACCGGTCGCAATTGGCTGTTCTTCGGCGAACAGCGCATCGCGACCGACTTCTACTATCGCGACGAGTTCGAGGGCATGCGCTCGGACGGGTTCCTTACACGCCTCGACGTTGCCTTCTCCCGTGATCAGCGACAGAAGATCTATGTTCAGGATCGGATGCGCGAGCATGGTGCAGAGCTGTGGCGCTGGCTCGCCGACGGCGCGCACTTCTACGTCTGCGGTGACGCGGAGCGGATGGCGAAGGACGTCGACGCGACGCTCCTCGAGATCGCCCGCGTGCACGGTGGTCTGGATGAGGCCGGCGCCCTCGACTTCCGCAAGCGCCTCGTGGCCGACGGCCGCTACGTCCGCGACGTGTACTGACTCGCCGCCGCCGCGCACCTTTCCCGCCGCCGCGGACGCCCCTTCGCCGAACCCATCTCCGTTCGCCGAACCCATCCCCGTTCGACGCAGATTGGGCATGGGTTCGGCGGAACAGGATGGGTTCGGCGGTGGTGTGGCGCGTCCAGTGGGCGGGCACGTCGAAGCCCCCGCCGGGGTGACCGACGGGGGCTTCAGCGAGGAGCGGTGAGGTCAGATGGCCTGTTCGGCCAGTGACGTGCGGGGACGGACATACACGAAGTACGTCAGAGCCAAGAGGGCCGCATAGGCGCCGACGAAGCCGAGGAAGGCCGCGGTGTAGTCGCCGGTGAATGTCTGCGACGCATTGAGCACCTGCGGGATGACGAACCCGCCGTAGGCGCCGATCGCGGAAATGAGGCCGAGCGACGCGGCTGCCTTGCGGCGCGACCCGACACCGCCGTCGACCGCGTCCGAACCCGACGCGAGGCCTCGAGCTGCGAAAACGTTCGGGATCATGCGGTACACCGAGCCGTTGCCGATGCCGGTCGCCGCGAACAGCACCAGGAAGCATCCGAGGAAGACCCAGAAGTTGCCGAGCGACAGCAGCGACACGAGCGCGAGCGCTCCGAGCGCCATCACCGCGAAGGCGGCGACGGTCACGCGGGCGCCGCCGAGGCGGTCGGACAGCTTGCCGCCGTAGGGGCGGGCAAGGGAACCCACGAGCGCACCGAGGAAGGCGAGCGAGACCGAGGCGCCCCCGACCTGCAGCGCGGAGTACGAGGGGAACTGATCCGCGATCAGCTTGGGGAACACGCTCGCAAAGCCGATGAACGACCCGAAGGTGCCGATGTAGAGCACGGCCAGCAGCCACAGGTGCGGTTCACGCAGCGCTGCCGCCGTACCGGCCATGTCGGCTTTCGCGGAGGACAGGTTGTCCATGTAGCGCCAGGCGCCCCAGATCGCGACGAGGATCAGCGGCACCCACATCCAGCCCGCGAGCGAGATGTTGAAGGTGAAGGCGGCCATGAGGGTGACGACGATCGGGACGGCGAACTGAGCGACAGCCGTCCCCACGTTGCCGCCTGCGGCGTTGAGTCCGAGCGCGTAGCCCTTCTCCCGCTGCGGGAAGAAGTACGTGATGTTCGCCATCGAGCTGGCGAAGTTACCGCCGCCCACTCCGCCGAGGGCAGCGACGACCAGGAGCATCCAGAACGGCGTCTCCGGATTGGCGACGACGATGCCGAGCAGGATGGTCGGGATGAGCAGGAGCGCCGCCGACACCATGGTCCAGTTGCGACCGCCGAAGCGCGCGACCATGAAGGTGTAGGGGAATCGCAGGGTCGCGCCGACGAGGCTCGGCAGGGAGATCAGCCAGAACGCCTCGGAGCTCGACAGGGTGAACCCGGCGCCCGGGAGCATCACCACGACGATGGACCACAATTGCCAGACGATGAACCCGAGGAACTCGGCAAAAATCGACCAGCGCAGGTTGCGGTGTGCGATCGAGCGTCCGGTGGTGTTCCAGAATCCGGTGTTCTCTGGATTCCAGCCGTCGATCCACCGACCGGGGCGGTGGGTCAGGACGACCGGGGTGTCGTCCGTGGTGGAAGTGGCGTTCGTGGTGGGGGAGGAGCTCACTGCGGTGGTCATACCGACTCCAGTCGTCGTCCAAAGGTGGATACTTCGACGCTAGGGATCGTGTGTTTCGGCGTGCAGTACCGGACAGTTACTTCTCGGTCACACCTCGGTCACCTCAGTTCCGTCGGTGGGTTAGCACCACGTCACGCGGTCGAAACATGACAGGGCGCATCAGGACGTGACGGATGCCGCAAGCAGCGCGGCAGCGTCACGGTAGCGCTGCGCGGCCAGGGCGGCAACGCGCAGGTCCGGGGCGAGGGGGGCAGTGACGGCATCCGCCCCGGCAACCGCGAGGACCTCCGCGACATTGCCCGGTGCGAGAACGTAGCGTGCAACGACGACCCGCCGCGCACCGGCAGCCCGCGCGTACGCGATCTCGTCGCCGACGGTGCGATCGTTCCCCGTGGTGAACCCCACCGAGACCGGCGCATGCAGACACAGCCCCAGTCGCGACGCCATGTGCTCGACATCGAGGGCGGCATCGCGTTCGCAATCGCCCTCCGCGGCCAGCACGACGGCGTCATCACCGTCGATCCCCAATTCGAGGACTCGCGATTCGAGCACCAACGCGAGGAGGTCGTGAGGGCCGAGCGCCGGCGCGGCAAAAGCGAGTCCCGGGTGCGCGCCGACAGCGCGAGCGATGTCGGCACGATCCTGAACGCCGGTCGACAGCATCAGGGGCACCACAATGGCCGGACCCTCGGCAACGGCAGCCGCGACGGCGGTGGTCAGGCTCGGCTCGTGCCGGGCGGCGAACGCCTCTTCGATGCGAACGCCGGGCAGCAGGGCGCCCAACTGCGCCACGAGCGCTCGGATGGACTCGCGACCCGCATCCGTCGATGCCCCCTGCGACCAGGCGATGAGCGTGGGGGTCATTCGATCTCGTCTTCCGGGTCAAGAACGTCGAGCCGGTACCCGCGCTTGACAACGGTCTTGATGAGATCAGGGACGCCGATCGCCTCACGCACTCGCGCGACAGCCATCTCGACCGCATGGGTGTTGTTGCCTGAGCGGGGGAGGGCGGTCTGCAGGTTGGCTCGGGAAACGACGTTCCCGGCGGCGATGAACAGCGTCGCGAGGATGTCGACCCCGGTGCGCGAGAGCGGGATGAATGCGCCGTCGATGACCGCTCCCGAACCCCGCAGCTCGAGGCGGCCCGCGCCGGTCTCGAGCGATGCGGCATGACCGCCACCGAAGTGGGTGACGACGGCGCGGACCAGCGAGCCGAGACGCCCGCGCTCGGCGATGAGCGGTTCGATACCGACATCGACGACCGGGCCGGCGGTGATCGGGCCGACCGCCGCGAAGAGGATGCGCCCCTGTGCGGCGAGATCGCGGATGCGCTCGAGTTCGCCGTCGCGCTGAGCGGCAGCAAGCCACTCGCAGGCGCCCGGAGCTGAGGTGAAGAGAACGGCATCCACTTCGCCGGCCGCCGCGGCGGCGACTGATCGACTGACGGCGGCCGGGTCGGGGGGTGGCCCCCAGCGATACACCGTGAGGCTCACCACCTCCGCACCGTGTGCGGCGAAGAGCTCGTCGAGCCCGTCGGCACCAGAACCGTGGTGCTGTACAGCGATCCGTCGCCCGTGAACGCCCTCCGCCAAGAGATATTCACCGAGTTCGGTCGAGGTCTCTGACTCGGCGACCCAGTCAGCGGCGAGGCCTGCCTGCTGGATGGCTCCCCGGGCCTTCGGACCCCGTGCAACGAGCTGAGCTCCGGCCAGCGCGCGATGCAGTTCTGCCGAAAGGCCCGCTTCGTCGGCCGCTTCCATCCACCCGCGAAAGCCCACGCCGGTCGTGGCGACCACGATCTCCGGCGGGTGCGCGATGAGTTCCCGGGTCTGCTCGATCAGCGACACGTCGTCGATGTGCGGCACGATCGTCAGTGCCGGCGCCTGCACCACTGTCGCCTTGTGACGTTCGAGTGCCGCCGTCAGTTCGCCCGAGCGCCGGTCGACGGCGATGACGATGGTGCAGCCTTCGAGCGCCGCCGACAGTGGCGCACGCGCATCGTCGCTCACCGTGGGGACGATTCCGAGTGGGCGTCCGCGGCGAGGGGAAGCAGGAGGTTTGCGCGTGCGACATCGCCGATCACGATGACGGCCGGGTTGCGCACACCGATGCGCGCGGCATCTGCCACGGCCTCGGTCAGCGTCGTTCGGGTGGTGCGCTGCTGCGGGGTGTGTCCGCTCTCGATGATCGCGAGCGGCCGGTCGCCGGTGACGCCTGCGGCAAGGGCGGCATCGACGAGGCGGGGGAGCGCCGCGACGCCCATGAGCACGACGGTGGTGACGGCGTCATCGGCGAGCGAAGCGAGAGTGCTGGCTGAGATCGCACCCTGTCCGTTGACGACATGCAAAGACGACGCCGTGCCGCGGTGGGTGACCGGAATGCCGGCGGCTTCGGGCACCGAGACGATGCTCGTGAGTCCCGGAACGACCTCGACGGGGATGCCGGCGGCCAGACACGCCGTGACTTCTTCACCACCGCGCCCATACACGAACGGGTCGCCGCCCTTGAGCCTGACGACACGCCTCCCCGCCTTGGCGTGCGCGACCAGAATCGCGTTGATCTCCTCCTGAGGAACCGGATGATGATCGGGCTGCTTGCCGACATCGATGACTTCCACGTCGGGGTCGAGTTCGGCGAGAACGTCCGTCGGCCCGAGGCGGTCGGCGACGACGACATCCGCTTCGGAGAGGAGGCGACGGCCGCGAACGGTCATGAGGTCGGCAGGTCCTGGTCCACCGCCGACGAGGTCGACGCGCCCGGCAGCGCTCGCCCGGCGACGCCGCAGGGGCAGCCCACCAGAGCGCAGGAGGTCGCCGATCGCATCACGCAGGCGGGCCGTGCGGCGCGGGTCGACACCGGCATCCGACACGACTCCCACGATGACATCGCCAGATCGTGTCTCGGCAGCGAGACGCGCCGTACCGTGGGCACCGTCGGACGCGTTCACACACAGCACTCGGCGCTGCTCGCACGCAGCCGCGAAGCGAGTGTCCGCCTTCGGGTCGCCGGTGGCGGTGTGCACGATCCAGGCACCGGCGATGTCACTCGCCCGGGCGCGCCGCGCCGTCCAAGGGAGATCGTGGGCGGCGATCAAGGTGCGAACGTCATCGCAGACCTCGGGCGCCACGATACGGATGTGGGCACCATCGGCCAGCAAGCGTTCCGCGCGCCGAGCCGTGACCGGTCCGCCGCCGATCATCAGGACATCGCGCCCTGCGAGGCTGACTCCGAGCATCGTCGTCATCACGCACGCTCCATCTTCACGTAGATGTCACCGTCACGAGCGGCGACGGGGAAAACCCGAAGGGTGTAGTCATCTTTTCCGAGCGTATCGAGGCACGCACCGGTCCGCAGATCGAACACCTGCTTGTACATGGGCGATGCGACGGTAGGGGCATCCTGACGCGTCCCGACGATCCCGCGCGAGATGACGTTCGCCCCGCAGTACGGGTCGAAGTTGGCGACGGCGTGGACATTTCCCGAATGGAGGAGGAAGAGCGCGATCTGGATGCCGTCGATCAGGGCGGCGCGCCCGCGCTCGACCTCGAGGTCGGTCAGCGCACACACCCTCACCCACGGGTCGACCGGGGCCGGGGACGCGGTCGGAATCGTCGCCGTTGTCGTCGAGCTCATCGGCGTACCTCCAAGGTGGTTCCTGCGATCAGGACGCCGCCACTGGTCCGCTCGGCCGCCGTGGCCGGCCGAGGCTGTTCGCGCTCGACCGTGTAGGCGAGTTCGGGGTCGGAGGTGCGCGGCGCGTTGACGAACGATGCGAAGCGGGCGAGCTTGGCCGGGTCATCCAGCGTGGCTTTCCACTCGTCCTCGTAGTTTTCGAGGTGAAGTGCGATCGCCGCATCGAGGTCGGCGCAGATGCCGAGGCTGTCATCGATGATGACCTCGCGGATGGCGGTGACGCCACCTTCCATCTCCTCGAACCACGGCGCCGTGCGCTGCAGGCGATCGGCGGTGAAGATGTAGTACATCAGGAACCGATCGATCGTCGTGAGCAGTTCAGCGTCGCTCAGGCCCTCGGCAAGCAGCACCGCGTGGCGAGGCGTGAACCCACCGTTGCCGCCGACGTACATGTTCCATCCGGCCTCGGTGGCGATCACGCCGACGTCCTTGCCGCGGGCCTCGGCGCATTCGCGCGCGCAGCCGGACACTCCGAGTTTGATCTTGTGCGGGGACCGCAGCCCGCGGTACCGCAGTTCGAGCTGCACGGCCATGCCGACCGAATCCTGCACGCCGTAGCGGCACCACGTCGACCCGACACACGACTTCACGGTCCGCAGGGACTTGCCGTAGGCGTGGCCCGACTCGAAGCCGGCGTCGACGAGGCGCTTCCAGATTTCGGGGAGCTGCTCCAGCCGCGCGCCGAACAGGTCGATCCGCTGTCCACCGGTGATCTTCGTGTAGAGGTTGTAGTCCTGCGCGACCTGGCTGATCACCATGAGCTTCGCAGGGGTGATCTCACCGCCGGGGATGCGCGGGACGACGGAGTAGCTGCCGTCCTTCTGCAGGTTCGCCATGACGTGATCGTTCGTGTCCTGCAGAGTCGCGTTCTCACCGTCGAGGACGTGCTTTCCGACGAGCGTCGACAGGATGCTGGCCAATGCCGGCTTGCAGATGTCGCAGCCGCGGCCGCGGCCGAAGCGCTCGATGACCGAACTGAACGTCGTGAGTCCCGACACACGCACCGCATCGAACAGCTGTCGCCGTGACAGGTCGAAATGCTCGCAGAGCGCGGTGCTCAGGGTCGCCCCGGCCTTCGCCAACTCGGTTCCGACGATCTTCTTGACCATCGTGAGGCACGAGCCGCACGCGGCCCCCGCCTTCGTGCAGGCCTTGACCGAGCCGACGTCGGTGCACCCTTCGTCATGCACCGCACCGCGAATCGTGCCCGCGGTGACGCTGTTGCACGAGCACACCAACGCCGCGTCCGGCAGGTCGCCGGTGGGCGCAGAGACGCCCCCCTCGGGCATCAGGTAGGCGGACGGGTCTCCGCCGAGTGCGCTGCCCACGAGAGGGCGCAACGAACCGTATGCGGACGCGTCACCGACGAGGATGCCGCCGAGCAGTGTCTTGGCGTCGTCCGAGACGACGAGCTTCTTGTAGACGCCCGCGATGGGGTCGACGTAGACAACATCGAGCGCACCGGGAGTGGTGGCGAAGGCATCCCCGAAACTGGCGACGTCCACGCCGCTGAGCTTCAGCTTCGTCGACAGGTCGTAGCCGGGGAACGACGCGTCGCCCCCGAGTAGACGCGTGGCGGCGACTTCCGCCATCGCGTAGCCGGGTGCGACCAACCCGACGCAGAGCCCGCCGTAGTTCGCGACCTCACCGACAGCAAGGATGCGCGGGTCGCTCGTGACGCACATTTCATCGATGACGATGCCGCCGCGGGGGTGGCAGTCGAGTTCAGCGCGGCGACCCAGCTCATCACGGGGACGCACACCGACCGTGAACACGACCACGTCAGCGGCCGACCACGAGCCGTCGCGAAACTCGAGACCGCGGACACAACCCGATCGGTCAGCGTCGATTCGCGTGGTGATCGACTCGGTCTTGACGGACACCCCGCGAGACTCGATCAGTCGACGCAGGGCATTGCCGCCGGGCAGATCGAGCTGTGCGGACATCAAGCGGTCGGAGGACTGCACGACGGTGCAGTCGACGTCGAGGCCTTGGAGGGCACCGGAGGCCTCGAGGCCGAGAAGGCCGCCGCCGATGACCATGCCCGTCAGCCGGCGCCCGAGCTGGGCAGACCGCGCTTCGACGAAGCTCCGAAGAGCCTCCACATCATCGAGGGTGCGATAGACGAAGCAGCCGCGGTGGTCGAAGCCTTCGACGGCGAGTTTCGCCGCGTACGATCCGGTCGCGAGGATGAGGTCGTCGTAGCCGACCGTCAACCCTGCGGCGGTGCGCACCTGACGCTCATCCCGGTCGATGCGGGTGACGGCATCGCCGTCGAGGAAGTGCACGCGCTCATCGGTGAACACCGACGTGTCGAGGGAGAGCTCGTCGTTCGTCGCACCGGCGAAGAACGAGGTGAGGCCGACGCGGTCGTACGGATGACGACCTTCTTCGCCGATCACCGTGACGTGCCACGAATCATCGGCTCGGCTCAGGAGGCTCTCCACGAACCGGTGGGCGACCATCCCGGCGCCCACGACGACGGCGTGCCGTGGCGCGCTTCCTTCGACGAGCATGTCGTCACGGTAGCCCGGTGATGTTGCGGGACCGTCAGAGCTTTGTTTCCGGCTTTCGACGGATGACGCAGGGTTCTCAGATGCAGACGCGTTCATGGCGGCTCCTGCCGATCGACGGGTTGATGTCCGTGTAGCGACAGTAGGAGCGTGGTGTTTCGTGGCGCGGTGGCGTTCAGTTACCCCAAGCGAACGTTTCCCTCACACGGGGCGGTGCCCGATGTGAGAACGCCGATCGATGCGAAGGTCAGCGTCCGTTGAACGGCGTCCGGTCGGTCAGCACGATCGGGCCGTCCTCGGTGATCGCGATCGTGTGCTCGGAGTGTGCGCCGCGCGAACCGTCGACGCTGCGAAGCGTCCACCCGTCGGGGTCGGTGACCAACTCGTCGGTGGTCTGCAGGAGCCACGGCTCGAGGGCGACGACGAGACCCGGTCGAAGCGGATATCCGCGACCGGGCTTGCCGTCATTGGGGATATGCGGATCGCCGTGCATGATGCGGCCGACACCGTGGCCGCCGAAGTCGGTGTTGATCTGGTAGCCGTCGGCGTGCGCGATCTCGGCGATGGCGTGGGAGATATCCCCGATGCGGTTTCCCGGGACCGCGGCTTTGATGGCGGCATCCAGCGCACGCTCGGTGGTGTCGATGATCGCGAGGTCCTCGGCCCTAGGGGTACCGACGACGAACGAGACGGCCGAGTCGGCCACCCACCCATCGACCGAGACCGCGAAATCGAGGGACACGAGGTCGCCGTCACGAACGGTGTAGTCGAAGGGGAGTCCGTGCAGCACGGCGTCGTTGATCGACGTGCAGATGACCTTGCCGAAGGGGCTGGCGCCGAACGAGGGGTGGTAGTCGATGTAGCACGACTCCGCGCCGGCGCGACGAATCAGTTCGTGCGCGCGCTTGTCGATGTCCAACAGGTTGGTCCCGACCTTCGTCTCCGCGCGCAGCGTCGTCAGCACTTCGGCGACGAATCGGCCCGCGGGGCGCATTGCGTCGATCTCCGCGGGTGTGCGCAACTCGATCATCGGGATCCCTTTCCTCGCATTTACTCAGCTCCCATCCTGCCTGACGCAGGCTGACCGGGCGTAGCATCAGATACATGTCGCTGCGTCGCGCGTTCTTCCACTGGCTGGTGCCCTCGGCCTTTCTCCTGCCGTTGTGGCTGCTGATCGGGTGGGGCGTGTTCAACGCCAGTGGCTGGGTCTTCGTGTGGGTACTGTTCATCGCGATTCCCTCCGTCTTCCTCGGGCAGCTCATGCTGTCCTTTCTCGTCCGCGCGCGCGGTACTGTGCGCTACACCCGAGCGGTCTCGTGGTGGGACGTCTTGGGATTCACGGTGTGGCACGCCCTGACCATCGCTGTCGGTTTTTACGACCACGCCTGGTTCTGGCCGACCCTGATCGCCGCGATCGTCGCGTTCGTGGCGCTCTTCTGGCTGTCGCTCTGGCAGCTGCTGCGTGAAGCGAAGCCGACGGCCTACCTGAGCCACACGATGGAAGGCATGGCCTACATCCCTGCGCCAGCGGAGGCATCCGCGCCGGGCGCGCCTCAAGAGGTTTTCATCATCAGCGAGAAGAAGGGTCCGCGCACTCCGTAGCGCAGGACTCTCGTCGAGTGCGGGGGTGGTTTGGCCGGCCCCCACATCCATGGCAGAATAGATGCTTGTGCCCTGAACCGGCTCTGCCTCAGGGGAGCATGGCGATCCACATCGGATGCCACGGGCGCAACACCTCCTTATTCCTTCTCTCTCGCGGTCGACCTGTGGCGGTCGCGGAAAGTGATGATCATGCAGATCCTCGATTCCGTTGACGCAGCCTCGCTGCGCAGCGACATTCCTTCTTTCGCCCCCGGCGACACCGTCAAGGTGCACGTCAACATCACCGAAGGAACGCGCACGCGTATCCAGGTGTTCCAGGGCGTCGTCATCGGCCGCTCGGGCGATGGTGTTCGCGAGACCTTCACGGTCCGCAAGATCAGCTTCCAGGTTGGCGTGGAGCGCAAGTTCCCCGTGCACAGCCCGGTGATCGACCACATCGAGGTCGTCACCCGCGGTGACGTGCGTCGCGCGAAGCTCTACTACCTGCGGAACCTCCGCGGCAAGAAGGCCAAGATCAAGGAGAAGCGCGACCGCTGAGTCGCTCTCCCTTCTGGATGCCCCGTTGCCTCAGGCGCGGGGCATCCTTTTTTTACGAATGGCGAACACCACATCGCCACGTTCACCGTTCATCGGGGTTGGATGTGCGACCCTTGAGGGGCGGCCGACCGATGCGCGGCGTGCTGGCTGAAGGACACGTATGACCACCGAGCAGACCGCTCCGGTTCCCGGCCCCGTCGAGGGCTCCCTGCGCGGACGCTCACGGAAGCGCCGCACCTTCTGGCCGTTGGTGCGCGACATCCTCGTCATTGTCCTGTTGGCTCTGGTCGTCTCCTTCCTCGTGAAGACGTTCCTCGTCCGCTCCTTCTACATCCCGTCGGGCTCGATGGAGCAGACGCTGCAGATCAACGACCGCATCCTGGTCGATGAGCTCACCCCGCGCTTCGGAGGATACGACCGCGGCGATGTCGTGGTCTTCCGCGATCCCGGTGGATGGCTTCCGGTCACGCCCACCGAGCCGCGACCTCCCGTGGTCGAAGGGGTCGACTGGGCCCTCTCATTGGTGGGGCTGTCGGCCCCCGACAGCAAAGACCACCTCATCAAGCGGATCATCGGCGTCGAGGGCGACCACGTCGTGTGCTGCAACCCCTTGGGACAGATCTCCGTCAACGACGTGCCACTGGAAGAGACGCCCTATCTGAATCTGGATGCCGGCAAGACCAGCGCCGACGTCGTGCCGTTCGATGTCACGGTGCCCGCGAATTCGCTCTGGGTCCTGGGCGACAATCGCGATCATTCTCGCGACTCGCGCTATAACACCGACCAGCCCTCCGGCGGATTCGTCCCCCTCGACAACGTCGTGGGTCGCGCCTTCCTGATCACCTGGCCGTTCTCCCGATTCGGGATGATCGACTTCCACCACGAGGTCTTCGCGGGCGTCCCCGACGAGGCATCAGCGGCACAATGAGCGTTGTCGTCCCTCGGTTGACGCTCGAGCGGCGACTGCTGCGCGATCACGCACTGGTGATCGCCTGCGATGAAGTGGGGCGTGGCTCCCTTGCGGGTCCCGTCGCGGTGGGTGCCGCGGTGGTGGATGCGCCGCGAGCGCGCAAGCGGGTGCCCGAGGGCCTCCGCGATTCGAAGTTGGTCGCCGAGCACCATCGGCCGGATGTGGCTGGTCGCGCAGCATCGTGGGTTGCCGCATCGTCGGTCGGTTGGGCGAGTTCGGCCGAGATCGATCAGGTCGGGATCATCCGTGCACTCGGGCTTGCCGCGCTCCGCGCCATTGCGGAACTGCGTGCCCAGGGTGTGGTGCCCGAAGACGCCATCGTTCTCCTCGACGGCAACCACGACTACATCACCCCGGCCGGGGGAGCGGGACTCACGGTGCGGCCGGTGATCAAGGCCGATCGCGACTGTGCCAGCGCAGCAGCGGCATCCGTTATTGCAAAAGTCGCCCGCGACGAGCTCATGGTGGGTCTCCACGACCAGGCACCCGTCTACCAGTGGGCGCGCAATAAGGGGTATGCGAGCCTGGAGCATCGCATGGCGATCCGCTCACATGGGTTGAGCGTGCATCACCGTGCGTCCTGGGCGATCACCGACGCGCCGACCCTTTTCTGAGGTCCGCCGTCGCGCGCTGGGGCGTTCTCTCGGCGTCGCCGTGCGGCCAGCGCGACTCTAGGATGGAAGCACCATGGATGACGAAGTCTTCGAGGATTACGACCGCGAGCTGGAGTTGGCTCTCTACAAGGAGTACCGCGATGTCGTCTCTCAGTTCCAATATGTGATCGAAACCGAGCGCCGGTTCTACCTCGCAAACGAAGTCAACGTCGTGCGCCGCGACACCGAGCACGACTTCTACTTCGAGCTTTCGATGAAGGATGTCTGGGTCTGGGACATCTACCGCGCCGACCGGTTCGTGAAGTCCGTTCGCGTGCTGACTTTCAAGGATGTCAACGTCGAAGAACTGCAGCGCCGCGACTTCGAGTTGCCCGAGGAACTCTCACTCGACTGAGCTCAACTTCTCCTGCACCGGTGATCAGTCTCGGTGATTGTCCGCCGTCTGCTCCTCATGCCGTGATCGCTCCGCTGACGTCGGCGAGTCTGCTGTCATGGCAGCAAAGGACGACCGTGGGCGCGCGGGGGAAGAGCGCGCAGCGCGCTACCTGACCGAGGCGGGGTTTGCCCTTCTCGACCGCAATTGGCGGTGTCGGCAGGGTGAGCTCGATCTCGTGGCGGTGCGAGGCCCTGACCTGGTCGTCGTCGAGGTCAAAACCCGACGCACCGAGTGGTTCGGTCATCCGTTCGAGGCTGTCGACAAGCGCAAGCGCGACAGGCTGTGGCGCTTGGCGTGCGCGTGGATCGCGGCGCATCCCGAGCAGGTGCGGGGAAGGAGATTGCGGCTGGACGTGATCGGGATCACGGGAGAAGACCCCGACACCGCAGTCCTGGAGCACCTCGAGGATCTTCGATGACCATCGGGCGCACCTGGTCGGTTGCGCTCACCGGTCTCTCCGGGGATCTCGTCGAGGTCGAAGCCGACCTGTCGAACCAGACTCCCGCGTTCCGCATCGTCGGACTCGCGGACCGCGCGTTGTCCGAAGCGCAGCAGCGCGTGTTCAACGCGTGCGAGAACAGCGGCCTGTCCTTGTCTCGTAGGCGATTGACGGTGAACCTGTCGCCGGCGAGTCTCCCCAAGCAGGGTTCGATTTTCGATGTCGCCATCGCGATTGCGGCGTTGGCGACGGAGCTGCCGATGGATGCCGCGTCGCTCGCCTCGACGGTGCACTTGGGCGAACTCGGCCTCGACGGTCGCGTACGTCCAGTCCCCGGTGTGCTCCCCGCCGTGGTGGCTGCGGCACGGGCCGGGTACCGCACGGTGATCGTGCCGCATGCGAACCGTGCCGAGGCGGAGCTGGTCGACGGCGTTCGCGTGTTCGGTGCCGCGAACCTCGCCGACGTCGCCAGGTGGCACGGACTCGACGTCGCCGTCGAGGAGTGCGAGCCGGTGGGCTCGCCGACAGTGGAGGTCGCACCTGACGTCCTCGTTCCCGATCTGGCCGAGGTCATCGGACAACGCGACGCGGTCGACGCGATGATCGTCGCCGCCGCCGGTGGCCATCACCTCCTGATGAGCGGACCACCGGGGGCCGGGAAGACGATGCTTGCGCGTCGCCTTCCCGGCATCCTGCCGCCGCTGGACGATGCCGCCGCTCTGCAGGCGGCGTCGGTGCGCTCCCTCGCGGGCATGCCGGTGAACGACTTGTGCCGCGATCCACCTTTCGAGGCCCCGCACCACAGCGCCAGCATCGCTGCGCTCGTCGGAGGTGGGAGCAGGACCGTCCAACCCGGGGCGATCGCGCGAGCAAGCGGTGGCGTCCTGTTTCTCGACGAAGCTGCGGAATATGGCGCACACACCTTGGACGCGCTTCGGCAACCACTGGAGAGCGGCGAGATCGAGATTCACCGCGCGGGCTTCCGCGCGGTGTTGCCGGCCCGATTCCAGCTCGTGCTGGCCACAAATCCTTGTCCGTGCGGCAACTACGGCGTCCGGGGAGCGTCGTGTGTCTGCCCGTCCCTGGCGATCCGACGCTACCTCGGCAGGCTCTCCGGCCCCCTCCTTGATCGCATCGATATCGAGCTTGCCGTCCAGCGCGTGTCGGTGGCGGACCTCCGGAGCTCCGGCGCTCCGAGCGTGTCCACGGCAACGGCGCGCGAGCTCGTGGCCGAGGCGCGCGTTCGCGCGGCGCGGAGATTGGCAGACACCCCGTGGACCACCAATTCGGCCGTGTCCGGTGCGTGGCTGCGCGACGGGCCGCTGGCACCGGAGCCCGTCATGCGCCGTCCGCTCGACGCCGCGTTGCATCGAGGTTCGCTCACCCTTCGAGGATTCGATCGAGTGTTGCGAGTCGCCTGGTCCGTCGCGGACTTGGCTGGACGCTCCCGCCTTGAACTGGGTGACATCGGCCGCGCGCTGTATTTGAAGAGAGGAACTGTTCAATGACCGACTCCGCCGTGCACCCCGACCTCGTCTTGGCCAGAACGGCGCTGGCCGGCGTTGTCCGTCCCCGCGACCTGGCAGATGGCGACGCAGTCACGCTCCGCTACTCCCGTGCGGTGTGGTCGTGCCTTGTCGAGCCGGGCGATGGCATCGCTGGTCGCATCGTCGCGACGCTCGGACCGGTCGCCGCTCTGCAGGTCGCCACCGGCCGCGGCGCGGTTGCGGGGGTCGCAGCGAGAGCTGATCTGTCGTCGAAGGACCTCACCCGCGGCAGGGCACGATGGAAACCACGCCTGAACGACATCGTCCTGCCTTTTGAGATCGCACGTCGGCGCGGCATCCGGATGCTGGTGCCCGAAGACCCGGAATGGCCGGTCGCGCTGTCCGATCTCGGCGATCACGCTCCGCTGTGTCTCTGGTTTCGCGGAGATCCGAATCGGCTCTCTCGCGCCGCATCGTCCGTCGCGCTCGTGGGCGCACGCGCAGCCACCGGTTATGGCGAACACGTGGCAGGGGAGTTGGCGGCAGAACTCGCCAGTGACGGAATCGCCGTGGTCTCTGGTGCTGCCTACGGCATCGACGGCATGGCCCACCGCGCCGCATTGTCAGCCGGCGGCGACACGATCGCGCTTCTCGCCGGGGGAGTGGACCGCCCCTACCCGTCCGGTCATGACCAGTTGCTGGGGCGCATTGCGACCGAGGGTGTCGTTGCGAGCGAAGTGCCGTGTGGATCGACACCGACGAAGTGGCGATTCTTGGCGCGAAACAGGCTCATCGCCGCGTTGGCCCAGGCCACGGTCGTCGTTGAAGCGGGATGGCGCAGTGGCTCGCTCAATACGGCGGGGCACGCCGCGGCGCTCGGCCGTCCGCTCGGGGCGGTCCCAGGTCCCATCACCAGCGCGGCGTCGGCAGGTTGTCACCGGCTGTTGCGTGAGTTCGACGCTCGATGCATCACCGGATCCGACGATGTCCGCGAGCTGCTCGGCCTCGAGGTCTTCACATCGGCCTCGTCGGATGGCGGCAGCCCTGACCGTACGCGGGTGCTCGACGCGTTGAGTTCGCGGTCGGTGCGCGACACCGCCGACATCGCTCGTCGCAGCGGAATGGCGGTGGACGAGGCAGGCGGAGTGCTCGCGTTGCTGGCCCTGAGCGGCGATGTGCAGGGTGACCGGTCAGGGTGGCGCCGCGCGCGTTAGGTGTGTTTCATCGAGCAGAACGCTCGACGCGAGGCATCCTGGAGACATGCGCATTTCGGAGGCTGAGGCGGTCTACGTCGAACACCTCGCTGTCGTGCGTCGGCTTTCGCCCGCGACCGTTCGTGCGTATCGCGCGGATCTGACTGACCTCGCGACGACGAGCGGTGACCCTCACCTTGAGGACGTCGACATCGAAGTCCTGCGGGAGTGGCTCTGGACAGCGACGAAACGCGGTGATGCGCGATCGACAATTGCCCGAAGAACGGCGACGGCTCGCGGCTTCTTCTCCTGGGCGATGGAGGAAGGGCACGCGCACGACGACCCCAGTCTCCGCCTCGTCGCCCCGAAGCGCGGGCGCTCACTGCCCCGCGTCGCCACCGCCGACGGCATGCGTGAACTGCTCGATGGGGTGCGCGGGGTCGCGGCCGCCGGGGACCCCGTCGCACTGCGCGATGCCGCCATCCTCGAGATCCTGTACGCCGCCGGCATCCGCGTTTCAGAGCTGTGCGGCCTCGACATCGATGACATCGATGCCGGACGCCGCACCGTCCGTGTCCTGGGCAAAGGCTCGAAGGAGCGCGTCGTCCCCTACGGAATGCCTGCGGCTGAGGCGCTCGATGCGTACCTCGGTCGCGGCCGACCGGCGCTTCGCGCGCGAAGCGGCGATCCCCAGACACCGGGCACGGATCGGTCCGCCTCCGCCGTGTTCCTCGGGACCCGTGGAGCGCGCATCGGCCCGCGCGCGGTCTACGATCTCGTCTCCCGCACGCTCGGCCCGATCGTCGGGTCTGCGGGCGTCGGCCCGCACGCTCTCCGGCACTCCGCCGCGACGCACCTGTTGGACGGCGGCGCCGATCTGCGCGCCGTGCAGGAGCTCCTCGGCCACGCGAGTCTCGGGACCACGCAGATCTACACGCACGTGTCCACCGAAAAGCTGACCGCAACGTACAAGCTCGCGCACCCCCGCGCGTAACGCGGGCACGGTCGCCGCGCAACTGCTCGCCTCCCATCCCTGCACCGCCTAGCGTTGAGGCCATGCGCAGAATCTCGATCGCACTTGTCGTCACCGTCATCGCGACACTCACCGTGAGCGCGTGCGCACCCGCCGCACCACGACTGGTCGCGAGCCCACCACTGACGAGCACTCTGCGCGCCACACCTTCGACACCTGCCACCCCCATCCCGGAGACCGACAACTCGATCCTCACCGGCTGCGACGACGGAGTCGCCTACATTCGTGGATCTGCGGTGCATGTGGATGTCGCGGAGGACTGCGACACGATCGAGGTCGAAGGCGAGGATCTCGACATCACGTTCGATGACGTCGCGGTGAACCATCTGGTGGTCCGCGGAGCTCGAAATGTCTTCCACGACGTCGCTCTGGACTCGGCGGAGATTTCCGGCCAAGACAACATCCTGAACGGCGATGGCATCGACTCGCTGGTGATCCACGGCGATCGGAATTCTGCGGTGCTGGAGGGGACGCTCGGTTCGGCTTCGATCAACGGCAACGACAACGTTCTCCAAGCCGACACCGTGGGAGAAGTCCAGGACAGCGGCGACCGCAACCAGGTCACCTCCGACTGATCGGGCACCATTCAGCAGCACGGCAGCAGGATCGCCCGCGGGACACGGGCGAGAAGGATCATCGGGTTGATGTACTCACCATCCTTCCTGACTCCGAAATGCAATAGTCCCGCCGCACTGTGACCTCCGCCGCCCAGTGCCCCGACGACCTCGCCCGCGGCCACAGGGCTGCCCGCGGTCACTGTTCCGATGACCGGTTCCAGAGTGGTCACGAGACCGCCGCCGTGGTCGATCGTGACGATTCCGCGACCGGCGACCATCCCGACGAAGGCGACGATGCCGTCCGCGGGCGCTGCAACATCCTCGAGAATCTTCGGTCGGAGGTCGATACCACGATGGCCCGGACCATAACGGTGTGCTGGAGCAACATAGGGCTGCGCGATCACGAACTGGCTGAGCGGCCACTGCCAGCCTTCGAGTGTCCGACCGAGTGGACGAACGACACCATCACCTCGCCCATCGAGGTGGTCGCCGCGCTCGGCAGCCGCCGGCACATCCGCACCACCCATCAGGCCCGCAACGAGTACGACCACCAATCCTTGCCGCACGACGCGCGTCCGAGCGGTCCTCGCCCCGTCACACAGAAGAGACATGTCCGCCAGGATGCCCGCCCCGAGGCAGTAAAGGAGTCGCTCGATCGGCATCCGTGAACAACCTCGGGCATGCCACGTCGGGGGAGAACGACCCGTGCCTGATATGCTTACAGACGCACCCCGCTTGTCGGGGTGACTACGCGTGCCCTCAGCGAGGCGTTCGAACCGATAGGACCGACGCATCGCGGCATTCACACCCGAGGTCTTCGCTGCAATCGCAGGGGAGTGGGTGTGCGCCGGGCACCAGGCATGCCGCGACCTCCCGGTCCGGCGAGATCAACCGAAACACGGCGCTGCGCGCGCCGAGAACAGGAGAACGGCCATGGCCGTCGTCACCATTCGCCAGCTGCTCGACAGCGGCGTCCACTTCGGACACCAGACCCGCCGGTGGAACCCGAAAGTGAAGCGCTTCATCCTCACCGAGCGCTCCGGCATCCACATCATCGACCTGCAGCAGTCGCTGGGTTACATCGACCAGGCGTACGAATACGTCAAGGAGACTGTTGCCCACGGCGGCACCGTCCTCTTCGTCGGTACCAAGAAGCAGGCTCAGGAAGTCATCGCCGAGCAGGCGACGCGCGTCGGTCAGCCCTACGTCAACCAGCGCTGGCTCGGTGGACTCCTCACGAACTTCCAGACCGTCAGCAAGCGTCTTGCCCGCATGAAGGAGCTCGAGGAGCTCGACTTCGAGAACCCGGCAGACAGCGGCTTCACCAAGAAGGAACTCCTCCTCAAGAAGCGCGAGCTCACCAAGCTGCACAAGTCGCTCGGTGGTATCCGCAACCTGCAGAAGACCCCCTCCGCGATCTGGGTCGTCGACGCGAAGCGCGAGCACCTCGCAATCAACGAGGCCAAGAAGCTCGGCATCCCCGTCATCGGCATCCTCGACACGAACGCCGACCCGGACGAGTTCCAGTTCCCGATCCCGGGCAACGACGACGCGATCCGCTCGGTGGGCCTGCTCACCCGCATCATCGCCGACGCCGCAGCCGAGGGCCTCATCCAGCGTCACCAGCCGTCCGACACCGCCGAGGCCGCTGAGCCCCTCGCTGACTGGGAGCTCGCGCTCCTCGAGCAGGGTGCGGCCGAAGAGGTCGCCGAAGCCGTCGCGGAGACCATTGCCGCGGCAGAAGCCGAAGACGGCGTCGAGGTCCTCGAGATCGATGTGACCGAGGTCGTCACCGAGACCGAGACCGCCGATGGCGTCGAGGTCGAGATCGACGTCGTCGAGGTCGACATTGTGACCGAAACCGCTGACGGCATCGAGATCGACGTCGTCAAAGAGACCGCGGATGGCGTCGAGATCGACGTCATCGAGGTCGACGCCAAGTAGGCAACCCCTTTCAGACGGTCGACGGGGTCGTTTTTCGCGGCCCCGTCGTCGTCTCCCCATTTGGAACCCACCAGAACTTTTAGGAGCCACCACCCATGGCAAACTTCACGATCGCCGACATCAAGGCGCTGCGCGAACAGCTCGGAACCGGCATGGTCGACACCAAGAAGGCACTCGAAGAGGCTGAAGGCGACCGCGAGAAGGCCGTCGAGATCCTTCGCCTCAAGGGCGCGAAAGGCAACGCGAAGCGTGCCGACCGCTCCACGAGCGAAGGCCTCATCGTCGCCCGCGAACTGAACGGCACCGTCACGCTGGTCGAGCTGGCCTGCGAGACCGACTTCGTCGCGAAGAACGACCGCTTCATCGCCCTCGCTGACAAGGTGGCCGATGCGGCCGCTGCCGCCGGTGCCGACTCGGTCGAGGCAGCATCCGCAGCCGACGCCTCGGGCAAGACCGTCGACCAGCTGATCTCGGATGAGGCAGCGATCATCGGCGAGAAGGTCGAACTTCGTCGCGTGCGCACCCTCACCGGTGACGCTTTCGAGATCTACCTGCACAAGACCAGCAAGGACCTGCCCCCGCAGATCGGTGTCGTCGTCGCCTACAGCGGTGACGACGCAGAGACCGCACGGTCGATCGCGCAGCACATCTCGTTCGCGAACCCCACGTATCTCTCGCGCGAGGATGTCCCCGCCGAAGACGTCGACAAGGAGCGCGAGATCGTCACAGAGATCTCCCGCAACGAGGGCAAGCCCGAAGCGGCACTGCCCAAGATCGTTGAAGGTCGCGTGAACGCGTTCTTCAAGCAGGTCGCACTGCTCGACCAGGACTACGCGAAGGACAACAAGCTGTCCATCACGAAGGTCACGGCCGACGCAGGCATCACGATTACCGACTTCGCCCGGTTCAAGGTCGGCGCGTAGCAACGGGAGTGGCCCGCATCTTCGGATGCGGGCCTTTTCCATGCCCGGCGAACGATAGTCTGCACACGCGAAGAGAGGAACACCCGTGATCCCTGAGAACAACGGACGCCGACGCGTCCTTCTGAAGCTGTCCGGAGAAGCTTTCGGCGGTGGCCAGTTGGGTGTCAACCCCGACGTCGTCGGCCAGATGGCCCGCGAGATCGCCGCGGCAGTCGATCGCGTCGAGATCTCCATCGTGGTCGGAGGAGGTAACTTCTTCCGGGGCGCCGAACTGAGCCAGCGCGGCATGGATCGCGGGCGCGCTGACTACATGGGAATGCTCGGCACCGTCATGAACGCTCTCGCACTCCAGGACTTCCTCGAGCAGGCAGGTGCCGCCACCCGCGTGCAGTCGGCCATCTCGATGACCCAGGTCGCCGAGCCCTACATTCCTCGGCGTGCGGAACGCCACATGGAGAAGGGCCGCGTCGTCATCTTCGGCGCCGGGGCGGGACTTCCGTACTTCTCCACGGACACCGTGGCCGCGCAGCGCGCTCTGGAGATCAAGGCAGATATCGTGCTGGTCGCCAAGAACGGCGTGGACGGGGTGTACACCGCAGATCCGAAGAAGGATCCCTCCGCCGTCCTCATCGACAAGATCACCTATCTCGACGCCTTGCAGCGCGGCCTGAAGGTCGTCGATTCGACAGCGTTCAGCCTCTGCATGGACAACGGCATCGACATGCGCGTCTTTGGAATGGAGCCAGAGGGCAATGTGACCCGCGCCCTCCTCGGCGAGACCATGGGCACGCTCGTGACGGTCTGAGTTCGCGACCCTCCCCGCACTAGAATCGACAAGACGTACCGACGAATGGAGTACCCGTGATCGCCGACATCCTGGCCGACACGACAACGCGCATGGACCGAGCGGTGGATGCGGCGAAGGACGACTTCGCCACTGTCCGCACGGGACGCGCGAACCCCCAGCTTTTCCAGAAGATTCTCGTGGACTACTACGGGTCGCCGACCCCGCTCGACCAGCTTGCCTCGTTGAACAGCCCCGAGGCGCGCACGATCCTCATCACGCCGTATGACAAGTCGGCGTTGAAGGGAATCGAACAGGCCATTCGCGACACCCCGAATCTCGGCGTGAACCCGACCAACGACGGCAACATCGTCCGGGTCAGCCTCCCGGAGCTCACGGAGGAGCGCCGCAAGGAGTACGTGAAGCTCGTCCGCTCGAAGGGCGAGGACCACAAGGTGCACCTCCGCGGCATCCGCCGCAAGGCCAAGGACGACCTCGACGCTCTCAAGAGCGACGTCGGTGAAGATGACCTCGTGCGCGCTGAGAAGGAACTGGACGTCCTCACGCGGACGCACGTCGACGCGATCGACGATGCGCTCAAGCGCAAAGAGGCCGAGCTCCTCGAGGTCTGAGCCCCACATGAGCGAGCCCGTCGACGACGACTCTGGCACCCCGAGTGCCACGGGTCGCTCCGACGCGCGTCGCGACGAGGACAACCCGAAGTTTCAGGCGCACGTCCGCGCCGCGCGCTCCGAGTTCGAGCATCAGGTCGTGAAGGCTCGGGCGGACTTCGAGAAAACGAATGAGCGCATCAACGCTCGGACCGGTCGCAACCTCCTGCTTGCGACGCTCATCGGTATCGCCGTCGGCCTCGTCGTCATCGGGTCGTTGATCTTCATCAAGTGGATCTTCGTGGTGGTGGCGATCACCATCGCCCTGCTCGGACTCTTCGAATTCTCGCGTGCCCTGCAGAATGCGGGACGACGTGTGGACGTGTGGCCGCAGTTGGCGGCGGGGCTCATCGTCCTGATCACCGCCTTCCTGGCAGGTCACAACAGTCATTGGGTCATCACCTTCGCGGCCGTGGCGATCGTCATCATCTGGCGGCTCATGGCGCAGATGATTGCGCGCGACGGGCGCACGTATGGAGATGTCCTCGCCGATGCCCTCGTCGCCGGATTCGTCCAGCTCTATGTTCCGTTCCTCGCCAGCCTGATCCTCGTCCTCTTGCGCCAAGAGCAAGGCGAACTGTGGGTGCTCGCCATGTTGATCGTCGTGGTGGCATCGGACACCGGCGCGTACGCCAGCGGCCTGACGTTCGGCAAGCACCCGATGGCGCCGCGGATCAGCCCGAAGAAGACTTGGGAAGGGTTCGCGGGCGCGGCCATCGCCGCCATCGGTGCCGGCATCCTGCTGGCACTGTTCCTGCTCCACCTCCCGCTGTGGGTCGGCGTGGTCTTCGGAGCTGTCATCCTGGCGACAGCGACGATCGGTGATCTTGGCGAGTCGATGATCAAACGCGACCTGGGGATCAAAGACATGAGTTCGTGGCTGCCCGGCCACGGCGGAGTTCTCGATCGCCTCGATTCCATCCTTCCCTCGACGGTCCTCGCCCTTGCGATGTACTTCCTGTTCTTCCCCTTGGTGACCGCATGACCGCCTCAGGCCTCCAGCAGCCCGCCGACATCGAATCCCGACGTCGCTGATGACCGTGAACCGGATCAGGCGCCACCGCCGTTTCCGCTCGCTCGCGGCCGCCAAAAGGGCTACGAACGCCTCGCTGTCGACGCTCTGCTGTTGCGCGCGCGGGAGGCCTTCGAATCCGACGCCGATGATGGCCTCGACTCGGCAGCGATCCGGAGCGCCGCCTTCTCCCTGGTGCGCCACGGCTATTCGGTGCCGGCTGTCGACGCGGCCCTGGGTCGCATTGAAGACGCGTTCGCCGCGCGCGAGCGGGCGAGCGCGATGACCCGCGCCGGTGCTCGCGCGTGGGTAGGTCGGTCGCGCGGTCTCGCGCAAGAGATTCTCGACCGACTCTCACGCAAGAGAGGTCATCGGTTCGATCGCGTGAGTTTCTTCCGCTACGGATATCGCGTCGATGAGGTGGACCTGGTGGCGGACAAGCTCTCCCGATTCCTCGAATCCGGAGACGCGGTCACCGTCGATCAGGTTCGCACCGTCGCATTCCGCATGCAGCGCCGGGGCTACCGCGAGACGCAAGTCGATGCCGTGCTCGACGGCGTCGTCGAGGTCATGCTCGCCATCAAGTGACGAGAGAGTCAGCAGCACAGGCGAGGTCCTGCGACTGAGCGTGTCGTTCGTGCGGACACCATCGCGGATGACATGCCCTTCCGGCGGAGGCTAGAATCGGGTGCATTGTGAGTTCCGGTACCGAGATGACACCCACACCATCGCGTGGCGTCGCCCCGCGAACGTCGACTCCGGTCGCGGTCAGGCATCCGCGGGCCGCGAAAGCGCGTTGGTCGCGTCGTCGCGGCGTCATGGCCGTTTTCGCAACGTTCGCCGTTCTCGGATTCGCCGCCGCGTACGTGGGTCCGATGGGATCCTCGATCTCCGAGGCGAAGGCACAGGAAGTACCGGTCTCGCTGTACGCCACCGCGCTGGATGATGCCCAGAACTTTCAGACCGCTGGTGACGACGGCATCGCCGCGTTCGACCGTGGCAACTACACCGTCTACGTCAAGCCGACGCCGACACCCACCCCGACTCCTGTCGCGAAGAAGGCGTCCAGTTCGTCGTCGAGCTCGTCCTCATCGGGGTCTTCGTCCGGCTGGACGCCGCCCTTCGTGTCTCCGGACCCTGGGACTGCCCAGGCGATCGCGTTCGACATGGTGATGGGTCGCGGCTGGAGCAACGATGACTTCTCATGCCTCGTTGCGCTGTGGAACAGGGAATCGGGCTGGCGCGTCAACGCCTACAACCCCAGCGGCGCCTACGGCATCCCACAGGCGTTGCCCGGCAGCAAGATGGCCAGCGCCGGCGCCGACTGGGAGACCAACCCGGCCACGCAGATCGCCTGGGGCCTCGGTTACATCGGCGGGCGCTATGGCACGCCCTGCGGGGCGTGGAACCACTCGCAGTCAAGCGGCTGGTACTGAGCGCGTGCCCAGGTCGAACCGTCGTCGGCCCGAGGCGCCCGACGATTCGCTCGACCGCCTGTTGAGCGGCTGGAAGCGCACGGAAGAGCGCCGGGGTGTCGAATGGTCGGTACAGCCGATCTCGGCATCCAGAGCGCAGAAGACATATATCTGTCCCGGCTGCAGCCGCACGATCGCCGCATCTGTCGCTCATCTCGTGGTGTGGCGCGCCGACGGCGTGCTGGGCGATGCCGCCGACCTGTCGGCCCGCAGACATTGGCACACCGGATGCTGGAGGATCGGCTGACATGGAGATCAGAGGACCGGTGCAACTGCCGGCGCGTCGCGAAGACGTCACCCTGGAGACCCTCGATGGGCTCACGCTGGTTGGCGAACTGGCCCAGCCCCTCGATGTCGATCCCGTCGCGACACTGGTGACGCTGCATCCGCTGCCGACGGCCGGCGGTTTCATGGACTCGCACATCCTTCGAAAGGCCGCGGGTCGACTGCCTGCCCTTGCCGATCTCGCCGTGCTGCGGTTCAACACCCGAGGGACGAAGTCGCCGCGGGGGACCAGCGATGGCGCGTTCGACGGCGGCAACGCCGAGTCATTCGATGTGGCCGCCGCGATGGACTTCGTCCGCGAGCGAGGCCTCCCGAATCCATGGCTGGTCGGCTGGTCCTTCGGCACGGAATTGGCGCTGAAGTACGGTCGCGATCACGACATCGCGGGCGTCATCCTGCTTTCGCCTCCGCTGCATCGCGCGACCGACGTCGAGGTTGCGGGCTGGGCGGACGAGGTCGTTCCGGTTGTCGTCCTCGTGCCAGAACTCGACGACTACCTGCGTCCCCCCCAAGCCCGCGAGCGATTCGCTCCGATCCCGCATGCGACGGTCATCGGGGTGGACGGTGCGAAGCACCTCTGGGTGGGAGAGACCCAGACACGACGCGTATTGACCGAGATCGTCGCCGCCGTGAACCCTGAAGCACTACCCCTCCCCGAGCAGTGGGACGGGCCCTTCGTTTCCGACTGACCTACCGCTCGTTCTGCCGCGGGATGATCACCTGGCGATAGATGATCAAGATGCTCGCTGCGACCGGGATGGCGATGAGCGCCCCGAGCAGTCCGAGCAGCGCGCCACCGGCGAGTGCGGCGATCACGACCACCGCACCCGGGATGGACACCGCGCGGTTCATGATGCGCGGAGAGAGGACGTACGCCTCGACCTGCATGTAGATCGCGTAGTAGATCAAGGCGACCAGGGCGGTCTGCGGCGAGCCGAGACCGGGAATGAGACAGATGAGCACGATGATCGCCGAACCGGTGAGGGTACCCACCAGTGGGATCAGCGAGAAGAAGAAGGCGATGACAGCCAGCACGGCGGGGAAAGGCGCCCCGATAATCGTGAGGAAGATCGCGCTGAGCACGCCGTTGATGACGCCGAGACTCACTTGGCCCATGACATAGAAGCCAACGGAGGCGGTGATCTGCTCGGCGAGATCGATGAATCGCTCGCGCCGTGAGGCGGGGACCAGTTGGTACACCGCCGCCTTCAGGCTCGGCGTGGACGCCGTGAAGTAGATGGTGAGGATGAGCACGATCAATGCCCCGGTGAAGCCGGCGATGATGCCTCCGCCGATCGCGAGGATCGATTCGCCGATGGTCGACCCGATCTTGCCGACGTCGATCGATTCGTACCAGTCGGTGAGGTACTGGATGACCACGTCGACGTCGAGGAACGGGAAACTCTGATGCAGCCAGTCCTTGATCGCCGTCGTCGGGTCGTCCCAGGCGCCGCTCTTGATCAGACGCTGGATAGCCACGACGAGTTGGCTGATCTGTCCCACGATCAGGGGAACGACGAGCAGGAGGATGCCGGCAAAGACCGCCAGCAGAGCCATGATCGTGATCAGCACGGCGGCCCAACGCGGAAGTTTCCGCCGCTCCAGCCAGGAGATCATCGGATCGAGCCCCAGCGAAAGGAACAGGGCCGTTCCGACGTACAGCAAGATCGTCGACAAGGTGCCGATTCCCGTGAGGATCGCGATCCCCACGCCCACGCCGAGGGTCGCGATCAGCGCGGTCCGAAACGGATGCTGCAACTTCACGATGTCTCCTCGATGGTGGGCGTGTGATCACCATAGTCACAGGCGACGGCATTGAAGGCGGGGCATGCCCTCTCACGCGACTTTCAGGTCGAGTTCGCTAGTCTGGAACGTCGAAGTATGGCCGCGGGTTGCTGTGCTCATCGGAGGGGTGTCGATTCGTGCGTTTCGTTTGGGCTGTTGTCGCCTTCGTGCTGGCCACCCTCATGATCGGTGCCGGCATCGCCCAGCGGACCGTTCTGCAGGGACCGAAGACCGAGAGTCAAGCGATTCAGATCGACGAGCAGGCACCGTACATCCTCATCGACGGAGCGGTTCTCAACACCCACGACGGATCGCAGACACTGCGCGCACAGGGCGATGGCACGATCTTCGCGGCGTACGCCCGCACCGTCGACGTCGAGGCGTGGCTCCAACACACCGATTACGTTCAGATCACATCGTCCGACGATGAGCTCACGTCAGAACTGGTGACGGCGACGTCCGACGGAGCTGACTCGACCGATGGATCGTCAACGGATGCCGCCGCGACTCCGCCTGCCACCGATGCTCCAGCAGACACAGCGCCCGACGCGACCGCGGCCACACCGCTCAACCCCGTGGGCTCGGATCTCTGGCTCGACGAATTCCAACAGGATGATCTGCTGATCACCCCTCTGCAACTTCCCGACGACATGAGCCTTCTGGTGGCGTCCGACGGCACCAACCCTGCTCCGACCGACCTGACGGTGACCTGGCCGACGGGCACCTCCGCGCCATGGTCGGGTCCGCTCATCGTCGGCGGTGCCATCCTGTTGGCGGTCGGAATCGTGCTCTACATTCTGGGTCTCCGCCATGTCCGCCGCTCGCGCGGCCCGCGTCGCAAGGGTCTCCCGATGGCGGCGACCCAGCCCATCGACCTTTCCATCGAAGAAGAGGAGAAGGGTGTGATCTCCGCCGCGCCGACCCGCCGTCGCCTGGGCCCAGGAAAGCGTGCCTTCGCCGTCGTGCCTGTCGTCGCCGTTTCTGCATTGCTGTTTGCCGGGTGCTCGGCCGATTCATGGCCGCAGCTTGCGAGCACAGCCACTCCGACACCGACTCCAACCGTCGTCATGCCCGAAGGTCAGCAGAGTCCTGCAGTCACCGAGGCACAGGCTCAGCGCATCCTCACGCGTGTCGCTGATGAGGTCGCTGCGGCGGATGAAGCGAAAGACCCTGCGGCGGCCGCGACTCGCCTTGCCGGCCCCGCGCTCGCCGAGCGCGAAACCAACTACACGCTGCGCGGTGCGATCGCCGATCATCCCGCGCTTGCAGCGGTGCCTGACAAGCCCGTATCGATTCTGCTGCCCGAGGCGTACGACCAGTGGCCGCGCACGTTCTTGGCGGTCGTCGAAGGCACCGATGATGCCGCGGACACCATCATGATGCTGACCCAGGAAGACCCCTGGTCGGACTACAAGCTGACCTACACGGCGAAACTGGCCGCGGACAGCTTCCCGACCCTGGCACCGGCGTATGTCGGCGCAGGGCAGGTGGCGCCGGATTCAGCGTTCCTCCTCATCGAACCTCAAGAACTCGCCGCAGCCTATGCCGACGTCCTCAACAACGGTGACGCCAGTGAGTACGCTTCCCTCTTCGAAGCGGACGGCGACAGCTTCCGCACGCAGGTGGCGACCGACCGCGAAACGCGATCCGCGCAGTTCAATGAGACGGGCGCCGAGACCGGCAAACTCGAGTTCACCTCGACGGCCGGCGATCAGCCTCCCGTGGCGCTGCAGACGCTCGAGAGCGGCGCCATCGTCTCCGTGAACCTCAACGAAACCGAAACGGTCACCCCGACGACGCCGGATGCCGTGATCAAGGTCGACACCAACCCGATCGTCAGCACACTGACCGGCGTCACGCAATCGGCGACAGGCTTCAGCACGACCTACTCCGACCAGCTGTTCTTCTACGTCCCCGCCGCCGGCTCGAACGAGCGCATTCAGTTCCTCGGCTACGGCACCAACATCCTCAATGCCAAGGTGGTGAGCTAGTGAGCGATACCGCTCCCGGCGCTGTTCTTCGTGGTGCCGTCGACCTTTCGTCTCTTCGTGCGCGCGCGACCGCACCGGCGGCGCCTGCCGCGCCTGCCGCGAACGCAGAGTCGTCGGCCGCGCCGTCACTGGTCTTCGACGCGACGGATGAGACATTCGGGCAGGTGCTGGAACTCTCCAAGTCTGTCCCGGTCGTCGTCGACCTGTGGGCGGAATGGTGTGGACCATGCAAGCAGCTGAGCCCGATCCTGGAGAAGGTCGTCGCCGAGCTCGGCGGACGTCTCGTGTTGGCCAAGGTCGACGTCGACGCGAACCCGCAACTGGCCCAGGGTTTCCGCGCCCAGTCCATCCCGATGGTCGTTGCTCTGGTCGCGGGCCAGCCTGTTCCGCTGTTCAACGGCGCGGTGCCCGAGCAGCAGGTGCGCGAAGTGTTCGCTCAGTTGTTGCAGTTGGCGGCGCAGAACGGCGTCACCGGCACTGTCCCCACTGATGCGCCGCCGACAGATGAAGAAGCGGCTCAAGAGCCGGAACTTCCGCCTCTGCACGCTGAGGCCTTCGACGCGATCGAGGTCGGCGACTACGCGCGGGCTGTCTCCGCGTATGAGCGCGCTCTCGCTGAAAACCCGCGGGACGCCGACGCGCGAGCGGGCCTTGGTCAAGTGCGCCTGCTCGAGCGCATCCAGGGCCTCGATTCGGATTCCGTCCGCGCAGCCGCTGCGGCAGCCCCCGCAGACATCAGTGCGCAGTTCGCCGTGGCCGACCTCGACGTCGCCGGCGGCCATGTCGAAGACGCGTTGGATCGGCTGCTGGACCTGTTCGCCGTCTCGCCCGCAGACGATCGCGGAACCGTCCGCGAGCGTCTCCTCGAACTTTTCGGGCTTGTCGGCGACGCGGACCCGCGCGTTGTCCGCGCGCGGGGCCGCCTCGCCGCTCTGCTCTTCTGAGTCAGCGGAGCGTTCTGGCTCCGACTCGAACGGGCCTTATCAGCCTGCTCGGTGCCGGAGCCACAGCACGCCCAGTGGCGGGACGACCATCGTCGCGCGACCGGAATCCGATGCGGTCACGGCGCCGAAGTTGCCGACGCCCGACCCGCCGTACGCCTGGCCGTCCGAGTTGAGTATTTCTTCCCAGGTGCCGGACTCCGGCAGGTCCAACTCGTAGTCGTAGACCGGGACGCCGCTGAAGTTCGCCACCACCACGACAGTGTTCCCGTGATTGTCGCGGCGGGCGAAGGCAACGACATTCGGGTTCCACGACGGCGATCCCAAGCGGGAGAAGGCCGACCCATCACTATCGCGTGCCCACAGGGCTGACTCGTCGCGGTAGACGCGGTTCAGTGCCGCCACGAAGTCGTGGAGCTGCTGGTGGGAGGGCTGGTCCAGCATCCACCAGTCGAGTCCGCGACCCTCGGACCACTCGGACATCTGCCCGAACTCCTGTCCCATGAACAGCAGCTGCTTGCCCGGGTGTCCCCACATATACGCCAGGAACGCGCGCATGTTCGCGAGCTTCTGCCAGTGGTCTCCCGGCATCCGGGCGAACAGGCTTCCCTTTCCGTGGACAACCTCATCGTGGCTGATCGGCAGGACGAAGTTCTCGCTGAACGCGTACACGAACGAGAACGACAATTCGCCTTCGTGGTGGGAGCGGTACATGGGATCGCGGCCGATGTAGACGAGCGAGTCGTTCATCCACCCCATATTCCACTTGAAGCCGAAGCCGAGCCCGCCCTGGCTGGTGGGCGCGGTGACACCGGGGAAGCTGGTGGACTCCTCGGCGATCATCGCGATTCCGGGGTAGCGCTTGTAGGCGGTCGCGTTGACCTCTTGGAGGAATCCCAGAGCCTCGAGGTTCTCGCGACCCCCGTGGATGTTCGGCTCCCATTCGCCGGCTTCACGCGAATAGTCGAGGTAGAGGATCGAAGCGACGGCGTCGACGCGCAATCCGTCGACGTGGAACTCCTCGAACCAATACAGCGCATTCGCCACGAGGAAGTTGCGCACCTCGGAACGGCCGTAATCGAAGATCAGGGTGCCCCAGTCCTTGTGCTCACCCCGACGCGGATCGGGATGCTCGTAGAGCGGAGCGCCATCGAAGTTGGCGAGCGCGAACTCGTCCTTGGGGAAGTGCCCCGGAACCCAGTCCATGATCACGCCGATGCCGGCCTGGTGCAGCCGATCGATCAGATACCGGAGGTCATCGGGCGTACCGAACCTGCTGGTGGGTGAGTAGTAGCCAGTCACCTGGTACCCCCACGAGCCGCCGAAGGGATGCTCGGCCAGTGGCATGAATTCGATGTGGGTGAAGCCCTGCGCGGTGACGTAATCGATCAGCTGATCCGCGCCGTCCCGATACCCGAGCCCAGGCCGCCACGAACCGAAATGGAGTTCGTACACCGACATCGGCTCCGACGCGGGCTGAGAGTTTCCGCGCTTCTCGAGCCACTCAGCGTCTGACCATTCATACGTGCTTTCGGTGACGATCGACGCCGTCGACGGCGGCACTTCGGCGTACCGCGCCATCGGGTCGGCCTTCGTGACCCACCTGCCGGAGGCCGTGAGCAGTTCGAACTTGTAGTTGGTCCCGACACCGAGCCCGGGAACGAAGATCTCCCAGATGCCGCTCGAACCCATCGAGCGCATGGCGTGGCCCTGGCCATCCCAGCTGTTGAAATCGCCGACCACGCGGACGGCGCGGGCGTTGGGCGCCCACACCGCGAACGAGACCCCGGTGATGGCGTCGAAGTGCTGCAATCGCGAGCCGAGGACGCGCCAGAGCTGTTCGTGCCGGCCTTCGCGGATGAGGTGCATGTCCACCTCGCCGAGGGTCGGCAGGTGACGATAGGGGTCGTCAGCGGTGAACTCGGGGCCTTCGTCGTAGGTCGTGACCAGCTCGTACGAATCCGGTCGGCTGGCCGTGCCGCCCTGCCAGATTCCCGCGCGCAGGTGGGACAGTTCGATGCGGTCGCCGCCGCCCGTGACAGCGGTGACGGTGCGCGCGAGAGGTCTGCGTGCGCGGATGAGCCACCCGCCGTCGCCGTCTTCGTGGAGGCCGAGCACATCGTGCGGGGCGTGGTACGAACCGGTGGCTACCGTGTCGAGGACCTGGTCAGTGGGTGTGATCATTTCGATCCCTTCACGTGCAGAATGTGCACGGGTTCGTGGAAGGCGTCCAGCCGGACGAAATTGTGATCCGTCCACGTCCAGGTCGCCCCCGTGAGGAGGTCTTCCACATCGAACGGGGCGCCGGGGGTGATTCCCCACACCGACGTGTCGAGGTGCACCATCGACTGGCGAACGGAGTGCGGGTCGACGTTGGCGATGACGATCAGCGTGTCTGCCTGCCCCGTCTCGGTCAGCGCTGCCGGCAGGTGCTTCGCATAGACGAGAATCGCCTCGTCGTCGCTCCAGTGGATGGAGAGGTTTCGCAGTTGCCGCAGGGCGGGGTGCGATTTGCGGATCTCGTTGAGACGGCGCAGGTACGGGGCGAGCGAGTTGCCGGCGGCCTCCGCGGCTGCCCAATCGCGGATCTTGTATTCGAATTTCTCGTTGTCGATGTTCTCTTCTGCGCCGGGCCGCGCGACGTTCTCGTACAGCTCGTAGCCGGCATAGACGCCGTACGACGCACCGGCCGTCGCCGCGATCGCCGCGCGGATCTTGTACGCCGGGCGGCCACCGTATTGGAGGTACTCGGTGAGGATGTCGGGGGTGTTGACGAAGAGGTTCGGACGCATGAAATCGGACGTCTCGTGCGCCACCGATCCGAGGAACTCCTCGAGCTCCACCTTGGTATTGCGCCAGGTGAAGTACGAGTAGCTCTGCTGGAAACCCGCCATGCCCAACGCTCGCATGGGTGCCGGCCGCGTGAAGGCTTCGGCGAGAAAGACGACATCGGGATGCTTGTCGGCCACGGTCGCGATGAGCCACTCCCAGAACTGCAGGGGCTTGGTGTGCGGGTTGTCCACCCGGAAGATCTTCACTCCCTGCTTGATCCAGTGCAGCACGATTCGCAGCACTTCGGCGCGAATGCCCTCGGGGTCGTTGTCGAAGTTGATCGGATAGATGTCCTGGTACTTCTTCGGCGGGTTCTCGGCGTAGGCGATCGAACCATCCGCAAGAGTGGTGAACCACTCGGGGTGCTCGGTCACCCACGGGTGGTCGGGAGCGGCCTGGAGTGCCAGGTCGAGCGCCACCTCGAGACCGACGCGTGCGGCTGCGCGCACAAAGGCGCGGAAGTCGGCGAGGGTGCCGAGATCCGGGTGGACGACGTCGTGGCCGCCGGCGGCCGATCCGATAGCCCACGGGGAACCCGGGTCTCCGGGCTTCGTGACCAGGGTGTTGTTGGGTCCCTTGCGGTTGCGCTCACCGATCGGGTGAATCGGCGGCAGGTAGAGAACGTCGAACCCCATGTCAGCGACGGCGGGGAGTCGCTTTGCGGCGGTGCGGAACGTGCCGCTGACGATCGAGCCGTCCTTGGCTCGCTTCGCGCCCTCGGAGCGCGGGAAGAACTCATACCAAGATCCGGATCCGGCTCGCTCGCGCTCGACGAGGACCTCCATGGTCGGTCCCAGGGTCAGGAGGCTCTGCACCGGGCGCGCGGCGAAGTACTCCGCGATCGCGTGGTCGCGCACAATCTCCAACGACTGCAGGTCGGAAACCGACTCGTCACGCAGCGATGCGGCCGCCGCAGTCAGCGCACGGCGCTCCGCGGCCGGACGAGACTTCTCCACCGCGGCGGCGGCGAACAGTCGTGCGCCCATTTCGCGCATCAGAGTCGTGTCGACCCCGGCGGCGATCTTGAGGTCTGCGGCATGCTCCCACGTCGCGAATTCGTCGGCGAAGCCTTCGAAACGGAACGTCCAGATGCCCTGCTCGAGCGGAGAGATCAGCACGCTCCAGCGGTCGAAGCCGTCGTTCAGCGGCGACAGTCGGTGAAGCGATTCCACGCCCGACGGTGAGAACAACCGCACGTGCACGCCGATCAGATCGTGCCCCTCACGGAAGGCGGTGACCCGAAAGGGTACCGCTTCACCCGAGAACGCCGACGGCCGGTAGATCCCACCGGGAGTGCTCGGGGCAGCGAGCGCCAGAGGGATGCGACCGCTGTGGGTATCGGAGACGTACGTCTCGAGACGGGGAGGCCGAACAGGGATTTCTGCGGTACTCCGAAAAGGGGCTGGGATAGCGGTGCGCGTCGTGGATGCCACGTCTCGAACCTACCGGTCAGCCGCGAGACCCGGTACTGCTGGCCCGGTGCGGCTCGATGATGTAATAGCGGATCAAGACCGGATCACTCCGCGCGGAAGAGGTGCATGGCGGTTCCTGGAAGCGACACGATGTCACCCGCCACGAGGACTGTTTCCACATCGCTCGGACATTCGTCGGTGCTCGACCAGAGCGAGACGTAACGGGTGACACCGTCGATCTCGGGCAGCGTCACGTCGATCGCGCGCTCCGTGCCATGCACCATGAGCAGAATCCGGTTGATCTCTTCGTGTTCCGGAGTCGAGGTCGCCACATATTGCAGAGTGCGATGTGACGGGTTCGACCAGCGCTCGTTGGACATGGTCTCGCCGTGCTCGTCGTACCAATCCATCATCGACGCGTTCGGGATCACTTCATCGGCGTGCGCGAACCGCATCGGACGCAGCGCCGGGTTGTCCTGACGGAGCGCGATGAGGCGCCGCACATGCGCGAAGAGATCCTTCTGCCATTCGGCATGTTCCCACGACACCCACGTGAGCGCGGAGTCATGACAATAGGCATTGTTGTTGCCGCGCTGCGTGCGACCGAACTCGTCGCCGGCGGTGAGCATGGGCACGCCGGCCGAGAGCAGAAGTGTGCCGAGCAGGTTGCGAAGGGCTTTGCGGCGCGTCGCCAGCACCTGCGGGTCGTCGGTCGGACCTTCGACACCGTGGTTGAAGGATCTGTTCGTGTCAGCGCCGTCGCGGTTGTGCTCGCCGTTACCCATGTTGTGCTTGACGTCGTACGAGACGAGGTCGTTGAGGGTGAAACCGTCATGAGCCGTGACGAAGTTGACGCTGGCGAGAGGGCCGCGTTCCGTGCTGAACGTGTTGGAGGAGCCGGCCAGGCGCGTAGCGAAGCCCCCGACGCCGACGGGTGACGTCGACGCACGTCGGGCGTAGTCGACATCGCTCAGCCAGAAGTTGCGGACCCGGTCGCGGTAACGGTCGTTCCATTCCTGCCAGCCATCGCCGAAGTTGCCGGTCTGCCAGCCGCCCATTCCCAGGTCCCAGGGCTCCGCGATGTGTTTCACGCCGGCCAGCGCGGGGTCGTCCATGATCGCCTGGAGCAGCGGATGGGTCGGGGTGAAGGTGTGATGCTCATCACGGCCGATCGTCGCCGCAAGATCGAAGCGGAACCCGTCGACCTGCAGATCGTTCGCCCAATATCGCAGCGAGTCGAGCACCAGACGCGCCGGGGCATCCTCCGCGGTGTTGACGGCGTTGCCGCACCCGGTCACATCGATGTACGCCCCATTCGCGTGCTGCCGGTAATACGACGCGTTGTCGAGGCCGCGAAAACTGCTTCTGGGCCCACCGAGGTCCGCTTCGCTCGTGTGGTTGTAGACGACGTCGAGGATGACTTCGAGGCCCGCCTCGTGGAGCAGCTTCACCATGCCCTTGAACTCGCGGAGGATGGCATCCGGACCCTGCCGACGGCTCTCCGCCGTCGCGTACTCCCCATGCGGCGTGAAGAAGTTCATCGTGTTGTAGCCCCAGTAGTTCGACAGGCCCAACTGAAGCAACCGCGGCTCGGTGACGAAAGCCTGCACCGGGAGCAGTTCGATGCTCGTGATGCCCAGCTCATGGAAGTGGGCGATCATCGCGGGATGCGCGAGCCCGGCATACGTGCCGTGCAGCGCAGGCGGAACATCCGGATGCCGCTTGCTCAGCCCCTTCAGGTGCGCCTCGTACAGCACCGTTCGATCCATCGGGATGGCGGGCTTGCGCACCGAGCCCCAATCGAAGCCGGTGTCGACAACGACCGAGCGCCAGTCGCCGTAGCCGCCGGAGACAAGACCTTTCGAGTACGGCTCGATGAGGAGCGTCTGCGGGTTGAACGTGTTCCCGCCGCCGTGCGGACCCTCGGCGCGCACGGCGTACCGCACACCGTGACGAAGCGCGCGTGTCGTCACCGACCAGACATCCCCCGGACCCTTCTGGAGAGGGCGGATGTCGGTGATCCAGTCGAGATCGCTGTCGTCGAAGATCACGAGTTCGATCGAGGTCGCATTCGCCGACCAGACACGAAGTGTCGCACCGCCCTCGTGGAGGGTGATGCCGAGGTCGTCGAGGTCGCTCGAGAGGAGTCCGGGCGTCTGAGCGGCCGGCAACGGGGGGAGCATGAGTCCTAGAGTAATGAAGAGCGTGTGTCGGATATGTGTCGACGGTTGAAACGTGTCGATTGTGGTGAGGGGAGCGGCGATGACTGTCTACTTCGACCACGCCGCGACGACCGTGCTTCGGCCCGAGGCACGAGCCGCGTGGCTCGCGGCGAGCGATGTTCTCGGCAATCCGTCGTCCGTGCACGCCGCCGGACAAGAGGCGCGACGTCTGCTCGAAGAATCGCGCGAACGCGCCGCGGCGATCCTCGGCTGCGACCCGATCGAGGTTGTCTTCACGTCCGGTGGAACCGAATCCGTGAACCTGGCGATCAAGGGCCTGTGGTGGTCGCGCGCGGCCGGGACAGCGGACATCGTCCTTCCCGACGGAGAACACCATGCCACCCTCGACACCGTGGCATGGCTGGCGAGCAGCGGTGGCGTGGATGGGGGTGCCGGCGCGAACGTGCGGCCGGTCGCCCTCGACGCGGTGGGACGAATCCCCGAGCCTGCGTTCGCGAACGCTCTCCCGGGCGCGGCGCTGGCGACGGCCCTCGCAGCGAACAACGAAGTGGGCACCATCAATGACAGCGCGATGCTGTGCGCCGCGGCAGCGGATGCCGGAGTGCCGCTCCACCTCGACGCAATCGGCGCAGTCGGTTGGCTCGATGTGGACTTCGCGCGCTGGAGGGGAGAGCCCGCCGGCACCGGCGGCCTTGTCGCGATGAGTGTGTCCGGCCACAAGATCGGCGCGCCGGTCGGAACGGGCGCCCTGGTGGTGTCCCGCCGGGCCTCCCTCTCGCCGCTGCTCCACGGTGGCGGTCAACAGCGTGGACTGCGCTCCGGCACCCAGGACCTCCCGGGCGCCGTTGCGTTCGCGACGGCGCTCGAAGCCGCGGCAGCGGAACGCGACACGGTCACCACCCGGACGCGCGACCTGCGCGATGCGCTGGCGGCCGGCATCCGCTCTCTCGTTCCGGAAGCCGAGATCCTCGGCGACCCCGTCGATCGCCTGCCTGGAAATCTGCACGTCCACTTCCCGGGTGCCTCCGGTGAAACACTCCTGTTTCTGCTCGACCAGGCCGGAATCGCCGTCTCCACGGGCTCGGCGTGCCAAGCCGGCATTCCCGAGCCCTCACACGTGGTGCTTGCTCTCGGTCGCGATGAGCGCGCCGCGAGGTCGGTGCTGCGCCTCACCTTGAGCGGCTCGTCGTCGACGGCCGACGTCGATGCCCTGTTGGCGGCCCTGCCGGATGCCTACGCCCGGGCGGTCGCGGCGGGAGTGCGAGCGGATCGTCGCCGCTAGCTCGTCCGCGTCTTCGTCGCACTGCGCATGATCAGAAAGCCTTCCGTAGACTGGAGGCGTGAAGATTCTGGCGGCGATGAGCGGGGGAGTGGACTCCGCGGTCGCGGCTGCGCGGGCGGTTGATGCGGGTCACGAGGTGGTCGGCGTGCACCTCGCCCTTTCGCGGGCCGGTGGCACGCTCCGCACCGGCAGTCGTGGCTGCTGCACGATCGAAGACGCCATGGACGCGCGACGGGCGGCAGATCTCCTCGGCATCCCGTTCTATGTCTGGGACTTCTCCGAGCGGTTCCGTGAAGACGTGATCGCCGACTTCATCGCCGAGTATCAGTCCGGACGCACGCCGAACCCGTGCATGCGGTGCAACGAGAAGATCAAGTTCGCAGCGCTGCTCGAGCGTGCACTCGAACTCGGCTTCGATGCCGTCTGCACCGGTCACTATGCATTGCTCATCGACACCCCAGAGGGGCGCGAACTGCATCGGGCATCGGATGCCGCGAAAGACCAGTCGTATGTCCTCGGGGTCCTCACGGCAGAGCAGCTCGCCCACACCTACTTCCCGCTCGGAGACACCCCGTCGAAGGCCATTGTGCGCGCCGAAGCCGCCGAGCGCGGCCTGACGGTCGCGCAGAAGCCCGACAGTCATGACATCTGCTTCATCCCCGACGGCGACACTCGCGGTTGGTTGGCCGAGCGCGTCGGCGCGGAAAAGGGCGAGATCCTGGACCGCACCGGTGCCGTCGTCGGATCGCACGAGGGTGCGCACGCCTTCACCGTCGGCCAGCGCCGAGGGCTGTCGCTCGGTTTTCCCGCACCCGATGGCAAGCCACGGTTCGTGCTCGAAGTCCGGCCGGTCACGAACACCGTGGTCGTCGGTCCCAAGGAGGCGCTCGCGACGGCCGAGATCGCGGGACAGCGGATCAGTTGGGCGGGACACGCCCCGAACGCGAACGAGTTCGACTGTCAGGTGCAGATCCGGGCCCACGCCGACCCGATCGACGCGCACGCTCGTTGGGTGGACGGCGCGCTGACGGTCGTCCCCGTCGTGCCCTTCGACGGTGTCGCTCCGGGTCAGACAGCGGTCCTCTACGACGGCACTCGCGTTCTCGGCCAGTTCACGATCGACACGACAGTTTCTGCGGTACCCGTCGGCGTCTGAGGTCAGTTGCCTCTGCTGGTCGCGTCGGTGTGCGGGCGTCCTCTGCGGTGTCTGAGGTCGCTCGTAGACTGACCGAGTGATGGATGCTGCGGAGCCCACGAACATCTCGCTCGAAGACCTCTCGCTCGAAGATGCACGCGCCGAGGCGCGCGAGCTGACCGAGCAGATTCTCCAGGCGCGTGATGCCTACTACGGCCGTGATGCAGAGCTCGTCGACGACGCGACCTACGACGGCTGGCTGCGCCGACTCGACGTGCTCGAGCGGATGCATCCCGAACTGCAGGGGCAGGATTCGCCGACGCAGACCGTCGGCGCCGCGGAGAACTCGATGTTCGCGCCCGTGACGCATGCCGAGCGGATGCTGAGCCTCGACAACGTCTTCTCCGCCGACGAGCTGCGCGAGTGGTGTGCGAAAGCGCAAGCCGCATCGGGCCGCGCGGTGCGCTGGCTCACCGAACTGAAGATCGATGGTCTGGCCATCAACCTCCGCTACGAGAACGGTGTGCTGACCTCGGCCGCCACGCGCGGCGATGGCCGCGTGGGCGAGGATGTCACCGTCAACGCAGTACGCGTCGCGGGCATCCCGTCCCGGTTGAAGGGGAGCGGTCATCCGGCGCTCGTCGAGGTGCGCGGCGAGGTCTTCATCCCCGTCGCCGCGTTCGAAGAGCTCAACGCTCTGCAGGCGCGGCTGCGCGATCGCGTCGTCGACGAGAGCCGCGCAAAAGCGAAGAACTTCGACGAAGCGCGCGTACGGCTCAGTGCCGACCGCAGATTCCCGTCGTTCGCGAATCCGCGCAACGCGGCGAGCGGCGGACTTCGCCAACAGCTCGAAAAGAAAAGCGGGCTCGAGCTCGACGCGGGTCAGGCGCGGCTGGATTCGCTGCGGCTGTTCGTTCACGGCATCGGTGCGTGGGCGAACCCGCCGGTGGCTTCGCAGAGCGAGGTTTATGCACTGCTCGCGGAGTGGGGACTTCCGACGAGCCCCTACTTCCGCACCGAAACCGACATCGAAGGCGTTTTGGACTTCGTCGCATTCCACGGCGAGCATCGTCACGACGTCGAGCACGAGATCGACGGTGTCGTCGTCAAGGTCGACGAACTCGAACTCCACGAGGAGCTCGGCGCGACCAGCAGAGCGCCGCGCTGGGCGATCGCGTACAAGTACCCACCCGAACAGGTGAACACCAAGCTGCTCGACATCGTCGTCTCGGTCGGGCGCACGGGGCGGGCCACCCCGTTCGCCGTGATGGCGCCCGCGCGCGTGGCCGGCAGTGTGGTGCGGCAGGCGACGCTCCACAATCAGGATGTCGTGAAGGTCAAGGGCGTGTTGATCGGCGACACGATCGTGCTCCGCAAGGCCGGAGACGTCATCCCCGAGGTGCTCGGTCCCGTGGTCGAACTGCGCGACGGCACCGAACGGGCGTTCGTGATGCCGACGGAGTGCCCCGAGTGCGGGTCCCCGCTGCGACCCGCTAAGGAAGGCGACATCGACCTGCGTTGCCCGAACGCGCGATCGTGCCCGGCACAGGTGCGCGGGCGCGTCGAGCACATCGGTTCGCGCGGCGGGCTCGACATCGAAGCACTCGGAGAGGTCACCGCGGCGGCGCTCACGCAGCCTTCCGTACCGGAGATTCCCCCGCTGGAGACCGAGGCCGGGCTGTTCGAGCTCACTCTCGAGCAGCTCGTGCCGATCGAGGTCGTCGTGCGCGATGGCGAGACCGGAGAGCCTCGTATCGACGCCACGACCGGTGATGTGGTGCGGCGCTCCCCGTTCAGTCGCAACCCGACGGCCGCCGAAAAGCGCGACGGGGCCGAAGGCCCTCAGCCCTCCGCTCAGGCACTCACGCTCCTGGACGAACTCGAGAAGGCGAAGACGAAAGACCTGTGGCGCTTTCTCGTGGCGCTGAACATTCGGCACGTCGGACCCGTTGCGGCCCGCGCACTCGCACAGTGGTTCGGGTCGGTTGAGGCGATCCGGGCCGCGTCGCGTGACGACCTGGCCGGAGTCGAAGGCGTGGGCGGAATCATCGCCGACTCACTGATCGACTGGTTCGAGGTCGATTGGCACCGCGAGATCGTCGAACGGTGGGCGGCGGCCGGAGCCCGACTGTCCACGCCCGGCCACCCCGGTCCCGGAGCGGCCATCGCCGCGGGGGGCGTGCTCGAAGGCATCACGGTCGTGGCCACGGGATCGCTCGAGGGCTTCACCCGAGAGGGCGCACAAGAGGCGATCATCTCCGCGGGCGGCAAGGCCGCATCTTCTGTCTCGAAGAAGACAGACTTCGTCGCAGCTGGTCCCGGTGCCGGCTCGAAACTCGGCAAGGCAGAAGAACTCGGCATCCGCATCCTCGACGCCGCGCAGTTCCGCGTGCTTGTCGAGCAAGGCCCTGCCGCGCTCGACGCGCCCAGCGAGGACTGACGCCGGGCGCGAAACCCCGGGCGACTCAGCCGCCGGCGGTGAGGTTCAGCAAGCTCTCTCGCACCTGGCGACGCAGCACCTTGCCGATCAGTGACTTCGGAAGCTCGTCGACGATGAAGATCCGACGCGGCACTTTGTAGGGTGTCAGGATTCCGCGGGCGAACTCCTTGATCGCCTCGACATCCACTTCGTCACTGCCGTCGACGACAATGGCTGCGACAACCTCTTCGCCCGAGTGGTCGCTCGGGAGACCGACGACGGCGGCATCCACCACTCGCGAATGCTGGCGCAGCGCGATCTCCACTTCGGTCGGTGCGACGTTGAACCCGCCGGTGATGATGAGCTCTTTGATCCGATCCACGATCCGCACGAAGCCGCCCTCGTCGATCGTGACGATGTCGCCGGTGCGGAACCAGCCGTCGATCATGACCTTCTCGGTCTCCTCGGGCTTTCCGTAGTATCCCTGGAAGATCTGCGGCCCTCGGACGAGCAGCTCACCGCGTTCACCGGCGGGAACGTCGACGGTCGGCTCGTCCGGGTCGACGACGCGGCACTCCGTGCCGGGCAACGGGAGGCCAACCGTGCCCGGGACGCGGTTTTCGGCGACGGGGTTTGCCATCAGCACAGGGGAGCACTCCGAGAGTCCGTATCCCTCGACGAGGAATCCACCGGTGGCCTCTTCGAAGGGGACGACCAAGGAATGCGGGAGGGCCATGGCGCCCGAAATCGCGACTTCTGTCCCCACCAGCGAGACGCCCTGCTCACGGGCCGCGGTCAGCAGACGATCCGCGATCGGCGGAACGAGCGGCAAGAACGTGGCGGGGTGCTTTTTGGTCACGGCGAGCACGAGGTCGGGCTCGAATTTCGGGAAGAGCACCAAACGCGCGCCCATTGACATCGCGAAGGTCAGGCAGAGGGTGAGGCCGTAGGCGTGGAACATCGGCAGCACCGCATAGACGACGCATCCGTCGCCGCGGGTGATCGACGGCACCCACGCGCGGGACTGCGCCGCGTTGGACAGGAGGTTGCGATGGGTCAGAGCCGCACCCTTCGGCGTCCCCGTCGTGCCGCTCGTGTACTGGATGAGCGCCAGGTCATCCGTCTCGGGAGCGGGAAAGCTCGCGGGGAGCGGATCGGCTGACTCGACATCCGTCCACATCCCGTACACCGCGCTTCGTCGCACGGGCTCGTGGAGCGCGGTGCGAGACTCCCGAGCCTTCGCGATCGGAAGCTTCAGCGCCATCCGGGTCGCCCAGGGCATTGCCGTCGTGATGTCCACGGCGATGATCGCCGTCAAAGGCAGATCGTCCGGGAAGTCCAGCAACGTCGGCACGACTTTGCTCCACGCGATGACGACGGTGGCCCCGTGATCCTCGAACTGCTTGCGCATCTCCCGCGGCGTGTACAGCGGGTTGTGCTCGATGACGACGGCGCCCAGACGCAGGATCGCGTAGAACGCGACGATGTGCTGCGGACAGTTCGGCAGAACGATCGCCACCCGATCGCCCGCGCGTACGCCGGCCTTGTGGAGGTAGCCGGCGGCGCGCTGGATGTTCTCCTGCAGCTCGCGATAGCTCATCGTGCGTCCGAAGAACTGCAGAGCCGGTGCGTTCGGGTAGTCCCGTGCGGAGGCCGACACGATGTCGACCAGCGAACCGGTCACCGGTTCGAGATCGTCGGGAACACCTTCCGCGTAGCTGGCGATCCAAGGACGGGGCGGGTCGTACGTCGTCGTCACGCCGATAGCCTATGCCTCGACGGGAGCCGCGGCGCGGCACAAGTAGACTCGTGGAGTGTCTGAAATCACCCCGGATCTCGTGCGCCATCTCGGCGTACTCGCCCGCATTCAACTGAGCGACGAGGAGGTGCAGCGCCTCACCGGTCAGCTCGATGCGATTGTCGACAACATCGCCAAGGTCTCGCAGGTGGCCACCGCCGACGTGGTGGCGACGAGCCACCCGATCCCGCTGAGCAACGTGCTGCGCCCCGACGTACCGGGCGAGATGCTCACGGTGGAGCAGGTGCTGCAGAATGCACCGGATGCCGCAGAGAACCGATTCCGCGTCACCGCGATTCTGGGGGAGGAGCAGTGAGCGATCTCATCCGCCTCACGGCCGCTGACCTCGCCGCGCGCCTGGTCTCGGGCGAAGTGTCCAGCGTCGAAGCCACGGTCGCGCACCTCGAGCGCATCGCGGACGTCGAGGGTGACGTGCACGCGTTCCTCCATGTCAGCGAGCACGCGATCGACGTCGCCACCGAGATCGACCGGCGACGTGCTGCCGGAGACGACCTCCATCCGCTCGCGGGCGTTCCGCTGGCGATCAAGGACGTGCTGGTCACCACCGATATGCCCTCCACCGCGGGATCGAAGATCCTCGAGGGCTTCATCTCGCCCTACGACGCGACAGTCGTTGCGCGTGCTCGCGCGGCCGGCCTCGTGCCGCTCGGCAAGACCAACATGGACGAGTTCGCGATGGGATCCTCGACGGAGCACTCCGCGTACGGTCCTACCCACAACCCGTGGGACCTCGACCGGATCCCCGGTGGGTCCGGTGGTGGGTCCGCCGCCGCTGTCGCCGCGTTCGAAGCACCCATCGCCTTGGGCTCCGATACCGGTGGGTCGATCCGCCAGCCCGCCCACGTGACGGGAACTGTCGGATTCAAGCCGACCTACGGCGGTGTCAGCCGCTACGGCGCGATCGCGCTCGCGTCGAGCCTCGATCAGGTCGGACCCGTCTCGCGTACCGTGCTCGATTCCGCGCTGCTCCACGACGTCATCGGCGGGCACGACCCGCACGACTCGACCTCCCTCGAAGATGCGTGGCCCTCGTTCGCCGTCGCCGCCCGCGAGGGCGCGCGTGGGGATGTGCTGAAGGGCCTCAAGGTCGGTGTCATTCGCGAGCTTCCCGACAGCGGCTTCCAGAGCGGTGTGTCGGCATCCTTCCGTGAAGCGCTGGCGGTCATGGAAGCGCAAGGCGCCGAGATCGTCGACATCAGCGCACCGCACTTCGAATATGGAGTCGCGGCCTACTACCTGATCCTTCCCGCCGAGGCCTCGAGCAACCTTGCGAAGTTCGACTCGGTGCGGTTCGGCATGCGGCTCGAAGTTCCCGGCGGCACGGTCGAAGACGTCATGGCGCGCACGCGCGATGCCGGGTTCGGCGACGAGGTCAAGCGCCGCATCATCCTCGGCACATACGCGCTGTCGGCCGGATATTACGACGCGTACTACGGCAGCGCGCAGAAGGTCCGCACGCTCATCCAGCAGGACTTCGCTGCCGCGTTCGCCCAGGTCGACGTCATCGCGACACCGTCCGCCCCCACCACGGCATTCCGCCTCGGGGAGAAGATCGACGACCCGCTGCAGATGTACCTCAACGATGTGACGACGATCCCCGCGAACTTGGCCGGCGTCCCGGGTATCTCGATTCCCTCCGGCCTCGCGGCCGAGGACGGTCTGCCGGTCGGCATCCAGTTCCTCGCCCCCGCGCGCGAAGACGCCCGTCTGTACCAGGTCGGCGCCGCGCTCGAGGCCCTTCTCGTCGACAGCTGGGGCGCACCGCTCCTCGATCGCGCACCCCTTCTGGGAGGAAACCGCTGATGGCCGCCAAGGTTGCCCTGATGGACTTCGACAAGGCCCTCGAACTGTTCGAGCCGGTCCTCGGATTCGAAGTCCACGTCGAGCTGAACACCGAGACCAAGATGTTCTCGGGAGCCGCGAACCCCGCGAACTCCGCCAACCACGGCGCCGGTCCGAACACGCTCGTCGCACCCGTCGATATGGGACTGCCCGGTTCCATGCCGGTGGTCAATGCGACCGCTGTGCGCTCGTCGATCAGCCTGGGCCTCGCCCTCGGCTGCAGCATCGCGCCGTCGAGCCGCTTCGCGCGGAAGAACTACTTCTACCCCGACCTCGGCAAGAACTATCAGATCTCGCAGTACGACGAGCCCATCGCCTTCGAGGGCCAGGTCGATGTCGAATTGTCCGACGGCACGATCGTGACAGTTCCCATCGAGCGCGCCCACATGGAGGAGGACGCCGGCAAGCTCACCCACATGGGGGGCTCGACCGGTCGCATCCAGGGCGCGGAGTACTCGCTCGTCGACTACAACCGCGCCGGCGTTCCGCTCGTCGAGATCGTCACGAAGCCGATCTACGGGTCGGAGCACCGCGCGCCCGAGATCGCGAAGGCATACGTTCAGACGATTCGCGACATCGTCATCTCGCTGGGCATCTCGGATGCGCGAATGGAGCGAGGCAACCTCCGCTGTGACGCGAACGTGTCGCTGCGCCCCCGCGGGCAGGTTGCGCTCGGCACCCGCACCGAGACGAAGAACGTCAACTCGATGCGCACGGTCGAGCGCGCCGTGCGGTACGAGATTCAGCGGCAGGCCGCGATTCTCGCCGCCGGCGGCACGATCACGCAGGAGACCCGCCACTGGCACGAGGACACCGGTCGCACCTCTCCGGGGCGCCCCAAGTCGGATGCGGATGACTACCGCTACTTCCCCGAGCCTGACCTCTTGCCGGTCGAGCCCTCGGCGGAACTCATCGAGGAACTGCGCTCCGCGCTGCCCGAGCCTCCGGTGCTCCGTCGCCGACGGCTGAAGGCCGAGTGGGGCTTCACTGATCTCGAGTACCAGGACGTCGTCAACGGCGGACTGCTCAGCGATGTCGAAGCCACGGTGGCTGCCGGGGCGTCGCCCGCGGCGGCGAAGAAGTGGTGGACGGGTGAGCTGACCCGCGTCGCCAATGCTGAGGGCCGTGAGGCCAACGAGTTGGCAACACCGGCCGACATCGCCGCGTTGCAGGGCCTCGTCGAAGATGGGACCCTCACCGACAAGCTCGCGCGCCAGGTCCTCGAAGGCGTCATCGCGGGCGAAGGAACGCCGCAGGAAGTCGTGGACAAGCGCGGACTCGCGGTCGTCTCCGATGACGGTGCGCTGATCGCGGCAATCGACGATGCCCTCGCCGCACAGCCCGACGTCCTCGCGAAGATCCGCGATGGCAAGGTGCAGGCTGCCGGAGCGGTGATCGGCGCGGTCATGAAGGCGATGCGCGGTCAAGCGGATGCCGCGCGCGTGCGGGAATTGATCCTCGAGCGCGCCGCGCAGTAGTTCGCTCTCCGGTCCGGGCGCTCGTCGGTCGGTGATCGCTGTGGTGTCGGCGATGTGACCGACAATGGACGTATGGGACGCGGCGATGGGACAGGACGCATTGTCTCTCCCGAGGGCACCGACGACACCGGTACCCGTTTCCTGCATGTCGACATGGATGCGTTCTATCCGGCCGTAGAAGTCCTCGACGACCCGAGCCTGGCGGGCAAGCCACTGATCGTCGGCGGAACCGAAGGACGCGGCGTCGTATCCAGCGCGTCGTACGAAGCGCGTCGTTACGGCGTCCGCTCCGCCATGCCGATGGGGCAAGCCCTACGGCTCTGCCCGACGGCGATCGTGGTCGTCCCGCACTTCGATCGCTACCTGGCGCTCTCCCGGCAGGTCATGGCGATCTTCCATGACGTGACGCCGCTGGTCGAACCGCTATCGATCGATGAAGCCTTCCTCGATGTCGGGGGAGCGCGGCGCCTATGGGGAAGCCCCGGTGAGATCGCTCGGATGTTGCGAGCGCGCGTGAAGGCCGAGACCGGACTCGTCTGCAGCATCGGCGTCGCCGCGACCAAGCACGTTGCGAAGATGGCGTCGACCCTCTCGAAGCCGGACGGCTTGCTGATCGTCAGCGAAACCGGCACCGCGGACTTCTTGGGTCCGCGGTCGGTGCGGGCGTTGTGGGGCGTGGGGCCGAAGGCCGCCGAAGCCCTGGAGGGTCGTGGCATCCGAACGATCTCGGACATCGTCGCGACACCGCAAACCGTCCTCACACGCGCTCTCGGGCCGGCGATGGGGGAGCGCGTGTGGCAGCTGGCACGCGGACTCGATGCCCGCGAAGTGGAAACACACCGCATCGAGAAGAGCGTGGGCCATGAGGAGACCTTCCTCGAGGACATCTCCGACCGTGCCATCCTCAACACCGAGTTTCGACGCCTTGCGGACCGCGTCGGCGCACGCCTGCGTGACAGTGCGTGGGAGAGCGCGACTATCGCGATCAAGGTCCGTTTCGCCGACTTCACCACACTGAGCAGATCGCAGACGCTTCCCGAACCGACCAATGTCGGGCAGCGCATCGGTGAGAGCGCGCTGGAACTCTTCGGCCACCTCGCTCTGGAGCAGCCCGTGCGACTGATCGGTGTCCGGGCGGAGAAGCTGCGCAACAGTGGCCTCGGGGCATCGACTCTGTGGGACGACGACGAGGATTGGCGACGCATCGACGACGCACTCGACAGTGCCCGCTCGCGTTTCGGTAAAGGTGCGGTCACCCGTGCCAGCGTGATGGGATCGCGACGCGATCTCGGCGCTCTCCCCACGAATCCGCTGCCGCCCAGTTCACACGAGAGATAGTGCCGGTTGCGCGCGTGTGGCAGTACGGTTGTCGTATGCCCAACCTCGTACTCGAACTCGGTAAGCAGTCCGCAGCCTTCGGTGTTCACAGCATCTACGGCGAACCCAAGGACCTGAACGGCATTTCTCTGATCCCCGTCGCCCTGGCGTGGTCCGGCTTCGGTGCCGGCGAAGACGACAAGGGCAGTGGCGGCGGCGGGGGCGGCGGTTTCGCACTCCCGATCGGTGCCTACATCCGCAAGGGCGATGACCTGCGGTTCGAGCCCAACCTGATCTCCCTTCTGGCTGTCGCGACCCCCTTCATCTGGGTGGCCGGCCGGATGTTCACCCGTGTCATCCGAGCGCTCAAGAAGTAGCGCTCCGGATCACCTCACAACCGCGCTGACCACGGCTCTCGACGAGATCCTGTCGGCCGTCGGCAACAGTGTCATTCCCGCGCCCGTCGTGCTGATCGACGGTCGCAGCGGCGCAGGCAAGACCACACTCGCGCGGGACCTCGCAGCGCGATGGCCAGCTCGCCCAGGGACCATCCCGCAGGTGCAGTCCGTTGCGCTCGATTCGGTCTACCCGGGCTGGGGCGGGCTCGCGGCCGGTGCGCGGTACGCGACCGAACACATTCTCGCCCGACATGCCCGCGGCGAAGTCGGCACCTGGCGACGGTGGGATTGGGACGCCGACGCATACGCCGAGCACCACACTGTCGACCCGACTCTCCCGCTGATCATCGAAGGCTCCGGCGTGCTCACTCCGGAAAGCGCGGCGCTGGCCGACATCCGCGTGTGGTTGGAGTCACCGCTCGGCTCGAGGCGCACACGCGCGCTGACACGTGACGGCGATACCTATCGTCCGCATTGGGACGAGTGGGCGGCGCAAGAGGACGAACATCTCCGCGCCCATCGCCCGGCATCCCTCGCGACGCTCGTTTTCGACCTCCCCTAGTCGGACGAGAAGAGGTTCAGGAGCCGATCGCCTCAACGAGCCCATCGAGGCGGTACCCGATCCAGTCGTAGATGCCGAATCTCGGGTCGTCGTGATCGTGATCGTCTTCGTCGGCGATGCCCAGGCGAGTCGCGAGCACCAGTCGGAGCGCCGACAACGTCCGCAGCCACGCCGACGTCTGGTCGGTGTCCAGCGCAATGGCGAATGTCTCCGCTGCCGCCGACGGGTCGATCTCATCTGGGCGAAGCCGTTCTCCGTCGTATCGGAGCGTGTCGAGCATCACCACGGCATCGGCCGCCCGCCGGTCGAGCAGTCCGGACTGCGTGACCGATCGGAAATCGCGTGACGCCTCGTCATCATCGTCGTAGGCAGACGGGACCAGGCGTGCGATCGCGGGATCATCCGGTGCCTCCGAACCGTCGATGGGTTCTGCCACCAGCGACGCGAACTGCTCCACCAGATCGGTGAGATGTGCGGCCTCAATGCGGGAGAGCTCCAACATCACAATGCGCTCGTTCACGTCGCAACCTTCCGCACGGTGGCCCACAGCCCGTAATCGTGCATCGCTTGCGCATGCAGTTCCATCTGTTCGCGAGCGCCTTCGGCGACGACGGCGTGCCCGGCGTGGTGCACCGCCAGCATCCGCTCGTGGGCGCGTTCGCGGGAGAACCCGAAGTACTCGCGAAAGACGTGCACGACGTAGCTCATGAGATTGACCGGATCGTTCCACACGACGATCTCCCACGGACCACTGTAGGACGGCTCGAAAGAGGACTCGAGCGACGAATCGACATCTTCGCGCGGACGCACGACGGGAGCAGCGACCGACATCATGCCCATCCGAGTTCGTGGAGACGCTCGTCGTCGATCCCGTAGAAGTGCGCGATCTCGTGGACGAGAGTGGTGTGCACCTCGTCGCGCAGCTGTTCGGCATCGTCGCAGGCGTGCAGATGCGGTTCGCGATAGACGATGATTCGATCCGGCAATTCGCCGACGCCATAGCGGTCGCGCTCGGTCAGCGCGTACCCGTCGTACAGTCCGAGAAGATCGAGGCTGCCGTCTTCGGGGCGGTCTTCCACCACGAACACGACGTTGTCGAGCCCGTCGATCATCTCGTCAGGCAGAAGATCGAGTTCGTCGGTGACGAGGGACTCGAAGTCCACTGCGTCCATTTCGATCATGACAACGCCTCGAAGAGGATATTGGGGTGAGTAACGGGGCTTGAACCCGCGACCCCCTGGACCACAACCAGGTGCTCTACCGACTGAGCTATACCCACCATGTGCCCCCGAAAGGGCAACCAGACAAGTGTATTACAGCGCGGGAGTGAATTTGGCCACTGTGGACTCGGCGGCAGCGCGCGCCGTGTCGCTGGAGGGTCCAGGCTGCGGCACGAACACCGCTTCGCGGTAGTAGGCGAGCTCGCGGATGGACTCCTGGATATCAGCGAGGGCGCGGTGGCCACCATCCTTGGACGGTGCGTTGTAGTACGCCCGCGGGTACCAGCGACGGGACAATTCTTTGATGCTCGAGACGTCGACGTTGCGGTAATGCAGCCAGCGATCCACCCGCGGCATGTACTTCGCAAGAAACATCCGATCGGTGCCGATGGTGTTGCCCGCCAGCGGCGCCTTGCCTTCGGGAACGAACCGCTGGATGTACTCGAGTGCCTGGAACTCGGCGTCTGCGAGAGAAACCCCGTGGGGGATCTCGGTGAGAAGGCCCGAACTTTCATGCATCGCCGTGACGAAGTCATTCATGTTGTCGAGGGCCGACGCGTCGGGCTTGATCACGATCTGAAATCCCGGGTCGAGGACCCGCAGCTCGAAGTCGGTGACGATGATCGCGATCTCGACCAACTCGTCGATAGCGACGTCGAGCCCGGTCATCTCGCAATCGATCCAGACGAGACGATCGTTTTCTGCAGAACCCACCATTCCGCCATCCTAACGAGCGGCATGGACATGGGAGGCAGTGTCGGCGCACCCAGGCACAGACCTCGGTTGCCGGGCGTTACCCTAATGTGGACGCCTCCGTAGCTCAGTGGATAGAGCAGCGGCCTTCTAATCCGCCGGTCACAGGTTCGAGTCCTGTCGGGGGCACTCCGGGAACGAATACCCATCAACTCGCCTCTGGCCAGACGTCTCGCAGAGGCGTAGCGTCGGATTCATCGGAAGGGGATCGATCATGAGTACGACCGAAACGCACACCGCCCTCTGGGTCGCATACGGGACCGGCGGGGTTGTCGGCTCGATCAAGAAGTCACACGACGGGTACACCGTCACGATGGCTCGGGCGGACACCAGCCTGGGCACCTATCCGTCGATGGATATCGCGAAGAACGCCCTTCACGCACACCTGAAGCCGGGCACAGACTGGCCGACGTTCGAAGAACACTGACCCGCGTCAGTTCACGTGGCAGATCGGAGCCACGCGCACAGGCCGCACGGAGTGCGAGCGTGTGTCGAAGATCGGTAGTGCGACGTGCACGAGCGGGCCGATGAGCACCGCGAAGAGCACCGTGCCGATGCCGACGGTTCCGCCGAGGAGCCACCCCACAAGCAGGACGGTCGCCTCGACCGTCAACCGGCACGCCCAGATGGGCCACCCGAGGCGAGAGTTCAATCCCGTCATCAGTCCATCGCGTGGGCCGGGACCGAATCTGGCACCGATGTAGAGACCGGACGATACGGCCACCAGAACCACGCCGGCCAAGAAGACCATGCCCTGCAGCACCCACCCGTGGATTGCCGGCACGACATCGACGGTGACCTGCAGCATCGTGCCCACCACGAGGATGTTTGCGAGCGTCCCCAGCCCTGGCTTCTGTCGCAGCGGAATCCACAGGAGCAGAACGAGGAATCCGACGATATTGGTGATCCAGCCGATGCCGATGCCCGTCTGGAGCGAAAGCCCCTGAGCGAACACCGTCCAGGGGTCGAGCCCGATGCCGGCTTGGACCATCAGGCCACAACCCGCACCGTAGAGCGCGAGGCCGACGAACAACTGCACGAACCGAATCACCATGTCGACAATCCAATCGTACTATTGGACCTAACACACCAGTCCAATATCGATAGGGTGGCCTGATGGACTCTCGCATCACGGCTAGATCGCTTTCGCATGCGCTGGGCGGATGGCGCACACGGGAGCCGGCGTACGAGGCGCTGGCCGATGGGATCCGGCTGCTGTGCCTGGACAATCGTCTCGCGCCGCGCACCACACTTCCCGCGGAACGAGACCTGGCGGGCGTCCTTCAGGTCAGCCGCTCTACCGTGGCCGCCGCCTATCGGAGTCTGCGCGCGAGCGCGCATATCGAGAGCACCCGCGGATCAGGCAGCATGACGTTGCCGCTTGGCCGTCGCGACTTCGGGCGAGTGGCCGCCGATCCTGAGTCGATCGACCTTCAGCAGGCGAGTCCCGCCGCGTGGCCAGGTCTGGCAGGCGTCATGACCGAGGTGGCGGGGGATGCAGCGTCACTCCTGTCTCGACCCGGATACGAAATAGTCGGCACCGCCGGTCTGCGAGCGGCGATCGCCGCACGCTACACGGATCGCGGCGTCCCCACGACTCCCGATGAGGTGATGGTCACCACTGGCGCCCAGAGCGCCATTCACCTCCTTGCCGTTGCGCTGTTGCGTCGCGGCGATCGCGTTCTCATCGAGACCCCCACGTATCCGCATGCGGCCGACGGCTTCCGCGCAGCGGGCGGTCGCCTGGTCGGCGTGCCCGTGACGACAACGGATGGGTGGGATCTCGACCGTGCGCGCGGCGCCTTCGAGCGGACTCGGCCAATCGTGGCGTACCTCATGCCGACCTTCCAGAATCCGACGGGTCGAACGATGACCGCGGCCGACGAGGAGACCATCGCCCAGGAAGCGCACCGTGCGGGTACGACCCTCGTGCTCGACGAGACCACCGCCGAATTGAGTATCGATCGGGCGCGCACTGACCTCGCGTTCCGGACGGCAGACGTCGTGCGGATCGGCTCTCTCGGCAAAACGGTGTGGGGTGGGCTGCGCGTGGGATGGATCCGCGGATCAGTCGACCTCATCAAACGCGTTCTCGCCGTGCGGCCTGCGCACGACCTCGGTACGCCGGAGTTCGAGCAGGCCGTCGCGGCACGGCTCTTCGCGCATCTTCCCGAAATTCTCGACCAGCGCGAGCGCCTGTTGCGGGAAGGCCACGATGTGCTCGTGGAGGCCCTGGGGCGCCACCTGCCAGGGTGGACCGTCCCGCGGGTCCACGGAGGAGTGTCGCTGTGGGTGGAGTTGGATGCCCCGTTGAGCTCTGCGCTGGTCATGGCCGCGCGCTCGCACGGTCTATATCTTTCGGCGGGGCCGCGCTTCTCTGTCGATGGCGGCCACGACCGGCATCTGCGAATCCCCTTCACCGCGCCTGTCGACGAACTCAGCCGCGCCGTCGATGTGCTGGCACGCACGTGGCCCTCGGTGCTGACCGCGGCGCCGACCGTGATCGACCGCACCCTCGAACCGGTTGTCTGAGTACGGGCACGTCTGAGCCCGGCATCCCCATGCCTCACCGGGAGATCCGCAGGCACTCCACTGCATCAGCCGCCGACCAGAAGTCGCCGACCTCCATGAAGGCGCGTGAGGGCGCATGGAAACGCGACGCGCGATAGCGAAGCCCCGCAGCCTCCGCATGCGCCTCGATATGACCGAGCGCGCGCTCGCCACGGTCGACGACGCGCCAGAGGGCCCGCCCGACGGGCAGCATCCGCACACCCCCGCCGACGACGGGCGTTACCTGATCTGATTGTTCCTGAAGTGTCGACATGTCCTACCTCCTCATTCGAAGGTATGTGCGACCTCCGACATTGACAGGAAGATGGTGCTTCTTGCAGCCACGCGACCACGACGGCGGCGGAGATTCGGTCCCGCTGCTTTGACACTCGCCCCGTCTGCGCGAGGGACCAGGCTGGATGCGCGTCAACCGAGTAGGCGTCCTCGGGTGGCGACCCGCCCACCGGTTCCCGTAGCACCGGCCCATCGGGCGAGGGACGAATGTGTAGATTCGCCCCGTCATCTTGCCGCAAGTTGTCCACAGGTGTGCGTATCTATGTTCGAATGTCGGAGGGGTCTGGGAGACTGTTTACTATGACATTCATCGCAGAGCTTCGGGAGCGGGTCGATCGGCTCGGCGCGTTCGCGGAGCTTGATGTCGCCTGCTCGGTGCTGCCTTCGAGCGCTGTCGGGTTGAGCGATGAGTCGGTACGGGAGGCGCTCGGTGTCGCGGCGGGGTTGGCGCGGGAGGTGGCGACCCTGCAGGCGGTGCTCGCGGGGGTGGCCGCGCAGCGTTCTTCGCGCGACGCGGGTCACGGTGGGTTCGCGGCGGTCGGTGGTTTTCGGACGCCGGTGCAGATGATTCAGACGGTCGCTGGGGTGTCCAAGGGTGAGGCGATTCGAGCGGTCCGGGTCGGGGAGGCGCTGCTGGAGTCGGGTGATGCGGGCGCACCGGGGGATTCTGGCGATTCTGCGGTTGTCGCCGTGGAGCGGATGCCGTGGCACCAGCCTTTGCGGGACGCGTTGCTGGGTGGGCGGATCACTGCGGCGCAGCACGATGCGATTCGGATGGGTCTCGGCGTGCCGCCCGTGATCGAGGGCCACGCCGTGGGTGACGTGGAGGCGGCATGGGGTGCGGCGGCTTCGGAGTTGATCGAGCAGTCGGGCGTCCTCACGGTGGAAGAACTCGGCGTGCATGCACGGACGTTGCGCGACATGCTCGACCCGGTGACCGCGGAGGAACGTGCGGCGGCGCGGTTCGAGAAGCGATCGTTCCGGATGCGGACGGACACCGACGGAGTCCACCACGCGCACATCACCTTCGACGACGAGATGGCCTTATGGGTGAAGGCCGTGCAGGATTCGGCGTTGCGTGCACGACGCGGTGGCCCGCGATTCGTGGCGGAGGGCGAGAAAGAAGCCGCGAAAACACTGACCGACGATCGACGCACCAACGATCAACTGGCGTACGACCTGTTCACCGATCTGCTCCGCGCCGGTTCCCTCGCCCGCGCCGAGGATGTGTTCGGATCCCGCCAACCCGGCGTGCGGATCGTCGTGATGAAAGACGCCATCGGCCCCCGTGATGCGTTCGGGCGGATGCTGGCCGTCGGGCACGCCGAAGACGGCGGGCAGGCCGTGGCCGGCTCTGTGCTCGATCGGGCACTGTGCGTCGGGGGAGCAGTTCAGGTGACCGTCGATTCGTCCGGGAATCCGCTGGATCTGGGACGCGAGCAACGCCTGTACTCGTCTGCGCAACGCGTGGTGATGGCCGTCCGCGATGGCGGATGCCGGTGGCCCGGCTGCGACCGGCCCCCGTCCTACTGCGAAGCGCATCACATCGACCAGTGGAACGCGGAGGACGGCCGGACCGACGTCGATCGGGGGATCCTGCTGTGTCGCTTCCACCACATGAACCTCCACCACGCCGGATGGAAGATCACACGGGCGGGCAAAGACTCATTCCGGCTGCATCCGCCGCCGGGCCGCAGCGCGGGCATGCGCCCGGTGCGCAGCGCGGGGATCCTGCTCGAGTCGAAATCGCCGTTGCGGTGGGCGTGGGACCCTCCTCCAGACCGGGTCAGCTGGCGAACGGCCGCGTAGACGCGGGACCCGACGACCGCATAGGCACGGAACCGGGGGATGGCGTAGGCGAGAAGGGCCGGGTCTATCGGCTCCGTCGCGTACTGGTTGATAGGAGCCATCGCGGCGTGCCAACGGGAGCGACATCGCCCTCTCGTCCGCGGCCGGCGGTATCGTTCACTGCGGGCGGCTGACCGCCGCCGGAGAGGAACGAACTATGGAGACTTTCGTCGTCGCGGGTGGATGCTTCTGGTGCCTGGATGCCGCCTACCGACCGCTCCGCGGGGTGAAAGAGGTCGTGTCCGGTTACATCGGCGGACATACGGTGGATCCCACGTACGAGCAGGTGTGCTCTGGAACGACGGGTCACGCAGAGGCGGTCGCCGTCACATTCGACCCTGATGTGATTCCTGCGGAGGTCATTCTCGACGCGTACTTCACCATGCACGACCCGCGGCAGGTCAATCGCCAGGGAAATGACGTGGGCACGCAGTACCGCTCCGCGATGTTCCCCTCCGACGACGCGCAGCGGGACGTGTTCGAGACGGCGCGATCGCGCGCGGATGAGCTGTGGGGCGGGGGAGTCGTGACGACGATCGAGTCCGCCGAACAGTTCTACGCTGCCGAGGATTATCACCAGGACTTCTTCGCGAAGAACCCCGGACAGGGATACTGCCTCGCGGTCGCGGTGCCCAAGGTCAACAAGGTGCGCGCGAAGTTCGCGGAGTACATCGTCGCCTGAGTCGTCCTCCCCAAACGCCCTGCAGACACCGTCGTCCACAGTTCGATCATTTGCTTCGTGTCGGTCCGCGCCTGGCACGCAATCTGGACGTGCTCCGGCGCCCGGCGGGCACCCGGTCGCCGGAGCATTCCGAGGACGAGCCTCGGATCATCCAGAGAGGACTGCACCATGATCGACCACATCACCGTCATCGGAAACGTTGCGACACCGCCCGAGAAGCGACGAACCGCCAACGGCACGAACATCACCTCATTCCGGTTGGCCACCAGCAAGAGGCGCCCCGACGACAACGGCACCTGGGTCGACGAGCACACCAATTGGTACAAGGTCAGCACGTTCCGTGGATTGGCCGATCACGCCTTCGACTCGATCGAGAAGGGGCAGCGCGTCATCGTCACGGGGACGCTCAAGATCAGCAAGTGGGAATCGGGGGAGAAGCACGGGACCGAAGTCGAGATCGAAGCGGACGGCGTCGGCCACGATCTTCTGTGGGGAACGGCGGTCTTCCGCAAAGACGGCCAGGCCACCCTCGACCAACAGCCCCACGACGACGATGACGACCGTCAAGCTGACCTCGACGGACACGAGACGACCGAAGAATCGACGCTGGGCCGATCCGACGCAACGGATGCGGGTGAGGGTGCTGGTGACCTGTGGCAGAGCGAACTGGTGGGCGCAGCCGTCACGAACGACGGGTGGGACGTGGCGCCTCTCGGAGATCGAGGGTAGGGAGCCTGACGGCGATCCGCGTATGGGTGCGATCCGCGGATCGCACCCATACGGATCACGTCCGGTGATCATGCCCAGTCGTCGCTCAAAGACTCTGACCTAGACTCTCACCGTGCGCCGCCCTGAATCCCGTGAAATCCGCACGTCTTCGTGGGTGATCGCGAGCCTGAGCGTCGGCGTCCTGCTCTTCACGGGATGTACCGCGGAGAGCCCCGCACCGACGAAATCCCCGACTGCCACGGCATCCGCATCCACGACTCCGACACCGTCCCCCACGCCAACCCCGACCGGCCCGGTGCTGGTGCCCGACGGCACGGCCGAAGATAATTTGGCGCTGTTCGCCTCGGTCGTCCAAACGGTGGCTGCATCGCCGGACAGCGTGGCGGGTCGTGCGTACATCGACGCACTCGTCGGTGCCGGCTTCGACAAAGCGGCGATGCAGATCACGCAAGACGTCACCTCGGTGGGCAATCCTGCCGACACGATCCAATTCTCCGTGGCTTGGGGCGTCGAGTGCCTGGTGGGCCAGGTGGGACCGTCCACTCCGGCCCCGACCGCGGTCGTGTTGCCGGCACTGCCGTCCGGAGGCTGCCTCGTCGGACAGACGCGCCCAATCGACTGGTGACAACGACGAGGCGATTGGTGACAACCACGAGGCGATTGGTGAAATCACGAAGCGACTGGTGACACCGACGAGGCTGAGGTGCCGGTCCGCGTAGACTTGTGTCGATATGGCTGAATACATCTACTCGATGGTCCGTGCCCGCAAGGCGGTCGGAGAGAAGCTCATTCTCGACGACGTCACGATGGCTTTCCTCCCCGGTGCGAAGATCGGCATGGTCGGCCCCAACGGCGCCGGCAAGTCGACGATCCTCAAGATCATGGCGGGCCTCGATAACCCGTCGAACGGCGAAGCAAAGCTCGCGCCCGGCTTCACCGTCGGCATGCTCATGCAGGAACCCGAATTGGATGAGTCCAAAACGGTGCTGGAGAACATCCAGGCAGGCATCGCCATCAAGGCGAAGGTCGACCGCTTCAACGAGATCTCCGCACTGATGAGCGACCCGGACGCCGACTTCGATTCGCTGCTGGCCGAGATGGGCACCCTCCAGGAGGAGATCGACGCCGCCGATGCGTGGGACCTCGACTCCCAGCTCGAGCAGGCAATGGATGCGCTGCGGACGCCCCCGGGCGACGTGGGAGTCTCGAACCTCTCCGGTGGCGAGAAGCGCCGCGTGGCACTGACCCGACTGCTGCTGCAGAAGCCCGACCTCCTGCTCCTCGACGAGCCCACCAACCACCTCGACGCAGAGAGCGTGCTGTGGCTCGAGCAGCACCTCCAGAAGTACCCCGGTGCGGTCATCGCCGTCACTCACGACAGGTACTTCCTCGACAACGTCGCCGAATGGATCGCCGAGGTCGACCGTGGTCGCCTCATCGGCTACGAAGGCAACTACTCGACCTACCTTGAGAAAAAGGGCGAGCGCCTCGCCGTTCAGGGCAAGAAGGACGCCAAGCTCGCGAAGCGCCTCGCTGAAGAACTCGACTGGGTCCGCTCCAACTCCAAGGGTCGCCAGGCGAAGTCCAAGGCGCGCCTTTCTCGCTACGAAGAGATGGCCACGGAGGCCGAGCGCACGCGCAAACTCGACTTCGACGAGATCCAGATTCCCGCGGGTCCGCGACTCGGCGGCATCGTGATCGAGGCCAAGAAGCTGAAGAAGGGCTTCGACGGTCGTTCACTCATCGACGGACTCAGCTTCAGCCTTCCGCCGAACGGCATCGTCGGCGTCATCGGCCCCAACGGTGTCGGCAAGACGACGCTCTTCAAGACCATCGTCGGTCTCGAGCCCGTCGACGGCGGTGACTTGAAGGTCGGCGAGACCGTCAAGATCAGCTACGTCGACCAGACGCGCTCGAACATCGACCCGAACAAGAACCTGTGGGAGGTCGTCTCCGACGGCCTCGACATCATCACAGTCGGCAAGACCGAGATCCCCTCGCGGGCATATGTCTCCAAGTTCGGATTCAAGGGTCCCGACCAGCAGAAGAAGGCCGGCGTGCTCTCCGGTGGTGAGCGCAACCGTCTGAACCTCGCGCTGACGCTCAAAGAGGGCGGGAACCTGCTCCTGCTCGACGAGCCCACCAACGACCTCGACGTCGAGACGCTGCAGTCGCTGGAGAACGCTCTGCTCGAGTTCCCCGGATGCGCAGTGGTCATCACCCACGACCGGTGGTTCCTCGACCGCATCGCAACGCACATCCTCGCGTACGAGGGCACTGAGGAGAAGCCCGATCAGTGGTACTGGTTCGAGGGCAACTTCGACGCGTATGAGGCGAACAAAATCGAGCGCCTCGGACCGGATGCCGCCAACCCGCACCGGTCGACGTATCGCAAGCTGACTCGCGACTGACGCGTGGCTGACACCGTTCCGCGCATCCACATTCCGATCCATCTGCGATGGGGCGACCTCGACGCGTTGAACCACGTCAACAACACTTCGATGCTGAAACTGCTCGAGGAGGCGCGGTTGCGCGCGTTCTGGCGGCCGGATGACGGAAGTGCAGGACCGGCGACGGCGGTCCTGGAAACCGGGCTCAGCACGTCATCACCCACGATGACGGTGGTCGCGCGCCAGGACATCGACTACCTCGCGCCCGTTCCCTACGGACAGCGTCCGCTCGATGTACAGCTGTGGATCGGGCGCCTCGGAGGCTCGAGCTTCGACGTCTGCTACGAAGTGTTCAGCCCGATCGGTGATGAGCCGCAGACGCTCTATGCGCGCTCAACGTCGGTCATCGTCACGGTCAACACGCAATCGGGCCGCCCCGTGCGACTCACCCCCGATATGCGCGCCGCATGGGGTCCGTTCGTGGGCGACCCGCTCGCGGGATCGCGTCGCCGCTGAGTCAGTCCGGCAGCCGAATCATGATCTCCTGTGCGACCGAGGCCAGCAGTTCGCCGCTGCGTGCGTAGATTCTGCCGGTAGCCAGACCGCGGCCACCGCGGGCACTCGGCGACTCCTGCACGTACAGCACCCACTCGTCGACTCGTCCGTCGCGATGCCACCACATCGCGTGGTCGAGGCTCGCCACTTTGAGACCGGGCGTCATCCAAGCCACACCGTGGGCTCGCAGCACCGACTCCTGGATCGACATGTCACTCAGATAAGCCAGCGCCGCGCGATGGATGGCCGGATCGTCGGGGAGCGCCGATCTCGTCTTCATCCAGACGGCCTGGTGCGGAGCGCGCTCACCGTCCACCGAAAGGTAGATCGACGATGGGATGTGTCGGAGGTCGACCGGGCGGTCGGTGAACATCCGCTTGGACGCCGGATGTTGGGCGGTGAGATGCTCCTCGACGTTCGGCAGGTCCTCGGGCTGCGCAATCCCCTCGGGCATCGGCGTGTGGTGCTCGAGGCCGGGGTCTTCGTCCTGGAACGAGGAGATCATGGAGAAGATCGGCACGCCCTCTTGGAAGGCCTGCGTGCGCCGCGTGGAGAATGACCGGCCGTCGTGGATCCGGTCGACCGAGAACGTGATGTCCTTCGATGAGTCTCCGGGTCTCAGGAAGTATCCGTGCATGGAGTGCGGAATCCGCTCCGGCGACATCGTTCGTGCGGCGGCGACGACCGCCTGAGCGAGGACTTGACCCCCGAACACGCGCCCGAGTGGCATGGCCTGCGAGGATCCGACGAAGATATCCTCCGTGGTCCGGGCCGCCCCAGAGGAAAGGTCGAGCACTGCGAGCATCGCCACAACGGAGTCGTGTGCCACATCGTTCTCGTCTGCCACGGTCCACCCTTTCGTCGGCCGGTGCGCCGCTTGGTAGTTTAGGGCGGATGTCCTCCCTGCTTGTGTTCCCCGATGAGAGGGTCGCCGCCGATGCGTTGACCTTCGCCCGCCGCGCCATTCGTCTTGGCGACGGCGCGGTGCGCCTTCGTGCCGAGAACGGGGTGCTGGCGATGACGTGCGCCCCGCTGGCTCCGCGCGGCCTGTTCGACACGACCCCGACGATCCTCGGGATGCGCACGTTGCCCGTGGACCCCGAACTCATCTGCGATCTCGTGATCGATGCCGAGAGCCTCACCGCCGACACCGACCCCTCAGCCCTCCGATTGCCGGAGAGCGCGGTGACGGCATCCTGGGCCGGAGTCTCGCCTCCTCGAGCGGGATGGGAAGAGCTCGAGGGGATTGCGGCATCGACATTGGCCTCGCGTGCCCAGTGGGGGATCGCGGCGGTGGCCGAGGCAGTCCCCGCAGATGCCGGCGAGGATGCTGTGCGCATTGTGCGTGCGGGCGTGTGGGGCCCGCCCGATGACGAGCTCGAGGGCTTGCCGCTGGGCGTGGGTTTCGCCGCGTTCGCCCTCGGCTTCATCGGCGGCGACGAGCGCGCGCGCGTGTTCTCGACCGGCCCCTGGACACGGATCAGCCTGAACCGAGGCCACGTCCTCGTCCGCGGCCCGGTGCGCACCGGTCTGACGGGAGTCCGAGCCACCGGTCCGTCCGCCTGAGCGAGGCGAACGGCCCATCACGCGAACGGCCCATCAGGCGAACGGCCCACGGGCCCCGCGAAGTGCCTACAGTGCGGCAGCCGCCGCTCGCCCAGCCGTGCGGCCGGAGAACAGGCATCCGCCGAGGAACGTGCCCTCCAGCGCCCGATAGCCGTGGACGCCACCACCGCCGAAGCCGGAGGCCTCGCCAGCGGCGTACAGCCCTGGGATGGGCTCTCCTGTCGCCGCCAGAGCGCGCGCCGAGAGGTCGGTCTCAATGCCTCCGAGCGACTTGCGCGTGAGGACGTGCAGCTTCACCGCGATGAGCGGACCGGACTTCGGGTCGAGGATCTTGTGCGGCGCAGCCGTGCGGACCAGCCTGTCCCCGCGATAGCTGCGGGCTGAGCGGAGCATCGCGATCTGCGCATCCTTCGTGAACTCGTTGTCCATCTCACGATCGCGCGCCTCAACCTCGAGCCTGACCTGATCGCCATCGAGCGCGTCGCCGCCGGGGAGCGCCTTCATCCCGGCGATCAGACTGTCAAGATCGTCCTTCACGACGAAGTCGACGCCGTGGTCGAGGAACGCCTGCACGGGCCCCGCGGCGCCCTTTCCGAGCCGTGACGCCAGCAGAAGGCGCACGTCCTTCTCGGTGAGATCGGGGTTCTGCTCGCTGCCCGACAGCGTGAACTCCTTCTCGACGATCTGCCGCGACAACACGAACCACGAGTGGTCGTGTCCGGTGGTGCGGAGGTGTTCGAGCGTGCCGAGCGTGTCGAAACCAGGGAACAGCGGCACGGGGAGTCGCCGCCCCGTGGCGTCCAGCCAGACCGATGACGGCCCAGGGAGGATCCGGATGCCGTGATCCGGCCAGATCGGGTTCCAGTTCTGAATGCCCTCGACGTAGTGCCACATCCGGTCGCCGTTGATCAGGTTCGCTCCGGCAGCGGCGGACACCGGTTGCATCGAGCCATCCACGTAGGCGGGAACGCCGGAGATCATCGTTTGCGGGGGAGTGCCCAACCGCGCGGGCCACTGGGCACGGACGAGATCGTGGTTTCCTCCGATGCCGCCGGACGACACGATGGTCGCTGCCGCGGAGATCTCGAACGTGCCGACGGCCTCACGCGAACTCTGCACGCCACGCGCGGTGCCGGAGGGGGCCAGAACGTCGCCTGCCGCGCCCACCACCGTGCCGTCTGCGGTCGTCAGGGTCGTCACGCGGTGGCGGGGGAGGACGGTGAGGACACCGCGCGCTTCGGCCTCTTGGATGGCGGCCTGGAAGGGCGCGACGACGCCGGGCCCGGTGCCCCACGTGATGTGGAAGCGGGGCACGGAGTTGCCCGGACCGATCGCGGTGTAGCCACCTCGTTCGGCCCAGCCGACGACGGGGAAGAATCCGACACCCTTCTCGCGCAGCCACGCGCGCTTCTCTTCGTGCGCGAAGTGGAGGTATGCCTCAGCCCACTGGCGCGGCCAGCGGTCTTCCTCGCGGTCGAATGCCGCGCTGCCGAACCAATCCTGCCGTGCGAGTTCGGGGGAATCGCGGATGCCCATGCGTCGCTGCTCGGGAGAGTCGATGAAGAAGAGCCCGCCGAACGACCAGAAAGCCTGGCCGCCGAGATTCGTGCGGGGCTCCTGATCGACGATGATCACGCGTCGCCCCGCGGCGACGGCTTCGGTCGCGGCGACGAGCCCCGCGAGTCCCCACCCGATCACGAGGACGTCGGTGGAGTGAGTGTGCGGGTCGGTCATCGTTGATCCTCTGTGGGTTGGGGGTTCGCCTGGGCGGGTGTTGTCTTCGGGTGAACGAGAAGCGGTGTGCTCCCGGGCGTGCGCGCCGGCCCGATCCCCGTGGGTTCGAACGTGTTCACCATCGCGAATGCGGCGCGTTGCAGATAGTCCCACAGGGTCGCTTCGTGCAGCGGCGGCAGGTGCAGGCTGTCGACGGCGGCGCGCATGTGCAACAGCCAGAGATCGCGCATCTGCGGGTTGATGTGGAAGCCGGCGTGCCGCATCCGCAGACGAGGATGACCGCGGGTGTTGCTGTAGGTCGTCGGCCCACCCCAGTACTGCTCCAGAAAGAGGGTGAGTCGCTCGGCGGCGGGACCGAGGTCTTCCTCGGGATACATCGGGCGAAGCGCCTCATCCGCTGCAACGCCACGATAGAACTCATCGACGAGGGCGACGAAAGTGTCGTGCCCGCCGATCTCGTCGTAGAACGTCAGCATCGATTGGTCACTCACGGTGTGCCCTCCTCGGACTCGGGCGCCTTCGCCGGCGCCGAGGACGCGGCATCCGGTGTCTGATCGTCGGACACGGCTGGCGTAGAACGCGCAATCCACTTGGGCCCGGAGCGTTTCTTGGACACCTGCGCGATCGGCTGAGGTTTGGTGGTGGGGGGATTGGCCCCGCGAATGCTCTGCGCGCCTTCGAAGCCCGAGAGTGTCACCGAATTCAATTGCGGAAGCTGCACACCGAGCTGATCGATCGACTGCTTGAGTCGCATGCGGAGGGCGCGCGCCACGTCGTCCTTGGAGTTCGGGCGAGTCTTGACGACGAGGCGAATGACCATCATGTCGCCGGAGACCGACTCGAGGCCCCAGATCTCGGGCTTCTCGATGATACGGGTGCGCCACTTGGGGTCTTTGGCGAGATCCTGTGCGGTCGTCAGCATCGTCTCTTCGATCTCACCGACGTCGGCGTCCGTCGGGACAGCGAGGTCGATGACGACGCGCGACCATCCCTGCGACATGTTGCCGATGCGGGTGACCTCACCGTTGCGGACGTACCACAGCGTCCCGTTGACGTCGCGCACATGCGTCACGCGGACACTGACAGACTCCACGATGCCGGTGGCAAGCCCCAGGTCGACGACATCGCCGATGCCGACCTGATCTTCGGCCACGATGAAGATGCCGTTGAGGACGTCCTTCACGATGTTCTGCGCGCCGAAACCGAGACCTGCACCGATCGCCGCGGACAGCAAGGTGAACGAGGTGAGGATGTCCTTGTCGATGACGGATATGACCAGGATCAACGCGATGATGACGATGGCCACGTTGACCACGTTGGTGAGGATCGTGCCGAGCGTCCGTGTGCGCTGAACGATGCGGACCTGGGCGAGCGGCGAGTAATCGATCGCGCGGGTGTCAGGTACGTCGGCCTTGGACTTCGCGCCGTTGACGATGCGATTGACGATGCGATTGATCAGTCGACGCGCGACCCAGGCCAGGAGGAATCCGCCGGCCACGATGAGTGCGATGACGAGGACCTTCAACCCGGTCGCGGTGAGGAAGACGCCGACGCTCACGCCGAGGGCGGTCCACCAATCCGATGAGAACACGGGGGCTGCGGTGTCGAGGGAATACATCGTCACGATCCTAACGAGCGACGTTACGTATCGCCTGAACTGAAACGGATGCCCCGGCCGCGCGATGAGAGCAGCCGGGGCATCCGTCGGTGATGGTTGTTACAGAGCGTCCCGGTCCTGCACCGCGAGGGCGCGCTCGACGCCCGCAAGGTTCTCCTGGACGAGGCGGCGCAGTGCCGGTGCCGCGTCACGGTGGGCGGCGAGCCACGCGCGCGTCGCATCGCGCAGTGCGAGGTCGGCCAGTGGGGCGGGGTAGAGCCCGACGATGAGGTAGTTCGCGATCTGATAGGTTCGCGACTCCCAGATCGGCAGCAGCATCTCGAAGTAGTCGCTCACGAACGCGCGCAACGCCTCGACCCCGGCCGGGTGATTGAACCCCAGGGCCGCCGAGCGCACGAGTGTGTTCGGCAGATCAGCGGAGCCGATCAACGAGTCCCACGCGACGCGCTTCGCTTCGACCGTCGGCAGTGCAGCTGCCGCTTGCGCCGCGAATTCGCCGCCCTTGGCGGTGTTGTCGGCGGCACGTGCCTCATCGATCTCGGTGGCGCTGACGAGCCCACCCGCTGCCAGGGAGATGAGCAGGATCCACGAGAGGTCCGCATCGATCTCGAGACCGGCAAGGGTCGTATCCCCGCTGCGGAGCGCACGCACGTGTTCCCAGTGCTCGGCCGTCGACGCTGCCGACGCGAACGCCGTCACGAACTGGAGCTGGCTGTCGCTGCCCGCCTCCGCTGCCAGTGCGAGATCCCAGAGGCCGTCCGCGACCTTCTGACGCGACGCACCCCGCTTCTCGGGCGAGACATACGAGTTGGCGGCGAGCTGAAGCTGCGCCAGCGTCGTGCGCACCGTCGTCGATTCGGTCTCCGAGCCGATGTTGCGCAGCACCAGGTCGATGTAGTCGGATGCGGGAGTCTCGGCATCGCGGGTCTGATCCCACGCCGCACCCCAGACGAGCGAGCGCGCGAGCGGGTCGCTGATGTCCTTGAGGTGCTCGATCGCCGTCCGCAGGGACCGCGTGTCGAGGCGGATCTTCGCGTATGCGAGATCCCCATCGTTGAGCAGCACAAGGTCGGGAACGCTGACACCCTTCAGCTGCGGAACCTCAGTGAGGTCGCCGTCAACGTCCAGTTCGATCTGGTGCACCCGCACGAGGTGGCCACCCTGGAGGCTGTAGAAGCCCACCCCGAGGCGGTGTGGGCGGATCGTGGGGTAGTCGGCAGGAGCGGTCTGAACGATCGCAAACCGGGAGATACGACCATCCGAGTCGGAGGCGATCTCGGGCGACAGCGTGTTGACGCCGGCCGTCTCGAGCCACTTCTTCGACCAGGTCGCGAGCTCACGGCCACTGGTCGACTCGAGCTCGACGAGCAGGTCCGTCAGCTCGGTGTTCGACCACGCGTGCTTCTGGAAGTATGCCGAGACGCCGGCGAAGAACTCGTCGATGCCGACCCACGCCGCAAGCTGCTTGAGGACAGAGCCGCCCTTCGCGTAGGTGATGCCGTCGAAGTTGACCTGGACGTCTTCGAGATCGTTGATCGTCGCCACCACGGGGTGGGTCGAGGGAAGCTGGTCCTGGCGGTATGCCCAGGTCTTCTCCATCGCGTTGAACGTGGTCCACGCCTCGGTCCACTCGGTCGCCTCGGCCGTGGCGATCGTGGACGCCCACTCGGCGAAGGATTCGTTCAGCCAGAGGCCGTTCCACCACTTCATGGTGACCAAGTCACCGAACCACATGTGCGCGAGTTCGTGCAGGATCGTGACGACGCGGCGCTCCTTGACGGCGTCGGTGACCTTGCTGCGGAACACGTAGGTCTCGGTGAACGTGACTGCGCCCGCATTCTCCATGGCGCCGGCATTGAATTCCGGGACGAAAAGCTGGTCGTACTTGGCGAAGGGGTACGGAACACCGAACTTCTCTTCGTAGTACGCGAAGCCTTCGCGGGTCTTGTCGAAGATGTAGTCGGCATCGAGGTCTTGCCACAGGCTCTTTCGTCCGAACACCCCGAGTGGAATGACGCGGCCGGAAGAGCTGGTGAGCTCTGAGCGGGTCTCTTCGTACGGGCCCGCGATCAGGGCGGTGATGTACGACGAGATGCGCGGGGTGGGCTCGAACGTCCACGTCGCGGTGCCGTCTCCGTGGCGTTCAGGCTCGGGCGTCGGCGAGTTGGAGATGACCTTCCACTGCTCCGACGCGGTGACCGTGAAGCTGAACTCGGCCTTGAGGTCGGGCTGCTCGAACACGGCGAACACCCGGCGTGAATCCGGGACCTCGAACTGCGAGTAGAGGTAGACCTCGCCGTCGGCGGGGTCGACGAAGCGATGCAAGCCCTCACCGGTGTTCGTGTAGAGGCAGTCCGCGTCGACGACGAGGACGTTCTCGGCGGTGAGTCCGTCGAGAGAAATGCGCGAGTCCGCGTATGCGTCGGCCGGATTGACGGATCGCCCATTGAGCGTGATCTCACGGACTTCGCCGGCGATCAGGTCGATGAAGGTCGCGGCGCCCTCGGCTGCTCCGAAGCGAACGGTCGTGCGCGAACCGAACACCTCGGCTCCGCGCGTGAGGTCGAGCACGACCTCATATGAATGCGTCTCGACGATCTCGCGGCGCGCTTGCGCCTCGAGGCGGGTGAGGTTTTCTCCAGGCACTGTGAAAGCTCCCAAGGTTCGGGTGAGATGCCGTAGGAGGGCGCTGATGACGCCGACGGCAACCGTACTAGCCTACGCTCGATCGCCCCGTGGCTTCATAGAATGGCTCCATGCGTATCCACATCGCCACCGACCATGCTGGCCTGGAGTTCTCCACCCAGCTGCTGCATCACCTTGTGGAGGCAGGACACGAGGTCGTGGACCACGGTCCGATCGAGTACGACGCGGTGGATGACTACCCCTCGTTCTGCATCCGCGCCGCCCAAGCGGTTGTCCGCGATCAGGCCGATGGCGTCGAAGCGCTCGGCGTCGTGTTCGGCGGATCCGGCAACGGCGAGCAGATCGCGGCGAACAAGGTGCGTGGCGTGCGCGCAGCCCTGGCGTGGAGCATCGCCACGGCAGAACTCGCCCGCGAACACAACGATGCGAACGTCATTGCGATCGGCGCCCGCCAGCACAGCTTCGAAGACGCGGTGACCTTCATCGACCGTTTCATCGCCACCCCGTTCTCCGGTGAGGAGCGCCACGCTCGTCGAATCGGGCAGCTCGCCGCGTTCGAAATCGACGGCAGCCTCGAGCCCGATCCGCGCGCGGCGGCTCGCGCCGCTGACGTGCTTCAGGACGCGTCAAGTTCGTTCGATCCGGAAGCAGGCTGATGCCCGAGGGACACTCCGTCCATCGCATCGCCCGACAGTTCGACCGCAATTTCGTGGGGCATCAGGTCACGGCATCCAGTCCCCAGGGCCGCTTCGTCGACGGGGCGGCGATGCTCGACGGGCGGACTGCCACGCAGGTCCGCGCTGTCGCCAAGCAGATGTTCCTCGAGTTCGATCACGACATCTGGCTGCGGGTGCATCTGGGCATGTACGGCGCATGGGACTTCGCGGGCGAGATCCTCGTCGACCCCACGATCGCGTCGGCCAATGGACGGATGGGGCAGACAAACCAACGGGGAACGGATCTCGAGCCGGTCTTCGACGACGCGGGGGAGAATTCCATGTCGTCGATCGGGGCGCCGCGTCGCACCCGCGTGCATGTGCGGATGAGCGAGCAGACCAAGGGGCTCGGCGGCGAGGAGTCGTGGCCGCCGCCGATCGTCGGTCAAGTGCGACTGCGCCTCATGACCGACGTGACGTGCGCGGACCTCCGCGGGCCGACAGCCTGCGAGCTCCAATCACCCGAGCAGGTGCTCGCCACGATCGCGAAGCTGGGTCCCGATCCGCTCGTCGACGATGTCGCCGAGGGCGAGGAACGGTTCGTCGCCGTCGTACGACGAAAGCCCACCCCGATCGGGCTGCTGCTGATGGATCAAAGCGTCGTCAGCGGCATCGGCAACGTGTATCGAGCCGAACTGCTCTTCCGCGCCGGCCTCGATCCTCATACTCCGGGGCGTGATGTTCCCGAAGAGGTGGTCCGTGGCCTCTGGCGGGACTGGGTGCGGCTGCTGTCGATCGGCGTCGAGACCGGTCAGATGATGACGATGGATGATCTGAATCCGGATGCCTACCGACGCGCCATGGCGAGCCGGGACGACCGGCACTGGGTCTATCACCGAGCGGGACTCCCGTGCCGCGTCTGCGGGACGCACATCCTGCTCGAGGAGATGGCCACCCGCAAGCTGTACTGGTGCCCCAATTGCCAACGATGACGCTGCCGGAGGTACGGCGAGAATGAGACAGAACCCGAGCTTTGCGATGACGGATGTCCAGGAGATCCGCCGCGTCCTCGAACTGAACCCGTGGATGACCCTGGTCAGCAGCACCCCAGACGGCTTGGTTGCCTCGCACTACGCCGTCCTCCTCGACGAAGGCCGGGACGACCTCACCGTCGTCGGGCATGTCGGCAAGCCCGATGACCTGCTGCACGGCCTCGGCGAACACGAACTCCTCGTTGTCGCGCAAGGACCGCATGGCTACATTTCGCCCGCCTGGTACGGCGAGGCGGCGAGTGTCCCCACCTGGAACTTCGTCTCCGTACACCTGTCGGGTGTGCCCGAGCTCCTCTCCGCCGAAGAGAATCTGCTGGTGTTGGACCGCCTCGTCGCCCGCTTCGAGTCGGGCATGCCACAGCCGCGAATGATGTGGGAGGCGCCCAACGACGAGGACTTCGTGAGGCGACTCGAACGGGGCACCGTCGGGTTTCGCCTCACGCCGACACGCGTGGTGGCCAAGCGCAAGCTCAGTCAGAACCGATCTGACGAGGTCGTCGACACGATCATCATGGAGCTCGAGGCCGGCGCCGGGCCGTACTCCGATGCACGCCTGCCGGCCGAGATGCGGCGCGCCCAGGATGCGATGCGTCAGGCGAGGGCGGCCCGCCCGTGAGCGCTGTGCGCGGCGAGACCGTGGACGTCATCGTCGACGCGCGCTTGACCGGGGCGGATCGGCTGGACCCGTTCGGGACGGATGCCGTCGATCTGCATCTCGCCGGGGGGCGGATCGTCGACATCGCTCCGGCGGGCGCACTGCCTCGCCGCGGCGCTGTGCTCGATGCCGGTGGAGGCTGGGTGTTCCCGGGGCTGTGGGATCACCACGTCCATACCGTGCAGTGGGCGCTCGTCGCTCAGCGCGAGGCGCTCGGTCACGCCACGTCCGCCGCCCACGCTGCGTCGCTCATGGGTGCGGCGGAGATTCGGGACGGTCGGCGGGTCGGCAACGGATTCCGCGATGCGTTCTGGTCGGACGACTTCGACCTCGCTGTGCTGGACGCGGCCACCGGTGAGGTGCCGACCTACCTGATCAACGCCGACGTCCATAGCGTCTGGTTGAACTCCGCAGCGCTGCGCCGTGAAGGTCTCCCTGCCGATGCGGCCGGAGTCCTGCGTGAAGAGCCCGCGTTCGAGATCTCGCGCCGCTTGAACCTGGTCGACCCCGCACTCGGGGACGCGCTGGTGGGAGAAGCTCTCGAGTCCGCCGCCGCGCGGGGGATCGTCGGCATCGTCGATCTCGACATGGCGTGGAACGCCGAGGCGTGGGCGCGTCGCCTCGACGCCGGCTTCGACGCGACACGCGTGTCGTTCGGCGTGTACCCGGCGCTGTTCGAGCGCGCGATCGCCGAGGGGCTCGCCACCGGCGACGCTCTCGATGCACAAGGCCTGGTGCGGATGGGGCCGCTGAAGATCATCACGGACGGATCTCTCGGGACCCGGACGGCGGCGTGTTCACACTCCTATCCCGGCGATCCGCACAACTTCGGCTTGCTGACGGTTGAGCCCGATGCGCTCCTCGAACTGATGACGCGTGCGACCGGCGCGGGCCTCGCCTGCGCCGTGCACGCGATCGGCGACGTGGCGAACTCACATGCTCTCGACGCCTATGCGGCCAGCGGTGCGCGCGGAACGATCGAGCACGCGCAATTGGTGGCGCATGCCGACATTCCACGCTTCGCTCGCCTCGGGGTGAGTGCGAGCGTGCAGCCCGAGCACGCGATCGACGACCGCGATCTCACCGATTCGCTGTGGGCGGGTCAGACCGCGATGCCGTATCCGCTGCGATCGCTCGCCGATTCGGGGGCGAATCTGCTTTTCGGTTCGGACGCGCCGGTGTCTCCTCTTGATCCCTGGGCCGCGATCGCCGCGGCCGTGTACCGCACGCGCGATGGGCGTGAGGCCTGGCGGCCCGATCAGGGCCTGAGTGCGGCCACCGCCCTCGCCGCGTCGACCGCTGGCGGGTCCACAATCGGCACCGCGCTCTTCCCGGGCGACCGCGCCGATCTCGTCCTGAGCGAGCACGATCCGCTCTCGGCGAGCGAGACCGAACTTCGCCACATGAGTGTCTTGGGCACGATGATCGAGGGGCGTCTGACGCACATCGCGTGAGACACACGGCACTGACGACGATGCCCCGAAGCCATCAGGCTCCGGGGCATCGTTCAGTTGCGGATCGGGACTACGCCGCGAGGTGAGCGGAGAGGAACCAGCGGTCCTTCTCGAGGCCCGCCTTGATCGTGATGGCGATGTCCTGGCTGGTGAGGTCGACTTCGTCGAGCCCGTCGATTGCGGCCTGAACGTCGGCGATGACGGTGTCCATGTCGCCGACGATCGCGACGATCTCTTCCTGCCACTGGGCGAAGCCGGCGGGAACGGTCGTCGAGGTCTTCGCCGCGACCGCGCTCAGTCGCGCGTCGATCGGAAGGCCGAGAGCGACGATCCGCTCAGCGGCGAGGTCGGCGAACCCCTGCGCGTTGGCGACGACGGAGTCGAGCAGTTCGTGGATGGCGATGAAGTTCGCGCCCCGGACGTTCCAGTGCGCCTGCTTGCCGTTGACGGCAAGAGCCTGGAGCCCCAGGACGATCGGGGTCAGAAACTGCGCGGTGCCGGCAGCGACCTCGGGGTCGGTTGCGGTCATGGGAATCGTGTACGTCTTGGACATGTCTGTCGCCTCCATCGCGGGCATGATCTGCCCTCATCTGGGTGCAACGCTACTCACGCCACGACATTCCGCAAGCAAGACAAGGCTCGGCTAACCGCGGTGCTCGCGCGCTATCTTTTGACCATGACAACCGCCCCCGAAGCCTCCATCCTGTCCCTCGCCGACCGGGTGCCGTCGATCGATCCGACGTGCTTCGTCGCCGCGGGCGCGCGCATCATCGGGGATGTGACTCTCGCCGAGGGCGCGAGCGTCTGGTACAACGCGGTGCTGCGCGCCGATAGTGCACCGATCGTCGTCGGCGTCGGCAGCAATCTTCAAGACAACGTCTCTGTGCACGTCGATTCCGGTCACCCCGTGCTCATCGGCGAGAACGTATCCGTCGGGCACAATGCCGTCGTCCACGGCTGCGAGATCGGAGATGGCAGCCTGATCGGGATGGGCAGCGTCATTCTCTCTGGCGCCCGCATCGGCAGCGGATGTCTGATCGCCGGGGGAGCGGTCGTCCTCGAGGGGACGGTCGTTCCCGATGGAAGCCTCGTCGCCGGCGTGCCCGCGAAGGTGCGGCGGCAGTTGACCGAAGACGAACGAGCCGGCATCCGTGCCAATGCCCAGACGTACCGCGCGCACCTTGCCCACCACGAGGAGGCTCAGGATGCCCGCTGACGAGTTGATCACCAGCCTCGCGCCGGGCGAGATCTTTGTCTTCGGGTCGAACGGCGGCGGTGCGCACGGTGGCGGTGCCGCTCGAATGGCCTACGACCGCTTCGGTGCGGTGTGGGGTCAGTCCGAGGGACTGCAGGGGCAGTCGTACGGGATCGACACGATGTCGGGAATCGGGGTGCTCGAAGAGCAGACGACGCGGTTTCTCGGTTTCGCCCAGGCGCACCCCGAACTGCGATTTCTCGTGACGGAGATCGGATGCGGAATTGCGGGCTTCACGCCAGAGGAGGTCGCCGGGTTCTTTGCAGGCGCACCGGAGAACGTCGTACTCCCGAAGCGATTCCGCGACGTGCTCGCCGGTTGACCTGAGCGGTCAGCGCTTGCGCTTCGGACGGTTTCTTCGCCTTTGGCACCTTCGCGGCGGGGTGATGCGTGCCGCGATGGATTTCGTAGACGCGCGCGTGCCCGGGCGAGTCGGGGTCGTCGGTGATCGGCTCGTCGTCCATGAACTGACGTACGGCATGGGCGAGTTCTCCAGGGTGACTGAAGTTGATCGCGTGGGCGGCACCGTCGATGGTCACGATGAGGACGTGATTGTCGGTCTGGCTCGCAACCTCTTGAATGCGCGCCGCCCCGGGAAGGAGCGGGTCGCGCTCTCCGATCACAACCAGTGTGGGGATCTTCAACTCCAGCAACCGCTCGAGCGTCGGATACTGCGTGAGCGCTCGGAACATCCGGAACGTGCTGGACACCCCGAACCTCAAATAATCAGGGGTGGCAACGGTGATCATCTTGCGCGGCTCACGATTGCCGTCCACCGCGAGCTGACTGACCGCGCGGCGCAGCGGTTGGTTATGGACACCGCCCGCAGGCGAAACCAGAATCGCGCGCTCGAGCCGTTCCGGATACGAATGCGCGAATTCGCAGATGATCGGACACCCCATCGAGTTGCCGATGAGTGTGACCTTCTCGATGCCGCGATCATCGAGAAAGCGCGCCGCAGCGTGAGCGAGATCTGGCACGTCGAGAGGGAACGAGGGCGTGCTGCTGCGTCCGAAGCCGGGGAGATCCGGCACCAGTGTGTGGAAATCGTCCTGGAGGAGTTCGGCGGTCGGGAGCAGATACCGCCCCGACAGGCCGAAGCCGTGCAGATGCATCATCACGCGCGGAGCGGACGGATCGGGCGACTCGCGGTAGAAGTATTCGATCCCGTCGATGTTCGTCCAGTGCTCGGCGAGACTCGACTGCGGCTTTCGCGGATGCTTGCGAGCGCGGTGTTTCGACTCGAAAGCGGGCTTCGATCGATCGGACATAGAGATCACACTCCCGCGTCTGCGGATGAGTCCGCAAGGATCAAAATTCGCTCGGAAATGACTTTCGTTGAGGGGCTGACGAGAATCGAACTCGCATCATTAGTTTGGAAGACTAAGGCTTTACCACTAAGCTACAGCCCCGAATTTTTTCAATTGTTGAGCTACCTCACCGCGAAGCCGCGGCATCCATAAGTGTAGACGACGGATTCGGGCACTTTGCGCACGTGTCGTTTGCCGCGCAGCGACGTGCAGAGTTGACGCGAGGATGCGTCGGCTAGACTTCTCTGGGTCGTTTCGTGTCCGCGTGGATACGGCTTGCCCGGGGCGTAGCTCAGCTTGGTAGAGCGCCCGCTTTGGGAGCGGGAGGCCGCAGGTTCAAATCCTGTCGCCCCGACAAACGATCCAGAAACCCCCGACCTTCAGCCGCCGCGCGCGTGCGCGGCACACAGAGGAGAACGAACACCATGGTGAACAGCACCGTCGAGACGCTCAGCCCGACCCGGGTCAAGCTCCACATCACGGTCACCCCGGATGAGCTCAAGCCCAGCATCAGCCACGCGTACGAGCACATCGCTCAGGACGTGAACATCCCGGGCTTCCGCAAGGGCAAGGTGCCGGCGCCGATCATCGACCAGCGCATCGGCCGTGGCGCGGTCGTGGAGCACGCCGTCAGCGAGGGCATGGACGGGTTCTACCGTGAGGCTGTCTCCGCCAACGAGCTGCGCGTTCTCGGCCGTCCGTCCGCAGAGGTCATCGACTGGCCGAGCGACAAGGACTTCTCCGGCGACTTGAAGATCGAGGTCGAGGTTGACGTCCGCCCCGAGTTCGACCTGCCCGCATACGACGACCTGACGATCGAGATCGAGCCGGTCGAGACCGACGAGGCCGCGATCGACGCCGAGATGGACCGCCTCCGCGCCCGCTTCGGCACCCTGACCACTGTCGACCGCCCCGCCACTGCCGGCGACTTCCTCGAGCTCGACCTCGTTGCCACGATCGACGGCAACGAGATCGACCGCGTTCAGGACGTGTCGTACGAGATCGGATCCGGCGAACTGCTCGAGGGCATCGACGAGGCTGTCGACTCCCTCACCGCGGGTGAGGACACCACATTCCGCTCGACACTCGTCGGCGGCGACCACGCGGGCGAAGAGGCTGAGGTCGCGGTGACGGTGAAGGCTGTCAAGGAGCGCGAGCTTCCCGAGGCAGACGACGACTTCGCGCAGATCGCGAGCGAGTACGACACCATTGCAGAGCTGCGCGAGAGCCTGACTGCACGTGTCTCCGAGCAGTCCGTCTACGTTCAGGGCGCTGCCGCACGCGACAAGCTCGTCGAGGTCCTCCTCGAGAAGACCGACATCGCCGTGCCGCCGCAGTTCGTCGAGGACGAGGTGCACGAGCACCTCGAAGGCGAAGGACGTCTCGAAGACGACGAGCACCGCGCCGAGGTCACCGAAGCCAGCGAGAAGCGCTTCCGCACCCAGATGCTGCTCGACAAAATCGCCGAGGCGAACGACGTCCAGGTCTCGCAGGACGAGCTCACCCAGTACCTGATCCAGTCCGCCGCGCAGTACGGCATGGCCCCGCAGGACTTCGTCAACGCTCTCCAGGAGGGCAACCAGGTTCCCGCCATGGTCGGCGAGGTCGCCCGCAACAAGGGCCTCGCGATCGTGCTCGGCAAGGTCAAGGTCGTCGACACCACCGGCAAGGCTGTCGATCTGACCGGTTTCATCGCCCCCGAAGACGAGGCTCTCGTCGAGGCGGATGTCATCGAAGAGGCTGAGGAGATCGCGGATGCCGCGGCTGACGCCGACGCGATCATCGAGGCTGAAGAGGCTCCGGCGAAGAAGGCACCCGCCAAGAAGGCTCCGGCCAAGAAGCCCGCCGCCAAGAAGGCTCCGGCGAAGAAGGCCGCTGACGCGGAGTAGGTCTGATTGATCGAAGGGGCGGATGCTGCGGCATCCGCCCCTTTTTTCAACCGGAGCAAGCGATGGGAGACAGCATGGATGATTGGGATGCACGGGTCGCCGCGGTATGGGCTGACGGTGCGCTCACCGATGTCGACGTTGTCGAGCGGATCGACGCGCTGGCCGCCGAGCGAGACCCCGACGACGCAAGAGCGCTGTTCGAGCGGGCCGGAGCGCGCGACTCCGCGGGCCTTGAGGCAGATGCCGAGGCACTGTACCGGCGGGCGCTCGAGCGCGGCCTCGATGACGTCCACCGCCCGCAAGCGGTCATCCAACTCGCCAGCACGATCCGCAATCTCGGCAAGGTCGATGAGAGCCTGTCGCTTCTTCGCGCCGAACTCGACCGCGTCCCCACCTCACCCTTCCGCGACGAAGCGGCCGCGTTCTACGCCCTCGCGCTGATCTCCGACGGCAAGGCAGACGCCGCAGCATCCGTCGCGCTCCAAACCCTCGCCCCGCACTTGACGCGCTACTCACGCTCCGTCCGTGCGTACGCCGGCGAGGTTGCAGACGTTCGCATCTGACGCGCTCAGGGACACGGCACTCTGCCCAGGGCGAACACGGCCGGATCGCTCGCACGCCGCCGGTAGATTCGATCCGACGGACCACGGAAACAGGAGTGAACATGGCCGAACCCCTTATCGCGACCAGCGCCTTTGACAGGTTGCTGAAAGACCGCATCATCTGGCTTGGCTCGGAGGTGCGTGACGACAACGCGAACGAGATCTGCGCGAAGATCCTGTTGCTCGCGGCGGAAGATTCCGACAAGGACATCTTCCTTTACATCAACTCTCCCGGTGGCTCGATCACCGCGGGAATGGCGATCTACGACACGATGCAGTTCGTGCCGAACGACATCGTCACCGTCGGGATCGGGATGGCCGCCTCGATGGGTCAGCTTCTGCTGACCGCCGGCACGAAGGGCAAGCGATACATCACGCCCAACGCGCGCGTTCTGCTGCACCAGCCGCACGGCGGCTTCGGCGGCACCTCGAGCGACATCCAGACGCAGGCCCAGCTGATCCTGGACATGAAGAAGCGTCTCGCCGAAATCACTGCATCGCAGACGGGCAAGACCGTCGAGCAGGTCAACGAAGACGGCGACCGTGACCGCTGGTTCACCGCCGAGCAGGCTCTGGCCTACGGCTTCGTCGACCACATCCGCGAATCGGCCACCGACGTCATCGGCGGCGGCGGCACCGAGAACTGACCGAAGGCGAAAGAGAGAACCATATGAACGTCCCCACCTTCGGAGGCGCGGCACACCAGGGCCTGCAGGCACCCGGCAGTCGCTACATCCTTCCTCAGTTCGAGGAGCGCACGGCCTACGGGTACAAGCGTCAGGACCCTTACAACAAGCTGTTCGAAGACCGCGTCATCTTCCTGGGTGTCCAGGTGGACGATGCGTCTGCGGATGACGTGATGGCCCAGCTGCTCGTCCTCGAGTCCCAGGACCCTGACCGCGACATCATCATGTACATCAACTCACCGGGTGGCTCGTTCACCGCGATGACAGCGATCTACGACACGATGCAGTACGTCTCGCCTGAGATTCAGACTGTCGTGCTCGGTCAGGCCGCGTCGGCAGCCTCCGTCCTGCTGGCGGCAGGCGCCCCCGGCAAGCGACTCGCTCTGCCGAACGCACGCATCCTGATCCACCAGCCCGCGGTCGGCGAAGCCGGTCACGGGCAGGCGTCGGACATCGAGATCCAGGCCGCCGAGATCCTTCGGATGCGCACCTGGCTCGAAGAGACGATGGCCAAGCACACGAACAAGTCGCAGGCCGAGGTCAATAAAGACATCGACCGCGACAAGATCCTCTCCGCCGCCGAGGCGATGGAGTACGGGATCGTCGACCAGGTGCTCACCTCGCGCAAGCGCACCCCGACCCCCACTGCCGCGATCACGCAGTAAGTCGGATCCTCGAAACCCCGCCGGTCTCACCGGCGGGGTTTCGTCGTTCGCGGCTCGCCGCGCGAGGCATTCCTCTACACACTTCGTCGAAATCCCCGGAGATGTCGGTGTCAGCGATTAGGCTCAAACCGCATCCTGAAATCACCGGAATCTGGAGGAGCACATGGCTCGCATCGGCGAAAGTGCCGACCTGTTCAAGTGCTCCTTCTGCGGAAAGAGTCAGAAGCAGGTCCAGCAGCTCATCGCAGGACCCGGCGTGTACATCTGCGACGAGTGCGTCGAATTGTGCAACGAGATCATCGAAGAGCGGATGGCGGAATCCGGAGATGGCGTCATCGCCGACTTCGAACTGCCGAAGCCGCGCGAGATCTTCGCCTTCCTCCAGGAGTACGTCGTCGGCCAAGACCCGGCGAAGAAGGCCCTGTCTGTGGCGGTCTACAACCACTACAAGCGCATCCGCGCGCACGGCACGCTGCAATCCGCCGAACAGCGCGCCGACGAGGTCGAGATCGCCAAGAGCAACATCCTGCTCCTCGGTCCCACCGGCTGTGGCAAGACCTACCTTGCTCAGACGCTCGCGAAGCGCTTGAACGTTCCGTTCGCCGTGGCCGACGCGACGGCCCTCACCGAGGCCGGGTACGTCGGCGAAGACGTCGAGAACATCCTCCTCAAGCTCCTGCAGGCGGCGGACTTCGATGTGAAGCGCGCCGAGACCGGCATCATCTACATCGACGAGGTCGACAAGATCGCCCGCAAGGCCGAAAACCCCTCGATCACCCGTGATGTCTCGGGCGAGGGCGTGCAGCAGGCGCTGCTGAAGATCCTCGAGGGAACGGTCGCCTCCGTCCCGCCGCAGGGTGGGCGCAAGCATCCGCATCAGGAATTCATCCAGATCGACACGACCAACGTCCTCTTCATCGTGGCCGGCGCTTTCGCAGGACTCGAGGAGATCATCTCGTCCCGCGTCGGCAAGCACGGTGTCGGTTTCGGCGCTCCGTTGCAGGACAAGGGCAAGGCGCTCGACCTGTTCAGCGAGGTCGAGCCCGAAGACCTCCACAAGTTCGGTCTGATCCCCGAGTTCATCGGGCGTCTCCCCGTCGTCACGTCGGTGTCTCCGCTCGACCAGGAGACGCTCATCGAGATCCTCACCGGGCCGAAGAACGCGTTCGTGAAGCAGTATCAGCGGATGTTCGAACTCGACGGCGTCGAACTCGAGTTCGACGACGACGCGCTCCGTGCGATCGCCGACCTCGCAGTGGCACGCAAAACGGGCGCCCGCGGCCTGCGCGCGATCCTCGAAGACGTCCTCGGCCCGATCATGTTCGAGATTCCCTCGACCGATGACGTCGACAAGGTCATCGTCACGCGTGCCTCCGTCGACACGGGAGCGCCGCCGACGTTCGTGATGCGTCAGAAGCGCAAGAGCGCCTGACGCGCCACCGCGTCAGCCCGCCAGTCCGCGCCGATCGAGCAGCGGCGTGATCTCGGCATCGCGGCCGCGGAAGTCGCGGTAGGCCTCAAGCGGGTCCTTCGATCCGCCGACGCCGAGCAGCCGCGTCCGGAATCGATCGCCGTTCTCACGCGTGAGACCGCCGTTTTCGCGGAACCACTCGACGGTGTCAGCGTCGAGGACTTCACTCCAGATGTACGAGTAGTACCCGGCGCTGTATCCGCCGGAGAACACGTGGGCGAAATAGGTCGACGAGTAGCGAGTGGGGACGACGGGGTTGTCCAGCCCGATGTCAGCGAGCGCCGCCGCCTCGAACTGGGGGACGTCGATGTGCGCGGCTGCCGCGGCGGCGTCGAGGGAGTGCCATGCCTGGTCGATCCACGACGCGGCGAGATACTCGCTCGTAGCGAAGCCCTGATTGAACGTCTCGGAAGCCGCGAGCTTCTCGACGACTTCGCGGGGGAGCGGTTCGTCGGTGTCGACGTGACGGGCATAGCTGTCGAGGATCTCCGGCCAGTAGATCCACATCTCGTTGACCTGGCTCGGGAACTCCACGAAGTCGCGGAAAACAGCGGTGCCCGCGAAATGCGGGTAGGTGACGGTGGCGAAGAGGCCGTGGAGCGCGTGTCCGAACTCGTGGAAGAGAGTCGTCACCTCGTCCAGGGTGAGCAGGGTGGGTTCGCCGGCAGCGGGCTTGGGCACGTTGAGGTTGTTGACGACGATCGGATCGGTGCCGCGCAGGCGGGACTGCGACACGATCGAGTTCATCCACGCGCCACCACGCTTCGTGTCACGCGTGTACAGGTCGAGGATGAAGAGACCGAGGGCACTGCCATCGGCGTTGTGCAACTCGAACACCCGCGCGTCCGGATGGTAGGCGGGGAGGTCTGCGCGTTCGGTGAAGCTCACGCCATACAGTTCGCGCGCGGCCTGGAAGACCCCCTTCTGGAGCACACTCTCGGCTTCGAACCACGGGCGCAGCGCGGTGCGATCGAGGTCGTACCGTGCCGCGCGCACCTGCTCGGTGTAGAACGCCCAGTCGTGCGCTTCGAGCGTGAACGGCGCGGGACCCGCGTCGATGATCTCCTGCAGGGCCGCTTGCTCGCGTCGGGCGTTCTCTGCGGCGGGGATGGCGAGGCGCCGCAGCAGGCCGTGCACGGCTTCGGGTGAGCCGGCGGTCTCATCGCTCGTGACGTATGCCGCGTGACTGTCGAAGCCCAGGAGCGTCGCGCGCTCCGCGCGCAGTCGCACGATCTCGCGGAGGACTTCGCCGTTGTCGTTCGCGTTGCCGCGCGACCCGCGTGCCCGCGACGCGTCGAGCAGTCGACGGCGACTCTCGCGGTTGGTGAGCGTCGACAGGTACGGATGCCCGGTGAACAGCGTCAGGGTGACCAGGAACTTACCGCTCTGGCCGCGGTCCGCCGCGTTCTGCGCGGCGGCAGACAGTTCGCCGTCGGTGAGCCCGTCGAGCTCTTCTCGGGTGTCGAAAAGGACAGCGAGGTCGTTGGTGTCGGCGAGGAGGTTCTTCTCGAAGGTCGTGGTCAGCACCGAGAGCCGCTGGTTCAGTTCGGTCAGGGTCGCCTTCTGCTCGTCGTCGAGAGCGGCGCCGGCGTGGGTCATCTCGCGGAAGTGACGCTCGACGAGATAACGGTCCTCGGGTTCCAGATCCATGTCGTCGAGTCGGTCATGCAGCGTCTTCACGCGCCAGTAGAGCTGTCCGTCCAGGCCGATCGCGTCTTGGTGGGCCGACATCAGGGGAGCAAGGGTTTCGTCGATCTCCTGGATCGCGTCGGAAGCATCGGCCGACGACACGGTGTAGAACGCTCGCGCGACACGTCCGAGAAGCTCCCCGGAACGCTCCAGTGCGACCATCGTGTTCTCGAACGTGGGCATCGACCGCGCCCGAGTGATGGCGTTGATCTCTTGGCGGTGCTCAGCGAAGGCCGCTTCGAACGCGGGGAGATAGTCCGCGGGCGAGATCAAGCGGTAATCGGGGAGCCCGTAGGGGAGTTCGCTGGCAGACAGAAGGGGATTGAGTACGACATCCGGCATATCTTCAGCGTAGCCAGAGAAGAACCTGCTTCAGGCGAACTCGTCGTCGGGATCATGGCGGACGACGACGTCGCCGTCGGAGGTCAGCTCGACAAGGACGCCGGTATCGAGCTCGGCGATCGGACGCCCCTCGAGGAACGTCAGCGTCCAGCGCGGACGCGGCTGACCGATGTCGGCGGTGACGGCTGCGTCGACCGCCGCGATCTGCGCGCGGAGCGCCGCGGGAACGGCCTTCGGCGGCTCTTCGCCGCTGGTCCATCTGGTTCCGAGCTGCATGTCAGTTCTCCTGCGGGGCGAGTTCGATCGCGTCGACGGTCATGCCGGTCTGGCGCTCGTCATCGGTGTTGAGGGTCAGATGGGCGATGCGACCCACGGCACGAAGGTCATCCGCGGCGAGACTCAGGAGATCGACCGTGGACGGGTCGGCGGTGATCACGGCGTGAGCTGACGGCGGTCTTCTGCGAAGCCTTCGCCTCGGTTTTGGCGCGGCGGATCGCGATCAGCGCTTCGCTCGCAGCGGTCAGCACCCGTGCGTCGCCCCACCCGTCGCGCGGCTCGGGCCAGGACGCGGTGTGGATGGACCCCTCCTCGAACCACGACCACGACTCTTCGGTCGCGAAGGCGAGCACGGGGGCGAGCAGCCGAAGGATGGTCGAGAGGGCGAGCCGCAGCGCGAGCGCCGCCGAGGGCTGACCGACGTCGGTCTGGTTGTACGCGCGCTCCTTGACGAGTTCGAGGTAGTCATCGCAGAACGTCCAGAAGAACGCTTCGGTGATCTCCAATGCCCGGGCGTGGTCGGATGCTTCGAAGGCGCGTGTCGCATCGCGGACGACCCCGTCGAGGGTGACGAGCATCGACGCATCGAGCGCGTGGGTGACCTCGGCGCCCTCGGACACCGGAAAGGACAGCACGAACTTCGCGGCGTTGAGGACCTTGATCGCGAGCCGGCGCCCGATCTTCACCTGCGTCGGGTTCTGCGGATCGAACGCGGCGTCGGCGCCGAGCCTGCTGGATGCGGCCCAATAGCGGACGGCATCCGTTCCGTGGCCGGCGAGAACGTCGGCCGGGGTGACGACGTTGCCCTTGGACTTCGACATCTTCTTGCGGTCGGGGTCCACGATGAATCCGGAGATCGCCGCGGTGCGCCACGGCGCACGACCATCTTCGAGCGCGCTGCGCAGCATCGTGGAGAACAGCCACGTGCGGATGATGTCCTGTCCCTGCGGGCGGACGTCGAAGGGCGCGACGAGATCCCAGAGCTCGGGGTCGCGACCCCAGCCGCCCGCGAGCTGCGGGGTGAGTGACGATGTCGCCCAGGTGTCGAAGATGTCCTTCTCGCCCTCGAAGCCGCCCGGCACGCCGCGCTGCTCTTCGGTGTATCCGTCGGGCACGTCGATGGTGGGGTCGACGGGCAACTGCTCGGGGCGGGGCGTGAGCACGCGTGAGAAGTCGCGGTCGCCGTTTTCGTCGAGCGGGTACCAGACGGGGATCGCCACGCCGAAGAAGCGCTGGCGAGAGACGAGCCAGTCGCCGGTGAGTCCGTTCGTCCAGTTCTCGTAGCGGACGCGCATGAAGTCGGGGTGCCAGCCGAGTTCGCGACCGAACTCGATCAGGCGGTCACGCAGTTCGGCATCTCGAGCACCGTTGCGGATGTACCACTGGCGGGTCGAGACGATCTCGAGCGGACGATCGCCCTTCTCGAAGAACTTCACCGCGTGGGTGAACGGCTTCGGGTCGCCGATGAGGTCACCCGACTCGCGGAGGAGATCGACGATGGCCTTCTTGGCGCTGAACACCGTCTTGCCGGCGATCTCGGCGTAGGCGGCCTTGGCCGCGTCCGTCTCGATGGCATCGGGAGCATCGGTGAGAATGCGACCGTCCTTGCCGAGGATCGTGCGGTTCGGCAGGTCGAGTTCGCGCCACCAGATGATGTCGGTCACGTCGCCGAAGGTGCAGATCATGGCGATGCCTGATCCCTTGTCCTTCTGGGCGAGCGGATGCGCCAGCACGGGCACCTCGACATCGAACAGCGGGGTGCGAACAGTTGAGCCGAAGTACGGCTGGTAGCGCTCGTCGTCGGGGTGCGCGACAAGGGCGACGCACGCGGCGAGGAGCTCGGGGCGGGTCGTCTCGATGTGGATGTCGCCCGAACCATCGGTCTTGTGGAACGCGACCCGGTGGTACGCGGCCGGCTGGTCGCGGTCTTCGAGTTCTGCCTGCGCGATCGCGGAGCGGAAGTCGACGTCCCACAGCGTCGGCGCGAGCGCCTGGTAGGCCTCACCGCGCTCGAGGTTGTTCAGGAACATCCGCTGGCTCGTGCGGATCGTGTCGTCCGAGATCGTCCGGTAGGTCTGCGTCCAGTCGACGGAGAGCCCGAGCAGGCGGAAGAGGTCTTCGAACTGCTTCTCGTCTTCAACCGTGAGGCGTTCGCAGAGCTCGATGAAGTTACGGCGGCTGATCGGGATCTGATCGGCGGCGCGCGACGACTTGTTGTCGCCACCCTCGAACGGCGGGGTGAAGTCGGCGTCGTACGGGAGGGTCAGATCGCAGCGGACGCCGTAGTAGTTCTGCACGCGGCGTTCGGTGGGGAGGCCGTTGTCGTCCCAGCCCATCGGGTAGAACACGGTCTTGCCGCGCATCCGCTCGAAGCGGACCTTGAGGTCGGTGTGCGTGTACGAGAACACGTGACCGATGTGGAGCGATCCGGATGCCGTCGGCGGGGGAGTGTCGACGGAGAACACGCCGGCGCGGCCGCTGGCCTTGGCCGCATCGCGGTCGAAGAGATACGTCCCTTGCGCTTTCCACGCGGCATCCCACTTTGCTTCGAGACCCTCGAGGGCTGGCTTGTCGGGGATAGCGGCCATGGTGGATCTCCTTGCGCGATATGTGCGGCACTGTGTGAGCGTGCCTGAGTGTGGGATGCGCACCCATTCTACGCGGGCCGCGCCGCGGCATCCGCTCGGGTTCGTCGCCATCCGTTCGTGCCGAGGCGGCTCAGATCACCCGAGTCTTACCTTCACGTTGAACTTTAAGGTCAGTGATCTTCAGGCGCGGAGCGACGCCCACTCCGCCCGCGAAATGGCGAACGCGAAGTGCGGCATGTCCACCCCGCGGTAATGCGTCGTGAAGCCACGTCGGACGGTCATGCCGAGGCGAATGGCGACGTTCATGGAGGGGATGTTCGTGTTGCGCACCTTCGCGTACACGTCCGCGACGTCGAGGGTCTCGAATGCCCAGTCGCGGCACGCGGATGCCGCCTCGACGGCGTACCCGCGATGCCAGAACGCGCCGACGGAAGAGGTATCCGACCTCGATGACGTCATCCTCCTCGATCGCCTGCCGCGTGATGCCGCACTGGCCGACCATCTCGCCGGTCTCCCGCAGGCATATCGCCCACAGTCCGAAGCCGTCGCGCGCATAGCGCTCCTGCTGGCGACGGAGCCAATCGACGACACCTGCTTCATCGAAGGCGCCCTCGTACGCGGTCATCGCGACCGGGTCGGTCATGATGTCGCGCAACGCGGGAAGGTCGGCATCCGTCATCTCGCGAAGTTCCAGTCGCGCGGTCGGCGTCGGTGTCTCAGTCACGGACGCGGATACCCATCGCCGTGGCGAAGGAGGCGGCATGAAGTTCCGCCTGTCGAAGCGACAGCGTCACGCCGCGAAGCCCGGCGGGGCTCGTGAAAGAGAGGGCCTCGAGGCCGCGAAGATCGACATCCTCGGCACGCAGCTCCCTCGTGTCGACCTCGTCGACCCGCGAGCTATCGATGCGGACGCGACGCAAGCGCGCATTCGGAAGGTCCAGGGCGCGGATGTCGCAGTCTTCGATCACGAGATCGGAGACGGTCGCCGACGCGAGGGAGAGGTAATCGATGCGCAACCCGCGGAGGAGGACGACGTCCCACTCGCCGCGCTGGAGATCGAGCGTGCCGATGCGCCCCTGGTCCACGACCACCGTGCGCCAATGACTCTCGCGAGCGATGACTTCGACGGCGCGGAAGTTCGTGATCACCACGTCGGAGAGGCTCGCCCCGGTGAGATCGAGCCGCTCGAGCGACGCGTCGCCCCACGTGCACTCCGTGAGCTGGCTATGCGCGGCGTTGACGTCGCCCGCGGCATTCTGAATCTGAGCACCATGCAGCGTGCCGCGGAGAGCGAGTTCCTCGTGATCGAAAACCACCGGGAGATCCGGTTCGGCGATGCGTGGTGCCATGAGTTGCGTGGATCTGCGAGCCATACGGCCACTGTACGACGCGCGTATGATGGATCCATCAGCATCGATCCGGCCATCACCGGGGAGCTCTCGGAAGAAATCTCAGGGACATGTTCTCGGAGACCTAGAACCGAGCGGGGCAGGCCCGTCATCGCCGCAGAGTGAGTGGCCTCGTGAACTGGCGGGGCAAGCGGGGTGGTACCGCGGTCGCAAGATCGTCCTCGCAGGAGACGACGACTACGACGAAACCCTGCGAGTTGATATGACCTACCCCCAAGCTTCCGCCTTCGGCCGAGCCGCCGACGTTGTTCCGAGCCCGCGCTTTCCCGCGATCGAACGCGACGTGCTGGATTTCTGGAAGAGCGACGACACGTTCCGCGCCTCCATCGCCCAGCGCGAAGGCGCAGACGAATGGGTGTTCTACGACGGTCCGCCGTTTGCGAACGGACTCCCGCACTACGGCCACCTGCTCACCGGGTATGCCAAAGACCTGTTCCCGCGATTCCAGACGATGCGCGGCCACAAGGTCGATCGTGTCTTCGGGTGGGACACCCACGGCCTCCCCGCCGAACTCGAAGCGATGAAGCAGCTCGGCATCACCGAGAAGGCCCAGATCGAGGAGATGGGGATCGGCGTCTTCAACGCGAAGGCGAAGGCGTCGGTGCTCGAGTACACCCACGAGTGGGAGGACTACGTCACCCGTCAGGCCCGGTGGGTCGACTTCGAGCGCGGATACAAGACACTCGACCGCGGCTACATGGAATCGGTCCTGTGGGCGTTCAAAGAGCTGTGGGACAAGGACCTCGCGTACGAAGGTCACCGCGTCCTGCCCTACTGCTGGCGCGACGAAACACCGCTCTCCAACCATGAACTTCGCATGGATGACGACGTCTACAAGATGCGTCAGGACCCGTCCGTCACCGTGACGTTCCCGCTCGTCGGCACGAAGGCCGAGGCGCTGGGCCTCACCGCCGTCCGCGCGCTCGCCTGGACGACCACCCCCTGGACGCTTCCCACCAACCTCGCCCTCGTGGTCGGTCCCGAGATCGAGTACTCGGTCCTGCCCGCGGGCCCCGGCGGCGCCGCAGATGTCCAGCCCGGCGACGATCCCGTCGAGGCCGCCGCACACCGCTACCTCCTCGCCACCGCGCTTCTCGGGGGCTACGCCAAGGATCTCGGCTACGCGTCCGCCGCGGAGGCGTCGGCCGCAGTCGAGCAGACCTTCATGGGTACCGAGCTCGAAGACGTCCACTACGACCGCCTGTTCGACTATTACGCGGATGCCGAAACCTGGGGCACCGAGACGTCGTGGCGCATCCTCGTCGACGACTACGTCACCACCGCCGATGGAACCGGCATCGTCCACCAGGCCCCCGCCTACGGTGAGGACGACCAGCGGATCACCGCGGCCGCCGGCATCCCGCTCATCATGAGCGTGGATGACGGTGGCAAGTTCCTCTCGCAGGTGACCGATGTCGCGGGGCTGCTGTGGATGGACGCCAACCGGCCGCTCATCCGGCTGCTCACCGCGCAGGGCCGGCTCTTGCGCGAAGCCAGCTACGAGCACTCCTACCCGCACTGCTGGCGCTGCCGGAACCCCCTGATCTACAAGGCCGTCTCGTCGTGGTTCGTGCGCGTCACGAGCATCAAGGATCGGATGCTCGAGCTCAACGATCAGATCACCTGGGCTCCCGAGAACGTCAAGCACGGGCAATTCGGCAAGTGGCTCGAGGGCGCGCGCGATTGGTCGATCAGCCGCAACCGCTTCTGGGGATCGCCGATCCCGGTGTGGAAGAGCGATGACGCGAACTACCCGCGCACCGATGTCTACGGTTCCTTCGACGACATCGAGCGCGACTTCGGTCGGCTGCCGCGCAACGAGGAGGGCGAGGTCGATCTCCATCGTCCGTACGTCGACGCCCTGACCCGCCCGAACCCTGACGACCCGACCGGGCAGTCGACCATGCGACGCATCGAGGATGTGTTCGACGTGTGGTTCGACTCTGGTTCGATGCCGTACGCGCAGGTGCACTACCCGTTCGAGAACCGCGAGTGGTTCGACGAGCACGCACCCGCGGACTTCATCGTCGAGTACATCGGACAGACGCGTGGCTGGTTCTACGTCATGCACGTGCTGTCCACCGCGCTGTTCGACCGGCCCGCGTTCACCGGGGTCGCGTGCCACGGCATCGTCCTCGGAAGCGATGGGCAGAAGATGTCCAAGTCGCTGCAGAACTACCCCGATGTCTCCGAGGTGTTCGACCGTGACGGGTCCGACGCAATGCGCTGGTTCCTCATGGGATCCTCGGTGCTCCGTGGCGGCAACCTCGTGGTGACCGAAGAAGGCATCCGTGCGGGCGTGCGCGAGTTCATGCTGCCCCTGTGGAACACGTGGTACTTCTTCGCTACCTACGCCAACGCCGCTCGCACTCAGGATGGCGGCGGGCAGGGCGCGACGGGGTACGAGGCGCGCTGGCGCACCGATTCCACCGACGTCCTCGACCGCTACATCCTCGCGCTGACGGGCGATCTCGTGCGCGATGTCGCCGCCGACCTCGAGGCACTCGACTCCACGATGGCGGCGGTCAAACTGCGCGAGTTCGTCGAGGCCCTCACCAACTGGTACATCCGTCGATCGCGGGACCGCTTCTGGGTCGGCGTGACCGATGACCCGACCTCGACCGAAGCCTTCGACACGCTCTACACCGTGCTCGAGACGCTCACCCGTGTCGCCGCACCACTCTTGCCCCTCGTTTCCGAACGGATCTGGCAGGACCTCACGGGTGGACGCAGCGTGCACCTGGAGGACTGGCCCGACGCCGATGCGTTCGCGCCGGCGCAGGACATCCGTACCGCGATGGATGCCGTTCGCGACGTCTCGTCCGTCGCCAACGCCCTTCGCAAGAAGGAAGGCAAGCGCGTGCGCCTGCCGCTGCGCTCTCTCACCGTCGCGCTGGCCGAGGCATCCGCTCTCACTCAGTTCGAGGACATCCTGCGTGAGGAACTCAACGTCAAAAGCGTCGAGCTCATCGCGCTCGAAGACGGCCTCGCCGAGCAGTACGGCATCAGCCAGCGTCTGAGCATCAACGCGCGGGCCGCCGGGCCACGCCTCGGCAAGCAGGTTCAGCACGTCATCTCGGGAGCCCGCGCCGGCGCCTGGTCGGAAGTGGACGGCGTTGTCGTCGTCGACGGACTTGCCTTGCAAGAAGGCGAGTACGAACTCACCCTCGAGGCCGGGGGAGTCGCCGAGGGCACCGCGATCGCACTGCTTCCGGCGGGCGGCTTCGTGCTCCTCGACACCACGACGACCCCAGAGCTCGAAGCTGAGGGCCTCGCGCGTGACATCGTCCGCGCCGTGCAAGACACCCGCAAGGCCGCCGGATTCGACGTCAGCGACCGCATCCGCCTCGTGCTTGCTTTCGCCGATGACGCGGATGCCGCCGCGGTGCGCGCTGCGTTCGACGTCGCGGATGTCGCCGGCGAGACGCTCGCGGTGGAACACGAGATCCGCACAGGAGAAGATGCAGGCGACGCCGAGCACACCGGCTCCTTCGACGCGGGGACCTATGCGAACGCGGGTGCGTTCCGCGTCGCGGTGTCGCGCTCGAAATCAACGGTCACGGACGAGGCGGAGGTACACGCATGAACGATGCAGGTCGAGCGGATGCCGTCTACTCCGCGCTCTTGACTCGCCAGGGCGAAGCGTGGGTGCAGCCTCGCGTGGAGCGCACGCGTCGCGTGCTCGAACTCCTCGGCGATCCGCAGCACAGCTATCGCGTCGTGCACGTCACGGGCACCAACGGCAAGACCTCCACCAGCCGGATGATCGAGAGCATCGTGCGCGCGCACGGCCTCCGCACCGGATTGTTCACCAGTCCGCACTTGCAGCGTTTCACCGAGCGCATCATGATCGACGGCGCACCGATCGCGGACGGCGCGGTCGCGGATGCGTGGGATGACATCGCGCCCATCGTCGATCTGGTGGATGCCGAGCTGACGGCGGCCGGGGACGCGCCGCTCACCTTCTTCGAGCTGCTGACCGTGCTCGCCTTCGCGGCATTCGCGGATGCTCCCATCGACGTTGCCGTCGTCGAAGTCGGCATGGGCGGATCGTGGGATTCGACCAATGCCGCCGATGGCGACGTCGCCGTGCTGACGCCGATCGATATCGATCACGCCGACCGGCTGGGCAACACCGTGGCCGAGATCGCCAGCGTGAAGGCGGGCATCATCAAAGCGGATGCAGCGGTCGTCTCCGCACGCCAGCGGCCCGAGGCCGTTGCGGCGATCCGCACGCAAGCTGTCGCGCAGAATGCCACCGTGGCGTTCGAGGGCACCGAGTTCGCCGTCGTCGAACACACTGTCGCGGTAGGCGGGCAGCAGTTGACGGTCAAGGGGCTCGCTGCCACCTACACCGACCTCTACCTGCCGCTCTACGGCGCACACCAGGCGCAGAATGCCGCGACCGCCATCGCCGCCGTCGAATCGCTCATCGGAGCGGGAACCCAGCCGATCGCCGGCGACATCCTGACCGAAGGTCTGAGCGAGGTCACCACGCCCGGCAGGCTCCAGTTGCTCGGGATCGCCCCCACCGTGCTCGTGGACAGTGCCCACAACCCGCACGGTGCGCGCGCGCTCGTCGCGGCGCTGGCTGAGTTCTTCGACTTCGACGAATGGGGTGTGGTGCTGGGCGTTCTGGGCGACAAAGACATGGCGGGAATCGTCGAGGCGATCGCTCCCGCGGCTGCCCACGTGTTCGCCACGGCGCCGGATTCGGAGCGCGCTGCGGATGCAGAAGCACTCGCGGACCTCGTCGAGCAGGCGGGGATCCCCGTGACGGTGCATCACGGGATCGTGGATGCGACGGAGGAAGCGCGGACGTGGGCGGCGGCATCCGATCGACGAGCCGTCGTCGTCGCCGGATCCGTGGTGCTCGCCGGCGAAGCGATCACGCTCGCAGGCAGCGGCGACTGGAAGGGCGGACGCACGGGATGAGCGCACGAAAGTCAGCCGCGCGCACGCCGGCCGCAAGAAGGCCGACGCAGCGCCGACGTCGCGGAGCCGCAGAGTCCCTCGCGTCGATCGTTCTGGCGTTCGAGTCGATCATCGTGTTCCTCGGCGGGCTCGCGATCTATGGGCTGGATGCCCTGCCCGACGGTATTGCGCCGTGGTGGGGGATCGTCGCCGGTTCCGTGCTCGCTGTCCTCATGATCCTCACCGGTCGCGTCGTTCAGTATCGATGGGGGATCGCGCTGGGCTGGGTGTGGCAGGTTGTGGTCGCGCTCGGCGCGATCCTCGTGCCTGCGCTCGGCCTCGTCGCACTCGTTTTCGGTGGCATGTACGCCTATGCCACCATCAAGGGGTCTGCGTTGGACAGACGCAATGCCGTACTCCTGGCCGAACAGGAACCAGCCCCCGAAACCGCCACCTCTGCCGACACCGGCAGACCGAATGGAGACTGATATGCCCACCGAAGAGACTCTCGTCCTTATCAAGCCCGACGGCGTCGCACGCGGCCTCACGGGCGCGATCCTCGCCCGCATCGAGGCCAAGGGCTACGCCCTGGTCGACATCAGCCTCGTCGAGCCCGATCGTGAGCGCCTCGAGAAGCATTACGCCGAGCACGAGGGCAAGCCGTTCTACGAGCCGCTGGTCGAGTTCATGATGAGTGGACCGGTGGTGGCCATCCGCCTCGCCGGCAACCGCGTGATCGAGGGCTTCCGCTCGCTCGCCGGTACAACGGATCCCACGACGGCGGCACCCGGAACGATTCGCGGTGACTTCGGCCGCGATTGGGGCCTCAAGGTTCAGCAGAACCTCGTCCACGGCAGCGACAGCCCCGAGTCCGCGGCCCGCGAACTGGAGATCTGGTTCGCGTAGTTCTTCCGACTACAGCGTGCCGATCCAGTCGAGCCTGAGCTGCGCGATCAGAGCGATGATCGCGTAACTGACCACCGCCATCAGCGGCACCCAACTCATCAGGGTGTCGCTGATGGCGCGAATGCGCTCGGGCACAGGTGCGACGCCAGAGCGCAGCACGTGCAAGGTGACCGCGTAGAAGGTCGGAATCGTCACGACCCACGTGACCATGCACCACGGGCACAGCGTGCCGAGGACGAAGATGCTCTGCCCGATCAGCCAGAGCACGAAGACGAACGCGCCCGCGATGCCGAGCCAGAACAAGCCCCAGAACCAGCGGGCGAAGCGGGCACCGGCGAGAATCGCGACACCCACGACGATCGGCGCGATCCATCCGCTCAGCCCGAGGAGCGGGTTCGGGAAGCCGAAGACCGATCCCTGTGGCGAGTTGAGGTTGGCCCCGCACTGGACGACGATGTTGAAGTCGCACGAGGTGGCCGACCCCGGATTCTCGAGCAGGTGGAACTTCTCCATCGTGAGCGCGAACGCCGCGATCCATCCGATCACTCCGGCCACGATCAGCCATACGGCGAGGGCGGTGGGACGTTGATGGGTGCGGCGCGAGGGCATGATCTGGATTATCCCATCCCTCGATCTGAGTGCCGATCGCGCGGATCACGGCGGAAGGTGCGATAATGAACTTCGATGTACGCGCGGCCGCGCCGCGATCGCATCACCGAAGACTTTCGGGCGATGAACGCCTGAGCAACCTGAGCCTCGAGCCGGTTGCAGACCGAGTGAGTTCGCGGCCCGTCCACCACGGGACGGCGCCGCCAGATTTTTGCCGGGGGACGCGCGGAGCGCCCGGCTCCTAGGAGTAAGCCAGTGATGGCCGATGAGCACAACGAATCCCACACTCCCGACCCCGCGGCCGACCCGGCGCTGACCGACGCAATCGCGTCTGTCGAGGCGTCCGAGGTCGACGGCGGCGAGGCGCCGACGGATGCCGTACACACGGATGCCGATGGCGACACCGACGGCGAAGGGTCGCCATCTGCGGCATCCGAGCCTGCGACAGAGCAGAACGCGACCCCTCGCGATTCGGTAGAGGCGGTAGGCGTGCTGAGGCGGACGTCGCGCCGGAAGGCGAAGCTGCGCCGGAGGCTCACGCAGAGGCCGAGCGGGTCGAGGCTGAGGCTGCACCCGAAGGCGATGCTGCCGTCGAAGGCGAAGTTGCGCCTGAAGGCGACGTGACGCCCGAAGGCGACGTGACGCCTGAAGGCGACGTGACGCCCGAGGCTGACGCTGAAGCGGCGACCGAGGCCTCAGCCGCGCCGGAAGCCGAAGCCGAGCCCTCGGGGCCGCCCACGGCCGTGAGCTTGGGGCTTCTCCCCGAAGAATTCGTGTCGGCGGTGTCGACCACGCTGATGTTCTACGCGCCGACCATTGCGCCGCTTCCTGCGCTCCCCGACTACTCGGACCAGGACGATTCGCCGGCTCAGACCTCCTCGAACCCGCGCCGTCGCAACCGTCGCCGCGGTAGTGGGGGAGAGGACGTCGTCCACGAGGCACCCGCACCTCGTCAGCGTGTCGTCGAACTGATCACCGAGCCCCAGCGGATCAAGGGCTCCACCCGGCTCGAGGCCAAGAAGCAGCGCCGTCGCGACGGCCGTGAGGCCGGGCGCCGCCGCACCGTGGTCACCGAGGCAGAATTCCTCGCGCGTCGCGAATCCGTCGACCGGGTCATGATCGTTCGCTCCAAGAACGGTCGCATCCAGATCGCCGTGCTGGAAGACAGCGTGCTCGTCGAGCACTACGTCGCGCGCAATCAGGACGCCTCGCTGATCGGCAACGTCTATGTCGGTCGCGTGCAGAACGTTCTCCCCAGCATGGAAGCCGCCTTCGTCGACATCGGTCGCGGCCGCAACGCCGTGCTGTACTCGGGCGAAGTGGATTGGGATGCCGTCGAAACCGGCAACCAGCCGCGTCGCATCGAACTCGCACTCAAGTCCGGCGACCGCGTTCTCGTCCAGGTGACGAAGGACCCCGTCGGCCACAAGGGCGCTCGCCTGACGAGCCAGATCTCGCTCCCGGGTCGCTACCTGGTCTACGTTCCCGGCGGCGCCATGAACGGGATCTCCCGGAAGCTCCCCGACACCGAGCGCGCGCGGCTCAAGCGCATCCTCAAAGAGGTGCTGCCTGAGTCCAGCGGCGTGATCGTGCGCACGGCTGCCGAAGGCGCCACCGAGGACCAGTTGACCCTCGACGTGCAGCGCCTCACCGCGCAGTGGGAGCACATCAGCTCCGTGGTGGACTCGATCGGCGCTCCCGCGCTCCTGCACTCCGAGCCCGACCTCCTGGTCAAGATCGTCCGCGACGTCTTCAACGAAGACTTCACGAAGATGCTCATCGAGGGCGAAGACGCGTACGACACGATCGCCGCGTACTTGAGTGGCGTCGCGCCGGATCTCCTCGAGCGTGTCGAGAAGTATGACGACGAGGTCGACCCGTTCGATCGCTTCCGGGTGACCGAGCAGATCGAGAAGGCGCTCGAGCGCAAGGTCTGGCTCCCGTCGGGTGGATCGCTCGTGATCGACCGGACCGAGGCGATGACCGTCGTCGACGTCAACACGGGAAAGTTCGTCGGCACCGGCGGCAACCTCGAAGAGACCGTCACCAAGAACAACCTCGAGGCGGCTGAAGAGATCGTCCGCCAGTTGAGGTTGCGCGACATCGGCGGCATCATCGTCGTCGACTTCATCGATATGGTCCTCGAGTCCAACCGGGATCTCGTCCTGCGCCGGCTGGTGGAATGCCTCAGCCGCGACCGCACGAAGCACCAGGTGGCAGAAGTCACGTCACTGGGTCTCGTCCAGATGACGCGCAAGAAGCTCGGCCTCGGGCTGCTTGAGACATTCAGCGAGAACTGCGAAGTGTGTGCCGGTCGCGGCGTGGTCGTGCACCACGACCCCGTCGTCAAGCACCGATCCACCACGCAGGGACCGCCATCGTCCTCGGCGCGGCGTCCGCGCGGTTCGTCGGCACCGACCGGCCAGAACGGCGGGACTCACGTCATCACCGCTGGTGCGAAGTCTGCCCTCGCGCAGATCGCGGCCTCGACGATCCACGTCCCCGGTCTTGAGGAGCACGCATCCGCTCCCGACGAGACGCCGATCGACGCGCCCGTCGAGCGTCCCAAGAAGCAGCGCAAGAAGCGCACCGACGCCACCAAGAAGTCGGTCCCGAACTTCGACGCTCCGCAGTCCTCTCCGCGCGATCAGGTGACACTGCCGCCGCGCACCGAGAAGGATGCCCTGCTCGATTCCGTGCTCAACGCGCTCCCCGAGCCGAAGGCGCCCGGGCAGGGTCGCGGCCGCCGCCGCGTCTCGACGGCAGCCCTCAGCGGAACCCCGATCGCTGCGACCCCCACCGAGAACTGATTCTCGTCAGAGACCGCGACGTTCCCGTGCGGTGATGCGCAGTCCCGAGGCGATCAGTCGACGGACGAGCTCATGGCCGGAGACGGGCTGCGCGCCCCCCGCGATCAGGCGGGGGCGCGCGTCTTCGGGGACGTCGTAGTGATCGAGGTCGAAACTCCGACTCGGAAGTCCGTGCAGGCGGGCGAACTCATGGAGCTCATCGAGGTTCGCATCACTGACCAAATGCGCCCACAACCGGTCGTGTGCGGGCCAACGCGCGTCGTCGATCAGAATGGTCACGGGCCGAGCGTAGCCCGGTCTGCGACACGCGCGGGCAGCGCTTTTGCCCAAACGCCGACTATCCGGTAAAGTTGACCCTTGGTGCGTAGTGTGTCGCGGGCAGTTGGCGATACCGAGAGAGCAGAGCTTCCGCACCAGGACTTTCCAGTCTGACAAAGACAACTCGGAGCCGTGCGCTCCAACAGAAGAAATAGGTGTGAATTGGTTTACGCAGTTGTGCGCGCCGGTGGCCGGCAGGAAAAGGTCGAGGTCGGCACCATCGTCGTGCTCGACCGTCAGAAGGCCAAGATCGGCGACGAGCTCGAATTGGCGGCAGTGCTGCTCGTTGACGGCGATGACGTCACGACCGACGTCGACACCCTCGCGAAGGTCACCGTCACCGCCGAGGTCGTCGGCGAAGAGCGCGGCCCCAAGATCGTGATCCAGAAGTTCAAGAACAAGACCGGTTACAAGAAGCGCCAGGGGCACCGTCAGGACCTCACGCGCGTCAAGATCACCGGCATCAAGTAAAGCCAGGGAGACGCAGAGATGGCACATAAAAAGGGCGCAAGCTCCACCCGTAACGGTCGCGACTCCAACGCACAGCGACTGGGCGTAAAGCGCTTCGGCGGTCAGGTCGTTCTCGCCGGCGAGATCATCGTCCGCCAGCGTGGCACCCACTTCCACCCCGGCGCCAACGTCGGTCGTGGTGGCGACGACACACTCTTCGCCCTGTCCCCGGGCGCGGTCGAGTTCGGCACGAAGGGCGGCCGCAAGGTCGTCAACATCGTGGCGGCGGCCGAGTAACACATCTTTTTTCACAGCGAGGGGCGGGCTTCGGCTCGCCCCTCGCGTTTTCCCACTTGGAGATCAGCATGGTGACATTCGTCGATCGGGTCACGCTGCATCTGCGTGCGGGCAAAGGCGGCAACGGCTGCGTCTCGGTGAAGCGAGAGAAGTTCAAGCCGCTCGCCGGCCCCGATGGGGGTAACGGCGGTCACGGCGGCGAAGTCGTGCTCATTGCCGATCCTCAGGTCACCACCCTTCTCTCGTACCACCACTCACCGCACCGCACCGGCGGCAACGGCGGCTTCGGCATGGGCGACCACAAGGCCGGTGCTGCCGGCGAGCCCGTCGAGCTCCCCGTCCCGGTGGGAACGATCGTCAAGGACGTGCACGGCGAGGTCCTCGCCGACCTCCTCACGCCCGGGGCCCGTTTCGTCGCCGCGGCAGGCGGTCAGGGCGGGCTCGGCAACGCCGCACTCGCAACGACCAAGCGCAAGGCCCCCGGCTTCGCCCTTCTGGGTACGCCGGGCTGGGAAGGCGATGTCGAACTCGAGCTGAAGACCGTCGCGGACGTCGCGCTGGTCGGGTATCCGTCGGCGGGAAAGTCGAGCCTCATCGCGGCGATCTCGGCGGCACGTCCGAAGATCGCGGACTATCCGTTCACGACCCTGCATCCGAACCTCGGCGTCGTCCAGTCGGGCGACGTCCGCTACACCGTCGCCGACGTCCCGGGTCTTATCGAGGGTGCGAGCGAGGGACGCGGTCTGGGACTCGAGTTCCTCCGCCACGTCGAGCGCTGCACGGCCCTCGTCCATGTCCTCGACTGCGCAACGTTGGAGCCCGGACGTGATCCACTGTCGGATCTCGACGTCATCATCGCGGAACTCGGTGCGTACCCCGTACCCGAGGGCCAAACTCCGCTGCTCGAACGTCCCCAGCTCATCGCGCTGAACAAGATCGACGTTCCCGAGGCGAAAGACCTCGCAGACCTCGTGCGTCCCGAACTCGAGGCACGGGGCTTCCGCGTGTTCGAGATCTCCACCGTCAGCCACGAAGGACTCCGCCAGCTCAACTTCGCGCTGGCCGACGTGGTCGCCCAGCACCGCGCCGAACAGGCAGCTGCACCGGTGCCCGAGCGCATCGTCATCCGCCCCAAGGGCTCCGAACCGGACTTCACAGTCCGCGTCGAGGGCGGCACCTACGGCAACATGTATCGCGTCCTCGGCGCGAAGCCGCTCCGCTGGGTCCAGCAGACCGACTTCCAAAACGAAGAAGCCGTCGGCTTCCTCGCCGACCGGCTCGAGAAGCTCGGCGTCGAAGACGAACTGTTCCGCGCCGGAGCACAGCCCGGCTCCACCGTGGTGATCGGAGAGGTCGACGGCATCGTCTTCGACTGGCACCCGTCGCTGTCTTCGGCAGCCGAGCTGAAGGTCGCGCCCCGTGGCACCGACCCGCGTCTCGATCTGAACCCCCGGCGCACGACCTCGGAGCGCCGTGAGCGCTACTACGAGCGGATGGACGCCAAGAGCGAAGCGCGCGCTGAACTCGAGACCGAGCGCCTCGCCACCCGTGGCTCGACGATGGAGACGGAGCCGGAGGACGACGAGTGACCGCATACGTCCGTGCCGACCTCGCGTCGGCACGACGCGTCGTCGTCAAGGTCGGGTCCTCATCGATCAGCGGTGAGAACGCGGGCAAGATCCCGATGATCGTCGACGCTCTCGCTGCCGCCCACGGACGCGGCACCGAAGTGGTCCTCGTCTCGTCGGGCGCGATCGCGACCGGCATGCCTTTCCTGCAGCTCGACGGACGTCCCGACGACCTCGCGACGCAACAGGCCGCCGCGGCCGTCGGCCAAAACGTCCTCATCTACCGCTACCAGGAAGCGCTGCGGCCGTTCCGCATCGTCGCGGGTCAGGTGCTGCTCACCGCTGGGGACCTCGAGAACCCGACTCACCGCTCCAACGCGCGCCGCGCCATGGAACGTCTTCTGGGTCTTCGTATCCTCCCGATCGTCAACGAGAACGACACCGTCGCCACCCACGAGATCCGCTTCGGTGACAACGACCGTCTCGCGGCGCTCGTGGCGCAGCTGATCGGCGCCGATGCGCTGATTTTGCTGAGCGACATCGAATCGCTCTACACGCGACCTCCGAGCGAGCCCGGCGCCGTGCCGATCGCGCGGGTGGCACATGACGACGATCTCCACGGATTCGAGTTCGGCTCGGTCGTCGTCAACAGCGTCGGCACCGGGGGAGCGGCCACCAAAGTGTCCGCTGCGAAGCTGGCCGCGGCATCCGGCATCGGTGTGCTCGTCACCAGCGCTGACCTCGTCGATGACGCATTGCGCGGCACCGAGATCGGCACCTGGTTCGAACCAGATCCGACCGCGACATCCGCACCGCGCACCGGCCCCATCGGCCGCGTGGAGCGGCACTGAGCAGGGACTCCACCGTCGGTACACTGGCATCATGACCATGATCGCCGTCACCGCGCACGAGCGCATGCTGCTCGCGAAGAACGCTGCGCGCCAGGTCGGTCTGCTGACGGATGCCGAGAAGGCTGACGCGCTTCGGGCCATCGCCGCCGCCATCGAAGCCGCCGCGGCGACGATCGTGGCGGCCAACGGCGAGGATCTCGAGCGCGGGCGTCGCGACGGGCTCTCGGACGGGCTGCTCGACCGACTTCGACTCGATGAAGCCCGTGTGCGCTCGTTGGCCGAAGCCGTGCGTGACGTCGCCGATCTCCCCGACCCGGTCGGCCGCGTGCTCGACGAGCGGACCCTTCCGAACGGCGTGCTTCTGCAGAAGGTCTCCGTTCCCTTCGGCGTTGTGGGCTCGATCTACGAAGCCCGCCCGAACGTCACCGTCGACATCGCCGCTTTGGCCCTCCGCTCCGGCAACACCGTCGTGCTGCGCGGCGGTTCGGCCGCACAATCATCCAACGCCGCACTCGTCTCCGCCATGCGCGGCGCTCTCGCAGACCAGGGAATCACCCCTGAGGCGATCCAGAGCGTCGACGACTTCGGTCGGGACGGCGCACGGGCGCTGATGGGCGCGCGGGGCATCGTCGACGTGCTCATTCCACGCGGAAGTGCGCAGCTGATCGAAACCGTCGTCACCGAATCCTCTGTCCCCGTGATCGAGACCGGCGCAGGGGTGGTGCACATCGTGCTGGACAGCACCGCTCCGCTCGAGTGGGCACGCGACATCGTGGTCAACGCGAAAGTGCAGCGTCCCAGTGTCTGCAACGCGGTTGAGACGGTTCTGGTCGTCCGTGATGCCGCGGCGAGACTGGTTCCGCCGGTCGTCACCGCTTTGCAGGATGCCGGAGTGACCGTCCACGGCGACGCCGAGGTGCAGACGCTCGCCACCGGAATCGTTCCCGCCCACGATGACGACTGGGCGACCGAGCACATGAGCCTCGACCTGTCGATGCGCGTCGTTGACGACCTCGACGAAGCCCTTGCGCACATCCGTCAGTATTCGACGCACCACACCGAGTCGATCATCACGACCGATGACGACAACGCCGAACGGTTCCTCGCCGAAGTGGATTCCGCGGTCGTGATGGCCAACGCATCCACGCGCTTCACCGACGGTGGAGAGTTCGGCTTCGGCGCCGAGGTGGGAATTTCCACCCAGAAGCTGCACGCACGGGGGCCCATGGGCCTTCCTGAGCTCACCAGCACCAAGTGGCTGGCGCGCGGGTCCGGGCAGATTCGTCCCTGACCGCATAAACTCGATGTGCGCCACCTTGCGAACCCGAACGGAGTCAAAATGACCCTCGCCACGATCGTTGCTTTCGCGGCAACCGAGACCGAGCATCACAACGTCCAGTTGCAGACCTCGATCTTCGGCGTCATCGCCCTGGTGACCTTCATCGCGCTGGGCCTCGTCGTGATGTCCTACCGCAACGTCGCCAACCGGCACGCGGGCAAAGCCGAAGTGTATGCCGCGACACACGAACTCCCGCAGGCGGGACACGGCCACCACTAGGCCTGCTGAATGACAGACGCGCGGACCCCGCGGATCGGGGTGATGGGTGGCACGTTCGACCCGATTCACCACGGTCACCTCGTTGCCGCGAGTGAGGTCGCGCAATCGTTCGACCTCGATGAAGTGATCTTCGTCCCCACCGGACGGCCCTGGCAGAAGTCAGGCGTTTCCGCGAGCGAAGACCGCTACCTCATGACGGTCATTGCCACGGCATCCAACCCCCAGTTCACGGTCAGCCGGGTTGACATCGACCGCGATGGTCCGACGTACACCATCGACACTCTTCGGGATTTGAAGACGCAGCGTCCTGGCGCAGAGCTGTATTTCATCACCGGCGCCGACGCCATCGCGCAGATTCTCAGCTGGAGGGACCATGATGAGTTGTGGGGCCTCGCCCATTTCGTTGCCGTCTCCCGACCTGGACATGTCCTCAGCACGGATTCGCTGCCGAATGAGGATGCGAGCCTGCTTGAGATCCCCGCGTTGGCGATCTCCTCGACAGACTGTCGGGACCGCGTAAAAAGAGGACACCCCGTGTGGTACCTGGTTCCCGACGGCGTGGTCCAATACATTGCGAAACATCACCTTTATCGGAGCGAGGCATGAGCACACCCGAGCAGCCAGACACTCCTCAGCTCACACGAAAGCAGCTGCGGGAGATCCGTAACACCGCGTCGGTGTCGATCATCAGCGACGTGCCCGCCAGCGACGAGCCTGTGAGTGACGCTCCCGACAGTGATGCGCCCGCCAGCGATGCTCCTGTCAGTGACGTGCCGTCCGACGAAGACCAGAATCCTACCGAGGCGCCCGAGCAGGATGAAACCCCCGCGGTCCCGCCGCCGGTGGCCGCCACGCCCGTCAGCGCCGCTTCGATCCCGCGCGCTGCGGAGCCCGTCGAGGTGCATGAAGCTCCCGTTGCCGACTCGTCGGTCGACCTCGAGGCGCCCGCACTGACGCGCCGCCAAGCACGCCAGCAGGAGCGGATTCGCACGGCATCCGTCCCGGTCATCTCTGCTGACATGGCCGCCGCGTATGCGCGGGTCTCCGCCATCCCGGCCACGTCCGCAGAGGAACCCGTCGAGAGCGTGACGGAAGACGTCATCGTCGCCGAGATCGTCGAACCCGACGAATCGGCCGACGACAGCGCTGCGACCTCGACCGATGAGCCGGTAGAGGACATCGCTGCACGAGGAATCCGACTCTGGCGACGTCATCCTCCTCGAGGACGAAACGACCATCGATCCGTCGGAGACGGATGCCGATGCCGCGTCCGAATCGGATGCCGACACCAGCGAGTCCGTTCACGAAGACGCTGAGGATGCTGGCACAGACGACGCTGAGGAAGCACACGCCGAGCCTGAGCAGACAGCAGACGCAAACGATGCGGATCAGGACGACGAAGACCGCACGAGCCACCCTGTGGTTGCCGCCGCGTTCGGCGCGGAACTTCTCGCCGGCGAGTCCGTCAAGGTCGATCTGCCGCCATCGTTCGACCAATTGCTCTCCAGCGGCTCGACCTCGACCGGAACCCTCGGCGCCGCGAACGCGTTGATCCTTTCGCAGACGCCCGACACCGGACCACTCGTGTCGCCGGTCAATGCGACGGGTGAGGTTCTCATCACGGGCACGTTCAACCTGCCGGACCGATACGGTTCGACGGGAACGGTTCCCGGGACCGCGGATGGTCATGAGGCGGACTCCGTCCTCCTCGATGGCGAACTTCCCGCGTCCTCCTCACCCACCCCCATCTCGGCCAGTGCGGCCATCAGTACCATCAAGAGCGCCGATGAAGTCATCCGGCCGCCTGCCCCCGAAAAGGGCAGCCGGCTGATGATGGTGCTCGCCATTACCGCGGGGGTGCTCGCGGTTGCTTTGGCCGGGGTTCTCATCCTCGCCTTCGTGACCGGAGTCTTCCAATGACCGCCAGCCCACAGTCGCACGAGATGGTCCGCATTGCGGCCATCGCTGCCGAGTCCAAGGGTGGGGAGGATTTCGTCGCGCTCGACGTCTCGGGTCCTCTGCCGCTCATCGACGCATTCTTGATCGTCACAGGCCGCAGCGAGCGCAACGTCGCCGCAATCGCCGATGAGATCGAGGATGAACTTCTCGCTGCGGGACACCGCCGCATCCGGCGTGAAGGTCGCAAAGAATCTCGCTGGGTGCTGCTGGACTTCGGTGACCTCGTCGTGCACGTCTTCCACGAGGAAGAGCGCATGTACTACGGTCTGGAGCGCCTCTGGAAGGACTGCCCGACCATCCCGATCGAACTCCCTGCACGGGCGACCACGGCGGAGTAGGGCGCGACACTCCCGAGACCCCGTCCTCGTTAGGAAGACGGTCCGCGAGTGTAGTAATCTGTTCGAGTTGCCCCGCACCGGGGCGGCGAGTTCGGGCCTGTGGCGCAGCTGGTAGCGCACCTGCATGGCATGCAGGGGGTCAGGGGTTCGAGTCCCCTCAGGTCCACCGAACGAAGGCCCCCGCTACGGCGGGGGCCTTCTCGTTTTCGTACGGTTCAGCGGATGGGCCAGCTGCCGTCGAGGCGATCGTCCGGGTCGAGGCGGCCGATGCGGATGAAGTACTCCGACAGACTGTCGGCCTGATCGCGTGCCCACCCGATCTGCTCGGTGTGGAGTTCGTGCGCGGTGGCGGGGAGCGTCTGCCCGAAGCGCTCGGCGAGGGCCTGCGCGACCCGTCCTGCGGCGATCGCATCGGCTGACGCCTCGTGGGCCGCGTCGAGCCGAACGGCGTAATGCGCCGCGACGTCGGTCAGCCTGCGCTTTCCGCGACGGTACCGGTCGTATCGCTTGTCGACCACAAGGGGATCGATCACGGGCGAAGGATCGAGGAGGGGAGGGATGCCGTGGCGAATCGCCTCATGCTTGAGCAACGAGAAGTCGTAGGGTGCGTTGTACGCCACGACGGGAATCCCGGCATCCAGGATCGCCCGCAGCGCATCGGCGACCTCAGCGATGACCTCGACCGCGGGGCGGCCGTGCGCCACGGCGTGCGCCGTCGTGACACCGTGAATGGCAGCCGCACCCTCGGGAATCTCCACACCCGGGTTGGCGAGCCAGTCATGAGCGCGAACAACGGCGCCCGTCCCATCGAGCAGGCCCACATGGGCGGTGACGATGCGGTCACTCGTCACATCCACTCCTGTCGTCTCCAAATCGAAGACGCCGACCACACGGGTCCACGCGGGAGACTCCCACAGGGGGAGCGGCTCGGGTTGCCACTGGTCCATGCTTTGACGCTACGGCGCACCTCCGACAAAGAACGCAGACACTCCGGCTCTGCCGCGCCGGACTCGTAGACTGGGCGGGTGTCCGCACCGCATCCTTACGCCGCTCGCCTTGCGGAGATTCCGGTCACCCGCCACGAGATCAAGATCCTCGGCGGCACGACCGCGTACTGGGTATACGGCCCCGATGACGCGGCGACAACGATCGTCGCCGTCCACGGCTTCCGTGGCGAGCACCATGGCCTCGAACCCGTCGTCGCGTACCTCGACGGCATCCGGGTGATCTCGCCTGACCTTCCCGGATTCGGGGAGACGCCACCACTGCCGGGTCGTGAACACAATCTCGCCACGTACGCTGAGTGGCTGACGGCCTTCACAGATGCCGCGGCACCGGATGCCGACATCCTGGGGCACTCCTTCGGTTCGATCGTCGTCTCTGCCGCGGTCGCCGGCGGACTGCCCACCTCGCGCGTCATCTTGGTGAACCCGATCGGGGCGCCGGCCTTGGAGGGCCCCCGGGGGATCCTCACCCGCCTCGCGGTCTTCTACTACTGGGCGGGTGCGAAGCTGCCGAAGCGCCTAGGGGAGTGGGTGCTGCGCAGCCGTCTGATCGTTCGCGTGATGAGCGCCTCGATGACCAAGACGAAAGATCCGCAGTTGCGCGCCTTCGTCAACGATCAGCACGACACCTACTTCTCTCGGTTCGCCGACCGGGATGTGCTCCACGACGCGTTTCTCGCGTCCGTCTCCAACGACGTCCGCGCCTACGCGCCGAAGATCACGCAGCCTACGCTTCTCATCGCCGCCGACCGTGACGACATCACGCCGATCGAGGCAGAGCGTCACCTGCAGACGCTGTTCCCCGACGCGACATTGATCGAGATCGCGGATGTCGGTCACCTCATCCACTACGAGACGCCGCAACCGGCCGCGGCCGCGATCAGGCGGTTTCTTGAGCCTTCCGGCGCCGATACGCGATGACGTTCATGCGGTTGCCGCAGTTGCCCGAGTCGCAGTAGCGCTTCGAGCCGTTCTTCGAGAAGTCGATGTACACCGAGGCGCAGTCCTCGGCGTCGCAGATGCGCACCCGGTCGTAGTCGTCGGAGCGAATGACGTCGACGAAGGCCATCGCGGCCTCGACCATGATGCGGGTGCCCAGCGAGGCTGATTCGTCCGTTGCGTGGATGTGCCAGTCGAATCCGTCGTGGATCGCGAGTTGGGGGAGAGCATGCCCGTCGCGGAGCATTTCGTTGACGAGCGCGACCGCCCCGTTGCGGTCGACGTCCCACAATGCGCGAAGTCGGGAGCGAATCGCGCGGACGCCGCGCAGCTCTGTTTCATCGCCCAAGACAACGCCGGTGTACGGATGCTCGGCGAGGTACGCCTCCAGATCCGCGTTGGTGACCAGCGTGTCCTGACCTGCCGAATCGGTCTCGGGGAGGGTGTTCACGAGCGCTGTGGCGGCACGCAAAGAGAGTTCCGTGTCATGGATGAAAGCCATGTTGACTCCTGACGGATGGATCCAGTACTGTCACCAGTGTAAGCATCTTTTACTCCTGACTACCGAAGCCCGCCCGACGAAGAGTGACCATGACATCCGATACGGCATCGCTACCGATCATCGCCACCGCGCGCGATACCCGCAGCCATGCCACCGGCGGGATCGTGATGGCCGTGGCGTCGGCCCTGGCCTTCTCCTCGAGCGGACCGCTCGTCAAGCCCCTCCTCGAGGCAGGGTGGTCGCTCAGCGCCGCTCTTCTCATTCGCATGGGGCTCGCCGGACTCGTGCTCTCGCCGGCGCTGGTCCGGGCGATGATTCGCGAACGCGGGTTCCTTCGTCGGCATTGGCGAGCGCTGGTCATCTTCGGCCTCGTGCCGGTCGCCGGGTGTCAGCTGTTCTTCTTCTCCGCCATGCAGCGGATGCCGGTGGCGGTCGCCTTGCTCATCCAGTACCTCGCCCCGATCATGCTCGTGGGATTCGTCTGGCTGCGAACCCGGCGCGCGCCCTCGCGACTCGTGCTCATCGGTGCGGCAACCGCCGTCATCGGCCTCGTGCTTGTCGTCGACATCACCGGAGCGCGCTTCGATCTCCTCGGAACCCTCTTCGCGCTGGCCGCCGCCGTGTGCGTCTGCGTGTACTTCGTGATGGCCGATCGCACCGGGGATGGGCTGCATCCGATCGTCTTGGCGTCCGGAGGACTGCTCGTGGGCGCGCTGTTCATCGGCGTTCTCACCGCCATCGGCGCGATGCCCTTCGCCGCGCCGGCCGTTTCGGTCGAAATCGGCGGCGCGATCGTTCCCGCCATCCTCCCGATCCTCTGGGTGGGAGCCGTGGGAACCACAGTGGGCTACGCCCTCGGCGTCATGGCCGTACCGCGTATCGGCTCACGTCTGGCATCGTTCATCGGCTTGTCCGAAGTGCTGTTCGCCCTCGGATTCGCCTGGCTGCTGCTGGGCGAGGTGCCCGCACCGATCCAGTTCGTCGGCGGAGCGCTCATCCTCGTCGGGGTCGTCCTCGTCCGACGCGATGCCGGCGCGACTCAGAGTCAGGCTCCAGCAGTCAGGCCTCAGGCGGTCGAGACTCGGGCAGCGCCTGCTCGAGCAGCGGGCGCACCCGATATCCGATGACCTCACCCATCACGAGGGATGTCTCCGTGCGCTGAACACCCTCGATGGCCAGAATTCGCGCATCCACTTCGAACAGATGCTTCGTGTCGCGCGCCGCAACCCGAACGAGCAGATCCACCTGGCCGCTGAGACCGTGCGCCTGCACGACCTCGGGGAACCGCTCGAGCTGCGCGGTGATGTAGGGCAACTGAGCCTGCGTCACCATCACGTTGATCATCGCCTCGATCGGATACCCCAGCGCCTGCGTGGAGATGGAGCGTTCGTACGACAGGAAGACGCCGGCACGCTCGAGCTTCCCCATCCGAGCCTGCACCGTGTTTCGCGAGAGCCCCAGACGCTCGGCAAGCGCGACGACGGTCGCCCGCGGGTCGCCCGCGAGTACGTTCAAAAGCGCCAGATCGACGTGATCGAGAGTCCCCATAGTGCGAAAGATTAGCACGGTGCCGATACTCTCACTGGGCAACATGCTCAAGCCAGGCCCAGATACTTGAGCGAGGTGCGATATCGACGTAGCATCCCGAGGTACCGGCGACGATGTCGGCACACTGCAAGGCTCCCCGTCCACAAGACGGATGAGCCGACTCAGGAGGGATGACAATGACGCACACCCTGACCCCCGCGGCCGAGGCGCCAGCCGATCTCGACGCCGACGTTGCACGACTGCTGACCCCCGACGGCACCCGCATCCACGACTCCGAGCTGGATGCCCACATCGCCGATCTGGATGCGGACGACCTCCGCAGTCTGTACCGCGACATGGTCAAGGCACGTCGCATCGACGCGGAGGGCGTTGCACTGCAGCGTCAGGGACAGCTCGGCCTGTGGGCACCCGCGCAGGGTCAGGAAGCCGTGCAGGTCGGAACCGCTCACGCGTGCCGCTCCGACGACTTCCTGTTCCCGAGCTATCGCGAAATCGGCGTCCAACTCGTGCGAGGGGCGACGCCCGCCGACCTCATCGGCTCATGGCGAGGTGAGGTCCACAGCACGTACGACCCGTTCGAGCTGAACATGGCCAATCCACAGATCATCATCGGCGCTCAGACACTGCACGCCGCCGGGTACGCGATGGGAATTCAACGGGACGGCGGAGACCAGGTCGCTGTCGCGTACTTCGGCGACGGCGCCACGAGCCAGGGTGACGTCAACGAGGCGATGATCTTCGCCTCCTCCTTCGGCAGCCCCATGGTGTTCGTCTGTTCGAACAACCACTGGGCGATCTCCGAGCCGGTGACGGTGCAAGCACGATTCCCGATCGCCGGACGCGCGCCGGGCTTCGGCATCCCGAGCATGCGGGTCGATGGAAACGATGTCCTCGCCTGTGTCGGTGCGATGCGCTGGGCGCTCCACCATGCCCGCTCGGGCGCGGGACCCGCATTCATCGAAGCCGTCACGTACCGGATGGGCCCGCACACCACGTCCGACGACCCGACGCGTTACCGCGACCGCGACGAGCTCGAACTGTGGCGGGGGCGCGACCCACTCACACGGTTCGAGACCTACCTTCGGGCCGAGGGAATGCTCGACGACGATTTCGTCGCTGCCGTCGAGGACGAGAGTGCGCGGTATGCCGCGGCCATGCGCGCGAGCGCGCTCGGATACGTCTCGCGGGGACCGCTGGAGATCCTCGACAACGTGTACAGCGCACCGCATGCGGGCCTGGACCGTCAGCGTGAGGACTATGCCGCCTACCTGGGCACGTTCGACGACGAGGCCGGTGCGCGATGACTCAGCTCACGATGGGCAAAGCGATCGGAGCCGGGTTGCACCGGGCGATGGCAGACGATGATCGGGTTCTCGTGATGGGGGAGGACGTCGGCAAGCTCGGCGGGGTCTTTCGCATCACCGATGGTCTGCTCGACGCCTACGGTGCGCAGCGGGTCATCGACACGCCGCTCGCCGAATCCGGGATCATGGGGACAGCGGTCGGGCTGGCGTTCCGCGGCTTCCGGCCGGTCGTCGAGGTGCAATTCGACGGCTTCGTGTACCCGGCCTTCGACCAAATCGTCTGTCAGGTCGCCAAGCTTCATTACCGCACTCAGGGCAAGGTCCGGATGCCGATCACGATTCGCATTCCGTGGGCGGGCGGCGTGGGGGCAGCCGAGCACCACTCCGAGTCTCCCGAGGCCTACTTCGTCCACACGGCCGGCCTTCGCGTGGTCGCGGTCTCCAACCCTCAGGACGCTTACACGATGCTCCGGCAGGCCATCGCCAGCGACGATCCGGTGGTGTTCTTCGAGCCCAAGCGGCTCTATCACTCCAAGGGCGAGGTCGACCTCGAGGCCGACATCGCCGACGCCGCACCGATGGGGTTGGCGCGCGTGGTGCGGGCGGGTACGGACGTCACGATCCTCACGTACGGCGCTCAGGTGATGACGGCCCTTGACGCCGCCGCGGCGGCCGAAGACGAGGGCATCTCGCTCGAGGTCATCGACCTCCGTTCCATCTCGCCGGTCGACTACGCCACCGTGACCGCATCCGTCCGCAAGACGGGACGCGTCGTTGTCACCCATGAGGCCGCTCGCGAAGCGGGCGTCGGCGCGGAACTCATCGCGAGCGTCACGGAACACTGCTTCAACTACCTGGAGTCCGCCCCGGTGCGGGTCACCGGACACGACATTCCGTATCCGCCTGCGAAGCTCGAGAAGTTCCACCTTCCCGACCTCGACCGGATCCTGGATGCGGTCGACCGCGTGCTCGACCGCCCGAACAGCCTGTCTGGGGCCGGCCGATGATCGCTGAATTCCGCTTGCCCGACCTCGGCGAAGGTCTGCCCGAGGCGGAGATCGTTCAGTGGCTGGTCGCACCTGGAGATTTTGTGGCGCTCAACCAGACCATCGCCGAGGTCGAAACGGCGAAAGCGATCGTCGAGCTGCCCTCGCCTCATGCGGGCACCGTGACGGCGTTGCACGCCGAAGCGGGCGACACGGTGGAAGTCGGCGCTGCGCTCATCGAATTCGATATCGGTGGGGAGAGCGACGTTCCGGTCGCTCCGGATACCAGCCATGCTGCAGAGACCAGTGACGACAGCGGAGACGACAGCGCAGGCGACGCGGAGGACGCGAAGCCTCAGCCGAATCTCGTCGGCTATGGAGCGGCGCCCGCATCGAAGGGGCGCCCTCAGCGTCGAGCGCGCCGCGGGGCATCCGGAATCGCCGTCGCGGTAGATCAAGACTCGGATACCTCCGAATCTGCACCCCACGACGCGATCGCCGCCACGGAGACGGTCGAGAGACCGACGGAGCGCCCACGATCGACACCTCCCGTCCGGAAATTCGCGAAGGACAACGGAGTCGAACTCGGTCTCATCACGGGAACCGGCGCCGATGGACTCATCACGCGGGCCGATGTCGAAGCGCACGCTGCACGGTTCGGCATCGACACCGCAGCGACAGAGGAATCCGCCATCCCGCTGGATGTCCCGGGGAACGCGGAGTCTCTCGCTCCGGATTCTCTCGTCGGACGCGGGCCGCGCGAACGCCGCATCCCGATCAGAGGCGTGCGCAAGTTCACCGCAGAGGCGATGGTGCGCTCTGCGTTCACGGCGCCGCACGTGACGACATTCCTCACCGTCGATGTCACCGCAACCTCCGACCTGCTCGCGTCTCTCAAGGCGGACCGATCGCTCGAGGGACACCGCATCGGCATCCTCGCCGTCGCCGCGAAAGCGGTCTGCCTGTCGCTGGCTCGGATGCCGTCTCTGAACTCGCGCTGGGATGCCCCCGCGGGGGAGATCGTCGAACCCGCCTACGTGAACCTCGGAATCGCGGCAGCGACCGCGCGCGGCCTCGTGGTACCCAATATCCGGGATGCCGATACCTTGACGCTCGTCGAAATGGCGGATGCGATCGGGGCGCTGGCCGAAAAGGCTCGCGCAGGCAAGACCTCACCGGCCGAGATGTCGGGCGGAACGTTCTCGATCACGAACATCGGCGTCTTCGGCGTTGACGCCGGGACGCCCATCCTCAATCCCGGCGAGGCCGGGATCCTGGGCCTGGGCGCCGTGCGCCGGATGCCGTGGGAGCACCGCGGAGAAATCGCTCTCCGCGACGTCATGACGCTCAGCCTGTCGTTCGATCACCGCCTGGTCGACGGCGAGCAAGGCGCGCGGTTCCTCGCGGATGTCGGCAGTCTCCTCCGTGAGCCGGGGCGCGCGATGCTGATGCGCTGATTCAGGCCGACAACGCAGCAATGGCCATCGACTCGAGGATCCTACGGACCTGTCCGTCGGTGGGCGCATCGGCGAGAGCGCGGACGCTGTGCGGCGTCGAATTGATCAATCCGAAGCACGCGTGCGCCCGAACGCGGAGGTCGGCGGGGGAGCGCTCCGGGTGCAGGCGAGCGAGGACGCCGACCCACAATTCGACGTACTCACGCTGCAGACGTCGCACGGTGCGCCGATCATCATCGGCCAGACGTTCCAGATCACGGTCCTGAACGCGGATGACGTTGGCACTCGACAGCGCGAAATCGACGTGAAAGGCGATGAGGTCGGTGAGCTGTCCCGCGGCGTCATCCGTGGTGGAAATGACCCGCTGGCCACCGTCGCGGAGCCCTTCACTCACTCGCAGCAGAATCGACGCCAGCACGGCGCTCTTGTTGGCGAAATGCCGGTACACCGCAGGCCCGGTGATGCCGACCGCAGCGCCGAGATCCTCCAGGCTCACCCCATCGAAGCCGCGGTCGGCGAACAGTCGGGCGGCTTCGCGACGAAGTGCCCCGGCGCGGTCGGCTTTGGCGCGATCTCGCTCTGTTGCCATCTCAGTTAATCCTCGCTAACCTGGAATCTCAGTTAGTGAAGATTAACGGATGCGCACCTCAGAGCGCTACGGGTACACGAGCTGACGCGATCGACGGAGATGGCATGACCGACCAGCGAACCCTCGCAGCCGAACTGCACGACCGCCTGGCGACGGTCCGACGCGGCGGCCCGGAACGAGCGCGCGAACGTCATGTCTCCCGCGGCAAGCTCCTGCCCCGCGAGCGCATCGCCCGCCTTCTCGACGAGGGAAGTTCCTTCCTCGAACTCGCTCCACTCGCCGCGGAAGGCCTCTATGGCGGCGACGCGCCTGCCGCCGGGGTGGTGGCCGGCATCGGACTCGTCCACGGTCGGCATGTGATGGTCATCTGCAACGATGCCACCGTGAAGGGCGGCACCTACTACCCGCTGACCGTGAAGAAGCACCTCCGGGCGCAGGAAGTCGCGCTGGAGAATCGTCTGCCGTGCATCAGCCTGGTCGATTCGGGTGGGGCATTCCTTCCCATGCAGGATGAGGTCTTTCCCGACCGGGATCACTTCGGGCGCATCTTCTTCAACCAGGCGCGGATGTCGGCCGCAGGGATTGCGCAGATCGCCGCCGTCATGGGGTCGTGCACGGCGGGTGGGGCATACGTTCCCGCGATGAGCGACGAGACCGTCATCGTGCGAGGGCAGGGCACGATCTTCCTCGGCGGGCCGCCGCTCGTGAAAGCCGCGATCGGCGAAATCGTGACGGCGGAGGAACTCGGCGGTGGAGAACTGCACGCCACCCGGTCGGGGGTCGTGGATCACCTCGCCGAAGACGACGAACACGCGCTGGAGATCGTGCGCGATATCGTCGCCACCCTGCCGCCACCGTTGCCGGCCGCCTGGACGGTCAGCGCCACCCGCGAACCGCTATCGCCGATCGACGACCTCTACGATCTCGTCCCCACCGACCTCACCCAGTCGTATGACGTCCGCGACGTGATCGCCCGACTCGTCGACGCGAGCGATTTCCACGAATTCAAGCGCCTCTATGGCACCACCCTCGTCACCGGGTTCGCGAAGATCCATGGTCACCCCGTCGGCATCGTCGCCAACAACGGCATTCTGTTCAGTGAGTCAGCTTCGAAGGGCGCGCACTTCATCGAGTTGTGCGACCAACGGGGCATCCCGCTGCTGTTCCTCCAGAACATCTCGGGGTTCATGGTGGGCCGCGACGCCGAAGCCGGGGGTATCGCCAAAGACGGGGCGAAGATGGTCACCGCCGTCGCCACGACCCGCGTCCCGAAGTTCACGATTCTCATCGGGGGCTCGTTCGGAGCCGGCAATTACTCGATGTGCGGCCGCGCCTATTCGCCGCGGTTCCTGTGGTCGTGGCCGGCGAGCCGGATCTCGGTGATGGGAGGGCCGCAGGCGGCGTCCGTCCTCGCGACCGTGAAGGCCGACCAGCTTGCGGCTCGAGACGAGGAATGGGATGCCGAGGAGCGCTCGAGCTTCGAATCGACGATCCGCTCGCAATACGATGCGCAGGGCGACCCGTACTACGCCACGGCTCGACTCTGGGACGACGGCATCATCGATCCCGCCGACACCCGCACCGTCCTCGGGCTCGCGCTCGACGTCGCCTCGCGCACGCCGCTTCCCGAGCCCCGCTTCGGCCTCTTTCGGATGTGAGCGACATGGCCCCCTTCCAAACCGTCCTCGTCGCCAACCGTGGTGAGATCGCACGCCGCATCATCCGCACTCTGCAACGGCTCGGCATCCGCTCTGTCGCTGTGTACAGCGATGCCGACGTCGACGCTCCGCACGTGCGTGAGGCCGACGTCGCCGTGCGCATCGGCCCCGCCGCCGCCACGTCCTCCTACCTGAATGCGGACGCCGTGATTGCCGCCGCCCTCGCGACAGGGGCGCAGGCGATTCACCCCGGCTACGGCTTCCTGTCCGAAAACGCCGACTTCGCGCGGGCATGTGCGGACGCCGGCATCGTGTTCATCGGGCCCGGTATCGAGGCGCTCGAGGTCATGGGCGACAAGATCCGGGCCAAAGATCACGTGATCGCGCGTGGGGTGCCCACCGTGCCGGGGTTCAGCGCTGTCGGACTTTCGGATGCCGAGATCGCTCGGCGCGCCGACGAGGTCGGCTACCCCCTCCTCGTGAAGCCTTCGGCCGGCGGCGGCGGAAAAGGCATGCAGATCGTTCGCAATCCGGACGAGCTGCCGTCTGCGCTGGAGACTGCGCGCCGTGTCGCGGCCGGTGCGTTCGGCGACGACACGTTGCTGCTCGAGCGACTGATCGATCGACCGCGACACATCGAGGTTCAAGTGCTCGCCGACGCACACGGCGCCGTCATTCATGTCGGCGAGCGCGAGTGCACGCTGCAGCGTCGTCACCAGAAGGTCATCGAGGAGGCGCCGTCGCCCATCGTCGACGAGGCGCTTCGCGCACGCCTCGGTGCCGCTGCCTGCGCGGCTGCAGAGAGTGTGGATTATCGTGGCGCCGGCACGGTGGAGTTCCTCGTGTCCGCTGAAAGCCCCGACGAGTTCTTCTTCATCGAGATGAACACGCGGTTGCAGGTCGAGCATCCCGTTACGGAACTGGTCACGGGGATGGATCTCGTGGCCGCACAGCTGCGGATCGCGGCGGGGGAGCCGCTGGCCATCGCCCAGGACGACGTGCAGCTCAGCGGTCACGCAATCGAGGCGCGGGTGTACGCAGAGAGCCCCGAACGCGGATTCCTCCCCGCGACGGGAGACGTGCTCCTGTGGCGTGCTGCGGAAGGCATACGCACCGACGCCGGGATCGAGACCGGATCGCACATCACCGCCGACTATGACCCCATGATCGCCAAAGTCATCGCCTTCGGCACGGATCGCTCCGACGCGCTCCGCCGGCTCGACACTGCATTGGCGGATACCGTCCTGCTGGGCGTCGACTCGAACATCGCGTTCCTCCGTGACCTGCTCGCCGATGACGCCGTGCGCGCGGGGGACCTCGATACCGGACTCATCGACCGACGCCCGCAGCCCGTCGCCGAACTGCCCCCGTCGGAGGTCGTCGCCGCTGCCGCCGAGGCGGCCCCGCTGACCGTCATGGGGACGGCATCCGCCGTCTGGCGCACGGGATGGGGCGAGCCTGCTGATCAAGCGCGCTCGTTCGACACCGACGGCGGATCCGTCTCCACTGATCGTGCGATCACCCCCGTCGACCTGCTCACGCGCATCGATGCCGACGGAGACGTGTGGGTTCACGCCGAGGGCAGAGCATGGCGCCTGCGTCCGATCTCCCGACGAGACGCTCTCACCCGCCGCCTGGCGGCGCTCGAACGTGGCGCCGATGCGACCTCACCCGAGTTGGTGTCGCCGATGCCCGGGACCGTGGTGGCCGTTCACGTCGCGGATGGTCAGGTCGTGGCATCCGGCGACCGCATTGTGACCGTCGAAGCGATGAAGATGGAGCACTCCGTCACGGCGCCGCACGATGGCGTCGTTCGCGTCCACGTTGCCACCGGCGCGCAGGTGCGCCGGGACGAACTGCTCGCCGAGGTCACAAACAACGTCACCAACAACGTCACCGATGACGTGACCGAACCACCGATGGAGAATTCCGATGACCATTGATCTGTCCACCTACGATCTTGCCGACGAGCAGCTCGAGCTTGCTCGGCTGGTGCGTGACTTCGCCGACGAAGTGGTCGCACCGCAGGCATATGAGGCCGACCGCACGAAGACACTGCCGATGGACGTCATCGCCCAGATGGGCGATATGGGACTGTTCGGCCTTCCCTTCCCCGAAGAGGTGGGCGGTCAGGGCGGGGACTACCTGACCCTGTGCCTTGCGATCGAGGCACTCGGACGTGTCGACCAGTCCATCGCCATCACCCTCGAGGCCGGCGTCAGCCTCGGTGCGATGCCGATCTTCAGATTCGGGAGCGACGCACAGAAGGCGGAGTATCTCCCTGACCTGCTGGCCGGGCGCACGCTGGGCGGGTTCGGGCTGACCGAACCCGAGGCAGGTTCCGACGCGGGCGCCACACGCACGACGGCCCGTCTCGACGACGGCGAATGGGTCATCGATGGGGCCAAGCAGTTCATCACGAACTCGGGCACATCGATCTCGCGGTTCGTCACCATCACCGCCGTCACCGGCGAGCGCGACGGTCGCAAGGAGATCTCGACGATCATGGTGCCGCACGGGACGAGCGGTTTCACTGTCGAGCCCGCGTACGACAAGGTCGGCTGGCACGCGAGCGACACGCACCCGCTGACCTTCACCGGCGCGCGGGTTCCGGCGGAGAACCTCGTGGGGGAGCGGGGACGTGGTTTCGCGAACTTCCTGCACATCCTCGACGAGGGCCGCATCGCGATCGCTGCGCTGTCGACGGGAGCGGCGGAGGGATGTCTCGAGGCGGCCGTGGAATACGCGCAGAGCCGCACGGTCTTCGGCGAGGCCCTCGCTCGGCGCCAGGCCATCCAGTTCCTGCTCGCCCGCATGCAGCTGCGCGTGCACAATGCGCGCCTCGCCTGGTTGCACGCCGCACGCCTGCGCGATGCGGGCCGGCCCTTCAAGACCGAGGCCGCCATCGCGAAGCTGACCGCGAGCGACGCGGCGATGGACAACGCGCGCGATGCGACGCAGATCTTCGGCGGGAACGGCTTCATGAACGAGTACCCCGTCGCCCGTCACTACCGCGACTCGAAGATCCTCGAGATCGGTGAGGGCACGAACGAGGTTCAACTCCTCGTCATCTCGCGCGCGCTCGGACTCGACGGGTAGCGTGGAACTGTGACCCAGCATCTGCAGCGGGGACTCTTCTTCGAGGAGTTCGAGGTCGGCGCCACCTATCTTCATCGCCCCGGTCGCACGGCGACGGAGGCCGACAATGTCCTGTTCTCGTCGCTGACGATGAACTCGCAGGCACTTCATCTCGATGCCGCCTACTCGAGCACCCAACCGTTCGGTCAGCGTCTCATGAACTCCATGTGGACCCTCGCGACGATGGTCGGGGCATCCGTTGCCCAACTCACCCAGGGCACGCTCGTCGCGCAACTCGGACTCTCCGACGTCACCTTCCCGCATCCGCTGTTCGCCGGCGACACGCTGTACACCGAGACCGAGATCGTGTCGGCTCGACCCTCGGCATCCCGTCCCAGCGAGGGAATCGTCACGATGAAGCACACGGGACGCAATCAGGACGGCACTGTCGTGGCGGTCGCCACCCGCGTCGCGCTGATGCAAAGACAAGAGGAATCCTCATGACCGCGTTCACGATGGGCCCCGCGCTCCTCTTCTGTCCGGCTGACCGTCCCGATCGGTACGAGAAGGCGGCAGATCGGGCGGATGCCGTCATCCTCGATCTCGAAGACGCCGTGTCTGCTGACGCGAAGGCGAGTGCACGCGGTGCGCTGATCGACTCGCACCTCGACCCCGATCGCGTCATCGTGCGCGTCAACCCGGTGGGGACCGCAGATTTCGCCGCCGACATCGCGACGCTGTCCCAGACCGACTACCGCACGATCATGGTCGCCAAGTCGGAGTCCGCGAAGCGCATCGGCAAGATCGACGCACGATTCGCGGTCATCGCGCTCTGCGAGACCGCCCGCGGGATTGCCGCTGTCGAGAAGATCGCCGCTCAACAGAACGTCATCGCGATCATGTGGGGCGCCGACGACCTCGTCGCATCGCTCGGTGGGACTTCTTCCCGCAAGCCCAAGGGCGGCTACCGCGACATCGCCCGTTATGCCCGCGCCCGGGCGCTCCTCGCCGCGGGCGTGAACGGCATTGCCGCCATCGATGCCGTGCACATGGAGATCGCCGACGAGCGCGGGCTCGCGCGCGAAGCGTCAGACGCCGTCGCCAGCGGCTTCGCGGCGACAGGCTGCATCCACCCCGACCAAGTTGCCGTGGTCCGACGCGCGTATGAGCCGGATGCGAAGACCCTCGCCTGGGCGCGGGGCGTGCTCGCCACGGCCGAGAACGAGCGCGGCGTGTTCGCCTACCGCGGTCGCATGGTGGACGAGCCGGTGCTCCGACACGCCCGCACACTCATCCAGCGCGGTGCGGCGACGTCGCAGGGCATCGGTTAGACCACGACGCCGGAGTACGCGAGCAACTGCAGACGATCGCGCTCGACGAGGAACGTGTGCATCGAGCCGTTCGCCAATTTCTCTCCGGGGGCAGGAAATTCACCGGCGGTGGCGTGGCGGATGACTTCGCGGATCAGTGCGCCGTGCGAGACGACGATCAGCGACGGCGCCGTGGGGGCGGCGGTGCGTCGCGCATCCCGCACGACCTCACGGATCCCCGCGACGGCGCGCACACGTACGTCGGCCCACGGCTCGGCGCCAGGGACCTCGGCGCCGATCCAGTCGCCCCAGCGGGCGCGAAACTCGTCGACGTCCAGGCCCTCGGCTTCGCCGTAGTTGCGCTCGCGCAGCGACGGGTACGCTCGCGGCTCGTCCGCGCCGAGGGCCGAAGCGATGATGCGCGCGGTCTCGCGTGCCCGCGAGAGGTCGCTCGAAGCCACGACCAGACTCGACTCACTTGCCAGACGGTCACGCAGCACGTCAGCGGTGGCCGCGGCCTGCGCCCGACCGACGTCGTTGAGCGGGATGTCGGTGGAGCCCTGAATGCGTCGATCCCGATTCCAGTCGGTCTCGCCGTGGCGTACGAGGGTCAGTGTCGTCACCGTTCGAGCCTACGTCGCCGTCAACGGGTCGGAGGACGTGCCCGGTGACATCTCGCCCGACGCGTCAGCGCCCCGTCAGCAGTGCAGGCAGAGTCTGGGCAAACGCCTGCAGGACCTCGGACGCACCTGCGTCGATCTTCACGGTTGCCTTGGCGTCGGCACGCGTCTCGCCGCGGTTGATGATCACGACGGGGAGTTTGCGTCGCCGAGCCCGCTCAACCAGGCGGATGCCGGAGTTCACGACAAGCGACGAGCCGGCGACGATGAGCGCGTCACTGGTCCGCACGAGCTGCTCGGCCTCTTGGAACTTCTCGACCGGGATGAATTCGCCGAAGAAGACGACGTCGGGCTTGAGCGTCCCACGGCACACGCTGCACGGCGGCACGACGAATCCGTCACTGGACTCCGGGAGCACATCGCCGTCCGGGCCCAACTTGATGCCCTCGGGAACCGTGATCCAGGGGTTGTCCGCCTCGACTCGCAGGGCGAGGTCGCGCCTGTCGAACACCTGTCCGCACCGCGTGCAGAACACCCTCCGCATGGTGCCGTGAAGTTCCACGACGCGCCGGCTGCCCGCGCGCAGATGGAGCCCATCGACGTTCTGCGTGATGACCCCCGACACGATGCCCGAGCTCTCCAGGTCGGCAAGAGCGCGATGGCCGTCGTTGGGCTGGGACGCGGCGAACGCTCGCCACCCGAGATGGCTGCCCACCCAGTAACGCCGGCGAGCAGCCTCACTGGCGAGAAACTCCTGCGCCGTCATGGGCGTGCGCACAGGCGCACCCTTGCCGCGGTAATCGGGGATGCCCGAGTCGGTGGACACCCCGGCACCGGTGAGCACCGCGATACGGCGACCGGCGAGCGCGTCGATGGCGCGGCCGATCGTCGCTGTCGTCTCGTGATCGAGTGGGACCGTCGAGGACATTGCCGCCACCCCTCATTCGCAATCCAGGCATCTCCACTCTATGTGTCGCTGTTTTCGGGGATGTTTCGCGCTGCCCATCACCGCCCCACAGGTCGGCGCATGACACAGTGGATGCATGCCCACCGAGTGGATCGACGATCCGGCCGACCCGCGTCTCGCAGACTTTCGCGACCTCACTGACGTCGCCCTGCGTCGCGTCCTGGAGCCCGAAGGCGGTCTGTACATCGCCGAGTCCGCAAAGGTGATCGCGCGCGCCATTGCCGCCGGCCATCGCCCACGGTCTGTGCTGGTGCAGGAGAAGTGGCGCGCGCAGGTCGAGGAGCTCGCGGGGTCTGCACCGGTCTACGTCGTGACGGATGCCGTGGCCGAACAACTCACCGGCTATGCCGTGCACCGCGGTGCCCTCGCCGCGATGCACCGCCCCGTGCTTCCCCCCGTCGCCGAGGTGATCGCCGGTGCGCGTCTGGTTCTGATTCTCGAAGACATCGTCGATCACACGAATGTCGGTGCGGCGTTCCGCGCGGCGGCAGGCCTGGGCGCCGATGCCGTCCTGGTTTCCGAGCGGTGCGCTGATCCCCTCTATCGGCGCAGCGTCCGGGTCAGCATGGGTACGGTCTTCCAAGTGCCGTGGACGCGGTTGGGACCGTGGCCGGTGGCCCGCGGCATCCTGGGCGATGCCGGTCTGCACATCGCAGCGCTCGCGCTCACCGACGACGCCGTGTCCCTCGACGACTTCACCGCGAACCGGCCCGAACAGGTCGCACTGGTCTTAGGAGCGGAGGGGGATGGGCTGTCGAGGCGCGCCATCGCGTCCGCCGACACGGTTGTGAAGATTCCGATGGCTGGGGGAGTGGATTCGCTCAACGTCGCGGCGGCCGCGGCCGTTGCCCTGTGGGCGCTTCGCTGACGAAATCCGCTAGGCGGGGCGGCCTGGGCCCTTCGAGCGATCCTTGGCGGGCGCCACCGTTTCAACAGCAAGTTCGACCGTCGTTTCCAGCGGAAGTTCAGACGGCGCGGGTGCGAGGATCGGGCCCACATCGGGCCGCTTGGCCGTGATCAGGTCTCCCGAGGACTGCCGACGCACACGCCGCAGCACCCAAGGAACGAGATGCTCGCGCGCCCAGACGAGGTCGTTGGCGCGCGCCGCGCGCCACGTGACCGTCGGGAACGGATCGGGCTGCATGGGCTGAAGGTCGTTGGGCACGTTCAGCACGCGCAAGACCATTCGGGCGACTTCATGATGACCGAGTGAGTTCAAGTGCAGGCGGTCGCCGTCGAAGAACCGCATGTCCTGGATCTCTTTGAGCGCCCACTGGTCGGCGACGATGGCGTCGTAACGGTCGGCGATCGCACGGATGTTCTCGTTGTAGATCGCGACCTTGCCGCGCAGTCCCCGCAAGACGGGCGTGAAGTGTGTGTCGATGCCCGTGAAGACCACGATGGTCGCGCCGGACGACGTGAGCCGGACAACGGCGTCTTCGAACTGCTCGGCGACCGCATCGGGATCGGACCCCGGCCGGATGACGTCATTTCCGCCTGCGGAGAAGGTGATGAGGTCGGGATTCAGTGCGAGCGCAGGTTCGATCTGGTCCGCGACGATCTGACCGATGAGCTTCCCGCGGACCGCAAGGTTCGCATATGCGAAATCGGCGACCTGCGAGCCGAGAACCTCGGCGACACGGTCGGCCCACCCGCGATGACCTCCGGGGAGTGAAGGCTCGGGGTCGCCGATGCCCTCCGTGAATGAATCGCCGATCGCAACCATTCGTCGCCAGGGGTGAACGGTGTCGTTGGGGACGTACGGCGAACGGGTCTCTTCCGGTGGTGGATCGTTTCTGGGCATACCTGATTTCCTTGCCTGGTCCGGTAAGAGCGTATCGCGCCGCCCAATGTCAGCAGGCTCGTTTAGGGTTGTCCCTCGTGACACAGGACCCGCAGGAGCACTTCGGCAGCTTTGCTGCAGAGCACCTGTCGCCGACCTACCCGCAGCGCGCGCCCTGGGGCACGGTCGGTCGCCTTCGTGCGTGGCAGGCGGAAGCGCTCGACACGTACTTCAGCGCGGACGGACCTGACGGGGTCGGCAAGGGACCGCGTGACTTCCTCGCCGCCGCGACCCCGGGCGCCGGAAAGACGACGTTCGCCCTGCGCCTCGCATCCGAACTCCTTCGGCGCGGGGTGGTCGATCGCATCGTCGTGGTCGCGCCGACCGAGCACCTCAAGACCCAGTGGGCCGATGCCGCCGCTCGGGCATCCCTGCGGCTCGACCCGCGATTCAGCAATCGGCACTTTGCGCCGTCTCGTCAGTACCACGGCGTCGCCGTCACCTACGCGCAGGTCGCCGTCAAAGCATCCGTTCACCAACGCCTCGTCAGCGATGCGCGCACCCTCGTCATCCTCGATGAGGCGCACCACGGTGGCGATGCCCTCAGCTGGGGAGACGCCCTGCGCGAGGCGTATGGCCGGGCGACTCGGCGCCTGCTGCTGTCGGGCACACCATTCCGCAGTGACACCGCCCCGATTCCGTTCGTCGAGTACCACCCGAACGAGAAGGGCATCCGCCTCTCGCGCACCGACTACAACTACGGCTATGGGCGCGCGCTCGCCGATGGCGTCGTTCGTCCGGTCCTCTTCCTCGTCTACGCGGGAAAGATGCGCTGGCGCACCAAGACGGGTGACGAGTTCGAGGCACATCTGGGCCAAGACAACACGAAGGACATCACGTCGCAGGCCTGGCGCACCGCGCTCGACCCCGAAGGCGATTGGATTCCGGCCGTCCTGCGGTCTGCTGACCGGCGACTCACCGAAGTGCGGGAAGACGTTGCGGATGCCGGGGGACTGGTCATCGCGACCGACCAGACCGCGGCACGGGCGTACGCCGCGATCCTCAAGGAGATCACCGGCGAGATGCCCGCCGTCGTCCTCTCCGACGACAAGGCGGCCTCTGGCCGCATCGAGACATTCGCAAACGACACGTCCCGCTGGATGGTTGCCGTCCGGATGGTGTCCGAAGGTGTCGACGTCCCGCGGCTGGGTGTGGGTGTGTACGCGACCTCCGCGTCCACGCCCCTGTTCTTCGCTCAGGCGATCGGCCGTTTCGTGCGAGCCCGCAAGCGCGGCGAGACGGCGAGTGTCTTCCTCCCGAACGTCCCGGCACTGCTCGCACTCGCCGGCGAGATGGAACGCGAGCGCGACCACGCACTCGACCGCGAATCCGGCGATGATGACGGTCTCGAAGACACCCTGCTGGCCGAAGCCGAACGCGAGGACTCGGCATCCGATGCGCTGACGGAGGAGTTCACCTATCAGGCGCTCGGCTCGGTCGCGCATTTCGACCGGGTGTTGTTCGACGGTCGTGAGTTCGGGCAGCTCGCCGTGCCCGGCAGCGCCGAGGAGGAGGAATTCCTCGGCCTTCCCGGTCTTCTGGAGCCCGAGCACGTTCACGACCTGCTGATGCAGCGGCAATCCCGCCAGTCGCGCCATCGCCGCGCGCGGGAAATCGGGGAACAGGCCTCCGGAGAAGTGTCGGAGGCATCGGCGACCCTGCCGCCCGCGCTCCACCGAACCCTCAAAGAGCAGCGGCAGCTGCTCAACAGCCTCGTCGGGCTGTATGCGAGGCAGAGCAACGAACCGCACGGCTCCGTGCACGCCGAACTGCGACGAGTGTGCGGCGGCCCCGCGGTCTCGCACGCGACCGTGGCTCAGCTGCAAGCTCGTATCGACGTCCTCCGCTCGCGGGTGCGTTCGTAGGCTGCTGCGAACCGCCACGACCCGACTCCGCGGCGCCCTTCGGAGCTCCGAAATGCTGACAATCGTTGCCTCGGTGCGATTTCAGAAATGAGCGCTCGATACCGTAGTCGCTTACCGACCCTCGCCAGGAGGCACCGTGGACGCGCCCATCACAGTGGAACCGACCGCTAAAGACCGACGCCGCTGGGCGAAGTACCTCTCCGACGAACGCGCCGAGGCGAGCGTGTACCGCGCGCTGGCGTCGAGACGCGAGGGCGAGGAGCAGGAGATCCTCCTCGCTCTCGCCGCCGCCGAAGGCCGCCACGAACAGCACTGGCTGACGCTCCTCGGCGAAGAGCCTGCAAAGCTCCCCGCCCCCAGCGTCGGCACGCGGATGCTGGGGTGGATGGCGCGGCGCTTCGGCTCGATCTTCGTCCTGGCACTCGCTCAAAACGCGGAGGATCGTTCGCCCTACGAGCGCGAGCCGTTCGCCACACCACGGATGGTCGCCGACGAGCGGATCCACCGCGAGGTGGTGCGCGGACTCGCCTCACGGGGCCGGCGGCGACTCTCGGGGACATTCCGGGCTGCCGTCTTCGGTGCGAACGACGGGTTGGTCTCGAACCTCGCGCTCATTCTCGGCATCGGGGCAACGGGGGCGGCGCCGCAGTTCGTGCTCTTCAGCGGCATCGCCGGTCTCCTCGCAGGCGCCCTGTCGATGGGCGCGGGGGAGTTCGTGTCCGTCCGTTCGCAGCGGGAACTCCTCGCCGCGACCGAGCCGAGCCACTATGCGGACGACGTTCTCCCCGACCTCGATCTCGACGCGAACGAGCTCGCCCTCGTGTATCGGACGCGCGGCATCCCGCTCAATGAGGCCCTCGACCGGGCGCGGATCGTGGTTGCCGCAGCGCAGTCCGCCGACCGATCGACCCCCTATCGCAGGCCGCAGGAGACATCCGTCACCGATCACGAGATCGTCGGCGGAGCGTTCGGGGCAGCGGCATCGAGCTTCATGTTCTTCGCGTCCGGGGCGATCATCCCCGTGCTGCCCTGGATCTTCGGACTCACCGGTCTGCCCGCCGTCGTGCTGGCTCTCGTGCTCGTCGGAATCGCGCTCCTCGCGACCGGCGCGATGGTCGGTCTCCTCTCCGGTGGACCGCCCCTGCGCCGCGGCCTCCGCCAGTTGGCGATCGGATTCGGTGCGGCTGCCGTCACGTATCTGCTGGGTCTCGCGTTCGGCGTGGGGATGGGCTGAACTCGCATTCCCGCCTCGATTGTGGGGAGGCCGATCGGACGTGATAGTGTCGATCTTCGGTTGGAGACAACCACACACCCATGCGCGGGTGGCGGAATAGGTAGACGCGCTAGCTTGAGGTGCTAGTGCCCGTAAGGGCGTGGGGGTTCAAGTCCCCCCTCGCGCACAGAGATAGAACACAAGCAAGAACCGGCCCGGACCAGGGGAAAACTGGACGGGCCGGTTTTGTTTTTCCCGATTGCGATGCTGAGCCCCGTCGAGGGCGCGCGGTAGGTTTGGCGTCATGCCTGAGCACGAGAACCTCCCCGAAGTCGCACGGGTCGCGCGCGACCTGATCCGCTTCGACACGACGAACTTCGGTGAGGGGCGCTCTCACGGCGAGCGCGAAGCCGCCGAATACGTCGGCGCGTATCTCGAAGACCTGGGGCTCGCGCCCACGTACTACGAACCGATTGCGCGCCGCACGAACCTCTCGGTGCGCGTTCCCGGTCGTAACCGCGACAAGCCCGCGCTCGTACTCCACGGGCATCTCGACGTCGTCCCCGCCGTGGCGGAGGACTGGAGCGTCGACCCGTTCGCCGGCGTGGTGAAAGACGGGATGCTGTGGGGCCGCGGCGCCGTGGACATGAAGGACATGGACGCCATGATCCTCACGAGCGTGGCCACGCTCCTCCGCGCGGGCGAGCAGCCCGAGCGCGATCTCATCGTGACGTTCTTCGCCGATGAGGAGAACGGCGGGGTCGAGGGGTCGGCCCTCGTCGTCCGCGACCACCCGGAGTGGTTCGCGGGGGCGACCGAGGCGATCAGCGAAGTCGGCGGCTACTCGATCGCCGTCGGCGACCGGCGCGCATATCTCCTCCAAGTGGGGGAGAAGGCGCTCATCTGGATTCGTCTCCGTGCGCGCGGACGCGCGGGACACGGCAGCCGGTTCCACCCCGACAACGCCGTCACCCGCCTCGCCGAAGCGGTCGCCGTCCTCGGACGCACCACCTGGCCGATGACGCTGACGGCGACGACGACGGAGATGGTCGACAGGCTGGCTGCGATGACGGGATCCGACGCGGCCGACCCGGATGCCGTTGCCGACCTCACCGGGCCCGCCTCCGCCTTTCTCCGGTCGACCTTCAGAACCACCACGAATCCGACGGGATTGACTGCGGGCTACAAGCACAACGTCATTCCGGACTCCGCCATTGCCGCGATCGACATCCGGACTCTCCCCGGTCGCGAAGACGAGGTCCTCGCGGAGGTGCAGCGCCTCGTCGGCGATGACATCGAGGTCGAGATCGTCCATCGGGACATCGGACTCGAAGTCCCCTTCGCCGGCTCGCTGGTCGACAGCATGGTCGCGGCGCTCGGCAGGCATGACCCCGGCGTCCCGGTGGTGCCGTACCTGATGGGGGGCGGCACCGACAACAAAGCTCTGGCTGAACTCGGCATCCGTGGGTATGGCTTCGCACCGCTGCGTCTGCCCGCGGACCTAGACTTCACCGGGATGTTCCACGGCGTCGACGAGCGCGTTCCGATCGATGCGCTCGAATTCGGCCAGCGGGTGCTCACCGACCTCATCCGGACGTACTGAAAGGCGCCCATGAACTTTTTCGAGGCCATCATTCTGGGGTTCGTGCAGGGCCTGACGGAATTCCTGCCGGTTTCTTCGAGCGCGCACCTGCGGATCCTCGGCGAGTTCCTGCCCGGAGCACAAGATCCCGGCGCCGCGTTCACCGCGATCACGCAGATCGGAACCGAAGCCGCCGTCGTCGTCTTCTTCTGGCGTGACATCGTCCGCATCGTGTCGCAGTGGGGCAAGTCTCTCGTCGGCAAGGTTCCGCGCAGCGATCCGGATGCGCGGATGGGTTGGCTCATCATCGTCGGGACCATCCCGATCGTCGTGCTCGGTCTGATCTTTCAGGATCAGATCGAGACCGTCTTCCGCTCCCTGTGGCTCGTCGCCGGCATGCTGATCCTGTTCGGCGTGCTGCTCGGGATCGCCGACATGATCGGTGCCAAGAACCGGAAACTGCGCGAGCTCAACGTGCCGCAGGGCGTCATCTTCGGGTTCGCTCAGGCCCTCGCGTTGATCCCCGGCGTCTCCCGGTCGGGAGGAACGATCACCGCCGGCCTCCTCATGGGATTCGAACGAGCCGCCGCGGCGCGATACGCGTTCCTGCTGGCGATCCCCGCCGTGTTCGGCAGTGGCTTCTATCAGCTCTTCAAGAGCCGAGACGAGCAGGGGCCGTTCACACTGCCCGAGACGCTGGTGGCGACCGTCGTCGCGTTCCTGGTGGCGATTGCCATCATCGCGGTCTTCATGAAGTGGATCTCAAAGCACAGCTTCTTGCCGTTCGTGGTCTACCGGGTCGCCGTCGGCTCGACTGTGATGGTGCTGCTGGCGGCGGGCGTGATCCAGCCCTGACACACGCCTGAGGAAGCGATCCCGCGGCGTCAGCGCCTCGGATCGTCGCGGCCGGGCTTGCTCGGACCATCACCGCGCCGGCGCAGGTACTTCTCGAACTCCTGCGCGATCGCGTCGCCCGATGCCTCGGGGGAGTCCCAGGTGTCGCGCGTCTGCTCGAGCTGGCGGATGTACTCCGTCATCTCGTCGTCGTCGGCGGCAGCCGCGTCGATCGATGCTTCCCAGGCCGCGGACTCCGTCGGGAGGTCGCCGCGGTGAACCTTCGCGCCGGTGATGTCTTCGAGCTTGTCGAGCAATGCGAGCGTGGCTTTGGGGGAGGGCGTGTGGCCGGCGACGTAGTGGGGGATGCTCGCCCAGAGCGCTGCCGTGGGGATTCCGGCCTCTTCTGCCGCAGCGGCAAGGACCGAGAGGATGCCCACCGGGCCCTCGTAGGTCGACCGCTCCAGCCCCAGAGCGACGCGCAGCGATTCGTTGTCGCTGCCGGCGAAGATCGAGATCGGGCGAGTGTGCGGGACGTCCGACATCATCGATCCCAATGCGACCAGTCCCGTGATGTCTTCACGCAGAGCGACATCGATGAGCTCCGCAGCGAACGACTTCCAGGCGCGAGCCGGTTCCACACCACTGAGCAGCCACAGCCGCGTTCCGCGCGTGCGCACGGTCGGACGCCACAGGGTGGCATCGGGCCACGTGATGCTGCGCTGACCTTCGAGGTCTGCGTGGACATGCGGGCGCGTGTACTGATAGTCGAAGTACAGTTCCGGATCGACGCTGTAGACGGCCTCGTAGGCGGTGCCCCCACGCAATTGCGCTGCGGCCGAGGAGGCAGCCTCACCCGCATCGTTCCAGCCGTCGAAGGCGACGACGAGCACCTTCCGTCCCAGTGTGTCCACGCAGCTCCCTTCGCCGTCAGCGTGGCACCAACGATACGCCGAGCGGAACCCCCGCGGCATTCTGCGGCGCCTGGCCTGTGAGCGGCGCTCGGTAGCATGGGGGCGTGACTTCCCCCTTGCCCGCCGCTGTCCTCTGGGACATGGACGGCACCCTCGTCGACACCGAACCGTACTGGATGGCCGCCGAAGGTCCGCTCGTCGAGAGCTTCGGCGGAACGTGGTCGCATGAGCAGGCGCTCCAGTTGGTCGGCCTCGGGCTCGACCAGTCGGCGAGCATCCTTCAAGATGCCGGTGTCCGGATGCCGATCGACGACATCGTCAATTTCCTCACCGACAACGTCATGGACCAGCTCGCGGAAAGGGGCAATCCCTTCCGCCCGGGTGCGCAGGAGCTTCTTCTCGCCCTTCGGGAAGCCGGAGTGAAAACGGCCCTCGTGACGATGTCGCTGCGCCGGATGGCCGAGACGGTCATCGCTCAGATCCCGTTCGACGCCTTCGACGTCGTCATCGCCGGCGATGACGCCACCAGGCCGAAGCCGTTCCCCGACCCCTACCTCAACGCGTGCACGGCGCTCGGAGTCGAGCCATCCCATACCGTCGCGATCGAAGACTCGCCCAACGGACTGCGTTCCGCCGTGGCATCCGGAGCGGTGACGCTCGGAGTGCCGTTGATGGTGTCGCTGGTCGGCGTCGGAGCGGACGCGATCTGGGAAACCCTCGAGGGGCGCACCCCCGAGGACATCGCGGCGCTGTTCGCCACCCATCATCAGGCTGCCCATCGCGGCGGCCGCCCATCACGAAGGACTCTCCGCATGAGCGTCGACCTGCGCCCGAGCGGGCCCTTTCGCTACGGCGACCGCATCCAGCTGACCGGCCCGAAGGGTCGCTTGCACACGATCACGCTGCGCGACGGGGGTGAACTTCACACCCACCACGGCGTTTTGAAGCACTCCGCGCTGTTGGACCTGCCGGACGGCTCCGTCGTCACCGGAAGCGGCGGCCACGAGTACCTCGCGCTTCGCCCCCTGCTGCGCGATTTCGTCATGTCGATGCCGCGCGGTGCGGCGATCGTGTACCCGAAGGATGCCGCGCAGATCCTCGCGATGGCCGACATCTTCCCCGGAGCACGGGTGGTGGAGGCGGGCGTCGGCTCCGGTGCGCTGTCGCTGTGGCTCTTGCGTGCCATCGGCGCCGCCGGCAGCCTCACGTCCTTCGAACGGCGAGCAGAGTTCGCCGAAGTTGCCGCCGCCAACGTGGAGACCTTCCTCGGCCAGTACCCGCCGACGTGGCAAGTGATCGTCGGCGACCTCGTCGAAGCACTCCCGACCCATGCCGAACCGGGCACGGTCGACCGCGTGGTGCTCGACATGCTCGCGCCCTGGGAGTGCATGGACGTCGTGGCCGATGCGCTGACGCCCGGCGGTGTCGTCATTTGCTATATCGCCACCGCGACCCAGCTCAGCCGCGTCGCCGAAGTCATCCGCGCCAGTGGCGTGTTCACCGAACCGGAGGCCACCGAGACGATGGTTCGCGGGTGGCACGTCGAGGGCCTCGCCGTACGGCCCGACCACCGCATGGTCGCGCACACCGGATTCCTCCTCACGGCCCGGCGGCTGGCCCCGGGTGCGGTGCCGCCCGATGTGCGCAAGCGCGCGCTCAAGAAGCCCAGCTACGCCGATGAGGACGTCGAACTGTGGACACCGGGCGCGGTGGGCGACCGTCAGATCACCGACAAGAACCTCCGCAAGCGGGTCCGCGACGCACAGCGTGCGGTCGATGGGGCACGCATCGCGGCCGGCGACGGAGAACCCGAGCCCACCACGTAGACTGTGCCGGTGCGCAGGATCTCCGGCATTGCCGTCGTCATCTCTCTGACCGCCCTTGCTCTGGTGGGGTGCTCGTCGTCCCCGTCCGCAGATTCCTGCGAGAGGGAGTACGCCAATACGGCAGCGCTCGACCTCGTCCACGTCTCGGACTCCGACTTCGGCGACAAGCCCGATGTCACGATAGCGGCGCCGCTCCACGTCGACGAGACCGCGTTCACCGACACCATCGTCGGCGACGGCAACGCAATCATCACGCCCGATCAAGACATCGCGTTCGACATCACCATCTACGACGGCACCAGCGGAGCCGAGGTCGTTTCCGCCGGCTACAACGACGCGCCCGCGACGGTGAACTCGCTGGCACGCTGGGTCGAGGCTTTCCCCACTTTCGATGAGGCTTTGCAGTGCGCCACGCAGGGCTCACGCGTTGTGATGGCACTTCCGCCCGAGGCCGTCGCCGATGACATGCGCTCGAACCTGCAACTCGAAGAAGATGCATCCATCGTCGTCGTCCTTGACCTGCAGAAGGTCTACCTCGCCGCCGCCGACGGCGCCGATCAGTACAACGACCGCTCCGGAATGCCCACCGTCGTCCTCGCTCCAGATGGCCGCCCCGGCATCATCGTCCCCGACGCAACGGCACCCACGGACTTGACGGTCCAGGTGCTGAAGAAGGGCGACGGCGAGACCGTGACCGGCGATGCGCCTGTACGACTTCACTACACCGGCGTCACGTGGGACGAGGGAACCGTCTTCGAGACCACGTGGGACGGCGAAGCGCAGTCGATCACGCTCTCCGACATGCCCGATGGCTTCGAGCAGGCGGTCGAGGGTCAAACCGTCGGGTCGCAGATCCTGGTGGTCGTTCCGCCCGAGCTCGGCTACGGCTCCGAAGCTCACGGCAAGGTTCCCGCGGACTCCACGCTCGTCTACGTCGTCGACATTCTCGGCATCGACGAGCCCGTTTCGCCGTAGCGCGTCCCGCAGTCGCGTCCCATCTCCCGGCCTAGGATGGGTCAGGTGGCCACCGAGACATCGCGCACTGCGCCAGAGGAGCGCCTCGTCAATCTCGTCGTCGCGCTCATCGCGACCGAGCAGGGACTGACGAAAGACGCCATCCTCACCTCGGTGTCCGGGTATCGCGAACAGAGCCAGTCCGGTGCGTCGAAGGATGCGCTCGAGAAGATGTTCGAGCGCGACAAAGAGAACCTCCGCGGGATGGGCGTGCCGATCGAGACGATCGGCGACTACGCCGATCCTGACGATCTGCGCGAAGCGCGGTACCGCGTGCCGACGGCGGAGTACGAGCTTCCGCTGGACATCGACTTCACCCCGGCTGAGATCGCGGTCCTGAATCTGGCCGGTGGTGTCTGGGGTGAAAGCTCGATGTCGGCCCAGGCTCGCAGCGGCCTCCGAAAGATCCGGGCCCTCGGCATCGACGTCGACGAGCCGATCATCGGCTTCACTCCGCGCATCAATCTCCGCGAGCCGTCGTTCGCGCCCCTACAGCGCGCCATCGAGCAGGGTCGGGTCGTGACGTTCGAATACCTCAAGCCGGGCGACGAACGTCGGCACCTGCGCCATATCCGCCCCCTCGCCCTCGTCGAGTACGAAGCGCGCTGGCACGTGTTCGGATTCGATCTGGACCAGGATGCCGATCGGACATTTCTCCTGTCGCGGATCGCCTCCGACGTCCAAATCACCCGTCAGTCGTTCGACCTGAGTCTCCGAGAAGGCGCGGGAGAGAGGGCACTTACGGGGCTGCGCGCACTCGCCGAACGTCAGCGCGCACTGCTCGAGGTCGACCCGGGCACCGAGGCGGCGCTGCGGTTGAGTCGTCGCGCCACCCCCGCCGAGCAGGGCATCTACGTTCCGTTCGTCGACGTGCACATCTTCGCCGACGAACTGGCCTCCTACGGTCCAGAGGTTCGAGTCGTCGACCCGGTGAATCTGCGTGACGAAGTCATCGCGCGCCTCGAGGCGACCCTCGCCCTCCACACGCCACTCGCACCACAGGGAGGCACGTCATGACCCCCCAACCCCTCGTGGCGACAGACCGCGCGGCTCTGATCCTCCAGCTCGTCCCGTACCTGATCGGCAAAGGTGAAGTCTCGATCGCCGAAGCGGCGGACGAATTCGATGTGACGCCCGACCAGATGCGATCGATGGTCGAGAAGCTCACCGTCATCGGTCGGCCCGGCGAGGGTGGCTTCTGGCAGATGGCGAACGATCTGTTCGACATCAATTGGGACCTGCTCGATGAACAGGACATCATCGTCATCACCAACGCGGTCGCCCTCGAGCGAACCCCGCGGCTGACCGCTCGCGAGGCCGCCGCGCTGTTGGCCGGCCTGCAGCTCGCCGCCTCCCTTCCCGGTGTGGGGGACAGCGGGATCGTTCAGGGCCTCCTCACCAAACTGGCGCGCGGAGCGTCCTCCGCGCCGGCCGACGTCATCGTCGCGTCCGAACGGGTCGACGACGTGCGCGCGAGCGTGGCTGAAGCCCTGCGCCGCGGAGTTGCCGTGTCATTCACCTATAAGGCTCCGGATGCCGCGGCGACGACGCGCACCGTCGATCCGGTCAAAGTGCATATCGCGAGCGGTCAGTGGTACTTGCAGGGATGGTGTCACCTTCGGCAGGCCATGCGCACGTTCCATCTCGAGCGCCTCAGCGATCTCGTGCTCACCGACGTTCCCACCACCCATGGGGGAGAGCCGGTGCCGCAGCTGTTCGAGCACAGCGACTCGGACGTCGTGGCAGAGATCCGCTATCGCGCGGCGCTCGCGCCGCTGTTGGCGGACTACTTGGAAGGGGCAGCCGTCGACGGCGACGGCGAGTTCCGCGACGCGCGTGTGCGGGTGGCGGACGAGAAGAGCCTCAAGCGCCTCGCGGCCGGACGGGGCGGCGATGTCGAGATTCTCGCGCCGATCGGTGCCCGCGCATCGGCCGCCGCATGGGCGGAAGCCGGCCTCGCGCAGTATCGCTGACGCACCCCGTTTGCGGGGGACGCTCTTGCACGAACGAGTTAGACTGATCTGACCCGGTCAAGAACGAGGAGATCTCATGGCTAACCTTCAAGGATGGCATCTGCTGGTCATCCTCGCTGTCATTCTGCTGCTGTTCGGTGCAGCAAAGCTTCCCGCGCTCGCTAAGAGCGTCGGCCAGTCCGCTCGCGTTTTCAAGGGCGAGATGAAGGCAATGAAGGAAGACGACCCGGCCACAGACGGCACCGCGGCATCCGTCGCTGCTCCTGTCGAGACCGTCGCTCCTGCCGATCCCGCACCACGCGGCTCCGGCGACATCAAGCAGTAACCGACATTGGCCACGGCGGAGCAGCCGCGCCTGGGCGAACCCGACACCCCGCGCGGCGATAAGCGCATGTCGTTGGGGAGCCATCTGAAGGAGCTCCGCAAGCGCCTGATGATCGCAGCCGCGGCCATCGTCGTCGGGATGATCGTCTCGTTCTTCCTCACGGACTTCATCATCTGGGCGATCACCGAACCGATCCGGATCGTCGCTGCCAGCCGCGGCGAATCCGGCAAAGTCGAGTTGATGTTCGATACCGTCACGGCGGCCTTCGACCTTCGACTGCGCATCTCTTTCGCATTCGGTCTGCTGATCTCGGCGCCCGTCTGGTTGTGGCAGATCTGGGCGTTCCTCATGCCCGGCCTCACTCGCAAAGAAGTCCGATACACCATCGGCTTCGTCGCGGCCGCCGTGCCCCTCTTCTTCGCCGGGTGCTACGTCGGCTGGGCGGTGATGCCCCACGTGGTGGAGATCATGGCCTCATTCACTCCTGACGGTGCCGCCAACTTCTTCGCAGCGAAGTACTACTACGACTTCGTCTTCAAGCTCATCATCGTGGTCGGGGTCTCCTTCGTCCTGCCGGTCTTCCTCGTGGCGCTCAATCTCGCCGGGATCATGACCGGGATGGCCATTCTCAAGGGATGGCGCATCGCCGTCCTGATCGCCGTCGTGTTCGCGGGTCTCGCCACACCGGCCGCAGATGTCGTGAGCATGCTGTTGCTGGCAGGGATCCTCATCGTCCTCTTCTTCGCCGCCGCCGGCCTTTCGCTGATCTTCGACCGTCGTAAGGCGAAGCGCGAAACGAACCTTCTCTCGGGCGCTGGTCTGTGACGATCGACTCGCCGGCCGATCGCTACCAGCGCGCCCGCGCCGCCACCGAGCATCCGCTCACGGCCGACTTCGCCGCGCGCCAGCGCTTCGATCTCGACCCCTTCCAGATCGCCGGATGCCACGCACTCGAAGATGGTCAGAGCGTCCTCGTCGCCGCGCCCACGGGTGCGGGCAAGACCATCGTGGGTGAATTCGCCATTCACCTGGCCATGCTCGAGCCGGGCGACAAGGCGTTCTACACGACGCCGATGAAGGCCCTCTCCAACCAGAAGTTCCGTGAACTCCAAGAGGTGTACGGCGAATCCGAGGTGGGGCTGCTCACCGGTGACACCAACATCAACGGCAACGCACGCGTCGTGGTGATGACCACCGAAGTCCTCCGCAACATGCTGTACGCCGACTCGCCGGCGCTGCGGGGTCTTCGCTTCGTCGTGATGGACGAGGTGCACTACCTCGCCGATCGGTTCCGCGGCGCGGTGTGGGAAGAGGTCATCATCCACCTCCCGCCCGCCGTCCGACTCGTTTCGCTGTCGGCCACGGTCTCCAACGCCGAGGAGTTCGGTGATTGGCTCGACACGGTTCGAGGCGACACCGAGGTGATCGTCTCCGAGATCCGGCCGGTTCCCCTCGAGCAGCACGTTCTCGTCCGTGGCGACCTGCTGCCGCTCTTCGATGACCGCGCCGGCATCGCGACCGCGCAGGTCAACCAGGAGTTGATGCGGATCCGATCCTTCAAGGGAGCGAACTTCGAGAACAACAGTCGTGCGCAGTCCTTCAACAGCGCCCGGGATGCCGGCTACGAAGCATCCCGTCGTCGGCCGCATCGCGGCAACAAGCGTCCCGTGCGATCCGCCAATGTGCAGAAGATCGAGCGTCTGAACCGCCCCGATGTCGTCCATCTGCTCGCGCGCGCCAACCTCCTTCCGGCCATCTTCTTCATCTTCAGCCGGGTGGGCTGCGATGCCGCGGTCGAGCAGCTTCGCCGTTCGAATGTGCGACTGACCTCGGTGGAAGAGCGCACCGAGATCCGTGCGATCGTCGAAGACCGCACCCGCAGCCTGCACGATGAAGATCTGGCCGTCCTCGGGTTCTGGGATTGGCGCGAGAACCTCGAGCGCGGCTTCGCCGCCCACCACGCCGGTCTCCTGCCCGCGTTCAAAGAGGTCGTGGAGGAGCTTTTCAGACGCAAGCTCGTCAAGGTTGTGTTCGCGACCGAGACGCTCGCACTCGGCATCAACATGCCCGCGCGCACGGTGGTGCTCGAGAAGCTCGAGAAGTTCAACGGCGAGGCGCGCGTGGCGATCACGTCAGGCGAGTACACGCAGATCACCGGCCGCGCCGGCAGACGCGGCATCGACGTCGAGGGCCACGCCGTGATCCAGTGGACGGAGAGCCTCGATCCGCAGTCCGTCGCCGCCCTCGCGTCGCGCCGCACCTATCCGCTGAATTCGAGCTTCCGACCGACGTACAACATGGCCGTCAACCTCATCGACCTGTTCGGTCGCGCGCGCGCTCGAGAGGTACTCGAGTCGTCGTTCGCCCAATTCCAGGCCGATCGCGCCGTTGTCGGACTCGCACGTCAGGTGAAAGACTCCGAGGCGTCCCTCGCCGGGTACGAGAAGTCGATGACGTGCGATCGGGGTGACTTCACCGAGTACTCGGGGATCCGCCGTGATCTCAGCGATGCCGAAAAGCTCAATCGAGCCGACCGCACGGCGCCGGCGAAGATCCGCCAGAAACGACAGAACGAACTCCTGGCACTGCGCCGCCGCATGCAGCGGCACCCCTGCCACTCGTGTCCCGACCGTGAGCAGCATGCGCGCTGGGCCGAACGCTACTGGAAGCTCCGGCGCACCACCGACAAGCTTCGCCAGCAGATTGAGACGCGCACCGGCACCGTGGCCCGCATCTTCGACCGGGTCGTGGATGTGCTCACGGCGCTGGAGTACGTCGCTGTGGACGCGGATGGTGCCACCTCGCTGACGTCGGCCGGCGCCATCATGCGGCGCATCTACGGCGAACGCGACCTCCTCGTGGCCGAATCGCTGCGCCTCGGCCTGTGGAAGAGCTTGGACCCCGCTTCGCTGGCCGCACTGGCCTGCTCACTCGTCTATGAGCCGCGACGGGACAGCGAGGGCCCGGGGGAGCGCGGCTTGCCCCGTGGCGCCTTCCGGCAGGCCCTCAGCGACACGCAGGATCTCTGGGTGCGCCTCGACGATCTCGAACACGATCACCGGCTCCCGGGCACCGAGCCGATCGCCACCGGCCTCGCACAGGCCATGTATTCCTGGGCCCGAGGAATTCCCCTCGACCGCGTACTGGTCGAAGCTGACATGGCCGCCGGAGACTTCGTGCGTTGGGCCAAGCAGACGATCGATCTCCTCGACCAACTGTCGATCGTCGCCGATCCACCGGTTGCGGTGACGGCGCGCAAGGCGCTCGACGCCGTCCGCCGGGGCATCGTCGCCTATTCGTCGGTTTAGGCTCGTACGCGTGCCATTCGAACGACCCCTGATGCCGCTCTGGCTGGCGCTGCTCGGCGCTGCGATCGCCGGCCCCATCCTCGATTCCGCGTTCCCCGATGTCGGGTGGTGGCCGCTCGCGTTCGCCGGCGTCGCGTTCACGCTGGTCGGCCTCATCGGTCGGTCCGCGAAGGCCGCCTTACTCCTCGGTCTCGTCTTCGGCGCCTCGTTCTATCTCGTGCACATCATGTGGATCACCCGCTACCTCGGCGTCGTCCCGTGGTTCGCCCTGACCGGTCTCGAGACGCTCTTCATGGGCCTGTGGTCGATCCCGATCGCGCTGACCTACCGCTGGCTTCCCCGGCGCTTTCCAGGGCCCTGGGCGCGCTTGATCGCTCTGCCCGCACTGATCGCGGGGCTCTGGACGGCGCGGGAACTCTTCATGGGGTCCTGGCCGTACACCGGCTTCCCCTGGGGCCGCCTCGGCATGAGCCAATCCGAGAGCCCCCTCGCCGACATCGCGTCGTGGACGGGTGTCACGGGACTCACCTTTCTCATGGTCTTCTTCACGGCCGCCGCCATCGAATGGGTCCGGTTGGGCAGATTGCGTGATCTTCGCACCGCGCTTCCGGCCGGCATCACCGCCATCGTCCTGCTTCTGCTGCCGCAGTTTCCGACGGCGGATGCCGGGGTCATGCGCGTCGGTGCGGTCCAGGGCAACGGCCCGTCGGGCTACTTCGACGAACGCGAGCCCTACAGCGTCTTCCAGGCGCAACTCGATGCCACGGCACCGATCATCGGCAAGCCGATGGACGTTCTCCTCTGGCCCGAGGGCGGCATCGATGCCGACCCGACCTCGAACGAGTCGGTTGCCGATGTCCTCGACCAGCTGTCGGGCGCCGTGGATGCGCCGCTTCTCGTCAACGCGGCCACGACGCGTGGCGAGGACACATTCAACTCGTCACTGCTGTGGGAGAAGGGCGCCGACAACCCCGTCGCGATCCACGACAAGTCGCATCCGGTGCCGATGGGGGAGTACGTCCCCGACCGCTGGTTCTTCGAGATGCTCGCGCCCGACCTCATCGGCCTGATTCAGCGTGAGTACACTCCCGGCACGAATCCGCCGTTCTTCGACGTCAACGGCGTCGGGGTGGGCCTCGCAATCTGTTTCGACGTCATCTATGACGATGTCATCTGGACCGGTGCTCGCGATGGCGCCGAGGTCTACATGTTCCAGACGAACAACGCCGACTTCCGCGACACCGATGAGAACCTCCAGCAGCTCGCCTTCGCACGGATGCGCGGAATCGAGACCGGACGCTCGGTGGTCAACCTGTCGACCGTCGGCACCAGCCAGGTGATGGCGCCCGATGGCGCCACACTCGATGCCCTGCCCGCCGGTGTCGCAGGTGCCATGCTCACCGAGGTTCCGCTGCGTACCGGCCTGACCCCGGCCGTGATCATCGGCCCGTGGGTGCAGATCCTCCTCGGCTGGGGGAGTGTCGTCGTGTTCGCGCTCTTGGCGGCATCCGTCGTGGTCGATCGCCGCCGGAAACGAAAGATGACGCCGGCCCCCGAGGGGACCGACGTCATCGAATCTGTGTAGGAATCAGGCCGACAGGCGTTCGCCGACGACCTTCTCCTCGACGGTGCCGCGACGGCCGCGCACGAATGCGAGGCGCTCTTCCAGCAGCTCTTCGAGCTCGGGAAGGGTGCGGCGCTCCAGGAGCATGTCCCAGTGCGTGCGGGCGACCTTGTCGCCGGAGTGATCGATCTCGACGACTGCATCGCCGACACGCAACACGGCCTCGGCGCCGCACGTGCGGCACTCCCAGGCTTCGGGTGCCTCGGCGTCAGCCGCGAAGGTCATCACGGTCTCTCGACTGCACAGGGTGCAGACGTAGGTGTAATCGGTACGCTGATGAAAAACGACGCCCTCTTCGCTCTGTAGGCTCGAGGCGCCGAGTCGGATGCCGCGCAAGCTGCGGTCTGCCATTGTGTGGTCCTCTCGTCGACTCCCAGGTATAACGTCACCACCTGGGTGGATCATCCGAACGGCGGGGTATTGACCCCCTTTCACAGCCGATGCTCAGGTGTTCGGGTTATCTCTCGCGACACGCCGCGCCACGGTTGACAATGCGACATCGGCTCGGTCGGTGACGAGGCCATCCACACCCAGGTCGAGGAGCCTGGCCATGTCGGCCGGATCGTTGACGGTCCACACGTGGACTTCCACCCCGTGGCGGTGCGCAGCATCGATCAATCGCCGCGTGACGACGCGCACACGGCCTTGTCGCTCAGGGATCTGCAGGGCGTCGATGCCGCGCAGGGCGCGGGCGGCGAGGGCGTCGGAATGTGCCCGGACCGCGGCCACCACCTTGACCACGGTGCGGATGCCCGCCGAGGTCGCGGGCGATCCGCCCGCTGCGACGGATGCGGCGAGCGCAGCGCGACGCCGACGATCCGAGAAGCTCGTGAGCAGAACCCTGTCGGCATGAGGTGCCACCGCGCGGCCGACGGCTTCCTCGGCACCGGCTGCCTTCACATCCAGGTTGAAGCGCAGCGTCGGAAACGATGTCAGCGCCTGAGTGAGCGTGATGAGTCCGCCGCTGCGAGACATCAGATTCTCGAGCTCGATGAGGCGGACGTCGGCAATCAGCCGTGGGTCGCCGACGACGCGGCGAAGGTCATTGTCGTGAAAGAGCACCGCCTCGCCATCCGCGGTGAGATGACAGTCGGACTCCACATACACCGCGCCGGCCGCATGCGCCGCCGCGATCGCCGCGAACGAGTTCTCGATGATCCCGTCCGCATCTGGGGGCACGAAACCACGGTGCGCCAGAACACGGGGGAGCGTGCCTGAGAAGTACGGGTGGGTCACTGCAGAGAGTCTGGTGAAGCTGGGTCGGCGGGACCTGGAGGGGCAGGCGGGGCGGCATCCGGCCCCCGTCCCGCCGAGAATCCCGCGCTCAGGCCTTTCAGCGCCTCGGTGAACTCACTCGGGATGATCCAGACCTTGCTCGAGGTGCTGTCGGCGATCTTGGGGAGCGTCTGCAGATATTGGTACGCGAGCAGCTTGTCGTTCGGATTGCCGGCGTGGATGGCGTCGAACACGCTCTTGATGGCGGTGGCCTCACCTTCGGCTTGCAGGATCGCGGCCTGCTTCTCGCCCTCGGCGCGGAGGATGTCTGCCTGACGACGGCCCTCGGCCTCGAGGATCTGCGACTGCTTGGAGCCCTCGGCGGTGAGGATGACCGCGCGCCGATCACGCTCGGCGCGCATCTGCTTCTCCATCGAGTCCTGAATGGAGTGCGGCGGATCGATCGCCTTCAGCTCGACGCGGTTGACGCGGATTCCCCACTTGCCGGTGGCTTCGTCGAGCACGAGACGCAACTGTCCGTTGATCTCGTCGCGGCTCGTGAGTGCCTGCTCGAGGTTCAGCCCACCGACGACGTTGCGGAGAGTTGTGGTGGTCAGCTGCTCGACGGCGCCGAGGTAGTTCGCGATTTCGTAGGTCGCCGCGCGAGCGTCGGTGACCTGGAAGTAGACGACCGTGTCGATGGACACGACGAGGTTGTCTTCGGTGATGACCGGCTGGGGCGGAAAGGAGACGACGGTCTCGCGCAGGTCGACGAGGGGTCGGAGGCGATCGATGAACGGGACGAGGAGGTTCAAGCCGGGGCTCAGCGTGCGCTGGTAGCGACCCAGTCGCTCGACGACTCCCGCGTAGGCCTGGGGGATGATGCGAATCGAGCGGAACAGCACCACGACCACGAAGATCGCGATGACGATCACCAGCACCAGGATGAAGATCTGGCCGATGAAACCGGCGACGTCAGTCATTTTCAACGGTCCTTTCTACGGGCGTGACCTCGACGGTCGCACCTTTCACAGCGGTCACGATGACCCTCGAGCCGACGTCGATGCCGGCGTCGTCGCCGATGAGGCGCGCCGTCCACGTTTCACCGTTGTCGAGTTTGACGGAGCCGCCCCCCTCGACGAAGGGGACCATGACCCGGGCACCCAACCCGTAGAGCGCGTCCACGTTGGTCGGATGCAACCCGCTGCTCTTGTGCAGTGCACGAAGCAGCAGTGGCCGGATGGTGAACAGGAGCAGTGCCGATACGACGGCCGCCGCAGTGATCTGCAGCCACCACGGTCCACCGAGGAGATTCACGCCGAGCCCGCCGATGAGTGTCCCGGCGGCCAGCATCAGGAAGGTGAACTCGAGTGTCAGCAGTTCGATGATGACGAAGACCACCGCAAGGCTGAGCCATCCGATCCACAGATACTGCGTCAGATCCGGCAGCATCGCGCCCCTCCTCAACTCCTGTGCTCGAACCCTAACATCCGGGCTCGAGCGGTGGATTGATAGGCTCGAAACATGTCCCAGACCCTCCCCGCCGGCACGCTTGCCGGCAAGACCGCCCTGGTCACCGGTTCCTCCCGAGGCATTGGCGCCGACACCGTCCGCTACTTCGCCGAAGCCGGTGCGAACATCGTGATCAACTATCGCAACAAGGCTCCGCGCGCAGAGAAGCTCGCGACCGAACTGCGCGGCCTGGGCGTCGAAGTCCTCGTCATCGGCGCAGATCTCACCGATCCCGGATCGGTGCAGGAGATGTTCCACGCCATCGAGGAGACCTTCGGCGGCCTCGACATTCTCGTGCTCAACGCATCCGGCGGCATGGAGGGCGGCATGGCCGCGGACTACGCGCTGAAGCTCAACCGCGACGCGCAGGTGAACATCCTCGACTCGGCCGTGCCGCTGCTGGGAGATGGCTCACGCGTCGTCTTCGTCACCAGCCATCAAGCGCACTTCATCCGCACCACTCCGACGATGGAGGAATACGAAGTCGTCGCCGTCTCCAAGCGCGCCGGCGAAGATGCACTCCGCGAGAAGATCGGCGACCTGGCCGAGCACGGCATCGGCTTCGTCGTCGTCTCCGGCGACATGATCGAAGGCACCATCACGGCGACCCTGCTCGAACGCGCCAATCCCGGCGCCATCGCCTCGCGTCGCGAGTCGGCGGGCAAGCTCTACAACGTGTCGGAGTTCGCCGCGGAGGTCGCCCGCGCCGCGATAGAGCCGGTCCCCGCCGACAACACGCGCCTCGTAGGGGATGTGACGTCCTTCGGCGGAGAGTGACATGCGTGCGGAAGACATCGACACGCTCGTCACCGTCGGCCGCCCGACCATCTCTGGAGACGGCTCGTTCGCGATCTTTGCGACGTCGCGTCCCGACCTTGCCGCCGACCGCGCCGTCGGTCAGTTGTGGCGCGTCGACCTGCCCGACGGAACGGCGCGGAGACTGACCCGCGGGGTGGCGGATACCGCCCCGCAACTGTCGCCGGACGCATCCGTGGTCGCATTCGTCCGCGACGACGCGGACGACCATGGCCAGGTGTTCGTCGTGTCGTCTACCGGCGGCGAACCGGTGCAAGCGACGGATGCCGCGCTCGGTGTCGGTTCGTTCGCGTGGTCACCCGACGGAACCCGCCTCGCCTATACCGCGCGGGTTGCCGAATCCGGTCGTTATGGGACCGTGAAGGGTCTGGATGCCGCGGCGGAACCTGCGCGCCACATCACCGGCATCCGGTGGCACGCCAACGGCATCGGGTACCTCGCAGACCGGCCGGCGCACGTGTTCGTCATCGATACGCCCGACGTCGGCGCGGAACCGTTCTATGAGCCCGCACCGACGGTCCTCGGCGACGGCATCACGGCGCCGACGCGCACCGTCGTCGCGGCAGACGCCGTCCAGCTGACCTTCGGCGAAATGTCCCACCACGCCGTGGCGTTCACGACGGACGGTTCTGAAGTCCTGACGATCACTGACGAGATCGAGACGGACCGACGCGACCTGAGGTCGTCGGTCGTTGCCATGTCGGTCACGTCCGGCGAAGAGCGAGTCGTCTTGGCTCGTTCACAGAATCTGACTGTCGATGACCTCGCTGTCGCCGCCGACGGCGCCGTTGCGCTGCTGGCCGCCGACGTCGGCGACGACGGTGTGGACTTCGTCGCACCGGGGACCGCGCTATGGCTCGTCGAAGCTGGTGGAGCGCGCCGTCTCACCGACAGCGAGTCGATGGACCTGGGCGAGGTCGGATCCCACATCACGCCTGTCGGCGACGACTTTCTCGTGCAGAACCGTACGCGCGGCGAGGTCGAACTTGTTCGCGTGAGTCGCGATGGATCGTCGGTGCGTCTGCGTGGTCGCGCCGAGATCTCAGGTCACGCCGCATCGCGCAATGGCGAACGAATCGTGTGCGCGTTGGCGACTCGACGATCCGCCGGAGAACTCATGCTGCTGTCGGCGAACGGCGCGGAAGCGACGCTCCTCACCTCGTTCGGCGATGCCGCGTCGGAGGCCGGCGTCGTGGCCCCAAAGGAGTTCGAGGCCTTCGGGCGCGAGGGCTATCCGCTGCACGGTTGGATTGCGACCCCCGCCGGAGAAGGCCCGTTCCCCGTCATCCTGCAAATCCATGGTGGGCCATATGCGTCTTACGGCATACATCTCTTCGATGAGACCCAGGTGCTCGTCGATGCCGGTTATGCCGTCGTATACAGCAACCCGCGGGGGAGTGCCGGATACGGTCGCCAGCACGGGCGCAGCATCCGTCATGCGATGGGAACTGTCGACTTCCATGATGTGATCGACTTTCTCGACGCAGCCGTCGCCGCCGATTCGCGGCTTGATGGTTCGCGCACCGGCGTCATGGGCGGTTCGTACGGGGGTTACCTGACGGCGTGGATCATCGCGCACGACCATCGCTTCGCAGGAGCGATCGTGGAGCGCGGGTTTCTGGATCCGGTCTCGTTCCAGGGCACGAGCGACATCGGGTCGTTCTTCGGTGACGAATACGTGGGTACGGACCCCTCGGCGATGGCCGCGCAGAGTCCGATGGCTGTCGTCGGTCAGGTTCGGACGCCGACCTTCGTGATCCACTCCGAGCTGGATTACCGATGCCCTCTCGAGCAGGCCACCCGCTATTACACCGCCCTCAAGCGTCAGGGAACACCGACGGAAATGCTGCTGTTTCCGGGAGAGAACCACGAGTTGACGCGCGGCGGGCGACCGAGCCACCGCGTCCAGCGCTTCGCGGCGGTCCTGGACTGGTGGGGGAGATACCTTCCGATCGGGTGATGGTCGGCGAAATCAAAGAAGGCCCCGGAGCAGAAGCTCCGGGGCCTTCTTTCGTCGTGCCGCCTACTTGCCGTAGGTGAAGGCGCGAACGATGTTGATGATTCCCATGACGATCGCCGAGATGCCCAGCAGCCACCACAGAACAGCGGCACCCCAGAGCGGCGAGAACACCAGCACGAGGCCGGCGATGATCGCGACGATGGCGAAGAAGATCGTCCAGCCCTTCGACGGTGCGTCGCCGAGGGTCGAGAGGGACACGATGCCCTCGACGATCCACATGATGCCCACGAGGATCCCGATGAAGATTGCGAGCCACGCGGTGGCAGCACCGAGGTTCACGAACGACAGGATGCCCGCGATGATGAACAGGATGCCGAGAGCGATGTGGCCGATACGTGCCCACCCGCCCTTGTGCTTGGTGAAGATGCCGAGACCCGCGTACACGAGACCAGCAGCGATCGCGTAGAACGCGATGATGCCCGCCACAACCATGGCGGTCTTGCCGGGCCACGCGAGAATGAGGATACCGAGGATGATCGACAGGACGCCGCCGATGCCGAGAGCGGTGCGGATGCCGTTGACGGCTGACTTGTCGGATTCGAGACTGGTAGTCATGATGCTCCCTTTCTGAGAGTTAGCTGTGAGGGACGCACCCAGGGTAGTTGATGATCTGGCCGAACTCCGTATCGACGCGCATTCTTCACTCTTATGTAACGCCCGATGTCACGACCCTGTCTCAGGTCGGAACGCCGAGGAGGACGGTGATCAACAGCAGCACCGGGATGCATCCGACCGTGGTCACGAACACGGTGTCCCGCGCGATCGTCTCGCCGACGTCATAGCGCTGCGAATAGTTGAAGACATTCTGCGCTGTCGGCAGGGCCGCGAGCACGGTGACCACGAGCACGTCGGCCGGCGCGAGGTGGAAGACGAACGACGCCACGGCCCACGCGATGAGGGGCATCACGATCGTCTTCAGCACGCTCGCGAGGATGATGTCACGACGGCGACCCGACGGCGCCAGTACGCGCTGCCCATGCAGCGAGATGCCGTAGCTGATGAGCAGGATCGGCACGCACGCATCAGCGATCAACTGGAACGGGTCGATGACGACCGGCGGCAGTGAGATGCCCGTGATCGACACGATGACGCCCAGCACGGAGCCGATGACGATCGGATTCGACAGCGTCCGACGGATGATCGGGATCACCCTTCGCTGACCCGTCGACACCGACTCGAGGATCGCCATCGAGATCGGCGTGAACACGATCAGCTGCAACAGGATCACGGGGGCGGGATACGCAGCGCTGCCGAGGAGATACAGGGAGAGCGGAATCCCGATGTTGTTGGAGTTGACCTGCCCCGCCGACAGTGACCCGATGAGGGTCTCGCCGACGGATCGGCGCCAGGCGAAGCGGGCGATCAGCCCATACACGAGGAAGATCACGACGGCTGCGATGGCCGACACCGGCAGCAGCGCGGAGAACAGGGTGTGCACGTCAGCCTGAGCGAGCACGACGAAGAGGAGGAACGGCGAAAGGACGAAAAACGTCAGCCTACTGAGGACATAGCGGCCGTGCGGGCCGAGCAGATCGATGCGTCCCAGGATCCATCCGAGGACGATCGCAACCCCGACGACCGCGAACCCCGTCAAAGCGTCGACCATATCTCGAGCCTACGACGCCACACAGGCCGCATTTGTCCGGGGGACGCCGTGACCACTAGCATCCGACTACACCTGCTCTCCCATCGAGCAGCACGATGAATTCCGTGAAGTCGCCACGCACCGGTGCCGCGACCTGTAGGGGAGGGGAGCAGCAATGGCCGTTTTCTCGAAAGTAGCGCCGGAGTGGATGCGCAGCTACCGGCGCACATGGCTGGCCGGAGATGTGATCGCCGGTGTCACGCTCGCCGCGATCGCAGTGCCAGAGGTCATGGGTTACACATCGATCGCGCAGACGCCCGTCATCACCGGGTTGTACACGATCATCTTTCCGACACTGATCTTCGCCTTGGTCGGCTCGTCGCGACTTCTCGTGGTCGGAGCCGACTCCGCAACGGCAGCGATCCTCGCCGCCGGACTCGCCAGTGCCGGCATCGCCGGCCTCACACCGAACACGGAGGAGTGGGTCGCCTACACGAGCCTTGTGGCGATCATCTGCGGGGGATTGCTGATCCTCGCACGGCTCTTCAGACTCGGATTTCTCGGCGACTTCCTCAGCGCCTCTGTCCTCATCGGGTTTCTGACCGGTGTCGGAATCCAGGTGCTCACCGGTCAGCTCCCCGACATGCTCGGCATTCCCAAGGGGAAGGGCAACTGGTTCGCGCAGCAATGGAACACGCTGACCCACATTACGGACGCGAACATATGGACCGTCGCTTTCGCCCTCGGCACCCTGGTGATCATCGTCGGATTCAAACTTCTCAGTCCGAAGATCCCTGGGGCGGTGATCGCCGTCATCCTGTCGATCACCTTGTCGAACGTGCTGGATGCCGCGTCGCACGGCGTCGCTGTGATCGGACCCGTGCAGGGCGGCATGCCCCCGATCGGACTGCCGTCGGGGATTGACCTCGGCAATATTCCCGCCGTGTTCGGCATCGCTGTCTCCTGCTTCTTCCTGATCATCGCGCAGAGCGCGGCGACCTCTCGGAGCTTCGCCATGAAGCACGGGCAGCGGGTCGACATCAATCGCGACATCGTGGGCCTTGCGGGCGCCAACATCGCGGCCGGCCTCACCGGCACGTTCGTCGTCAACGGAAGCCCGACCAAGACGGAGATTCTCGACGAGCAGCACGGTCGATCGCAGATGGCCAACATCACGATGTCACTGGTCGTGATCGTGGTCGTGCTGTTCTTGACGTCTTTCCTCACCAACATGCCTGTGGCCGTCCTCGCGGCGATCGTCTTCATGATCGGCCTCGGGCTCGTCGACCTCAAGGGTCTCCGGCGCATCCGGGCGGCACGCGTCAGCGAGTTCCTCATCGCAGCGCTGACCGCCGTCGTGGTGTTCGCCTGGGGCGTGGAACAGGGCATCCTGCTCGCGATCATCTTGTCGATCGTCGAACTGGTGCGCCGCGCCTACACACCGCAGGACTTCCTGCTCGGCGTGAGCAAAGACGGTGCGCCGACCTACCTGCCTGCGCACCCGGGCAGAGAGAGTGCGCCAGGCCTCATCGTGTTCCGGTTCGACGCGCGACTCTTCTACGCCAACGCGAGCATGTTCGTCGACCAGGTCCAGGCGCTCATCGATGCGGCGCCGACGCCGGTGCGCTGGTTGATCCTGGACTGCTCGTCAATCGGAGATGTCGACTATTCGGCGAGCATCAACCTGGCAGGCCTCATCACGGCGCTTCACGAACAAGACCGAGTGTTCGCGATGGCCGAGATGGATCCGGGACTCGTCAAAGTCCTCACCCGCTACGGGACTCTCGAGTCGTTCGACAATTCACACATCTACCCGACGGTCGCCGACGCGGTCGCGGCGTTCCACGCGGCCCCGGCGACCCCGCCCACCGCGTAATGGGTAATAGCCGATAATGCACATTATGTCAGCTTAGATTCTGACGACCGTCGCCGTCCTTCTCCCCTTGGGTCGCGCGCGCTGAGCGTGCGTCAATGGGTGGCGCGCTCGCTCTTCGGAGTCGGCCGGCAGACCAGCACCGGGCACGGCGCGGAATGCTGCACGCGGGATGCCGTGCTGCCGAGCAGAATCGTGCGGCTGAGGCCCCGGCTGCCCGAAGCCATCGAGATCAGATCGGCATCGAGGTCTTCGGCCGCGCGGATGATCTCCTGAGCCGGTGAGCCGCTGCGGATCTGGGTGTTGATCCTCGGCCCCCAGTCCGCGAACTCGGCGGCGACCGTCTCAACGGCCACCCGGGCTTCTTCGGTGAAGTTCAACTCGGTCTGCCCCGGGCGACGCAACGGGCCGATCTCGTTCGCGAACGGCGCTGCGGCGTAGGGACTGACGACGGCGACCACGGTCACATCCGTGATTTCGCGAGAGTCGGCGATCCACTTGAATTGGCGCGCTCCGGCAAGGGACGCTTGGGATCCGTCGGTCGCGACGATGACGTGCATGTCCTACAGCTCCTTGTTCGGGGTGGATTCCGGGCGATCGGGATCCGCCAGCGCCTCTGCCGTAAACGGCTCGACACCCTCGGGGCGCAGTCGCTTCTTTCCGAAGAACTTCTCAAGCAGATACAGCACGCCGCCGACGGCGAGCAACCCCGCCACCCACCAGAGCGACTCGGGGTCATCGATCAGCGTGTAGATCAGCACGGCCAGGTTTCCGATGATGCCGAGGACGAGGAGCACAGTGTTCGCCCGGTAGGTGTCGGGCCGCTCGTCCGTGCCCCGCAGCTTCAAGCACGACACGATCACCAGGGCGTAGATGAAGAGCAGGAACACGACGGTGATCGTGGCGAGGCGATCGACGATGTCGAGCTGCTGGTCGGCGGGCACCCCCGCCCCCGCCTGGGCGGTGCGGATCGACGCACCGATCACAAGCAGTGCGCCGACGACAGCCGCTCCGAACAGCAGCGCCACCCAGGGGCTGCGGCGGTTCGGCAGAATCTTCGCGAACACCGCCGGCACGACATCCTCGCGGGCCATCCCATAGAGAATTCGTGACTGGGCGACGACCGTGACGAGCGTGGTGTTGCTGATGGCGATCATCGCGATGATGCCGAAGACGACGAGCATGATGGATGCCGGAATGAAGAACAGGTCGGCCTCGATGACCACCAGCAACGTGTTGCCGGCGAGTTCCTCGATCGGCACGGCGAGCGCGGCGGCGATGGAGACGAGCACGTAGACGACCCCCGCGGTCACCATGCCTCCGATCAGAGCCCGCGGGAACGCGCGTGAGGGGTCGATGGTCTCTTCCGCGACGTTGGCGGCGTTCTCGAATCCGGTCATCGCGAAGAACGCGAGCGAGACACCCGCGAGGACAGCCAGAATGGGTCCGCTGCCGCTGTCGGTGTTGAACTGCAGCAGGACGGCAGGGTCGCCGACGCCCTCGACGAGGGCGATGACACCGATGATCATGATGATGACGAGGCCGCTGACTTCGATGAATGTCATCACAACGTTGGCCACGACGGATTCGGTGATACCGATCAGGTTGATGATCGTGATGATCGCGACGAACGCCAGGGCGACACCGGTGGCGATCCAGATCGAGTCCTCGGGCAGGCCGATGAGCCCCGCGAAGTAGCGGACGAAACCGGATGCCAGCGACCCGACTGCGGCCATGTTGGCCGACAACATGCAGATCGTGATGAAGAACGTGAGGATGGGGCTGCGGAACGCCTTGTTGACATAGAGCGAGGCTCCAGCCGCCTGCGGGTACTTCGTCACCAGCTCGGCGTACGCGAGACCCGTGACCGTGGCGATGGCGACCCCGACGAGAAAGGCCATCCAGAAGGCCCCGCCCACGGCTGCGGCAACGAGCCCGACCAAGACATAGATGCCGGAGCCGAGCACATCACCGACCACATAGAAGTAGAGCTGTTTAGCGGTGATCGAGCGTTTCAGCTCACTGTGCTGAACCTGGGATGGTGCGGCGGAGGTGGCCATGGGCCTCACCATAGGGCGTTGCGAAGTTGCACATCAGTGGTTACTTCAGCGGCCGGTTTAGTGTATGCAGGGCCGAACGGCCACCCTGGGTCAGCGGCCAACCCGGGTGAACACGTAGTGCACCACTCCGGACGGCGAGGCGGTGACCTCGACGTCGAAACGGTCTTCGAGGCCTTCCAGTCCATCCCACAGGCGCACTCCGCGACCGAGAAGGATCGGCACCACCACGACGTGCAGATGATCGACGAGGTCTGCTTCGAGGAATTCGCGCACGACGGTCGGGCCGCCGCCAAGGCGCACGTCAAGCCCACCGGCAAGCTCGCTCGCGAGGGCAAGCGCCTCCTCCGGAGGCAACTCGCGGAACAGGAATGTCGTCTCGCCGACGGTAAGGTCGGGGCGCGCATGATGGGTCAGCACCACCACAGGCGAATGGAACGGAGGCTCCTCACCCCACCAGCCGCGCCAAGACTCGTCCTCCCACGGACCGAGCTGCGGACCGAACTTGCGACGGCCCATGATCTCCGCGCCGATCCCCCGATTCGTCGCGGCGGCGAAAGCGTCGTCGACTCCGTGAGTGCCGGAGCCGATCGCTTCATCGTCATGGCCGGTCCCACTCACGAACGTGTGGGTGGGGAGGAACCAGCGCATGAGACGGTGTTGCGCATGACCGAACGGGGTATCGAGCGATTGGCCCTCCCCCGTCGCGAATCCGTCCAGTGAGACGGCGAGATTGTGAACCCTGAGCCTCGTCATGCCGCCACCGTATCAAAGCCGAAAAATGCAATGTGATGCCCGATGGCGCCTCGCCCGAATTGGTCTCATCGAGCGGTCGCCTGATAGACAGTTCGGGACGCCCCGACAGAGGAGACTGATGCACGCCGACAAGATTCACCGGCCGAGTGCTCGCCCTCGTTTGCGCGCCGCCGTGCCGATTGGGGTACTCGCGATCCTTCTCAGCGGGTGCGCGACCAACCAGGGCGACCCGGCATCGGACCCCAGTCCCACAGCCACCTCCGCCGCAGCCGCGACATCGACAACAGCCCTCGACGGTGAATCCGTCGCGGGGCGTGGTCCCACGGACCCGTTCCCCGGCATCTCGTTCCCGATCCCCGGTGACGCTCGATCGGTCGAAATCGACTTCACGTGCGAGGGCGGCGCGCGGTTCTCCGTCGAGCTCGGTGATTCGATGATGCTGGGCCAGGCCCCGCTCTCCGGTACCTGCGATGGCACGCATCTCCTCGCCTGGCCGGTCACAGAACGGACCGGGTCGACATTCATGGTGATGGTTCCCGATGACGTCGACTGGTCGGCCTCGCCTCGCTTCTCGACCACCGAGTTCGCTGCCGATTCCACCATCACCGCCGACTGCGAGACGTTCTCCGCGATCTACAGCGCGTTCAACAACGCAGACACCGGCTACGGGATGTATCAGGCGTTCGACGAAGCGGAGTGGACCACACGCGTGGACGACGCAACGGCGCAACTCAAAGTTCTCGCCGACGAATCGCGATCAGATCTCGCCGACGATTTCGCGCGATTGATCGCCATCCTCAGCGAGCGGGATCGCGTGATCGGTGAGTCGTTGCCGTACACAGCGGGCGCTGGCGACCCCATGAATGACATCGGTCAGACCTGCGACATCAACCAGTCTCCGCTGATCGTCACGGGTGAGTTCGGCGGCTGAGCGGACCCGTGCACGTCAACAGCGACGCCACTCACGAACGCCGGCCCAAGCACGGCCGGCTGCTCCTCATCGGCGGGATCATTCTCAGCTGGTTCGTCGGCGCCGTCATCGTCCGTGTCGGCCTGGACTGGTCGGATACCTTCGACTACAGCCCCGCATCAGAATGGCGCTACCTCGGTGTTGCCATCCTCGCCACCGTCACCGCACTATTCGGAACGATCGCGACAATCATCACCTACCGCAGCCTCCGCAATCGCAGCTGAGGAGACCGCGCTGAGCGAATCACGGAGACGGGCGACCTTGGCGTCGAGAAGCGCGCGCTGGGCAGTGTTCGGAACCAGAGCGGATGCCGCTTCCAGCGCGGTGATCGCTTCGGCATCCCGCCCGAGCTGTGCGAGCAGCTCCCCCCGAACGCTCGGGATCAGGTGCGACCCGCGCAGGACGCCAGACGCTTCGAGATCGTCGACGATCCGCAGCGCCGTCGCAGGTCCCGTCGCCATCGACACGGCGACGGCGCGATTGAGATCGACCACCGGGTTGGGAGCGATTCGCGAGAGGGCGTCATAAAGCAGAACGATCCGTTCCCAGTCGGTCTCCTCGACGCTCGGCGCGGTGCTGTGGCACTCGGCGATCGCGGCTTGAAGCGCATAGGCACCTCGGGCCACGCCGCGGGCACGAGCCGCGGCATCCGCTCGCCTGAGCGCGGCGCGTGCACGAGCGATCTGCCCGTGATCCCACCGCGAGCGGTCCTGGTCGGCGAGGAGCACGGGCGCCCCATCAGCGGTTTCTCGTGTCGCGAAGCGCGACCGCTGAAACTCCATCAGCGACAGCAGCGCGTGCGCGTCGGGCTCTCCGGGCAGAAGCCCGCACAGCACCCGCCCCAGGCGAATCGCTTCGTCGGCGAGATCGGGCCTGATCCACCGGTCCCCCGCGGTGGCGGCATAGCCTTCGGTGAAGATCAGGTAGACGACGCCGAGCACGCCGGCCAGCCGGCCTTTCCACTCCGATGGATCCGGGGTCTCGAAGGGAACATGTGCGACCGCGAGAGTCTTCTTTGCCCGGGTGATCCGCGCCTGCACGGTTGCGACGGGGACCAGGAGCATCCGCGCAATCTCCGTCGTCGACAGTCCTCCGACCACTCGCAACGTCAGGGCGATCTGCGACTCGCGCGACAGCGACGGGTGACACGCGGTGAAGATCAACCGCACCATGTCGTCATCGATCGGTTGCCAGTCCGGGTCGGACGCCTCCGCCAGCTCGTGGGCTATGCCCTGGTATCTCTCGTCGAGGCGCCCTCGGCGGCGCCAGCCGTCGATGACGCGGCGCTTCGCGACGGTCGTCAGCCACGCGCCCGGATTGCCTGGTATCCCGTCCCGCGGCCACGACTGAAGTGCTTCGGCCACCGCCTCCTGAGCGACATCCTCGGCGAACCCGAAGTCTCCCGTCATCTTGGCGATGGTCGCAACGATGCGCGCTCCCTCGATGCGCCACACGGCATCGAGGACCCGCGACGCATCGGTCACGCGTCGCGCGCTCCGAGTTCGTCGCGCCAGCCGGCTTCCTTCTTGATGTACTCGTTGTCTTCGTGGCCGGCGAAGTCACTCTCGTCGGTGACCCTGCGCACCTCGAGCTTGGAACCCGGGCCCAGCGGGCACCGCTTGGCCCATTCGAGTGCTTCCTCGGCGGTCGAGGTCTGCAGGATCCAGAATCCGTTGAACAGTTCGTGGATCTCGCCATAGGGACCGTCACTGACGACGGGCGTCTCCCCCGCGAAATCGACGACATACCCGGGCTCGGGCGCGAGTCCGTCACCGCCCACCATCACGCCGGCCTTCAGCATTGCCTCGTTGTAGGCGCCCATGGCGTTGATGACCGCTTCGAAATCCATCTCGGCGTACGCGTCAGCGGCCTGCTGGGTCGCCCGCATGATCAGCATGTGCTTCATCTGTCCGTCTCCTCGTCTCGGGGTGACTTTCGCACCCTCTCACTATGTCGTCGAACCGCGCACGCGGAAATCGACATGACCCATGGATTCTCCCTCAGGTCGCGAAGCGGCGTTGCACGTCGGCGTACGTGATGGCGCCGTCGAGAAAGCTCAGGGTACCGGTGTCGAGCAGTTCTCGGCCTGCCCGCTCCACGACGCTGAGAGCTGCTCGAGCCAAACTTCCACCGACGGTCACTCGTTTCACTCCCAGCGAGAAGAGCCTGCGTGCGTCGATGACGTTCGCGGTCAGCCCCGCCACGATGTTGAGTGGGGCGGGGATCGCCGCCGCGAGTCGGCGAATGGTTTCTTCGTCGTTCACGCCCGGCACAAAGATGCAATCCGCCCCCGCGCCGATGTACCGGACGGCGCGTTCGACAGTCTCGGTGAACGGATCACGGGACGTGCCCGTGAAGTACGCGTCCGTGCGGGCGTTGAGCACAAATGTGCCCGCAGGTGCTGCCGCCCGCGCCGCGGCAATCCTGTCAGAGGCTTCCTCGAGATCGAACAGGGTGCCCCGAACGGCATCTTCGAGGTTGCCACCCGCGACGCCCAGGTCGACGGCCCGAGCCACCGTACGACCGACCTCGTCGGGGGTGTCGCCGTATCCGGATTCGAGATCAGCGCTGACCGGAACATCGACGGCAGCGACGATCCGGGCGACACGCGTGAGCATCGTGTCGACGTCCAGCGGTCCCCCGTCGGGAAGGCCGCATGACCACGCGATTCCTGCGCTGGTCGTCGCGATCGCCGCGAACCCAACCTGTTCGAGGATGCGGGCAGAACCGGCATCCCACGCATTGGGGAGCACGAATCCAGAGCCGCTGTGCAAGGCGAGAAAGGTGTCGACCAGATCGCCGCTCATCGCAATCCCCCGTCGTCGACGCGCTATGCCTCCATTTAGCAACACGCCCGGGCGGTCGTCAAGGGTGCGAAGCAGGCTCCGAGGAGCGCTTTGTCGAGAGAGTAACCTGGCCACGTGCCCCGCGTGATCTTCTACACCGCCGCCACTCTCGATGGCTATCTGGCCGACGAGGCCGACTCACTGGACTGGCTGTTCGGTGTTTCCGGGCAGGAAGCCGGTACCGACGGCTTCGGAGAGTTCTTGAGCGGGATCGGCGCGCTCGTCCAGGGGTCGACGACCTACGAATGGGTGGTTGAGCACGAAGACCTGGTCACGCACCCCGAGAAGTGGCCGGAGTACTACGGCGATCGCCCGACGTGGGTCTTCACGAGTCGGGTACTCCCTCTCATCGATGGCGCAGATGTCCGATTCGCCTCCGGCGATGTCCTCGATCATTGGCCGGCGATCAGCGCCGCTGCGGGTGACCGCGACGTCTGGGTTGTCGGTGGTGGCGACCTCGCAGGACAATTCGCCGACGCGGGCCTGTTGACCGAGATCGTCGTGACCATCGCGCCGGTGACGCTCGGCGCCGGCCGCCCCCTCCTTCCCCGACGGATCGAGTCGGACCGGCTGACTCTGCGCGCGCTGCGCCACAACGGTCCTTTTGCTGAGCTCACGTACGACGTACATAAATGAAGTCGGTCGTTCGGACGCCGGGACTGCGTGCATGGCTGATGTGGGCGGTCGCCGTGGCGGCCTACATCCTCTCTGTCACCAACCGGACCTCGCTCGCCGCCGTGGGCGTCGATGCGTCGGACAGATTCGCGGCGGATGCCGCGACGCTGTCGATGTTCGCGGTCGTCCAACTCGCGGTATACGGCGGGATGCAGCTGCCCGTCGGCGTGTGGCTCGACCGGTTAGGCGCACGACCGATCATGACGATCGGGATGATCCTGATGGCGACGGGCCAACTCACCATGGCGCTGTCGGAGAGCGTAGGCGTCGCGATCGTGGCGCGCATGCTCCTCGGCGCCGGTGACGCGTGCATCTTCCCGGGTGTGCTGCGCCTCATCGCCGTGTGGTTTCCTGCCCAGCGCGGACCGCTCATGGTCCAGTTCACCGGAATTCTTGGTCAGGCCGGGCAGCTGGTGGCGATCATCCCGCTGGCAGCGCTCCTCCACGCCACGACCTGGACGATCACGTTCGGCAGCCTCGCCGGTCTCGCTGTGCTCTTCGCCATCCTCGTCTACCTCCTGGTGCGCAACCATCCCGATACGCAAACGTCGGACGTGAGCGTCAATACCGAAACCGGGTCGGTGCAGGTCGTCACATCGACAGCGGACACCGCCGTCGGCATCCGCGCCGCCTGGGCGCATCCCGGCACTCAGCTGGCATTCTGGACCCACTTCACGTCGCCGTTCGCAGGCACCGCGTTCGTGATGCTGTGGGGTATTCCGTTCCTCACGGCAGGTCAGGGCCGGACCCTCGCCGAGGCCGGCACGATCACCACGGTCTATGTGGTGGTCGGCATGGCGCTGGGCCCGATCATGGGAGACGTGTCACGTCGTGTGCCGAATCAGCGGTCAAGAACGCTGATCATCCCGTCGATCGTCGCCCAACTCGTGGTGTGGCTCATCGTCATTTTCTGGCCCGGACCCGCCCCGCTCTGGCTGCTGTTCGCGCTCGCTGTTGCGCTGGCCCTGGGCGGTCCCGCCTCGATGATCGCGTTCGACCACGCGCGCGCGTTCAACCCGAGCCATCGCCTCAGCACGGCGACCGGAATCACCAACGCCGGCGGTTTCATCGCGGCACTCATCGCGATCTTCGCCATCGGTCTGGCGCTTGATCTTCAGGGCGCAGGGACTCCAGCCACCTACACTCTCGACGCCTTCCGGGTCGCGTTCCTCACGCAGGTACCGCTCTGGGTGATCGGTGGGACATTCATCATCATCAACCGGAAGAAGACCCGCATCCGGATGGGAATCGATCCACCGCGGATCACCAAACCTCGCGCTTGAGAGGTTGCCAGATCACACCATCGGTTCGCCGGGTGTGCTGGTCGAGTTGCGTGTGACACGCTCTCCGCCGGCCGAATCCGTCGTACGGGTGACCGAGTCGGTCTGACGGCGGCGCGCCAACAGGACGATCCCGATCAAGAACACCAAGGCGCCGGCGCCCATCAGGATGTACCCGATCAGGTCGAGGTTGACCCACTCGACCTCGACGTTGACCGCAAAGGCGAGTATTGCGCCGATGACGAAGAGCGCGATTCCAGCTCCGATACTCATGAGAATCCTTTCGAAGAGACCTGTCTACTTTGGCCTACCGTCGCTGCGAGCGCACCGGGTTGACAATCGGCAGACTGATCTGTCAAGGACGCGGCGAAACCGTCAACCAATCGGCGTACTTCGGCGGCCGGCCATCACCGGATGACGTGCGGGTGAGGCGCCGCTTGACCCACGGGCCCAGATGTTCTCGGAAGTATTCATTGCGCCCCATCCGTTCGGTGGCAGGCAGTTCGGGCAGCGACCACCACTCTTCCGGCCCGCGCTCCCCCAGGGCGTCGAGCACACGGGCGGCGACACGGTGATGGCCGCGCGCATTCATGTGGAGGCGGTCTTCCGACCAGAACGACGGATGCGAAAGTTCACGATCGGGCCAGTTCAGCGCACGTACCACGTCATCACGACCGGCGACGCGGTCGACGACAGCCTTCGACATCTCATCGCCGCGGCGCTGGATCATCCCGCCGAGAGGCAATTGCGCCGACGGGTTGGCGCCCGAAAGCAGAATGAGGGTGACGCCCTCTTCGTCGCAGCGTCGCAGCACCTGACTGAACGCATCCGCGATGTGCGGAATGGAGGTCCGCGGCCGGAGCATGTCGTTGCCGCCGCCGTTGAAGGACAGGTGCGTCGGCTTCAGTGCGAGCGCAGGCTCGAGCTGTTCCCGCACGATCGGCCAGATCAGCTTTCCGCGGATCGCGTAGTTCGCATACTCGACCGCGTTGCCCGACGAATCCGCCCAGCCGGCGGCGACGAGATCGGCCCAGCCACGGACGCTGCCGTCGGGGAGTTCGTCGCCGACGCCTTCGGTGAAGGAGTCGCCGATAGCGACGAAACGAACGGATGCCATCCGTTCAGCCTATGACCTCAGCGGTCGTCGAGCGCTCGTCCGCGGCGGTCGACCAGGCCCCAGGCGCTGAGCGCTGCGACCGCGAAGAATGCGGCGAAGACGACGAAGAGCAGTGGTGCACCCCCGGCAGCGAGCAGCACGGGAACCATGAGCGGCGCCACGATCGAGGCGATGCGCCCCACTCCCGCGGCCCACCCCGATCCCGTCGCCCGCAGCGACGTAGGGTACGTCTCGGGAGTGACCGCATAGAGTGCTCCCCACGCTCCCAGGTTGAAGAACGACAGCGCCATTCCGGTCGCGATGATCATCCCCTCCCCCGTCGCCGTACCGAAGAAGACCGCTGCGATGGCCGACCCCACGAGGAACAGCGACAGCGTGAGGCGCCGTCCCCACACCTCGATCAACCACGCCGCGACGGCGTAGCCGGGCAGTTGCGCGAGCGTGATGATGAGGGTGAACCCGAAGGATTTCACCAAATCGAATCCCTGGGCGAAGAGGATCGTCGGGATCCAGATGAATGCCCCGTAGTAGGAGAAGTTGACGCAGAACCAGACGAGCCACAGCGCAAGGGTGCGCACCCGGAATTCCGGCGCCCACAGCGCGCGCAGCCGTCCGCTGGTACTGGCGGCCACGGCCACCTCGGGTTCATCCGGGGAGACTCCGAAGGACGCATCCGCTCCGGCCGACTGCTCGAACTGCGCGACCACCGCCGACGCTTCACTGGCGCGGCCCCGTCGCTGCAGCCACCGTGCCGACTCGGGCAGACCCCACCGCACGATCAGCGCGTACGCGGCGGGTACCGCGCCGATGGCGAACGCCCAGCGCCACCCGTTTTCGTCGGCGGGAATGATGACGTAGCCGATCACCGCCGCCGCGGTCCACCCGACGGCCCAGAAGGCTTCGAGAATGACGATCAATCGCCCGCGGATGCGCGCGGGGGCGAACTCGCTGACATACGTGCTCGCGACGGGAAGTTCCGCGCCGAGACCGAGGCCGACGAAGAACCGCAGGACGAGCAGTCCGAACAATCCGCCGACGAGCGCGCTCGCGCCCGTCGCAACCCCGTAGACCAGAAGGGTCAGGGCGAAGACCTGCCGGCGGCCGAGTCGGTCCGCGAGCAGCCCGCCGACGCTGGCACCGATCGCCATACCCACGAACCCGATCGACGCGATCCACGATGCCTGCGTCGGTTCGAGCGACCACTGCTGGATGAGCGCCGCGATGATGAAGGAGATGAGCCCGACATCCATGGCGTCGAGCGCCCAGCCCACGCCCGAACCCGCGAGCACGCGTACGTGCAGGCGAGTTACGGGCAGAGCATCGAGCCGCTCGGACACCGTGGAATTCGCGGAAACGCTCATGAACTGAATGCTACGGATGCCGCGCGGCTGCTGTCACTGGATTGCTGTCACTCGGACGCGAGCATGTCGTGCACCAAAGGCATCACCTGGGTGCCGTACAACTCGATCGAGCGCATCATCTTGGCGTGCGACAGCGTCCCGGTCGAGAACTTCATGTCGAAGCGGTCGGCGCCCAGCACGCGGGCGGTCGCGGCGATCTTCTGAGCGACGCGCTCAGGTGAGCCGACGTAGGCGGCGCCCTCGGGACCCACTTCCTGCTGGAACCTCGCGCGACTGTAGGGAGGCCACCCGCGCTCGCGTCCGATCGTGTTGTTCAGTGCTTCGAATCCCGGGTACGCCTCGTCCCACGCCTGTTCATCGGTGTCGGCGATGTGGCCGGGCGAGTGAACTCCGACGGGGAGCGCGCCCCTTCCGTAGGCCGACAGCGACTGGTGGTAGAGATCGACGAAGGGGCGGAAGCGGTGTGCGGGTCCGCCGATGACGGCGAGCATGAGTCCGTAGCCATAGCGCGCAGTCCGAACGACGGATTCGGGTGTTCCGCCGACACCGACCCAGGCCGTCAAGCCATTCGCGGTCTTGGGGTACACATCCGCATCCTCGAGCGCCGCCCGCGTCGTGCCCTGCCACGTAACCGGCTTCTCCTCCAGCAGCTGGGAGAACAGATCCAGCTTCTCCTCGAAGAGCGTCTCATAGTCGCGCAGGTCGTAGCCGAACAGGGGGAAGGATTCGATGAACGAACCCCGACCGAGGATCACCTCTGCCCGACCGTTCGAGACGGCGTCGAGAGTCGCGAAGCGTTCGTAGACCCGCACCGGATCGTCGCTGGAGAGTACCGTCACCGCCGTGCCCAGGTGAATCTGCTCCGTCCGCGCGGCGGCCGCGGCGAGAACGATCTCCGGGCTCGAGACGGCGAACTCGGGACGGTGATGCTCCCCGACGCCGAAGAACGACAGCCCGACCTGATCAGCGAGGACCGCTTGGTCCACGACATCGCGAATCGCCTGCGCGTCGCTGACGCGCTCCCCCTGTTCGTCGAGCGTGATGTCCCCGAACGTGTCCAGGCCCAATTGCAATGCAGTCATGGCATCCCCTTCATTCATCTGAATAGAACGGATGCCGAGACCGTTCATTCCCGATCAGTGCGGGTCGAGCGCCATCCGCAAGGTGTCGAGGCCGACACCGCCGAGCTGCAGGGCCTTCATGTGGAACGCCTTGACATCGAAAGCCTCGCCCTGAGCTGCTGCGTTGTCGTCGCGAATCTGCTCCCAAATGCGCTGACCAACCTTGTAGGACGGCGCCTGGCCCGGCCAGCCGAGGTAGCGGTTGACCTCGAACTCGACGAACTCGTCGGGCATGTTGACGTTGCGGCGCATGAATGCCAGCGCGTATTCGGCATCCCAGGTGCCTTGACCGTCGAGGCGGGGCTTCTTCAGGTGCACGCCGATGTCCAGCACGACGCGCGCGGCGCGCATGCGCTGTCCGTCGAGCATCCCGAGTCGATCCGCGGGATCGTCGAGATAGCCGAGCTGCTCCATGAGCCGCTCTGCGTAGAGTGCCCAGCCCTCGGCATGTCCACTCGACCCGGCCAACAGGCGACGCCAGGAATTGAGCTCAGAACGGTTGTACACCGCCTGCGCGATCTGCAGGTGGTGCCCGGGAACACCTTCGTGGTAGACGGTGGTCAGTTCCCGCCACGTGTCGAACGACGTCACGCCCTCAGGAACCGACCACCACATCCGTCCGGGCCGCGAGAAGTCATCGGTGGGGCCGGTGTAGTAGATGCCGCCCTCGTTGGTCGGAGCGATCATGCACTCCAGCGTTCGAATGGGCTCTGGGATGTCGAAGTGGGTGCGACCGAGTTCTGCGACGGCGCGGTCGCTGGTCTCCTGCATCCACTTCTGCAGCTCTTCCGTACCGTGCAGCTTTCGCGATTCGTCCTGCTCGAGGAATGCGACGGCCTCTTCGACCGAGGCCCCTGGCTTGATGTCGCGGGCAATCGACTCCTGCTCCGCAACCATGCGCGCAAGCTCTTCGATCCCCCAGTCATACGTCTCGTCGAGATCGATCGTCGCGCCGAGGAACCGGCGGGACTGCAGTGCGTAGAGATCTCGCCCGACCGCATCGTCCGTTCCCGCGACCGGGGCGAGTTCGGTCGCGAGGAAGGTGGCCAGCGCATCGTAGGCAACGCGCGCCGCGTTGGCGCCCGTGTGCAGGTCACGCGCGAGCGACGCCGGCAATTGGCCCTCCGAGGGTGCGGCCTCGGCCGCGAAGGTGGCGAAGAAGCCGTTCCTGGCGGTGTACCGCTCGATCTGCGCGACGACCTCGGTCACCTGACGCACCGCAGGCACGACACCTTCGTCGATCCCCTGGCGGAGGGTGCGGATGTATCCCTCGATGGCAGTGGGCACAGCCGTGAGTCGGGTGGAGACATCGCTCCAGTCATCGGCGGTCGCGGTCGGCATCAGATCGAAGATGCTGCGCAGCTCCTGCGCCGGCGAGGCGATGACGTTGACGTCACGGAGGTGATTCTTCGCCTCACGAAGCTCCTCGTCGAGGTGAAGCACGCCCAGCAGGTCGGCTTTCGTGACGACATCGACCTGGTCCACGGGCTCGGCGGCTTCGAGCTCGCCGATGGCGGCCTTGACCGCTGCGGAGGAACGCTCGACTCCCTCGGGTGAGAGATCGTCGAGTTTGCCGTTGTATTCGAACCGTCCGATGTAGGTCGCCAGGGTCGGCGAGAGCTCAGCGACAGTATCGACCCATCGATCGGCGATCGCATCGATGCGGGTGGGGGTGCGCGGCGATTCGGTCATCCTTCGAGCCTAAACACCACCGATGGAGACGCCAAACGGTCGGCTGCGATCGGCGTCAGTGACCGGCTTCATTCCAGTTGGGTCCGCGTCCGATCTGCACATCGAGCGGCACGGAGAGCGTGGCTGCGTCGCCCATTCTGTCGCGGACGATCGCCTCCGCCGCATCCCACTCCCCGTGGGCAACCTCCACGACGAGCTCATCGTGGATCTGCAGCAGCACCCGCGATCGCAGCTTCGCTCCTGCGAACTCTTCATGTATGCGCATGATCGCGATCTTCATGATGTCGGCCGCACTGCCTTGAATCGGTGCGTTCAGGGCCGCGCGCTCCGCGTTCTCACGGAGGACACGGTTGGGACTCGCGAGATCGGGGAACGGACGTCGCCGGCCGAAGATCGTCTCGGTGTAGCCATCGATCCTCGCCTGCTCGACGCTGGAGCGCAGATAGTCGCGGACCGAGCCGAAGCGCGCGAAGTATTCCATCATGAGCTGCTTCGCCTCGGACTGATCGATCCGCAGCTGCTTCGACAACCCGAACGCCGACAGCCCGTAGACGAGTCCGTACGACATCGCCTTGACCTTCGTGCGCATGGCGGGAGTGACATCGGATGGCTCGACGCCGAAGACGCGCGCGCCGACGAACCGGTGCAGGTCCTCCCCCGAATTGAATGCCTCGATCAGACCTGGGTCCTCCGAGAGGTGCGCCATGATCCGCATCTCGATCTGCGAATAGTCCGCCGTCAGCAAGGCCTCGTATTCGGCGCCCACCTCGAACGCGGCACGAATTCGGGCCGATTCCTCGTTGCGGATGGGAATGTTCTGCAGGTTCGGGTCGGTGCTCGAAAGTCGGCCCGTCTGGCTCCCCGTCTGCACGTAGGTCGTGTGGATCCGACCGTCCGCCCCGATCGCGTTGACGAGCGACTCGATGATCTGCCTCAGCTTGGTGGCCTCGCGGTGCTGCAGAAGAAGATCGAGAAAAGGATGCGGATTGCTCTCCTGAAGATCGGCGAGGACTGCGGCATCCGTTGAGTAGCCCGTCTTCGTCTTGCGGGTCTTCGGCAGCTCGAGTTGATCGAACAGCACCTCTTGCAGCTGCTTGGGTGAGCCGAGATTCACCTCGCGCTCGATGGTGGCGTAGGCAGCCTGCGCGATGGCCTCGGAACGGATGGCGAGCTCCGACGAGAACTCCGACAGCTTCGTGTGCGAGACCGCGACCCCGGCGAGCTCCATATCGGCGAGGGTCGTCAGCGTGGGGAGTTCGATATCGGCGAGAACGGATGCCACGCTCTCGGGCAGCTCGGCACGCAGGGCCTCGGCAACGCGCAGCGTGTACCAGGAGAGCTGGCCGGGCGTGGCGCCCTCCGTCTCGGGCACCAGCTGGGTCGGGTCTGCCTCGGGCAGCTTCTCGTCGAGGTAGCGGTCGACGAGATCAGCGAGCGTCTTGTCGGGGAAGCTCGGTCGCAGCAGCCACCCGGCCACGATCGGGTCGAATGCCAGTCCGCCGATTCGCACACCCACGCGCCGGAGAGCCTTCACCTGCGCCTTGGCGTCGGACATCACCTTGGGGCTCTCCGCCTCGAGCCATCCCCGCAATGCCTCGGCAACCTCATCGGACCACGTCGCTTCCACGACGGAATCCGCCGTGGCAAGTCCGATTCGGCGAGGCATCCCACCCTCGATCGTCAGCGTCACGCCCACCTCGCCGGAGGTGTCGGCGGCCCACGCTGCCAAGGCGGCGGCATCGGGTTCGGCCGGAACGGGGGCGGAGGGCCCCGCAGGCGGCGCCGTGGCATCCGTTGCGGCGTCGACGCCGGCAGCCTCGAGGACGCGCGGGAGCAGCGTCTTGAACTCCAAGCGCGCGAAGATGTCGCGAACTGCCTGGGTGTCGAGCGGCTGGACGGCCAGATCAGCGGGACCCATCTCCAACTCGACGTCGCGCACCAGAGCGTTGAGGGAGCGGTTGCGTCGGACGTCGTCGAGATGCTCGCGGAGGTTGCCGCCCACGACGCCGCCCACTTTGTCGGCGTTCTCGACGAGCGCATCGAGCGACCCGAATTGGGTCAACCACTTCACCGCGGTCTTCTCCCCCACCTTCGGCACGCCGGGCAGGTTGTCGCTCGTCTCGCCGACGAGTGCAGCGATATCCGGATAGTTCTGCGGCGGCAGCCCGTACTTCTCCAGGACGGACTCAGGGGTGTAGCGCTTGAGCTGCGAGACGCCCTGGACGCTGGGGTACAGCAGGGTGACGTCGTCGGTGACGAGCTGAATCGTGTCGCGGTCGCCCGAGCACACCAGCACGTCGTAACCGAGCGCGACACCCTGCGTGGCCAAGGTCGCCAAGATGTCGTCAGCCTCGATGTCCTCCTTGAACAGCACCGGAACGTTCATCGCACGAAGACAGTCCTGCAGAATCGGGATCTGACCCTTGAACTCAGACGGCGATACGGAGCGGTTCGCCTTGTACTCCGGGTACACGCGGGTGCGGAACGAGACCCGCGATGTGTCGAATGCGACGGCGAGGTGCGTGGGCTTCTCGGCTTTGACGAGGTTGATGAACATCGACAAGAAGCCGTAGATGCCGTTGGTGTGCTGCCCGTCTTTCGTCGTGAAGTTGTCGACGGGAAGGGCGAAAAACGCCCGATACGCCAGCGAATGGCCGTCGACGACGAGGAGAGTAGGCTTTTCGGAGTCCGTCACCCTGTCAGCCTAACGAGCCGCACGGACACCCGAGCCCGCGCTTCCCGAAGGTGAACAATGACCTCTGAAACCGCCCCCGCACATGTCAACGCGATGGAATGGGCGGCGAGCCGAGGGCTGGGCGCCCTCGCCGACAAGATGGGCATGAAGTTCACGGAGTTCACCCTCGAACGGTGCGTCGCCACCATGCCCGTGGAGGGCAACACCCAGCCGGTCGGCCTGATGCACGGCGGCGCCTACGTCGTCCTCGGCGAGTCACTCGGCTCGATGGCGGCGAACCTGCATGCGGGTCCGGGGCGTCTCGCCGTGGGAGTGGACATCAACGCCACCCACACGCGTTCCGCCCGCGAAGGCATCGTCACGGGCGTGTGCACCCCGGTTCACCTGGGACGCTCCGTCACCGTTCACGAGATCGCCGTCAGCGACGAACAGGGACGACGACTGTCCACGATCCGGATCACGAACATGGTCAAGGACCTGCCCGCGGCCTGAGCCGCGAGACTTACCTGCGCGAGACTGCGCACCGCCGACGAGACTGCTGCCGTCGCACGCCGTCTCGTCGCGTGCACGCAGTCTCGTGCGGAGAGGCGGGAGTCAGCCCTTTTTGGGTGAAAGCTGCTCGATGATCGCCTTCGCGACGTCCTGCATGGTGAGGCGGCGGTCCATCGAGGCCTTCTGAATCCAGCGGAACGCCTCGGGCTCGCTGAGACCCATCTTCTCGTTCAAGAGGCCCTTCGCACGGTCGACGAGCTTGCGCGTCTCGAAGCGCTCGACCATGTCGGCGACCTCGGCCTCGAGCGTGATGATCTGCTCGTAGCGGGCAAGGGCGATCTCGATCGCGGGCAGCAGATCGTTCGGGGTGAACGGCTTGACCACATAAGCCAGAGCGCCGGCCTCCGTCGCCCGTTCCACGAGCTCCTTCTGGCTGAAGGCCGTGAGGAGCACGACGGGCGCGATGTGCGCCTTCCCGAGCTTCTCGGCAGCGGAGATGCCATCGAGAATGGGCATCTTCACATCCATGATCACCAGGTCGGGGCGAAGCTCGGTGGCGAGCTGAACGGCGGTCTCACCGTCGCCCGCTTCGCCGACCACATCGAAGCCGTTGTCGCGGAGGATCTCGACGATGTCGAGGCGGATGAGCGACTCATCCTCGGCTACGACGACGCGTCGCGGTGCGGAGGAGGTCGTTGCGGCTGCGGTGTCTGGCTCGGTCACCTTTGAATCCTACGGTATCCTCAAACGCGGAAGTGCTGGCCGGTGTGGCGGAATGGCAGACGCGACCGACTCAAAATCGGTTGTCTAACGACGTGTGGGTTCGAGTCCCACCACCGGTACACGAAAAGGGCCGCTCCGTCAGGAGCGGCCCTTCTTTCATGCGTGAGACGCGTGTGCGGAGTCAGGCTCCGAAGAACTGGTTACCCAGCGCCTTGCTCTTGAGAGCATCGAACTCACCCTGACTGATGGTGCCCGCGTCGAGCAGTTCCTTGGCGTGGGCGATGTCCTGAGCCGGATTGGCGGACGCCTTGGGCTGATACTCGTCCACCTCGGATGGGCCTGAGCGGCGTCGACCCGAGCGTGCGGCCATGCCCTTGCCACGCGCGATGAGGTAGACGAGCCCGGTGATCACTGGCACGAAGACGAGGAAGATGATCCAGATCGCCTTGTACCAGCCGTCCAGCTCGTCGTCGCGGAAGAGGTCCATGATCACGAAGATGACGATGGAGATGTAGCAGAAGAACACGAACGACGCCCAGACCAGGGCGAAGAAGTCTCCAGAAAACAGCATGTCGCGTCCCTTACTTTTCCTGCTGGTAGATCGGTGCGCGGCCGTGAAGGGCGTCGCCGATCTTGTGGATGCGGATGTCGTTGGTCGACCCGACGATTCCTGGAGGGGAACCGGAGATCACCACGACCTTGTCCCCCACCTCGGCGAGCTCGTTCGAGAGGAAGTAGTCGTCGACCTGGATGAACATCCGGTCGGTGTGGGCAACGTGCTCGACCAGTGCGGAAGCCACGCCCCACGTCAGTGCCATGCGCCGGCGGATCGAGGGGTCGGCCGTGAAGGCCATCATGGGGATCTTCGGCCGCAGGCGCGACATTCGACGCGCCGTGTCGCCCGACTCGGTGAAGATGCAGAGGTACTTCGCGTCGACGAAGTCAGCGACCTCCATGGCGGCCAGGGTGATCGCGCCACCCTGGGTGCGAGGCTTCGTCAGCAGCGGGGCGATGCGGTCGAGACCGTGATCCTCGATGGACGCGATGATCTTGGCCATGGTCGACACGACCTCGACCGGGTACTTGCCGACGCTTGTCTCGCCAGAGAGCATGACCGCGTCCGCACCATCGAGCACCGCGTTTGCGACGTCACTGGTCTCGGCGCGCGTGGGCACGGGGTTGTCGATCATCGATTCGAGCATCTGAGTCGCGACGATGACGGGCTTGGCCATCCGACGGCAGAGTTCAACGGCGCGCTTCTGAACGATCGGGACCACTTCGAGCGGAAGCTCCACGCCGAGGTCGCCACGGGCCACCATGATGCCGTCGAAGGCGTCGATGATCTCCTCGAGGTTGTCGACGGCCTGCGGCTTCTCGATCTTGGCGATGACGGGAACCTTGCGGCCCTCTTCCTCCATGATCTCGTGAACGCGGGTGACGTCGGCGGCGCTGCGCACGAACGACAGGGCGACCAGGTCGCAGCCGTGCTGCAGACCCCAGCGGAGGTCCGACTCGTCCTTGTGAGACAAGGCGGGGACGCTGACGGCCACTCCCGGGAGATTGATTCCCTTGTTGTTGGACACCGGACCCGCCACGAGGACCTCGGTGGTGACGACGGGACCGTCGACAGAGGTCACCGTGACACGGACCTTGCCATCGTCGATCAGAAGGTGATCGCCGGGCTTGACGTCGCCGGGGAGGCCCTTGAAGGTCGTCGAGACGATGTCCTTGGTGCCGGGGATGTCCTCGGTCGTGATCCTGAAGATGTCGCCGACGGCGAGGTCGTGCGGGCCTGCGGCGAACTTGCCGAGACGGATTTTCGGGCCTTGCAGGTCTACGAGGATGGCGACGGCGCGGCCCGCGTCATCCGCGGCCTTCCGGACATTCGCCCACCGGGTGTCGTGTTCGGCGTAGTCGCCGTGGCTGAGGTTGAATCTGGTCACGTCCACACCCGCATCGATGATCGCGCGGACCATCTCGTACGAGGATGTGGCGGGGCCGAGGGTTGCGACGATTTTCGCGCGTCTCACAGAAGAACTCCGGTCGTTTGATTGGATTGCATTTTTCAGACTACGCGGGCAACAAGCCGATAGCGATGTCGCTCGGCTTGACCGGGGAAGGCAACTGCGTCTCCCCCATCAGATAGCGGTCGACGGCGGATGCCGCGGCCCGACCTTCGGCGATCGCCCAGACGATGAGCGACTGTCCGCGGCCCGCGTCACCGGCGACGAACACGCCCGGAGCGGTGCTCTGGTAGTCCTCTCCTCGGCCGACATTGCCGCGACCGGTGAACTCTGCTCCGAGCTGCTCTTCGAGCAGCGAACGCTCCGGGCCGGTGAAGCCCATCGCGATGAGGACCAGGTCGGCGGGGATCTCGCGCTCGGTGCCGCTCTTGGGGACGCGCCGGCCGTCGACGAACTCGGTCTCGGCGACGCGCAGCGCGCGCACCTCTCCCGCCTCGTTGCCGAGAAACTCGACGGTCGATGCGAGGTACGTCCGCTCGCCGCCCTCTTCGTGTGCGGAGTGCACCTCGAAGACGGTCGGGAACATCGGCCACGGCTGGTGCTCCGGCCGACCCTCAGGCGGCTGCTTGCCGATCGCGAGGTTGGTCACGCTCAGGGCGCCGTGCCGGTGCGCCGTGCCGATGCAGTCCGCTCCGGTGTCGCCGCCGCCGATGACGATGACGTGCTTGCCCTCGGCGTGGATCTGATGGGCGACCTGATCGCCCGCGGTGGCCTTGTTCGATTCGACGAGGTACTCCATGGCGAAGTGCACGCCGTCGAGGTCGCGCCCGGGGATCGCGAGCTCGCGCGGAACGGTCGCCCCGGTCGTGACCACGACAGCGTCATACCGGGCGCGCAGGTCGCTCCAGGAGATGTCCTTGCCGATCTCGACCCCGGCGCGGAATCGCGTGCCCTCATCCTGCATTTGGCGGAGGCGGGACTCGAGGTGACGCTTCTCCATTTTGAAGTCGGGGATGCCGTAGCGAAGCAGACCTCCGATGCGGTCGTCGCGCTCGTACACGGCCACGGTGTGACCTGCCCGAGTGAGCTGCTGCGCCGCGGCGAGACCGGCGGGACCCGACCCCACGACGGCGACCGTCTTGCCCGTGAGGCGCCCGGGGGGCTCGGCCTCGACCCAGCCGCGACTGAACGCTTCGTCGATGATCGATACTTCGATCTGCTTGATCGTGACGGCGGGCTGGTTGATACCCAGCACGCACGAGCTCTCACACGGCGCGGGGCATAACCGCCCCGTGAACTCCGGGAAGTTGTTGGTCGCGTGCAACCGCTCGATGGCGCTGCGCGATTCACCGCGCCAGGTCAGGTCGTTCCACTCGGGGATCAGGTTGCCCAAGGGGCAGCCCTGGTGGCAGAACGGAACACCACAGTCCATGCATCGGCCGGCCTGGCGACGAAGCACCGCGGTGTCCCCCGGCTCGTACACCTCTTTCCAGTCCATGATGCGGACCGAAACCGGGCGCCGTGGTGGCAGCTCCCGTTCCGTGGTCTTGAGGAAGCCTTTCGGGTCAGCCACCTGTCACCTCCATGATGCGGCGCCAGACGACATCGCCATCGGGGTCCAACCCCTCGGCGGCCGCATCCTGGCGGGTCTGCAGTACGGCCGCGTAGTCGCGCGGAACAACCCGCACGAACTGAGCCGATTCGGTTTCGAAGTTCTCGAGCATCGACGTCGCCAGCGCGGAGCCGGTTTCGGCCGCGTGCTGTTCGAGCAGGTCTCGCACGATCTCGACGTCGGCCGAGCCGAGTTCGAGCAGTTCGAGTTCACCGCTGGCGAGCGCCTCGCGGTTGACCAGATCGCGGTCGAGACGGTAGATGTACGCGGTGCCACCGGACATGCCTGCGCCGAGGTTGCGTCCCGTCGCGCCCAGGATGACCGCGAGTCCACCGGTCATGTACTCCAGAGCGTGGTCTCCGACGCCCTCGACGACCGCGGTCGCGCCCGAGTTTCGGACGAAGAACCGCTCACCCACGACTCCCCCGAGGAACATCGTTCCCTGAGTGGCGCCGTAGCCGATGACGTTGCCGGCGATGACGTTCTGGGACGGATCGAACGTCGCGCCGCGCGGCGGCCGGACGACGATCTGACCGCCGGAGAGACCCTTGCCGACGTAGTCGTTGGAGTCGCCCTCGAGGCGCAGCGTGATGCCGGCCGGGAGGAAAGCGCCGAACGACTGCCCCGCCGAGCCGGTGAGACTGATCTCGATCGAGCCCGTCGGGAGGCCGTTCGCACCGTGCGCGAGCGTCACCCGGTTGCCGAGCATCGTGCCCACCGCGCGTTCGGTGTTGCGGATCGGAAGCGATACCGCGAAGTGACCACCGTGGGCGATGACGTCCTGTGCGCGTTCGATGATCGGAACGTCGAAGTGCGCTTCCAGTTCGTGGTCTTGTTGGCGGAGGTTGCGGCGCGGAACGTCGTCGGCGAACTGCGGTCCCTTGAGGATCGGCTCGAGGTCGAGGCCGCTCGCCTTCCAGTGCTCCACAGCGCCGTCCATGTCGAGCAGATCGTTGTGGCCGATCACTTCGTCGAGCGAGCGGAAGCCGAGTGCGGCGAGATATTCGCGCACCTCCTCCGCGATGAACTCCATGAAGTTGACGACGAACTCGGGTTTGCCGCTGAAGCGTTCGCGCAGCACCGGGTTCTGCGTGGCGACGCCGACCGGGCAGGTGTCGAGGTGACACACGCGCATCATGATGCACCCCTCGACCACGAGCGCAGTCGTTGCGAAGCCGAACTCTTCGGCGCCGAGGAGCGCTGCGATGATGACGTCACGGCCGGTCTTGAGCTGACCGTCGGCCTGCACGACGACGCGATCGCGCATGTCGTTGAGCATGAGGGTCTGCTGCGTTTCGGCGAGCCCCAGTTCCCACGGCGTGCCGGCGTGCTTGAGGGAGTTCAACGGACTCGCACCCGTCCCGCCATCGTGTCCGGAGACGAGGATGACGTCGGCGAGAGCCTTCGCGGTCCCCGCGGCGACAGCACCGATGCCCGACTGACTCACGAGTTTGGCGTGCACCCGAGCAGTCGGGTTGGCCCGCTTCAGGTCGAAGATGAGCTGCTTGAGGTCTTCGATCGAATAGATGTCGTGGTGCGGGGGCGGCGAGATCAGGCCGACGCCGGGGGTTCCGCCGCGCGTGCGGGCGATCCACGGATAGACCTTGCCGGGGGGCAACTGGCCGCCCTCACCAGGCTTGGCGCCTTGGGCGAGCTTGATCTGGATGTCGGTCGCGTGCGTGAGGTACATGCTCGTCACACCGAAACGGCCCGACGCCACCTGCTTGATGGCGCTGCGGCGCTCCGGGTCGAGCAGTCGGTCGAGGTCTTCGCCGCCTTCGCCGGTGTTCGACTTGCCGCCGATGCGGTTCATCGCGATGGCGAGAGTCTCGTGGGCTTCTTTCGAGATCGAGCCGTAGCTCATCGCTCCGGTGGAGAAACGCTTCACGATCGCCGAGACGGGCTCGACCTCATCCAACGGAACCGGATGCCGGTGCCCGGTACGCAGCTTGAACAGACCGCGGAGGGTCTTCAGCTCAGCAGCTTGGTCATCGACGAGCGCCGTGTACTCGCGGAAGATGTCGTAACGACGTGTCCGGGTCGAGTGCTGCAGCCGGAAGACGGTGTCGGGATTGAACAGGTGCGGCGAGCCGTCGCGACGCCACTGGTACTCGCCGCCGGTCCACAGTCGCTCGTGCGCACGGACGGCCGCATCCTCCGGGTATGCGTACGCGTGGCGCGCGGCATTCTCTTCGGCGATGACGTCGAGCCCGACGCCACCGAGCTTGGACTCGGTTCCGGTGAAGTACTCGTCGATGAAGTCTGCGGAGAGTCCGATGGCCTCGAAGACCTGCGCGCCGGCGTACGAGGAGACCGTCGAGATCCCCATCTTGGACATGATCTTCAAGACGCCCTTGCCGAGCGCGTAGATCAGGTTCTTGACGGCCTTCTCCGGGGAAATGCCGTTGATGTAGCCGGCGCGCACGAGGTACTCGGCCGTCTCCATGGCGAGGTACGGGTTTACCGCGGATGCGCCGTAGCCGATGAGTGTGGCGACGTGGTGAACCTCGCGCACATCGCCGGCTTCGACGATCAGGCCCACACGCATTCGCGTCTGCTGACGGATGAGGTGGTGGTGAACGGCGGCGACCATGAGCAACGAGGGGATCGGGGCGAGGTCCTTGTTCGAGTCGCGGTCGCTGAGCACGAGGAACTCAGCACCGTCTTCGATGGCGTGATCGGCTTCCTTGCACATCTGCGCGAGCCGCTTCTTCATGCCGTTGTGACCGGCCTCGACGCGGTACAGGCCGCGGATGGTCACGGAGGATCGATCCGGCAGGGCGGCATCGATGTGCTGGATCTTGGCGAGTTCGTCGTTGTCGATGACCGGGAAGTCGAGAGTCACGGTGCGGGTGTGCTCTGGGCCCCAACTCAGCAGGTTGCGCTCGGGTCCGAGCCCGAGGGAGAGCGAGGTGACGACCTCTTCACGGATCGAGTCGAGTGGCGGGTTCGTCACCTGCGCAAACTGCTGCGTGAAGTAGTCGAACAGCAACCGCGGGCGGTCACTGAGAACGGCCACGGGTGTGTCGCTTCCCATGGCGCCCAGGGGCTCGGCGCCCACCTGACCCATGGGGGTCAGCAGGATCCTGACCTCTTCTTCGGTGTACCCGAACGTGCGCTGACGGCGGGTGATGGAAGCAATCGGGTGAACGATGTGCTCGCGCTCGGGGAGGTCCTTGAGGCGGACGCGACCGGCGTCGAGCCATTCCTGCCACGGCTGGAGATCGGCCAGTTCGGCCTTGATCTCGTCGTCCTCGATAAGTCGCTGCTTTTCGGTGTCCACGAGGAACATCCGGCCGGGGCGAAGGCGCCCGCGGCGCTTGATCCGGTCGGCCGGGAAGTCCAGGACGCCCGTCTCGCTGCCGACGACAACCAGACCGTCGGTGGTTTCGGTCCACCGTCCCGGACGCAGTCCGTTGCGGTCGAGGGTCGCTCCGACAACGGTGCCGTCGGTGAAGATGAGGGCCGCAGGGCCATCCCAGGGCTCCATCTGCATGGAGTGGTATTCGTAGAACGCCCGAAGCTTCGGGTCGATGTCGGGCTGCTTCTCGTAGGCCTCGGGGACCATCATCGTGATCGCGTGCGGCAGGCTGCGCCCGGTGAGGGTGAGGAGTTCGAGCACCTCGTCGAACGATGCCGAGTCGCTGGACCCGACCGTGCAGATCGGGAGGAGCGGGCGGATGTCGCCGATCAGCTGCGATTCGAGCTGCGACTGGCGAGCGCGCATCCAGTTGCGGTTGCCGTTGACCGTGTTGATCTCACCGTTGTGCGCCAGCATCCGCAACGGCTGCGCGAGCGGCCAGGACGGGAAGGTGTTGGTCGAATAGCGGGAGTGGACCACGGCGAGCTCGGACTCGAAGCGCTCGTCCTGCAGGTCAGGGTAGAACGGCTCGAGCTGGAGGGTCGTGACCATGCCCTTGTACCCGATGGTGCGCGAGGACAGGCTGACGAAGTAGGCCTTCAGCTCGTGACGCGCACGCTTGCGCAGGCGGTAGACCCGCCGATCGAGGTCGATTCCCGAAAGGGCAGCGGTGTCTCCGACGGCGGGCCGGGAAACGAAAAGCTGTTCGAACGCGGGTCGGACAGCGGCGGCGAGCTTGCCGAGGTTGTCCTCTGCGGTGGGGACGGTGCGCCAACCGAGGACGACGAGGCCCTCGGACTCGGTGACGCGCTCAATCTGACGCTTGAGCTCCGCGCGCTCCTCATCGTCCCGCGGCAGGAATGCCATGCCCGCGGCGTACTCCCCCGCCGGCGGCAGGTCGAATTCCACGACGGCACGCATGAAGGCGTCAGGCATCTGGGTGAGAATTCCGGCACCGTCTCCGGTACCGGCGTCTGAACCGATCGCGCCGCGGTGTTCGAGGTTGCGCAGGGCCGTCAACGCCAGATCGACGATGTCGTGCCCGGGGGTGCCGCGGAGCGTGGCGACCATCGCCAAACCGCAGGCGTCCTTCTCGAACGCAGGGTTGTACATACCCTGCTTTGGCGGGAACGTTCCTCCGTTGGGGGAAACGACCGCTTCACGACGGGGGCTCGATGCCATCACTGCCGTCCTCACATGCTGCTCAACTGGGACGACGTCGGCCCTGGCGGGAATTACTTCGTGGCGGTTGCGCTTGTGGCGATGCCGTCGACGGGTTCGGGGGTGGGGGGATCGCTGAGGTCCACGTAGTCGTCGATGTCCTGTGATTGTAGCGTGCCCTTGGGCGTCCACTCACGGCCCGGCACGTACGGGGAGGGCTCCGATCCGGTGTGGCGCTTCTTCTGCACCACCATGATCACAATGCCGAGCACAACGCCCAGGAGCGCTGCCCAGACGTTCGTGCGAAGACCGAAGAACACCTCACTGGGGTCGAGGCGGATCGACTCCCAGACGATGCGGCCCGCGCCGTACCAGATGAGGTACAGACCGAAAAGGCGACCCCACTGCAGGTGGAACCGACGGCCGGCCCACAGCAGGACGAGAACACCCAATCCATTCCAGAGGACTTCGTAAAGGAAGGTGGGGTGAAAGAGAGTGTCGGGGGCGAGTCCGGCCGGGAACGCGGAGTTGTCGGGGTTGATTTCCAAACCCCACGGCAGGTTGGTCGGCAGCCCGAAAAGCTCCTGGTTGAACCAGTTGCCGAAGCGTCCGATCGCCTGCGCGAGCAGGAGGCCCGGCGCCAGGGCATCCGCGAATGTCCAGAACCGGATGCCGGTCCAGCGGCATCCGAGCCAGGCGCCCAGTGCGCCACCGAGGAGCGCACCGAAAATCGCGATGCCGCCCTCCCAGATGAAGAAGACCGCCCAAATGTTCGTCCCCGGACCGAAGTAGAACCCGGGGTGGGTGAGCACGTGGAAGATCCGGGCGCCGATGATCGCGAGCGGCACCGCGATGAGGCAGATGTCAATGACGACCCACGGTTCAGCACCTCGCTTGGTGAGGCGATGGTTCGTGATGAGCGCGGCCAGGATGATGCCGGCGATGATGCACAACGCGTAGAAGTGAACCGTGAGCGGACCGACCTGGAAGGAACTGATCGGCGGGCTCGGGATGCTGGTGACCACGCCGGAGAGCGCGCTCGGGAGGGCGAACGTCATGCGAAGAGTCTAAGTCGTGCGGAGGCGAGCGCGTGTCGGCGACGCCTCAGCGCGCGCCCGCCGTCAGCGCGCGAGCAGCAGCTGCGAGACCTTCCAGGCCACCGTCGCGGAGGGCGCGGACGAGAGCGGTTCCGACGATCGCGCCGTCGGCGTATTCGAGGACGCCCTGGACCTGATCGGGCGTGGAGATGCCGATGCCCACGCACGCGTTCTCGACCCCGTGATCACGGAGGCGTGCGACAAGAGTCCTCGCCGCAGCATCCAGATCGGCCCGCTCGCCGGTGATTCCCATCGTCGAGACCGTGTAGACGAATCCCGTCGAGGCGCGAACGATGACAGCGAGGCGTTCATCGGTCGAGGTGGGAGCGGCGAGAAACACGCGGTCGAGCCCGGTGCGTTCAGATGCCGCGATCCATTCGGAGGCGGAATCGGGGGTGATGTCGGGGGTGATGAGCCCCGCTCCCCCCGCCGCGAGCAGGTCATCGGCGTAGCGGTCGACGCCGTACTGCAGCACAGGGTTCCAGTACGTCATGACGAGAATCGGAACGTCCACTCGCGCGGAGATCTCACGCACGGCCGTGAAGGTGTCTCGGAGCTTGAATCCGCCCGCGAGCGCGGCCTGCGTCGCCTCCTGGATGACCGTGCCGTCCATCACCGGGTCGGAGTACGGCGGCCCGAGTTCCAGGATGTCCGCCCCGTTCTCGGCGAGAGTCACAGCGGCATCGATGCTCGTTTGAAGATCGGGGAACCCGATCGGCAGGTAGCCGACGAACGCACCGCGTCCGTCGGCGCGGGCTGCATCGATCGCTGCGGCGACGCGGGAGGTCACAGTTCCGTCCCCTCACCCTTGGCCTCTTCGGCGGCGGGCGGGGTGCTGACCGGTTCCGCCTCCTCGTCATAGAGGTCGAACCACTTCGCGGCGGTATCCATGTCCTTGTCGCCGCGGCCCGACAGGCTCACTGCGATGATCGCGTCGGGTCCGAGCTCCTTGCCGATGCGCAGCGCGCCCACCAGGGCATGAGCGGACTCGATCGCGGGAATGATGCCCTCGGTGCGACTGAGCAGTCTCAGAGCGTCCATGGCCTCGGCATCCGTCGCGGGAATGTAGGTGGCACGTCCGATGTCGGAGAGCCACGCGTGCTCGGGACCGACGCCGGGGTAATCGAGGCCGGCCGAGATCGAGTGAGATTCGATCGTCTGACCGTCCTCATCTTGGAGGACGTACGTCTTCGCACCGTGCAGCACTCCGGGCGTTCCGCGCTCGATCGACGCCGCATGGCGCTCGGTGTCGACCCCGTCACCGGCGGCTTCGACTCCGTAGAGTGCTACTCCCTCATCGTCGAGGAAGGCGTCGAACATGCCGATTGCGTTGGATCCACCGCCGACACAGGCCACGACGGCATCGGGCAGTCGGCCCGTCTCGGCCAGAAGCTGCTCGCGCGCTTCTTCGCTGATGACTTTCTGGAAGTCACGCACCATCGCAGGGAACGGATGCGGGCCGGCAGCCGTGCCGAAGATGTAATTGGTGTTCTCGACGGTCGCGACCCAGTCGCGGTAGGCGTCATTGATCGCGTCTTTGAGGGTGCGGGATCCTGTCGTCACGGGAATGACTTCAGCGCCGAGGAGGCGCATCCGTGCGACGTTGAGGGCTTGACGCTCGGTGTCGACCTCGCCCATATAGATCGTGCATTCGAATCCGAACAGCGCGGCCGCGGTGGCGGTGGCCACACCGTGCTGACCGGCACCGGTTTCCGCGATCACCCGGGTCTTGCCCAGTCGCTGGGTGAGCAGCGCCTGGCCGAGCACATTGTTGATCTTGTGTGAGCCCGTGTGGTTGAGATCCTCGCGCTTGAGGAAGACGCGTGCGCCGCCGGCGTGCTCAGCGAATCGCTTGACCTCGGTCAGCGCAGACGGCCGACCTGCGTACGAGTGCAGCAGTCGGACGAACTCCGCGTGGAAGGCGGGATCGGCCTTGGCCGATTCGTACTCCGCCGTCAGCTCATCGATCGCAGCGATGAGCGACTCGGGCATGAAACGCCCGCCGAACTCGCCGAAGAAAGGGCCGTGCTGGTCGCGCAGACTCATGATCCTGCCTCCAAGAAGCCGGCAAGTGTGGAGACGGGATCGCCCGTGACGAGGGCTTCTCCGATCAGAACGACGTCGGCGCCGGACTGCCGGTAGTGACGGACGTCTGCCGGGGTGAGCACCGCCGATTCGGCGATCTTGATGGCATCGGCGGGGATGTGCGGCGCGAGACGGCCGAACAGGTCGCGATCGAGCTCGAACGTCGACAGGTTGCGGGCGTTGACACCCACGAGCTTCGCTCCCACGTCAGCGGCGCGGTGCACCTCGTCGAGAGAGTGCGTTTCGACGAGCGGCGTCATCCCGAGTTCGAGCACGAGTGCGTGCAATTCCGCGAGCAACGGCTGATCGAGCGCGGAGACGATCAGCAGTACGAGGTCGGCGCCCGAAGCGCGGGCCTCGAACACCTGGTACGGCGTCGCGATGAAGTCTTTGCGCAGCACCGGGAGGTCGACCGCAGCCTTCACGCTCTCGAGGTCGGCAAGGCTTCCCTTGAACCGGCGACCCTCCGTGAGCACGGAGATCGTGGAGGCCCCGCCGCGCTCATAGAGCAGAGCCTGGTGGGCGGGATCGGGGATGTCAGCGAGGTCGCCGCGGGATGGGCTGGCGCGTTTGACTTCGGCGATGATCTTCACGCGGTCGGCGGGCGCGAGGAAGCTCAGGGCATCGCGCGCGGGTGCCTGCGAGCGGGCCAGAGTCTCAAGCAACTCCAGCGGACGGGAGGTCGATCGCGCCTCCGCGTCCTCCACCGCGCCGGCCGTCAGGTCGGCGAGCACGTCAGTGCCCTTTCGCGGTGGTTTTTTCGCCGTTGACGCCGTAGCCGGCGCGAGCCATTCCCCAACCGACCAGCAGGCCGACCACGAGGAGACCGACCGATGCCCAGACCAGGATCGGCATATCGAGGACGAAGAAGAGGGTGCCGAGCCCGACCGCGACGAGCATGATGACGACAGCCACCCACGATGCGGGGGAATGTCCGTGGCCGGGGTCGCCGATGGGGTTGCTCATGGTTCTCCTTCGCGTGCGTGGCGACCGCGGGACATCGTACGGTCGCTTGCGCCAGTCTAGCGGGGCTCACGCCGTCGGATCGGCTCCGCGACTGAGGTCATCCCACGAGTCGATCGCATCGTGCGGACGGGTGGGCGAAGCATCCGTGTCCGCGGCCTCGGCCGTGCGGTAGCGACGTCCGCCGCGCTGCCAGGAGCGCGCGGTGACGAGTGTGAGCACTCCCCCGGCGGCGACCAGCAGCCAGCCCGCGAGGGCAGCCCAGGGCCATGCCGTCACGGTGGTCGATTGCACCAGCGAGGTGACTGCTTCGGATCCGGTGAGGCCGGTCGTGTCGGTAACGGTCGATGCGATCGCCTCGAGGGGACGATCGATCGCGATTCGCCAGGTGGCCGTCAACGAGACGACTCCGATCGCGACGGCGATGACCCCGAACGCGTACCGCAGAATCAGACCCACGATCGAAAGTGCCAGACCGAGAGCGAGCGCTGCGAGGCTCAGCGGCGCGAGCAACGGGAGGGCTGAGGCTCCGGGGACAGACAGCACGGCGTGCGCGCCCTCGGTGAGGGTGACCTCGAGCCAGGGCTGCGTTGAGGAGATGATCCCGATCGCTCCACCCAGCACGATCGCGAGCACGGCGTACAGACGCGCGCGCCGGTTCATTGCCGGCTCACTGACGGCTCATCATTCGCTGCCGACTGCGGGTGCGAGATCATCGGCATCGAAACAGGTGCGATCGCCCGTGTGGCAGGCGGCCCCGATCTGGTCGACGGTGATGAGGAGCGTGTCGCCGTCGCAGTCGAGGCGCGCGCCGCGCACGATCTGACGGTGACCGGACGTGTCTCCCTTGCGCCAGTACTCGCCTCGCGACCGGGACCAGAACGTCACGCGACCTTCGGTCAACGTGCGGCGCAGCGCTTCGGCATCCATCCACCCGAGCATCAGGACTTCGAGCGTGTCGTGCTGCTGGATGATCGCCGCTACGAGTCCGTCCGCGTTGAACGTCACCCGTCCGATCTGGTCGCTGACTGCTTCTGTCATGTCCGCACCTCGATTCCGTCTGCCATCATCGCCGCCTTCACATCGCCGATCGTGAGTTGACCGGAGTGGAACACGGATGCCGCAAGCACAGCATTGGCGCCGGCATGGATCGCCGGGGCGAAATCCTCCGCCGATCCGGCGCCGCCCGAGGCGATCACCGGGACAGACGACAGTTCGCGCATCAGTCCCACGAGCTCCAGGTCGAAGCCTTCTTTCGTACCGTCGGCATCGATGGAGTTGACCAGCAGCTCACCGGCGCCGCGCTCGATGGCCTCCCGCGCCCAGGCGAGGGCGTCAAGGGTGGTCGCCGTGCGTCCACCGTGGGTGGTCACAACGAATCCGGAGGGCGTCCCCGGTGCGCGCTTCACGTCTAAAGACAACACCAGCACCTGCGCACCGAAGCGGTCGGCGATTTCGTCGATCAGGCCGGGCCGGGCGATCGCGGCGGAGTTCACTCCGACTTTGTCGGCACCTACTCCCTGCAGTCGTGCGACATCCTCAGCACTGCGCACTCCCCCGCCCACGGTCAGGGGGATGAAGACTTCCTCGGCGGTTCGTCGCACGACGTCGTAGGTGGTGGAACGGTCATCGACCGTGGCGGTGACGTCGAGGAAGGTCAGTTCGTCCGCGCCCTGTTCGAAGTACAGGCGGGCGAGTTCGACGGGGTCGCCCATGTCGCGCAGGTTTGCGAAATTCACACCCTTGACCACACGGCCGGCGGCGACGTCGAGGCACGGGATGACGCGGCAGACCAGCGCCATCTCAGAGCCTCGCGTTGTGTATCGGCGTCACCAGGATTGCGCGCGCTCCAATCGCGTAGAGCGCATCCATCACCTGATTGACACTCGAGCGAGGGCTCATGACTCGCACGGCCACCCAATTCGGGTCCCGCAACGGCGAGATCGTGGGAGATTCGATTCCGGGCGCGAGAGCCACCGCGTCATCGACCAGGTTGGCCGGCAGGTCGTAGTCGATCAGGACATACCGGCGCGCGACCATGACGCCGCGCAGTCTCCGCAGCAGGGTCTCGGTGCCCTCAGCGCTATCCGCCGGACCGATCAGCACAGCTTCGGATTCCAACAGGACCGGACCGAAGATCTCCAGTCCCGCCTGGCGAAGAGTGGTCCCCGTCGATACGACATCGGCCACCGCGTCGGCGACACCGAGTCGAACCGCCGACTCGACAGCTCCATCGAGTGGCACCAGATCCACGGCCACGCCGTGTTCGTCGAGATAGGCGTCGACGAGCCCCGGATACGCCGTCGCAACGCGGAGGCCTTCGAGGTCGGAGAGTTCGCTGAAGCGCGCCGGCGGGCCGGCGAAGCGGAACGTCGAACCGCCGAACCCCAGCGATTCGATCTCGCGTGCGCCGGGCATGCGGGCATCGAGCAGCAGGTCGCGGCCCGTGATTCCGACGTCGAGAGCGCCGGACCCGACATAGGTCGCGATGTCCTTGGGACGGAGGTAGAAGAACTCGACCTGGTTGACCGGGTCGATGACGTGGAGGTCCTTCGGGTCGCGCCTTCCGTTGTAGCCAGCCTCTGCCAGCATTTCAGCGGAGGTCTCGGAGAGCGATCCCTTGTTCGGCACAGCGATGCGAAGCATGTTGCGAAAACTTTCGGTGTTGGAGGGCCGTGGACGGGTGCTCACAGATGTCGGTAGACATCCTCGAGAGTGAGTCCCTTGGCCAGCATGAGAACCTGCAGGTGGTACAGCAGCTGCGAGATCTCTTCGGCTGCGGCATCCGTCGATTCGTATTCGGCTGCCATCCAGACTTCGGCGGCTTCCTCGACGATCTTCTTGCCGATCGCGTGGACTCCGCGGTCGAGTTGCGCGACCGTGCCGGAGCCTTCGGGGCGTGCGGCAGCGGTCGCGGTCAATTCCGCGAACAGGCCGTCGAAGCTCTTCACCCGTCCAGGTTACCGGGATGCCGGCTCTGCGGATGCCGGATGACGGCGCCTGCAGCCGCAATCAGCGGTGATAGTGGTTCGCGGCTTCGGAACGCAGCGCTGCGATGGCCGCGTCGGGGTCATCCGCCCCGAAGACGGCGGAGCCGGCCACGAAGGTGTCAGCCCCGGCCTCGGCCGCCTGACTGATCGTCGAGGCGGAGATGCCCCCGTCGACCTGGAGCCACACAGACGAACCGCGTCGGCGCGCTTCGTCGGCGAGAAACCGCAGCTTCGGCATGGTTTCGGGCATGAACGACTGCCCACCGAAGCCTGGCTCTACGGTCATGATGAGAATCTGATCGAACTCATCGAGGACCTCCAACAGGCCCTCCACGCGGGTGCCGGGCTTCACCGCGACGCCCGCCCGAGCGCCGATCTGACGGAGGTGTCGGGCAAGCGCAACGGGTTCCGTCGCGGCTTCGAGGTGGAACGTGACCGACGCCGCTCCGAGCTCGGCGTACTCGGGCGCCCAGCGCTCCGGGTCGGCGATCATCAAGTGCACGTCCAGCGGAATCGGGCTCGTCGCCTGAATGCGCCCCACCATTTGCGGGCCGAAGGTGAGGTTGGGGACGAAATGGTTGTCCATGACGTCCACATGCACGAAGTCCGCTCCGGCGATGCGGGCGAGCTCGGTCTCCATGTTCACGAAGTCGGCGGCGAGGATGCTCGGATTGATGCGGAGTTCGCGGGCGGAGTCGTCAGGCACCGCTCCATTATGGTTTAGCCATGGATCCCATACAGCGGTTGCTCGACGAAATCCTCGCTGACGTCCGGCCGCTCGACTGGGGCGAGACCGCCCAGTACATCCCCGAATTGGCAGACGCTGACCCCACCCCTGTCGCCATGGCGGCGGTCGGGCCGCGTGGGCGTGTCGTGTCCACCGGTGATGACCGTGCCGAGTTCACGATCCAGTCCATCTCGAAGCCTTACGTCCTGGCATTGGCGCTTGCAGAGCGCGGTCGGGACGATGTTCTCGCCCGCGTCGGGGTGGAGCCCAGTGGCGAGCCTTTCAACGCGATCAGTCTGGAAGCGGGAACGGGGCGTCCCGCTAATCCGCTCGTCAACGCCGGCGCGATCGCAACGACGGGGTTGATCCCGGGTGACGATCTCGACGAACGGTCCGCGTGGATCGCGGCGGGGCTGTCCCGATTCGCGGGACGGTCGCTGTGGGTCGACGAGAGCGTGTACTCGTCCGAATCGGCGACCGGCGACCGCAACAGAGCACTCGCGCATCTGCTGAAGTCCTACGGCATCATCGATGGCGACGTCCGAGATGTCGTCGAGAGCTACTTCCGACAGTGCTCGCTGCTCGTGACGGTGCGTGACCTCGCCGTCATGGCGGCGACACTCTCGTGCGGTGGCCGCAATCCGGTCACCGGTGAGCAGGTGGTCTCCCGCGAGGTCGCGCGCGATGTCGTGGCGATCATGACCAGCTGCGGAATGTACGACTCGTCCGGTGAGTGGCTGCTGCGGGTCGGTCTGCCGGCGAAGAGCGGGGTCTCCGGCGGCATTCTTGCGGTCTCACCGTCTCAGTTCGGCGTCGGCGTGTTCAGCCCCAGGCTCGATCAGCACGGCAACAGCGTGCGCGGCCAGCAGCTGCTCAAGCGCCTGTCGGACGATCTCGCACTGCACGTCTTCGAACTGCACGAAGGTCTCGGAGAGCCGGGAGTCGCGATCACGCGCGGCGCGGACGGCATCCATCTGAGACTCGTCGGACAGCTCGCCGTCAGCGGTGTCGACGGATTGCTCGACGACGTCCAGCAGCTCGTCTCGGGCGGCGAAGTCGTCGCCTCGGTGCAGGGTCTCGGCGGCCAGACGGCATCCGCCGCCCGCGACGCTGCCACACGCGGACTCACCGCCATGGGAGTGGACGTCACCGAACAGTCGGACTGAGCGGTGTTCTAGTGATCCGTTCGACCATTCACTTGTCGAATAAACACTCGACTATCTTCTCCACGGGCCCGCTTTCTATAGAACGCAATGTCGGAGGCCCCTGCGAGAATTGAGGCATGAAAGACACCACCGCCTCTCTCGCCCCGGATGAGCGGGCGATCGCGCGGTTGGATGTGCTTGGTGCCGCAGTTGGCGGACGTGGAGAAGCAGATCGCGGCGCTGCAGGCACGCAAAGCCCGTCTGCTGGCGCAGGCGGATGAGGTCGCGAATCAGTGGGCGGATGCCGGAACTTCCGTGTCCGAGGCGGACTTCGCGCATCGGTCCGTGGCGGCGGAGATCGGTGCACTGTGGCGCGTCAGTGACCGGACGGTGCAGCACCATCTGGACGATGCGACCACGCTCGTCAAGAACTTTCCCGGGACGCTCGCGTCACTCGTCGGCGGGGAAGATCTCTCGGTTCCAAGCGAAGATCATCGCGGACGCCGGCGCTCGAATCGAACGTCCGGAGATGCGGGCGGAGTACGAGGATTCGATCCTCCCCTACGCCGAAGCCGAGTCCGCGTCACGGTTGACGCCGGTCGCGAAACGGCGCGCGGAGTGGTTCCTCGAAACCACGATCGCCGAGCGGCATGCGGTCGCCCGTGCGAAGCGGCGGGTTGCGGTGGTTGATCTGGACGATGGGATGGCGGAAGTGTCGTTCGTCACCGATGCCGTCCTCGCCCACGGTGTCTACGACCGCGTCAGCAGCATGGCCCGCGACGTCGCCGACGGCGAGAAGCAGGCCGAGATGCGACGACGCCGAGTCGGTCACGGCTCGCGGACGCCTCGACCAGATTCGCGTCGACCTTCTGGTGGACCTGCTTCTCGCGAGCGACCCCGTCGGACATGTCGGGACGACCGACACCGGTTTGGGTGCGATCCGTGCGACGGTTCAGGTGACCGTTCCGGTCCTCACGCTCCTCGACGACAGAGTCGCGGACCCGTTCGAGGCGGTCACGCTCGGTGGGTTCGGTCCGATCGACGCGGACACCGCCCGAAGCCTCGCCGCGACCGCACCGGGGTGGGACCGGATCCTCACGCATCCGATCTCCGGGGCGGTTCTCGGAGTCGATCGGTACCAGCCGTCGAAGGAAATGCGCCGACATCTGCAGGTCCGGGATCAGCATTGCCGATTCCCCGGGTGTCGGATGTCAACCCGAAGATCAGACGCCGACCACACCATCGATTTCCAATTCGGCGGGCCGACCGAGGTCTCGAATCTGGCGCACCTCTGTCGACGACACCACACGTTGAAACATCAGACCCCGTGGTCCGTGGTGCAGAAACCTGGCGGGGTTCTCGAATGGACCAGCCCGACGGGACGGGTCTACCCGGATCATCCGAGCAGCGGCGTCCACTTCTCCATCGACGCCGAATTCGACCCCGCACCCTTCTAACCCGCCCGGCTCTGGCTCGACCGGCTCTGGCCCGACAGGCGCAGAACGCTAGCGGCGACGGAGCAGCGTGATCGACATCGCGTCGGTGCCGTGGCGATGCGGCCAGAGCTGCGCCCTGCCGGAGCCGTCCGCGGGAACGGGAAGATCGATCGGCTGACGAACGATGCCGGCGAGAACCGCGCGGGCGTCCATCTCTTCGATCTCGTCCCCGAACTCTCGACGCGCTTCCGCGACGATGCCGGCCGTCTCGGCTAGGTGCGGCGAGCACGTGACGTAGGCGAGGATGCCGCCCGGGCGAAGCGCCCGGATCGCTGCCGACACCAACTCGCCCTGAAGCGCCGTCAACTCTGGAACATCAGACGGCGACTTTCGCCAGCGCGCTTCCGGGCGGCGGCGCAAGGCGCCCAACCCCGTGCAGGGAGCATCGACGAGGATGCGGTCGTACGCGTTCTCGCCCGCGCGGACGCGACCGTCTTCTTCCGACACATCGACATCGAGCGGGACGCCGGCGATCGAGCCGCGGACCAGGCCCGCACGAACGTGCGACACCTCATTGGCCTCGAGGTGAGCGCCGGCGTTCAGCGCCTCGGCGGCGAGCACCGCCGTCTTGCCGCCGGGGCCCGCGCAGAGATCCAGCCAGCGCTCCCCCTCGGCGACCGGGCGCGCGCGCGACAGCGCGAGGGCCGCCAACTGCGAACCCTCGTCCTGCACGCGGATGCGACCATCCGCCGCCGCGATGATCGCTTCGGGTGCCCCGCCGCTCAGGTGGAATCCAATGGGCGAGAATGCCGTCGCTCTCATATCCGCCGGCGGCGATGCAAGCCCGGGGAGGGCGGCCATCGTCACGGTGGGCGAATCGTTGTCGGCCGCGAGCAGAGCGTCGAGTTCGTCGGCGCGACCCTCCGCGGCCAGCGCTCGCCGGAACGCGCGGATCACCCAGACGGGGTGCGCGTAGCGGAGGCCGAGTCGTTCGTCGTCTGACTTGGCCTTCGCCTCGATCACGGTCAGCCACTCCCCTGGCGTATCTCGCGCCACGCGACGGAGAACCGCGTTCGCGAAACCTGAGGCGCTGCGGCCGCCGACCTCGCGAACCAGCTCGACCGTCTCGTTCACGGCCGCGTGCGATGCCACGCGAGTGGAGAGCAATTGATGCACACCGAGCCGCAGGGCGTCGAGCACCGGGTAGTCGATCGAGGTGATGGTGCGCGAGGACGCCTCGGCGATGATCGCGTCGTACGTGCCCTGCCGGCGGAGGGTTCCGTAGGTGAGTTCGGTGGCCAGAGCGGCATCCGCGGTGTTGAGGCGCGCCCGCGCAATCTCCCGCGGCAGTTCGAGGTTCGCATAGGCGTCCGAGCCGTGAACGGCGCGGAGAACCTCATAAGCGACCAGTCGTGCAGTGTTCACGAACCCAACTTTCCATCTTCGGTGCGAAGTCCCCGCCACCAGTCGGCCGCAGCCATCGGTCCCTTGCCCGCCGGCTGCACCGTCTGCAGGGCGATGGTGCCCTCGGCGGTACCCACAAGCACCTCCCGATCGACCAGAGCCAGCGCTCCGGGGGCAAGCTGCGCCTGAGGTCCGAGATGCGCCGCAAGAACCTTGAGTCGCTGGCCGCCGAAGGTCGTGTGTGCGCCCGGCTCGGGTGTCGTGCCGCGGAAGCGGTCCAGGACCCGAGTCGCGGATGCCGTGAAGTCCAGCAGTCCGTCCTCGATGGTCAGCTTCGGGGCGAGGGTCGGCGTGCCGACCTGCGGGACAGCTGTGGCCGTTCCTGCGGCGATGCCGTCGACAACCTCCGCGAGGAGCGTCGCCCCGAGGTCTGCGAGGGCGGCGAGCACTTCGCCCGCCGTCTGTCCGGACGGCTCGTACTGGACCTCGGCGAACACGTCCCCAGCGTCGAGTGCGGGCACGAGCTGAAAAACGCTCGCACCGGTGATCTCGTCTCCTGCGATGAGAGCGTGCTGCACGGGTGCGGCGCCACGCCACGCGGGAAGAAGTGAGAAGTGGAGGTTGATCCACCCATGCGCGGGAGTCGAGAGCAGAGGCTCGCGCACGAGCCCGCCGTACGCGACGATCACGCCGAGGTCGGGTTTCAGAGCAGCGATGGCATCCGTGGCGGCGGCGTCGAGCCGGGCGGCCTTGATGACCGGGATCCGCAATTCTTCGGCGACTGCTGCGACGGGCGACGCGGTCATGACGCGCTTACGGCCGAGCGGCGCGTCGGGGCGGGTGATCACACCAGCAACGTCATGGCCAGAGGCCGCGAGGGCGCGGAGAGAGGGAACAGCCGGATCGGGGGTTCCGGCGAAGACGAGGCGCATCGAGAGTCCTTACAGATCGAGCTCGGGCACGTCGAGCCGCACCTTGAGTGTATTCCGCGGGCCACCGCTGGTCGGTTTGCGCCGCCCGCGGAGGGCTGCGGCCACCACGGCCGCACGCAATGCTTCGGCGACAGGCCGCCCGAGGCCGTAGTCGAAGCGGACGAGCGCCCGCACACCACCGGACTCTGTCGCTACGGGGCCGAGCACCGCATCCGGTGGGAGCGATTCGACGGCGTCACGCAGACTCGTCAGCGCGCCTTCGACGCCGACGACCGTTCCCTCGAGCGCCGCCACACGCACCGATGGCGGCATGCGCAGCGGCGCGCGTTCGGCCAACTCTGATCGCGCGTAGGCGGGCTGCGTCCACGTCGCCAGGGCGCGCGCGACCGGACCGTCGACGCCCACCAGATGGACGGGCGCACCGGGCGCCGCGAGGGCGGCGGCGTGAGACCACCAGCGCAGGCACGACTCGGCAATGCGCAACTGCTCGGTCATGAGCATCTTGTCGCCGTCGAGCAGAATGACCGCCTGGTAGCCGCCGTGGACGAGAGGTTCTGCGCCGCGAGTGGCGATCACGAGCGCGGGTTTTGGGTCGACTTCGGTGACCGGATGCTCGCCGTCGGCGACGATCACGCGGGTGTTCGGGAACGCGCGACCGAGTTCGTCAGCGGTGCGCTCGCTGCCCGACGACGCCATCCGGAGCTTCACCGAAGCGCAGTGCGGACACTTCCACGCCGGTGCCGACCGCCCACACCAGCCGCACTCGGGCGTGGCTCCCTGGCGACGAGCGCGCAGCGGACCGGAGCAGTGCGCGCAACGCGCCGGCTTCCGACACTCCGCGCAGACGAGCACCGGCGCATAGCCGGGCCGGGCGACCTGCACGAGCACCGGTCCCCGCGTCAGCGCGTCGCGCGCGGCGGCGAACGCGGCCGAGGGGATGCGCGCGCTGCGCGACTCACCTTCGCGCGTGGCGGAGAGCACGACCTTCGGGCTGGCGCGGCGGGCGGTGGCGATCTCGCGCACCCAGCCGATGCCGACGAGTCGCTCCACGTCGGTCGTGCGGGTGTGTCCGGCGAAGACCAGTGCGCTCGCCTCGAGCTCCTGCCGGATCAGGGCGGCATCGCGCGCGTGGACTCCCGGGCTCAGTGGCTCGGCAAGGAGAGGATCTCCGTCGTCCCAGATCACAACGACCGCGGTGTCGTGGGCTGGGGCATACACGCTCGAACGATTGCCCACGACGATGCTGGGCACTTCCGCGCGAAGGCGAAGATACGAGGCGTACCGCTCGGGCCCCGATCGCCGGGCATCATCACGGATGACGGAATCGTCCGGCGCGCGTCCCGACAGTGCGGTGAGCAATTGCGACTCATCGCGGTGATCGGGGACCACGAGGATCGCGCTCCGGCCTGCGGCGAGGGCGTGCACCGCGATCGCGGCGAGCAGATCTGCCCACGCGCCGACCGGACGATCGGCGGAGGGGCGCGGCGGGGCATCCAGCGCCAACCGCTCTGCCGCGTCGACGCCATCAGCCAGCCCCGGGTAATCGCCGAGGACCGCGTCGGCCCACGCCCGTGCGTCGTCTCCGACCACGGGGTTTTCCGGCGCGGCTGCAGCGAGCCAGGTCTTTTCCGCCCTGACCATCCGGCGCGGAACCACCAGCCTGAGGATGTCGGATGCCGATCCTGCGGCACGGTCAGCAGCGCGGCGAGCCAGCGTGTAGAGCGAATCGGGCAGCAGCGGAATGGGCGAGACGACGGCGTCCAACTGGGAGAGCGGCCGGTCGCCCGTCTCCGCCTCCCCGATTTCGACCAGATAGCCCTCGACGACCCGTCCCACCGTACGGAGGGGAACCTTCACCCGCACGCCGGGTACGGCATCCGACTCGAGCTCCGACGGAATCTCGTAATCGAAGAGGCGATCGAGCTGCGGGAGCGGTGAATCGATCAGCACGCGCGCGACGCGTCTGGTGCTCACCGCGGCCTCCTCGATTCCTGCGATCTGCTGGGTGGCTCTGATCAGCGATCCGCTCAGAGGCCGGCGGCGGCGCGCAACTCGTCGACGCGGTCGGTGCGCTCCCACGTGAACTCGGGCAGTTCGCGGCCGAAGTGTCCGTAGGCAGCCGTCTTCGCGTAGATCGGGCGCAGCAGGTCGAGCGCGTCGATGATCGCCTTGGGGCGTAGGTCGAATACCGATGAAATGGCGCGAGTGATCGCTTCGTCGCTGGCGTGACCCGTTCCGAACGTCTCCACGTACAGGCCTACGGGGGCGGCGCGGCCGATCGCGTACGCGACCTGCACCTCGAGCCGGTCGGCGAGGCCGGCGGCCACCGCGTTCTTGGCCACCCAACGCATCGCGTACGCGGCCGAGCGGTCGACCTTCGACGGATCTTTGCCGCTGAAGGCACCGCCGCCGTGGCGGGCAGCGCCGCCATAGGTGTCGATGATGATCTTGCGACCGGTGAGGCCTGCGTCACCCTTGGGACCGCCGATGACGAAGGGTCCCGCCGGGTTGATGATGAAGTTCGTCGCGCTGATGTCGAGCCCTGTCTCGGCGATGACCGGGTCGATGACCTCTGCGCGGATCTTCGCCCGGAAATCCGACATGTCCAGGCCCGGGTCGTGCTGGGTGGACAGGACGACCGTCTCGACCGTGCGCGGCACGGCGCCGTCGTAGCCGAGGGTGACCTGCGTCTTGCCGTCAGGACGGAGGAAATCCAAGACGCCTTCTTTGCGGACAGCGGTCAAGCGCTCAGCCAGGCGATGCGCCGTCCAGATGGCCATCGGCATGTACTGCGGAGTTTCGGTCGTCGCGTACCCGAACATGATTCCCTGGTCACCGGCGCCGAGGGCATCGATCGGATCGTCGGACCCGCCTTCACGGTGCTCGAGGGCATCATCGACGCCGTCGGAGATGTCCGATGACTGTTCGCCGATCGACACGGTCACTCCACATGACGCCCCATCGAACCCGGTATCGCTGGAGGTGTAGCCGATTTCGCTCACCACTCGGCGGACGATCGTCGGAATATCGGCGTACCCCTCGCTGCGCACTTCGCCGGCGACGTGCACGAGTCCCGTGGTGACCAGTGTCTCGACGGCAACTCGGGAGCCCTGATCCTCGATCAGCAGCGCATCGAGCACGCTGTCGGAGATCTGATCGCAGATCTTGTCGGGGTGTCCTTCGGTCACGGATTCAGACGTGAAGAGGCGCAGCTGAGTCATGGGTGCTCCAAGTCGTGGGAGATCGAAGTCGTGCGAAATCGAAGGCGGGCAGAAACAATCATGCCCGCGGTCACGGACACGCGGGCATGAGACGCCTGTTCGGCGTTTTAGTTCGCAATGCTCACTCGAGCGAGCGCAACCGCAGCTTGTCTTCGTGGATCTCGTGCATGGCAATGGTCAGCGGCTTGTCCTCGACCGTGGAGTCGACGAGCGGACCGACGTTGTCGAAGAGGTTGCCCTCGTGAAGGTCAGAGTAGTAGTCGTTGATCTGACGGGCACGCTTGGACGCGAAGATGACCAGCTGGTACTTCGAATCCACCTTGCCGAGCAGGGAGTCGATGGGCGGGTCGATGATGCCTTCGCTTGTTCCGGCCATGGCGAAACCTCCTGAATATCGGGGAAAATCTGCGCCCCGACATAACGGGGCATCCGTTCATTCTACAGGACCAGACACTGAGAACTCAGCGGGCCAGCTTCGACACTTCTTCTGCCGCACGGGCCACGTCGTCGTTGACGACTCGATAGTCGAATTCCCCTTGAGCGGCGAGTTCGACTCTGGCCGTCTTCAACCGCCGAGCGCGCTCTTCGCTGTCCTCGGTGCCGCGTCCCACCAGTCGGTGAACCAGCTCATCCCAGCTCGGCGGGAGCAGGAAGACGAGTGTGGCGGTGGGCTCTGCGGCGCGCACTTGGCGGGCACCCTGCAGATCGATCTCGAGGAGCACCGTGCGTCCGGTGTCGAGCGCTTTTTCGATGGGCTTCCGAGGGGTCCCGTAGCGGTACTTGTTGTGCACCGTGGCGTGTTCGAGCAGGTCTCCCCCGACGATGAGCTTGTCGAACTCCGCATCGTCGACGAAGAAATAGTGCTCGCCGTCGACTTCGCCGGGCCGGGGCGGCCTCGTCGTCGCCGACACCGACAGCAGGATCTCGGGATGGTGGTCCTTGATCTGGGCTGCGATCGTGCCCTTGCCGACCGCGGTGGGGCCGGCAAGGACGACGAGGCGGCTGCGACCGTCGCGCGGCGAGGGCTCGGGCCAGCGGTCGTCGAGGAACCGGGCCAGATCCACACGCTGGCGGGCACCGAGGCCGCCCAGCCTCTTCACGGGTGAGATTTCGAGGTCGTCGAGAATGCGGTCGCGCTTTCCTGCGCCGATCGCGGGGATCGCCGTGAGGAACTCGGTGATGCGCATCGCACCTTCGGGAGACGACGGGTCGGCGATCGCACGGCGCAGGAGATCCTGCGGGGTGATGACGCGGGTCGTGACGTCCTTCTTCAGCGCCGCCCGAGCGCGGCGGGCCGCGACCGCACGACGGGATGCCTCGATCCGGTCGACCTCGGGAAGATTTCGCTCAGCCACGCTGGCCCTCCAGTTCACTGATGTGCGCATCGATCGCCCCGGCCAGGCCATCGGGACCCTCGGACAGCACGCTCCGGCTGACGCTCGCGAGCACGTGTGGGGCGAGAGCCCCGAAGATGTCGTCGATGTCACCCAGGCGGGCGCCCTGCGCACCGAACCCCGGTGCGAGGATCGGGGCCGGCGGGCGGATGTCGAAGCCGATGCCCGCCCTGGTGAGGTTGACGGTCGCACCGATCACGAGGCCGATACTCCCCCACGCATCGGGTCCGGTCTCGGCGAGGTTATGCGCCGAGACTTCCTGCTCCACGAGTCCCGCGACCGTCTCCTCGAGGGCGTTCGCTCGCTGCAGATCACTTGCCTCGGGATTGCTCGTGGCGGCGAGCACGAAGAGTCCCTTGTCGTTGTCGATCGCGACCCTGATGGCACCGTCGAGTGCTCCGACACCGAGGTAGGGGCTCACCGTCAGTGCGTCCACCTCCAGCGGAGCGCCGGGCGTGAGCCACGCGGCGGCATAGCCGTCCATCGTCGATCCGATGTCGCCGCGCTTCGCGTCGCCGATCACAATAAGCCCCGCAGCACGGGCCGCGGCAAGGACGTCTTCGAGCGCAGCGAAGCCCGCGGATCCGAACCGTTCGAAGAATCCGACCTGCGGCTTGATGACTGCGACTCTGTCGGCGGCGGCATCCACGACCCGCAATCCGAACTCACGGACGCCCGCGGCCGACGTCTCGAGCCCCCACTGCGTGAGGAGCGATTCGTGCGGATCGATCCCGACGCACAGCCGACTGCGGTCGCCGACCGCGATGCGCAGACGTTCGCCGAATGCCGTCACAAGCGCGCCTTCCTGTCAGCGGCATACTCCTGCAGGCTTCGGACATCGAAGCCGCGGCCGAGCACTCCCAGCGCCGAGACGGCCGCACCGAGCACCGCCATCGTGGTGAACAGCGCCTTGTCGCCGGCCACCGCCGCCGCGCGGATTTCGTAGCCGTCCGCGCGAGCGCTTCCACCCGAGGGAGTGTTCACGACGATGTCGATCTCGCCCGCGTTGATCAGGTCGACGATGTTCGTCTCCCCGGACGCCTGAGTCGCCGAGTACTTGTTGACGACTTCGACCCGGATGCCGTTGCGCGCGAGGATCTCGGCGGTGCCCTCGGTTGCCGTGAGACGGAAGCCGAGTTCCTGCAGGCGGTGTGCGGGAAGGATGACGGCGCGCTTGTCGTCGTCGGCCACCGAGAGGAACACGGTTCCCTTGGTGGGGAGTCCGCCGTAGGCAGCAGCCTGGCTCTTCGCGAACGCTGTCGGGAAGTCGCGGTCGATGCCCATGACCTCACCGGTCGAGCGCATCTCAGGCCCGAGGACGGAGTCGACCGTGTGGCCGTCGGCGGTGCGGAACCGCTTGAACGGCAGAACCGCTTCCTTGACGGCGACGGGGGCGTCCAGAGGCACCTTCGAGCCATCTTGGACGGGCAGCATGCCTTCGGCGATGAGCTCTGCGATCGTCGAGCCGGTCATGATGCGCGACGCCGCCTTCGCCAGCGGAATGCCGAGCGCCTTGGAGACGAACGGCACCGTGCGGCTCGCACGCGGATTGGCCTCGATGACGTAGAGGACGCCCGCCGATACGGCGAACTGGACGTTGAGGCATCCGCGGACGCCCACGCCTTCCGCGATGGCGCGGGTCGCGATGCGCACCCGGTCGATCTCGGTGCGGCCGAGGGAAATCGGCGGGAGCGTGCAACTCGAGTCGCCGGAGTGGATGCCCGCCTCCTCGAGGTGCTCCATGACGCCGCCGATGTACAGGTCGGTGCCGTCGAAGAGCGCGTCGACGTCGATTTCCACCGCGTCATCGAGGAACCGGTCCACCAGCAGCGGCAGGCCCGGTCCGATGATCGCCTGGTCGGCGATGCGGTCGAAGTAGTCGCGCAGGCTGACGGTGTCGTAGACGATCTCCATGCCGCGTCCACCGAGCACGAAGCTGGGCCGGACGAGGACGGGGTAGCCGATCTCCTCGGCGACCGTGACGGCGCCCTCGACGTCGATCGCGATGCCGTTGCGAGGAGCCAGGAGACCCGCGTCGTCCAGCAGCTTCGAGAACAGCTCGCGCTCCTCGGCGAGATCGATCGCCTCGGGGCTCGTGCCGAGGATCGTGTAGCCCGCCTCCTCGATGCCCTTGGCAAGTCCCAGGGGGGTCTGGCCGCCCAGCTGGCAGATGACGCCGAGGATGGTGCCGGACTGGGCTTCGGCGTGCAGGACCTCCAGCACGTCTTCGAGGGTCAGCGGCTCGAAATACAGCCGGTCGCTCGTGTCGTAGTCGGTTGACACCGTCTCGGGGTTGCAGTTGACCATGACGGTCTCGTATCCGGCATCCGAGAGCGCGAATGAGGCGTGCACGCAGGAGTAGTCGAACTCGACGCCCTGCCCGATTCGGTTCGGTCCCGACCCGATGATGACGACCTTGGTGCGGTCGGAGGGAGTGACCTCGGTTTCGATGTCGTACGAGGAGTAGTGGTACGGCGTGAGGGCCGGGAACTCCCCCGCGCATGTGTCGACCGTCTTGTAGACGGGACGAAGGCCGAGTCCATGCCGGATGCCGCGGACTTCTGCCTCGGGGAGGCCGCGCAGCTGCGCGATCTGGGCATCGCTGAAGCCGTGATCTTTCGCAACGAGCAGGGTGTCGGCATCGAGCTCACCGGCGGTGCGGACGAACTCCGCCACCTCGTTGATGAGCACGATCTGGTCGATGAACCAGGGGTCGATCTTCGTCGCGTCGAACAGCTGCTCGGCCGTTGCGCCCAGACGCAGAGCCTGCTGCACCGAGATGATGCGACCGTCGGTCGGGATCTTCGCGATCTCCAGGAGCTCCTCCACCGTGCGGGGCTGCTCGCCCCAGTGGAAGCTCGAACCGCGCTTCTCCAGTGACCGCAGGGCCTTCTGCAGCGCGGTGGCGTAGTTGCGGCCGATCGCCATCGCCTCGCCGACCGACTTCATGGTGGTCGTCAGCGTGGCGTCGGCGTTCGGGAACTTCTCGAAGTTGAAGCGCGGGACCTTGACGACGACGTAGTCGAGCGTCGGCTCGAAGCTCGCCGGCGTCACCTTCGTGATGTCGTTGGGGATCTCGTCGAGGCGGTAGCCGATAGCGAGCTTCGCTGCGATCTTGGCGATCGGGAAGCCGGTGGCCTTCGACGCGAGGGCCGACGAACGCGAGACGCGGGGGTTCATCTCGATGACGATGATGCGGCCATCGGCGGGGTCGATGGCGAACTGGATATTGCAGCCGCCGGTGTCCACGCCGACGGCGCGGATGATGTCGATGCCGATGTCGCGGAGCTTCTGGTACTCACGGTCGGTGAGGGTCAGCGCCGGGGCGACGGTGATCGAGTCGCCGGTGTGCACGCCGACGGGGTCGACGTTCTCGATGGAGCAGACCACGACGGTGTTGTCCGCGGTGTCGCGCATGAGTTCGAGCTCGTATTCCTTCCAGCCGAGGATGGACTCCTCGAGGAGGACCTCGGTGGTCGGCGAATCGCGGAGGCCCGCGCCGGCGATGCGGCGGAGGTCGCGCTCGTCGTACGCGAAGCCAGAACCGAGGCCGCCCATCGTGAAGGAGGGGCGGACCACGAGCGGGTAGCCGAGTTCGGCGGCGGCGGCGAGGACGTCGTCCATCGTGTGCGCGATGCGGGATGCGGCGACGTCGGCACCGGCATCCAATACCAGTTGCTTGAAGATCTGGCGATCCTCGCCCTTGTTGATCGCCTCGAAGTTCGCACCGATCAGTTCGACGTCGTACTTCTCGAGGATGCCGTGATTGTGGAGGTCGATCGCCGCGTTCAGAGCGGTCTGGCCGCCGAGGGTCGGCAGGATCGCATCGGGCTTCTCCTTGGCGATGATCGTCTCGATGACCTGCCACGTGATCGGCTCGATGTAGGTCGCGTCGGCGAAGTCGGGGTCGGTCATGATCGTCGCGGGGTTGGAGTTGACGAGGATGACGCGGACGCCCTCCTCGCGCAGCACCCGGCACGCCTGGGTGCCGGAGTAGTCGAATTCACACGCCTGGCCGATGACGATCGGGCCTGACCCGATGACCAGGACGCTGTTGATGTCGTCGCGCTTGGGCACTAGTTCTTGTCCTTGCTCTGGCTCGTCTTGCTCTGTTCGGAGACGACCATGTCGCGGAAACGGTCGAAGAGGTAGTTGGCGTCGTGGGGTCCGGCCGCCGCCTCGGGGTGGTACTGAACGCTGAACGCGGGGATGTCGAGCGCTCGCAAACCCTCGACCACGTTGTCGTTGAGACCGACGTGGCTGACCTCGACCCGGCCATAGCCGTTCGGGCTGTCGGCGGTCCCTTCGGTGGGGGCGTCGACGGCGAAGCCGTGGTTGTGGGCGGTGATCTCCACGCGGCCGGTCTGCTTGTCCATCACCGGCTGGTTGATGCCGCGGTGGCCGAACGGCAGCTTGTACGTGCCGAAGCCGAGCGCGCGCCCGAGCAGCTGGTTGCCGAAGCAGATTCCGAAGAACGGGAGTCGGTCATCGAGGACGGCGCGCAGGAGCGCGACGTGATCGTCGGATGCCGCGGGGTCGCCGGGTCCGTTGGAGTAGAACACGGCAACTGGTTCGATCGCACGGATGTCGTCGATCGTGACGTCCTGCGGGAGCACGTGCACCTCGAAGCCGCGGGCGGCGAGATTGTCGATCGTCGCGCGCTTGACGCCCAGGTCGAGGACGGCGAGATTGCCGATGCGCTCGCCGGTGGCGGCGGTCACTTCTGCGGATGCGACCGAGACCGCCGCGGAGAGGTTCTGGCCGGCCATCTGCGGCGCCTCGCGGACGATGCGCACCTGCTCGTCGGCGTCGATGGCGGCGGCATCCCCGCTGAAGATTCCTCCGCGCATGCTGCCTGCCGAGCGGATGTGGCGCGTGACGGCCCGGGTGTCGATCCCGCTGATTCCGACGATGTGGTCGGTGACGAGCGCATTGTCGAGTGACTCGTCCGCGCGCCAGTTCGAGACGACCCGGGAAGGGTCGCGCACGATGTAGCCCGCTACCCAGATGCGGCGGGACTCGGGGTCTTCGTCGTTCATGCCGGTGTTGCCGATGTGCGGTGCGGTCTGCAGCACGATCTGGCCGGCGTAGGACGGGTCGGTCAGGGTCTCCTGGTAGCCGGTCATGCCGGTGGAGAACACCACCTCGCCGAGGGTCGTGCCGCGGGCGCCGTAGGCGCGGCCGGTGTGGCGGGTGCCGTCTTCAAGAACGAGGACAGCGGGGTCGCGGGTGAAGGTGGTCACTCGTCGCCTCCTGGGGTTGCGATGGACGGAGAAGCAGCGGACGGGATGGTGCGGATCGCATCGGCGAGAGCGCGAGCGGATACGGTCTGCGGTCGGAAGTAGCTGTCGACGATCACGTCGTCGCTCACGCGCCAGGTGAGGCGCGTGAGGCCTTCCTTCTCTACGACGCGGTCGATCGCGACCGTGGCCTGATCGACGCTGACGATGCGGTCTGCGGCGATGAACAGGCGCGGCTGACCGGTCAGGTCCCACGCCAGGCCGGCGTCGGAGACGGTGAGGTCGACCTTCGATCGGAAGCCGAGTCCGCGGATCGCGAGGCGTTCGAGCGGCTGGTCGTGCGGGGTTGTCGCGACATAGAACCCGGAGATCTCTGCCGCGACGGTCGCGCCTTCGGGCAGTTCGCCGACGGGAGCGACCAGCGCGCTGTCACGGCGGGTACGCCGAATCCACGCCCAGACACCCAGACCGAGCAGCAGGGCGGCCGCGGCCACCATCACGAGAAGAGCCAGTTCACGGGTCATGCGCGCACCCCCGGGGCGTCCAGAATTTCGGCGTCGGCCACCGTGATGGTGCCGTGGTTCATCGTCCAGCGGACCTGACCCGGAAGTTCACGGCCGAGGTACGGCGAGTTGGTGCTGCGTCCCTGCAGGTCATCGCGAGTGAACGCGCGCACCGGCGAAGGGTCGTAGAGCGTGAGCGAGGCGGGGGCACCGACGGTGAGCGCCGTGCCAGCGGCATCCAGTCGTCCGATGCGAGCGGGGGCCGCCGACATGACACGGGCGACGTCGTCCCACGAGAGCATCCCGGTCTCGACAACCGCCTGATGGACGACTCGGAGGGCAGATTCGAGCCCCACCATGCCGTTGGCAGCCGCCTGCCATTCACTCGATTTCGCTTCCGCGGGATGCGGCGCGTGGTCGGTCGCAACGATGTCGATCGTGCCGTCGGCGAGACCTTCGCGCACGGCGAGCACGTCCTCATCGCGGCGCAGCGGCGGGTTGACCTTGTACCGGGCGTCATAGCCGCGGACGAGTTCTTCGGTGAGCAGCAAGTGGTGCGGGGTGACCTCGGCGGTGACATTCACGCCGCGCTTCTTCGCCCACCGGATGATGTCGACCGATCCGGCGGTCGACAGGTGGCAGACGTGCAGGCGCGACCCGACGTGCTCGGCGAGGAGGACGTCGCGAGCAATGATCGACTCTTCGGCGACGGCGGGCCAGCCGGCGAGACCGAGCTCCGCCGACACGACGCCCTCGTTCATCTGCGCGCCTTCGGTCAGTCGCGGGTCCTGGGCGTGCTGTGCGATGACGCCGTCGAATGCCTTCACGTACTCGAGGGCACGGCGCATGATGAGGGGGTCGAAGACGCAGAAACCGTCATCGCTGAACACGCGCACCCGAGCGCGCGAAGTCGCCATCGCGCCGAGTTCGGCGAGGCGCTCGCCTTTCTGCCCGACGGTCACGGCGCCGATGGGCTGCACGTGGACGTAGCCCGCGGCCTCGCCGAGAGCGAGTTCCTGCTCGACGACGCCCGCAGTGTCGGCGACCGGGGAGGTGTTGGGCATCGCGAACACCGTCGTGAAGCCACCGGCGGCGGCAGCGCGGGATCCGGTGAGGATCGTCTCGGAGGCCTCGTACCCCGGCTCGCGGAGGTGCGTGTGCAGGTCGACAAGTCCCGGAAGGGCGATAAGTCCGTCGGCGTCGATGACGGTCGCGCCCGTGCGGCTCAGGCCCGTGCCGACCTCGGCGATTCGGCCGTCCGCGACGATGAGGTCTGTCGCGTCACCACGGGTGCCCGTGCCAGTGCCAGCGCCGCCATGAATGCGCGCTCCGCGGATGAGGAAGGTTTCGCTCACCGTGCGTCCTCCTCTGTGCTTGTCTTCGTATCCGTCTCGCGCTCGCCTGACAGCAGCAGGTAGAGCACGGCCATCCGCACCGACACCCCGTTCGCGACCTGCTCGAGCACGGTCGAACGAGGCGAATCCGCTGCCTCCGAAGAGATCTCGAGACCTCGGTTCATGGGGCCGGGGTGCATCACAATGCTACCGGCCGGGAGTGCCGCAAGTCGCCCCGCGTCCAGGCCCCATTGCCGGGAATACTCCCGTTCAGTGGGGAAATAGGCAGCGTTCATGCGCTCCAGCTGGATGCGGAGCATCATCAGGACGTCGGGACCCGTCGTGATGGCCTCGTCGAGGTTGTACTCGATGCGGGCCGGCCACGCCGAGACATCCTGCGGGACGAGAGTGGGTGGGGCGACGAGGGTGACCTCGGCGCCGAGCGTCTGCAGAAGCCAGAGGTTCGAGCGTGCGACGCGGGAGTGCAGCACGTCGCCGACGATCGTGACGGTGAGACCGTCGAGGCCCTTTCCGCGGCTGTCTGCGCCGAAGCGGCGCTTGCGCATCGTGAAGGCATCGAGGAGCGCCTGTGTCGGATGCTCGTGAGTGCCGTCGCCCGCGTTGACGACTCCGGCGGAGATCCAGCCGCTCGAGGCGAGGGTGCGCGGGGCGCCGGATGCACCGTGGCGGATGACCACGGCATCCGCCCCCATCGCCTGCAGCGTCTGCGCGGTGTCCTGCAGGGACTCCCCTTTGGATACCGACGACCCCTTCGCGGAGAAGTTGATGACGTCGGCCGAGAGGCGTTTGGCGGCGGCTTCGAACGAGATGCGCGTGCGCGTGGAGTCCTCGAAGAACAGGTTGACGATCGTCTTGCCGCGGAGCGTCGGGAGCTTGCGCACCTCGCGCTGCTGCGTGTCGGCCATGTCTTCGGCGACGTCGAGGATCTGGATCGCGTCGGCGCGGCTGAGCGTTTTGGTATCGAGCAGATTCCTCATGACTCGATCGTCACCTCCTCGACCCCGTCGACATCGGCGAGGTGCACGTTGACGCGTTCCCCGCGGGCGCTGGGAAGGTTCTTGCCCACGAAGTCGGGGCGGATCGGCAGTTCGCGGTGGCCACGGTCGACGAGGGTGGCCAGTCGCACGACCGCAGGGCGTCCGATGTCTTGCAGCGCGTCGAGCGCGGCACGGATCGAACGTCCCGAGAAGAGCACGTCGTCGACGAGGATGACGGTCTTCCCGTCGATGCCGCCGGTCGGGATCTGCGTGGGCTGCGGTGTCCGGGTGGGGTTTCGGCGGAGGTCGTCGCGGTACATCGTGACATCCAGTGCGCCGACAGGGACGCTCTGCCCGCCGAATTCGGCGAGGAGGACGCCGATCCGCGCTGCGAGAGTGACTCCGCGCGTCGGGATGCCGAGGAGAACGAGGTTCTCGGGGCCTTTGTTGGACTCAAGGATCTCGTGTGAGATCCGAGTCAAAGCCCGGGCGATGTCGGCCTGGTGCATCACGGTTCGCGCGCGGGAGTCCGAGTCGATACCCATCCGCCGCTCCCTTCTCCGCCTCTCTGGACGGTGTTAAAGGTTGCTGTGGTTCCTTCGAGCGAGTCTACAGGGAGGCGGGTGCCGTCGCCTCCCGACGTGTCCACCCGCCGGGCCCGCGAAGGGTCGCGTTCGGCGGAGTGTTGGCAGCCGAACCGCGCACATCGCGACCCCTCGCGAGACGAAGCGCCAGCCCAGCCCGCGAAGGGTCGCGTTATGCGGTGTCGCATGTGACGATCCCCGCCGATCGCGACCCCTCGCGAGAACAGAGCGCACGCGCAACGCGACTCGCACGCGCAGGCGAGCGGATGCCGGTCGAATCAGGCCGAGACGGGTGCCGTCGCCTCGTGGTGGAGGGCATCCTCGACGGCGGACGCGCGGATCGAGTGGCCGATCGTCGTCAGGCACTTGCCGCTGGCGAGGTCCCACTTCCAGTCGTGCAGCGAACACGTGAGGACGCCGTCCTCGATCTTCGCGGTCTTCGACAGGTCGGCGCGCAGGTGCGGGCACCGGCGCTGAACGGTCCACTCGCCGAGCTGCACGTCTTCCGACACGTCGGACTGCTCCGCGTACCAGTTCTCGACGTACTCGATCCGGTCGCGAGAGAGGCACTTGAAGAACGTGTAGATGAACTCGTTGAACTTTCCGATGCGACCGGCGCCGAACTGCAGCGACAGGAAAATCGAGTTCGACCAGTCGATCTCATGGTCGGCGATGTTCGTCGAGACGAGGTCGGCGGGAATGGTGAACCAGTAGCTGGTCTCCTCCCCCGCGTATTCGCGCACTTTCGCCTTGGGGAAGTCGATGCAGAGGTCCAGTTCGCCGATCGTCATGCGCACCGGTCCCCCAATGCCTTCACGGAAGATCCGGCCGCGGCGCATCAGCGGCTCCCACCAGGCCTTCAACTCCGCGAGCATCTCGGCCGGCGGCAGGATCGGCGCGCGCGAGGCGATCTCGGCGAGCACCTCGTCCTGGCGCGTCGCGCGCTGCTCTTCGAGGTAGCTCCACTTGTCGTTGTACATCCGGTCGATCTCGGCATCCGAGAACAGCGACTGGGTGACCGTCATCTCGCCATCGTTCATGTCGATGACGGTGCCGGGGATGAAGAGGTGGCCGTCGTACTGCGGCGCTTCTTCCTTCATCCGCTCAAGGAACTGGACTTGGTCGGTGAAGATCGAGTCGTTGTCCTTACCCCAGCCGTTGTAGCCGAACAGGTCGTCGCGCAGGAACATCGGCGGACCCGCCATCGGGAACACGTGCGGGGCGTCGACCTTGTCGATGTAGAACATCGCGCGCTTGTGCTGCGCTTCACGCTTGAGATGTGCGAAGTTGACCTTCGCCTCCTGCGGCAGGTCGTAGACCATCGGCCACCAGATCGCGCCGGAGAACTGGGTGAAGTACGCCTCGGGCTTGCCGAAGCTGAGGAGCTTCTCGAGGTCGAGCGGATGCGAGTCGTTCTGATTGAGGATCGATGCCGTGCCATCGTCGACGCTCAGCGAGGAGTCCCCGATCGGTCCGTCACTCGGGGCGCGCAGCGGCGTCACCATGAGCCGCAGCGCCCCGCGCTCGATGATCTCGCCCGCCTGGGTATAGGTGATGTTGTTGTAGCCGAGATTCCGCAGATCCGTCTCGAGGTCATCGGTCGGGTAGTCCGGGAGCAGCACCTCGATGTCCTTCGACACGTAGGTTTCGAGCATCCACGGGTCGAAGTGGTCGCGGTGTCGGTGCGAGATGTACAGGAAGTCGGCCTTGCCGATCTTCTCCCAATCCAGTGCGCGATTGTCCGGGAAGACGTACCACGCGCCGTAGAACGAGGGTTTGATGACGGGGTCGCAGAGGATGCTGCCTCCGGCCGTCTCGATGAGCATGCCGGCGTGGCCGAGGCCCGTAATGCGCATGGATATCCTCCTGTTTCGTGCGATTTCCGAGTCTACGCGGGCGCCCGCTCACGATGAGGAGGCGCCGCCGTGAGAAAGGATTCAGTCCTCGAGGAGCCCGCGGATGTCGTCTGCCGTGAGTGCCTGACCGAACAGCGCCTCGTCGTCCATGACCGCCTGAAAGAGCCTGGCCTTGCGCTGTTGAAGTGCCATGACCTTCTCCTCGATCGTCCCCGCCGCGATCATCCGGTAGACCATGACGGTCTTGTCCTGACCGATGCGGTGCGTGCGATCGACAGCTTGAGCCTCGGCCGCGGGGTTCCACCAGGGGTCGAGCAGGAAAACGTAGTCAGCCTCGGTGAGGGTGAGTCCGAACCCACCGGCCTTCAGGCTGATGAGGAACACCGGCTGCACGCCCTCCCGGAATCCGTTGATCACGGCCGCACGGCGCCTCGTGGAGCCATCCAGATACGCGTACGGGATGCCGGCGGCATCGAGCCGTGCCGCGGCGAGTTGGAGGAACGAGGTGAACTGGCTGAAGATCAGCGCGCGGTGCCCTTCGGCGACGACCTCGTCGAGCTGATCGAACAGCGCGTCGAGTTTGCTCGAGGCGATGTGACTGTGCGCGGGATCGACAAGGCCAGGGGCGAGGCTCATCATCCGCAGCAGGGTCAATGAGCGGAAGACGATGAAGCGGTTGCGGTCGAGGTCGGCCAGGAGCCCGAGCACCTTCTGGCGTTCGCGCTGGAGCACGGTGTCATAGAGCGCGCGGTGCGCGGGACCGAGTTCGATGTGCAGCGCTTGCTCTTGCTTTGGCGGGAGCTCGGGGGCGACGAGTTCTTTGGTGCGCCGCATGACGAGGGGGCGGATGCGGCGGCGCAGGCGCGCCAGTCTCGCAGCCCGATACGGTCCGCCTTCGGCGTTCTCTGGCACCTTGCCCTGCTCGATGGGCTTGATGTACTCCTCGCGGAAGCGTCTCCCCGATGGGAAGAGTCCCGGGGCCGACAGCGACAGCAGCGACCAGAGATCGGAGAGGCTGTTCTCCAGCGGTGTGCCAGTGACCGCGAAAGTGACTTCGGAGCGCAGCGCCTTCACCGCACGGTGAAGCTTGGTCTGCGCGTTCTTGACGAACTGCGCTTCGTCGAGCACGACGCCCGACCACTCGACAGCGGCGAACTCCGCCTCATCCAAGCGCAGGATGGCGTAGGTCGTGAGGACGATGTCAGCGCTGACCGCGGCATCCGCCACGGAAATGTCGCTGCGCGACTGCGTGGCACTGATCGTCGTTACGCGCAGATCCGGTGTGAAATGCCGGGCCTCTGCCTGCCACGACGACAACACGGAGGTCGGTGCGACGACAAGGAACGGGCGCTGCGCCCCACCCTCGCGCACGTGCGCGATGAGGGCAAGCATCTGGAGCGTCTTGCCGAGTCCCATATCGTCGGCGAGGATGCCGCCCAGTCGGTGCTTCCACAGGAACGCCAGCCAGTCGAACCCCGCCTGCTGGTATGGGCGAAGATCGGCGTGCACGGTGGCGGGCAACGGGGTCGCTTCGATCCCCGAACTGCCGCGAAGGCCCTCGGCGGTCGCGCGCCACGACACCGCCGGCTGCGCCTGGTCTGCGAGGTCTTCGAAATCTGCCCAGAGGTCGGTCTGGTACCGATTGATGCGCGGACCGGTTTCCCATTCCGCGAGTTCGCCCGCTTCTTCGATGAGATCGCGGAGTCTGTCGAGTGCGGGGTGGGCGAGCGAGAAGTAGCGGCCGTCCGAGAGCAGCATCTTCTTACGCCGATGCGATAGGGCGGTGAACAGCGGAGTGAACGGGATGCGGCGCCCTTCGATCGACACGATGATGCCGAGGTCGAACCAGTCGGGATCCGTGCTCTCGACGGTGGACACTTCGATCTCCGGGATGCCGGTGAGTTCGCGATAGGCGGGGCGCTTGCCGGTCAGCTCGATCCGGACGCCTTCGAGCGCCTCGAGCGCGGGTAGCGTGACGGCACCGAATTCGGCCGCGTCGACCCCACGCAAGGTCACGGCGTCGGTGAACGGAACCGCGCACGTATCGAGCCAGGTGTCTTCGACGCGCGTGAGGATGACATCCTCGGCCGCAAAGTCCCGGTCCCCGAGTCCGGCATCGCCGGTGAACGTGCCCAAGCCCTCGTAGTGCCACGCGACCGACACCATCGTGGTGTCCTTCGGGCGAAATGCCACCCGCAGCACGAGGACGGGTTCTGGGACCTCGGGAATCTCGACGTCGTCGGATGCGGCGATCTTCATCCGCCGGTTCAACCGCGGCAAGTGGTCGCGCAGGAACTCTGCGGAATCCGCGGGGGGCACCGTGATGGCGTGGCGCGAGGTCAGCAGGGTGTGCGCGGTACCGTCCAGCGACAGCGGCGCGAAGGCGAGCGCGATGCGATCGCGGGAGTCTTCGAAGGTGTAGATGCCGGAGTGCCCGACGGGCCGGGCACGTTCGACGTCGATCGCTCGGTCCCCCACGACGAGGAGCGGCGTGAGAGTCAGTCCGCCCGCAGAATCCTGGTCGGCGGCGAGCGTGAGCTCCGCTGAGGATTCGAGGGAAACGACGAGGTCGGGCTTCGTCCCCACAAAGGGGATGCCTTTCGCCGCAGCAGACCCGAGGTGATGCCACAGCAACTCGGATTCGATCGTGTCGAGCGTCACCCATTCGGACACGTCGCGGAACGATCCGAGCGCGTAGACGTCGCGGGCGATCGCGTGCAGTTCCGCGAACCAGCGCGCCTGCACGGGATCGTGCGGATTCCCGGGGCGGCGCACCGAATCCCAGCTGACATCACCTTTGATCCACTCGCTTGTGCGCGGACTGCGCCGAAGCGGACGAAGTCCGACGAGGAGGTCTTCGGGGCGGCGGCGAAGCTCCGCCGGAGTGACGGCGACAGCGCGGCGCGGGGTCCAGCGGTTCGGGTCGCGTGCGGTGAGTTGGCGAAGCTCCACGCCCAGCGCCAAGGGCACCGTCGGGCTCGCGGGTGACGTCGCGGACACGAGCTCGCGCCACGACGGTGCGGTCACCGATGTGTCCGGTGCAGCACTTCGCGCGGCAGACCGTTCGGACACGGTCCCAAGGACGTTGCTGGCGAGGAGCGTTGCAACGGTGTGCTTGCAGCCGGACTGCATCGGGCATGAACAGCGAGCGGACATGAGCGGATTCGTCCGCGCAACGTCGATGCGGACCGTGCAGCGATAGGGGCGCGCACTGTGGCCGTTGACGATGCCGGTCAGAGTCGATGACGCGGCATTCCATTCGACCGTCCGCACCGCACCGCTATGGAAGTACGCGAGACCACGCTCGTAGCCGCCATCCCCCGACATCCGCCGGATCTCCGCCGGATCGACGAACGGTGCCTGCACACTCGTCATCCTGTCACCGGGTTTCCCCAGCGATCTCAGCCAGCTCGCGCAACCCGTCCGAGGACGCCGTGTACGAAGGCGCCGGAGTCATCCGTGGAGAACTCCTTGGCCAATTCCACCGCCTCATCGATGGCCACCGCGGTTGGAACCTCATCGTTGAACATGATCTCCCAGACACCCATCCGGATGATCGCACGGTCGATCGCGGGCATCCTGGCCAGCGACCAGTCCTTCGCGAACGTCGTGATCTGCTCGTCGATCTCCTCGGCGTTGTCGATCACACCGTCCACGATTTCGCGTGCATAGAGCCACGACGCCTCGCGGGACGGTTCGCTGGCGGCGCGTTTCGCCTCGGCGGCAAGGATCACACCGAGATCGTCGCCACGAATGTCTGCCTGGTACAGGATGTCGAGCGCGCGTTTGCGCGCCTTGGAGCGGGCGCTCACCGGGTCAGTTCACGCGGCCGAGGTAGTCGCCCGTGCGGGTGTCGACCTTGACCTTCGTGCCGTTGTCCACGAACAGGGGAACCTGGATCTCGTGACCGGTCTCCACCGTGGCGGGCTTCGTACCTGCCGACGAGCGGTCGCCCTGAAGGCCCGGCTCGGTGTAGGTGATCTCCAGCACGACAGACGTCGGCAATTCGACGTACAGCGGGTTCTCGTTGTTGAGCGCGATCTGGACCTGCTGGTTTTCGAGCATGTACTTCGCTGCGTCGCCGACAGTGGCCGCCGGCAGGGTGAGCTGGTCGTAGGTGTCGACGTCCATGAACACGAAGGATTCACCGTCGTTGTACAAGTACGTGAAGTCGCGGCGGTCGACGTTCTCGACCTCGATCTTGGCGCCGGCGTTGAACGTGCGGTCAACGACCTTGCCGCTCATGACGTTCTTGAGCTTGGTGCGAACGAACGCACCGCCCTTGCCGGGCTTGACGTGCTGGAACTCGATGACGTTCCACAGCTGTCCGTCGATACTGAGGACGACGCCGTTGCGGATGTCTGAGGTGGAGGCCATGGTGAGGGGAGTTTCCGTTTCGTCGGGGATGCCGGGTTCATAGTCGCTGTGCGGCGCAGTCCAGTGGAGTGCGATGCGCCAGCGAGACCCGACATCCGATTCTACGCGATAGCGCCGGAATGCCTTCGATCCCTCCTGGGCTGGTCGTTCACGATCCGTCGGCGGACGGGAGGCGTCAGCCCTCGGCGCGCCCGGTGACCACGTCGATGAGGAGCCTCGTCGCGCGGGCATATCCCGACACGCCCTCCCCGATGACATGCACGGCAGCAACGTCGCGCACGTAGGAGTGATGCCGGAACGGTTCGCGCGCCGTGACGTCGGTGACGTGCACTTCGGCGACCGGCAGCGCCACCGCCGACAGCGCGTCCCGCAGGACAACCGAGGTGTGGGTGAGGCCGCCGGGGTTGACGATGATGCCCGCGCAATCCTCGCGGGCGGCGTGGATCGCGTCGATCAGGACACCCTCATGGTTGCTCTGCACGGCGCGGATCTCGAACCCGAAGGCCGCCGCCGTACTCTCCACGAGCGCCTCGACATCGGCAAGAGTGTCGTGGCCGTAGAGGGCCGGCTCGCGGGTTCCCAGCAGGTTCAGATTGGGGCCGTTGACAAGCAGGAGTCGGCGCGGAGTGCTCACCCTCGCACTTTACTGTGCCGGAGATGCCGGGGATGCCGGAGGCGAGGCCGTAGGCAGTTCCCCCACCACCTTCGGCACGATGCGGAACTCGGGTGCCTGTGAGACGAGCAGCCACGCGGGCAGGACGACGATGCACAGGACCGGCATGAGGGTGATGTCGCCGGGAATGGCAATGGCGATGAACAGGGCAAGCCATCCGTCCCGGGCGACAACGAGAACGATGCCGAGCACGCCGCATGCCACAGCGAGACTCAAGGGGATGGAGGGGAAGAGGGCGGAGGCGAGCATCCCCAACGCGACGCCGATGAACGTCGCGGGGAAGATGCGCCCACCGCGGAACATGGCGCCGGCGGCGATGAGCAGGGCGATGATCTTGATTCCTGCGATGACGACGAGCTCGCCCGCGTCGTACTGACTCGGGTCGGCGAGGAGGTCACCCATCTGCGTCAGCCCCTTGAACATCGTGATGGGTCCGCCGAGATAGCCGAGGATCCCCAGAATCAACCCGCCCACTGTCGCGACGATGATGGGATACCGCAGCGCGTGCAGCGCGCGGTAGACGACGGGGAACAGGTACAGCGCCACGAGTCCGATCAAGACGACGACGCAGGCGATGATCGTCCCGGTGAGGATGTCGATCGGCTGCATCGGACCATAGGCCGGCATGTTGAACGCGAAGGGGGGCGCGCCGAGGAGATGCATCGTGCCCGCGGCGGCTCCCGCAGCGGCCACGGGAAGGAAAAGCCGGTCGAACAGCGATCCGCCCGACTTGATGGCGGCGACCATGGGGGTGAAGATCAGTGCGGCAGCGACGGGGGTGCCGAAGAGCGCGCCGACCGTTGCGGCCGCGGCCAACAGCATCGCGACCTGCGGTGATACCTGCGGGATGAGCCGTGCGAACACGGCGACCACGATCGCGACGTTGATGGCGATGATCGGGTTCTCGGGCCCCAGACTCACGCCTCCCGCCAACGCCAGCAGGGTCACGAGCGCGAGGCCAGGAAGCGTCTTCAAAGGCAGTGGCGGCGCCACCAGCTCCGTCGTCGCCGAATCCGGACCGCCGTGGCCGGGCAGCACCTGAAGTGCGATGCCGACCGCGAGTCCCGTGAGGGTCAGGACCAGAACGATCCACCACCCGTCCGGGTCGACCCCGATCGCATCGGGGATCGTCGTCCACAGCACGCCCGCCAGCGCATCGGATGCGCGCTCGAGGAGCCACAGGATGAGCGCCGAGACCACGCCCACGAGGATGGCGGGGATGGCCAGCATCAACAGGGTCTTCGGTGTGACCTTCGGATCAGTCTCGGTCCGCGCAAGCGTCATCAAATGGGCCTCTCCTCGTTACGACCCCCGTGCGACCGCCCGCACAATCCGGCAGCGACCGTCACACCATCTCGGAGCTTGAGGCTCACAGTAACAGTGCTTATTCGGCCACTTCTTGGTATGCGGCGAACAGGAGCGACTCGTCGGGCGCCTGCAGCACGGTCGGCTTCGCGATGTCATCGAGAACGATGAACCGCAGCATCGAGCCGCGCGTCTTCTTGTCGCGCTGCATCGTGGCCAACAACTGCGGCCACGCTCCGCCGCGGTAGCCGGTCGGAAGTCCCAGCGTCTCGAGGATGTCGCGGTGACGCTGCGCGGCAGCATCGGGCAGCCGACCGGCGAGGCGAGACAGTTCGGCGGCGAACAGCATCCCCACCGAAACGGCAGCACCGTGGCGCCACCGGTATCGCTCGGCGTGCTCGATGGCGTGACCCAGCGTGTGTCCGTAGTTGAGGAATTCACGCAGGCCCGCTTCGCGCAGGTCCTCCCCCACGACCCGCGCCTTCATGTCGATCGCCAACTCAACGGTGCGGCGGAAGGCGTCGCTGTGCGGGTCGACCACCGCGACCGGATCCTCTTCGATCAAATCGAGGATTTCGGGGTACCAGATGAAGCCCGCCTTGACGACCTCGGCGTAGCCCGCGACGCGCTCGTTCGCCGAGAGGGTGTCGAGCAGGTCGAGGTCGCAGAGCACCGCGCGCGGTGGCCAGAAGGCGCCGACGAGGTTCTTGCCCTCGGCCGTGTTGATTCCCGTCTTCCCACCGACAGCCGCGTCGACCATACCGAGCACGGTGGTCGGCACCTGGACGACCTCCACGCCGCGCAGCCACGTCGCCGCGACGAACCCGGCGAGATCGGTCACCGCTCCGCCGCCGAAGCCGACAACGACATCGGTGCGGGTGAAATTCGCCTGACCCATCACCTGCCAGCAGAAGGCGGCAACCTCGACACGCTTGCCCTGTTCGGCATCCGGAATCTCGGCCAGCAGCACCTGTCGATCGGCGCCGAGACTCACCCTCAGCTTCTCCGCTTCGACGCCGAGCGTCGGCGGGTGGACGATGAGCACGCGTCGCGCCGCGGGCGGGAGCATTTCACCGAGCTTCGACAGGATGCCGCGCCCCACCGTGATGTCATACGGTTGGTCGCCCGCGACCGAGATCACAGTTTGGTCAGTCATGATTTTCCTTGTCAGCATGATTGTCTTCTTCAGCCCAGGCGATGATCGCGTCGACGATCGCCTGGAGCGGGCCGCTCGAGGTGTCGAAGGTGGCATCGGCCAGGTGTTCGTAAATTGCGCGCCGCCGATCGTAGACGCGTTGCCACTCGGCAATCGCGTCGTCGCCCTGCAGCAGCGGCCGCTTCGTGCCGCGAATGCGCGATTCGATCGTGCGAGCGGACACCGTGAGCAGTGCCACGTGATGATTCGCGAGGTCGCGCTGCGTGTTCTCGTCGAGAATGGCGCCACCGCCGAGGGCGATCACTCCGCCGCCGCGCAGCCCCTCTTCCACGGCAACGCGCTCGAGCGCACGAAAGTGCGCTTCACCCTCGGCTCGGAAGATGTCCTCGATCGGCCCGTGCGCCCGCACCACGGCGACGTCGCTGTCATAGAACGAGCGACCGAGTGCCTTCGCGACGCGACGGCCGACACTGGTCTTGCCCGCGCCCATCGGTCCGATGAGCACGATCGCCGGCTCGGTCATCCGAGCGAGACGTCGCTGGAATCCGCCGTCTGCACGTTTGCGGGAATCGAGGCGACGTACGACTGCAGATTGCGCAGCGTCTCGGGAACGCTGTCGCCACCGAACTTCTCGAGCACGACCTCGGCCAGCACGATCGCGACCATGGCCTCGGCCACCACACCCGCTGCCGGCACAGCGCAGACGTCCGAGCGCTGGTGGTGCGCGCCCGCGGTCTCACCGGTGGCCACGTCGATCGTGCGCAGCGAGCGCGGAACGGTGGCGATCGGCTTCATACCCGCCCGGACCCGCAAGACCGTCCCCGTCGACATGCCGCCTTCGGTGCCGCCTGCTTTGTCGCTCGAGCGGGTGATGCCCTCGTCGGTGGCGAACAGTTCGTCGTGGGCGGCAGAGCCTCGTCGCCTGGTGGTCTCGAAGCCGTCACCGACCTCGACACCCTTGATCGCCTGAATGCTCATGAGCGCGTGCGCGAGTTTGGCGTCGAGGCGTCGGTCCCAGTGCACGTGCGAACCGAGCCCCGGGGGCAGTCCGTATGCAAGAACCTCGACGATGCCGCCGAGAGTGTCGCCGTCCTTCTTCGCCGCATCGACCTCGGCGACCATCGCCACCGACGTCTCAGGGTCGAAGCACCGAAGCGGATCGGCATCCAAGGTGTCGACGTCGTCGGGGGTGGGCAGCACCGCACCGTCGGGAACACGAACGGGGCCGATCGACAGCGTGTGGCTGACGAGCCGGATGCCGAGTTCTCCGAGGAACGCACGCGCCAACGCGCCCAGCGCAACACGCGCCGCGGTCTCGCGTGCGCTCGCACGCTCGAGGATGGGGCGTGCTTCGTCGAACCCGTACTTCTGCATGCCCACGAGATCGGCGTGCCCGGGTCGCGGCCGCGTCAAAGCGGAGCCACGGCCGCGCGAGCGATCGGTCAATTCGACCGGTTCGGCGCTCATGACCTCGACCCATTTGGGCCATTCGGTGTTGCCGATGCGCAGGGCGATCGGGCTGCCGAGCGAAGAGCCGTGGACGACGCCCGAAGAGATGGACAGATCGTCCTCTTCGAATTTCATACGCGACCCTCGGCCGTAGCCGAGCTTTCGGCGGGCGAGGTCGGCTTGGATCGCCGCACGGGAAATGGGCACGCCCGCGGGCAGGCCTTCCATGATGGCGACGAGTTCGGGGCCGTGGGATTCGCCGGCCGTGAGCACGCGGAGCATTCGTCTATCCTCCCACGAGCGCTCGGCGCATGACGTCGATGACCGCCTCCTCCTGCGGAAGCGGCTCGTCGACGTCTCCCGTGGCGAAGATGCGAATCTGAAGGACCGCCTGGTGCAACAGCATCGCCGCCCCCGACACGGCAGCCTGGCCGGCATCCTGCCACGCGGTAGCGAGCGAGGTCGGCCAATGTCCGTACACGACGTCGAACAGGACTCCGCCTCGCGATGCCAGCGCGGCAGTCGACTCGGCCGCGAGAGGCGCGTTTCCCGGGAGAGTCGACACCGTGAGGGCGAGCGTCGTTCGGGGCGCCTCGTCGAACGACGAACCGATGACGGTGATTCCGAGTCGTTCCGCCACCGGCGCCAGGGCGGCGATCGCCTCCGGGCGACGCGCGAAGATCTCGACCTCGACAGCGCCGATTTCGGCCAGGGCGACGAGTGCGGATGTCGCGGTGGCACCGGCGCCGATGATGCGTGCGCGGTCGATCTCGTGAACGCCCACCTCGGAGAGGGCACGGACGATGCCCCCGACATCAGTGTTGTAACCGCGTGGCCCCGCACTGGTCAACTGGAACGTGTTGACGGCACCGGTGGCCTCAGCCCGATCGTCCCGCCACGCGGCCGCGCGAAAAGCTGCGCCTTTGAGGGGCATCGTGAGCGACAGCCCGCGATACTCCGGTGCGAGCGAGGCAAGTTCCGCCTCGAAGGTGCTCTCGTCCACGCGGCGCCGACCGTAGTGCCAGTCCCATCCGAGCAGGTCGTATGCGGCCGCGTGCAACGCCGGCGACAGGCTGTGGGCAATCGGATCGCCCCAGACCTCGAGGCGCGACTCAGGCACAGTACGAAACGTTCTCCGGTACCTTGCACCACTCGTCGAGCTGGTCGACCGCGGCGAGGTGCTCTTCATAGGTCTCGGAGAACACCGTTTCACCTGTCTGCAGGTTCACGGCGACGAAGTACAGCCAGTCGCCGGGCGTCGGGTCCAGTGCCGCCTTGATCGCATCCTCGCCGGGGTTGGAGATGGGTCCGACCGGTAGGCCGAGGTGCACGTACGTGTTGTAGATATTCGACGCGTCTTCGCGCTGCTCCGGCGTTGTCCACACCGTGCCCGACGAGCCCGCTCCGTACGCGACGGTGGCGTCGGACTGCATGGGCATTCCCTGATCGACACGATTGAGGAAGACTCGCGAGATCTTGTGCATGTCCTCGATGCTCGGGCCGGATTCCTTCTGGATGAGCCCTGCGAGGCTGAGAACACTCAGGCGGTCGGCCTCAGCGACCCCCAGTGCATCGAGGCGGCTGAAAGTCTCATTCACCATCCGGGCGATCACATCGTGCGGCGTGGTGCCCGGATCGAACGTGTACGTCGCGGGGAAGAGGAATCCTTCGATGCTCGGCGCATCGGCCGGCACCCCGAACTGCGTGAAGTCGGCCGCCTGCGCGAGAAGGTCATCCTCTGACATGTTCAGCGACGTGGAGATCGCCGCGATGGCCTCTTTGTAGGTCATTCCCTCGGTGACGACCACGGTGTCGGAGAGTTTGTTCGCAGGATCGAGGAGGGCGGCGAGCGCGGCCTCCGAGGTCATCTGCGTCTGCAGTTTGAAGGCGCCCGGAACGAACGGCGGATTCTGGCCGGTGGCGATCAGATGGTCGTAGAACGCCGTGGGGTTTTGGTGACACCGGCGTCGTACAGGCTGGTCGAGATGGTCGACCCGGTGTCGCCGGAGACGATCGTGACGACGGCCTCACCCGTCGCCATACCCTCCTCGTAGTCCTTCGGCTCTTCCCAGCCCATGACGGCACGGATCTGGTCCTCGTAGGTGTTCCAGACATAGAACCCGCCGGCCACGAGTCCGCCGAGAATCGCGAGGATCACGAAGAAGATGACCCAGCCGGCAATCCGGCTCTTGCGCCGGTCTCTGTCGTGGCGAGTGGGCGCGTGCCCGACGTCTTGGGTACTCACTTCGCCGGTGAAGAGAGCATCGAGCGTCGCGGTCGGAGAGGTGCGCAGGGCGGTTGCCGTCTGCTGGGACGAAATGGGAACCTGCGACGCCGCAGGTCCTGCGAGTGCTGCGGATGTTGAAGACTGCGGTGCGCGCGCCGGCACTGAACTTGCCACGGATGCCGCGGGGGCAACGGGCGCAGGTCGCGCCGGAGGGGCGGCCGGTGCCGCGGCCGCGGCGGGTGCGGGATTCGCCGCGGCTGCGCGTGCCGCACGGCGCGAAGAGGGCGGGGGTGACGTCGGAGCGCTGGCATCTGACTGCGCAGCTGGCGGGGCTTGCTCGGTGGGCACGGCTCCGGTCCGCGGCGCCGCGCCAGTGCGGTCGGCCGGGTCGGGCAGTTTCCCGAAAAGGTCCGCGAACGGATCTTCTGGAGAAGGGGTGTCGGGCATGTCAGGTGGGCTCCTGCGGGATCTGGAGGAGATCACCAGGCGGGGTCCCGGTGCTCTTTTCGACGTCAATGGCGTGCTGGAGGAGTACCACCGCGGCGACCTGATCAACAATGTTACGAGATGTTCGCTGTGATCGGCCAGAAGTCCGCAATGCGGCATTCGCACTGACCGTGCTCAGCCGCTCATCGACGAGCCGTACGGGCACACCGGACGGCGCCGCGAGGAGCTCCGCGAAAGCACGGGCGTCTGCGGTCGAGGCCGTCTCGTTTCCGCTTAAGGCGATGGGCAAACCGACCAGAAGCTCGAAGGCGTTGTACTCCTCGGCGAGGGCGCGAATGCGTGCCACATCGCCGTCACCGCGGCGAACGGTCTCGACCGGCACCGCCAACATTCCATCCGGATCGCAACGGGCCACGCCGATGCGCGCCTTGCCGACGTCGACACCCAGGCGCACGCCGCGTCGAAACCCGCTCACGCGTCCAACGACTGCACGCCGGCTACGACGGCGGCCAGAGCCGCCGGGAGAGCTGCGGCATCCGCTCCCCCGCCTTGCGCGACGTCGTCACGACCGCCACCACCACCGCCGAGCGCTGCCGCGGCAGCCTTGGCCAGCGGGCCGGCCTTGGCGCCGGCAGAGCGGGACGCGTCGTTGGTCGCGACGATGACCACGGGGCGTCCGCCGACGTCAGCACCGAGCGCGACGATCGTCGCGGCGTCCGAACCGAGACGGTCGCGCACCTGCAGTGCGAGACTGCGGACGTCGTCGCCGGAGGCCGCCGTGCCGACCGACTGTGCGACGACCTGGAAGCGGCCCACGGCCTGCGCGGATTCGACGAGCGCCGGAAGGCGACTGCCCAGTGCCTTCGACTCGAACTGCGCGATCTTCTTCTCCGCCGCCTTCAGGTTCGCCGAAAGCTCGGCGATACGAGCAGACAGCTGATCGCGCGGCGTCTTCAGCGATGAGGTCAACTGCGACACGATGGCACGTTCAGCCGCGAGCGAGCGGAACGCATCCAGCCCCACGAGAGCCTCGACGCGCCGATTGGACGCGCCGACCGACGACTCGCCGACCAGACTGACCAGACCCACCTCGGCGCTCGTCGATACATGCGTGCCCGCGCACAGTTCGCGCGACCACGGGCCGCCGATGTCGACCATCCGCACGGTCTCGCCGTACTTCTCGCCGAAAAGAGCCATCGCACCGAGATCCTTGGCCTCGGCGAGCGGCACCACTCGCGTGGTGACCTCGAGGTTGTCGCTGATCGCGTTGTTCGCAATCTCTTCGAGTTCGGTTTTGGTGGCGTCCGACAGCGCCTGGCTCCACGAGAAGTCCAGCCGCATGTAGCCGGCGCGGTTGAGCGATCCCGCCTGAGTGGCGGACTTTCCGAGCGTGTCGCGGAGAGCCGCGTGGATGAGGTGCGTGGCCGAGTGCGCCTGGCGCGCAGCGCGGCGATTCGCCGCATCGACGACCGTGGTCGCCGGCTGGCCGACGCCGACGTCGCCGGCGGTGACCTCGACCGTGTGGCTCACCAAACCCGGCACCGGCTTCTGCACATCGAGCACATCGAGTTCGAAGCCCGGCCCCACGATGACACCCTTGTCGGCGACCTGACCGCCCGACTCCGCGTACAGAGCCGTCTCGGCGAGGATCACCTCCGCGATCTGTCCCTGGGTGGCCCGATCGACCGCCACACCGTCCACGAGGAGCCCGAGCACCGTCGACGGCGTCTCCAGGTCGCTGTAGCCCGTGAACACCGTCTCGCCGGCTGCACGGAACGCGCTGTAGACACTCAGGTCAGCCAAGGCACGCTTGCGGCTCCGCGCGTCCGCCTTGGCCCGCTGACGCTGCTCCTGCATGAGCGTGTCGAACGCGGTCCGATCGACCGTCAGCCCCGCCTCTTCGACGATCTCGAGCGTGAGTTCGATCGGGAATCCGTACGTGTCGTGCAGCAGGAAGGCTTCCGGACCAGAGAGCTTCGAGCCACCGGCATCCTTCGTCTGCTGGACAGAGAGATCGAGGATCGTGGAACCCGAGGCGAGGGTGCGCAAGAACGTCTGCTCTTCGGCGAGCGCATACTGCGAGATGCGGTCCCAGTCTTCGGAGACCACCGGGTAGGCGGACTTCATCGCATCGCGCGACGCGGCGAACAATTCGGGGAACGTGGGCCCGTCCACGCCCAGCAGGCGCATGGCCCGGATGCTGCGACGCATGAGTCGTCGGAGGATGTAACCCCGGCCCTCGTTCGTGGGCGTCACGCCGTCGGAGAGCAGCATGAGCGACGAGCGCACGTGGTCGGCGACGACACGGAAGCGCACATCGTCTTCGTGATCCGCACCGTAGCGCCGACCGGAGAGTTCCACCGCGAGGTCGAGGACAGGGCGAACCTGGTCGGTCTCGTACATGTTCTCGACGCCCTGCTTGATGAAAGCGACGCGCTCGAGGCCCATGCCGGTGTCGATGTTCTTGTTGGGCAATTCGCCCACAATGTCGAATTCGACTTTCGAGCGGACGTTGTTGATCGCGTACTGCATGAACACGAGATTCCAGATCTCGGTGAACCTGGCATCATCGACGGCCGGACCGCCATCGCGGCCGTACTTGGGTCCGCGATCGAAGAAGATTTCCGAGCACGGACCTGCGGGGCCGGGGAGTCCGGTGGACCAGTAGTTGTCGTCACGCCCCAGTCGCTGAATGCGCTCCGCGGGAAGTCCGATCTGGTCTCGCCAAATACTCTCGGCTTCATCGTCGGTCTCGTACACGGTGACCCAGAGGTCGCGCTCGGCGAATCCGAGACCGCCGTCGGACTCGCTGGAGGTCAGCAGCTCCCACGCGTAGCGGATCGCCCCCTCTTTGAAGTAGTCGCCGAACGACCAGTTCCCGAGCATCTGGAAGAAGGTGCCGTGACGGGCCGTGTGGCCCACCTCTTCGATATCGTTCGTCCGGATGCACTTCTGCACGTCCGCGACCCGCGGGTGCGGCGGTGGGACGGTGCCGGTGAGGTACGGAACCCACGGAACCATTCCGGCGACGGTGAACATCAGGGTCGGGTCGTCGCTGACCAGCGACGCCGACGGGACGATGACGTGGTCGTTCTTCTCGAAATAGTCGAGGTAACGCTGGGCGATCTCAGCGGTCTTCATAGGGAGTCCTCGGGAATGCATGCGCCATCGGCACGCCCCCATGGGGCGCGACGTATGACTGCGGTCGGTCGGTCAGTCGTTTGGTTTTGCGGTCGCGTCGTTCGCCGCGTCGACCGCGGTGGCAACGGCATCCTTGGTCGTGTCGATGGCGCTCGCGGCGGCGTCCTTGGCAGAGCTCAGCGCACCCGATGCGACGTCTTTCGCCTGGCCGACGGCATCTGATGCCGCGTCCTTGACTTCGGCGACGTAGCCCTCCATCTTGGCTTCCTGGTCGCGGTAGGCGTCGCCGATGCGATCGGTGAACTCGGCGATCCGCCCGTCCAGTTCGGCGAGGAGCTCGTGGCCCCGCGGATCCTTGTTCACGATGTGCGCGGCAACGAAGCCGCCGACTATTCCGGCCACAAACCAAAAGGCGCTCTTCATGCGACCCATGTTAGGCGCAAACAGCAAGAGGACGCCGGGAGTGATCCCGGCGTCCTCTTGAAAGACGCTATGTGCGGCTGATGTCAGCGCGCGGCGTAGTACTCGACGACGAGCTGAACGTCACAGGTGACGGGCACCTCGACGCGCTTGGGGCGACGAGCCAGACGAGCGTGCAGCTTGTCGAGTTCGACCTCGAGGTAGCCGGGAACGTTGGGCAGAACCTCGGCGTGACCGCCGGCGGCTGCGACCTGGAACGGGGGCAGGCCCTCGCTCTTCTCCTTGACGTGGATGAGCTGACCCGGCTTCACGCGGAAGGACGGGCGGTCGACGAGCTGGCCGTCGACGAGGATGTGACGGTGCACGACGAGCTGGCGCGCCTGTGCGGTGGTGCGAGCGAAGCCGGCACGCAGCACGAGGGCGTCGAGGCGCATCTCGAGGAGCTCGACCAGGTTCTCACCGGTCAGGCCATCCTTGCGGCGGGCCTCGTTGAAGGTGTTGCGCATCTGCTTCTCGCGGATGCCGTACTGCTCGCGCAGACGCTGCTTCTCGCGAAGACGGACGGCGTAGTCGCTGTCCTGCTTGCGCTTGGTGCGGCCGTGCTCACCCGGAGCGTAGGGACGCTTCTCGAGGTAGCGGGCGGCCTTCGGGGTGAGCGCAATGCCAAGTGCGCGGGACAGGCGGACCTTGCGGCGGTCCTGGGACTTCGTAGCCACGAAGTGATCCTTCCGATGACGTGGTCGCGTCTTTCACGACTCACGGACGTATCGCCTCTCCTCGCCCTGTCCGGACTGCACGCCGGGGCACGCCGGTAGGTAGGTAAGGAAGAAAGGGGATGCCCGAAAACTGTGTTTCGAGCCGGTCAAGTCTACCAGACCAGGGCTGGCATCCTTACGGGTGCTCGCGCTCGCCGGTGCCCGCTGCCTCGTCCGAGCGGATCAGCTGTCCAGGATCTTGCGGATCTTCTCCACGCGTGCGGCGATGTCGCGCTCGAGTCCACGACCGGTCGGCTCGTAATAACGCCGTCCGACGAGCGGGTCGGGCAGATGCTGCTGCGTCGCGACACCGACCTCGAGGTCGTGTGGATAGATGTAGCCCTTGCCGTGACCGAGTCGCTTGGCGCCCGGGTAGTGCGCGTCGCGGAGGTGGGTGGGCACCCGACCGAACCCGCCGGCGCGGACATCGGCGATGGCTTTGTCGATCGCGAGGTAGGCGGCGTTGGACTTCGCGGTCGTCGCCAAGTAGACGGTGGCCTCGGCGAGCGGGATCCGCCCCTCGGGCATCCCGATGAACGCCACGGCATCCGCCGCCGCCACGGCGATCTGCAGAGCATTGGGGTCTGCCAGTCCGATGTCCTCGGCGGCCGAGATCACCAGCCGTCGGGCGATGAACCGAGGGTCCTCCCCCGCTTCGATCATTCTCGCGAGGTAGTGGACCGCGGCATCGACATCGGATCCGCGGATCGACTTGATGAAGGCGGAGATGACGTCGTAGTGCTCATCGCCTTGGCGGTCGTATCGCAGCAGTGCCCGATCGACGGCTTGCGCGACGTGGTCGGCGTCGACCGTCGGGATCTCGTCGGCCGATTCTTCCGGCATGGATGCCGCGGCTTCCAACGCGGTGAGCGCGCGTCTCGCATCACCCGAGGCGAGCTGGATGAGCGCCGCCCGGGCCTCCGGCGCGAGCGTCACCGCGCCCGCGAGCCCACGCGGGTCACCGACGGCGCGATCGATCAACATTCCGAGGTCTTCGTCGGTCAACGGCTGCAGCGTCAGCAGCAGGGAGCGCGACAGCAGAGGAGAGATGATCGAGAACGACGGATTCTCGGTCGTCGCCGCGATCAGGATCACCCACCCGTTCTCCACGCCCGGCAGCAGTGCGTCCTGCTGCGCCTTGGTGAAGCGATGGATCTCGTCGAGGAAGAGAATCGTCGACTGTCCGTAGAGGTCGCGCTGCGTCATCGCGTCCTGCATGACCTCGCGGACATCCTTCACGCCCGCGGTGACGGCCGAGAGTTCGACGAACCGGCGCGACGACGAACGTGCGATCGCCTGCGCGAGTGTGGTCTTGCCCGTGCCGGGGGGTCCCCAGAGAATGACGGAGACCGCGGTCTTCGTTGCCGCGTTGGGGTTCGCGAGTGCCACCAGCGGCGAGCCTGGCCGGAGGAGGTGCTGCTGGCCCGCGACCTCGTCGAGCGATGTGGGTCGCATCCGCACGGCGAGAGGCGTCTGCCCCTGGAACAGCGCGGCGGGAGAGGTCATCCCTCCAGGCTAACGGCGCACGCTGACACGCAGCCTCGGCGCGACATATGACTGCGGCGTTTGGCGGCCATCCCCGGGTCAACGTAGGCTTTATCCGGCCCCGGCTCACCGGGAACGAAGGAGTGTCCGTGGCAACCGGCGGTAGCAAAAAGGATGCGCGTGCGGCAAAAGAGCGCACTCGCCTGTACCAGGCGCGCCGCTCGTTCCACGACGGCCGTCTGAAGCGTCGCCGGCGCGACAACCTGATCGCTGCGATCGGCGGAGGCGCACTGATCCTGGCCGTCGTCGGCGGTCAGATCGCGTACTTCACCGTGGGTCCCGGCACGCCAGCGCCGGTGCCATCTCCCACGGCGACCGACCCGGCCTCCACCGAACTCCCGCTTCCGACCGATCCGTCGGCACCGACCGTGGAGCCGACGCCCGTTGAGACTCCGCTCCCCGCGCCGAGTGCCACCACGCCCTGACCGCTCACCCGTACTAGGCTGACTGCCGACCGAACCCCCATGCGGCGTGCGCCGCGACGAGGTGCATCCTGTGACTTCCGCCCCTGAATCATCCACTCCCGAGCCGACCATCGACGACGCTCCAGAGACTCCACTCGAGACCTCTCCGGAGCTCGCAGCCGAGGCCGCCCCCGAGGCGCCCTCCGAGGAAGCCCCGTCGGAGCCGGCGCCCGAGACGCTTTCCGAAGCCGCTCAGCCGGGACCGGCGTCCGAGACGCCTTCCGACGCCTCCCCGTCGGAGCCGGCGCCAGCGGACGCGCTCGGCGCTCCGTGGGGACGCGTCGACGACGACGGCACCGTCTCTGTCTTCGAAGATGGCCAGTGGCGCGTTGTCGGGCAGTTCCCCGACGGTTCGCCGGAAGAGGCCCTGGCGTACTTCCAGCGCAAGTTCGCGGACCTCGCCGGTGAAGTCGGACTCCTCGAAGTGCGGCACCGCCGCGGCGATGCGTCCGCAGCTGACCTGCGGACCACCCTGAAAACCGTGCGCGGACGCCTTGATGGTGCTGCCGCCGTCGGCGATCTCGCGTCTCTCGGCAAGCGTCTCTCCGTGCTCGAAGGCTCGCTGGCCGAGGCGTCCGCGACGGAAGCGAAAGCCAATCGCGCGGCGATGGATGCCGCGATCGCCGAGCGGACGACGCTTGTCGAGTCGATCGAGGCGATCGCCGCCAAGGATCCGAAGAGCATCCAGTGGAAGCAGACCAACGTCGAGGTCACTGCGCTGTTCGACCAGTGGCAGGCACAGCAGACCGATGGGCCGCGTCTCCCGAAGGCGGTCGGTCAGCAGTTGTGGAAGCGATTCCGCGATGCCCGCGCCACCCTCGATCGCCACCGCCGTGAGTTCTACGCCGGACTCGACGAGACCCACAAGGGTGCGCGCGACTCCAAGCAGCGCCTCATCGAGCGCGCCGAGGCGCTGGCGCCCCGTGGTGAAGACGGAATTCCTGCCTACCGCGATCTGCTCGACGACTGGAAGACCTCGGGCCGCGCCGGCAAGAAGGTCGACGACGCGCTGTGGGCACGCTTCAAGGCTGCGGGCGACGCGCTGTACGGCGCACGCACCCAGCGCGAGCAGGCGGATGTCGAAGAATCCCTCGAGAAGATCGAGGCCAAGCGTGAACTGCTCACCGAGGCATCATCGATCCCCGGCGAGAAGGACATCGCGAAGGCCCGCGCGGCGCTGACCGCCATCCAGCGTCGCTGGGATGAAATCGGACGCGTCTTCCCGCGCGACAAAGAGCGCGCGCTGGACGACGAACTGCGCAAGATCGAGAATTCGGTGCGCACGCGCGAGGAATCGGACTGGAAGTCCAACAATCCCGAGACCAAGGCCCGCCAGAGCGACATGATGCGCCAGCTGCACGATGCCATCGCGAAGCTGGAAGAAGGCGTCGAGAAGGCACGCAAGGGCGGAAACCCTGCGGCCATCGCCGAGGCCGAGGAGGCTCTCAAGGCCCGCAAGGCCTGGCTCTCCGCCCTCGGCGGCTGATCGCGCTTCCTCGCCTCCACCGTCGGTCATCCGGCGGTGTTGTCCACATCAGCGCCTGTGAGCCTCCGCGGCACGCCCCTGTCGGTCACACTGCCAGCATGGCTTCGCCGTTTCTGTACTTCGCCGGAGACCGGCTCTCCACCGCCGAATTGACGGCGGCGTGCCGGGACGGGCATCTCATCGAGATCGGTGAGGCATTCATGCCCGCGGATGCCGTCGAGACACGTGAACTACGAGCGGCATCGCTGGCAAGCATCGTCAGACGCGGACTCGCCGCAACGCACGACACGGCCGCGTGGGTGCATGGCGCGCGAACGGATCCGCCTGCCCGTCATCACGTGCAGCGGATCTCTGAGCGACGACTGCATCACGTCATCGATGGACGGATGCGCTATCGCGACGTCCGGCTCGATCCCCTCGATGCGGTGTTCATTTCGCACATTCCGGTCACCACGCCCGCCCGCACCCTGGTCGACCTGGTCCGCGACGGCCTGGTGCGCGAGCGAAGCGCTGGCGACGGGGCCGTTCGAGACGATGACACTCTCGCCATGGTGGATGCCCTCATCGCGACCCACTGCGGCGTGGTCGCTGACGCGCTCTCGTGGTTCGAACGAGTAGGCGCAATTCACCGCAAACGGCCGTCACAGGCCTACCTGCTCTCGAGACTCTGACTCTCAGGCGCGGCCCGCGCTCAGGAGGAGGTGACCCGGTACACGTCGTAGACCGCGTCGATGCGCCGGACCGCGTTGAGGACGCGATCGAGATGCACGGTGTCACCCATCTCGAACACGAAGCGACTGATCGCCAGCCTGTCGTTCGAGGTCGTCACCGACGCCGACAGGATGTTCACGTGATGCTCGCTGAGCACCCGCGTGACGTCGCTGAGCAGCGCCGCCCGGTCGAGTGCTTCCACCTGGATCTGCACGAGGAAAACACTCTTGCTCGTCGGCGCCCAGGACACATCGATGAAGCGCTCGGGGTCCTCCCGGAGCGACTTCACATTGGTGCAGTCGGAGCGGTGCACGGACACTCCGCTTCCACGCGTCACGAATCCGACGATGTCGTCGCCCGGGACCGGCGTGCAGCACTTCGCGAGCTTGACGAGGATGTCGGGCGACCCGCGCACCAGCACGCCGCTGTCGGAATTTCGCGGCGCACGTGGCTTGCCGACGCCGGGCAACTCGATCGGTTCGGCGGAGGTGTCATCTTGAGCATTGACAAGAGCGCTGACCTTCTCGATCACCGACTGCGTCGACACGTGTCCCTCGCCGACCGCTGCGTACAGCGCCGTGACGTCTTCGTAGCGCAGCATCTGCGCGACCTCGGTGAAGGAGTCCTGGTTCATCAGTCGCTTCAGCGGAAGGTTCTGCCGGCGCATGGCACGCGCGATGGCATCCTTCCCCTGTTCAACGGCCTCTTCGCGACGCTCTTTGGTGAACCAGCCACGGATCTTGTTGCGTGCCCGCGTGCTCTTGACGAAGCCGAGCCAGTCCTGGCTGGGTCCGGCATCCGGATTCTTCGAAGTGAAGACTTCGACGACGTCACCGCTGGTCAACTCGGATTCCAGAGGCACGAGCCGGCCGTTGACCTTCGCGCCCATCGTGCGGTGACCGACTTCGGTGTGCACTGCGTACGCGAAGTCGACGGGGCTCGCGCCCGCAGGAAGGCCGATGACGCGCCCCTTCGGCGTGAACACGTAGACCTCTTTGGCACCGATTTCGAACCGCAGCGAGTCGAGGAACTCCCCCGGGTCAGCCGTCTCGGCCTGCCAATCGGAGATGTGCGCGAGCCAGGCCATGTCGGTGTCGAGAGACTTGGCCTCCTGCTTCGTGCCGTTCATGCGCTCTTTGTACTTCCAGTGCGCCGCCACGCCGTACTCGGCCTGCTGGTTCATCTCGTTCGTGCGGATCTGGATCTCGACAGTACGGCCGCCAGGACCGATGACGGTCGTATGCAGCGACTGGTAGAGGTTGAACTTCGGCGTCGCGATGTAGTCCTTGAATCGGCCGGGAAGGGGCGTCCACCGCGCGTGGATGGATCCGAGCACCGCGTAGCAGTCACGGACGGTCCCGACGAGCACCCGGATGCCGATGAGATCGTAGATGTCGTCGAACTCGCGACCTCGCACAACCATCTTCTGGTACACCGAATAGAGCTGCTTGGGGCGACCCATGACACGCCCGCGAATGCGCAGTTCCCGCAGATCGCTGTCCACAGCGTCGATGACGGTGTGGACATACTGCTCGCGCTGGGGAGTCCGCTGCCGGACGAGGCTTTCGATCTCGGCGTAGAGCTTCGGGTGCAGGACGGCGAACGAGAGATCCTCGAGTTCGCTTTTGATCGCCTGAATACCGAGGCGGTTGGCGAGCGGCGCGTAGATCTCGAGCGTCTCGGTGGCCTTCTTCGCGGCCTTCTCAGGAGGCACGAAACCCCACGTGCGGGCGTTGTGCAATCGGTCGGCGAGCTTGATGAGGAGAACGCGGATGTCGCGAGACATCGCCACGATCATCTTGCGAACCGTCTCGGCTTGCGCCGCGTCGCCGTACCTGACCTTGTCGAGCTTCGTCACGCCATCGACGAGCATCGCGACTTCGTCGCCGAACTCTGCGCTGAGCTGATCGAGGCTGTATTCGGTGTCTTCAACCGTGTCGTGCAGGAGGGCAGCCGCGATGGCCCGCGGGCCGAGCCCGAGTTCCGCAAGAATCTGCGCGACGGCCAGCGGATGCGTGATGTAGGGCTCGCCGCTCTGCCGCTTCTGGCGCTCGTGGGCCTTCGCCGCTACCTGGTAGGCACGGTCGACGATCGTGAGATCACCCTTCGGGTGATGCGTACGAACTGTTCGCTGCAGCTGCTCGATGCCGCCCTGAGGTGTCGATCGAGAGAAGATGCGCGGAACGAGGCGACGCAGCGAAGAACTCTGCGGGGGAATCTGCGAAGACGCAGGCGCCGCTTCCGTCATCCGCTCACCTCCGCCGTCCAGGACACATCGATCCTACGCCCGCGTCGGTGCGTGATCAGACCCGTGCTCAGGCGGAGACGGCGGCGCGCTGGCGAGACTCGAGGACGCGCGCATCGCGGGCCTTGATCTCCGGCTCACCCTCGCGGAGCAGGGAGAACAGCGGGGACGCAACGAACAACGTCGAATATGCCGCCACGATCGTTCCCACGAAGATCGACAGCGAGAGATCCGTCAACGTCTGTGCTCCGAGCCAGAGCGCGCCGATGAAGAGAATTGCTCCCGTGGGGATGGCTGCCACCACCGTCGTGTTGATGGATCGGATGAGCGTCTGGTTCACCGCGAGGTTCACCGACTCACCGAACGTCCGAGCCGAAGACTCTCCGTCTTCGCGCGTATTCTCCCGAATCTTGTCGAAGACGACGGTCGTGTCGTAGAGCGAGTACGACAGGATCGTGAGGAAGCCGATGACGGCGGCCGGTGAGATCTCGAAGCCGAAGAGCGCGTAGACCCCGATGGTGATCACCAGGACATCGACGAGTCCGATGATCGCCGCCACCGACATCTTCCAGGTGCGGAAGTACAGCGCGAGGATCAGGAAGGTCAGCGCGAGGAAGATTCCGAGGGCGAACAGAGCCTGCCTGGTCACATCTTGACCCCAGCTGGGGCCGATGAAGGAGGAGCTCACTTCGTCGGCAGGGACGTCGTAGGCCTCCGCCAGCGCTGCCGACACCTGCCGCGTCTCCGCATTGGTCATCTGGTCGGTCTGCACGCGTACGGCGGGGGCATCGGTGTTCGTGCCGATGGTCGTGACCTTGGTGTTCGCGCCGGGGACGACCGAAGTGACGGCCTCGGTTGCGAGCGCCTGGTCGGGGCTGGTCACGTTGGTGACCGTGAACTGCGAACCGCCGGTGAACTCGATGGAGAACTGGATGGGGCGGAACAGCGGGACGAGGGCCGCGCCGATCACGAGCACGGTGGCGATGATGAACCACAGCCGCCGCCGGCCCACGAAGGGGTAGGAGGTCTTACCTGTGTACAGGTCGTTGCCGAGTTGATTCATGGAGCGCATCAGTCGTCCCCCTCCGTCGTCGAGCGGGTATTGGACGTCAGTTCCGACTGCTTGCGTTCGGCGATCGTCTGTCGACGCTCGGCCTCACCGCGGGAGCGCCCGGACTTGCGCGCTGCCGCGCCCTTCTGCGCAGCCACCGCGGCCGCGGGAACGCGGAACTGTGCGCGCCCTCGGTAGACGGCGCCGAGCGCTTCGGGGTCGAGCCCGGAGAGCGGATGCCCCGATCCGAAGAACTTCGTTCGTGCGAGCAATTGCAGCACGGGGTGGGTGAACATGATGAAGATCAGGATGTCGATCGCGGTGGTGAGACCCAGCGTGAACGCGAAGCCCTTCACCGTTGCATCGGCCAGGATGTAGAGCACGACGGCCGCGAGAATGTTGATCGACTTGGAGATGTAGATCGTGCGCTTTGCGCGGCTCCACCCGTCTTCGACGGCGCCGGTGATCGACTTGCCATCGCGCAATTCGTCTCGCACACGTTCGAAGTAGACGATGAACGAGTCTGCCGTGAACCCGATGGTGACGATCAACCCGGCAACACCGGCGAGCGAGAGGCGGAAGCCCATGCGCCAGGCCAGGATGCACAGTGTGATGTAGGTCAGCACACCCATCACCGCCAGCGAGGCGATGATGACGAAACCGAGCGCACGGTAGACGATCAGCGAATAGATCGCGACGAGCACGAGGCCGATGAGGCCCGCGATCAGACCGATCTGGAGCTGCTGCGAGCCGAGCGTCGCTGAGATGGAGTTGCTGCTCTCCACCGTGAAGCTCAGCGGCAGGGCGCCGTACTTGAGCTGATCGGCGAGGATCTTCGCGGTGTCCTGCGTGAAGTTACCGGTGATCGACGGGTTGCCGTCGAGGATCACCGCGTTCATGGAGGGCGCAGACAGAACGAGGCCGTCCAGAACGAACGCGAACTGGTTCAGCGGCGCGGTGGCGGGGTAGAGGCGCTGGCTGATCTTGCCGAAGGTCGCCGTGCCGTCGCCATCGAACTTGATGTTGACCGACCACTGGCCGTTGTTCTGCTGCTGGCCGAACGTGGCGTCGTCGATCGATGACCCGTCAAGCTCGACCGGACCGAGGATGTACTTGGTGCTGCCGTCGGCCTCACACGTGATCATCGGCTGGTCGGTCGGCGCGTTGGCCGGGTCATTGGTGTCGTCGGCGCAGTCATAGGCGAGGAATTCCGCCTGGAGCGCGGGGGTGATCCAGGCCGGGTCGCTGCCGTTGGTCGGAGATGCCGTGGGGGTGGACGGCAGACCTGGGTCCGGAGTCGGGTACGGCGTCTCCTTGTTGTCTTCGCCGATGTATGTGGTCGCGGGCGCACCGGCATAGAGAACCGCGCGCAGCTGCAGCTGCGCGGACTGCTCGATGCGCTGCCGGGTCTCCTCGTCGGCCTGACCGGGCACCTGGACGACGATCTGGTTGCCGGACTGCGTCGTGATGTCGGCCTCACCCACACCTGACGCGTCGACGCGCTGACGAAGGATCGCCGCCGCCTGATTCATCTGCTCCTCGGTCGGCTCACTGCCGTCGGGGGTGTTCGCCTCGAGGATGATCTGCGTTCCACCCTGGAGGTCGAGCGCGAGCTCAGGCGTCCATGAACTTTCCTTGAACACGTAGACGCCGAGGGCGTTGAGTCCGAACAGCAGCGCCGTGATGATCAGCAGGCCGGTCAGCATGCGCCACGCGTGGCGCACAGGAGTAGGAGGAGCCACGGAGGGTCAGCTTTCTACGGGGTCCGCGCGGCGCGCGCGGACGGGGAAACGTCAGGCCTTGGGCTGGTCTTCTGCGTCAGGAGACGCATCAGCCGGCTTGACGGCTTCCGCAGCGTGGGTGTTTTTCGCGTCGTCGCTGATGGAGGACACGAGGCCCTGCTCGACATCCGCGACGTACTCGTCGTGGTGAGCCTCGGCATCGATGTACTCGTCTTCGGTGAGCGTGTCCGACTCGTCGTCAACGACGCGCAGGATGGACTGGCTGTGCACCTCGACCTCGAGACCGGGGGCGAGCTCGACGCGCGCGGACTTGCTGAGGTCCTCTCCGTCGTACTCGGTGAGAATTCCGTAGAAGCCGCCCTGCAGCAGCACCTTCGTGCCCGGGAGCATCGCCTTGGCCTTCGCAGCCTGCTCGGCCTTCACCTTCGCCGCACGCCGACGCGAGCTCCAGAACATGAAGATGATCAGCACGACGAGCAGGATCATCAGGCCGTACTCGCTGAAGAACTGCATCATGGGGTTGGCGGCCTGAGTGTTCTGGGTCGATGCGAGAAGCATGGAGGTGATATCACCTTTCACGGGGTGGGCGCGCGCGGCGGCGCTGCCAGAAGAAGAGAGATGAGGCGAAAGCCTTCAGCGATTATAGGTCATCGAGTCTGAGCGCACTGTCGGGCGCCGCGACGCGGAGATGCGCATACGCCTCTGGCGTTGCGATTCGGCCTCGGGGGGTGCGCCCCATGAACCCGATGCGCACGAGATAGGGCTCGACGACCGACTCGATGGTTTCGCCTTCCTCGCCCACCGTGACAGCCAGAGTGTTCAAGCCGACGGGTCCGCCCCGGAATCTGCGGATGAGTGTGTCCAGGACCGCACGGTCGAGGCGGTCCAGGCCGATGGCGTCGACGTCGTACAACTCGAGCGCCGCGGAGACATCCGTCTCGGACGCCGCACCGTCAGCGGATCCGCCATGGACGATCACGAAGTCTCGGACGCGCCGCAGCAGGCGATTCGCAATACGAGGTGTCCCCCGCGATCGGCGCGCGATCTCGGCGCGCGACGCGGCCGGCATCCCCACGCTGAGCATGGCGGCCGAGCGGGCAACCACCTCTTCGAGCTCGGACGTCTCGTAATACTCCAGGTGCGCGGTGAAGCCGAAGCGGTCCCGCAGCGGATTGGGCAGCAGCCCCGAGCGCGTCGTCGCCCCGACAAGGGTGAACGGCGCCAAGTCGAGCGGGATGCTGGTGGCCCCGGCGCCCTTGCCCACCATGATGTCGATGCGGAAGTCCTCCATCGCGAGGTACAGCATCTCTTCGGCAGAGCGCGCCATCCGATGGATTTCGTCGATGAACAGCACTTCGCCGGGCACGAGGCTCGACAACAGGGCCGCCATGTCGCCCGCGTGCTGGATCGCCGGACCGCTGGACAGGCGAAGCGGCCGGTCGCTCTCATGGGCGACGATCATCGCGAGCGTCGTCTTCCCGAGTCCCGGTGGGCCCGAGAGCAGGATGTGGTCGGGAGGACGCTGTTGAATACGTGCGGCATCGAGGAGCAGCTGCAACTGCCGACGCACTTTGTGCTGGCCGATGAATTCCGACAGTGAGCTCGGCCGGAGAGCGCCTTCGACGGCGAGTTCGATGTCGTCCTCGGCTTCACCGTGATCGTGCGATGTCACCCCGTCAGCCACCGCTCTGCTCCTTGCGCGCCGGCCCCAGTTGCGCGAGCGCCAGTTTGAGGAGACTCGGCACGCTCGTCGCATCGCCCGCGCCCTCGAGGCCCGAGACGGTGTCGACGGCAACGCGCTCGCTCCAGCCGAGCCCGACCAACGCGGCAACGACCTGCGACCCCAGCGATGCCGGCGCACTGCCGACGGTGCGGGAAGAGGCATGTCCCGGTCGAGTGGAGCTTTCCTGCCAGTTGCACGACGATCAGCTTCGCCGTCTTGGGCCCGATACCCGTGACCCGACGGAACGGTGCGTCGTCTTCGGCGTTCACCGCGTCGGCGATCTGATCGACCGAGAGCGCCGCGAGCACACCGAGGGCAGATTTCGGTCCCACGCCTGAGACACTCAGCATCTGGACGAAGACCGTCAGCTCTTCCCGTGATTCGAACCCGAACAGCGAGAGAGCGTCCTCGCGGACGATGAGGTTCGTGTGCAGGACGATCTCGTCTCCGACGTGGAAAGCGCGTGCGACCAGCGGCGTCACCGCGACGGTGAAACCCACCCCGCCGACATCCACGATGACGCTCTCCGCGTCAAGATGGAGGACGCGTCCGCGCAGTGAAGAGATCATGCGCCGAGCCTAAGAGAAGTTCGGAGATTTGTTCGAGCGACACGCTCAGGGGCGGGGCACACGATCAGGGTCGCAGGTCGCCTCATCGCCGGGCGACACGCTCGGCATCCGCCCACGCCCGCTGGGCCGGTGTCAGCGAATCCGAGGCCACTGCGGCAGCACTCCCCCCGCGCCATGCGTGACAGAGCGCGATCGCGAGCGCATCAGCCGCGTCTGCGGGTTGAGGCAGTGCATCCAGGCGGAGGACCCGCGCGACCATCGCCTGCACCTGCCGTTTGTCGGCGGCGCCGTAGCCGGTCACTGCCGCTTTCACCTCGGACGGTGTATGCGTGGCCGCGGGCAGGCCCTGCTCCGCGGCGAGGAGCAGCGCGATGCCGCTCGCTTGGGCCGTGCCCATCACGGTGCTGCGGTTCTGCTGTGCGAACACGCGCTCCACGGCGACCACATCGGGGCGGTGCTCTTCGAGGACGGCGCGAATCCCCGCAGCGATCGCGGCCAGGCGCCGCTCGATCGGGAGGTCGCTGTCCGACCTGACGACACCGACGTGTACAAGCGTGGCCGACCTGTCACGGGCGACATCCACGACGCCCACGCCGCAACGGGTCAGACCCGGGTCGATGCCCAGAACCCGCAGGGGACCGCCGCGCGAAGATGCCACTCCCCCACGCTATGCGCGGCCAGGCGGCATCCGGATCAGGCGCGCCTACTCCTCGTCGGCTTCGAGTTCGGCCTGGACCTCGGCGGTCAGGTCGAAGTTGCTGAAGACGTTCTGCACGTCATCGCTGTCATCGAGGGCATCGATGAGCCGGAAGACCTTGCGCGCGGTGCTGGCGTCGATCTCGACTTTGAGGGTGGGGACGAATTCGACGTCGGCGGACTCGTAGTCGAGGCCTGCCTCCTGAAGGGCCTTGCGCACCGGGACGAGTTCGGACGCATCCGTGATGACCTCGAAGCCGGCCGCGTGCGGCTCGACCTCTTCGGCGCCGGCCTCGAGCGCCGCCAGCATGACGTCGTCTTCGTTGGTTCCTTCACCGGAGACGACGATGACGCCCTTGCGATGGAAGTTGTACGCCACCGAGCCCGGATCGGCGAGGGTACCGCCGTTGCGCGACAGCGTGGTGCGAACTTCGGCCGCCGCACGGTTCTTGTTGTCGGTGAGGCACTCGATCATCAGCGCGACGCCGTTCGGGCCGTAGCCTTCGTAGACGATCGTGGTGTATTCGACGGCGTCGGCGCCGACGCCTGCACCGCGCTTGACGGCGCGATCGATGTTGTCGTTGGGCACCGAAGTCTTCTTCGCCTTCTGAATGGCGTCGTAGAGGGTGGGGTTGCCGGCAAGATCGGCACCGCCCAGCTTGGCAGCGACTTCGATGTTCTTGATGAGCTTGGCGAAGGACTTCGCACGGCGACCGTCGATGACGGCTTTCTTGTGCTTGGTGGTCGCCCACTTGGAATGCCCGGACATACTGCTCCTGATCGTGGTTCGCGGCCGCGAAGGCCGAAAACAAGTGTAGTTCAGACCGTTACGGACGCCGCGGTTGCCTTCGCCATTCGTTGACGGCCAGCGCGTCAGTTCGCGCGCACGCGCTCGAGGAACCGCTCGTGGAAGCGCAACTCCCCCGCCACTTCGGGATGGAACGCGGTTCCCAGCAGGTTGTCCTGCTCCACCGCGACGACGCGGCCGTCCGGCAGAGAGGCCAACGCCCGGGCGCGGGCGCCGACCACGGTCACAAGGGGTGCGCGAATGAACGTCGCATGCACCGGCGCATCGCCGAACGCGTCGACCACCAGCTCCGTTTCGAACGAGTCCACCTGGCTGCCGAAAGCGTTGCGCTGCACGGTGACATCGAGTCCGCCGAACGACTCCTGGCCGGCTATCCCGTCCGTGACGCGATCGGCGAGCAGGATCAGGCCCGCGCAGGTGCCGTATACCGGCAGCCCCTTCGCAATCGCATCCCGGATGGGCTGCTGCATGCCGAAGGCGCGCGCGAGCTTGTCCATGACACTGGACTCGCCCCCGGGGATGACGAGGCCATCCACCGCGGCGAGCTCGTCGGGACGCCGGACGAGTGACACGTCGACGCCGAGCTCGGTCAGCACACGCACGTGCTCGCGCACGTCTCCCTGTAGGGAGAGCACGCCGACGCGGGGCTTAGCGGCCATGGCGTGAGCCGCCGAACGTCACCAGCCGCGCTCGGCGAGGCGATGCGGAGCAGCAAGGTCGGTGACGTTGATCCCGACCATGGCTTCGCCGAGCCCGCGCGAGACCTCCGCGACGACCTTGGGGTCGTCGAAGAACGTGGTGGCCTTCACGATGGCCGACGCGCGCTCTGCGGGGTTGCCGCTCTTGAAGATTCCCGAGCCGACGAACACGCCGTCAGCACCGAGCTGCATCATCATCGCGGCATCCGCGGGAGTGGCCACGCCGCCGGCGACGAACAGGACGACCGGCAGCGAACCGGTCTCGGCGACCTCGGCGACCAACTCGTACGGCGCCTGCAGGTCCTTCGCCGCGACGTAGAGCTCATCCTTCGTCATCGAGCGCAGGGCATTGATCTCGCCCTTGATCTTGCGGATGTGCTTCGTGGCCTCAGACACGTCACCCGTGCCGGCCTCGCCCTTCGAGCGAATCATGGCCGCGCCCTCGTTGATGCGACGGAGCGCTTCGCCGAGGTTCGTGGCACCGCAGACGAACGGGACCGTGTAGTTCCACTTGTCGATGTGGTTCACGTAATCGGCGGGCGAGAGGACCTCGGACTCGTCGATGTAGTCGACGCCCAGTTCCTGGAGCACCTGCGCTTCGACGAAGTGGCCGATGCGGGCCTTGGCCATCACGGGGATGGAGACGGTGTTGATGATGGAGTCGATCATGTCGGGATCGCTCATGCGCGACACGCCACCCTGGGCGCGGATGTCCGCGGGAACACGCTCGAGAGCCATGACGGCCACAGCGCCGGCATCCTCCGCGATCTTCGCTTGTTCGGCGGTGACGACGTCCATGATGACGCCGCCCTTGAGCATCTCGGCGAGGCCGCGCTTGACGCGCGACGAACCAGTCTGGGGGGTTTCGGGCATGACGGAAATTCTAAGCCCCGCCGCCACCGCCGGATTCCCCGTGCGCGGTTTGACGGGCTGCAGCAAGTGGGATGATCGAGGAGTGAAGATCCTCTCGATCCAGTCCGCCGTCGCCTATGGCCATGTCGGAAACTCCGCCGCCGTCTTCCCGCTGCAGCGCATCGGGGTCGAAGTGCTCCCGGTCTACACCGTGAACTTCTCCAACCACACCGGCTACGGCGCGTGGCGCGGACCGATGATCAGCCCCGACGACGTTCGAGATGTCCTCACCGGCATCGAAGAACGCGGCGTCTTCAGCCAGGTCGACGTCGTGTTGTCGGGCTATCAGGGCGGCGAGGGCATCGCCGACGTCATCCTCGACGCGGTCGCCCGCGTCAAGGCTGCGAATCCGAACGCGGTGTACGCGTGCGATCCGGTGATGGGCAATGCGAAGAGCGGATGCTTCGTGGCCCCGGCGATCCCGATCCTCCTCCGTGATCGGGTGATGCCCGCCGCCGACATCGTCACACCGAACCAGTTCGAATTGGGATACCTGACGGGAACCGAACCCTATTCGCTGGAGTCCACGCTCGCCGCGGCCGACCAGCTTCGCGAGACAGGGCCCTCGACGGTACTCGTGACGAGCGTGGAACGACCCGATCGTCAGGAGGGCACCATCGAGATGCTCGCGGTGACGGCTGACGGCGCGTGGATCGTGCAGACTCCCCTCATCCCCATGAAGGCCAACGGGTCAGGTGACGTCACGGCCGCCCTGTTCACAGCGCACTTCGCCAGGTCTGGCGACGCGGCCGATGCGCTCGCGCGAACGACATCGAGTGTCTTCGACCTGCTGACACGCACCTATCTGTCCGGTGAGCGTGAGCTTCAGCTCGTCGAGTCGCAGGATTCCTACGCGCACCCGCGGATGCAGTTCACGACTCAGCAAGTTCGATGAGCACCGATTGGACCGATGAAGCCGCGGAACAGCTCGAGGAGCTGATCGGCGATCCTCTCGCGGATGCTGTCCGCGGAACGATCCGTATCGTCGGCCGCTCCGCGCCCGCACGTCGACCGCGATACCAGGAGTGCCTACTCGACGTCGTCGCCGAGGCGCCCGGGCTGGACCCTGCCCCGGTGAGCACCACGGGCGTGTTCGACCGCAAGCGATGGCCCGAAGTCGGCACCGTCGTTCCCGCACGGGTGTCACCGACGCAACGAGGCGCGATCGAGATTCTTTGGGACGATCTCGCGCGCTGAAGGCCGAATCGCGTAGGTCAGGCAGGCCAGGCGGTAGCGACTGCTTCGCGCACCTCACCGAGCAGCTGCGGCAGGGCCTTCGTGCGAGCGATGATCGGGAAGAAGTTCGCATCGGCCGCATAGCGCGGCACGATGTGCTGGTGGAGATGTTCGTCCACCCCGGCACCGGCAACGGCCCCCTGGTTCATCCCCAAATTGAAGCCGTCGCAGTTCGAGACCTCGCGCAGCACCCGCATGCCGATCTGCGTCAGCTCACCGATCTCAACCACTTCTTCGGGCGTCGCCTGGTCGTAGGTCGCGACATGCCGATACGGACACACGAGAAGGTGTCCCGAGTTGTACGGGAAGAGGTTCAGCAGCACATACGCCGTTTTGCCGCGCGCGACGATGAGGCCGTCCTCGTCGGACTTTCCCGGAGCGGCGCAGAACGGGCACTCATCGCGAAGAACCTGGGGACCGGCCTGGATGTAGGCCATCCGGTGCGGGGTCCACAGTCGCTGAAAAGAGTCCGGAACGCCGGCGAAGGTGCCGGCATCCTCGAGCTCGGTCATGCGAAGTCGTCCGCCGTATTGACGAGTGCCTTGCTGGCGATGGCGTCGACGATGCGGTCGATCGCCTCGTCGACGGGAACCGCGTTCGTCTGAGTTCCGTCGCGGAACCGGAACGACACGGTGCCGCCATCGCGGTCCTGCTCCCCCACGATGAGCTGGATGGGCACCTTCTGGGTCGTGTGCGTCCGGATCTTCTTCTGCATGCGGTCGTCGGAATGATCGACCTCGGCACGCACCCCGGCCACGCGCAGGCGCTCCACGATCTCGTCGAGATAGGGGCCATACTGCTCGGCGACGGGAATGGCGACGACCTGCACCGGTGCCAGCCAGACCGGGAACGCCCCGGCATAGTGCTCCAGCAGGATCGCGAAGAAGCGCTCGATCGAGCCGAACAGGGCACGGTGGATCATGATCGGGCGCTTCTTAAGGCCGTCACGGTCGGTGTATTCGAGCTCGAATCGCTCGGGGAGGTTCGGATCTACCTGGACGGTCGACAGTTGCCAGGTGCGTCCGATGGCATCCTTCGTCTTCAGGTCGATCTTCGGACCATAGAAAGCGGCCTCACCGGGTACCTCGGTCAGCTTCAATCCACTGGCCAGTGCGACGTTGCGCAGCGCGTTCGTGGAGTAGTCCCAGAACTCGTCTGTTCCGATCCACTTCTCTTTTTCGTCGTCACGCATGGACAGTTCAAGTTCGAAGTCGCTGAGGCCGAAGTCCCGCAGCATCGAGATGACGAAATCGAGCACGCGCGCAGTCTCCGGCTCGAGCTGGTCGGGCGTGACGAACAGGTGGGAATCGTCCTGAGTGAAACCGCGCACGCGGGTGAGCCCGTGGAGTGCTCCAGAGAGCTCGTTGCGGTACACCGTGCCGTTCTCGGCGAGACGCATCGGCAGGTCGCGGTAGCTGCGTCCGCGCTCCTTGAAGATGAGAATGTGCATCGGACAGTTCATCGGCTTGAGGTAGTAATCGACCCCGACCTTGGTGATCGCGCCGTCGGCATCGCGCTCTTCGTCCATGTGGATGGGCGGGAACATGCCCTCGCGGTACGTGACGAGGTGATTTGAAGTGAGGAACAGGTCTTTCTTCGAGATGTGCGGGGTGTACACGTAGGTGTAGCCGCCCTCGACATGCCGGCGGCGCGCGTGCTGCTCCATCTCTCCGCGAATGATGCCGCCGCGCGGGTGCCATACCGACAGCCCGGAGCCGATCTCTTCGGGGAATGAGAACAGGTCGAGTTCTTTACCGAGCTTGCGGTGGTCGCGCTTCGCGGCCTCTTCAAGACGTTCCTTGTACGCGCGCAGATCATCTTTGCTGGGCCACGCGGTGCCGTAGATCCGCTGCAGCTGCGGGTTCTTTTCGCTCCCGCGCCAATACGCTGCGGCGATGCGGGTGAGGTCCCAGCCGTTGCCGATCATGCGGGTGCCGGGCACGTGGGGGCCGCGGCACAGGTCCTTCCAGACCGTCTCGCCGTTACGCGCGACGTTGTCGTACATCGTCAGTTCGCCGGCACCGATCTCGACGGAGGCGCCCTCGGCGGCGTCCGCCCCGGATCCCGGGCCTCCAGCGAGGTCGATCAGCTCGAGCTTGAACGGTTCGGCGGCAAGCTCGACACGCGCCTCCTCCGCCGTCACCACGCGCCGGACGAAGCGCTGTCCTTCGCGGACGATGCGCTCCATCTCCTTTTTGATCGCCTTGAGATCTTCAGGAGTGAAAGGTTCTGCGACGCCGAAGTCGTAGTAGAAGCCGTTCTCGATCGGCGGACCGATGCCGAGGTTGGCCTGCGGGTTGATGCGCTGCACGGCCTGAGCCAGCACGTGCGCGGTCGAGTGGCGCAGGATCGAGAGGCCGTCCGCACTGTCGATGGCGACCGGCTCGACGGCATCCGTCTCTCCGACGACCGTCGCGAGGTCTTTCAGCTCGCCGTTGACGCGCAACGCGACGACGGATCGATCAGGAAAAAGCGTGAAACCGTCGGCAGGAAAGGACACGTCCGACGGGGAGGCGAGGTCAGTCAAGGGGACTATCTCCAGATGGATGGATCGGAAATCGGCTGCTCAGCTTCGCAACGCTCGCGCGTGCTGCCCGCTCAGGCGCCCGACGTTCGCGTGCCGCGGTACGCGACGCGTGCGGCGTGGGTGTCCCGGCGCGGTTGCATGGCACGAGTCTAGCCGCGCACGAATACGAGCGCGGATGCGGCGAAGATGGATCCGTGAAGCTCGCCCTCGTCGGAACCGTGCTGTTGCTGCTGGGTGCGGCGGCGGCGGTCTTCGGCATCCTCCCGCCCGGTGAGGTTCTTGCGATCGCCGAGCGCGTCTGGCCGATCCTGCTGTTCGTCATCGCCGTCACCGTGGCGGCTGAACTCGCTGCCGCCGCGGGCGTCTTCGACATCGCCGCGTCCTGGCTCGCTCGTGCGGCGCGCGGACGACGCTGGCTGCTGTGGATCGCCGTGCTCGCGCTGTCGACGCTGTCGACCGCGTTCCTGTCGCTCGACACCACCGCCGTGCTGCTCACACCAGTGGTCGTGCTGATGGCCCGCTCGCAGGGCCTCCCGCCCTTGCCGTTCGCCTTTGCCACGGTGTGGCTCGCGAACACCGCTTCACTCGCCCTGCCGGTGTCGAACCTCACCAATCTGCTCGCCGTCCACGAGTTGCAGCTCTCTGGACCGCTCGAGTTCATCAGCCTCCTCGGACCCTCCGCCCTGGTTGCCATCGCTGTCACGGTGGTGCTGTTGACCGTGGTGTTCCGCCGGGATCTTCGCGGCGGATACGTCATCGCGCCCGCCCCGCGCGTCGCGGACCCGCTGCTCCTGCGGATCGCCGCTGTCCTCATCGTGATCCTGCTGCCCCTGCTGATCAGTGGGCTGGACCCGTGGATTCCGGCAACGGCCGTGGCAGTCGTCCTCGCCGTCGTCTTCGCCTGGCGCTCGCCGAGCACCCTGCGCCTGACCTTGATTCCATGGCAGCTGGTGGTGTTCGCATCCGGATTGTTCCTCGCGGTGGGCGCTCTCGAGGCGCTCGGGTCTGGCGCCATCGTGTCGGTCGTGGCGGGGACCGGCGATGACCTCGTCTCCCTCTGGCAGCTCGCGGGGACCTCGATGCTCGCCGCGAACGGAATCGACAATCTCCCCGCGTATTTGGCGTTCGAGTCGGTCGCGGACTCCCCCACGCGGCTCGCGGCGCTCCTGGTCGGAGTCAACGCCGGGTCACTGATCACCCCGTGGGCGTCACTTGCAACCTTGCTGTGGCATCAGCGACTCCATGCGGTGGGCGTCGACGTTCCCTGGCGTCGGTACGTGCTGCTGGGCCTGATCGCCGCGCCGCTCATTGTCGCGCTCGCGGTGATTCCGCTCGCGCGGTGGTGAGTGTCAGCCCAGGCTGAGGTCGACCTGGATCTCACCGGCGAGCAGTTCGAGCGCCGCGGCGACATCCTCCGTGTCTGTCTCGGCAGGAACGCGAGCAACCACCGTCGCTTCGAACAGAGTGCCTCCGGCCATCGGCGCATCGAGCGTCCGACTGGTGAAACTGTCGATGCTCAGTCCCTGGCTGGTCAGGGTCGAGGTGACCTCGCGCACGATGCCAGGGCGGTCGTTGCCGAGGATCGTGAAGGTGAACCGCCGGTGTCCATCGTCCGCCGGGGTCGCAGCGCCTGCGTGCGCGGTGATGCGCAGGAGTCCATCCAACGATGCAAGAGCGTCGCGGAGTTCATCCGCGCGATCGTCCTGCACCGACACCAGGATGATGCCGGCGAACGCTCCCGCGAGCTCGGCGAGTTCGCTGCGCTCCCAGTTGCCGCCATGGGCCGCGACGGCGTCGGCGAGAGTCTGAACGAGACCGGCGCGGTCGTCGCCGACGACGGTGAGGACGAGATGAGCCATGGCGCCGAGCCTAGCGCCGCGCTCACTCCACCGTCTGGATACCCGTCAAGCGCAGTTCCTCGACGTCGAGCCGGGCCTGGATCTGCCGCGCCACGCCATCGTCCACGGACCCATCGCGACGAAGTCGGATCAGCACCTCGCGCTTGCGCTCGAGGACGGCGAGCTTGAGTCGGCTGTATTCCTCATTGCGGGTCAGTGGTGATGCCGACAAAGCATCCGTCACGGCCAGAGACTCGAATCGTGGATGCGGTGCAGCACCCGACTCTGCGGGCGTGCCGGAATCGACGGGCGTCCCGGCATCCGCTCTCGCCAACTCGGCTTGCTCCCGCTCGAGCACGACCTCGTTCACCCGCTCGAGGTGCTCGTAGTAGTCCTGCACGAGGCGATCGCGCACGCTCTCGCTGATCCCGTGTTCTTGCGACAGATCGGCCACCGACGACAGGGCTGCACCGGTGATCGCACGTTCTGCCAACTGGAGTTCCTTCTCTTCGGTCCTGTCCTCCGGGAGCCGAGCCCAACGGACGACCGCGGGGAGCAGCGGACCCTGCACCAGCAGGGTGAGCACGATCACCCCGGCGGTGACGAACACGATGGCGTCGCGACCGGGAAGCGCCTCACCGCTGTCGAGGGCGACCGGCACGGACAGCGCGATCGCCAACGACACGGCTCCGCGGAACCCGGCGAACGCGCTCACGATCCGGGAGCGGTAGCTCATCCGCCGCAATCGCTGCGCGGGGCGGCGATCGAGGAGACGGATCGTCATCGCCGATAGCGTCAAGAATCCGAAGCGAACCACGAGCAGGACGACCCACACAACGACAGTCACCGCCAGCAGCCACCCGATCTGGCGCGGTTCGATCTCGCGCGCGACAGCCTGCACTTCAAGGCCGATCAACACGAACAAGGCGCCGTTGAGGAGGTACGACCCGAGCGGCCATGTCCACTCGGTCTGGCGACGGGATGCCGCAGTGCTGATCCGAGGGGAAAGGTACGACACGATGAGCCCGGCGACGACGACAGCCAGCACACCGGATGCGTGGATCAGTTCGGCGACCAGGAACGCGGCGAACGGCGTCACGAGCAGCGCAATGTTGATCGTGAGGGCATCACGCATGCGGCGCATCACGAGATAGGCCAACCCCGCGACCGCCGCCCCGGCGGCCAACCCGCCGCCATACGACAGCAGAACGAGCCCGCTGATCGACAGCGGCGTGTAGGAGCCGCCGATGGCCGCCCCCACCGCAATCGCGTACAGCACGAGGGCGGTGCCGTCATTGGTGAGGCTCTCCGCCTTGAGGATCATGAAGTTCCGGCGCGGGAGCGTGCGACCGAGCGCCGCCACCGCGGTCGCGTCCGGCGGTGCGACCGCAGCCCCGAGGATGAGCGCGGCATCCCACGGCAGCCCCATCGCATACGCAACGGCAGCCACCGCGAATGCCGTCGCCACGACCAGCAGCGTGCTCGCCAAGACGATGCCGCGAAAATCCCTTTTGATCGAGCGGAGGGAGGTGGTGAGGCTTTCCCAGAACAGCATCACCGGAAGAAAGAGCAGCAGCACGGCTTCCGGGGGCAAGTGCACCGAGCGCAGCTCGGGCACGAAGCCGAGCAGGAGTCCGAAGATCAACAGGATCAGAGGCGCCGCGACGCGGAGGCGGGGCGCGAGGATCGCACCGGCGAGGATCGTCACGCCCAACAGCACCGTAAGTTCAAGGCCTTGCATTCGCGTCCCTCCACATCGCGACGAGAGACACTCGACAGACCACCGAGCTCCCCGCGCTCTCAGTAAGAACACAGGAATGGGTGTCAGATGTTCCCTTGGGCGTGGGCTCAACTCGGGCGCGGCGCGCGAGCGTACCCGTGAGAAACAAAAAACCCCTGGATAACCAGGGGTTTTTCTCTGTGCGCGATACTGGGATCGAACCAGTGACCTCTTCCGTGTCAGGGAAGCGCGCTACCGCTGCGCCAATCGCGCCTAGAAAGGCTATTCAGTTGTGAAGCGAGGTGGCGACGGGATTCGAACCCGTGTAAACGGCTTTGCAGGCCGGTGCCTAGCCGCTCGGCCACGCCACCGTGTGGATTGACCCCACGAGCAAGAAATCTCCCCGCAGGGAGATTCCTGTCACTCGAGCGGATGACGAGATTCGAACTCGCGACCCTAACCTTGGCAAGGTTATGCGCTACCACTGCGCTACATCCGCATGCCCCAGGGTTTCCCTTGGCGCCTGAACGACTTTATCCCAGGATCGGCCATGCACCAAACCAGGGCCACCCCGGGTGTGTCACCCGACCGCGTACGGCGCGCGTCGCCCGATCCGGTAATATCGGTACTCGGCCCTTCGGGGTTCTGGGCGATTGGCGCAGTTGGTAGCGCGCTTCCTTCACACGGAAGAGGTCGTCGGTTCGAGTCCGGCATCGCCCACCACTTCTCTTCTCCAGCTACGACCCCGCTTCATCCGTCGCTCGTGCGCGGTGTGACGCGATCCGACTGTGCACACGCGACGGACGAAGCACCCGCAGAAGCGACAGACGCCCAGCTAGTTGCCGACGGGCCAGCCGTAGCGCTTATGGAGCGCGTCGGCGACGACGACGAACCGGTCCAGAGGGAGAGCGGATGCCTCGCGGCGCATGCCCCGAGAATGCACGCTGTACAGCTGCTCGATGTCGATCCACGACGGCCGACCTTGGCTGTCCCACGGCCCCGACCCGATCGGGATGAAGTCCCGGTCCGCGTCGTGCGACTTACTGGTCAACTTGACCGCGTACACGCGCTCGGCGTCCTGCCGCCCGATGATCAGCACCGGCCGGTCCTTGCCGCGGCCATCGTTTTCCTCATAGGGAACCCACGTCCAGATGATCTCGCCGGCATCCGGATCTCCGTCGTGTTCCGGTACGTACGTGATCTGCAGGCCGCGCACGGCGGAGGGCATGATCTCCTGCGTCGAGGTCTCTCCGCCGTGACCCTGCGAGACGGGCGGGGCAGGCGCAGCCGTGCGGACATCCGCCGTCCGCTGGGGAGTGAAGAGCGCGGAGACGCTGGACAGGAACCGGGATGCGAAGCTCACCCGGTCACCCTAGCGCCGGGCACACAAAGGGGGCGCCGCGCTTGCGCGTGACGCCCCCTGATGCTGTGCAGCGACGAGGTCAGTCGACCAGGGCGTAGCCCTCTTCGCCGTGGACGACGGTGTCGACTCCGGCGATCTCGTCCTCGTTCTTGATGCGGAATCCGAGCGTCTTCTGGATGACGAAGCCCAGTGCGTAGGCGATCACGAAGGAGTAGATCAGGACGCCGAGTGCGGCGATGACCTGCAGGACCAGCTGCTCGTAGTTGCCACCGACGAACAGGCCGGTGTCGGTTGCGAAGAAGCCGAGGTAGATCGTTCCGATGAGACCACCGACGAGGTGGATGCCCACCACGTCGAGCGAGTCGTCGAAGCCGAGCTTCCACTTCATCTCGATCGCCAGGGCGCAGACCGCTCCGACGAGGACACCGAGCACGAGCGCCCAGCCGGGCGTCAGGTTGGCACACGCCGGGGTGATCGCAACGAGACCGGCGACAGCACCGGACGCGGCGCCCACCGAGGTGGCCTTGCCATCCTTGAACTTCTCGACGAGCGTCCAGCCGATGATGGCGGCAGCGGTGGCACCGAGGGTGTTGATGCCGATCAGACCGACGCCAGCCATGTCTTCGGAGAGCCACTCAGCGCCGGCGTTGAAGCCGAACCAGCCGAACCACAGGATGGCAGCACCCAGCATGACCAGGGGCACGTTGTGCGGCTTGTGGATGCCCTTCTGGAATCCGATGCGCTTGCCGAGAACCAGGGCGAGCGCGAGGGCTGCGGCACCGGCGTTGATGTGGACTGCGGTACCACCGGCGTAGTCGATGACGCTCGTGTCGTAGCCCAAGGTCTCACCGAGGCCCATGATCCAGCCACCGCCCCAGACCCATGCGGCAACCGGGAAGTAGACGACCGTGGCCCAGATGCCCGCGAAGATCATCCAGGAGCCGAACTTCGCGCGGTCGGCGATGGCGCCCGAGATGAGGGCGACGGTGATGATGGCGAACGTAGCGCCGTAGGCGACGCCGATGAGCGACGTGTTCGCGCCGTCTCCGGAGGCGAGCCCGCTCAGTGCGAAGTCAGAGAACGGGTTTCCGGAGAAGTCCCACGTGCCCCCCACCGCGCTCATGTTGAAGCCGTACAGAATCCACAGCACGCTGATGAGGCCAAGGGCTCCGAAGCTCATCATCATCATGCTGACGACGCTCTTGGCCTTGACCAGACCGCCGTAGAAGAACGCGACACCGGGCGTCATGAAGAGGACGAGCGCGGTGGCGGTGATTCCCCAGGCGATGTTGCCGGGTGCATCCATAGGTGGTACCTCACTTGGTTCGGGGACGTGGGCGACGTCGCGAAGTGCATAACGGGTAGCCGCGACGTCCCGCCTAGTTTCACCTTGTGGAGTTTCCTCCACCGTGCGTGTCGTGTTTCGGGTCGGTTACGCCGACCCCTCCGATGTAAACATCGCGTTTCGGGATGCCGGGAAGCCGCCACCGAATGCGCGGTCAGGAGTGGGTGAGGGCGACCAGCCGTGAGATGGCGCGAAGGTACTTCTTTCGGTAGCCGCCCGCCAGCATCTCCTCACCGAAGACCTGGTCCAGCGCGACTCCCGTGGCGACGATCGGAATCTGTGCGTCGTACGTCCGGTCGACGAAAGCGACGAAACGGAGGGCCGCAGATTGGTCCTCGAGCACTGTGACGTCTCGAAGCCCGACGAGGGAGAGCCCTTCGATCAACCGGATGTAACGGGACGGGTGCACGGTCGCCAGGTGCGCGATGACGGCGTCGAACGCGTCATCCGAGACCGCGCCGGATGCCGCGCCGTCCGTCACCGCCTGCTCGAAAGCACTGCCGGTCGACACCACGGCGTGGCCGTCGACCGCGCGCTGGCGATAGTCGGTGCCGTCAATGCGCAGCGTCTCGAAGTTGGCGGACATCGACTGGATCTCGCGCAGGAAGTCCTGAGCCGCGAACCGGCCTTCACCGAGGGCGTTCGGCGGCGTGTTCGAGGTCGCTGCGAGCCGCGTGCCCGAGGTGACGAGTTGGCCGAGCAGTCTGGTCATGACCATGGTGTCGCCGGGATCGTCGAGTTCGAACTCGTCGATGCACAGGAGGTCCGCACCGCGGAAGAGCTCAACGGTCTTCTGGTAGCCGATGGCGCCGACCAGGGCGGTGTATTCGATGAACGAGCCGAAATACTTTCGGCGGGCGGGCATCGCGTGATAGATCGCCGCGAGAAGGTGGGTCTTTCCGACGCCGAACCCGCCGTCGAGGTAGATGCCGGGCTTCAGCTCGGGTTCTTTCTTGGCGCGCCGGAAGAAACCACCTTTGGACGCCTGCGCTCCCCCGGTGGCGAAGGTCGTCAAGTGATCCTTCGCATACTGCTGCGACGGGAAATGCGGGTCCGCGCGATAAGTCTCGAATGTCGCGCCATCGAACTGCGGCGGCGGCACGAGCGCCGCGACCATCTCAGCGCCGGAAACCTCGGGATGACGGCCGGCAAGATGAACGATCCCGGCCGGTGTAGTCACCTGATAACCCTAGTCGGCCTGGGCTTCTGCGCCGGCGTCTTCGGCGAAGCCATGCCGCTGCAGCCACGATGTGATGACGCCGCTCCAGCGCTTCTGGTCGTAGTTCCAGAGCTTCGCGTGCCGGGCCACATCGAACACTTCGAGCTCGACGAGGTCGGGGCGCGCGCTCAGGAGCTGATGCGATGCGTCGGAGGGGACGAACCCGTCGTCGTCGCTGTGGAGGATGAGGATCGGATGCCGCAGTTCGGCCGCACGCGCGACGACGTCCAACCGATCGAAGGGAATGGGACCTCCGGCGCGTGTCACCGGCGCACCCCACGAGCTTCCGAGCGCGCTGATCGCGAGATGAGCGACCGGCGATGGGACCCGCATGAGGCGTGCCTGATAGTCGAGCACGACTCGCCAATCCACGACGGGCGATTCGAGCACGAGCCCCACGATCAGGTCGCGGTGGGCCGAATTCAGCGACAACTGGAGGGCGATCGCCCCACCCATCGACCAGCCCATGAGGACGACGCGTCGGGCACCCCGACGACGTGCCAGCCCGATCGCGGCATCGATGTCGCGCCATTCGGTGGCCCCGAGCGTGTAGGTTCCGGTGCGGCTGCGCGGCGCCTCCCCGTCGTTTCGGTATGACACCACGAGCGAGGAGATTCCGGCGGCGCGGAAGACCGGTACGGCCCGCAGGCACTCTGCGCGGGTTGCGCCGCGACCATGGATCTGGATCACCCACGTGTCGGATTCGCCCTCGGCGGGAAAGACCCACGCGGGGCACGGCCCCAGGGAAGAGCCGACGAGCTCGGCTTCGAACGGGATGTGCAACTGCTCAGGGTGATCGAAATACCACCCGCTGAACGCCGCCGCGGCGGACAGATGAGATTCGGTCCCGATCTCGGTGAGCAGCTTGCGCTTGACGGTCGTCTTGTCGGAGGCAAGCACCGTGCCGAGCTTGACGTAGGCCTCGGTGCCCGTGGTGAACAGCCCGTAGCGACCAGGCAGGGCGGTGTCGGGCGTGCGCCCGAGGGTGATCGTCTGCGCTGCAGTGTCCACCCCGATGATCGTCGCGTCGGGGACTCGCCCGGCGGGGGTCACCACACGCCGGGCGATGTGCAGCGAGAGCGCCGACATCACCGCGATCACGCCGGTGAGAGCCGCTGCCAGAGTCACAATCAGTGAGCGAAGCAGAGTGATCGTCGATGGGGATGCCCTGCGGGGCCCGGCGCGCCTGGATGCCATCATCGTCGGGCCACTCTAGTCTGTCGGCGTGGATGATTCCCGTCCCCCCGCCGAGCCCACCGCGTTCTCCGCCGTGGCTGACGCTGTCCGCGCCCAGAGGTTCCGCTCGGACTTTTCGGTGCGCGAGATCCCCGCACCGACCGGTCTCGCACCCGATGCCATCGCGCTCGCGGGCGACGTGCGACCGGATGCCGAAGGTGTTGACTCCGAATACGGTGCTGGGCGGCTGATCCTCCTCCACGATGCGAGCGAACCCGACGCGTGGAATGGTCCCTGGCGGATCGTGTGCTTCGCGCAGGCACCCCTCGAACCGGAGATCGGCACCGACCCCCTGTTGGCCGACGTCGCCTGGTCCTGGCTGCTCGATGCACTCGAAACCCGCGGCGCGACCCATCATTCGGCATCCGGCACGGCGACCAAGACGCTGTCCAAGGGTTTCGGCACCCTCGCCGACCAAGGAGATGGCGCACAGATCGAATTGCGCGCGTCCTGGTCACCCTCAGGGGACCTCACCGCGCACGTGGATGCGTGGGCCGAACTGGTCTGCACGCTGGCCGGGTTGCCACCGGGCTCCGAAGGGATCGCCGTGTTCGGTGCGCACCGGGTGACCCGTGCCTGACTATGACGTGATCGCCGATCAGGCGACGTTCGAAGACGCCGCCGTCACCCTTGCCATGGGCACCGGGCCGGTCGCCGTCGACGTCGAACGCGCGTCGGGTTACCGATACACACAGCGGGCCTATCTCATCCAGATCTTTCGGCGCGATGCCGGTGTGTTCCTCATCGACCCGCCCATGATCAATGACTTCCAGTCGCTGCAGCAGGCCATCGGCGACGAGGAGTGGATCCTCCACGCGGCGAGCCAAGACCTTCCGTCGCTGCGCGAAGCGGGACTCGATCCCGGACTCATCTTCGATACGGAACTCGCCGCGCGACTGCTCGGCCACGAGCGCGTCGGCCTCGGCGCGGTCGTGGAGGACACACTCGGAATCGTGCTCGCCAAAGCGCACTCGGCATCCGACTGGTCGACCAGGCCACTCCCCCAGTCCTGGCTCGAATACGCAGCGCTGGATGTCCTGCACCTGGTCGATGTCTACGACGCGCTCGTCACCGAACTTGACGAGCAGGGCAAGACAGAACTGGCGCGGCAGGAATTCCAGGCGGTGCTGGAGCGGCCCGCTCGTCCCCCACGCGAAGATCCCTGGCGGCGCCTCAGCGGCCTGCACACGGTGCGCGGTCGCCGCGCGCTCGCGGTCGCACGCGCCCTGTGGACGGCGCGTGAAGAGTACGCGCGGGAACAGGACGTCTCGCCCGGGCGCCTTGTTCCCGACCGGGCGCTGGTAGCCGCGATCGCGGCCGACCCGCAGACCAAAGCGGACCTGTCCCGACTGAAGGCGTTCAACGGGCGCGCCAGCCGAACCCAACTCGATCGGTGGTGGGCTGCGATCGAAGCAGGTCGAGCCGACACCACCCTCCCGCTCGAGCGCGTGCCCGGCGACGGGCTGCCTCCACCGCGCGCCTGGGCCGATCGCAACCCGGCCGCAGATGCGCGTCTCAAGGCCGCCCGGCCTCTGGTCGAGCAGGAAGCCGCAGACCTCGGAATGCCCACCGAGAACCTGCTCACCCCCGAGACACTCCGCCGTCTCGCTTGGGCTCCCCCTGTGACGATCGACGAGGCATCCATCGCCGCGGCCCTCGCTTCCCTCGGCGCCCGACCGTGGCAAATTGCGCACACCGCACAGTTGATCGCAGACGGCTTTGTGGAGTCCGTGCAAAACCCCGTGGAAACTCCGAACGACGAGTCGTAGATCCGGCCCAACCGATTACGGCCTGCACGGTGGCTACCTAGGCTTGGAAGGTTCCCTAACCTTGGAGGCAATGTGGCCGAGTATTCGGACGTCTATTTCGTTGATGGAATGCGCACCCCGTTCGGGCGCGCGGGCGAAAAGGGCATGTACTGGAACACCCGATCGGACGACCTGGTCGTCAAAGCGATCATGGGTGTCATGGAGCGGAACCCTGAGGTTCCCGCTGACCGCATCGACGACGTCGCCATCGCGGCGACCACTCAGCAGGGCGACCAGGGCCTGACCCTCGGCCGTACCGCCGCAATTCTCGCGGGACTGCCGCTCAGCGTCCCGGGCTTCGCCATCGACCGCATGTGCGCGGGCGCGATGACGAGCGTGACGACGATGGCCGGGTCTATCGGCTTCGGCATGTACGACCTGGCTCTCGCCGGCGGCGTCGAACACATGGGCCGCCATCCCCTCGGCGCCGGTGCCGACCCGAACCCGCGATTCCTCACCGAGAAGCTCGTGAGCACGGATGCGCTCAACATGGGCATCACCGCCGAGCGTCTCCATGACCGTTTCCCGCACCTCACGAAGGAGCGCGCCGACCGCTTCGGCATGCTCAGCCAGCAGAAGGCCGAGGCCGGATACCAGGCTGGCAAGTTCCAGCCAGACCTCGTCTCGGTGGCCATCAAGGACGCCGACGGGGCGTGGGGCCTGGCCTCCGAGGACGAAGGACGCCGCCCTGGCACCACCATGGAGGGCCTCGCCCAGCTCAAGACGCCCTTCCGCCCGCACGGACGCGTCACGGCCGCCACGTCCTCACCGCTCACGGACGGCGCCACGATGGGCCTCCTCGCCGGCGGTGCGGCTGTCAAGGGTCTCGGCCTCACGCCGAAGATGCGACTCGTCTCGTTCGCCTACGCGGGCGTGCAGCCCGAGGTCATGGGCACGGGCCCTATCCCCTCGACCGAGAAGGCTCTCGCCAAGGCGGGTCTGCGCATCGAGGACATCGGCCTGTTCGAGCTGAACGAAGCATTCGCCATCCAGGTGCTTTCGCTGCTCGACCACTTCGGCATCGCCGATGACGATCCGCGGGTCAACCAATGGGGTGGCGCGCTCGCCCTCGGGCATCCGCTCGCCGCATCCGGCGTGCGCCTCATGATCCAGCTCGCCGCGCAGTTCGCCGAGCGTCCGGACGTCCGCTACGGCCTCACCGCCATGTGCGTGGGGCTCGGCCAGGGCGGCTCTGTCATCTGGGAGAACCCCCACTACAACGGCAAGAAGAAGTGAGCACCGCCACGATGACGAACTACGACGAGATCGACTTCTCCCCGCTCGAAGCGCTCACCGAAGGCGAAGTGGTCACCCACTCCACCGTGCGCGACGTGCGCCTCGCCTCCGGCGCGGTGCTCGCTCTGATCACGCTCGACAACGGCCGTGATCACACGCGCCCGAACACGCTGGGGCCTGCCACCCTGGCCGAACTCTCCGCGACACTCGACGCCGTGAAGGCTCGTGCTGCGGCCGGGGAGATACAGGCCGTCGGCATCACCGGCAAGCAGTACATCCTCGCTGCCGGCGCGGATCTCAGCGACGTCGCCCGCCTCCCTTCCCAGGAGATCGCAAAGCTCATCGCGCAGCGCGGGCACCAGGTGCTCGGCAAGCTCTCGCACCTCGGCGTGCCGTCGTTCGCGTTCGTGAACGGCCTCGCGCTCGGCGGTGGCTTGGAAATCGCGCTGAACTCGACCTACCGGACCGTGGATGCCTCCGCCGCCGCCATTGCGCTCCCGGAGGTCTTCCTCGGGATCATTCCCGGCTGGGGTGGCGCATATCTGCTGCCGAACCTCATCGGCATCGAGAACGCACTCGAAGTGGTCATCTCCAACCCGCTCAAGCAGAACCGGATGCTGCGACCGCAGCAGGCGTTCGATTACGGCATCTTCGACGCGATCTTCCCCGCCGCGAACTACCTCGAGAATTCGCTGCGGTGGGCCGATGGCGTCATCGCCGGCAAAACCAAGGTGCACCGTAAGAGCGAGCCGGGCAAGATCGAGCGCCTCACCAAGTGGCCGATCGCCATCAAGATGGCGCGCAATATGCTCGAGTCCCGCATCGGCACGGTGCCGCGGTCTCCCTATGTCGCTCTCGATCTTCTCGACAAGGCGAAGAGTGGCACGCGCGAAGAAGGCTTCGCCCGCGAGGACGAGGTTCTCTCCGAACTGATCGTCGGCGACCAGTTCGCGGCGTCGATGTATGCCTTCGATCTCGTTCAGAAGCGCGCGAAGCGCCCTGTCGGCGCTCCCGACAAGGCACTCGCCAAGCGCGTCACGAAGGTCGGCATCATCGGTGCAGGCCTCATGGCCAGCCAGTTCGCGCTGCTGTTCGTCCGCAAGCTCCAGGTCCCGGTGCTCATCACCGACCTCGACCAAGCGCGCGTGGACAAGGGTGTCGCGTACATCCACGAAGAAATCGGCAAGCTCGAAGCGAAGGGTCGCCTCGACGGCGACAACGCCAACAAGCTGCGGGCTCTCGTGACCGGCACGACCGACAAGACCAAATTCGCGGACTGCGACTTCGTCATCGAGGCCGTGTTCGAAGAGGTCGGCGTCAAGCAGGCCGTCTTCGGCGAGATCGAGCAGATCATCGCCGAAGATGCCATCCTCGCCACCAATACCTCGTCGCTGTCGGTCGAGGAGATCGGTGCAAAGCTCGCGCACCCCGAGCGCCTCGTCGGCTTCCACTTCTTCAACCCGGTCGCCGTCATGCCGCTGATCGAAATCGTGAAGACGCCGCAGACGAATGACGCCGCGCTGTCGACCGCGTTCGTCGTCGCGAAGAACCTGGGCAAGAACGCGGTACTCACCGCCGATGCGCCCGGCTTCGTCGTCAACCGTCTGCTCGCGAAGGTCATGGGCGAGGCTGCGCGCGCGGTGTACGAAGGCACCCCGCTGCTGACGGTCGAGAAGGCGTTCGCTCCGCTCGGCCTGCCGATGTCTCCGTTCGGACTCATCGACCTCGTCGGCTGGAAGGTCGCCGCACACGTTCAAGACACGATGGCTGGCGCGTTCCCCGAACGCTTCTTCGCGTCGGAGAACTTCCACGCTCTGGCCGACCTCGATCAGGTCATCGAGAAGGACAAGTCCGGTCGCGTGACCGGGTGGACCAAGGCCGCAGAGAAGGTCCTCGCCGGAGCGGTGGGCTCCTCGCCCGTCAGCGAGGACGAGATTCTCCAGCGCGTGCAGGATGGCCTCGCGAGCGAGATCAAGATCATGCTCGACGAGGGTGTCGTCCCGGAAGTCGAAGACATCGACCTCTGCCTGATCCTCGGCGCCGGCTGGCCCTTCATCGACGGAGGTGCGTCGCCCTACCTCGACCGCGAAGGTGCCGCGGAGCGGGCCTTCGGCGCCACGTTCCACCAACCGCCGATCCGCGGCATCGCTTCACGCTGACCGCAGCGCTGGCAGAGAGCGGCCCTGAGCTTCGGCTCGGGGCCGCTTTCGCGCGCGCAGCGTGTGCGGCATCCGTCCCCGCAGATCGCCAGGACAGGAGATATCGGCAAGGCAGGATGATCTGCGCCGGATCGTCCTGTGCAGGGGATTTCTCCTGCACAGGAGACGAACTAGCGGCCGGGCTGCTCCGAGTCCGTCGACGCAGATGGTGCCATCCAGATGGACCCGTCGTCCTCGGCGGGACGCGCGATGGGGATGCGGGTGCCCAGCACTTGGGAAACGACGTCCTGGGCGATCTTGGCGGCGGTGAGGCCGGCATCCTCGAGGATCTCGTCACGAGTCGCGTGGTCGATGAATTCGTCGGGGAGCCCCAACTCATCCACAGCCGTGTCAACACCCGCTTCGCGAAGCACCTGCCGAATCCGGGTGCCGATGCCGCCGACACGGATGCCGTCCTCGATCGTGATCACCAGTCGGTGCGAGGCGGCGAGGTCGACGAGCGAGGGTTGCACCGGCACGACCCAGCGCGGATCGATGACCGTCGCGCCGATCCCCTGTGCGCGCAGACGCTCGGAGACTTCCATGGCGAGTTCGACCATGGGTCCGATTCCGATGATGAGCACGTCCTGCGCATCGGAGCGCACCAGCACATCCACCCCGTCAGGGAGCCGCTCGAGGGCCGGGATGGTCGCCGCGACAGCGCCCTTCGGGAAGCGGACGACCGTCGGCGCATCGCCGACCTCGAGGGCCTCGGCGAACTCCTCGCGGAGGCGCTCACCGTCGCGAGGAACGGCGATCCGGATGCGCGGGACCAACTGCAGCATGGCGAGGTCCCAGATTCCGTGGTGGCTCGGTCCATCCGGTCCGGTGACGCCGGCGCGGTCCAGCACGAACGTGACACCCGCCTTGTGCAGGGCGACGTCCATCATCACCTGGTCGAACGCGCGGTTCATGAACGTCGCATAGATCGCGACGACGGGGTGCAATCCCCCGAACGCGAGCCCGGCGGCCGAAGCCACCGCGTGCTGCTCGGCGATGCCGACGTCGTAGACACGGTCGGGGAAGCGCTGTGCGAACGGCTGGAGCCCGGTGGGCCGCAACATCGCCGCAGTCATCGCGATGACGTCGTCGCGTCGCTCCCCCGCCTTGACGAGCTCCTCCGAGAACACGTCAGTCCACGACGTCGCCGAGGCACCGCCCAGGGATCGGCCCGTGACGGGATCGATCTTGCCGACGGCATGGAACTGGTCGGCTTCATCGTTGCGGGCGGGCTCGAAGCCGCGGCCCTTTTCGGTGATCACGTGAACCAGCACCGGGGCGCCGTAGTCTTTCGCCAGCTTCAGCGTCTCGAGCAGCGCGTCGAAGTCATGGCCATCGATCGGGCCGAGATATTTGATGTCGAGATTCGAGTACAACTCGACGTTGTTGGTGAACCGTGAGAGGAAGCCGTGCGTGCCGCCGCGAACACCGCGGTACAGCGCACGCGCAGCCGGGCCCAACCGCCGGGACAGCGACGCAGACCCGCGATGCAGCGACCGATACGCCTCGGCCGTCCGCATGCGGTTGAGGTATCGTGCCATCCCGCCGATCGTCGGAGCGTACGAACGACCGTTGTCGTTGACGACGATGACGAGATTGCGGTCGTTGTCGTCGGAGATGTTGTTCAGCGCTTCCCAGGTCATTCCGCCGGTGAGCGAGCCATCGCCCACCACGGCGACCACGTGGCGGTCCTGGAACCCGGTGCGCGTCAGTGCCCGCGAGACACCGTCTGCCCAGCTCAACGAGCTGGAGGCGTGCGAGGACTCGACGACGTCGTGCGGGCTCTCCGAGCGCTGCGGGTAGCCCGCCAGCCCCCCGCGAGAACGCAGACGAGAGAAGTCCTGTCGACCGGTGAGCAGCTTGTGAACGTACGACTGGTGCCCGGTGTCGAAGATGACGGGGTCGTTCGGAGAGTCGAAGATGCGGTGGATCGCGATGGTGAGTTCGACGACACCGAGATTCGGCCCCAAATGCCCACCGGTGCGCGACACATTCTGCACCAGGAATTCGCGAACTTCTTCCGCGAGTTGACGCAACTGATCGGTCGTCAGCGCGTCAAGATCACGGGGTTCCGAAATCGACTCCAGCAAGCTCATTCGTGCCCCCTTCGACTCACGGACAGGACACTCAACTCTACCCGCGCGTCGCCGCCGGGCTCCCGATCACCGCGTTCAGACCAGCGAACGAAGCACGTACTGGAGGATGCCGCCGTTGCGGTAGTAGTCCGCCTCACCCGGTGTATCGATGCGCACGATGGCGTCGAACTCGACCGTCGCCTTGCCTTCCGCAGAGAACTCGCTCGGCTCCGCCACGACATGCACCGTCTTGGGAGTCGAGCCTTCGTTGAGCTCCTCGAGACCGGTGATCGAGACGATCTCGGTGCCGTCCAATCCGAGCGATCCCCAGCTTTCGCCGGCGGGGAACTGAAGCGGAACGACGCCCATGCCGATGAGGTTCGAGCGGTGAATGCGCTCGAAGCTCTCGGTGATGACGGCCTTCACGCCCAGCAGGCTCGTGCCCTTGGCAGCCCAGTCACGGGACGAACCCGAGCCGTACTCCTTGCCACCGAAGATGACGAGCGGGGTGCCGGCAGCCTGGTAGTTCTGGCTCGCGTCGTAGATGAACGACTGCGGCCCACCGGACTGCGTGAAGTCACGCGTGAAGCCACCCTCGACCTCGGCGCCATCGTTGACGGAACGGACGAGCTGGTTCTTCAGACGGATGTTGGCGAAGGTCCCGCGGATCATGATCTCGTGGTTGCCTCGGCGCGACCCGTAGGAGTTGAAGTCCTTGCGATCGACGCCGTGCTCCGCGAGGTAGTGCCCCGCAGGGCTGTCTGCCTTGATGTTTCCGGCCGGGCTGATGTGGTCGGTGGTGACCGAATCCAGCAACGTCGCCATGACGCGGGCGCCCGTGATGTTCGTGACGGGGGTGAGTTCCATCGTCATGCCATCGAAGTACGGGGGCTTGCGCACGTAGGTCGACTCGGCATCCCACTCGAAGATGTCGCCTTCGGGCGTCGGGAGGTTCTTCCACCGGTCGTCACCCTCGAACACGCTCGCGTACTGCGTGTCGAACATGTCCTTGTTGATGGAGGTGTCGATCGTGGACTGCACCTCAGCGGCATCCGGCCAGATGTCCTTCAGGAACACGTCGTTGCCGTCCGTGTCCTTGCCGAGCGGGTCGGTCTCGAAGTCGAAGTTCATGGAACCTGCGAGCGAGTATGCGATCACGAGCGGAGGGCTCGCGAGGTAGTTCATCTTGACGTCGGGGTTGATCCGACCCTCGAAGTTGCGGTTTCCGGAGAGGACTGCCGTCACGGCGAGGTCGCTCTCGTTGATCGCGGCGGACACCTCTTCGATGAGCGGACCGGAGTTTCCGATGCACGTCGTGCATCCGTAGCCGACGGTGTAGAAGCCGAGCGCCTCGAGGTCGCCCGTGAGGCCGGCCTTCTCGTAGTAGTCCGTGACGACCTTGGAACCGGGAGCAAGAGTGGTCTTGACCCACGGCTTGGCCTTGAGGCCCTTCTTCACCGCGTTGCGGGCGAGGAGGCCGGCAGCGAGCATGACCGACGGGTTCGAGGTGTTGGTGCACGACGTGATGGCGGCGATCGTGACCGCGCCGTGGTCGAGCGTGAACTTCTCTCCATCTGGCAGTGTCACCGCGGTGGGCTTGGATGCCGTCAGCGGAGAGTGGCTGCGGTGGTGGTGCACGTGGGTGCTGTGCGCATCCTCCGGCGAGTTTCCTGGCGGGTCGGATGCCGGGAAGGACTCGGCGCCTTCGAGGTCGACGAGGTCATGGGAGACCTCCGCATAGTTGCCGAGGTCGATTTCGAACTGCTGCTTGGAGCGCGACAGTTCGATGCGGTCCTGGGGACGCTTCGGGCCGGCGATCGAGGGGACGACCGTGGAGAGGTCGAGTTCCATGTACTCGCTGAACACCGGCTCAACGGATGCGTCGTGCCAGAGGCTTTGCTCCTTGGCATAAGCCTCGACGAGCGCGAGCGCCTGCTCGCTGCGGCCCGTGAGACGCAGGTAGTCGACGGTCACGCTGTCGATCGGGAACATCGCGGCGGTCGAACCGAACTCGGGGCTCATGTTGCCGATGGTGGCGCGGTTGGCCAGAGGCACGGAGGCGACGCCTTCGCCGTAGAACTCGACGAACTTTCCGACGACGCCCTGCTTGCGCAGCATGTCGGTGATCGTGAGCACGACATCCGTCGCAGTGACGGCGGGAGGGATCGTGCCGGTCAGCTTGAAGCCGACGACCTTGGGGATGAGCATCGAGACGGGCTGGCCGAGCATCGCGGCCTCGGCTTCGATGCCACCGACGCCCCAGCCGAGAACGCCCAGGCCGTTGACCATGGTGGTGTGCGAGTCGGTGCCGACACAGGTGTCGGGGTAGGCACGCAGCACGCCGGCGCTCGTCCGGTCGTAGATGACCTTCGCGAGGTGCTCGATGTTGACCTGGTGCACGATGCCGGTGCCCGGCGGGACGACCTTGAAGTCGTTGAACGCGGTCTGGCCCCAGCGGAGGAACTGGTAGCGCTCGCCATTGCGCTCGTACTCGATTTCGACGTTGCGCTCGAGCGCGTTCTCGGTGCCGAACAGGTCGGCGATGACCGAGTGGTCGATGACCATCTCGGCGGGCGAGAGGGGGTTGATCTTCGTGGGGTCGCCACCGAGGTCAGCGACAGCCTCGCGCATCGTCGCGAGGTCGACGATGCAGGGAACGCCGGTGAAGTCCTGCATCACGACGCGCGCGGGCGTGAACTGGATCTCGGTGTCAGGGTCTGCCGCGGCATCCCACGATCCGAGCGCCTCGATCTGGGCCTTCGTGACGTTCGCACCGTCTTCGGTACGAAGCAGGTTCTCCAGCAGCACTTTGAGGCTGAACGGGAGCTTTTCGTAGCCCGCAACGGTGTCGATGCGGAAGATCTCGTAGTCGGTATCGCCGACCGTCAGTGTGCTCTTTGCTCCGAAGCTGTCAACTGTGGACACGAGTGGGGCCTCCTTCGTCGGCGGACACGGGTCTGGCCCGTGGTCTACATCTTCCCCCGTGTCGATGGCCGCGGCTAGTGAGGTAGTCCTAACCCGCCAGAGTGGGAGAATTTATCTTGATATCAAGATAAATATATCATTCCGACGGGCGCGGATAGAGCGCGCGAACCGCGAGCCACGTCACCGCGATCAGCGGCGCGAACAGCGGGATACCCATCACGAGCTTGAGCGTGCCGAGCGTCGTCACGTCTCCCGCGAGGTACAGCGGAAGCTGTACGGCGAGGCGCAGGTAGAAGAGCCCGGCCCACGCGATGGCGAGCCAGAAGTACACGCGGCGTTTCCGTTTGTCCGCCCGCCAGGCGGTCCCCTCGTTCATCAGGAACCCCGCGATCAGACCGATCAGCGACCAGCCGATCAGCGCGGAGATGAGGAAGGCGGTGCCGTACGCGGCGTTGGTGAGAAGTCCCGGGACGAAGTTGTCCTGCCCGCGCCCTGTCCACAACGCCAGTCCGGCAGCGGCCGCCGTCGCGATCAGTCCACCGAGAGCCGCCGAGACGGGTGACCGCTGGATGATCCGAACCAGGGTGAACAGGCCGGCGATGCCGACCGATACCGCCAGCGCGAGGACCAGCTGCTGCGTGACGGTGTAGAGCACCAAAAACGCGAGGCTGGGGACGACCGATTCGAGCACGCCACGCCAGCCGCCCATTGCGCGCCAGACGACATGTCCCGTCGTCTGACCCTCGGCGGGGTCGAGCCCCGCCTTGCGTGCGGCGCCGGCGAGCGCCTGGCCGAGGACATCGGATGTCGATGCCGGCGCGGCCGCGTCTGGGCTCTGTTCCTCCGGCAGTTCGCGCTCGGTCACGCCGTGCCCGGGGTCGCCGGCATCTTCAAGGGGATGAGATCGCGGGGCGGCATCGGCGCGCCGCCGCGAACGACGACGAGCGAGCGGAAGAGATCTTCGATCTTCGCGGCAGCGTCCACATCGCTCGTGGCCGCTCCCCCGATCACGCCGCGCAGAAACCAGCGCGGACCATCGACGCCCACGAACCGTGCAAGCCGCTTGCCCGCGGTGCCGTCCGCTCCCGCCACAACGGGGACCTCGGCGAGCAGTTCTGGACCCAGCGGTCCTTCGCGCTCTTCGACACGGCCGCCCTGCTGGCGGATCTGCTGGCGAATCTGCTCGCGCGTCTCTTCCCACAGTCCCAGTGACCGGGGAGCAGCGAACGGCTGCACCTGCAGCGTGGAGCCTTCGTAGTCGAGGCCGACGGCGACGATGCGCTTGGTCTGCTCTTCGACCTCGAGCCGAAGATTGAGGCCTTCGCGTGGCAGCACCTTGATGCCGCCGAGATCGATGTACGGCCGCACAGGGTTCGCCTCGGACTCATCAAAGGGGCCGGCGGTGGCCCGATCCTCGAAGCCGGGGCCGGTCTGGCTGGTATCGCTGGTGTCACTCATGCCGACACTCCTGTCTGCTGGTAGCCGGTGGAGCCGAATCCGCCCTCGCCGCGCGCGCTGGCGGAGAGGTCGTCGACGGGAAGGAAGGTGACGCGAGGCACGGCCATGACGATGAGCTGGGCGATCCGATCACCGGGGACGACGTCGTATGCCTCGGTGGCGTCGGTGTTGAGAAGGGAGACCTTGATCTCGCCCCGGTAACCGGCGTCCACCGTGCCCGGCGCATTGACGATCGTGATGCCGTGACGCGCGGCTAATCCGCTGCGGGGAACAACGAACGCGACGTATCCGTCCGGGAGCGCGATCTTCACGCCGGTACCCACGAGGGCGCGTGCTCCCGGCGCCAAATGGACCGCCTCGGTCGAGACCAAGTCCGCGCCGGCGTCACCAGGGTGCGCATACACCGGGACTTGGGGCGCGATAATGGGAATGTCCACGGAATCGGTCACTCAACGAGGGTAATGCACAACACCACAGCCGACATCCGGCCGAAAACAGTCATCTATCGCGAACGATTGAGCCCGTCACTGTGGGCCCTCGTGAGCGCCGCGGTGTGTGCCCCGATGGCCGCTCTCGTGTTCGTCCCCCTCGATGCCACCATCGCTCTGATCGTGGGCGTGGTTGTCGGCATCGCGATCGTTGCAGGACTCGTCGCCATCTCCCCTGTGATCGAGGTGGGTGGGCAGAACCTTCGTGTGGGCCGTGCCCGTATCGAGGTCCGCTACCTGGGCGACGCGGACGTCTTCGTTGGTGCCGATGCGCGGCAGGCGCGAGGACCTGGACTCAGCGCACGTTCGTGGCACGTCATCCGCGGTGGGATCGACGGCGTCGTGCGCATTCCGATCCTCGACACGGATGACCCGGTCGATTCGTGGGTTGTGTCGTCGAGGACCCCAGACCGCCTGAAGGCTGCGATCCGGCGAGCTCAGGCCGAAGCCTGAGAGAACGCGGTCAGGCCGCGCACTCCGTGCAGACGTAGCCGACGCTGTCTTCGTGGTCGATCTGCGTGCGGTGCTTCACGAGGAAGCATTCGATGCACGTGAACTCGTCTTCCTGGGGCGGCAGCACCACGACATCGAGTTCGAGATCGGAGAGGTCAGCGCCCGGCAATTCGAAGCCGGATGGGTTGTCAGAGTCCTCGACGTCGACCGACGCCGAGAGCTTGTCGGGGACGCGTTCCTTGAGCGCTTCGATCGACTCGCTGTCGTCCTCGGTCTTGCGAGGTGCGTCGTAATCCGTTGCCATGCTCGAACGTCTCAACTTCCATGTATGCAGTGTGTGAGCCCCTAGGGGCGGCCATAGTTTGCACGACCTCGGCCGATTTCGCAAAACGTGTTCGCGGATAGCGTGTATTTCGGGTCCTGCGTCGCCTGAAACTCACGGCGCGCCCACGATATTCCCATTCGGTCAGAACCCCTGTGTAACCATGGGCCAACACGCTGGATCTGGAGGGGCGTTTCGCATGGAACAGCTCAAAGTCATCGGAACCGAAGAGGGCATTCTCGTCCTCGCGACCGAGTCCGGGGAGCGATTCGCCCTGCCGGTCGATGAAAGGTTGCGCGCCGAACTGAGACGCGTGCAGCGCGAGGCTGAGCCGCGCGCAGATCGTCCTAGCCCCCGCGAGATCCAGGCGCACATTCGCGGCGGCCTCTCATCCGACGAAGTCGCATCGCTGCTCGGAATGCGTATCGAGGACGTCGCCCGGTTCGAAGGTCCCATCCTCGCCGAACGCGAGCATGTCGTAGGGCAGGCTCTCGCCGTCCCCGTGCTGATGGCCGGCGATCTCGAACCCGACGCGCAGCACACGTTCGGCGCCGCCGTCCGCTCCAAGCTCGCCGAGGCGGGTGCCACGGGTGAACGGTGGACGAGTTGGCGCGAGCAGAGCGGCTGGATCGTCAAGCTCGAGTTCACGGCATCCGATGTCGCACACGATGCCCGTTGGGGCTTCGATCCGCGACGTTCGACGCTGTCGCCGCAGAACAAGGACGCCGTCCAACTGTCTCGCCAGGGTTCACTGCCCGAAGGTCTGATTCCGCGCCTGCGCGCCCTCGACAGCACGGCGAAAGACCAGTCGCGGTTCGACAGCGGTGCCTTCGGCCCGCGGCGCCTTGAAGAACCCGCCGCGGATGCGACGGACTCGCACGCCGGCGTTCCGGCAGCGCAGGATGCCGCCATCAAACGCGCTCCGCAAGCGTCCGTCACCTCGACCGAGACGGCCGACCTGCTCGAAGCGCTCCGGCGCCGACGGGGGCAGCGTGAGCCGATGCCAGGTGGCAGTGCGGACAAGGCGCCCGGCGTCCCCGCCGACCATGCGCCGGTGGCCCTCTTCGACGCTCTCGAACAGGGCTACGACGACGCCGCGCCCGCGCAGCCGGAGAAGAACCTTCCGAGCGCACCGAAGCGACGCACGTCCGCGGACTCCACTCCGCGCAAGGGTCGCACTTCGATGCCCTCGTGGGACGAGATCGTTTTCGGCGCGCGGACCGAAGATCAGGCGTAAAAGCGCCGATATTCACGCGTACGCACGTTATTTTTACGCGTACGCGCCTAGGCGTATGAGCGGGACGATCCGTTCCGCGTCGGTCAACGAGCCGTGCTGCCCGATCATGTTCTGCGCCTTCTTGTCGCCCAAGCGGTCGTCGTAGTAGGCGATCTGAGAACGCGCGGCGACGAGGACATCGCCGATACGCGGCAGGACGTCGGCGTCGACGGGTCCGAAGAGCCCCGCCGCGACGGCCACGTCTCGTGAGAGAACCCAGGATCGCTCGCCCTCGCCCTGCGTCCAACGATCGTGTACGGATGCCGCCGACCCGTCATTCGCGTACAGGTGCAGCATGCGCGGCTCCCCCGCGACGATGTGAACGTCCTCGAGGAGCGGATCATCATCACCCAGGAGAATCTGCCGGTGGCGGGGAACGTCGACCATGCCATGGTCCGCGGTCAGCACCGCGCCCACATCCGCCGGCAAGGCCGAATCGAAGCGGCGCGCGGCGTCATCGACCTGCTCGAGTCTGTGCGTCCACGCGTCGCTTTCCCAGCCGAGAGCGTGTCCGGTGGTATCCAGCTCGGGAGCGTACGTGTACACGAGTGCCCCCGCGTGACGCGCGGCGAGGTCAACGGCGCATTCCAGCCGATCGGCGATCGAATCGGCGGCGACAAAAGTTGCGCCGCGCATGATGGCGTCGGTGAAGCCGGTCTGCGCGTACATCGCCTTGCTCACCACGAAACACGGGCGTCCGCGTGCAGCTTCGCGCGCGAAGATCGGCTCGGATCGCTGCCACGAGCGCGGGTCGAGTCCGTCCGTCTCCCACCCTTTGAGCTGGTTCGGTGCGGCATCCGTGCCGGGAATGCGTACGCGATAGCCGACGATTCCGTGTCGGCCCGGTGCGACACCGGTGAGCAGGCTGGTGAGAGCCGAGGCCGTGGTCGCCGGAAAGACGCTCCGCGCGGAGTCGCGCTTCGTCATGCGCGGGACGAGGAACCGCGCATGTCCGGCGCGTGCCGTAAGGTTGCCGCGACCCAACCCGTCCACCACGAACACGACGGCCGACCGCGCTGGGGCGAACCAGTCGGACGTGCCGTCCAACGAGGCCAGCGACTGCGTGAGCACGTCGGTGAGGCTCCGGGCGGACGCGGGGTCCGTCGGTAGGCTGAGAGACATCGCCGTCAGTCTCCCACACGGCCGCACAACCACCGATTCCCGAGTCACCCGAGGACGCGATCAGTTCCATGGCAGTAACGCGCACCGACTCCTCCCCCGCCCCCGAGCGCATCGAGGACGTCGACGTCTCCACCGAGATGCAGGGTTCTTTCCTCGAGTACGCGTATTCGGTGATCTACTCGCGCGCTCTGCCCGATGCGCGCGACGGATTGAAGCCCGTGCAGCGCCGCATCCTGTACCAGATGGCGGAAATGGGTCTTCGGCCCGACCGTGGGCACGTCAAGAGCGCCCGAGTCGTCGGCGAGGTGATGGGAAAGCTCCACCCGCACGGTGACTCCGCCATCTACGACGCGCTCGTGCGGCTTGCGCAGCCGTTCGCCCTGCGGGTCCCGCTGGTCGACGGCCACGGTAACTTCGGCTCGCTTGACGACGGGCCGGCTGCGGCGCGCTATACCGAGGCACGCCTCGCCCCGGCCGCCCTCGCCCTCACCGAGAATCTCGATGAAGATGTCGTCGACTTCGTCCCCAACTACGACGGACAGTTCCAGCAGCCCGACGTGCTGCCGGCCGCCTTCCCCGCCTTGCTCGTCAACGGCGCGACCGGTATCGCTGTGGGCATGGCGACCAACATGGCCCCGCACAACCTCATCGAAGTCGTTGCGGCAGCCATCCACCTCCTGGACCATCCCGACGCGACACTCGATGAACTGATGGAGTTCGTGCCAGGCCCGGACCTGCCCGGCGGCGGCGTGATCGTCGGCCTCGACGGTGTCAAGGATGCGTACGCGAATGGCCGGGGAACATTCCGCACGCGTGCGAAAGTGTCCATCGAGCCCATAGGCCCGAGACGCACCGGTCTCGTCGTCACCGAACTGCCGTACATGGTCGGACCCGAGCGCGTGATCGAGAAGATCAAAGACGCCGTCACCGCGAAAAAGCTCACCGGCATCGCCGATGTCGCCGACTTCACCGACCGCAACCACGGTCTGCGGCTGGTCATCGGGATCAAGACGGGTTTCGATCCGGATGCCGTCCTCGAACAGCTCTATCGGCTCACCCCGCTGGAGGATTCGTTTGGAATCAACAACGTCACCCTCGTCGATGGGCAACCCCAGACCCTCGGCCTGAAGCCGCTTCTGCAGGTATACCTCGACCACCGCATCTCCGTGGTGACGCGTCGCAGCGTCTACCGCCTCGCCCGCAAGCGCGAGCGCTTGCACCTGGTCGACGGGCTGCTGATCGCGATCCTCGATATCGACGAGGTCATCCAGGTCATCCGCGCCTCCGACGACGGAGAGCAGGCCCGCACCCGCCTGATGGATGTCTTCGACTTGTCGCAAGTACAGGCCGAGTACATTCTCGAACTCCGCCTGCGACGACTGACGAAATTCTCCAAGATCGAGCTGGAAGCCGAACGAGACCAATTGATGGCCGAGATCGCTCAGCTCGAAGAACTCCTGGGCAGTGAAGTGCTGTTGCGGTCGCAGGTCGCACGTGAACTCGATGCCGCCGCCGCCGCTTTCGGAACTCCGCGGCGCACCCTCCTGCTCAACGGCGGACCGGTGCAGGCACGGTCCCGCTCGGCCGCCCCGGCTGATCTGCAGATCGCCGATGCCCCGTGCCGCGTGTACCTGTCGGCAACGGGACGGATGGTGCGGGCCGAGCTCTCCGCGGAGGGCGGGATCGTCCCGCCGACGCGTCGATCGAAGCATGACGCGATCGTCGCTGCCGTCGATGCCACCACCCGGGGTGACCTCGGCGCAGTCACCACTGCGGGTCGGCTCGTGCGCTTCTCCCCCGTCGATCTCCCCTCCGTGCCTGCCAACTCCGTTCAGGTCGCAGCCGGCACACGCGCCGACGCGTACGTCGGGTTGACCGGCACCGAGCGCGTGGTGACGATCGTCCGGCTCGACGACACCCCCATCGCGCTCGGCACCGAGCAGGGGGTCGTCAAGCGCGTCTCGCCGCTCGAGCTGCCCCCGGGCAAGACCGACGTGGAGATCATCGCCCTCAAGCCTCGCGACCGCGTCGTCGGTGCGGCCTCGGCGCCCGACGACGCCGAGCTGTTCTTCGTCACGAGCGACGCGCAGCTGCTGCGCTTCGGTGCAGATCAAGTGCGGCCTCAAGGCCGCGCCGCGGGAGGGATGGCCGGCGTCCGTCTCGGTGATCGTGCCCGAGCGATTTATTTCACCGCGCTCATGACGCAGGAAGACACGGTCGTGGTGACGATCGCCAGCGCCACGCAGGCGCTGCTCGGTACCGACGCGGGCTCAGCCAAGGTGTCGGATCTGGCCGAGTTCCCGGCCAAGGGACGGGCGACCGGTGGCGTGCGCGCACAGCGCTTCCTGCGCGGCGAGGATGCTCTCCAGATCGCCTGGGTCGGTTCTGAGCCGCGCGCCGTCGGGACAGAGGGATCCGTGCGGTCCCTGCCCCCGAGCGGCGCCAAGCGGGATGCCTCGGGACAGATGCTGGACGCCGTCGTGGGCGCGGTCGGGACTGTCGTCTCCTAGCGAAGACTCAGTCGATGCTGATGAGACGCGCCTGCGCGGCGCGGATCAGCACTTGGACGCGGTCCCGCACACCCCACTTCGATGTGATGCGGCCGAGGTGGGACTTCACTGTCGCTTCGGATACGAACATCGCCGCAGCGATCTCGGCATTCGACTTTCCTTCGCCGAGCAGCGTGACCACTTCGAGCTCTCGGTCGGTGAGCGCTTCGTCTCGCCCCAGCTCACGCGCCTGCGGTGTTTCCTTGGCCTGAATCGAACTCACCAGTTCAGCCGCCACCCGCGGCGAGAGGACGTACCCGCCCTCGTGCGCAAGGCGTGCGGCGTCGAGGATCCGCTCCGGTGCCGTGTCCTTCACAAGGAATCCGGATGCCCCGGCGCTCAACATCGGCACGATGACGCGCTCGGTCGAAAACGTCGTCAGTGCGACGATCTTGATGCCCGGAAACTCCCGCGTGAGACGCCGCGTAGCCTCGATGCCATCCATCGTGGGCATCTGCACATCCATGAGCACCACGTCCGGCTTCACTGCGCGGACGACGGTGATCGCTTCGGCGCCGTTTTGTGCCTCGCCGACGACTTCGAAGCTGTCGTCAGATTCGAAGAACACACGCAGCGCTGCCCGCACCAGGGACTCGTCGTCCGCGACGACAACTCGAATCGCTCCACTCATTTGGCCATCTTACGAACCTCTCGTGGCAGGCTCCGCGTCAGGTACTAGCCAAAAGGCGCAACCGGTGTAGACGTACGTCGGTCGTCATGCGGCACCTCTGTCTGAAGAATCGATTCGAGAGGTTGCAGGAGGTGACGCACATGGGTATCTTTTACGTTTTTGGTCGGTGGATCGGCATTTTCCCCTGAATCACGCACACGGGATAATCAAACCTGTGACCTCCGCACGAGCGACGCTGACCCACGGACTTCGCGCGCGCTTCTGGTCGTTCACCCCCTTGAGGAAAGAGGTTCGCCGCGCGCTCTTAGTCCTTATCGCCGTCGTGCTTGTCGTGGATTCATTGTTGCGAGCGACGAGTACGACGCAGACATCGCTCCTGGGTGCAATCCTGGGCACCGTTGTCATCATCCTCATCGCCGTGTTCGCCTGGCGTCCGCCCGTCGCCGCTTTAGGTCTCGTCGCTGTCGGCGTCGTCGCCACAGCCACCGGCGTTTCGGGCGATTATTTCATCGGCATCGCGATGGCACTCGGACTTGTTGCCGCTACCTGCAGTACCGCCCTCACCATCGTGTACATCGCCACGGTGATCGCATGGACGGTGATAGAAACGCTGCGCCCCGCAGGGATGCTCGATCCCGCAGGAGCCGCAGTCGTGATTGTGATCGGAGTCGTGAGTCTGGTCATCGGCATCACGGTGCGACAACAGCACGATCGATGGAGAAAGATGTCCGCACAGATCGAAGCGACCGAACGTGAAGTGGCGGAGCAGCTGCGCCACGAACGTGAGCTCATCGCCGACGAACTCCATGACATCGTCGCGCACGAGATCACCATCGTCGCCTTGCACGCCTCGGTGTTGGAACGCACCGACGACGCGGCCGTCCGATCGCAGTCCCAGACCGCCATCCGAGAAGCCGCGGTCCAAGCGCTCACCGATATCCGACGGGTGCTCGGCATGGTGCGGGGCGAAGAGAACGTCGTACCCGACCGCGTTCCCCCGCCTGACACGCTCGAGGCGACCATCGACGCCGTCACCAGCGATCTCCAGCGTTCCGGCATCACTGTCGAGGTGTCCCTCCCCGAAGAGGTGCGCCTCCCGAATGCCTCACTGCTGGCACTGATCCGTGTCATCCGTGAAAGTGCGACCAACGTCCTCAAGCACGCGACCGGCGCTTCGCGGGTGCGCATCACATTGACGCTCGCGCACGGCTGGGCGCACTTGGAATTCGCCGACAACTCGCCGCCCGCACACACGGCCGGCCTGCCGACGTCGGGCTACGGCATCATGCGGTTGCGCGAGCGATTCCGGCTGTTCGGCGGGACTTTCACCGCGGAAAGACGCGGTGACGAGTGGCTGGTGAAGGCATCGCTGCCCCTTTCGGACTGACGCGCGAATGTAGACGAAAGTCGTAATCCGTGTAGTCGTTTGTCGGCGGTGCACGCCGGTGCGCTCGAAATATTCTTTACCTAGCCGACGAGACGCGTCCCCACCACGTCTCAGGCCTGCACATGATGGTGTTCGCTGTCCAGCGATGTTCGGCGTTTCGGGTACGCCGCTCTCGCGACCGAACACCAAGTGCCGCCGCGGTCAATGCCCGGGACCGATCTCCTAAGATCGGTCCCGGGCCTCCGTGCGCCTCCGGGATTTGTGCACACCCGTGATCAGGCGTCGATGGCCTCGCGGTCAAGTCGGTCGCTCGAGGCGACAATGAACTCGCGACGGGGTGCGACATCGCTTCCCATCAGCAGTTCGAAGACGTTCGCCGCCTTCTCTGCTGCGGCGGCGTCCGTGATGGTCACTCGTCGCAGCATCCGCCCCGCACGATCCATGGTCGTCGTCGCGAGCTGATCGGCATCCATCTCACCGAGACCCTTGTAACGCTGAATCGGCTCCTGCCAGCGTTTGCCGGACTTGGTCAGCTTCGCGAGCAGGCTGTGCAGTTCGGCCTCGGCGTACGTGTAGATCGTCTCGTTGGGTTTCGTGCCCGGATTCATCACGATGACCCGGTGCAGAGGAGGAACCGCCGCATACACCCGACCTTCCTCGATGAGGGGGCGCATGTATCGGAAGAACAGCGTGAGCAGCAGCGTGCGAATGTGTGCGCCGTCGACATCGGCGTCGCTCATCAGGATGATCTTCCCGTAGCGCGCCGTCGAGATGTCGAATGACCGCCCCGAGCCCGCACCGATCACCTGAATGATCGCGGCACATTCGGCGTTGGAAAGCATGTCGCTCACCGAGGCCTTTTGAACATTCAAGATCTTGCCGCGGATCGGCAAGAGAGCTTGGTATTCACTGCTGCGGGCAAGCTTTGCGGTACCAAGGGCCGAATCGCCCTCGACGATGAACAGCTCGGACTCGGCGACGTCGCTCGTCCGACAGTCGGCGAGCTTGGCCGGCAATGACGAGGACTCCAACGCGTTCTTGCGACGCTGCGTCTCTTTGTGGGTGCGCGCCGAAATGCGCGCCTTCATCTCCGAGACGACTTTGTCGAGCAGCAGGGACGTCTGCGCCTTGTCGTCACGCTTCGCCGACGCGAAGCGTGCACCGAGTTCACGGGCGACGACTCCGGCGACAATGTTTCGGACTGCCGGGGTTCCGAGGATCTCCTTCGTCTGACCCTCGAACTGGGGCTCGGGCACGCGCACAGTCAGGACGGCGGTGAGTCCGGCGAAAATGTCGTCCTTCTCGAGTTTGTCGGTTCCGACCTTCAGCCTTCGAGCGTTCTGCTCGACCTGGGCGCGCACGACTTTCATGAGCCCCTGGTCGAAGCCCATTTGATGGGTTCCGCCTTTGGGCGTGGCGATGATGTTCACGAACGAGCGTGACACGGTCTCGTAGCCGGTCCCCCAGCGCAAGGCCACATCGACGTGGCATTCGCGCTCGACGGCGGTGGGCACCATGGTGCCCGTGGGCTGGAGGACGGGAACAGTTTCGGTGAAGGTGCCCTCACCGGTCAGCCGCCACGTGTCGGTGATCGCCGCATCGGGAGCGAGGAAGTCGGCGAATTCCGAGATACCACCGTCGAAGCGGTAGCTGATCTCCGACCGCTCGGCCGTGCGTTCGTCGACGACCACCAGCTCGAGTCCGGGTACGAGGAATGCGGTCTGACGTGCGCGCTGAGCCAATTCGTCGAGGTGGAATGCGGCATCCGAGGTGAAGATCTGACGATCCGCCCAATAGCGGATGCGGGTTCCCGTCACCCCGCGGGCGGCCTTGCCGACCACGCGGAGTTCAGAGCTTTTGTCGAACGGTGTGAACGTCGAATCCGGTCCGTCACCGGCGAACACTCCCGGTTCGCCGCGGTGAAACGACATCGCCCAGATCTTGCCGCCGCGTTCGACCTCGACATCGAGCCGTTCGGACAGTGCGTTGACGACGGATGCGCCCACACCGTGCAGGCCTCCCGAGGCGGCGTAGGAACCGCCGCCGAACTTGCCGCCGGCGTGCAGTTTGGTGAAAACGACTTCGACACCCGAGAGTCCCGTGCGCGGCTCGATATCGACCGGAATGCCGCGGGCCCTGTCGCGGACTTCGACGCTGCCGTCGGTGTGCAGCGTGACATCGATGCGGCTGCCGTGGCCGGCGAGGGCCTCGTCGACAGAGTTGTCGATGATTTCCCACACGCAATGCATGAGTCCGCGGGAGTCCGTCGAGCCGATGTACATGCCCGGCCGCTTGCGCACCGCTTCGAGACCCTCCAGCACCTGGAGGTGATGTGCGGAATATTCGGCGGTCACAATCTCCAAGCGTATCCGCGCGCCCGACATCGATCGCGACGACACACTCCCTGTCTTCGGACGTTCATCAGAGCGGCTGAAATGGCATACGCGCACAGCGAAATGTGATGCAATCGCGGCATACCCGCAACAATCGCGTGGTTGTATTGATCAGACCAGAACGACAGCGATAGCGATTCGAGGAGGCACACATCATGAGCATTTCAACCACCACAGAGCCGGCAGCCGTCCTCGAGTACCGCCTGTCCGCAGGCGATCGTTGCGACTCCTGCGGAGCGCAGGCGTACATCGCCGCAGAAGTGAACGGCAGCGAACTCCTGTTCTGCGCACACCACGGACGCAAGTACGAAGAGAAGCTTCGTGCGATTGCCACCTCGTGGCACGACGAGACCGCTCGCCTCGTCTGAGCCGCAGATCCGGCTGACCGCGACCAGTTCGCGGTCTTAGAACCCGATCGCAGCCTTGTACACCGGCAACAGTCCGGTGCGCACACCCGACGCCGATGGCTTGGGCTGGAACACGCTCGAGTTGTGGTTTCCCTCGATGACGATCGGTCGCTCGGGAGTGATCGCGATGTCCCATCCGACGTACGGCGCTTCGGGTGTCCGGTTCGCCAGATCGATCGCGAGCTGGCGGACATCGTCGTACAGCGGAACCTGGAAGCCGACGATGGGCGTGCCGGTGACGGGATGTTCGCGGTAGACATTGCTGTTCTTGTCGACGCCGGGATAGAGCGCGACGCCCTGCTCATCGAGCATTGTGAACATGCCGCCCGACGCGAAATTGTCGATGACGGCCCCGTTGCCGATGCGCAGAACGGCAGCGAGCAGGTGGACGATGCCCTCCGGGTCACGGAAGGTGATCATCCGCACGGTGTTGACGCTGTCGGGATACAGCGCCGCCATATCCGCGTGCTGTGACAGGACTTCGTCGACGAGCGTCTGGCCGGCTGCGGTCGTCTCGGCCCGAAACGCTGCCGGATCCGTGCCGGGTCCGGCGTCGTGCATCGTGATGCCGCCGCCACCCTGACCGTCGTTGGGCTTGGCGATCACCCGATCGTGGCGCGCGAGAAAAGCGCCGAGTTCGGCATCGTCGACGTCGCGGAGATCGACCCATTCGCGGCCGAGGACATCCGCATATTCGGTCGCGAAGCGGCGCTTGTCCTCGAGGCGCGCGCGTCCCTCGGCCGTGTTGTACATCTTCGTGACGCGGTACGACTTCGGGTGGGTCATCCACGTCGCACGCTCTTTGGCCTTCAGGAGCCGGATGTCCCAGACCGCGTAATCGCGGAACCCCATGTCGTACTTCACCGAGCACCACAGCATGTCGGCGATGATCACCGGAAGCGGCGCCTTCGAGACCTTCTGGCTCTGCTTGGCGAACTCGACGAGGTTTCCCGGTCGGATGTTGCGTGCCCGGTTGACGAGGTACCCCACACGAACGCGGCCCTGACCCATGAATTCGACCCTAACTCAGAACCGCATCGCGGCCCGGTAGCGCGGCAGGAGGCCACGACGGATGCCGGAGACCGACGGTTTCGACTGGAAGACACCCGTGTTGTGATTGCCCTCGATGACCACCGGACGTTCGGCGGTGATGGCGACATCCCAGCCGATGTAGGGCATTTCGGGCACGCGTCGCGAAAGGCGATCGACCAGCTGGAGGATCTCGCCGTACAGCGGAACCTGGTACCCGGTGATCGGGACACCGGTGATCGGGTGGAGCGCGAAAGGATGACCCTCTTCATCGCTCGCGGCGTGCAATGCCTGTCCCGCGTCGTCGAGCATCGTGTACATGCCGCCGTTGCTGAAGTTGTCGATGACGCCGCCGTTGCCGACCTTGAGCACCGATGCGAGCACATGCACGACGTCGTCGGGATCGCGATAGGTGACCACCCGCAGCGAATTGACGCTTCCGGGGTACAGCCGCGCCATGTCGGGGTGCTGCACCAGCACCTCTTCGACGAGCGTCTCCCCACTCGCGAGCAATTCAGCGCGCAAGGCCGCGACATCGTCGATGTCTGCCGTGTCGCGCATCGTGATGCCGTTTCCGCCCACGCCGCCAGGGTTCTTCGTGATGATCCGACCGTGTCGGCCGACGAAGCCCGCGAGGTCATCCACGGTGCTCGTGGTGATGTCGAGCCATTCGCGACCCAGTTCGTCGCCGAATCGCTTCGCGAACTCGAGTTTGTCGTCGAAGATCGCCCGGACGGAGTTGTCGTTGAGCTTGCGCGAGAGGTGGAACGACTTCGGGTCCGTCATGTACGTCTTGCGCTCGCGCGCACGCAGGATGCGGAAGTCCCACTCCGAATAGTTCTCGAAGGTGGTCTCGTACCGGACGGCGCACCAGGCCATGTCGAGCGCGACCCACCACGTCGGAGCCTTGGACAGCGTCGCGGATTGCCGCGCGAACTGCATGACGCGCTCACGATCGAACGAGACGATCCGCCGCACGAAGAAGCGGCCGCGACGATAGAGGCGGTTGATCGCACCCACGATCAGGCCTCGCGAATGATACCCATCGGCGTGGACTGATGCCCTTGACCGAGTGGGTTGTCGCCGAGGATCCGCACGAGGCGCTTCTCCCCCGGCTTGTCGAGGGTCGAGCCCAGGATGTTGCCGCCGATGTCGTTGATGTCGACGACCGCGACATCCGCCACGGTGCCCAGGAGCTCTTTGAGGTGCCGGGCAACCCCATGCGGGTCGGACGGGCCCAGGACCACAGCTTTGTTGTAGGGCGGGATCGTGCCGCTGGTGGGGCCATCGATGGCGCGTGCCTTCTCACCGGCGATCCGGTAGAAGTCACCGCGACGACCGAACAGCTTCGTGACAGCGCTGACCGCTGCCGCGAACAGGATACGAATCGATCCGCATTCCCGCAGAGCCATCTCCATGGTCTCGGGCATTCCCAGACCAATGCCGTAGGGCGTGCGCGTCACATACTTCGAGAGAAAGCGCGCGAGGCGCCGCGGCTTGATCTCGTCGAGTTTGTAGGACCGACCCTGCGTGATCGCGACGATCTTCTCCGTGACGAAGAGGATGTCACCCGCGACCAATGCGGCCGGCGCGTACTCGGACACGAAGGCATCCAAGTCGTCGCCGGGCATGACGACGCGAGTTCGGATCGGAATGCGGGCATAGCCGACACCGTCGACGTCGACGGTGAGGGACTTGCCCTCGTTCGCGGCGCCGGCGGGATGCTCTTGGTCGCTCACTCCAGGTAATCCCGAAGCGACTGCGACCGTGACGGATGCCGAAGCTTCGCCATCGTCTTCGACTCGATCTGGCGGATACGCTCGCGCGTCACCCCGAACGTGTCACCGATCTGGTCGAGCGTCTTCGGCTGCCCATCGCCCAGGCCGAAGCGCATGCGGATCACACCGGCTTCGCGCTCGGACAGGGAGTCGAGCAGAGACTCGAGCTGACGCTGGAGCATCGTGAAGCCCACGGCATCCGCCGGAACGACTGCTTCCGTGTCCTCGATCAGGTCGCCGAACTCGCTGTCGCCGTCCTCACCCAGAGGGGTGTGGAGCGAAATCGGCTCGCGACCGTACTTCTGCACCTCGACGACCTTCTCAGGCGTCATGTCCAGTTCGCGAGAGAGCTCTTCGGGGGTGGGCTCGCGACCGAGGTCCTGCAGCATCTGGCGCTGGACCCGAGCAAGCTTGTTGATGACCTCGACCATGTGAACCGGGATGCGGATCGTGCGTGCCTGATCGGCCATCGCACGAGTGATCGCCTGACGGATCCACCACGTGGCGTAGGTGGAGAACTTGAAGCCCTTCGTGTAGTCGAACTTCTCGACGGCACGGATGAGGCCCAGGTTGCCCTCCTGGATCAGGTCGAGGAACTGCATTCCTCGGCCGGTGTAGCGCTTGGCGAGCGAGACGACGAGTCGCAGGTTCGCGCCGAGCAGGTGGCTCTTCGCACGCTGACCGTCGCGGGAGACCCACTGCAGATCGAGTCCGAGCTGCTTGGATTTCTCGGCCGCGGTCATGTGCGACAGCTTCTCTTCGGCGAACAATCCCGCCTCGATACGCATTGCCAGCTCGACCTCTTCGGCCGCGTTCAGCAGCGGAACCTTGCCGATCTGCTTCAGGTAGTCCTTGACGGGGTCGGCCGTGGCCCCCGTGATCATCGTCGAGTAGACGGGTGCGTCGTCGTCATCGTTGGACGAGATGACGATCGCGCCGGTGGGCAGCGGCTCGGAGAAGGCGGGCTTCTTCGTGCCCTCCTCGCCATCCTCGTCATCGTCGTCATCGGTGTCGGTCTCATCCGTTGCGCCGGCGTCCGTCGCCTTCACCGCATCGGCGACATCGGCATCCGTGACCTCTTCGACGTCTTCCTCGTCGGCGTCATCCTTCGCGACCTTGGTAGTCGCCTTGGCGGGAGCAGCCTTCTTGGCGGGGGCGCGCTTCACGGGCGCCTTCGCGGCGGTCTTGGCCGCCGTCGGCTTCGTCGCGGGTGCCTTCGCGGCAGTCGCCTTGGCGGCCGTCTTCGCAGGGGCTGCCGCGGATGTCGAGGACGTCGTCGTCTCGGCCGTGTCGGCCTTCGCGTCTTCGGTTTCGCGGGTACTGGTGGTCTTCGTGCCTGACGTCACGTCTAGCCTTTCACCGACACGAGCGCATCGGGTTCGCGGACACTAGTAAGACCCTTGTCAAGTCCCGAGGCCTCGGCGCAGGGCCAGGGAACGGGTCGACAACGGGTCAGGTGTTCTATTGTCGCATACCTCGCACGCAACTTCAGCGCAAGAGGGCGACACCGATATATAACGAACTCGAAGGCGGGGCTATTCCTCAGGCGCGACCGCGCTTGTCCTCGTCGCCAGGCGGGCGGCTCGCGAGGAAGCGCTCGAGTTCTGCGGCGAGTTCGTCGGCGCTGGGCAGATCCCCCGCATGGATGATGGGCTGTCCGAGCGTTGAGCCTGCCATGTAGGCGTCGTAACGCTCTTCGAGATTCTTGAGCATCGTCGTGAGCTCTTCGCTCCCCGCCACCTGCTCTTGCACCTTTTCGACGTACTCGCGGTTCTCTTCGCGCAGGTCGTCGCTGTCGAAGACGAGACCAGTCGCCACCGAAAGGCTGTCGAGCCCTGCCAGAGCTGCGGCGGGGTACTCGGTATCGGCCAGGTAATGCGGAACGAGCAGCACGAATCCGGCGACGCCTGCGTCCGCTTCAGCGAAGCGGAACTCCAGGAGGTGACCGATCGTTGCGGGGACCTGCGTGTGCGGCTTCCAGACGGAGTGTGCCTCAGCGAGGTCTGTCCGCGTTCCGCTCACGGTCGTCCCGAGAGGGCGTGTGTGGGGAACGGGCATCGGAATGGAGTGGACCCACGTGATCGAAGAAACTTCGAGTCCTTCCGCGAGCCCCACGACGGTCTCCGCGAACCCTTCCCACACGAAGTCGGGCTCGTAGCCCGCGAGCAGAACGAAGGGCTGCCCGAGTGAGTCATGCGCGAGCGAGAGTTCGAGCCGGTGCGGACGATAGTCCGTGAGGTGATCGGCCTCGAACGTCACGGTGGGACGGCGAGCGCGGTAGTCGAGCAGCACGTCGTTGTTGAACGAGATCACAGCGGCCGGGTCCAACTCGCCCCGGAAGTAATCGATCATTCGGGAGACGGCGCTGCCGGCATCCGAGAATCCGGTCAGGGTGATGATGAGCGGCAGACCGGACGGCACCGGCGGGGCAGACGCGACGCGCTCGTAAAGAGGACCGGAAAGGGGCATGTCTCCAACTCTACGAGCACCGGAATCCGAGTCGGGTGCCTGTCGTCCCGCTGACAGCGAACGCGGCGAATCTAGGATGGGTCCATGTCGTTCCCCGAGATCGCGCACAGCCGCGTTCCCCTCCAAGAGTCCGACGCTGACGCTCTGCTGTTGGCGCTTCCCCCAATCGAGTCCAACCAAGACGTCCTCCGTGAGTGGCCCGGACTGGCCGACTCACTCACCGCCACGGGTTTCACCGGTGCGTCCGGTTCGGTCCAGCGAGCCTTCGCGCCCGAATCCACCGATCGACCACTCATCGTCGTCGGCACGGGCCCAGCCCCGAGCACCACCGCACTCCGCGACGCTATCGGCGCAGCGATCCGCACGACCACCGGTTTCGAGTCCATTGCGGTGAGTGCGCCCGGCGTAGAAGGCGCGCTGTGGCAGGCCATGGCCGAAGGCGCTGCGATCGGCGGCTACAGCTTCGCCGGGTACAAGACCGACGCGCCGAAACAGCGCGCTGCGCGCGTCATCGTCCACTCCACCGAGGACGTGTCCGACACCACGATCGCCGCGGCGAATGCCATCGGCAGCGCGGTGGCGCTGGTCAAAGACCTCGTCAACACTCCTGCGCAGTGGCTCGGGCCGGGGGACTTCGCCGAACGCGCCGTTCTCGCCGCAGAGGGTCTCCCGATCGACGTCGAGGTCTTCGACGAACACCGCCTTGCTGTGGAAGGTTTCGGCGGAATCCTGGGCGTCGGCCAGGGCTCGGATCGCCCCCCTCGCTTCATTCGTCTCGACTACTCCCCCGCGGAAGCCCAGCGTCACGTCGCCATCGTGGGAAAGGGCATCACCTTCGACTCCGGCGGGCTTTCCCTGAAACCTGCCGCGGGGATGGTGGGCATGAAATACGACATGTGCGGAGCCGCCACGGCGCTCGCCGTCGTTCGAGCCGCGGCGCAGCTCGCGCTGCCGGTGCACGTGTCGGCCTGGCTCTGCGTCGCCGAGAACATGCCGTCAGGACGCGCGACGCGTCCCGGCGACGTCGTCCGGATTCTGGACGGCACGACGGTCGAGGTGCTCAACACTGATGCCGAGGGGCGCGTCGTCCTCGCAGACGGCCTCGTCGCAGCAAGCCGTACGCACCCCGATGTGCTCATCGATGTCGCCACGCTCACCGGCGCGATCACGGTCGCGCTCGGCACCCGTCATGCGGGCGTGATGGGCGAGGACACGGTCGTTGCCGAGTACCTCGCGGCCGCGGACCGCGCCGGTGAACTCGCGTGGCAGATGCCGCTGCCCGCGCACATGGAGGCCGATCTGGATTCACCGATCGCGGACCTGCAGAATGCGAAGATCGGCGACCCGGCCGGCGGTTCACTCTTCGCGGCATTGTTCCTGCAGCGGTTCGTCGGTCGCGTGTCCGACGAGGCGGACGCACCGCGGATCCCTTGGATCCACCTCGACATCGCCGGTGTCGGAATGAACAAGGGCGGCGGGTTCGGCGCCACCGACAAGGGTCCCACGGGGGCCTCGGTGCGATCACTGATCGAATTCCTCGCTGGAGGTACCCGATGACCGAACACACATCTGACCTCGTCGTGCTCGGTGGCGGCAGCGGCGGGTACGCGGCCGCCTTGCGGGCCGCAGAGTTGGGCAAATCGGTCGTCCTCATCGAGAAGGACAAGCTCGGCGGTACGTGCCTGCATCGCGGGTGCATTCCCACGAAGGCGCTGCTGCATGCGGCGGAGGTCGCCGACCACATCCGCACGGCATCGACCGTCGGCGTGACGGCGACCCTCGGCGGGATCGACCCGGCGGGTGTGCGGGCCTACCGCGAGAACATCGTGGAGAAGAAGTTCAAGGGCCTCGAAGGTCTGATCCGCGCGCGCGGGATCACCGTCGTGGCGGGTACGGGGCGAGTCACCGCAGATGGTGCCATCGCCGTCGGCGACGATGTGTACCGCGGTGCAGACCTCATTCTGGCGACCGGGTCCTACAGTCGGACCCTGCCGGGACTCGAGATCGGCGGACGGATCCTCACGAGCGAAGAAGCGCTTGCGCTGGACGTCGTCCCGGATCGCGTGATCATTCTCGGCGGCGGCGTCATCGGTGTGGAGTTCGCCAGCGTATGGCGGTCATTCGGGGTCGATGTGACGATCGTCGAGGCTTTGGATCATCTCGTGCCCAACGAGGATGTCGCGCTCAGTAAGGCGCTCGAGCGAGCGTTCCGCAAGCGGGGCATCGCCTCCAAGCTGGGCGTCCGCTTCTCCGAAGCGAGCCAGACCCCGGATGCCGTCATCCTCACCCTGGAGGACGGCACCACATTGGAGGCCGACTACCTGCTCGTCGCGGTTGGACGCGGTCCCTCGACGGCCGACCTCGGGTTCGAAGGCGCCGGAATCAACATGGAACGCGGATTCGTCACCGTCGATGACCGACTGCGCACCACCGCACCGCGGGTGTGGGCCGTCGGCGACATCGTGCCCGGACTGCAGCTTGCGCATCGCGGGTTCCAGCAGGGAATTTTCGTGGCTGAGGAGATCGCGGGGTTGCACCCCGTCCCGATCGACGAGACCGTGATCCCTCGGGTGACGTACTCGAGCCCCGAAGTCGCTTCCGTCGGTCTTACCGAGGCACAGGCGCGCGAGCGGCACGGCGATCGCATCACCTCGTACGAGTACAACCTCGCCGGCAACGGAAAGAGTGAAATCCTCGGCACAGCGGGCATCGTCAAGGTCGTTCGTCTGACAGACGGCCCCATCCTGGGGGTTCATCTCGCCGGCGATCGCGTCGGCGAGTTGATCACTGAGGGACAATTGGCTGTGGGATGGGAAGCGCACCCCGAAGACATCGCGCCGTTCATCCATGCGCATCCGACCCAAAGCGAAGCACTGGGTGAGGCGTTCCTGGCTCTCGCCGGCAAACCTCTGCACGCGCTCTGATCCGCCCGCACACCCCACCGCACTTTTCCGTGCCTTCGGCGGACACCGCCGCTGCAACGGCATCACTAAGCTAGACACCACATCGGCCTTTCTTGAAGGAGATAGATTCCATGAGCACTTCCGTCGTCCTCCCCGCGCTCGGCGAGAGCGTCACCGAGGGTACGGTCACCCGCTGGCTGAAGAACGTCGGCGACACCGTCGAGGCCGATGAGGGCCTCCTGGAGATCTCCACCGACAAGGTGGACACCGAGATTCCGTCGCCGGTGAGCGGCGTGATCGAAGAGATCCTCGTCCAGGAGGATGAGGTCGTCGAGGTCGGCGCCGTTCTCGCGAAGATCGGCGATGGTTCAGGATCGGCGTCCGACGATGCGCCTGCGGCTGAGCAGTCCGCTCCCGCCGCCGAGGCCCCTGCCGAAGCCGAGCCGGCCGCGGAAGAGCCCGCTCCGGAACCCGCCGCACAGGAAGCGCCCGCTCAGGAAGCGCCCGCCGCTGCCGCATCAGAGCCCGCTCCGGCACCGGCTGATGCCGGAGATGCCAAGGATGTCGTGCTCCCCGAACTCGGCGAGAGCGTCACCGAAGGCACCGTGACGCGTTGGCTGAAGCAGGTCGGCGACACCGTCGAGGTGGACGAGCCGCTCCTGGAGATCTCCACAGACAAGGTCGACACCGAGATCCCCTCGCCGTTCGCCGGCACGATCGTCGAGCTCCTTGTTGCCGAAGACGACACCGTCGAGGTCGGCGCCACGCTGGCGCGCATCGGCTCCGGTGCTCCTGCCGCCGCGCCAGAAGCACCGGCAGAACCGGCGCCGGCAGCCCCAGCGCCCGCACAGGCAGCGCCCGCGCCCGCAGCAGAACAGCCGGCAGCACCGGCTGCACCAGCCCCCGCAGACGAGGCGCCCAAGACTGAGGCACCGAAGGCCGAGGCACCCAAGGCCGAGGCACCCGCTGCGCCCGTGGCACCGGACCTCCCCGCGGGCGAGTCGTCCGCACCGGCTCCGGCCGCACCGAGCGCCGCGCCCGAGGCCGTCGCCGCGTCAAGCGATGCAGTCACGTACGTCACTCCCCTCGTCCGCCGTCTCGCTCAGCAGCAGGGCGTCGACCTCGCGGCGATCTCGGGAACTGGTGTCGGAGGCCGCATCCGCAAGGAGGACGTGCTGAAGGCTGCTGAAGCCGCCAAGGCGCCCGCGCCGGCTGCCGCACCGGCTCCTGCCGCGGCTGCACCGGTCGAGGTCTCGCCGTTGCGTGGCACGACGCAGCCGATGTCGCGTCTGCGCAAGGTCCTTGCCCAGCGCGCCGTCGCCTCAATGCAGCAGACCGCGCAGTTGACGACGGTTGTCGAAGTCGACGTCACCAAACTGGCGAATTTCCGCGACAAGGCCAAGGGCCCGTTCCTCGAGAAGACCGGCGACAAGCTGTCGTTCCTGCCGTTCTTCGCTCTCGCTGCTGCCGAAGCGCTGCAGTCGTCCCCGATCGTCAACGCGACGGTGGACGGCGACCAGATCGTCTACCCGGCTACGGAGAACATCTCCATCGCGGTCGACACGGAGCGCGGACTGTTGACCCCGGTGCTGCGCGACGCGGCGTCGAAGAACCTCGCCGAAATCGCGCACGACATCGCCGATCTCGCGGCACGGACGCGCAGCAACAAGCTCAAGCCGGACGAGTTGGCCGGTGGGACTTTCACGCTGACGAACACCGGTTCGCGCGGCGCGCTGTTCGACACGCCCGTCGTCTTCCTTCCGCAGTCGGCCATCCTCGGCACCGGCGTGGTCGTCAAGCGTCCCGGCATCGTCACTGTCGATGGCAAGGATGCGATTTCGGTTCGCTCGTACGTCTACCTCGCGCTGTCGTACGACCACCGCATCATCGATGGCGCCGACGCTGCTGGTTTCCTCGGGAAGATGAAGACTCGCCTCGAGGCCGCGCAGTTCGAGGCCCAGCTGGGTATCTGATTCACAGTTGCTCCACGATGTCGTAGACATCGCGCACGAGCCACTCAGCGCCCTCGCGCACGATCACCACGATCTGCGCGGGGGCGCTGTCGCTTTCCGCGCTCAGGGGTTGCACTCTCAGCACCTGTACCCCGCCCAGATCCTCAATGAGGGTGACCGTTCGCGGACGCTGTGCGCCGGCGATGCCGACCGGAAACTCGCGCGCGGGATCCTCGACGGTTTCCGCCCGGCAGTTCGGTGTCGGGGCCTCCGTACACGCGGCGAACCGGTCCAAGAGCGCTGAGGCATCCTCGGCCCCTGCGGCGGCGGAGGTGACCGAAGCGGGCGTTGCCGGGGTCGACGGTGCTGCGGAAATCGCAGGGATCGAAGGATCGGAAGCGGCCGAAGCATCCGACGCGGTCGAAGGATCGGACGCAGCCGAAGGGACCACACTCGCGGTCGCGCCCTGCGGAGTCTGCACCTGCGGGATGGCTTTCGATTCGTCCGGCTGAGGCCACGCCGCCCCCACCACCAGGATCGCCGCCGCAAGCCCGACCCCGAGCAGGACGGGCGCTCGAGGATGCCGTCGTGCGGATGCGGGAGCGGGAGCGGCGGATAGGGCAGGTGCGTCTGTCCCGGTCGGGTCGGTGACCGACACGCGTGGTCGCCCGCGTGGAACCCGCACCCTTCGCAATGCGCCGACCACCGCGTCGGCCCACGCGGCATCCACGTGGCGGGCAATGGCGTCGCGGAGCGGTGCCATCCTCTCGCGAGGTTCCGGCTGGCCGGCCGCGCTGCGATCGATCGCGAGGCGGCGCGCGCGCAGTGGTGCGAGCGAATCCGTGACGAGTGGTGCGGCATCCGCTTCGACGAACAGGGCATTCTCAAGGTCGTCCGCGTCCCGCGCCAACCGCCGTGGCGTGGCGAGCGCTGCCGAGACAGCCGCCAGGCTCGCGTGCAGAGCGTCGGGCTGGCCGACGGCGATCATCGCCAGTATTCGGATGGCTTCGTCGTGCCACGGCAGGTTTCCGGTGATGGCGAGAACAGGGCGCGCCTCATCCGTGAGCCACCAGGTTCCGTTCTCGGCCCCGAGCGCGATCGCTTCCACCGCCGCGCGCACGATGCTCACTCCGATCGTCACCGCCTCCCCCGCCGTCACGACCTCGCGGCGATCGATCGCGTCCGTCGCGCGTTCCGTGCAGTGGGCCAGGACAACGGCATGCCCGGTTGCGGTGCGGGCGATATCCCGCGGGGCGAGCAGATGACCGTCAGGAGATCCGCGCCATGCCGGACCCGCAAAGTCCTCGATGTCCACCCAAAGGGTCACGACCTCGCCGCCGACGAGAACGCCCGGATAGGGTGCGTCAGTCGTGGACACTGTGCGCAGGACCCTGCTTGCGCCGTCAAGGTCTGGCAACAGTGTCGGCACGCTCATCCCGTCAGCTTCGCCTCGTCGCAATGCAGACTGTGCACAGCGACATCGATCGGTGGAGAATCCGTCGGGGCGCGAGATCTGGGGAGAGGACTGCGACACGAAAAGGTAGGCTGGTCCCCATGGCAACCCGCAGTCCCGCGCCCGAGAAGCGCCCCGGTTTCATCTCGCAGATCCGGTCCCTGTACTCGTTCACGGCCGGTTACTACAAGTGGCTTCCGTGGGTCCTGGTGGCGATCATCATCGTCACCATCGGCATCGGCGTGCTGGTGGGCTTCCTCATTCCGCCCGCTGCCATCTGGAGCATCGTCCTCTGGGGCGTCACGGGGCTGATGTTCGGGTTCCTCCTGGCGATGATCACGCTCACTCGTCTGTCGACGCATGCCATGTACAAACGATTGGACGGCATGCCAGGCGCCACCGGGCACATCATCTCCACCGCGCTGGGGCGCAACTGGCAGGCATCCGACATGCCGGTGGGTGTCAACCCGAAGACGCAGGAAGCCGTTTATCGCGCGATCGGGCGTGGCGGGGTCGTGGTCGTCGGCGAAGGTGCCCGTGGCCGATTGACCCGCCTGATCAACGACGAGCGCTCGAAAGTGCAGCGCGTGGCCTCAGGCGTGCCGGTCCACGTGATCTACGTCGGTCACGGTGATGACGATGTTCCCATCTCGAAGTTGTCGAAGACCATCAAGTCGTACCCCAAGGCGATCGACCGGACGACGATGGCTGCCGTCATCAAGCGCATCGAGTCGGTCTCGAAGTCGGTCACCTCGCTCCCGATTCCCAAGGGCATCGACCCGATGCGGGCGCGTTCACCTCGCCCACGCTGACGAAGGACAGTGGCTCACCCGATCGGGACAGCATCCCTCAGCTTCTGACGAGGATCGTCCCGACCGCTTTGTCATGAAGGCCCCGCTGGTCGGCGTCCCAGATCACGGCGGGGATGACGAGAACCAGTAGCGCCGTGCGGACAATCGGCCGCCACAGCCCGACCCATCCGCCGGTCTGCAGCACCGTCCGCAATCCGACGAGGCGATGCCCCGGACTGCCGCCGATGGTGGGGATGAAGACGATCTGCACGAGGGCGAACACGGCGAGCGTGGCGAGCGAGTCGTACGCGAAGAAAGCCAGCGATACGATCACGGCGCACGCCCAGTCGATCGCGATCGCCGCGATCCGACGCCCGATCCGACCGACGCTTCCCGATCCCGTCTGGGGCAGACCCAATCGTTCACCGGGAAAAGCATTATCTGAGTCGTCTGGCACTCTGCCACCCTAATCGGGCCGCCGTAACATGCCCGAAACATCGGGGATACTAGAGAGCAACTGGATGCGGGTAGGTTCGATCAAACCTGGTCCTCATCCAGGAAAAGTTGCTCACCCGATCTTGGAGACTTCATGTTCAAAGATTCATCCGAGGTGCTCAAGTTCATCAAGGACGAGGACGTCAAGTTCCTCGACATCCGTTTTACGGATCTCCCTGGTGTTCAGCAGCACTTCAACATTCCTGCGTCCACGGTTGACGAGGAGTTCTTCACTGTCGGGCAGCTGTTCGACGGCTCGTCGATCCGTGGTTTCGCGAACATCCACGAATCCGACATGCAGTTGATCCCGGACGTTTCGACGGCGTACGTCGACCAGTTCCGCGAGGCGAAGACCCTCATCATGATCTTCGACATCTACAACCCGCGCACCGGCGAGATCTACCACAAGGACCCGCGCCAGGTCGCCAAGAAGGCTGAGAAGTACCTCGCCTCGACCGGCATCGCCGACACCGCTTTCTTCGCCCCCGAGGCGGAGTTCTACATCTTCGACGACGTTCGCTTCGAAGTGAAGCAGAACTCGAGCTTCTACACCGTCGACTCCGAAGAGGGCGCCTGGAACACCGGCCGCGTCGAAGAGGGCGGAAACCTCGCCAACAAGACCCCGTACAAGGGTGGCTACTTCCCCGTCAGCCCCGTCGACAAGACGGCCGACCTGCGCGATGACATCACGCTCAAGCTCATCGAGGCCGGCTTCATCCTCGAGCGCTCGCACCACGAGGTGGGCACCGGCGGTCAGCAGGAGATCAACTACCGCTTCGACACCATGGTTCACGCGGCCGATGACATCCTGAAGTTCAAGTACATCGTCAAGAACACCTCCGAGCAGTGGGGCAAGTCCGCGACCTTCATGCCGAAGCCGCTCTTCGGCGACAACGGTTCGGGCATGCACGTGCACCAGTCGCTGTGGAGCGACGGCAAGCCGCTGTTCTACGACGAGTCCGGCTACGGCGGACTTTCCGATGTTGCTCGCTGGTACATCGGCGGTCTGCTCGCGCACGCTCCTGCAGTGCTCGCGTTCACCAACCCGACGCTGAACTCCTACCGTCGCCTCGTCAAGGGCTACGAGGCTCCCGTGAACCTCGTGTACTCGGCCGGCAACCGCTCCGCCGCCATTCGTATCCCGATCACGGGCACGAACCCGAAGGCGAAGCGCATCGAGTTCCGTGCCCCGGATGCCTCAGGCAACCCGTACCTCGGATTCGCCGCGCAGCTGATGGCAGGCCTCGACGGCATCAAAAACCGCATCGAGCCGCACGAGCCCGTCGACAAGGACCTCTACGAGCTGCCGCCCGAGGAAGCCAAGAACATCCCTCAGGTCCCCAACTCGCTGCTGGACTCGCTTGAGGCCCTCCGCGCTGACAACGAGTTCCTGCTCGCCGGCAACGTCTTCACGCCCGAGCTCATCGAAACCTGGATCGAGTACAAGATCGAGAACGAGATCAAGCCGCTGGCTGCCCGCCCGCACCCGTTCGAGTTCGAGCTGTACTACGGCGTCTGAGTCACGCTAACGCAAGGGGCCTCGGGAGACCGGGGCCTCTTCGCGTGCCACGACCGGGTTGCGTGATCAGCCGTAGAAGAGCTTCTCGAACACGCGGCGCGCGCGGCGCGCGGAGCCGAGCCATTCTTCCTCGACCCGGGTAGCGGAGTGCGGGGGGTATTCGAGGAGCCGACCGATGCCGTCGAGCTTCACCCGATCGGTGGGCAGCACGTCGCTGGTGTGCCCGGAGAGCAATGTGTTCACGGAGCGGAGACGGCTCGCGAGCCGCCATGAGGCCGCGAGGCGATCGGTCGCGGCATCCGAGATCAGCCCCGCCTTTCGCGCGGCCTGCAGCGCCGCGATCGTGGAGGTGGTCTGCATCCCCGGCACGTCGTGCGCGTGCTGCAGCTGCAGCATTTGGACGAGCCACTCGACGTCACTCAGACCGCCCGGCCCGAGCTTGAGGTGCCTCGAGCGTTCGATGGCCTGCGGCATCCGCTCGCTCTCGACACGCGCCTTGATGCGCTTGATCTCGCGGAGCCCCTGAGGATCGGGGTTCGCCGGATATCTCAGTTCATCGGCGAGAGCGAAGAAGGCGCGGATCAGCTTGACACTGCCGGCCACGCCCCGCGCTCTCAGGAGAGCCTGCGCCTCCCAAGACAGCGACCAACGCCGGTAATACTCGGCGTAGGACTCGATGGAGCGTGCCATCGGTCCGGTGCGACCCTCGGGCCGCAGATCGGCGTCGAGGTCGAAGGGGAGCCGCTGATCCTCCGAGTACTTGTGCAGTCCCGCGACCAACCGAAGAGCGAGATCGTGTGCGCGCTGGGGATCGATGCCGTTGGCGCGGTAGACGTACATGACATCCGCGTCGGAGCCGAAACCGAGTTCCGACCCTCCGAAGCGCCCCATCGCAATGACAGAGAAATCCAGTGCCCGATCTTCGTCGGGGACCACCTCGCGGCGAACCGCACGCAACGTCGCCTGAATCGTGACCTCGCTGATGGTGGTCAATGCTTGGGCGAGCTCTTCGATCGTGATCGTCTCGAGTACCGCGGCCATCGCGAGGCGGAGCAATTCTCGACGCCGGAGGGCGCGAACCGATCGCGTCGCAGCATCAATTGTGGAGTAGCGCGACTGAATCGCACGCGCTTCCTGTTGCAGTGCCAGGCCCGAGCGCGGCCGGAGCTGTACATCGTCATCGAGCCAGGCGACGGATTCGGGGATCCACTCCATGAGTTCGCCGATGTATCGGGAGCCCGACAGAACGTGGGTGAGCTTCTCGGCGGCCCCGGCCGAGTCGCGCAACAGCCGGAGGAACCACGGCGTGTTTCCCAGCCGTTCGCTCACGCGCCGGAATGCGAGCAGCCCATAGTCCGGGTCCACCCCATCGGCGAACCACCGGATCATCACCGGCATCAGGTGGCGTTGGATCGTGGCCTTCCGGCTCAATCCGCTGGTGAGCGCTCCGATGTGTCGGAGCGCTCCGGCAGGATCGCGGAAGCCGACGGCGGCGAGACGATCATGCGCATGCTCGGGTGAGAGAGTCTGCTCGGACGCAGGAAGTGCCGCCACGGCGGACAACAGGGGCCGGTAGAACAACCGCACGTGGATCTCGCGCACCTCGCGCTTGACAGATTCCCAGAGCTCCCAGACGCCCGCGGCGGAGTCGGCGAGCCCCGACGCCCGGGAGAGGATGCGACGCGCATCGGCGTCTCTCGGCAGGAGGTGCGTCCGACGAAGTTCCCGCAGTTGAACCCGATGTTCGAGCACCCGCAGCACACGGTAATCGTGGGAGAAGGTCGCGGCGTCGGCACGACCGATATACCCCTCGGAGACGAGTGCCTCGATGGCCGGAAGCGAGCCGCGCTGCCGGATTTTGTCGTCGGCCAAGCCGTGAACGAGCTGCAGGAGCTGGACGGTGAACTCGATGTCGCGGATGCCGCCCGGCCCGAGCTTGAGTTGATACGGCACATCCTCGGCGGGGATGTGCTCCGTGACGCGCTCACGCATCCGCTGAACACTGTCGACGAAGTTCTCTCGCGCCGCGCTCGTCCAGATTTTCGGCTGCACCGCGGCCACGTACGCCTCCCCCAGCCCCACGTCGCCGGCGATCGGTCGGGCCTTGAGGAGAGCCTGGAACTCCCAGCTTTTTGCCCAGCGTCCGTAATACGCCAGATGGGACTCGAGGCTCCGCACCAGCGCGCCCTGCTTGCCTTCGGGTCTCAGATTGGCATCGACCTCCCACAGACCCGGTTCGATCTCGATGCTGGAGATGCCGCGCATGGTCTGGACAGCGAGACGGGTCGCGATGTCATTTACCCGACTGTCGCCGAGCTCCGCGACTACGTCGTCGTCCGCTCCCCCGACGAAGATCACGTCGACATCGCTGACGTAGTTCAGTTCGCGGGCTCCGGTTTTGCCCATCCCGATGATCGCGAGTTTGGCCGCCGCGACCTGCTCTCTGGGAAAGAGGCCCACGCCGCGGGTGCCACCTGCCACGCGCGTGCGTGCAACCGCGAGCGAGGCTTCGAGCGCAGCACCGGCGGCATCCGCTAGCGCCGCAGCGACCGCAGGAAGTACGTCGACCGCGCTCGGCGCCAAGAGGTCGTACGCGGCGATCTGCGCGAGCAGACGACGATAGCGGACCCGCAGCGCGACCCAGGCATCTTCGTCGCCGCTGTCCGAGAATCCGTCGACCGCACCGACGGAGGCCAACATCTCGGCATGGAGTTCGTCGTTCGTCGGCAGCGCGGCGCCTGCGTCGAGCAGACAGGTGATCTCCTCGGGATGCCGTTGGAAGAATTCGCCGAACCCCGAGGACGCCCCCAGCAGCGTCCACGTCGTCGCCGGCACGTCACGGAGAACCACACGGACCGGACTCGGATCGCGACGAGCGATGCGAACGAGTGCTGACAACGCCCCATCGGGGTCGGCCGCGCGATGCGCCGAAGCGACCACGTCATCGCGTGGGATGTCAACCGACTCGGCGAGTTCGCCGAGCATTGCTTCGGCCTCGCTGAGCTCGCTGAACCCCATGCGGGCCAGTGCGGTACGTCCGGAAGACCGCGCGGACGAGCTCATGGCGTCAGAGCATCTCCAGGTTGCTCTTCAACTCGAAGGGCGTGACCTGGTCGCGGTAGTCCTGCCATTCGCGGCGCTTGTTGAGGAGTACGTAGTTGAAGACCTGCTCACCGAGCGTTTCGGCAACCAGTTCCGACTCCTCCATGTATCCAAGGGCGTGATCCAGACTCGCGGGCATCGGCTCATAGCCGAGTGCACGGCGCTCGGAGTCCGACATGTACCAGACGTTGTCTTCCGCCTCGGGCGGCAGCTCGTAGCCCTCTTCGATGCCTTTGAGTCCGGCGGCGAGCAACAGGGAGTACGCCAGGTAGGGATTCGTCGCGGAATCCAATCCGCGATACTCGACCCGCGATGACTGACCCTTGCGGGGCTTGTACATCGGGACTCGAACGAGCGCCGAGCGGTTGTTGTGCCCCCACGTGATGTAACTGGGAGCCTCGTCACCGCCCCACATGCGCTTGTAGGAGTTGACGAACTGGTTCGTCACCGCCGCCATTTCATTCGCGTGCCGCAGCAGACCCGCGATGAACTGCCGGCCGGTCTTGGACAGCTGATATTCGGCGCCCTCTTCATAGAACGCGTTGGTGTCGCCTTCGAACAGCGACATGTGGGTGTGCATGCCGCTTCCCGGTTGGCCGCTGAGGGGCTTCGGCATGAAGGTCGCGTAAACCCCCTGCTCGATCGCCACCTCTTTGACGACGGTGCGGAAGGTCATGATGTTGTCGGCTGTGGCCAGCGCGTCGGCGTACCGGAGATCGATTTCGTTCTGGCCGGGGCCACCCTCGTGGTGACTGAACTCGACGGAGATCCCGAGATCCTCGAGCATGCGCACCGAACGACGACGGAAGTCATGTGCCGTGCCGCCGGGCACGTTGTCGAAGTAGCCGGCGTTGTCGACCGGCTCCGGACCATCCGGTCCGTAAGACGACGACTTCAGGAGGTAGAACTCGATCTCAGGATGTGTGTAGAACGTGAAGCCGGCATCTGCGGCCTTCGCCAGCGTCCGCTTGAGCACATGCCGCGGGTCGGCGACAGCGGGCTCGCCATCGGGCGTCGTGATGTCGCAGAACATGCGTCCGGTGGGATCGATTTCGCCCCGCCACGGAAGAGTCTGGAAGGTGGTCGGGTCGGGGTGGGCGAGCAGATCAGACTCGTGAGACCGCGTCAGACCTTCGATCGCCGATCCGTCGAAACCCAGACCCTCCGCGAACGCACCCTCGACCTCGGCAGGCGCGATCGCCACCGATTTGAGTGTGCCGATCACATCGGTGAACCAGAGTCGCACGAACTTGACTCCACGCTCCTCGATCGTCCGCAATACGAAGTCCCGCTGCTTGTCCATCGCGTCCTCTCTGAAGGCTCGAAAGCCAGCCTACTTCTCTGCCGCCTCGCTGGAATCCGTGCCCCCGGAACCCCAGTCATCGTCGCGGGCATCTTCTTCGGCCCAGGCGCGCGAACGCTTTGCCATCAGCGCAGGAGCCTGCGCCGCCTCCTCTTCGGAGTCGAATGGCCCGGCCCGGTCGACGGCAGGCGATTCGAATCCACGCTCGACGGCGCCGGTCGTCAGGTTGTACCAGTACTTCTCGCTCGCGTCGGCCATCTCTCGCCAACCTTTCGTCGCTCGGAGGGTGCGAGATCGATCCTACTGAGCGGGTCACGAGGTCTGGGTAGGCTGGGCGTCATGACGACGAATGCGACCCGTGCGGTCGGCGTGGACATTGGCGGCACCGGCATCAAGGGGGCGCTGGTCGACCTGGAGGCGGGCGCGCTGCTGACGGACCGCGTGAAGGTGAAGACACCGGTCGGCGCAGAGCCGAAAGACGTTCTTGCTGCGGTGAAGACCGTCTTGGAGACGCTGGACGTTTCGGACTCGGACGTCCCGCTCGGCGTCGCGTTCCCTGCGATCGTGAAGAACGGTAAGACACTGTCTGCGGCGAATGTCGCTGACAGCTGGATCGGCTTCGAGGCTGAGAAGTTCTTCGCCGACGGACTGGGGCGCGACATCCATTTCGCGAACGATGCCGACGTGGCAGGTGTCGCGGAGGTGCGGTACGGCGCGGCGCGCAACATCGACGGGCTCGTGATCCTCACCACCCTGGGCACCGGCATCGGGACCGCGATGATCTACAACGGCATCCTGATCCCCAACTCCGAACTCGGTCACGTGCAGCGCGCGAAGCAGGGCAAAGATGCCGAGGCGTGGGCTGCATACTCGGCGATGGAGCGTGAGGAATTGGATTGGGCCGAGTGGGCATCCCGGCTGCAGTGGTACTACAGCCACCTCCAGTTCCTCTTCACTCCAGACTTGTTCGTCGTCGGGGGCGGGGTGTCCAAGCACGCTGACCAGTTCTTGCCACTGCTGACCCTGGACACGCCGATCGTGCCGGCGATCCACCGCAACAACGCCGGGATCATCGGCGCCGCAGCCCTAGCCCTGACAGGCCTGACGCCGGCATAACGGGCGTCCGGCGGGGCGCGAATGGGTCAGCCTGTACGCCGGGTTCTGTCCGGGGGCTCACGCCCCGTAGACGGTCATCTCTCTCGACGACACGTTGCCGTGCCGTTCCAGCGGCCTACCCGAGGACTCGGCGAGCCGCGTCAGCATCCTCTGTCTGGCCTTGCTCCGGGCGAGGTTTACCTTGCGGATCGTGTCACCACGATCCCGGTGGTCTCTTACACCGCCGTTTCACCCTTACCGCAGCCGGGGCTGCGGCGGTCTGTTCTCTGTGGCACTGTCTCGCGGATCACTCCGGGTGGGTGTTACCCACCGCCCTGCCCTGTGGAGCCCGGACGTTCCTCGGTGCGGTCTCCCGCCACGCGACCGTCCAGCCGACCCATTCGCATGGGCGAGTCTACCCGCGCCGGTTTCGGATCACATCGACACCGTCCGATTTGCGAACCCCGGTGGTACTCTTGAGACCGATGCGGCTTCCAACTGGGGCGAAGCCGATATCAAGCCTCTGGGGGGCGATTATCTTGCGCAAGATTCTTTTTTCTGTCGGGCTCGCTGCCGCGTTGGTGCTGGGCTTTCCGATGCTCGCGAGTGCGAGTGTGATCGAGTCCGCGGTTCCGACCGCAGACGAGCTGTATCCGCCCGCACCGCCGAAGGAACCCACGCTCGCCGGGTCCTTCGCCGTCGGCACCTGTGAAGCAGACGTGCCGTGGATCCACTACTCGGTCGCGCTGACCGATCCCGATCTGCAGTCGACGAGCGACGAAGCGTTTCTCATCATGACCGACGGCACCAACAGCGTCACGATCCCGCTCGGGACGATCGTCAATGGCACGCTGACCGGTACGGTGCTCTGGCCCGGCGCGTCGGTGGATTCTGCAGGGAATGCCACTGGCTGGCCCGGCTGGGCATATGAGAACGGCGTCTGGGTTGAGACCTCGGGCAACTACGCGTGGACTCGTGGCCCGATCACCGCCGTCATCAAGGTCAACCCGGAGCTGCCGGTCGCGCTGTCATACCCCGCGGCGACGCCCGTGTGTGCCACCAATCCGCCCGGACAGACGTTCTCGACCGCCTCGACGAGCAGCACCTCGGGTCTGCCCTCCACCGGTTCGGACATTCCTGTCTTGCCGATCGCGATCGGCGGCGGCATCCTGGCCCTCGGCGGCATCCTGCTGATCACGATGCGGCGACGGGCGCGCAGCTGACCGCATGACAGATCCGACGCCTGCGCCGCGTCGCCGGCGTCGGCGATCGGTCATCCTTTGGTCTCTTCTCGGCCTCGTCATCGTTGTGATCGCCGCCGTCGCGTGGGTCGGGGTACGTGCTCTCGGCGCTCGCGAAGCACTAGCTGATGTGGTTCCGGCTGCGCAGGCGATGACGGAGGCTGCTGGCAATGGCGATCTGGCGGGAGCAAAGTCGGCCGCGGATGACATTGCAACACAGGCGGCGCGGGCCGCTGACCTCACGTCCGATCCGGTGTGGCGGGTCGCGGAATGGGTTCCCGTCGCGGGAGCCAACCTCGCAGCCGTGCGCATTGCGAGTGCGCAACTCTCCGCCGTCGCAGACGAAGCCATCACGCCCCTGGTCGCAGGTCGCCGAGGAGGCGATGTCGGCTGACCTCCTGCGCGATGGCACACTCAACCTCGACCTGATCAGCGGAATACACGATCGTGTATCGGCGGCAGACACCACCCTCAGTACTGCGAAGGGCGAACTCGGCGCGATCGATACGACCGCACTCATCGGTCAAGTCGCCGATGGTGTGGACAGCCTGAGTGTCGTCGTCGATCAGGCTTCCGCGATCGTGGCGGGACTAGATGATGCGGCGGAGATCCTGCCCGGGATGCTCGGTGCCGACGAACCACGGACAGTGCTGATCGTTCTGCAGAACAACGCGGAATTGCGCACGGGCGGCGGGCTCACTGGCTCATATTTGGAGTTTCGTGCGGACGGCGGACATCTCGAACTCGTCCGGCAATCGGATTCGAGCGAGTTCCACAAGCGCGAGTCCGACATCCTCCCCATCCCCGACTCGACGAATCAGCTCTACGAGGGTGTCGGACGCTACGTGCAGAACACGACGATGACGCCGGACTTCACCCTTTCTGCCCAACTCGCTGCGAAGTGGTGGACGGATCTGACCGGAACGATTCCCGACAGTGTCATCGCGATTGATCCCCTCGTCGTGCGCGGTCTCCTCGCCGCTGTCGGGCCCACGACTCTCCCGGACGGGACCGAGCTGAACGCCGACAATCTGGTGCAGACGCTCATGGTCGCGCCGTATCTTCTCCTGAATCAGGACGAGCAGACCGCGTACCTGCAGACCGTTGCCAGCGTCGCCATGAATCACGTCCTCTCGGTAGGTTCGGATCCACTCGGTTGGATCTCCGCTGTGACCACCGCTGTCGACGATGGGCGGATTTCGGCATGGAGTGCGGATGCCGACGAGGAGAAGGTGCTCGCGGGTACGACTCTCGCAGGTCCGCTCGTTCGCCATGAATTGGCCGGGGACAATGCCTTCGCCGTGTATTTCAACGACTTCACAGGTGGCAAACTCGACACCTTCCTCGACGTCACCATCGACAGCGGGACGGTGACGTGCCGCGACGATGGACGTTCTGAGGTCGCGGTTCAGGTGGCGCTCACCAGCAACGCTCCAGCGGATGCCGCAACACTCCCGCTGAGCATGACCGGCGGAGGGCACTACGGAGTGCCCGCAGGAAATATCTCCACTCTCATCTCCGTCGCTGCGCCGCCGGGGTGGTTTGCGGGCGGCGTGCGAAACGGCGACGCGCTCGTCGTCTCGACGAATGTCGAGGACGGCGGCTTCCCGACCAGCGCAGCCGCGATCGAGCTCACACCCGGATCAAGCGGCACGCTCGAGTTCCGCTTCACCGCGCCGGATGCCGACGTCGTGAGCCCAACCATTCTCCACACGCCGCTCGTGCATCGCCCGACGCTGGGCACCTACGACCCCGCCTGCGGCTGATTCAGTCCTTCGCCGCGGACTCGGCGACGCGCACATCGAGCGGAAAGTCGATCGGAAACCGGCCGAAAAGCAGCTTTCCCGCGGATGCCGCAGCTGCGCCCACCGCCTCCACCACCGCGTCAGCATGCTCCTCGGGCGTGTGGACGATGACTTCATCGTGGAGGAAGAGCGCGAGGTGTGCCCGGCGCGCGAAGACGGGTCCGGACGCCGTTGCCGGTCGGCGCTGCCGTGGGCAGCGCTTCGAGTCGCCCGCGGAGATCGGCCATCCACGCCAGCGCCCATTCGGCGGCGGTCCCCTGAACGATGAAATTACGAGTGAAACGCCCACGATCCTTCGCTGCCCGCCGCGCCTGCAAGCGCTCGGGGTCACCGGCATCCGGCTCGCTCGCCCGGCCCTGTACTGCATGCCACCGGTCGCTCGGAGGCGAACAGGTTCGGCCCAGCCAGGTCGACACCACCCCACCCTCATCGCCACGGCGTGCGGCCTCATCCACGAGGCCCATGGCACGCGGATACGCACGTCGCAAGGATGGGAGCAAGCGGGCGGAGTCTCCGGTGGTCGCGCCATACATTGCGCCGAGCATGGCGATCTTCGCCTCTTGTCTGGTGCCGACCACTCCCGAGTCGACGATCCCTGCATACAGATCTCGCCCCCGTGCCGCCTCGGCGAGGCGGTGATCACTCGACATCGCCGCGAGGACCCTGGGCTCGAGCTGCGCAACATCGGCGACGACGAGGCGCCAACCGGGGTCCGCGCGGACTGCCCCGCGCAGCAGACGCGGGATCTGCAGCGCTCCCCCGCCGGACGATGACCATCTGCCCGTGACAACCCCGGCCGGAACGTAGACAGGGCGGAATCGATCGTCGGTCACCCACTCGTCGAGCCACGTCCATCCGTTCGCACTCAGGAGCCGTGTCAGCTTCTTGTACTCCAGCAGGGGGGCGATGGCGGGGTGATCGTACTCGGCGAGTTCCCACCGACTCGTCGACGCGGCAAGCACTCCGACACGGTGCAGCGACCGCAGGAGCTTCGGCTGCGAATCCAGGCTTGCCGACGGATCATCGAGAGCATCTCGCACCGCTGCACCCAGGGCCTCGATACGAGCAGGGCGAGATCCTTCCGTCGGCCGGGGTCCAAGCGACACCTCGAGAATCTCTTGATGGGCCGCGGCGCTCCAGGGCACTCCGGCGGTGCGCAGTTCGATCGCAATCAGCGCACCTGCGGATTCCGCTGCCAGCAGGAGACGCAGCCTCGCGGGGTCGAGCGAAGCGGCGGTCAGCAGACGCTGGCGCTCGAATTCTGCGAGAACCTCAACGATTGCGTCGGGGATGCCCCCGCTGATTTCCAGATCGAACAAACCCGGCGATACCGCGGTACCGGAGTCTGATGGGGCAGCGTCCCAGTCACGTGCATTGCGCAACACGGCCGCTCCGGGAACGTGCGGCGGAATGAGAGCGGTGTCGCGCAGAATCGCATGACACAGCCGGAGGTCATGACACCGAGAGATGGTGAGTCCCCGACGGAGCAGTGCGGGGTACCAGTTCCCGGCGTCGTTCCACACCCAGCGGACGTGCGAACTCGTCTCAGCGATGAGCTGCGCCAGATCATCGAGCGAGACCGCGCGCCGGTGCAGCTCCGTCCCATCCTCGCCGAGGTCGACGAGAGCGATTTCGCTTGCCGGGCCGTGCCCCAGCACACGCCAGGTTGCCGCCGTGTCGCTCATCCTCGGAGAGGAGCAGCGCTCACCGGCTCACAATCCCGATTCTTCGGTGCGGACGAGGATGCCGCCGCATTCCGGGCAGTTCAGGACGTCGTCGTCGGCAGCCTGCGCGATGGTCTGCAGATCGGTGCCCGAGAGTTCCATGTAGCACCCTTCGCATGTGCGCCGCCGAAGAAGGCCGGCCCCGGTCGTGCGGACGGCAATGCGATCGTAGAGCGCGACAAGGGGCGCGGGGATGCTGGCGGCAAGCGCGGCCCGATCCCGCGTCGCGGCGTCGAATTTGGCTGTCGCATCCGCGACTGCGGTCTTGGCTTCGGCGCTCAACCGACCGCCCTCGTCATTTGTGACGGCGATGAGGGCCTCCTGCGCCGCTACCGCGGCATCGGCCGACTCCAGTCGCTCCATGACTTCCAGTTCGCCGTCCTCGAGGTCCGACTTGCGCCGGGCGAGGGAGGCGATCTCGTGTTCGAGCGCTTGCGCATCCTTCGAGCTGGAGGTTCCTTGCAGTCGCTGCGCATCGCGAGCGGCCCTCGCGTCGACGACGGCGACATCGGCTTCGATGCGAGACAACTCCGCCTTTGCGTCATCGCGTTCGCCGAGGAGCCTCGTCAGTTCAACAGACAGCGCCTGCCGCTGAGCAAGAAGCTCCTTCACCCTGCCCGCTTGCGCGGGGCTGCGGCGGGCTTCATCCGCCTGACGGATCTGCCCGTCGAGGTCGGCGAGATCGAGGAGGCGACGCTGTTCGGCGGGGGTTGCTTTCACAGTCCCCAACCTATCGTGGGAAAGACTTTCGGGATGTGTGGGCCCTGCCGGGCACGCCCCGATGAATAGGGGGACGTGAGTTATCTCGAGAGGTGTGGGCCCTGCCGGGATCGAACCGACGACATCCACGGTGTAAACGTGGCGCTCTACCAGCTGAGCTAAAGGCCCTTCGTCATCAGTCTACGAGAGTGCGACCTATGCCCTGCGTCAAACTCTGCCCTCCGCGCGTGGGTAGGCTGATCTCCGGTGCATTGTGCGGACTCCACAAAGCCTGCATACCCGCCCTGGTGATTGCCTGGCACGATCTGCCATTCGAGAAAGGTCTCCCGTGACTGTCCACGACCAAGATCCCTACTCTCAGGACCCGCTCGACAGCGATCCGGAAGAGACAGGCGAGTGGCAGGAGTCACTCAAGCAACTCGTCGACGCCAAGGGCTCCGGTCGTGGCCGCGAGATCATGCTGAGCCTCCTGCAGAAAGCGCACGAGCTTCAGCTGAACGTGCCACAGGTCCCGACGACGGACTACATCAACACCATCGCGCCCGAAAACGAACCCGAGTTCCCGGGTGATGAGGAACTCGAGCGCCGCTTCCGCCGCTGGATCCGCTGGAACGCGGCGATCACGGTGCACCGCGCCCAGCGACCCGGCATCGGCGTCGGCGGACACATCTCGAGCTACGCGTCATCCGCGTCGCTCTACGAAGTCGGCTTCAACCACTTCTTCCGCGGACCCGACCACCCCTCGGGCGGCGACCAGATCTTCGTCCAGGGCCACGCGTCGCCCGGAATCTACGCCCGTTCGTTCCTCGAGGGACGCCTGTCCGAGGATCAGCTCGACGGATTCCGCCAGGAAGCGTCGAAGGCTCCCAACGGCCTCCCGTCCTACCCGCATCCGCGACTGATGCCGGACTACTGGCAGTTCCCTACGGTCTCCATGGGTCTCGGCCCGATCAACGCCATCTATCAGGCGATGACCAACAAGTACCTGACCAACCGCGGCATCAAAGATGTCTCCGACGGACACGTCTGGGCCTTCCTCGGCGACGGCGAGATGGACGAGGTCGAAAGCCGCGGCCAGCTCCAGGTGGCTGCGAACGAGGGGCTGGACAATCTGACCTTCGTCGTCAACTGCAACCTGCAGCGCCTCGATGGACCCGTGCGCGGTAACGGCAAGATCATCCAGGAACTGGAGAGCTTCTTCCGTGGCGCCGGCTGGAACGTCATCAAGGTCGTCTGGGGCCGCGGGTGGGATGAACTGCTGTCTCAGGACAGCGAAGGCGCACTTGTGCGCTTGATGAACACCACTCCCGACGGCGATTTCCAGACCTATCGCGCCGAGGATGGCAAATTCATCCGCGATCACTTCTTCGGACGCGACGAGCGCGCAGCTGAACTGGTCCGCGACTGGTCTGACGACGACATCTGGGGCAAGCTCCGCCGCGGCGGCCTGGACTACCAGAAGGTCTATGCGGCCTATCAGACCGCGCTGGCACACAAGGGCCAGCCCACGGTCATTCTCGCCAAGACCATCAAGGGCTACGGCTTGGGCCATCACTTCGAGGGGCGCAACGCGACGCACCAGATGAAGAAGATGACGCTCGACAACCTCAAGCACTTCCGCGACTCCATGCGTATCCCGATCACGGACGCGCAGCTGGAAGAGAACCCGTACCTGCCGCCGTATTTCCACCCGGGCGCAGAGGACGACACGATCCAGTACATGGTCGAGCGTCGCCGCAACCTGAGCGGCTTCCTCCCCCAGCGGCGAAGCCACCACGTGCCGATCACGCTTCCCGGCGACGAGACGTACGCGATGCCGAAGAAGGGGTCTGGTACGCAGCAGATCGCCACGACCATGGCCTTCGTGCGCCTCCTCAAGGACCTGCTCCGCGCGAAGGACTTCGGCAACCGGATCGTGCCGATCATTCCGGACGAAGCACGCACGTTCGGAATCGACGCGTACTTCCCGACGGCCAAGATCTACAACCCGCACGGCCAGAACTACACCTCGGTCGACCGCGAGCTCCTGCTCGCGTACAAGGAGAGCCCGCAGGGCCAGATCCTCCACGTCGGTATCAACGAGGCGGGTGCCGTCGCCGCCTTCACCGCCACCGGCACGTCCTACGCCACGCATGGCGAGCCGCTGATCCCGATCTACGTCTTCTATTCGATGTTCGGCTTCCAGCGCACCGGCGACGCCCAGTGGGCCGCGGGTGACCAGATGGCTCGCGGCTTCATCATGGCCGCGACTGCTGGTCGCACGACACTCACGGGTGAAGGTCTGCAGCACGCCGACGGACACTCGCACCTGCTCGCCGCGACCAACCCGGCCACCGTGTCCTACGACCCGGCGTACGGCTATGAGATCGCACACATCGTCCGTTCCGGCCTCGACCGGATGTACGGCGGGAACCACCCCGACCCGAACGTGATGTACTACATCACCCTCTACAACGAGCCCATTGTCATGCCGGCAGAGCCGGAGGGCACGGACGTCGAGGGAATCATCCGGGGTATCCACCACATCGCGAGCGGCGAGGGCGACGGATTCCGTGTGCAGCTGCTGGCATCGGGAGTCGGCGTGCCGTGGGCGCTCGAAGCGAAGAAGCTGTTGCGCGACGATTGGGGCGTTGTCGCCGATGTCTGGTCGGTCACCAGTTGGACCGAACTGCGTCGCGATGGCCTCGCGGTCGACGAGCACAACTTCCTGCACCCGATGGATCACCCGCGCACGGCGTACATCACCGAAAAGCTGCAGGGCTCGGAAGGCCCCGTGATCGCCGTCAGCGACTTCATGCACGCTGTGCAGGACCAGATCCGTCCGTGGGTTCCGCGCCGTTTCGCAACGCTCGGGGCCGATGGCTTCGGCTTCTCGGACACTCGCGCAGCGGCCCGCCGGCACTTCAAGATCGACGGCCCGTCCATCGTGGTCCGCGCCCTGCAGGCGCTGGCCGACGAGGGCGTCATGGACCGATCGGTCTCAGCCGAGGCGATCGAACGCTATCGCCTGCATGATGTCACCGCGGGCACCAGCGGCAATGCGGGCGGCGAGAGCTGACCCATAAATGCCCGACCTTCCTTCGTCGCGGGGAAAAGCCGAAACACTTGCGTGGCTCCGGCGGATCTCCGGCGACCTCGCCAGCGCGACGATCAAGCGACTGGAAGACTCCCTCCCCTGGTACGCGGAGATGCCGCCGGCGCGACGCTCAGCCGTGGGGCTCGTCGCGCAGGCGGGCATCTCGGCTTTCATCCAGTGGTTCGATGACCCCAATTCGACGCCGTGGATCGCGGCCGACATCTTCGCCGCCGCTCCCCGTGAGCTGCTGCGCAGTGTCAGCCTGACGCAGACTCTTCAGCTGATCCGCGTCACGGTCGAAGTCACCGAAGAACGGGTGGCCGGCCGCGGCGAGGATCTGCGCGAAGGGATCTTGCTCTACTCGCGCGACGTGGCCTTCGCGGCCGCGGACGTCTATGCGCGCGCAGCCGAAGCCCGAGGGCTCTGGGATGCCCGCCTCGAGGCGCTGGTGGTGGATTCCATCCTCACCGGCGAGGCCGACGACGAACTCCCGAGCCGAATTGCGGCCCTCGGCTGGCACGGACACGGTGAAGTCGCGGTACTCGTGGGCACCACTCCCCCTCAGCTCGACGTCGACCAGCTTCGCCGGCTCGCCAGAAAGCTCGGCGTGGATGTGCTCATCGGCGTGCAGGGATTGCGCCTCGTGCTGGTCATCGGCCGCGCCGATCCGCCGGCGCGGGAGGAGATGGCTGCGGAGCTCCCGTTCACCGAGATCGCCCGCCAGCTCGAGCCCGGGTTCGGCAAGGGGCATCTCGTCCTCGGGCCCACTGTGCTCGCGCTCGTGGATGCCGGCCAGAGCGCACGAGCAGCGCTGGCCGGGTTCGCGGTGGCACGGGCATGGCGCAACGCGCCGCGACCGGTGGAGGCCGACGACCTTCTGCCCGAACGAGCGTTGGCGGGAGATTCGGTCGCCAAGCACACCCTCGTGGAGCGGATCTACCGCCCCCTGAACACGCACTCGGCGGACCTCGTCATCACGCTGTGGAGCTATCTCGACAACGGTCGCTCGTTGGAAGCGACCGCGCGCGAACTGTTCGTGCACCCGAACACGGTCCGATACCGACTTAAAAAGGTCTCGGACGTGATCGGATGGGACGCGACGGGGCCCCGTGAAGCGCTCATCCTGCAGACCGCGTTGATCCTTGGATCCATCGGCACGGATCTCACCCGACGGCGTCCCGCCGGCCCGCGACGTCCGTGATCTTCGCCGCGATGGCGGCACCTTTGTATGCCACGCACAAAGGTTCAACGCGATCTCGTGCGATCATCGCCAGCGGACGCCCCGTAGGAGTTGTAAGGATGGAACAGTGATAATTGCCGTCTTCCCCGGGCAGGGTTCTCAGACCCCTGGATTCCTGACCCCGTGGCTCGACCTTCCCGGTGCGCGGGAGCGACTCGAGGCCTATTCCGACCTCGCCCAGGTCGACCTCGTCGCGGCGGGCACCGAGTGGGACGCCGACCAGATCCGCGAGACCCACGTCGCGCAGCCCTTGATCGTGGCGGCCAGTCTGCTGTCATGGAGTGCGGTAACGGATACCTCGGGTACGCGTCCGATGGGCGTCGCCGGACACTCCGTGGGCGAGATCCCGGCGCTGGTTGCCGCAGGCGTACTCACCGACGCCGATGGCATGCGCCTGGTCGGCATCCGGGGTCGCGCGATGGCCGAAGCCGCCGCCCTCGAGGAAACCGGCATGAGCGCCGTCATCGGGGGCGACCAGGACGCCGTCGTGGCACGTCTGCGCGACCTGGACATCACACCTGCGAACTACAACGGCGGCGGGCAGATCGTCGCGGCGGGTTCGCTGAGCGCGCTCGCAACGTTGACGGATGAGCCTCCGCAGGGCAGTCGCGTGATCCCACTGAAGGTGGCGGGAGCATTCCACACCCGGTATATGGAGTCCGCGGTCTCCGCACTGCGAACCGCAGCCGCGGATATCACCCCGAACGATCCCGAATCCATCCTGTGGACGAACAGCGACGGCACGGTCGTGACCGACGGTGGCCGCGCACTGGACCTGCTGGTTGCTCAGATCGCATCTCCTGTTCGCTGGGATCTGTGCATGGCATCCTTCGCCGACCACGACGTGTCGGGCATCATTGAGTTCTCCCCCGCTGGCACCCTTGTCGGGCTCGCCAAGCGGGCGCTGCGCGGCGTTCCTGCCGTCGCGGTGAAGACGCCCGACGACCTCGCAGCGGCGACCGCCCTGCTGACAGGAGGAGCCCCGTGACTCTGACGCTCACGCAGGCCACCGGCCCAGCCCACACACGCATCTACTCCTACGGTGCCGCCCGTGGCGAGAATGCCGTTCCCAATGAGGCACTCATCGGGCCTATCGACTCGAGTGACGAGTGGATTCGCCAGCGAACCGGCATCATCACTCGCACCCGCGCGAACCGCGAGACCACCGCGATCGACCTGGCCACGATCGCCGCCCGCGAAGCAATCGAGCGCTCCGGAGTCGCCCCCGCGCAGGTCGACGCGGTCATCATCGCCACCATCTCAAATCCCAAGCAGTCACCGTCGGTGGCGGCCATCGTCGCCGATCAGGTCGGCGCCAACCCGGCCGCCGCATACGACCTGAACGCGGCATGCGCGGGATTCGCCTATGGCGTCACCCAGGCCGACGCGCTGATCCGTGCGGGAGCGGCCACCTACGTCGTCGTCGTCGGCACCGAGAAGCTCAGCGACATCGTCGACCCGGCCGACCGCTCGATCTCGTTCCTGCTCGGCGATGGCGCCGGCGCCGTGGTCATCGGTCCGAGCGACTTTCCCGGCATCGGACCCACCGTCTGGGGTTCGGATGGATCCAAGGCAGAGGCCGTAGGCATGGATCACACGCTCATGGAGTTCCGTGAGGGCACTGCCCCGTGGCCGACACTGCGGCAAGAGGGACCGACCGTGTTCCGCTGGGCCGTGTGGGAAATGGCCAAGGTCGCGCGACGCGCGCTCGAAGTCGCCGGCATCGAGTCATCCGATCTCGCCGCCTTCGTCCCCCACCAAGCCAACATGCGCATCATCGATGAATTCGCCAAGCAGCTGAAGCTGCCGGAATCCGTGATCATCGGGCGGGACATCGAGACGACCGGCAACACGTCGGCTGCGTCGATTCCGCTCGCCACTCATCGACTGCTCGAGGAGCACCCCGAACTCAGCGGCGGACTGTGCCTTCAGATCGGCTTCGGCGCAGGCCTCGTCTTCGGCGCGCAGGTCGTCGTCCTTCCATAGGGACGCACGACCAAAGTTCTAGACTGGATCCGGCCCGCCCCGGGCCACCCGACATAAGGAGAAACACCCATGGCATTCACCAACGATGAGGTCCTTGCAGGACTCGCCGAGCTCATCACCGACGAGACCGGCATCTCGACCGACCAGGTCGAGCTGGGCAAGTCGTTCACCGACGACCTCGACATCGACTCGATCTCGATGATGACGATCGTCGTCAACGCCGAGGAGAAGTTCTCCGTCACCATCCCCGACGAAGAGGTCAAGAACCTCAAGACGGTCGGCGACGCAGTGACTTTCATCACGTCCAACCAGGCGTAACACCGACACCGGTGGGGGCGCTGCCCCCACCGGAGCGAACCCAGGAGATCCATGAGCACTTCACGCATCGTCGTCACCGGCATCGGCGCGTCCACCCCCATCGGTGGCACAGCGCCCGACAGCTGGGCGGCCCTGCTGGAGGGCGTGTCCGGCGCCCGTACCCTCGAGCACGACTGGGTGGAGAAGTATCAGCTGCCCGTCACGTTTGCCGCCGAAGCGCTCGTACGGCCCGACACGGTCCTCGATCGCCCCGTGGCGAAGCGGCTCGACCCGTCTTCCCAGCTCGCGATGGTGGCAGCCCAAGAGGCGTGGGCAGATGCCGGAAGCCCGGACGTCGACCCCGAGCGGTTGGGTGTGGACTTTGCGACGGGCGTCGGTGGCTTTTGGACCCTCCTCGATGCGTGGGACACACTTCGCGAGAAGGGCCCACGCCGGGTGCTTCCCATGACGGTGCCCATGCTCATGCCGAACGCCGCGGCAGGCAACCTGTCGCTGCACTTCGGTGCACGCGCGTTTGCACGCACTGTGGCGAGCGCGTGCGCGTCCAGCACCGAATCGATCGTCAACGCGGTGCAGCACATACGCGACGGCCTCGCCGACGTGGTGATCGCCGGCGGCACCGAGTCCGCCATCCACCCGATCACCCTGGCGTCCTTCGCGTCGATGCAGGCGCTCTCGCGGCGCAACGATGATCCGGCAACGGCCTCCCGCCCGACGAGCATCGACCGCGACGGCTTTGTGATGGGTGAGGGCGCAGCGGTCCTGATTCTCGAGACCGAGGAACACGCACTCGCGCGCGGCGCGAAGATTTACGCCACAGTCCTGGGCGGCGGAGTCACGGCGGATTCGTACCACATCACGGCGAACGACCCCTCCGGGGCGGGCGCTGCCCGCGCTGTTCGCATGGCGCTCGAATCGGCGGACGCGTCACCCGACGACGTCACCCACATCAACGCGCACGCGACGTCGACGCCGGTGGGCGACCCGAACGAGTACGCGGCGCTGCGAGCGGTCTTCGGTGATCGTATCGACGAGATCCCCGTCTCGGCGACCAAGGCATCGACCGGACACCTCCTCGGTGGCACCGGCGCGCTCGAAGCGATCTTCACCATCCTCGCGCTGCAGAACCGGATCGCACCCCCGACGATCAACATCACCGAGCAGGATCCGGCCGTGCCCTTCCGCGTCTCGGGAGAGACGATTCCCCTCGGGGACGGGCCTCAATTGGCGATCAGCAACTCCTTCGGCTTCGGCGGCCACAACGCCGTCGTCGCGTTCGCATCGGTCTGACCGATCGCGCGAAGCACGAAAGACGCCCCCGGGAAGCCACCGGGGGCGTCTTGCTTTCATCGGACGGTGCGGTACGCGGTCTCAGCTCCCGGGTAAGTCGTCTCCGAGTTCCGTTACTGGCGCACCACGCCGACCGAAATCTCAACCAACCTTGTGGAGCCACACCACCGCAGCGTCGTCACTCGCGTGCCGGAACGGCTCGAGCTCTTCATCCCACGCGGCGCCGAGAGCGACCTGCAGTTCGCGCTGCAGTTCAGCCACATCGCCGAGCGAGATCTCCATCGCGTAGCGGATGCGGTCCTCGCCGATCACCACGTTGCCTGCCGCGTCGGTCTGTGCGTAGTGGATGCCGAGATCGGGCGTGTGCATCCACCGCCCACCGTCGCTGCGGGCGGTGGGATCCTCGGAGACCTCGAAACGAAGGTGCTCCCAACCGCGGATTGCCGTCGCGAGCGCGGCTCCGGTGCCCGCCGGCCCCTCCCAATAGAACTCCGCACGACGACTGCCGCCAAGGACCGGCTGCTCATCCCAGTCGAAGCTCACGGCGCGCCCGAGGGCACGCCCAACTGCCCACTCGAGGTGGGGGCACAACGCGCGCGGCGCAGAGTGAATGAATATCACTCCACGCGCCTGTGGTGTCGCCATGATTACTCCGTTTCGTCAGGTACGTCTTCCCCTACGACCTGGTGATGCGGAGTGCGGCTTATTCGGTTGTCTGCGGACATTATCGCGGACAAAGCTACCGAATGACAAGTGTGTGATTCGTGTGCCGGATTCGGGTGCGATGGGGCGACCGGATGCCGGCCCAAAACTCACACGCCGCTCCCAGGTTCGCGGGACCAATCCATGTGCGTTCGGCGTTCGAATAGGTAGCGATGCCCCTCGATGCGGCATCCGAAGGAGAGATCGTGACCACCGAATACCGCAAGACAGACGAAGCGCTCGGCAACCTCACCCCGGAGCAGTTCCACGTGACTCAGGAGGCGGGCACCGAGGCACCGTTCCGAAACGAATACTGGGACAACCATGAATCTGGCATCTATGTCGACGTCGTCTCGGGGCAGCCTCTTTTCTCGTCTGCCGACAAGTTCGACAGCGGCACAGGGTGGCCGAGTTTCACTCGCCCGATCGATCCGGATGCCGTCGTGACGAAGACGGACTGGAAGATGCTGATGCCGCGCACGGAAGCGCGCTCCTCAGGAGCAGGCAGCCACTTGGGTCACATCTTCAAGGACGGTCCTCGAGAGGCCGGCGGCAAGCGGTACTGCATGAACTCTGCGTCGCTCCGATTCGTGCCTGTGGCGGCGCTCGAGGCGCAAGGGTACGGGGAGTATCGGGCGCTGTTCGAAGCGAAGGACGCCGCAGCCGACGACGCGCAGACCACCGCGTCCGGTCCTGGTGTGATCACGCGCGTGCCTGGCACCGAAACGGCCGTGCTCGCCGGAGGGTGCTTCTGGGGAATGGAAGACCTCATCAGGCGCCAGCCCGGTGTTGTGAGCACGCGGGTCGGATACACGGGCGGCCGCAACGACCACGCAACGTACCGTCACCACCCCGGTCACGCTGAGGCCGTCGAGATCGTGTTCGACCCCCAGGCGACGTCCTATCGCGACATCCTGGCCTTCTTCTTCCAGATTCACGACCCGTCGACGAAGAATCGCCAAGGCAACGACATCGGAGCCAGCTACCGCTCAGCGATCTTCCCGCTCTCGCCCGCGCAGGAGCAGACCGCTCGCGACACGATCGCCGACGTGGATGCCTCCGGACTCTGGCCCGCTAAGGCTGTCACCACGATTGAGCCGTCAGGCCCCTTCTGGGAGGCAGAACCCGAGCACCAGGACTACCTGCTGCGGTATCCGAACGGATACACGTGCCACTTCCCGCGTGCGGGCTGGGTGTTGCCGAAGCGGTCTGCTGCCGAGGTATAGAACCCACAATGGCCGCCCCGACGGGGCGGCCATTCGTGCGTAGGGCGGGTGGGACTTGAACCCACGATCGTCGGGTTATGAGCCCGCTGCCTTGACCAGCTTGGCCACCGCCCCCTGACGTTCAAGCCTATCGTCGCGGGCCGAACTCCTCGTCGGACACCGGCGGCTCCGGCCACACCTTGGCGACAGCCTCGGTGATGCGGATGGATCCGGACTTGGGATGGGGCGCATCCTGCCCGGGCGCAACTGTGGGTTCGCTGCCGCGCGGGATGGGAATCGGCTGACTGTCGCTGACGACCTGCGGGTGGTGACGCCCGAGCTGGAAGACGCCGACGATGGCAAGGGCTCCCGCCACGCCGAACCCGATGTAGGCCCACAATGGCGCGCCGGCAGCCTCGCCGAGCACGGTGAGACCGATGACGATGGCGACCATGGGGTCGATCACCGTCAGACCTGCGATGACCAGGTCGGGAGGCCCCGACGCGTAGGCCGTCTGCACGAAGTAGGCGCCCACTGCCGTTCCGACGATCAACGCGACCGCACACAGGATGGTGAGCCACTCGAAGTCGCCGTTGTGGACGCGACTGATCACCACTTTTGCGAGGGTGGCGACGAATCCGTAGATGACGCCGGCGGCAACGATGTAGAACAAGGCGTTGGTCTTCTTGCGGAACCAAAGCCACAGCGCCGTCAGCACGATCACGACGCCGAGGAGAAGGAGCAGGATCGTGATCACCTGTTGATTGGTGACGGGGCTCTCGGTCGCGTACAGTGCGGCGATCGTCACGAAGATGAAGATGCCGCCCACGCACATCGAGATGGCGGCTACGGAGCGGCCGGTGGGCTTGAGTCCGGTGACCCGCGCGTTGAGCAGCGTCGTGATGACGAGCGAGATCGCTCCGACCGGCTGGACGAGGATCAGCGGGGCGAACGACAATGCGGCGAGCTGACACACGATGGCCAGCCCCAACATCACAGTGCCGAGCACCCACGACGGCCGCTTGAGCAGACTGTACAACTGGCCGCCCGTGAGCCCCGCGGCGCCGTCGTGCTTGGTCAGCCGTTCAACCTTCCGCACGCCGCGATGCTGATACTGCGCACCGAACGACATGAAGACGGCGCCGAGCAAAGCGAGCGGAATGCCGATGAGGATCGCGGGATCGCGAAAGACACCGACGAGTTCGTCCGTCAACCCATCGAGGGAGAGCATCACCGAATCCACGTCTCGACTGTAACTGCACCAATGCCTCGATAGGCTCAGCACGTGGCTGTTCTCCCGATTCGCATCATGGGCGACCCCGTGCTCCATGCCGTGGCCGCCCCCGTGACCGAGGTCACGGATGACATTCGCACCCTCGTCGCGGACATGTTCGAGACCATGGATGCCGCCCCCGGCGTCGGTCTCGCCGCACCGCAGGTCGGCGTGGGGTTGCGTATCTTCACGTACACGTACGAAACGGACGAGGGCCTCCCGTGGCGGGGAGTAGTCCTCAATCCTGAGCTGTGGATCCGGCCGCTAGAACCGGGCATCCCCGACGAGGACGAAGAATCCGAGGGGTGTCTGTCGTTTCCCGGGGAGAGGTTCCCGTTGCGCCGCTCCGACGAAGTACGACTCACGGGGACTGATCTCGAGGGCGCCCCTGTCGAGATCTCGGTTACGGGATGGCGGGCCCGCATCATGCAACACGAGTTCGACCACCTCGACGGAATCCTCTACATCGATCGTCTCGACGACGCGGACTGGAAGGTCGTGCAGAAGATCGCCCGCAAGCGCGGCTGGGGACGATCGGGTCAGAGCTGGACCCCCGGCGTGGACGACGTGAACGCGTAGACGACGATGAGCGGACAACGGTCGCGGCGCCTGGCGGGAATCGGAATCGCCGCCGGCATGCTCGTCCTGATCGCCTTGGGCAGCCGCCTCGCGCCGCAATCGCTCATCACTTCCAGTCCCAGCCAGACCGCCGGCCAGGCCACCCCCGGATCGGTGCTGCCAGCGGCTGACCCGCCAGGGCTGGACTGGCACCCGGTCGATGCACGGTCCTTCGGCGACGGATCGCAACTGATGCCGAACATCTTCGCCGCCCTCGGCACGGTCCTCGTCGTGGCTGTGGCGATGATACTGATCCTCGCGGTGATCCGCGCGGCGCGGATTCTGGCGGATCGAGAGCGTGCCGAGGACCCCGGAGAAATCGTCATCGCCCCTCGGGTCCGAGTCGCTGATGTGGAGAGCATTCTGGACGAAGCGCGCACCCAGATGCAGGTCGACGCGAATACGAACCGAGTGGTCGTGTGGTGTTGGGAGTCCATGGAGAAACTCGCGACGGATGCGGGGGTCCCCCGTGGCCCGGCAGAGACAGCCTCGGAGTACGTCCTCGGCATGCTGTCCGCCTTCGATCTCCCCGCTGCTCCCGCCCGCCATCTGTCCCAGCTCTACGCACAAGCACTCTTCTCCGGCGAGAGGATGCCGCGACGATCAACGGATGAGGCGATCGCGGCGCTGCAGAGTCTGCAGCAGTCTTTGGTTGACAAGGATGTGTCGGCATGAGGCCTGCTCAGCGAAAGGCCCTCATCCGGTATCTCGTGATCGGGTTGGGATCGGCCGTCATCGTCGGCATCAGCCTGGTCTTGCTGGGATTCGGCATCCGGCTGGATGCTTTGTGCCTGATCGGGGTGGTCATCGCGGTCTCCTGCTGGTTCTTCGCACGCGTCTTCGACCCCGCCGACGACTCAACCGGCGGCGAGCCGATCAGCCCGCCACGCCAGCGCTCGATCGGGCTTGACCGCAGGATCAGAGCCCTCGAGTCCCAACTGAGCGGCGCCCGGACCGGACGCGCCATGACGGTATCGGCTCTGCATGACACCATTTGTCAGATCGCCGCCAAGAGATCCGACGACAACGAGCCGGGCTCGTCCGACACTGCGCTGCGTCGGTACATCGATGCGCCGCCGCGCCCTCTCAGCCGGGCACAGCTGCGCACGATACTTCGAGAATTGAGCTCCCGATGAAGACGTCGCCTGAACCGGCGGCGGCCGACCGGCCGCTGAGCGCGACCGATGCCGAAGCCTACTCGCGCGCCGTTCTGGACGAAGTCGGGCGAGCGATCGTCGGCAAGCGCGACAGGCTGGAGCTGATCCTCACAGCCGTCGTCGCCGGTGGGCACGTCCTGATCGAAGACTTTCCGGGTCTCGGCAAGACGCTCGCGGCCCGCAGCTTCGCTCGCGCCTTGGGCCTCGAATTCAAGCGCGCCCAATTCACCCCCGACCTCCTTCCCGCCGACCTCACCGGCAGCTATGTCTACGACCAGTCACGATCGGAGTTCGTGTTTCGTCGAGGACCCGTCTTCGCGGGGTTCCTCCTCGCTGACGAGATCAACCGGACCCCACCGAAAACCCAAGCCGCACTCCTTGAAGCCATGCAGGAGGGGCAGGTCACGGTGGAGGGCACGACACATCGGCTTCCCCGGCCCTTCCATGTCATGGCCACCGCCAATCCGCTCGAAACCGAGGGCACCTATCCTCTCCCCGAGGCTCAACTGGACCGGTTCCTGCTGCGCTTGCAATTCGGCTATCCGAGCGCCGATGCCGAGTGGGAGATGCTCACCCGCCGCATCGAACGCCGCCGGAAGAAGTCGAGATCGCTCAGATCCTCGACGCCGTGAAGCTCACGGCTCTGCAACAGGCGGCCGAGCGCGTGTACTTCCATCCCGAGGTGGGTCGATACGCGGTCGCCATCACGGCGGCCACGCGCAGAGACCAATCCCTCCTGGTGGGGGCATCGCCGCGCGGAAGCCTCGCTCTCATGACGTGCGCGAGGGCGCACGCGCTCATCCGCGGCCGCTCTTTCGTCACGCCCGAGGATGTAAAGGCGCTCGCCGTGCCGGCCCTGGCCCATCGGGTCACGGTTCGTCCCGAACTTTGGATGAGCAACGTCATGCCGGAGCAGGTTGTGCGCGGCATCGTGCAGACGATCGCCGTCCCCACGGAGTACCGGCCGGAGTCCTGATGTACTTCCGGCCCACTCAGGCGCTCGTGCGTGCGGCGGTCGCCGCCGCGGTGGCCGGAGCGCTGGCCGTGATGACCGCCCAGCCCGCCCTGCTCGTCCTTGCGGCGCCCTTCGTCGCGGCGAGCGTGGTGGGAGCCCTTCACCGGCCCCGGGCGCACGAGAGCACGCCCCAGAGCGCCGTGTCATCGCGACGGGTCCGACTCGGCGAGTCCGTGGAGGTGTCCGTCGATGCCGGGTCCGCCGACATGATCATCTGCGCCACGCTCCCCCGCCCCGCAGACGCCGAAATGTCGCCGCGTTGGGGAGCGGTTTGCGCACTGGAGTCGGCGGCATTGGAGTTGCGCCCCCGTCGATGGGGCCGCCTCGACCTCCCCTCCGTCTCCGTCCAGGTCTGGGACTCATGGGGCATGTGGACAGCGGATGCCGTTGCGGCGACAGCCACGATCACCGTTTCGCCGACTCCCGACTCGCGAGGAGGCGGAGATGCCCTCCCCCACCCGATCGGGGTCGCCGGCATCCATCGCAGCGAACGCCGCGGGGACGGCAGCGCGCTCGCCGAAATCCGACCGTTCCGCGCGGGGGATCGACTCAACCGGATCAATTGGCGAGTCACCTCGCGCACCGGAGATCTGCACACCAATGCGACCAACGCCGATCGCGACACCGAGGTGGTCATCGTCATCGACACCCTCAGCGACATCACCACCGCCGAGCTGAGCGGAACAGTGGAGTTCGCATCGAGCCTCGATGCCACCGCCATCGCTGCGGCCTCGCTGTCGGAGCATTATCTTCGACTCGGCGACCGGGTCGGCATCCGCGATCTCGGTCGGGTGATCGGAGACATCCCGGCACGAACCGGACCACGTCAAACGGCCGTGATCGCCGAGTCTTTGGCCCGCGCCCGCACGGAACCCGCCCGCGGTGAACGCATGCGCGGCCTCAGCATGGTTCGTCCCGGGACCTTCGCGGTCGTCTGCTCGCCGCTTCTCGACCGCGACGTCTTGGACGAGATCGTCAGGTTGCGCCATCGAGGCACCGCCGTGCTTGTCGTCGATACCCTCCCACAGCGGCTCGGGGCGCTGCCCGCCGGAGAAGCCGGATGGGCGCGCGCAAAGCATGTCCTGGGCTCAGGGCGTGACACGACGTACTGGGAGGAGGCCTGGGTGCTTCGGCGACTGGAGCGTGAAGAGGAGATCGACCGCATCCGGGCCCTCGGAATACCGGTCGCGCCCTGGCAGGGCATCGAAGGCATCGGAATGCTCGCGGCCACACTCGCCGCGGGCCGGGGCGCCGCTCGTCTTACGCGCACCATGCCGTCAGGAGGCGGATCATGAACGAGATCGTCAACGCGCTCGTCGACGCCGCTCGGTGGATCGGGCGGCGATCTCGCTCGCAATGGGCGCTGCGCGTCGCGATGCTGGTGTGTGGCGTGGCTGCACAGATGCTGCTGGTGCCGCTGCAGGGAGTTCTGGTGCTGGAGGTGATCGGCTGGGTTGCGATCGTCGCGGCGGTGCTCCTCCCCAGGACGATCCTTCCCCTGATCTCGATGCTCCTGCAGATTCTTCTCGCCGCAACCGCGAGTGCGTCGGTGTGGCAGTTGCTGCCGGTCGGGTTCGCCCTCGTCGGATGGCATGTGTGCGCCGCCGCGCTGGCGCTCGGGCGCCCGTGGGCGCGCTTCGACCGCGCCGTGTGGCGGCAGATGGGCGCACCGGCGATGGTCGGCGCCGCCGCCGTCGGCATCGCCGTCCCGGTCGCTCTGATCACCTCTGCGGTGACCCTGCCGGGTTCGCTCGCGGTGGCGGTGCTCATCGTCCTCGTGATCGGACTCGGAGTCGCGGTCGTGCTCTGGCCGACACCGACCGCAGCAGCGCGGCGGGTGGCCGACAAATGAAAACGACCCCGGGGTGGAGCCCGGGGCCGTCGCTCCCCGGCTTGGACTCGAACCAAGAACCTATCGGTTAACAGCCGATTGCTCTGCCAATTGAGCTACCGAGGAATATGTTCCCGCCTCGCGGCGGGCAACCACACTATGTTAGCAAAGCATCAGCAGTGCTCGTTACTCAGGACGCGATTCGACGCTCTTCATCGGGAGTCCACAGGAGGTCGGACGTGCCGTGACCGTAGGCCACGGGGTGCCCGCCGCGGAGAACCAGGACGTCGGCATCCAATTCGCCCACGGCATCCGCGTCGTTGGTGACCAGCAGAAGTGACATTCCCAGCTCATCTCGACGTCGCAGCAGCGCGTCGCGAGCGTAGGGTCGAGCCTCGATGTCGAGATTCGCAAAGGGCTCGTCCCCGATGAAGATGCGAGGCTCGAGGATGAGGGCGCGCGCCAGTGCGACGCGTTGACGCATCCCCGCACTGAGCTCATACGGATATTTCGCGGCGATGCCGAGGGGAAGTTGGAGTTCGTCGAGCAGCGCCGCCACGCGCGCCGACAGCGCCTGCGAGTTCACCCGCCGGTCGCGGCTGGTGATCGGCTCGCCCACGACCTCGGAGACCGTGAGACGCGAAGGCAAGGTTGCGCCATCCGTTTGGGAAAGGTAGCCGGTCACGTACGTGAGCCTGCGCTGCTGGCGTCGATATCGGCGCACCCGCATGCCGTCGACCTCGGCCGATCCGCCGACGATGGACAGAGACCCCGTGTCTGCTCCTGCGAGAACAGCCGCGAGACTCGACTTCCCAGAACCGGTGGCGCCCATCACGGCGAGCGTATGCCCGTGCTCGAGAACGAACGACACGCCCTCGACGACGCGCGCTGAGGATCGGCGCCGCGCGATCGAGACGTCAACCACGCGAAGGGCCACATCGGCTTCGATACGCCGAGGCATCCGCTTCATCTTTTCGGTGGGCATCAGCACACGTTACTGCACGTCGGTGAGGGCACTCCGGCGCGCGTCGAGATCGCGCAGAGCGACCCGCACGGCACGACCCTCTTCAGAGATCGGCGAGAGTCTCTGCACGGCGCCGAGGAGCTCGTTCTTCTCTCGTTCGAGTTCCCGCAAGCGCAAGCGTCGACACAGATCGATGGTGGATGCCGCAGCATCAGCCTCGGTGCGGGCAGGAAAATCTGCGGTGAGCAGTTCTACCGCCAGCGAACGATAGGGCTCACGGGTGGCCTCCACGACGGCGCTGGTCCACCCGACCCGTGTTCGATCGCTTTGCGCCACGATGGCTTCGCGCACCGCTTCGAGTGCCGGGTGCGACATCGGCAGCCCGAGCGCGAGGTCGACCGGTTCTACCGGCACGGCGTGGCCGTATTGCAAGATGCCCATCAGGGCATCCCGCTCGAGCGACATCTGTGGCGTGCGCGGCAAGGTCTTGAGAGTGACGCGCGCGGTCTCTGGCTGCACAGACGGCGACTCGGCCCGCGTCTGCGGCGCGGTGGACTTCTGGTCGGTGTTGTTCGCCCGGCCGGCGCGATCGACGGCACCGCGCACCTCGCCGAGTTCGAGACCGAGCTTTCGCGCGAGGACACGCGTGTAGCCCGGCCGAAGCGAGGGGTCGCGGATCTCGGACACGACGGGCGCCGCCGCGCGAAGCGCGCCGACACGACCCTCGACCGTCGCGAGATCGAATCCTGCAAGACGCTGGTCGATCACGAATTCGAACATCGGGAACTTCGTCTCGATGAGTGAGCGGACGGCGGCGTCCCCGCGGTGCAGACGCAGGTCGCAAGGGTCCAGCCCGTCGGGAGCGACGGCGACATAGGTCTGCGCGGCAAAGCGCTTCTCGTCGCCGAACGCGCGCAGAGCGGCCTTCTGGCCGGCGGCATCCGGGTCGAAGGTGAAGATCACTTCACCCGAAGCGGAATCGTCACCCATCACGCGACGCAGCACCGTGATGTGCTCCGAGCCGAATGCTGTGCCGCACGATGCGATCGCCGTCGTGACTCCCGCGAGGTGGCACGCCATGACGTCGGTGTACCCCTCGACGACCACGACCTGATGACCGCGCGAGATGTCGCGCTTCGCCAGATCCAAGCCATAGAGAACCTGCGACTTCTTGTAGATCGGGGTCTCGGGGGTGTTCAGATACTTGGGGCCGTTGTCGTCGTCGTACAGCCGTCGTGCACCGAAGCCGATCGTCTGGCCCGAGACGTCGCGGATCGGCCAGACGAGACGCCCACGAAACCGGTCGTAGACACCACGCTGGCCTTGCGACACGAGACCGGCATTGGTCAGCTCCTCATCGGAGAAGCCCTCCTTGCGCATGGCGTCTCGGAGCGATGACCAGCCCTTGGGCGCGTAGCCGACGGAGAAGTGTGCGGCGGCTCCCGCGTCGAACCCGCGCTCGCCGAGGAACTGCCGCGCGGTTTGCGCTTCAGGCGAAGACAGCTGCCCGCGGTAGTAGTCCGCCGCCGCCGTATGCGCCGCGTACAACCGCGTGCGGCCGCTGGTTTCGGGTGCGGCCGCACCGTCTTCATAACGCAACTGGTATCCGATGCGGGCGGCGAGGCGTTCGACCGACTCCGTGAACGACAGGTGATCCATCGCCCGCAGGAACGAGTAGACATCTCCAGACTCGCCGCATCCGAAGCAGTGGTAATAACCCACCTGAGGGCGCACGTGGAAGCTTGGACTTCGCTCGTCATGAAAGGGACAGAGTCCCTTGAGCGATCCGACACCGGCCGATTTGAGCGCCACCCGTTCACCGACGATGTCGCCGATATTGGTGCGCGACTTCACTTCGTCGACGTCGGCCTGCAGGATCCGCGCCATTACAGTCCCTCGATCGGCTCGGGGAGCGCGAACGCGTCGGAGAGGATGCCGCGGTCTCCCGGCACCCAGATCCCGAGGCCGGAGAGATCGACCGACCCGACCAACCGGGTGTGCCACGCGATCGCAGAACGGTCGGTCAGACTGCACACCTGATCGACGATGACTCTCCGGCGAGCGGCGTCAGTCTGGGCGTGCGCGAAGTCGGCCGCGTGCAATCCGTCGAGGTGCTCGGGTCGCTGCGAGAGGACAGTGGCGAGGCGTTTGAGCAGCCGGCGCTGCTCTTTGTAGAGAGTTTTACGGCCCTCGATCGACACCACGAATGCGCCGATCGTGCCCTTCAGCACCGCCATCTCGGCCTCGATCACCCTGGGCACGATGACGTGTCCGCGGTAGCGGGTCAGTTCGGGGGCGGCGTAGTGTTCGCGTGTCGCCGCCGTCGCAGCCCTGGCGAACCGCCCGATGAGGTCTGAGGTCAGATTCTTCAGTGTGGCGTGGGCGGTGCGCGATCCATCGAACGCACCGATCCATTCCGGCATCCGCATGAGTCGGAAAAGCGCATCCGCGAGTTCATCGCGGGCGAAGCCGTACCCCACCCACGTCTGGATCGCAGTCAGGAGCGATTCGTGCTCGCGGACATCCGACAACCGCCGCGGGTCGAGGTAGCCATTGACGATCGCGTCCTCGAAGTCGTGCACGGAGTAGGCGATGTCGTCGGAGAGATCCATGACCTCTGCCTCGATGCATCTCACCCGGCCGGGGGCGCCTTCGCGCATCCACCGGAAGACCGCTTCGTCTTCGGGGTAGACGCCGAACTTCAAGCGACCGCTGGCGTCGGCGAGGGGACGGTCGACCGTCCACGGGTATTTGCACGTCGCGTCCAGGCTCGCGCGGGTGAGATTCAAGCCGAAGCTCGAACCGTCGTCATCGACGACCTTCGGCTCGAGGCGGGACAGGATACGCAGGGTCTGCGCGTTGCCCTCGAATCCCCCGATGCCTTCGGCCCAGTCGTTCAGGGCACGCTCGCCGTTGTGGCCGAAGGGCGGGTGGCCGATGTCGTGGCTGAGGCAGGCCGTGTCGACGACATCGGGTGAGAGTTGGAGGGCAATCGCCAGTTCGCGTCCGACCTGAGCGACTTCGAGGGAGTGCGTGAGGCGGTTGCGGGCGAAGTCGGCCGGGCTCGCCGGCGACAGCACCTGCGTCTTGGCAGCGAGCCGCCGAAGGGCGGCACTGTGGAGCACGCGTGCTCGGTCTCGTGCGAAGCTGTCACGCTGCGAGCGGTGGCGTTCGGGGTGGAAGCGCGCAGCATCGCCATCGTCGTAGCCGGCGGGGCGGCCCGGAGAGACTCCGACCGCACCCGGCGCCTCAACCGCCACTGTTGTCGAGCTCCGCTTCTGCAAGGGTGCTGGATGCCTCGGCGCCGAGTTCACGTGAGAGGAGCCATCCGTCCGGAAGCGCCGGTCGCTTGGGCGTGCCGGCGCGTCCGCGCTGACCCTCTGCCGCGGCACCCGGGTAGGGGGCGTCGAGGTCGAGCGTGGCGAGGATCTCGTCGATCTCGGCGAGACTGCTCGCGGTCGCCAATCGTGCACGCGTCTCGCCCCCCACCGGGTACCCCTTGAAGTACCAGGCGACGTGCTTGCGGATGTCGCGGCATCCGCGGCCCTCGTCTTCGTGGAACTCGACGAGCAGCTCTGCGTGGCGACGGAACGCTTCCGCCACGAATCCAAGGGTCGCGTCAACGGGCGCACCCGGCGCAGCACCCGGTCCCCCGAGCGCGCGGGCCAGATCGCCGAACAGCCACGGTCGTCCGAGGCAGCCGCGCCCGACGACGACGCCATCGCACCCCGTCTCGGCCATCATGCGGACTGCGTCGTCGGCCGACCAGATGTCGCCGTTGCCGAGGACGGGGATGCTCGTCACGGCCTGCTTCAGTGCGGCGATCGCCGACCAATCGGCGGTGCCCGAGTAGAACTCAGACGCGGTGCGCGCGTGCAGGGCAACTGCGGCGACTCCAGCGTCTTCGGCGATGCGACCGGCATCGAGATAGGTCAAATGGTCGGAGTCGATGCCTTTGCGCATCTTGATCGTCAGCGGAATGGGCCCTGCCGCGCGAGCGGCACGCGTGACGATGTCGCGGAAGAGTCCGAGCTTCCACGGGAGAGCGGCACCGCCCCCCTTGCGGGTGACCTTGGGGACGGGACATCCGAAGTTCAGATCGATGTGGTCGGCGTGATCCTCTTCGACCAGGATGCGCACCGCCGACTCCACCGTGGTGGGGTCCACACCATAGAGCTGGATGGACCGCGGTGTCTCGGATTCGTGGTGTCGGATGAGGCGGAGCGTGGTGGCATTGCGCTCGACGAGCGCACGCGTGGTGATCATCTCGCTGACGTACAGCCCGGCGCCGTATTCACGGCACAAGCGTCGGAATGCGGTGTTGGTGATACCCGCCATCGGAGCCAGCACCACCGGGGCATCGAGCTCGAGGGGTCCGATGCGCAGGGGACGCACGACAGGGGCAACGGTACTCACCTGACCATTGTCCCAGACACGGCCTCCGCGCGGCGGACACGGGCGTAGCCTGTTGATGTGACTGACACGATGACCGATCTTCGCTCGATTCCCTTCCACAAGGCCGACGGTTCTGAAACCACGCTCGCCGAATTCGGCGACAGTGCGGTGCTCGTCGTCAATGTCGCCTCGAGGTGCGGGCTCGCTCCGCAGTACGAGCAGCTGGAAGAGCTCCAGAAGACCTATGGCGACCGCGGACTGCAGGTCGTCGGATTCCCTTCAAATCAGTTCCTCCAGGAACTGAGCACCAACGAGGCGATCGCTGAGTACTGCTCGATGACGTGGGGCATCACGTTCCCGATCATGGACAAGGTCAAGGTGAACGGTCGCAGCGCCGCGGAGTTCTACAAAGCGCTCAAAGCCGCGCCGAACGAAGAGGGCACCACCGGCCGCATCACGTGGAACTTCGAGAAGTTCCTCATCACGCCCGGCGGTACCGTGCACCGCTTCAGCCCGAAGACGAAGCCGAATGCCCCCGAAGTGGTCGCGGCCATCGAGGCGAACCTCCCCCGCTGATCCCTCTCGCCCGAGGCCTGCTCGCCGCTAGTCGACGAGCGCCTCGGCACGCTCCGCCCACACCTGACGGGCGATCTGAGCGAATGCCTCGGGCGGCTGAGCTCCGGATACGCCGTACCGGCCGTCGACGACGAAGAACGGCACACCGTTGATGCCGTAGGCGCGGGCCTGATCCTGATCGGCGCGGACGTCGGCCAGGAAGCGTTCTGACTCGAGCGCCTCGCGGGCATCAGCGCCGTCGAGACCGATCTCTTCGGCCAGCGCAACGAGGTCATCGATTCGGCCCACGTGGCGGCCTTCGGTGAAGTATGCCGACATCAGCCGCTCTTCCATGTCTTCCTGCCGCCCCTGCGCCTTTGCGAAGTGGAGCAGTTCATGGGCCTTCACCGTGTTGGTGTGCTTGAGGATGTCGAATCGGTACTCGAGGCCGGCCTTCGCAGCCACCCCGGTGACGTTGTCGAGCATCTCGCGGACGCGCTCGCGCGGCATCCCTTTGTGATCGGCGAGGAATTGCAGTTCGTCGCCGTCGAAATCGACGGGAGTGTCCGGCGAGAGCTCGAAGGAATGGAAGGTCACCTCCACGACAGGGGCGTCCTCGTCAGCGGATGCTTCCGCGAGGCCCTTCTCGAGGTTCCGCTTGCCGATGTAGCACCAGGGGCAGGCGATGTCGCTCCACACGTCGATCTTTATGGCATCAGTCACACGATCGACAACACCGGCGTGTGCGGAAGGTATTCCCGATTCGGTGCGACCGGGTCAGGTGGTCGGGGCGTCGATCGCGCCGCCGAAGCGGCGATCCCGGGAGACGTACGTGCCGATCGCCTCCCACAGATCTCTGCGAGAGAAGTCGGGCCAGAGCGTATCGAGGAAGACGAACTCGGCGTACGCAGATTCCCACAAGAGGAAGTTCGAGGTGCGCTGTTCGCCGCTGGAGCGGATGAACAGGTCGACGTCCGGCATGTTGGGAATGTAGAGGTACGAACGCAGAAGCTTCTCGGTGATCGCCGACGGCTTCATCCGCCCCGCCGCGATCTGCTCACCCATGGCGCGCATCGCGTCGATGATCTCCACGCGTCCGCCGTAGTTGATGCACATTGTGAGAGTCAGGACGTCGTTGCTCTCGGTGAGCTTCTCGGCGACCTGGAGCTCTTTGATGACCGAGCCCCACAATCGTGGCTTGCGCCCGGCCCAGCGAATGCGCACGCCCCATTCGTTGAGTTGGTCACGGCGGCGGTGCAGGACGTCGCGGTTGTAGCCCATCAAGAACCGGACCTCTTCGGGCGAACGGCTCCAGTTCTCGGTCGAGAAGGCATAGACGCTGACGTGCTTGACGCCCGCTTGGATGGCGCCGGCAACGACGTCGAGCAGCACTTCCTCGCCCGCGCGGTGTCCCTCGATGCGGGTGAGACCGCGCCGGTTGGCCCACCGCCCGTTGCCGTCCATGACGATCGCGACGTGCTCTGGAACCTTCGGGAAGGCCGGCGGATGGATGCCGGTCCAGTCGAGCGGCCGGTAGGGCACGGCATCTTTGTGGGTGTACGGCTTCGGGCTCATTGCGCGCCCTCCAGGTGTGAGAGCGAGCGGATGCCGCGTTCGAGATGATATTGCGCGTACGCGGCGACCAGGCCTGAAGCGGATGCCGTGGCACCCGTCGACGCGGCATCCACGTCAGGCCACTCGCCCACCATCAACGCACGCAGGAGGTGCGCCGTCTCGGGTCGGAGGCGTGCGGACCCGGCCGGGGCGCACGCGTCGCAGATGGTCCCGCCGAGGCCGGCGACGAACCACTCGTGCGGTCCCGTCGTTCCACACCGCGCGCATTCATCGAGCGAGGGCGCCCAGCCCGAGAGGGCCATGGCGCGCAGGAGATATGAGTCGAGGATCGCTCGCTCGTGGTGCTCACCCTTGGCGAGCGCGCGCAGCCCTCCGACCAGCAGGAGATACTGCTGCGGAGTGGCCTCGGCCTCGTTGAGGCGATCGGCTGTCTCTACCATCGCGTTGGCTGCGGTGTAGCGGCCATAGTTCGAGACGATATCCGCGCCGTACGCACCCAGCGACTCAGCCTGCTGCACGATATCGAGCGTTCGCCCCTGATACAGCTGGACGTCGGCGACCATGAACGGCTCCAGTCGCGAACCGAATCTCGACGACGTCCGCCGCACGCCCTTGGCGACGGCGCGGACCTTGCCATGGGCGCGGCTGAGCATCGTGACGATGCGGTCTGCCTCACCGAGCTTGTGGGTGCGCAGAATCACGACTTCATCGCGATAACTAGGCACTACCGATTTCCCCGCACGCCTCAATTATCCTCGCGACCGGCGACAATGGAGCGGTGACAGAGCCGCTGTTCGTTATCCCCCTGTGGGCCGATCTCATCGCCGTCGGACTCGGCGGGGTTCAGGGCGCCCTCTTCGCCTCCGGCTTTCTCGGCGAGCGTCGCCTCGACTTTCTCGGCGTCGCCATCATCGGTGTCGTCATGGGCATGGGCGGTGGACTGATCCGAGACCTGCTCCTGGACGCCCCGCTGAAGACCCTCGAGAGCAATTGGTACCTGATCACGGCCGTGCTGGCGGCACTGTCGGGGATGCTGCTGGCCAACCTTTTTCGACGCCTGAACAGCGTGATCGTGGCGCTGGACGCCCTGGTGATCGGACTGTTCGGGGCGTTCGGCACCAGCAAGGCCCTCGCGTTCGGACTCCCCCTCGTGCCGGCCGTGTTCATCGGAGTCTGTGCCGCGGTCGGCGGCGGCATCCTGCGCGACGTCATCATGGGCCTCCCGGTGGCGATCATGCACGTCGGGTCGCTGTACGCCGTGGCCGCGTTGGCCGGATGCAGCGTGCTGGCGGTCGCCGCGACGCTCGGTGCGCCGCTGCTGGCGGCAGCGATCACGGGCATCGCGGTGACAGCCATCATCCGGCTGCTGGCCGTGATCTTCGATATCTCACTGCCGGAGCAGCGCGCGATCTACCGTCGCAAGGTCGCGGTCGAAACCTCGTCGATCTCGATCGTGAAGCCCTGAACACGCCGCATCCGGTCAGTGACGACGCAGCATCCGGTCAGTGCGTGAAGGTGTGCACCTGTCCCTCGGTGGGCATGGGCGACTCGAGCGCATCAAGATAGGCGACAGCCTCGGTGATATCGACCAGCAGGCTCTCGGCCAGATTCCGGCTCAACCCATTTCGCACGACGATGCGCTGCACCACGAGATCGGTCAGGTTGTCGGGCATGGGGTACGCCGGGATCAACCACCCCTTCAGACGCAGGCGCTCCGACAGGTGGTAGAGGTTCCACTTGTCGGTGTAGCCCTTCGTCAACTGCCAGGCGAACACGGGGATGTCGGTGCCATCGTTCCAGAGGTCGAACGCGGGCATCTTGCCGATCGCGCCGGCGAGGTAGACCGCCACATCTTGCGATGCCTTCTGCACCTTGTAGTACCCGTCCCAGCCGAGGCGGAGGAAGAGGTAGTACTGCAGCAGCACCTGCGCGCCCGGACGCGAGAAGTTCAGGGCAAAGCTCGGCATATGTCCACCGAGGTAGGTGACATCGAACACGAGGTCCGACGGGAGGTCTGCGATCGTGCGCCAGACCACCCAGCCGAGTCCGGGGTAGACGAGCCCGTACTTGTGGGCGGAGGTGCTGATGGACGCCACTCGCTCGACGCGGAAGTCCCATTCGAGATCGGGCTGAAGGAAAGGTGCGATCATGCCGCCCGATGCCCCATCCACGTGGATCGGGATGTCCAAGCCGGTGTCGGCCTGGATGCGGTCCAGTGCCTTGGCGATCTCGGCCACCGGCTCGTACATGCCCGTATAGGTGACGCCCATGATCGCAACGACTCCGATGGTGTTCTCGTCGACGTACTTCTCGAGTTCGAATCCGTCCAGCACCTTGTGTTCGTCGGAGATGGGCACGTAACGCGCCTCGACATCCCAGTAGTTGCAGAACTTCTCCCAGCACACCTGAACGGCGCTCGAGAGGATCAGGTTCGGCTTCTCGGTCGACTTTCCCGCCGCGCGCCGACTCGTCTGCCAGCGCCGTTTGAGCGCCAGGCCGCCGAGCATGCACGCCTCTGACGAGCCGATCGTGGAGGTGCCGATGGCGCCTTCCGCATCGGGGGCGTTCCAGAGGTTCGCGATCATCTTCCAGCAGCGTGTCTCGATAGCCGCCGTCTGCGGATACTCGTCCTTATCGACCATGTTCTTATCGACCGTCTCCGAATAGAGGCGATTCGCGTGCGGATCCATCCACGTGCCGACGAAGGTGGCAAGGTTCAGTCGTGAGTTGCCGTCGAGCATCGCCTCATCGTGGACGACCTGGTAGGCCGTCTCGGGGAGGGACTCTCCGTCGGGAAGCTTGTTCAATGGAAAATCGGTCGCCTCACCCTCCCGCGCAAAGATCGGGTTCAGCTGGTTCTGGTCATTAATCCCGGTGAACGCTGCGGCCGGCTCGTGTGAGCGCGCAGACGTAGGCGATGTCGTCATGGTCCTCAGGGTAGGCCTTCGATGCCGGGCGTGTCTCACCTTTTTCGCATGATCTACGTCGGGCTTCTAGGGTGGGGTCTGTGACCCCTGACCGCGCCGTCCGCCTCCGACGTGAGGCATGGGGATTCGCGTTCGGTTCGCTGCTGTTCATGCTCGGTGCGGTGCCTTGGTATGCCGACGCTGTCGGCCCGATCGCCACCGGATGGACCTTCGTCGTCGGGGCACTTTTCTTCACGGCCGCCGCCTTCATTCAGCTTGCGCTCAGCGGACGCAAGCCGCCGCGCACGGGCGCGCGGCGGGCCGACCTGGCCGACTGGTGGGCGTCCGCGGTGCAGTTCGTCGGGACGCTGTTCTTCAACGTCAGCACCATCGAGGCACTCGTCGCCGCCGCAGCGGACGGCAGTCGCACGGGGTGGCGCCCCGATGCCTTTGGATCGATCTGCTTCCTCGTCTCCAGCGCGCTCGCCGTCATCGCCACGACCAAGCGTGACCGGCTCTGGGATCCCCTGGCCCGCACGTGGCAATGCACATGGCTGAACATGAGCGGATCCGTGCTGTTCGCGGCATCCGCCATCGGCGCGTTCGTCCTGCCCTCGACCGGAGACCTCGTCAGCCTGTTGTGGGCGAACCTCGGTACGTTCCTGGGCGGTGCGTGCTTCCTCGCCGCGGCCCTGCTCAGCCGTCGCCCGACGAAGGCCCACGCCACCTGCACACGAAAGCGGCGCGGCGTAGGCACGTGCCTACCGCCGCGCCGCGTTTCCGCGTGCGAAACGATCAGACGGCGGCGAGCGAGCTCGACAGCTCGCGGGTGCGGATCGCGCGGTTCACACCGGACACGATCGCCTTGAGGCTCGCGGTCGAGATGTCGCCGTCGATACCGACGCCCCACAGTCGTTCACCGTCTACCTGAAGTTCAACGTATGCTGCCGCCTGCGCGTCGCCGCCCGCGCTGAGCGCGTGTTCGACGTAGTCGTAGAGCGTCACGTCGAACCCGTGTGCACGCACGACCTCGAGGAATGCAGCTACGGGGCCATTGCCGTTGCCGACCTCGTCGACCTTCTGGTCGCCGTCGCGGAGCGCGACATCGAGGCGGACATCGCCCGAGAGGTCACTCTGGGTGCGCGTTCCGAGCAGTTCGAAGCGACCCCAACGGTCACCGGGCTCGTTGGCGGGCAGGTACTCGTCGCGGAAGATCGACCAGATCTGGTCGCTCGAAACCTCGCCGCCCTCGGCATCCGTCTTGGCCTGCACCACGCCGGAGAATTCGATCTGCAGCCGCCGCGGGAGGTCGAGCGCGTGATCATTCTTGAGCAGGTAGGCGACGCCACCCTTACCCGACTGCGAGTTCACGCGGATGACCGCCTCGTACGAGCGGCCCAGGTCCTTCGGATCGATGGGGAGATACGGAACCGCCCACTCGATCTCGTCGACCGTCACGCCCTCATCCGTGGCGCGCGCCTCCATCGCCTCGAAACCCTTCTTGATGGCGTCCTGGTGGGAGCCACTGAAGGCGGTGAACACGAGATCGCCGGCCCACGGGCTGCGCTCGTGAACGGGCAGCTGGTTGCAGTACTCGGCCGTGCGCTTGACGTGATCCACATCACTGAAATCGATCTGCGGATCGATCCCCTGCGTGAGCAAGTTGATCCCCAGCGCGACGATGTCGACGTTGCCCGTCCGCTCGCCGTTTCCGAAGAGGCAGCCTTCGATTCGGTCCGCGCCGGCCATGTAGCCGAGCTCGGCCGCAGCGATTGCGGTGCCGCGGTCGTTGTGGGGGTGCAGCGACAGGATGATGTTCTCCCGGTGCGCGAGGCGGCGGCTCATCCACTCGATCGAGTCGGCGTAGACGTTCGGCGTCGCCATCTCCACGGTGGCAGGCAGGTTGATGATGACCTTGCGATCGGGAGCCGGCTCGAACACCTCGATGACCTGATTGCAGACGTCGAGCGCGAACTCGAGCTCGGTGCCCGTGTAGCTCTCGGGTGAGTACTCGTAATACACGGTCGTCTCGGGGATCCGCTTCTCGAACTCGCGGCAGAGGCGCGCGCCCTCGAGGGCGATGTCGATGATCCCCTGCTTGTCGGTGCGGAACACGACGTCACGCTGGAGAATACTCGTCGAGTTGTACAGGTGGACGATGGCCTGCTTCGCCCCCGCGATCGACTCGTACGTACGAGCGATGAGGTGCTCACGGGCCTGGGTCAGGACCTGAATCGTGACGTCGTCGGGGATCGCGCCGTCTTCGATCAGATGACGGACGAAATCGAAGTCGGTCTGGCTCGCGCTCGGGAACCCGACCTCGATCTCCTTGTAGCCCATCTGGACCAGGAGGTCGAACATGATGCGCTTGCGCTCCGGGCTCATCGGGTCGATGAGTGCCTGGTTGCCGTCGCGGAGGTCGACCGCGCACCAGCGCGGTGCGACGGTGATGCGCTTATCGGGCCACGTGCGATCGGGCAGATGAACCGAGATCTGCTCGTGATAGGGGCGATACTTGTGGGTCGGCATGGCCGACGACTGCTGGGAGTTCTTCATGATGGCTTCGCTTCTCTGCTCGTCTTATGATGCGGGCCAACACCAAGCTCCGCGACGAGGGAGGCCCTAGAACGAGGTCTCGTCGCGGCGACTAAGAAGGAGGAGTCGGCGGGAGCGCATGGGGACAGAGTACACCTGTCAGCCACCGCGCGCCGCCAGGTCGGGGATGATCGGGATCTCTCGTCCCTCCGATGGCGACAACGTGATCTGGAGCGGCTCCGCCCCTCCGGTATCGGCCGTGAGCCGGCGGAGGTTGCCGTCCGCGTCGACGTAATACCGGACCGCCTCGTTCGCCTTGCCGTCGGTGCCAGGTGCGATCAAGACATCGACATCCGTGCCGTCGACGGTATCCGTGCCCACCCACTCGGCACCGTTCTCCCTCAACGCTGCGGGGTCTTCAGGCTGGTCGGACGCAAGGTTGAGAATGACGGCGAGCGCCGTGTCCAGGGGTTGTTCCAGGTCGAGCCCCACCACCTGCCAGCCATCGGAGGGCGGGGGGTCGGGCAAACCTCCGGGATCTCCCGGCAGTGCCGTCAGCGCCTTGCCGACTGCCGTCCACTGCAGGAGAGCCCACCTGTCATCCGCCGTCTCCATGACCGCCGTCGCCGTGTGCGACTGCATGTCCGCCCGGCCGGTCAGGATCAGCGCACCGGCCTCCGAGGGCACGTTCGCCTCGAAGTCGACCCAACGCTGGTCGTAGGTCGTGGACCGGGCGGCGGCGAGGCGCTCGGCTTCCTCTTGGGTCACCGGCCGAGCTGTCGGTTCGGCGCTGCCCGCCGCCGTGCATGCACCCAACATCAACGTCGCCACGACCAAGGCGGCCGCGCCGATCTGTCTACGAAGGCTCATCCGCACCGGGTCAGAAGCCCAGGCGGCCGAGCTGCTTGGGGTCACGCTGCCATTCCTTGGCGACACGCACGTGCAGCTTGAGGAAGACGCGGGTGCCGACGAGCGGTTCGATCTGCTCGCGCGCACGCGCGCCCACATCAGCCAAGCGTGATCCCTTGTGGCCGATGATGATGGCCTTCTGGCTGTCGCGTTCGACCACGATATTGGCGAAGATGTCGGTCATCGAGCCGGTCTCACGCTCGGAGATGTCCTCGATCGTGACCGCGATCGAGTGCGGAAGCTCATCCCGCACGCCATGGAGGGCCGCCTCGCGGATGATCTCGGCGATCCGATCCTCCGTCGATTCATCGGTGACGATGTCGTCGGGATACAGCGGAAGTCCGCGCGGCACGAGCTTCAGAAGCTCTGTGACAAGGACGTCGAGCTGGTCGTCGGTGAACGCAGAGATCGGGATGACGGCATCCCAATCCTCGCGAAGGGCATCGACCTCGAGGAGCCGTTCGGTCACGTGATCGCGCGCTGCGGCATCCACCTTGGTGACGATGGCCACCTTCTTCGCGCGCGGGTAGTTGCTGAGGGATGCCGCGATGCGGCGATCGCCCGGACCAACCTTCTCGGTGGCCGGAACACAGAATCCGATCACATCGACATCGCCGAGGACCTGGTCGACGAGGTCGTTGAGTCGTTGGCCGAGAAGGGTCCTCGGCTTGTGGATGCCGGGCGTGTCGACGATCACCAGCTGACCGGCGGGCTTGTTCACGATGCCGCGAATCGCGCGACGAGTGGTCTGCGGTTTGTCGCTGGTGATCGCCACCTTCTCCCCCACCAAGGCATTGGTCAGCGTCGACTTCCCGACGTTCGGTCGACCGACGAAGGTCACGAAGCCAGCACGAGGATCGGCCATGTCATTCACCCTTTCTTACGACGGGAATATCGGCGGTGCGCAACGTCACCGTGGATTTCTCATCGCTGTGACGGGTGAAGCGCGACCCGTACGTTTCTTCTTCTTCGTCGCCGTCGGGTTCTGCCCGCTCGACGAAAACCGTTGCAAGGCCTCGGCCTCGGCCCCCGGAGGCGCCACCGGTGATGATGATGCCGCGATGCTCAACGGTCGCACCGGGCAGCGGAATGCGGCCCAGCACCTTTCCGAGGAGTCCCCCGATCGAGTCGACATCGTCGTCGTCGAGTTCGATTCCGAACAGCTCACCGACCTCATCCAGTCCGAGGCGAGCACTGACCCGGTAGCGACCGTGCTCGAGTTCGACCACCTCGGCCGAGCGAGGGTCGTACTCATCGGCGATATCTCCCACGAGTTCTTCAATGAGGTCCTCGAGCGTGACGAGCCCCGCGACCCCGCCGTATTCGTCGACGACCATGCAGACGTGGACGGCATCCCGCTTCATCTGCTGCAGCAATGTCTCGGCCTTCATCGACTCGGGGACGAAGACGGCCTTTCGAGCGATTCGGACGACCGGCGCATGGCGCCATGCGCTCTCATCGCGGAACGCGAACTGAACGAGATCCTTCAGGTACACCACGCCCACAATGTCGTCGGCCTCGCCATCGGCGACCGGCACTCGCGAGACGCCCTTCTCGAGGAACAGGCTCATCGCTTCGCTCGTGGTGGTGTCGGCGTCGACGGTGACCATATCGGTGCGCGGGACCATGACGGCGCGTACGAAAGTGTCCGTGAAATCGAACACCGAATGGATGAGGTCGCGATCGTCTTCCTCGATGAGGTCCTGCGAAGCTGCCTCATCGACCATGCTCAGCAGCTGCTCTTCAGAGGTGAACGAGGCGTTGCGAGAGACGCCGGGGGTGACGCGGTTGCCGATGATGACCAGGAGGTGCGCCAGCGGGCCCAAGATGAGGCGTGCCGCGCGGACGAGCGGCGCGCACGCACGCAGCAGTTCCTTCGCGTGCTGGCGCCCGACAGCCCGAGGGCTCGCACCGACCAGGACGAACGAAACGATCGTCATCAGGATTGCCGCGGCGAGCATCGCCCACCAAATGTTCTCGAAGATGACCGTGAAAGCGACGGTGACGAGAACCGCGGCGGTCGTCTCCGCGAGGATTCGGATGAAGACCACCGCGTTGGCGTGGGCTTCAGGGTCGCCCGCCATCTTTCGCAGGTGCTGACGGTTTCGTCCGGTCAGCGCGAGTTCGGCGAGATCGGCCCGCGAGGTGACACCGAGGGCGGCATCCAGCGCTGCCATGAGACCGCCCAACGCCACCAGCAGAACCGCGACGACGAGCAGCAGGGTCTCAGTCATGAGGTGCGGCGCCGCCGCTCGGTCGCATGGAAGGCGACGATCAGTTCGCGCTGCAGGCGAAACATCTCACGCTCCTCGTCGGGCTCGGCGTGGTCGAAGCCGAGCAGGTGGAGGAGGCCATGGGTCGTCAGGAGGATGAGCTCCTCCATGATCGGATGCCCCGCGCCCTGCGCTTGGGTCTCGGCCACCTGCGGGCAGAGCACGATGTCGCCGAGGAGACCCGCGGGGGTCGGTGATTCTTCGGTACCGGGTCGCAGTTCGTCCATCGGAAAGCTGAGGACATCGGTCGGGCCCGGCTCGTCCATCCACTGGACGTGGAGTGCCTCCATCGCGCCCTCGTCCACGAGCAGGATGGCCAGGTCGGCATCCGGACTCACGTTCAATTCGGCGAGGTTATTCGCGGTGAGGCGCAGGAGCACCGTCTCGTCGAGGTCGACACCGGATTCGTTGGTGATCTCGATGGTCATGATCGTCCTCGCTTGGGAAGTCGGTCGCGGGGTCCGGCGGGCCTGGCTGAGGAGCGTCGCTCGGCGCGGCTGGCGAATTCTGAGGCCTCATCGCGGTCACGCCGCGCGGCCAGTCGTTGCTCGTCGTAGACGGTGTAGGCGTCCACAATCCGGCCGACGAGGCTATGGCGGACGACGTCCGCACTGGTCAGTCTCGCGAAGTAGATGTCATCGATGTCGTCGAGCACCCGTGTGACGAGCCGCAGCCCGGACGATGCCTGGGGCAGATCGACCTGGGTGATGTCACCGGTGATGACCATCCGGGTGCCGAATCCCAGTCGGGTCAGGAACATCTTCATCTGCTCGGGGGTGGTGTTCTGCGCCTCATCGAGGACGACGAACGAGTCGTTGAGGGTGCGTCCACGCATGTACGCGAGCGGGGCCACTTCGATCGTGCCGGAAGCCATGAGCTTCGGTACGAGTTCGGGATCCATCATCTCGTTGAGCGCGTCGTACAGCGGTCGCAGATAAGGGTCGATCTTGTCGTTGAGTGTCCCTGGGAGGAACCCCAAGCGCTCCCCCGCCTCCACGGCAGGGCGCGTCAGAATGATCCGGTTGACCTCTTTGCGCTGCAGGGCCTGGACGGCCTTCGCCATCGCCAAGTAGGTCTTGCCCGTTCCGGCGGGGCCGATGCCGAAGACGATCGTGTTCTCCCCGATGGCGTCGACGTAGGCCTTTTGACCCGCAGTCTTGGGTCGGATCGACTTGCCGCGCGTGTTGAGGATCGCCTCGCCGAGGACCTCCGACGGGCGTACATCCCCGTCGGTGCGGAGGATCCTGCTGGACTCGGTCACATCCGCGGGATCGAGGCCCTGCCCCCTGCGGGCGAGGGTGATCAACTCATCCACGAGTTCTTTCGCTGCCGCCACGGGTGCCGCATCTCCGGTCAGGGAGATCTCGTTTCCGCGAACGTGAACTTCGACGTCGGGGTGCTCCCGCTCCACGACACGCAGCAGGCGGTCCTGCGGACCCAGGAGCTGGACCATGGCCACGCCATCGGCGTAGATCAGTTCAACGACGGGTTCGGTATCGTCAGCCACCGAGAGTCCCCTCAGCGAGGCCGCCTGCCAGCACGTGCGCGTGGACGTGGGGGACGGTCTGGCCCGCGCCGGCGCCCGTGTTGAAGATCAAGCGGAAATCGCCATCGGCGTGTTCGGCCGCGACCGCGTTGGCCAATCCCACCAGCTCCGCCATCAAATCCGGATCACCGGCGGCGAGCTCGACGACGTTGCGGTACTCCTGCGTCTTGGGGATGACGAGCAGGTGCACCGGTGCCTGCGGCGCGATGTCGCGGATCGCGAAGGCGTTCTCGGTCTCGGCCACGATCTCGGCAGGGATCTCGCCCTGCAGGATCCGTGTGAAGATCGTCGGCTCTGTCATGTGCGCCAGTCTACCGACCGGCCCTGCCCCAGCGCCCGAGCCCCACGTTGACGACGGCGAGCGCCGCAGGCCCGGCGGTCGACGTGCGAAGCACCGTGGATCCGAGTCGCACCAGTGTGGCCCCGGCATTCTCGAACGCCACAAGCTCTGCCTCGGAGATGCCGCCTTCGGGTCCGACGACGAGCACGATGTCGCGGTCGTCGCCATCCTCCGCCACGGCAGCGGAAAGGTCGTTCGTCGCGGTGGGCTCAAGCACCAGGAGGCGCGACGTCGCGGCACGGCGAACGAGGTCGGCTGTGCTGACGATCTCGCCTGTCTCGGGCAGCCATGGCCGATGAGCCTGCTTCGCCGCCTCCCGCGCGATCGTGGCCCAGCGGGCGCGGCCCTTCGACGCCTTCGCGGCGTCCCACCGAGAGATGCTGCGCGCCGCCTGCCACGGGACGATCTCGTCGACGCCGAGTTCGGTCGCTGCCTGAACAGCGAGTTCGTCGCGGTCGCCCTTCGCCAACGCCTGGACAAGAACGATCCGCGGCGAGGGCTCAGCAATGTCGGTTCGCTCGGTGATCCGCACGGCGACTTCGTCTCGGGACACCGTTTCGCACTCGCCCGTCAGCCACGTCCCGCGACCGTCGCCGATCGTGACCTGTTCACCGATGCGAACGCGCCGCACGGCCGACGCATGGTGTGCCTCGGGGCCGGTGAGCGAAACGATGTCACCGGGCGCGGCATCGGCGGCCGAATCGTCGAGGAAGTGCAGGGGCATCGATCAGACGTTTCGGAATCGATCACGCAGTTTCGAGAACACACCCTGGTGGAATTCTGCGAGCCGGGGCGAGGGCGCCTTGGTCTTCTTGGCGAAGTCCTCGATCAGCGCGCGCTCCTTCGCATCCAGGCGCGTGGGCGTGACCACCTGCACACCGACTCGAAGGTCACCGCGCTGCGACCCGCGCAGCGGGGTGATGCCGCGACCCTTGATGGTCAGGACGTCTCCGCCCTGCGTCCCCGGCCGGACTTCGAGCTCGACCTTCCCATCGAGCGAGTCGATGGTCGTGGTCGCACCGAGAATGGCGTCGGACATCGACACCTCGAGGGTGGCGAGCAGGTCGTCGCCCTCGCGGCTGAACACCTCGTGACCGGACACCGTCACCTCGAGGTACAGATCGCCGTTCGGTCCGCCGGCAGGTCCCACTTCGCCCGAGCCCGGCAACTGCAGGCGCAGACCCGACTCGACACCGGCAGGAATATCGATGGACACCGTGCGGCGAGCGCGAACGCGGCCCTGCCCCTGGCAGGTCGCGCACGGGTAGGGGATGGTCGTGCCGTAACCCTGGCATGTCGAGCACGGCTGCGAGGTCACGACGTTGCCCAGGAGGCTCCGCACGGTGCGCTGGACGTTGCCCGACCCGTGGCAGATGTCACACGTGACCGGCTTCGTGCCGGGCTGACAGCATGATCCCTCGCAGGTCTCGCAGAGCACGGCGGTGTCGACGTCGATGTCACGGTGAACGCCGAAGACGACCTCGCCGAGGTCGAGCGTGACGCGCACGAGCGCGTCTTGTCCGCGTTCCCGGCGGGACCGGGGGCGGCCTCCGCGCTGGGCACCGGCGCCACCGAAGAACGTCTCGAAGATGTCGCTGAATCCGCCGAACCCGGCGCCCGCTCCACCGCCGCCGAACGGGTTGTTGTCGCCACCCATGTCGTAGCGCTGACGCTGCTCGGGATCGCTGAGCACGTCATAGGCGTGCGTGACGAGCTTGAACTTCTCGGACGCATCGTCGCCCGGGTTCACGTCGGGGTGCAACTGGCGTGCGAGCCGTCGATATGCCTTTTTGATCTCATCGGGTGTCGCTTCGCGCGACACGCCGAGGACTTCGTAGTGGTCAGCCACTTTCGCCTTTCCTGCCCATGAGGGCTGGGTCTGCCTGCGTCAGCGGGCGCTCTCGTCGTCCTCGAGCAACCGGCTGAGGTAATGCGCGACGGCACGGACCGCCGCGAGATTGGTGGGGTAATCCATTCGTGTCGGTCCCATGACTCCGACCCGTGCCCGAGCGCCGGTCGCGTCGTAGTCGCTGGCGACAACGGATGCTTCGATGAGCCCGAACGCCTCGTTCTCGCGTCCGATACTGGCTGCGAGACCCTGCTCGTCGACGACCATCTCGGTCATCAGCCGCATGAGGGTGACCTGCTCTTCGATGGCTTCGAGGAGCGGGTAGATGCTGCCACGGAAGTCCGCCTCGCGGCGGGCGAGCGTGGCACTGCCCGCCATGACCAAACGGTCTTGGCGGAACTCTTCCAACTCCTCGCCGACGACCCGTGCCACCGTGCGGACCACATCGTCCGAACGAGGGAGGGGGTCTTCCGAGGCGAGCAATTCGGTGATGGCCTGGGCGCCGTCGCGGACGGACTTTCCGGTGACGAGGGCGGCAACGGATGCCTTCACCGCCGTCACCTCCTGATCGTCGAGCTCGCGGCGCACGAACGCGACCCGCTGAGAGACTCGTCCGGTATCGGTGACGACGATGACGACCATCCGTCCGCCACCGAGGTGCACGAGTTCGACATGGGTGACCTGTGCCCGCGCGAACGACGGGTACTGCACGATCGCCACTTGTCCGGTGAGCTGGGTCAGTGCCCGGACGGTGCGCGCGAGGACGTCATCGAGGTCGCCGGGCTCGTCGAGGAACGTGGTGATCGCGGAACGCTGCGCGGTGCTGAGCGGGCGGAGCCCAGCCAGATGGTCGACGAAAACGCGATAGCCCTTGTCCGTGGGCACGCGACCCGAAGACGTGTGCGGCGCCGCAATGAGCTCTTCGTCCTCGAGGAGCGCCATGTCGTTTCTGATGGTTGCCGCGGACACACCGAACGAGTGGCGCTCGACGATCGTCTTGCTGCCGACCGGCTCACGCGTGTCGACGTAGTCCTGAACGATCGCACGGAGGACCTGAAGTCCGCGTTCCGAGACCATCAGCCCTCCTCATTGGCACTCATTGTTCGGGAGTGCCAATTCTACAGCGAGCCCGATGCGCTCAGCCGTACACTGCCCCAATGGAGTCAGCGCAGACGTCGACAGCGACGATCGAGATCTCGACCGGCGTCCTCGCCGGCACCGTCACCGTGTCCAACACCCAGCGCATTCGCCGGTTTCTGGCCATCCCCTACGCAGAGCCGCCGGTGGGTGATCGTCGATTCGCCGACCCCGTTCCGGTAGGCCCTTGGGACGGCGTGCGCGACGCGAGTGCCCATGGACCCACAGCCCCGCAGGACCCGTATCCCGGCGCGATCGGCGAGCTTCTCACGAGCGTCGAGATCCCCGGGGACGATGTGCTCACCGTCAACGTGTGGACTCCGGCCGAACAGAGCGCCACCGGCTCTCCGGTGGCGCTGTGGATTCACGGCGGCGCGTTCGAACGAGGAACGGCGGCCCTGAGCGCCTACGACGGCACGACCTTCGCGCGCGAAGGTGTCGTGTACGTCTCGGTCAACTATCGGCTGGGCGCCGAGGGCTTCGGCGTGCTGGACGATGCACCGCTCAACCTCGGGCTGCGCGACGTCGCGCTGGCGCTGAAGTGGGTGGCCCGAGAGATCGCAGCCTTCGGAGGCGATCCCCGTCGGATCACCGTCATGGGCGAATCGGCGGGCGCGGCGTTGGTGGCCGCACTCCTGGTTCGGCCCGACACGGCGCCGCTGATCGCCGGTGCCATCATCCAAAGCGGGCCGCTCGTCGCCGAAACCCGGGCGAGGTCCTCCCGCGCGACAGCGGCACTCGCGAAGGCGTTGAAGGTTCCCGCCACGCGCGCGGGCTTCGGCGCAAAGACCCCGAAGGAGCTTGTGGCGGCACGCGGGGCGATCACCGCCGGCAGCAGCCCGCTTCGCGGAGCGGCCGGGTTCACCCTGGCCCTCGACCCGGACTCACTGCCGGCCTCGCCGCACGAGGCCCTCGCCGGTGTGGATATCCCGATCCTCATCGGCGCGAACACAGACGAATACCGGCTCTGGTTCACCCCCGCATCCCTCGCGAAGATCTCCCGTCTTCATCTCGCCCTCGCTCGGCGGGCATTCGGCGTCTCGCGATCCGCGCTCAAGCAATACCGCGACACCTGGCCGGAGGCATCTCCCGGTGAGCTGTTCGGTCAACTCGCGACGGACGTGCTCATGCGGGCACCGGGCATCCGCGCCGCGCGATCGCGACACGCGCCGACGTTCGTGTACGAATTCGCGTGGCGGTCGCCTCGGCGGGATCTCCGGGCCGCCCACGCGATGGAGATCGCCTTCGTGTTCGATCACGTCGGAAAGGAGGATGCGATCCTCATGACCGGCGAGGATGCACCACAGGCGCTCGCCGATCAGATGCACGCCGACTGGGTGCGCTTCATCACCACAGGTGACCCAGGCTGGGCGCCGTTCAACAGCACCGCGACGCCGTCGCCCGAATCGATCCGCCGTTACGACGTGGACTCCGGCGATGTCCCGTTGCCCCGCAGCGCCGTGCTCGAGGGGCTTCCTCGGGAGAAGGTGCGCTAGAAGGCCGTCGACGTCTCAGTCGGTCAGCGCGCGAACGACCGCATCGGCCATGAGGCGTCCGCGAAGGGTCAGCACGACGCGGCCACGCACGGCCGCTGAGCCATCGATGAGCTCATCGGCGATCAGGCCGGCGACCGCGTGGCGTCCTGTTCCCGTGAGCTCCGACACCGGGAGCCCGTCGCTGATCCGGGAGAGCAGGAGCACCGACTCCAGGCGGCGCGCGGTCTCGTCGGGTCGCTCCCGGCCGGCGGCCGGGGACTCGGCGGCGGCGAGGCGCTGCGCGTACGCTGCGGGATGCTTCACGTTCCACCATCGAAGGCCGGCCACGTGGCTGTGCGCGCCCGGGCCGAAGCCCCACCAGTCGGTGCCCCGCCAGTAGGCGAGGTTGTGTCGTGAGCGGTATGCGTCTGCGCGTGCCCAGTTCGAGACCTCGTACCACCCGAACCCCGCCCCGGCGAGGGCCTCGTCGGCGAATTCGTACATGTCGGCCTGCAGGTCGTCGTCGGGCGCGGGGACCTCGCCGCGGCGGATCTGCCGCTCGAGCTTCGTCCCCTCTTCGATGATGAGCGCGTAGGCCGAGATGTGATTCGTGCCGAGAGCGACAGCCGCCTCGACAGAACGCCGCCAATCGTCGAGGCTCTCCCCCGGCGCGCCGTAGATGAGGTCGATCGAGACCTCGAGCCCCGCAGCGCGGGCAGCAGCGACCGCGGTGGCCACATTTTCAGGCGCGTGGGTGCGATCGAGGGCTGCCAGCACGTGCGGGACGGCGGACTGCATCCCGATCGAGAGGCGCGTGACGCCCGCCGCGGCCAGTTCCGCGGCGACCGCTTCGGTGACGGTGTCGGGATTCGCCTCGACGGTGATCTCGGCACCGGGCGCCAGGCCGAAGGTGGTGCGCACTCCCCCGAGCATCTTCGCGAGATCGCCCGGAGGCAGAAGGGTCGGTGTCCCCCCGCCGAAGAACACGGTCTGCGCGGGCCGCAGCGGGCCGGCATCCGTCAGCACGCGACGGGAGAGCTCGATCTCGCGAAGGACCTCATCGGCGTACGCGTCTTGGCGCGCGCCCCGCAATTCGGTTGCGGTGTAGGTGTTGAAGTCGCAATATCCGCAGCGAACGCGGCAGAACGGGACGTGAAGGTACACACCGAAATCAGTCGCCGGATCGATGACCAGGTCATCCGGCAGTGCACCATCCATCGGTGCCGGGTCGCCGATGGGCAGAGCGGAACCCATCAGGACGGTGAGGCGTAGAGCGGTGAGATCGCCCGCAAGTAGCCCTGGAAGAGTTCGCGGCGGCGGCGCTTGACCAACGGCGGCCACAGTCGGTAGAGCAGCGATGTCGGCTTGTCGAATGCGCGCACCGTGAACCAGACCTCATCGGAGTCATGCCAGTCGAGCATGAAGGACTCTTCGCCGCTGACGACGGAGTCGCCCACCGTGCCGAGCGCGAAGCCCACGCGACGCGGCTCTTCGACGGCGAAGATGACGCGCAGTTCAGCGTCGACGTTCTGCGCCTTCATGCGTCCGTGGACACGGATCGTGGTCCCCGCGCCGACGAAGGGCGTGCCGTCGGCGTCGAAACGCTGGTCCGCCTCCTGGCGGCTCGGGGTGACCGCATTTCCCTCGGCGTCGAAGCTCACTCCCGAATACATCGGGCCTGCGGCAGGGCGCACGTCGGTGACCTTGAGTCCCGCGCCGCGCTGCGCCGTCCACGAGAACAATGCCTCCGCCGCGGTGCGGAATCGCGCCTCACCGCTGCCGATCCGCCAGGATGCCTCGGCGGGCGTGCTGCGCTCGGGCGGATACCCCATGAGGTCGGGAGCCTGAGTCGCACCGACGGCTGCATAATCCACCGTCTCGTCCTGAAAGTTCCCACGACGCATGGCCAATACCCTACTTCTTGCGGTTGCTATTTCTTTTGCTTGCCTTCGACGTCACCGGAGAGCGCCGCGATGAACGCCTCTTGGGGGACTTCGACGCGGCCGACCATCTTCATGCGCTTCTTGCCCTCCTTCTGCTTCTCGAGGAGCTTTCGCTTACGCGAGATGTCTCCGCCGTAGCATTTGGCGAGCACGTCCTTGCGCATGGCGCGGATCGATTCGCGGGCGATGATCCGTGCACCGATCGCGGCCTGGATCGGGACTTCGAACTGCTGACGCGGAATGAGCTTGCGCAGCCGCTCGGTCATCAGGCTTCCGTACGCGTAGGCCTTGTCGCGGTGCACGATCGAGCTGAATGCGTCGACCTTTTCACCCTGCAGCAGGATGTCGACCTTGACCAGGTCGGCTTCCATCTGACCGCTCGGCTCGTAGTCGAGGCTCGCGTAGCCCTGCGTGCGGCTCTTCAGCTGGTCGAAGAAGTCGAAGACGATCTCACCGAGAGGCATGTTGTAGCGGAGTTCGACGCGCTCTTCGCTGAAGTACTCCATGCCGAGGAGCGTGCCGCGACGGACCTGGCAGAGCTCCATCACGGTGCCGACGTAGTCCTTCGGCAGCAGGATCGCAGCCTTGACCATCGGCTCGGTCACCGACGCGACGCGACCGTCCGGATACTCGCTGGGGTTCGTGACGGTCACCTCTTTGCCGGTGTCCGTGGTGACTTCGTAGATGACGCTCGGCGCCGTCGTAATGAGGTCGAGGTCGAATTCGCGCGTCAGCCGCTCGGTGATGATCTCGAGGTGGAGGAGCCCGAGGAAGCCGCAACGGAAACCGAAACCCAATGCGACCGACGTCTCCGGCTCGTATTGCAGCGAGGCATCGGAGAGCTTGAGCTTGTCCAGCGCGTCGCGGAGATCGGGGTAGTCGCTCCCGTCGATGGGGTACACCCCTGAGTAGACCATCGGCTTCGGATCGGTATAACCCGGGAGCGCGTCTGTGGCCGGCTTGCGGAGATTTGTGACCGTGTCGCCCACCTTCGAGAGGCGGACATCCTTCACCCCGGTGATGAGGTAGCCGACCTCGCCGACCCCGAGACCCTTCGTGGGGACGGGCTCCGGGCTCGACACGCCGATCTCGAGAAGCTCGTGGGCTGCCCGAGTCGACATCATCTGAATGCGCTCACGAGCTTCGAGCTTGCCGTCGATCATGCGGACGTAGGTGACGACACCGCGATAGGCGTCATAGACCGAGTCGAAGATCATCGCGCGCGCGGGCGCATCGGGGTCACCCTTGGGCGGGGGGATCTGCTCGACGATGCGATCGAGCAGCGCCTCGACGCCCTGGCCGGTCTTGCCGCTGACGCGGATCACGTCTTCGGGCTTGCCGCCGATGAGGTTGGCGAGTTCCGCCGCGAACTTGTCGGGATCGGCGGCCGGAAGGTCGATCTTGTTGAGGACCGGGATGATGTGCAGGTCGTTCTCGAGCGCCAAGTACAGATTGGCGAGGGTCTGCGCTTCGATGCCCTGCGCGGCGTCGACGAGCAGGATCGCCCCTTCGCACGCGGCGAGGGAACGGCTCACCTCGTAGGTGAAGTCCACATGGCCGGGCGTGTCGATCATGTTCAGCGTGACCGTCTCGTCGGCGCTGGCCCACGGCATCCGCACCGCTTGGGACTTGATCGTGATGCCGCGCTCGCGCTCGATATCCATCCGGTCGAGGTACTGCGCGCGCATGTCGCGGTCGGATACGACACCGGTGATCTGCAGCATGCGGTCGGCCAGCGTCGACTTGCCGTGGTCGATGTGGGCGATGATGCAGAAGTTGCGGATCTGCTCGGGCGGGGTGGCGGCCGGCTCGAGGGGCTTAAGTGCGCGCGGTGACATGTCTCCCCGAGTCTACCGGCGCGACTCCTGCCAACCCGCCGGGCTCTCACCCCACCTGGGGTTGGCCGGCGACGTGCATGAGAAAGAATTAACCCGTTCTTCAGATGAAATAGACGGCCCACCCCTTGTCCTCACGATGGTCTGCGCTGATGCTCGAACGAGTGCCCGATCCTGCGCGACTCCCTCGCGCGCTGAGCCCCGGAGAGACCATCGTGACGAACGCTGATCAGCTGTCCCCTGCATCATCGAGAAACCGGAGGGCGGCGAAGCGCACGATGGCCGCGCTGACGACTGCCGTCATGGCGCTCACCGCCGTCGCCTTCACCTCTACGCCGGCCCTCGCCGCCGTCACGGCCGACTCCGACCTCGTCATTGCCGAGGTCTACGGTGGGGGTGGCAACTCCGGCGCGGCATACAACCGCGACTTCATCGAGATCGCCAACGTCAGCGAGAGTGACCTCGACCTCGCGGGCTACACGGTCCAATACGCATCAGCGACCGGCACCTCGTGGCAGACGACGGCGTTGACCGGCATCATCCCGGCGGGCGAGCGGATGCTGGTCGGCGAGGCATTAGGTGCCGCCGCCACCCTCCCATCCTTCACGGCCGACATCGACGGATCGCTCGCCCTCAGCGGGTCTCAGGGAAAAGTTGCGCTGGTCGCGAGCGCCACCGCGTTGACGGGGTCCACCGGCTTGGTCGACCTCCCCGAGGTCGTCGACTTCGTCGGGTGGGGCGGTGCGACCTCCTTCGCGGGCAGCGCCGCCGCGCCGGGCACATCGAACGCGACCAGCGTCGCACGCTCGGCTGACCTCGGAAACACGGCGGACAACGCGGCCGACTTCACGGCCGGAACGCCCACGCCCCAGGGATTAGGAACGATCGACCCCGATCCGGACCCCGAACCGGTCCTGGCGTCCATCGCGGAGGTCCAGGGCACGGGCGATTCATCTCCGCTGGTGGGTCAGACCGTGACGACGTCGGGCGTCGTGACGGCGTACTACCCCGAGGGCGGGTTCGAGGGATACGTCATCCAGACACCCGGCACCGGCGGCGATCCGGCAGCGGACGGACAAGTCGCGTCTGACGCCGTCTTCGTCTATGCACCGGGGGCAACCGGCGAGGTCGCTCTCGGTGACACCGTCGAGGTGACCGGCGCGGTCTCCGAGTTCGCGGGTCTCACCGAGATCACCGTCGCCGCGGGCGACGCTGTGCAACTCCCCGACGCCGTCGCTCCCGAGCCGCTCGCCGTCGCCTGGCCCGCCGACGCGGCGGCCCGAGAGGCGTTGGAATCGATGCTCGTCGCGCCGCAGGGCGCATTCACGGTGACGAACACCTATTCGACCAACCAATACGGAGAAGTCGGCCTCGCGGCCGGCACGACCCCGCTGCGACAGCCCACCGATGTCGCGCGGCCCGGCACCGCCGAAGCACTTTCGGTCGCCGCCGACAACGCTGCACGGGGCATCGTCCTCGATGACGGCATGAGCGTGAACTTTCTGTCCGCCGCGAACAGTGCCCGAACGCCCGCATACGTCTCGCTCGTCGAGCCGATCGTGGTCGGGGCTGCCGTGACGTTCACCGCCCCACTGATCCTCGACTACCGCAACAACGCGTACAAGCTCAACCCGACCACGCCGCTGATCGCCGACGGGTCCGGTGCGGATGCGGTGACCTTCGCTGATCCTCGGACCACCGCGCCCGACCCGGTCGGCGGTGACCTTTCGCTGGCGTCGTTCAACGTGCTCAACTACTTCACAACCCTCGGTGCCGGTTCTCCCGGATGCGTGGCGTACACCGATCGAGTCGGCGACGGCCTGACCGTGCGCGACGGCTGCGCTCAGCGCGGCGCGTGGGACTCCGCCGATCTCGAACGTCAGCAAGCGAAGATCGTCTCAGCGATCAACCATCTCGACGCGGATGTCGTCGGACTGATGGAGATCGAGAACTCGGCTGCATTGGGTGAAGCGACGGACGAGGCCACCGGCACGTTGGTCGCGGCTCTGAACGCCGATGCAGGTGCCGGAACGTGGGCCTACGTTCCCTCCTCGACGGATCTTCCCGATCCGAGCGAGCAGGATGTCATCACCAGCGCGATCATTTACCGTCCGGCATCCGTCTCCCCCGTCGGCGCATCGCGCGCACTTGGGCGATCAGAGTACGAGTGACGGGGCCTTCGGCAACGCCCGTGAGCCGATCGGGCAGGTCTTCACCTCGACGGCGGGCGGCGAGCCGTTCCTCTTCGTCGTCAACCACTTCAAGTCGAAGGGGTCCGCAGGGCCCTGGCCCGGTGACGCCGACATCGGCGACGGTCAGGGTGCGTCCAACGAGTCGCGGGTGCGGCAGGCCACGGCGTTGCGCGATTGGGTGGACACGATTCGCGGCGATGTCGAATCCGTCGCGCTGGTGGGTGACTTCAATTCCTATGGCCGAGAAGATCCGCTGCAGGTGCTCTACGACGCCGGATTCCACGACGCCGAGCAGTCCTTCGACGTTCCGACGCAGTCGTACAGCTTCTCGGGCCTGTCGGGTTCACTCGACCATGTCCTGTTGAACGACGCAGCGCTCGCCCGGGCCACCGGCGCGGATGTCTGGAACATCAACTCGGGCGAGTCGGTCGCACTGGAGTACAGCCGGTACAACACCCAGGGAATGCTGTTCTACGAGCCGAACGTGTACCGGTCGAGTGACCACGATCCCGTCCTCGTCGGCTTCCAATCCCTGGCGGCACCGGCGGCCGTCACACAGACATCGCTCGTCGCGATCCTGCCGGTGCACATCAACCGGTACCTGCCGTCGACTCTCCTCGCGCACGTGCGTCAAGAAGGCGGCACCGCGAGCGGCACTGTGGAGTTCCGGGAGGGCGGGCAGACCGGCGCCGTTGTCGGTACCGCTGTCGTCCAGGACGGTATCGCCAAATTGCGGCTCGGGCAGCTCTCCCGCGGCGTGCACTCGTACACTGCGGTCTTCGTGCCCGATGACCCGCGAGCAGCAGCCGGATCGGTGAGCCGCGCAGTGACTGTACGGGCCATCGGGTAGCGCCGGCAACCCCCAGCCTCCGAGGGTTTCGTAGGCTGGGGGAATGACAGTCCAGGTCGTCTTGGTGCACGGCATCCGGACGTCCGCCACGATGTGGCGTGCACAGGTTGCCCACCTCACCGAGCGCGGGGTCGGTGTCACCGCGGTCGATCTGCCCGGGCATGGCACGCGCATGGCCGAGCCCTTCACCCTCGACAGCGCGTTCGCGACGATCGACGGCGCCGTCCGCGCCGCGGCCACATCGGGTCCGGTGGTCCTCGCCGGCCACTCGATGGGCGGGCTGCTGTGCATCGACTACGTCGGCGGGGTCGATAAGCCGCCGGTCGATGCCTTCATCGCCGGTTCCTGCACCGCCATCCCGCGAGGCATGGCTCTCGCGACGTACCGCGCCCTGGCCCGTGGCGTCGATCGACTTCCCGGCCGCGGCCAGTGGTTCGCCGACCGGGTCCTCGACTGGACGCTGCCCCCTGAGACGCGCGCGGATTTCGGCGCCGGCGGTTACGCGTACGACGCGCAAGACGTCGCGTTGCAGAGCCTTTCGGTGCTCGACCTGCTCGCGGCGCTACGGCGCATCGATGTGCCGACATGGTTCGTCAACGGGCAGTACGACCAACTGCGGGTGAACGAGCAGCTGTTCACGTCGCTGGTCCCGGATGCCGAACTGATCGTCGTTCCGCGGACGAGTCACCTGATCACGGCCATGCGGCCGCGGGTCTTCAACGCGATGCTGGACCTGGCTGTGGCGACAGTGCTCCCGAAGGCTTCGACCTGACCGCTGCCGTCATCGCCGCGCCCACCAGGGAGAGCACTGCGGACGCGGCGAACAGCAACCAGAATCCACCGACGGCCGCGACCAGCGCAGCACCGATCAGCGGACCCAGGAGCTGTCCGAGGTTCACGGAGACACTCACGAACCCGAGGTCGCGGGCGTGGTCTTCTTCTGCAGGCAGCAGGTCTGTGGCCAGAGCAAGGCCGACCGCGTTGAACGCGCCGTACCCGAGCCCCAAAATCCCCGCCGCGATCAGCGCGACGGTGTAGTCGGGGAAGACGGCCAGCAGTCCCCCGGCGACGGCCTGTACGACCGCTGCAACGACGACGATGGCCTTCCGTCTGCCGGTGCGGTCGGAGATCCACCCGCCGAGCACGGAGGCGATGATGACGAAGATCGTGTAGACGACGATGAGCAGCAGCAGGTCGTCTTCGGCGCGATCGGCAGGAGACCCGACGCCGTAGAGCAGGAAGAACAGCAGCAGGGTGGTTCCCAGAGCGTTGCCGACGTTGGCGACGAAGCGCCCGCTGAGCATCCAGACGAAGTCACGGTCACGCAGGGCGGCGAAACGCTCGGCGAACGGTCGCCCCGGCGCGGGCCTGGATGCCCCCACGACCGGGTCAGGAAGGATGAGTGCGGCCGCCGTGCCGAGGACCGCCATCAACGCGGCCAGCATGAAGTAACCGGCCACGATTCCGAGTTCGAGCACCGCGATGACACCGACGCCGACGATCAGTCCCAGCGCCTGCGCAGAGCCGACGGCGGCGGATGCCGTGCCGCGCTGCTCGGCGAGTTGGTCGGCGATCAGCGCGGTGAAGGCTGCCGAGGCGACGGCGAACCCGACTGAGACGCCGACCCACCCCAAGCCGATCTCGAGTGGGCCGTGCGCGAAGCCGGTGGCGACAAGGGAGATGACGGCGATCCAGGTCCCCGCGAGGGCCCATGGGCGCCGTCGGCCGATGCGCGACCGGGTGCGGTCGGACAGCGTGCCTGCGAGGGGTCCCGCGACGATGGCGGCCAGCCCGCCAAGCCCGAGAACAAGTCCGGACGAGACGACTCCGCCCACCCAGTCGTCTTGGCCGCCGGGAGTGTTCAGCTGCAACGGAATCAGCAACTGCAGGGGTGTCAGCTGCACCGCCCAGATCGCCAACCAGGCCAGCGTGAACCAGGTGAACCACGACGCGCGAACGCGACCGAGTGTGGGTGGCGTAGCCTGCTGTGCAGGTTCGATCATGCGCCTTGCTCCTTCATTGGCGGCGTCACCGGTCGGGACCCGGCAGGTCGATCATGCCTCACTCGCGGCCCTCTCCCGTGCACCGCACGGGCGGCGAGGCGAAACCTGGTAAAGTAGATCTTCGGCTTGCGTGTGGGATCCCCATTCCACACGATCGTCGCGAGGAGCCCTCTACCTTCTTGCGGCACATCCATCGATAACTCCGAACGAAAGATCAGTCGAACGTGGCGAACATCAAGTCGCAGATCAAGCGCAACAAGACCAACGAGAAGGCTAACGACCGCAACAAGGCCGTCAAGAGCCAGCTCCGCACCGAGATCCGTCGCACCCGCGAGGCCATCGCCGCAGGCGACAAGGCAGCGGCTGAGAAGGCGCTCTCGACCGCGACCAAGAAGCTGGACAAGGCCGTGAGCAAGGGCGTCATCCACGAGAACCAGGCTGCGAACCGCAAGTCTTCCATCGCGAAGCAGGTCGCCGCTCTCTGAGCTGAACCTCCGAGAAGGCCCGTCCCCCTGGGGGCGGGCCTTCTTCCTTTGTCGCCCCTCGCTCGCGGCGTTGGCGGGGCAGGTTCATCCGTCGCTCGTGCACAGTCGCATCCACGAGAACTGTGCGCACGCGACGGACGAAGCTCGCGCGCACGTCATCGCCCTCATTCATCCGTCCCTCCCGCGCAGTCGCATCTGCGAACACTGCACATAGGACGGGCGAAGCCGTCGACGCGGACGGGACGGGCGAAGCCGTCGACGCGGGATCGGGCTCAGGCGCCGTAGGGCGCGCGCGTCGCGATGACCGTCACCAGCCGCTCAACGGCGAACACCGGGTCGCGCGATGCGCCTTTGACCTCGGCATCCGCTCGCGCGGCCGCCTGGATCGCGATGCCCAGCGCCGACTCGGTCCATCCGCTGAGATCGCGGCGCGCCCGGTCCACCTGCCAGTCCTTCATTCCGAGCCGCGCGGCGATCTTGGCCGAGGGTTCCCGATTTCCGGCGACACGTGCCATCGTGCGCAGCTTCATCGCGATCGCCGCGACCATCGGCACCGGGTCGGCGCCACTCGCCAGCGCGTGACGCAGCGCAATCAGCGCCTCGCCGTACCGACCCGCGATGGCGGTATCGGCGACCGCGAACGCCGTGACTTCGACGCGGCCGCCGTAGTATCGCTCGACGATCTGCTCGGTGATGTCGCCCGGCACGTCGGAAATGAGCTGGCGGCACGCGGCAGACAGTTCTGTCACGTCGTCGGCGAATGCCGATACCAACGCACGCAGGGCAGCGGGAGCGATGCGCTTGTCGGCTGACCGGAACTCCCCCGCCGCGAAATCGAAGCGATCCGAATCGCGCTTGATCGCCGCGCACGGAATCTCGATGCCGCTGCCTTCACCGGCGCGGATCGCGTCGAGCAGCTTCTTGCCGCGCACACTCGCGCCGGTATGCCGCAAGATCACCGTCGCGCCATCCTGCGGTGCAGCCAGATACGACAGCGCCTCAGACAGAAAGGCATCGCTGCACTTCTCGACGCCGGACACTCGCACCAGCCGTGGCTCGCCGAACAGCGATGGGGAGGTCAGTCCGAGCAGCGTCCCCGACACGTAGTCGTCAGCGCGCACATCGGAGACCTCGAGGCTCGGGTCCTCGGCGCGAAGATAATCCCGGATGCCGGCGATCGCGCGCTCCGCACACACCTCTTCGGGCCCAGACACCAGCACGATCGGCGCCGGCTGCGGGGCACGCCACGACACCTGTGCGATGACCGCCTTTCGGACGGGGGCCTTGCGCGGTGCCGGTGACATTCGTCCAGCCTATCCAGCACCACCGACGCCAGCACTTCCGACGCCAGCCCTTACGACTCAGGGCGGCGCCCGCTCGCGCCAAACGCGCAGGGTGTCCCCCGACATCCTGACTGCGACGTCGCCTTCGACATCCGTCCGAGCGATCACCGCCCCGACGCTCGTCAGAATGTCGAGGATCTCCGCACGGGGGTGGCCGTAGGTGTTGTCCGCACCGACGCTGACAAGCGCGACCGCGGGTGTGAGAAGCCGGTAGAGACCGGTGTCCTGATCCGCACTGCCGTGGTGTGCGACTTTCACGACCGCATAGGGACCGGCGAGATCACCTCCTGTGGCGAGTGCTCGTTGTGGCCCGGCCGACAGATCTCCGAGCAGCAGCGTCGTGGGGATCCCGCCGCCATCGATCGACAGCACGACGCTCGAATCGTTGCCGGGACCATAGCCCCGCCCGCCGGCACGCGGCCACTTCACCTCCCAGCGTGCGCCTCCCAGCTGCCCGGTCATCCCCGACTCCGCGGCTGCCAGCTCTGCACCGGACCGAGACAGATCCTCCAGCACGGCGAGGTCGTCCGGCCCACCCGGCGGCCCATGGAGAACCACGCTCACGCGACCTCGCACCGCGTCGAGGCCACCTCGATGATCCATGTCGAAATGCGTGAGAACGAGGAGATCGATGCGCGAAATCGAGTACTGGGCGAGGCAGTCGTCCAGTGGCGCGGCGGCGGGACCGGTATCGACCAGCGCCACCTCGTCCCGCCGATCGCAGGAGGATCGCGTCGCCCTGACCGACGTCGCATGCGAGGACCGCCCAATCGCCTGGTCCGGACAGTGGCCGCAGCACGGTGTTGAAAAGGACCGGGCCGACGATCCCGGTCCCGGCGCCGATCCCCACGACGATCGCGAGGATCAGCACCGCACCCGAGCGCGTGCGCGTAGCCATCGCACTGCCACTTCGCACCACGACGACGATCCCGACCGCAACGCCCACCACGGCCAAGACGACCACGCCCGTCCAGCCCTCGAGCCACGGCATCGTCCCACCCGGGAGGCCCGCCATGATCTCGGCGGTCGTCGCCACCCACGCCGCGGGAACCCACGCGAGGGCGGCCAGCCCAGAGGAGACCAGTGGGATGCCGGAGGTCAAGCAGGCCACCAGTCCGAGAACCGTACCGGCGGGGGCTGCGGGACCCGCGAGGATGTTGGCGACGACGCCGTACACCGGCACCGTCGGTGTCACGAGCACCAACAACGGGCCACAGGCCAGTTGCGCCGCGAGCGGGATCGATAGGGCAAGGGCGAGCGGATGCGGCATCCACCTGCTCATGCCGTCGGCCATCGGTCCCGCGAGCAGCAGCAGAGCCGCGGTGGCTGCGGCGGAGAGGGCGAAGCCGAGCGATCCGGCAAGGTAGGGATCGACGACCAGCACCAGCGTGACGGCAAGGCAGAGGATCGACACGCCCGCGCCGATCCGCCCCAGCAGCACACCCAGCATCGCGATGCCCGCCATGGCCGCCGCGCGGACGACGCTGGGTTCGGGGGTCACCAGAATCACGAAGCCTGCAAGCGCCACGACACCCGCCACCACGCGGATCGCGCGCCGCGCACCGCACAGCGCCGCGCCCGCGAAGGCGATGCCGACCACGAGCGCGCAGTTGGCGCCAGACACCGCCGTCAGGTGCGACAACGACGACGTCTTCATGGCGGCGTCCAGGTCGGCCGTCACCGCACTGGTGTCGCCGACGGATAGGCCGGGGATGAGCCCGGACGCAGGTTGGGGTAGTCCATCAACGGCCCGGGCGAGTCCGCGCCGGAGTTCCGATGCGACCGCGAGGACGCCGGATGCCGGCGTGAGCACTTCGATGCCGCGGGAGGCGTCGATCACGAGCACCGCACGCTCCCCCGGGCGCGCAGGGAAGGCTGTTCCGTGCAGCATGACGGTCGCACCCTGGTCAAGACCTGCCGTGCGGACCGGGCTGCGAATCTGCACCGGCGCATCGACCGAACGGGCTACATCGCCGTGTCCGATTGCGCGCGCCTGCGCATCGAAACGCCACCCGGTCGCGCTGGGCTCAACCTTGCCGGTCACCAGGACCGTCACCGTGAGGGCACGACCGCCTTCGATGTCCACCCGGAGCAGGTCATCGCGGGCGGCCTGCGCGAGACTCACCTGTGTCGCCACCGCGGCGCACGCGGCCAAAGTGATCGCGGCGATCGCAAGCAAGGGAATCGCGACCGACGTGCGAGGTGACGACGGTGAGCGCCGCGCACGCCCTGCGACAGCGAGGAGCGCCAGCGACAGCACCCACGATCCTCCGGCGACCCACGGAGCGACCTCGGGATTCATCGTCGTGAGCATCGCCGTCCCCCACGCGACCACCGCGATCGGGATCAGGCGGAGGTCCCGCCTCCGTACCGTGCGAACACTCGCCGTCCGAACGCTCACACCCGCACGAGATCCCGAAGCGACTCGAGCATCTTCTCGCCGATGCCCGGAACGGCCAGCAGATCCTCCACACTCGTGAACGACCCGTTGTCCTCCCTCCACTGGATGATCCGCCCGGCGAGGGCCGGGCCGATCCGAGGCAACGTGTCGAGCGCGGCCTCATCCGCGGTGTTCAGATCGACGAGCCCATCGCCGGCATCGCCAGCCGCCTGGCCGGGAGCGTCGGATGGCGGTGCGGCCCCGACGACGGGAACGAGCAGTTGCTCACCGTCGGTGACGACTCTCGCGAGATTGACCGCCGAGCGGTCGGCGTCCGCGTGGAATCCGCCCGCGGCGGCGATCACATCGACCACGCGCGCCCCGTCGTCGACCCGGTAGAGACCCGGCTCGTTCACGGCACCGAAGACGTGGACGTAGAGCTCGGACACGGCGGCCGTCGGCGTCGAGTGAACGGCGACTTCCTCCACCGGAGCACCCATCGATCGCACGAGGCCGATCGCGACCGTGATTGCGATGGCGACGAGCACCACGACGATGGCGGCACCCACGGTCAGTCGCAGGCGCCCCCGGGGTGCTTCCGACGTCCCGTCCACCGCGCCAGGCTAGGCGCGGGCGGACCGCCCTACCGACGCGGCATCCGCCGCCGGTGGACGACTAGGACCTCGACGGCGGTGGGGAGAGAATCATCGCACCCGGCCTTACGCGGTGGTGAAGCTCACAACCTTCGGCGCACGCACAACCGCTCGGACGATTTCCTTGCCGTCGAGCGAGCGCAGCACCCGTTCGTCGCCACGCGCCAGAGCCTCGAGATCGTCGGAAGAAATGCGTGCGGCGACCGAAAGCGTCGCGCGCACCTTTCCGTTGATCTGCACCACGGCGGTCACGGATTCTTCGACGAGCAGCATCGGGTTCGCCTGGCGCCACGGGACCAACCCGACGAACGCCGGATAGCCCAGAATGCTCCACATCTCCTCGGCCGCGTGCGGTGCGAAGAGGTCGAGGACCATGGCGGTGGCTTCGGCGGCCTCGCGGACTGCGGGATCGCTCGCACCGGCGCCGCTGTCGATCACCTTGCGCGTCGCATTGACCAGTTCCATCAAGCGCGCGACGACGACGTTGAACTTCGTCTGCTCGACGAGCACCGGGACATCCGCCCAGAGCCGGTGCGTGACGCGGCGTAGAGCCTGGTCACCGTCGGCCCAGACGACGTCCTTCGAACTGTCGACGTCGCTCGCGACGCGCATCGCTCGCGCGATGAACTTCGCCGCCCCCGTGGTCGACACGTCTGCCCAGTCCTTGTCGTCCTCGACCGGGCCGGCGAAGGCCAGCGCGACGCGCAGGACGTCAGCGCCGTGCTGTTCGAGTTCGTCCTGGAAGAGCACGAGGTTGCCCTTGCTCTTGGACATCTTCGCGCCATCGAGAATGACCATTCCCTGGTTGATCAGGTTCGAGAACGGCTCGGTGAAGTCGATCAGGCCCATGTCGAACAGCGCCTTGGTGATGAACCGCGCGTACATGAGGTGGAGGATGGCATGCTCGACGCCGCCGATGTAAAAGTCGACGGGACCCCACTTGTCGGCTTCGCGCGTCGAGAACGCACGTTCCTTGTCCCCCGGTGAGAGGAAGCGCAGGAAGTACCACGAGCTGTCGACGAACGTGTCCATGGTGTCGGGGTCGCGCAGTGCCGGCTCGCCGGTCTCGGGGTCGACGGTGGCCATCCATTCGGCGGCCCCACCCAGCGGCGAGGTGCCCTTCGGCGTCAGGTCGAGTCCGCCTGCCGCGGGCAGTTCGAGCGGCAGTTGGTCAGCCGGGACGGGCACGATGCGGCCGTCTTCGGTGTGGACCATCGGAATGGGCGTGCCCCAGAAGCGCTGACGCGAGATGAGCCAGTCGCGCAAGCGGTACGTCTTTGCGGCGCGGCCGGTACCCGATGCCGTGAGCTGATCGATCGCACGGGTGATCGCGTTGCGCTTGCTGAGCCCGTTCAGCGAACCGGAGTTGATCATCCGGCCGTCGCCGGTCAGGGCGATGCCGGTGCGCGCGGGGTCGAGATCGAGCAGCAGATCCTCACCCGTGCCCGGGTCGATCGGGTTCCCGTCCTCATCCAGTTCGATGACGGGAATCGAGCCGGTGACCGGAGCTGTCGTGTCGACGACGACGGTGACGGGCAGATCGAACGCACGCGCGAAGTCGAGGTCGCGCTGATCGTGCGCGGGGACGGCCATGACGGCGCCGTGTCCATAGTCGGCGAGAACGTAGTCGGCTGCCCAGATCGGCAGGCGCGCGCCGTTGATGGGGTTGATTGCGTAGCGTTCGAGGAAGACACCGGTCTTCGGGCGATCGGCCGTCTGCCGGTCGATCTCGCTCGTCTTCTGGACCTTGCCGAGATAGTTCTGGAATCGCTCACGCACTTCATCGGACGCGTCCGCCGCCAATTCCTCGGCGAGGTCGGAGTCAGGAGCGACGACGAAGAAGGTCGCGCCGTGCAGCGTGTCGGGACGCGTTGAGAAAACCGAGACCTTCTCGGCACGTCCTTCGATCTCGAAGTCGATGTCGGCGCCGACCGAACGCCCGATCCAGTTGCGCTGCATCTGGAGGACCTTGTGCGGCCAGAAGCCCTCGAGCTGGTTCAGATCGTCGAGCAGGCGGTCTGCGTACTGAGTGATGCGGAAGTACCACTGTGTGAGCTTCTTCTTGACGACCTCGGTGCCACAGCGCTCGCACTTGCCGTCGATGACCTGCTCGTTGGCGAGCACCGTCTGATCGTGCGGGCACCAGTTGACAGGGCTGTCCTTGCGGTACGCGAGGTCGCGCTTGTACAGCTCCTGGAACAGCCACTGGTTCCACCGGTAGTAATCGGGGTCGCTCGTGTGCAGGACGCGTGACCAGTCGAAGGAGACGCCGTACTGCTGCATGCTCGCCTTCTGCTGGGCGATGTTCTCGTATGTCCAGGACGCCGGCTCGGCGCCACGCTTGATCGCCGCGTTCTCGGCGGGCAGCCCGAAGCTGTCCCACCCGATCGGGTTGAGCACGTTGTAGCCGCGATGGCGCCACGAGCGGGCCACGATGTCGGAGTAGACGTAGTTCTCAGCGTGACCCATGTGCAGGTCGCCGGACGGGTAGGGGAACATCGCCAGGACGTACTTGCGGGGCCGCTTGTCGTCCTCGCCGCCGGCGCGGAACGGATCGGCGTCGGCCCACCGTTGCTGCCACTTCTCCTGCACGGCGTGCGTGTCGAAGCCGCCGGATTCGGTGGCAGCGGCGTGAGGAGGAAGTGAGGTCATAAGACTCGATGAACCAATCGTGGAAAGGGGGCGGCTGTGCCGTGGGCATGCGTGGAGGCGCGCAGACGCGCACTGTTCCAGATTAGCGGACGCGCGGTTTCACCGTCCGACCGGAGTCTTCACCAGCCGACGGGAACCGACGCTCCAAGAGCCGCGAGCGGGCCGCGCGCCTTCACCGCGACTTCGGCGACTTCGGCGGCCGCTTCCGACGACCACGTGATGCCCCCGCCCGCGCCGACATACGCACCCCCCGGGTGCACGACGATGGAACGGATCACCATCGCGAGGTCGAGCGAACCGTGCGCGCCGATCCAGCCGAAACATCCGGCGAAAAGACCCCTCGGCCCACCTTCGAGTCGGTGCAGGATGCTCATGGCCGAGATCTTCGGAGCGCCCGTCATACTTCCGGCGGGAAACGTCGCCGCCAACAATTCGCCGATCGTCACCCCGGGCAGCAGCCTCCCCGCGACGGTGGACACCAATTGGTGGACGGCGGGATATGACTCGACGGCCAGGAGCGACTCCACGACGACGGAGCCTGGAGCGCACACGCGTTGAAGGTCGTTGCGCATGAGGTCGACGATCATGACGTTCTCGGCCCGCTCTTTGGGGCTCGCGAGGAGTTCGGCGGCGAGACGGGCGTCTTCCTCGTCGTCGGTCCCGCGCGGGCGCGTCCCCTTGATGGGACGTGTACGGACAGTCGCGTCGCGAGCCTCGAGAAAGCGCTCCGGACTGGCGCTGAGAAGTGCCATACGCCCACTGCGGATGAAACCGCCGTGGTGCGCGGGCGTTGCCGTCCGAAGGCGCAGGTAGGTCTGGACGGGGTCGATCATCGGGTCTTCCACGGTGAAGCGCGTCGTCAGACACAGCTGATAGGCATCTCCGGCACGGATCGCGCTGCGACAGTCGCCGATGAGGTCCTCGTACTCCCGGGCCGTGTGGCGCTCCACCGCCGTCCGCACAGGCGCGGGTGCGACCAGCGGTGTCGGAGCATCCGCCCAGCCCGACACAAGGGCGGCGAACGCATCGATCTCGGATGCCGGGGCGACGACCCACGCGGTTCGGGAACCGTGATCGAATGCCACGAACCGGTCGACGCGCAGCCACAGCGACGGCGGAATCGCCGTGTCATCGCTCGCCCCATCGCTGACATCGGCCGTGAAACCGGCGCGCGCTGTCGTAGCCGAGCCAGCCCACCCAGCCGCCGGCGAATCCGCCCCACTCGCCCGCTGCGTGCGGCAGCGTGATGTCGAGGTCGGCGGGCAGCAATTCGGGGGTGCCTTCACCCAGCAGGCTCCACCCGTCTGTGGCATCGGGCCCGGCATCCAGCCAGAATGCGTGCGGTGACGACGCGGGACCACCCACGAAGACCGCCCCGGGATCCGTCCAGCCCGGCAACGGCCTGGACGCGAGATCTCCCTGCACGAACCCAGGTTAGACCGGCGGCGCCGCCCGTCGTCGCCTTTAGGCTCGAGGGGTGAACGATGTTCTCACCTGGATTCTCGACACCGTGCAGAGTGTCGATCCGGTGGTGCGGACCATTCTTGCCGGCGTCGCCATGATGCTCGAGACGAGTGTTCTCGTCGGGCTGATCGTTCCCGGCGACACGATCGTCATCATCGCGGCCACCGCTGTCGAGTCGGTGCCCGAGGCGATAGTGCTCATTTTCGGGATCATCCTCGGCGCGCTCGCCGGTGAGAGCATCGGATTCTTGCTTGGCCGATGGCTCGGTCCCAGGATTCGCTTCTCGAAGCTGGGCGCAAAGCTCGGAGAACACAACTGGGTGCGATCCGAGCTGTATCTCCGCCGCCGTGGGGGACCTGCGATCTTCCTCTCCCGGTTTCTCCCGGTGCTGCATTCCCTCGTCCCCATGACCGTGGGCATGAGCGGCTTCTCGTACCGTCGCTTCCTCGCCTGGACGGCACCCGCGTGCGCGATCTGGGCAACGCTCTATGTCTCGATCTCGGCGGCTGCGGCGGGGACCTACCGCGAACTCGCCGACCGAATTCACTACGCGGGCTACATCTTCGTCGCCATCATCGTCGTCTTCCTCGCCCTGATCTTTTTGGCGAAGAAGCTGATCCAGCGGCGCGAAGCCCGCCACCTGCGACACCCCCACGACGACTCCGATCACGACGGTGGCACCGGGCACTCCTCCGCAGGCATGGGAGACTGAGAGAATGTCCTCCTCGCGCGCGCCACGTGACAAGATTCTGTGGTTCGCCCGATTCGAATACCGCTTCCACACGTGGCGTGAACGCCGCGCCCGTGCGCGCGGGCTCCGCCCGACCGTGGCCGCCTACCCCGGTTACGGCGGCGAGGACTGGGTACGCGTCTTGGGTCGCGTGCTCATCGTGCCCCCCCTGCGCAAGCAGGTGCCCGGCGAATTCGCGAGCATTCGAGGGTGGCGAAGTTTCGCCGCCGTGCCGGTCGGATATGCCCAGGTATCCATCGAGGTCAACGGTGTGAACCATGACGTGGTGGCCGATCGAGGCGGCGTCGTCGATGCGGTCATCCCAGCCCGCCTCGAACCGGGCTGGCAGCCGATCAAGATGTCGGTGGAGGACTCCGAACCGGTCGAGACCCGGGTATTCGTTGTCGGGTCACAGGTGCGGTTCGGCATCGTCTCCGACATCGACGACACGGTCATGGTCACCGCTCTCCCCCGCCCCTTCATCGCCGCCTGGAACTCCTTCGTCCTCGACGAGCATGCCCGGCAGCCCGTTCCCGGGATGGCGGTGCTGCTGGAGCGTCTCACGCGCGACCGTCCCGGCTCGCCCGTGATCTATCTTTCGACGGGCGCGTGGAACATCGCACCGACTCTGCAGAGATTTCTCCGCCGGCACTTGTTTCCCTCGGGCTCTCTCCTTCTGACCGATTGGGGCCCCACCCATGATCGGTGGTTCCGCAGCGGCAAGGACCACAAATCCGAGAACCTCCGCCGGCTGGCGCGTGAATTCCCCCAGGTCAAGTGGCTGCTCGTCGGCGATGACGGGCAGCACGACGATGCGATTTACACCGCGTTCGCCAGCGAACTGCCCGAGCACGTCCTCGCCGTCGCGATCCGCCGACTCTCCCCCGCCGAAGCCGTGCTCGCCGGCGGACGCACCGCGGTCGACGACCACTCCGCGGCCGAGGTCCCGTGGGTCACAGGTTCGGATGGCGCAAGCCTCGCCGATCGCCTCGGGGACGCCGGGATCATCGACCTCACGTAGACACCGACAGGTGGTCAGCAGGCCGCCCCTGCGACCGAGATGTCGGTCCCGCGGCGTACGCTGGCGCCATGTGCGGTCGTTTCGTGGTTGCAAATGTCGGGTCCGAGCTCGTCGGAGTTCTGCGGGTTGATGTCGAAGGCGACGACCTTCCCGCGCCGTCCTACAACGTCGCCCCCACCGACCGCGTCGCGATCGTGTTGGACTCCGCCAAGACCGAACCACCCACGCGCCGCCTCGAGGCTGCACGGTGGGGCCTCGTGCCGTCCTGGGCAAAAGATCCGTCGGTCGGAGTGCGCGCCATCAATGCGCGCTCCGAAGAGGTCGAGAACAAGCCCCTGTTCCGGCAGGCGCTCATCAAGCGACGCGCGGTGGTGCCCTCATCGGGCTACTACGAGTGGAAAACCGAGGAGGGCGTGAAAACGCCGCACTACATCCATCCCGCCGACGGCTCGCCACTCCTGTTCGCAGGACTGTACGAGTGGTGGAAGGACCCCTCGAAAGCCGACGATGATCCCGCGCGCTGGCTGCTCAGCTTCACGATCATGACGCGCGACGCGATCGGCCCGCTCGGATCGATCCACGATCGGATGCCGCTCTTCCTCGACGCCGATCACGCGGACGCGTGGCTCGATCCGACCACCGACAACGTCGGGGACGTGCTCGATGCCGCCATCGACGCGGCGCCTGCGCTCGCCGACACGTTGGAGTCCTACGTCGTCGACCGCGCCGTCGGCAACGTCCGGAACAATTCGCCCGAACTCATCGAGCCCATTCAGGCGTGACGCGCGGCATCCGCTAGGCGCGTTCTTCGTCCGGCGCCAGCGCGAACTCGACTTGCTCTTGCGTCGTCAGGGGTGCGCGTGAGATCAGCTCGTGAACGAACGCCAACTTGTCGCGGGCGGGATCGCTGATATCGAAGGGGTAGAGGTCTCCCAAACCCATCGAGCGGTTGATCCGGTTGAACGCTCCCGACATCCACTCCCAATCGGTCAGCAGCAGCCCGATCGACTCATCCGAGTACGAGAGGCGGGGCACGACATCGACGTCGCGGGCCCGGTTGACTTCTGAATCGATGCGGATGCCGATGGCCGCTGCCGTCTGCAGGGTTGCCGTGATGTGGAGGTAGTGCGCAAAGGTCTCGGCGAAGTCCTCCCACGGATGCATGGTCGCGTACTGCGAGATGAAGGATGACTCCCAGCCCTCGGGCGCTCCGAATTTATAGTGCCGCTTGAGAGCGTCTTTGTAGCTGTCTCTTTCATCCCCGAAAAGTTCGCGACACCGTGCCCAGGTCTGGTCTTCGGTGATGAGCACGTTCTGGTAGTAATGCCCGACTTCGTGCCGCAGGTGTCCGAGCATCGTGCGGTACGGTTCGCCGAGCCGGACGCGCAGCGCCTCGCGCACGTCATCGAGCGTCTCGGCGAGATCGAGCGTGATGATGCCGTGGGCATGGCCGATCATCACTTTCTTCCCGGACGATCTACTCGACAGCAGGTCGAATCCGAGGCCGCCCTCGCGCCGATCCCACCCGATGATCGGCAGGCCGAGATCGCCCAACTGGATCAGGAGGCGCCGTTTCGCCTCCTCCGTCGTGGCGAGCTTCTGCAGGGCGATCGTGTCGTCTGCGTTGGGACTGTGGCGGGTGAGGCGGCACGAGAAGCATCGACCGGCCGGCGCATCCTCGTGGACGAGCCAGTTGCACAGCCAGTCTCTTTGAGAGCACGCGTACCAGGTGTCGCCGTCGATGATGACGCGGTCGTTGTGGATGCCGCGGAACTGTCGTTCCATGAAGTGGTAGCCCAACTGAGCGTTGCAGTTCGGGCAGTCGAGAGTGTCGAGGTAGACGAAATGGCGGCACGAGGGGCAACGCGGCGTTGGAGTCACGGGATCACGTTAGTCGCGGCATGGTGCAACGAACGAAAGCCCCGCCGAAGCGGGGCTCTCGGGGAGGTTCGAAGTTACTTCGAGCCGCCGAAGTTCTTGAAGCGCTGGTTGAACTTCTCGACACGACCGGCCGAGTCCATGATGCGCTGCTTGCCCGTGTAGAACGGGTGCGAAGCCGAAGAGATTTCCACGTCGATGACGGGGTACTCAACGCCATCGAGCTCGATCGTCTTGTCGCTGGACACGGTCGAGCGCGTCAGGAACGTCTCTCCGGAGCCCAGGTCACGGAACACGACGGCCTGGTAGTCGGGGTGGATGTCAGTCTTCATGGTGATCCTTGCGGGGAGTGGAGCCCCTGCGAAGTGCTCGAGGGACCGGGATAAGTCTGGGGTGCGAACGCACCAAGGACCGATTCTATCAGCCTTGACCGCAAGCGTGGAATCGAGAGTCAGGAAGCCGCCCGTGCGGCGTACCGGCCGCCCTCTTCGGAGAGCACGATGGGTACTCCGAATGTCTCGGTGAGGTTCTCGGCGGTCAGCGCATCGGCCAGCGGACCCTGCGCGACGATCTGCCCATCGCGCAGCAGCAGAACGTGCGTGAAGCCGACCGGGATCTCCTCCACGTGGTGGGTGACCATGATCATCGCGGGAGTCGTGGGAGCCTTCGCGTACCCGCTGAGGAGCGTCAGCAGTTCTTCCCGCGCGCCGAGGTCGAGGCTCGCGGTGGGCTCGTCGAGCAGGAGGAGTTCAGGGTCCGTCATGACGGCACGAGCGATCTGCACGCGCTTCTGCTCACCGTCGGAGAGGGTGCCGAATGTCCGCTCGGCGAGGCCGTCGAGCTTCCACTCGGCGAGCACCCGCAGGGCGCGTCGTTCGTCGATGTCTTCGTAGTCCTCGTTCCATCGACCCAAGACGGCGAATGCCGCGGTCAGGACGACGTTGAGCACGGTTTCGTCGGCCGGCACGCGCCGAGCCATCGCAGACGAGGCGAAACCGATGCGCGGGCGGAGCTCGAACACGTCGGTGCGACCCATCCGCTCCTCGAGGATCGTGACCGTCCCCGATGTCGGGTGCAGCAGCGTCGCGGCGAGCTGCAGAATCGTCGTCTTGCCCGCGCCGTTGGGCCCGAGCACAACCCACCGCTGGTCATCGCTGACCGACCAGTTGAGGCTGTCGACGATATTTCTGGCGTCTCGGCGGACGATGACGTCGGAGAATTCGAGGACCTGCGGCATGCGATAAGCCTATCGGCCGGACCCGCTCACCTCTGCGTACAACGCTTCGGTCGTGTCCGCGATCGCCTGCCAGCTGAAGTCATCGGTGGCACGTTGCCGGCCAGCCTGTCCGTACTCACGCGCGCGGTCGGGATCGGAGATGACCTCGGTGAGAACGGCGGCGAGGTCGGCGACATATTTCTCCGGATCGATGGGCGTTCCGGTGCCGTCCTGCATCTGTTCGATGGGGACCAACCGTCCCGTCACACCGTCGACGATGACCTCGGGGATGCCGCCGGTCGCGGTTCCCACCACGGCTGCACCGCACGCCATTGCCTCAAGATTCACGATGCCGAGCGGTTCATAGACGGATGGGCATACGAACGTCGTCGCCGCACTGAGAATCGTGCACAGGTCGTGGCGGGACAGATGACGGTCGATCCAGACCACCCCATCGCGCGTCTCCTGAAGGCCCCGGACGAGCTCCTCGACCTCCGCCATGATCTGCGGCGTGTCGGGCGCGCCGGCGCACAGGATCAACTGGACTTCCGGCGGCAACAGTGCGGCGGCGCGAAGCAGATAGGGCAGACCCTTCTGACGCGTGATGCGACCGACGAACACCACCGAGGGGCGGGATGCGTCCACTCCCAGCGCGGCGAGCTGCTCAGGGTCTTCCACCGGATGCCACGACTCGACGTCGATGCCGTTGTAGATCACCTTGACGCGCTCGGGATCCAGCGCGGGGTAGCTGCGGAGAATGTCCTGCCGCATGCCCTCGCTGACGGCGACGATCGCCGCCGCCCCCTCATATGCCGTCTTCTCGATGTAACTGGACACGGCATACCCGCCGCCGAGCTGCTCGGCTTTCCACGGCCGCAGCGGCTCGAGCGAGTGTGCGGTGATGATGTGCGGAATCCCGTGCAGCAGCGACGCGAGGTGTCCGGCGAAGTTCGCGTACCACGTGTGGCTGTGGACGACATCCGCCCCCGCGACATCGCCGACAATCTCGAGATCGGTCCCGAGCGTCTGGATCGCGCCGTTCGCGGCAGCGAGCTCGGAGGGCACCGCATAAGAGGTCGTGGCGACTTCGTCGCGGTCGCCGCCGAACGCGCGAACCTGCACCTCGATGCTCTGCCGCAGCGCCTTGACGAGTTCAGTGACGTGCACTCCTGCCCCGCCGTAGATCTCCGGCGGGTATTCCTTCGTAATGATGTCGACGCGCATGTCTCGAACGCTAGTACAGGCGATGGGCGGGGGCATAGTGTGGTGCCATGCCAGCACAGCCAAAGGTCTTCGGAATCATCCTCGCCGGAGGGGAAGGCAAGCGACTCATGCCACTGACGGCAGATCGCGCAAAACCGGCCGTTCCGTTCGGCGGGCAATATCGCCTGATCGATTTCGCGATTTCGAACCTGATCAATTCGGGTTTGCGACAACTCGTCGTCCTGACGCAGTACAAGTCGCACAGCCTCGACCGCCACGTGTCGCAGACGTGGCGCATGTCGGCGCTCCTCGACTCGTACGTCGCCTCGGTGCCCGCCCAGCAGCGTTTGGGCAAGCGCTGGTTCTCGGGGTCAGCCGACGCGATCCTGCAGTCACTCAACCTCATCAACGATGAGAAGCCCGACATCGTCATCGTGGTCGGTGCCGACCACGTGTACCGGATGGACTTCCAGCAGATGCTCGACGCGCACATCGAGTCGGGCGCGCGGGCCTCGGTGGCCGGCATCCGCCAGCCGATCTCGCTGGCCAACCAGTTCGGTGTGATCGACGTCGATCCTCTCGACAACACCAAGATCCGGGCCTTCCTCGAGAAGCCGCAGAATCCTGAGGGGCTCGCGGATTCCCCGCACGAGGTGCTGGCCTCGATGGGAAACTACATCTTCGACACCGACGCGCTTATCGAAGCGGTCACGACGGACGGCGAACTGCCGACCTCGAACCACGATATGGGCGGCGACATCATCCCCTATTTCGTCGAGCGGGGCGAGGCGAGCGTCTACGACTTCAAGCGCAACGATGTCCCTGGATCCACGGGGCGCGACCGCGACTACTGGAGGGACGTGGGGACGATCGAGTCGTTCTTCGACGCGCACATGGACCTCATCTCGACGCTGCCGATCTTCAACCTCTACAACACGGCGTGGCCCATCCACGCGCAGACCGTGAACTCGCCACCGGCGAAGTTCGTCCGTGATCGAGATGGGCGCATCGGCAACGCCATCGATTCCGTCGTCTCCCTCGGTTCTGTCCTGTCGGGCACCCACCTCGAGCGCAGCGTCGTCGGCCCGTGGACACTCGCGGGCGGTGGTGCGACCATCACCGACTCCGTGCTCTTCGATTACGTCAACGTGGGTCAAGGCGCGCGCGTACATCGCGCGATCCTCGACAAGAACGTGATCCTCGAGGACGGCGCGACGGTCGGCGTGGATCGTGAGCGGGACATCGCACGGGGCTACACGGTCACCGACACGGGTATCACCGTCGTGGGCAAGGGCATCCGCGTCGAACGCTAGCGTGGTGGGGTGCCTGCACCTCGCTTCCTCGTCGTCTTGGACGCCGACTCCACTCTGATCCGCAACGAAGTCATCGAACTGATCGCCGACGAGGCCGGTCGCGGCCCCGAAGTCGCCGCGGCCACCGAGGCTGCCATGCGGGGTGAAGTCGACTTCGCCGAGAGTCTTCGTTCGCGCGTGCTCGCGCTTCGCGGCGTGCCGGTGTCGTCGTTCGCGCGCGTGCTCTCCCGTATCGAACCGACCCCGGGTGTCCGCGAGCTGATCGGCGCGGTTCACGAACGGGGCGGGATCGTCGCTGTGGTCTCCGGCGGGTTCCACGAGATCCTCGACACGGTCGCACCGGACCTGGGTGTCGATGTGTGGAGGGCGAACCGTCTCGTCGCCGAAGGAGAAGTGCTCTCCGGAGTGGTGGATGGCGAGATCGTCGATGCCGCGGGAAAGGCCACCGCCCTCCGAGAGTGGGCGGGGCAGCACGGCATCGCGCTGAACAACACGATCGCGATCGGCGACGGCGCGAACGACCTTCAGATGATGGCGACCGCCGGGCTCGGGCTCGCCTTCAACGCGAAGCCCGCCGTCCGCGCGAAGGCAGACCTCGTCATCGAGCGGGTCGACCTCCGAGAAGTGATTCCGCTCCTGCCTCGGTAGGGTGTGCACATGGCCGGGCCCACCACCGTCGACGAGTACATCGCGGGATTCCCGCCGGATGTCGCACACCGACTGCAGCGCATACGCGAGGTGATCGTTGCCGCGGTCGAGTCCGGTTCTGGGGCGGTGCCCGAGCAGAAGATCCGGTACGGCATGGCCGCCGTCATGCTCGACGGGCGCTACGCACTCCATTTCGCCGGGTGGAAGAAGCACATCGGGCTTTACCCCGTGCCGACGCTAGAAGAGCCTCTGCAGAGCGAGGTCGCGCCGTACCGCGCCGCGAAGGACTCGGTGAACTTCCCGCACTCGCAACCGGTCCCCTACGAGCTGATCAGGCGGGTCGCCGAGGCAATCGTCGCGCAACGGATGTCCGCGACCAAGGACTGACCGACGGCGAGCTCCCGCCAATCAGGAGCTGTCAGTACGCACCCCTCCGGCGTGTGTTAGTTCTAATTTCACAATTCCGGGGTGTCTTTTCGTTAGAACGCAATGTCGGAGGCCCCTGCGAGAATTGAGGTATGAAGGACTCCACCGCCTCTCTCGCTCCGGACGCCCGGGCGATCGCGCGGTTGGATGTCCTGGTGCCGCAGTTGGCGGATGTGGAGAAGCAGATCGCGGCGCTCCAGGCACGCAAGGCCCGGCTGTTGGCGCAGGCGGATGAGGTCGCAACCCAGTGGGCGGATGCCGGACGTTCTTGCTCCGACGCTGACTTCGCACACCGGACGGTCGCCGCGGAGATCGCGGCACTGTGGCGGGTCAGCGACCGGACAGTCCAACACCACTTGGACGATGCCACAACGCTCGTCACCCGGTTTCCCGCGACGCTGGCGTCACTGGCGGCGGGGAAGATCTCTCGGTTCCACGCGAAGATCATCGCGGACGCCGGCGCTCGGATCGAACGTCCCGAAATGCGGGCGGAGTTCGAGGATGCGATCCTCCCCTACGCCGAAGCGGAATCCGCGTCACGGTTGACGCCGGTCGCGAAACGGCGCGCGGAGTGGTTCCTCGAAACCACCATCGCCGAGCGCCACGCGGTGGCCCGTGCGAAGCGGCGGGTTGCGGTCGTCGACCTGGATGACGGGATGGCGGAAGTCTCGTTCGTCACCGATGCCGTCCTCGCCCACGGTGTGTACGACCGGGTCAGCCAGATGGCCCGCGACGTTTCGGAGGCCGAGAAGCACACGGCCGCCACAATCGAGAACGACTCAGATGCTCCCGCCGACTGCGAATCGGGCGCAGAGCCGATGGTCACGCCGCGGACGCTCGACCAGATTCGCGTCGACCTGCTGGTGGACCTGCTCCTCGCGAGTGACCCCGTCGGCCATGTCGGGACGACAGACACCGGGCTCGGAGCGATCCGCGCGACCGTTCAGGTCACCGTTCCTGTCCTGACGCTCCTCGACGACAGGGTTGCGGACCCGTTCGAAGCGGTCACGCTCGGTGGGTTCGGTCCGATCGACGCGGACACCGCCCGCAGTCTCGCCGCGACCGCTCCCGGATGGGACCGGATCCTCACGCACCCGATCTCCGGCGCCGTTCTCGGAGTCGATCGGTACCAGCCGTCGAAGGAAATGCGCCGACATCTTCAGGTCCGGGATCAGCATTGCCGATTCCCCGGGTGTCGGATGTCGACCCGAAGATCCGACGCCGACCACACCATCGATTTCCAATTCGGCGGGCCTACCGAGGTCTCGAATCTCGCGCACCTGTGTCGTACGACACCACACGCTGAAACATCAGACCCCGTGGTCAGTGGTGCAGAAACCTGGCGGCGTTCTCGAGTGGACGAGCCCGACGGGACGGGTCTACCCGGATCATCCCAGCAGCGGCGTCCACTTCTCCATCGACGCCGAATTCGACCCCGCACCCTTCTAACCGGACCCGATGACACAGCCGCACAGGCGACGCTGGCTCGTTACGGAGGGGTCAGTGCCCCATCCCGAGACCACCGTCGACGGGGATGACAGCTCCGGAAATATAGGCCGACTCATCGGATGCCAGCCACGCGACGACACCCGCGACCTCACCCGGCGTCGCGAAGCGACCCGCCGGGATGTTCTTCTTGTACTCCGCTTGAGTGTCCTCGGGAAGGGCCGCGGTCATGTCGGTCTCAATGAAACCGGGGGCGACGACGTTCGCCGTGATCCCGCGTGCGCCGAGCTCCCGCGTGAGGGACCGCGCGAATCCGACCAGACCGCTCTTGGACGACGAGTAGTTGATCTGCCCCGCGGACCCATACAGCCCGACGACGCTCGAGATGAGGATGACGCGTCCCCAGCGAGCCCGCAGCATCCCCTTCGATGCTCGTTTGACGACGCGGAACGCGCCACCCAAGTTCGTGTTCACGACCGAGTCGAAGTCGTCCTCCGTCATCCGAAGAAGCAGGGTGTCCTTCGTGATTCCGGCGTTCGCGACGACGATCTCGACCGGGCCGAACTCGCGCTCAACCTCGGTGAACGCCGCGTCGAGCGAAGCCGCGTCGGTGACGTCCGCGCGAACGGTCAGCGTCCCCTCCGGGCCTTCGCCGGAACGAGCGGTGACAGCGACGCGATAGCCATCGCTGACGAAACGCTCGGCGATCGCACGGCCGATGCCGCGGTTGCCTCCAGTGACAAGGACGACGCGATCGGTAGGCATGGGTTCTCCCTGCGAGTTGGCGGGTACGGAATGGCGGTCGGAACCCGCAACAGCCTATCGGGCACGCCCGCGCCGTCCGGGTAAGCTGAGACACCGGTCGAAAGAGAGAATCTCGTGAGCGAAAACACTCCCCCGCAGCCCCAAGGCACGCCGGTCCAGCCTCCGGGCTACTCCGCGCCTCCCGCCTACTCCGGTGCCACACCTCCCTACGCAGCGCAGCCGCCCGCCTACCAGCAGCCCGGCTACCAGGACGCCGGCTACCCGGCACCGGCCTACGGGTACCCGACCACCCCTCGCACCAACCCCCTGGCCATCATCGGCATGATCGCGTCGATCGCCGGATTCATCTTGATCCTGCCGTTCGTCGGTTCGCTGGCGGGTGCCATCATGGGGCACATCTCCCTGGGTCAGATCAAGCGCAACGGCGACAGCGGTCGCGGCATGGCACTCACCGCTGTCATCCTCGGGTGGGTCGGTGTCGCCCTCGCCATCGTCGGGGCCATCATCATCTTCGGCCTCATCGCTTATGCCGCCTCGACCCGCGGCCAATACAGCGCCTGAGGATCCCGTCTGTGGTGCCGAGCGTAGGCTTAAGGCACCGTGAAGAGTTCGAGAAATCCGCAATCGGCGACTTCGCTCCCACCCGCGCCGCGGGACGACGTCAGCCGCCGCATGACGAAGTACTTCGTCATGATGGCTGTACGCGTCGTGTGCTTCCTCCTCATGGTCCTGATCACCCCGTACGGCTGGTACACCTGGGTGCTCGCCATCGGCGCGGTGTTCCTGCCCTACTTCGCCGTGGTGATCGCCAACGTGGGGCAAGATGCGCGCGAGCCCCACGCGGTCTCACCGGAGCGGGCCTTGACGTCGACGATCACGCCGGTACAGACCACCGAGACCAAGCCGACGGTCATTCGACTCCCCGAGTCCCGGCCGCCGACCGATCCGTGAGCGAAGGCGCAGCCGAGGCCGTCTGCTCACGAGCCGGATGCCGCGCCCCGGCCCGCTGGCAGGTCGTGTGGCGCAATCCCCGCATCCACACGCCGGACCGTCGGAAAATCTGGACGGCCTGCGACGAGCACGTCGGCTATCTTCACGACTACCTCGCCGCTCGGGACTTCCCCGTTGAGACTGAGCCGCTAGCGCCGGCATCGTCTGAAGACGTGGACAAATCGTGAATCGCCAGACCGCGGCACGCTGGGCCGGCTACGTCGCGGTGGCCGTTGTCTTCGCGATCGCGTGCGGGTTTCTCTCCCACTGGCAGTTCAGTCGAAACGCCGAGCGCAATGCGCAGCTGGCGCTCGTCTCCGACAACTACGATGCACCGGCCGTCCCGTTCTCCGAGCTGATACCCATCGACTCCGACCTGGCTCCGGGTGATGAGTGGCGTCCGGTCACACTCACCGGCGAATACCTCACCGAAGAGCAGACCCTCGTCCGCAACCGCGTCCACGGCGGCACCGCCGCCTTCGAGGTGCTCGTCCCCCTGGTCACCGACGACGGGCGCGTCGTCATCGTCGACCGAGGATGGCTGCCGCCGGGAGATGAACAGCCGCTCCCCGACGAGATCCCCGCAGCGCCCTCCGGCGAGGTCACCGTCGTCGCACGGGTGAAGCCTGGCGAGCCGCTGCCCACCTCTGGACGGTCGGCGCCGGCAGGCCAGGTGCCGACGATTCATCTCCCGCTCCTCGCCGATTCCATCACCGGAGGCGCAGCCGACGGGGCGGTCATCGAACAAAGCGCGTACGCCATCATGGTGTCCGAAGACCCGGCGCCGGCTTCGCGACCGCAGGCGCTGGAATCGCCCTCGGCGGATCCCGGGCCGTATCTGTCGTACGCGATCCAGTGGATCCTGTTCGCGATCATGGGCTTCGTGTTCATCTGGTACATGATTCGCACCGAGCGCAAGCACCGCCGTGAGGACGCCGAAGATGCGGCCGCCGCTGCCCAGGATGCGACATCCGGGACCGTGCCCGCCAAGGCCACGCCGCCCAGAGCGCGAACGCGCCATCGGCGCAAGCGCGACCGCGACATGGAGACCGAGGACGATCTCGTGGATTCTCAGATCACGCCAAGATGATCAGACCCAGCTGATCAAGCCAGACTGATCAAGTCGATGTAGTCGCGACCCCAGAGGTCTTCGACGCCATCGGGGAGGATGAGGACACGCTCGGGGTTGAGCGCCTGCACGGCACCCTCATCGTGCGAGACGAGAACAACGGCACCCTCGTAGTGCGCGAGCGCACCGAGGATCTCCTCGCGCGACGCCGGATCGAGGTTGTTGGTCGGCTCATCGAGCAGCAGCATGTTGGCGCTTGAGACGACGAGCGTGGCGAGCGACAGCCTCGTCTTCTCGCCGCCGGAGAGAACACCCGCGGGCTTGAGGACGTCGTCACCGGTGAACAGGAACGAGCCGAGGACCTTGCGGGCCTCGGTGGCGTTGATGTCGGGCGCCGCCGACATCATGTTCTCCAGGACCGACCGGTTCACGTCGAGGTTTTCGTGCTCCTGGGCGTAGTAGCCGACCTTCAGACCGTGACCGGGTTCGATCACGCCGGTGTCTGCCTTGTCGACACCCGCGAGGATGCGCAGGAGCGTGGTCTTTCCGGCGCCGTTCAGGCCGAGCACAACGACCTTCGATCCGCGATCGATGGCGAGGTCGACGTCGGTGAAGATCTCCAGAGAGCCGTAGGACTTCGACAGGTTTGTCGCCATGAGCGGCGTCTTGCCACAGGGCGCGGGCTTCGGGAAGCGCAGCTTCGCAACGCGATCTTCTTGGCGAACTTCTTCGAGGCCGGAGAGCATCTTCTCGGCACGCGCGACCATCTGATGGGCGGCGGCTGCCTTCGACGCCTTCGCGCCGAACCGAGCGGCCTGCTGCTGGAGGGCAGTCGCCTTCTTCTCGACGCCGGCGCGCTCCTTCTTGCGGCGCTCCTCGTCGGCCACCCGCTGACGCAGGTAGTTCTTCCAATTCATGTTGTAGACGTCGATGACCTGACGCATCGCATCGAGATAGAAGACGCGGTTGACGGTCTCCCCCACCAGTTCCACATCGTGGCTGATGACGATGAGTCCGCCCTTGTAGTTCTTGAGGAACTCACGCAGCCATACGACACTGTCAGCGTCGAGGTGGTTGGTCGGCTCGTCGAGGATCATCGTCTCGGCATCAGAGAACAGAATCCGCGCCAGTTCGATACGGCGACGCTGACCACCCGAGAGCGTCTTCAACTGCTGGTCGAGGATGCGGTCAGGCAACGAGAGGTTGTGCGCGATGGACGCTGCCTCGGCCTCGGCGGAGTAGCCCCCCAATGCTTCGAAGCGCTCGGTGAGGTTGCTGTACTTCCGCATTGCTTTCGCGGCGATCGCCGGGTCATCCGAGCCCATCGCCTCAGAGGCATCGCGCATTCCAAGGGCGAGCGTGCCGAGTCCGCGGGCGTCCAAAATGCGTGTGCGCGCGAGCATCTCGGGATCCCCCGAACGCGGGTCCTGGGAGAGATAGCCAAGCTCACCGGAGCTGTCCACCTTGCCATCCGCGGGAAGCAGATCGCCGGCGAGGACCTTCGTCAGGGTCGTCTTGCCCGCACCGTTGCGGCCGACCAGACCGATCTTGTCACCCGCCGAGACGCGAAACGACACGTCCGCCATGAGCGTGCGAGCGCCCACGCGGATTTCAAGGTCGTGTACGGCGAGCACGGCGAACGTCCGATCAGAAGGGGGTGGGATGCCGGCAGAGTGGCCGGCCTTTCAGTATAAGCCGTGGCGCCTGAACGACTGCCGCGATGAATCCGAGGCCAATAGGATGAGTCGCGACGCCTCATTTCGACCCGGATCGGCGGCGTCCTGACGTCTAAGGAGACCTGCATGTCCCTCACCGCCACGACACGAACCCCGGTTCTCGCCGACCTGATCAGCCGCCCATCGGCCCGCGCACAGGCGTTCGCGCTCGACGCCGGACTCGTCGTCGCCGGCGTCGTGCTGGTCGGCCTTCTCGCGAAGGTGTCGTTCTTCATCGGCCCGATTCCGATCACCGGACAGACGCTGGGTGTGCTCATCGTGGGCGCTGCGCTCGGCGCCAAGCGTGGCGCGATCGCGATGACGACCTACATGCTGGCGGGTCTCGCCGGTCTCCCCATCTTCGCGGGCGTCGTGGCCGGCCCGCTGTACGTCCTCTCGCCATCCTTTGGCTTCATCCTCGGCTTCATCCCCGCCGCATTCGTGGCCGGGTGGTTCGCCGAGCGCGCCTGGGACCGCAAGCCCTGGTTCGCCTTCGTCGGCTTCGCTGCCGCATCCGCTATCCCGTTCGTTGTCGGCGTGCCGTACATGGCGATGATCCTCAGTGGCGTGCTCGGCCAGGACATCACGATCGCCGGCATCCTCTCGGCGGGTGTCTGGCCGTTCATCGTCCCGGGCCTCATCAAGGCAGCCATCGCCGCTCTCATCATTCCCGGCGCATGGCTGCTCGTGCGTGCCGCGGATCGCAGCAAGAAGAGCTGACCCCCACGTCGTCACAGAAATGCCCTCGGATCGTCAGATCCGGGGGCATTTCTCGTCGTCGGTTCGCATCCCACTCCCAGGCCAAGTAATGTAAGGCTCGCCTAACTAACCAGCCTTGGAGGATTCCCCTTGCCCCGCTTCCGCACCGCCGTCGCCACAGCAATCGCGACCACCGCCGCCACGGTCCTGCTCCTCTCGGGCTGCGCCAGCACGCCCACCGCCGACTCGGGCACGAGTGCCGCCGCTGAATCCGATGGCGCCTTTCCCGTCACGATCGAGCACGCGTTCGGCGAGACAGTCATCGAGTCCAAGCCTGAGCGCGTCGCCACCGTCGCGTGGGCGAACCACGAGGTCCCGCTCGCACTCGGTGTCGTGCCGGTGGGGATGAGCAAGGCCACGTGGGGCGATGACAACGACAACGGCGTCCTACCGTGGGTCGAAGATCAGCTCGACGAACTCGGCGCCGAGACGCCGGTGCTCTTCGACGAGACCGACGGCATCGACTTCGAGGCCGTTGCCGAGACCGAGCCCGACGTCATCCTCGCCGCCTACTCGGGCTTGTCTCAGGAGGACTACGACACCCTGTCGAAGATCGCGCCTGTCGTTGCCTACCCCGGCATCGCGTGGGCGACGTCGTACCAGGACATGATCCGGATGAACTCGAAAGCACTCGGCCTGGAAGCTGAGGGCGACGCGCTCATCGAGGAATTGGACGGTGAGGTGCAGGACGCGCTCGCGGCGCAGCCCGGACTCGAAGACGCCAACATCCTCTTCTCTTTCATCGACCCCAATGACTTCAGCCAGATCGGCTTCTACACGAGCCTCGACACGCGGCCCGGGTTCCTCGAGAGCCTCGGACTTCCGACTCCGGCGATCGTCGCGGAAGAGTCGAAGGGGACCGACCAGTTCTACCTCAGCGTGAGCTCGGAGGAAGCCGACCGTTTCTCAGACGTCGACGTGTTCGTGACCTACGGCGATACCGGCAGCGACATCGTCGAGCAGATTCAGGCAGATCCGCTGCTTTCGCAGATCCCTGCCATCAAGGCCGGGCACATCGCCGTTCTCGAGAACTCCACTCCCCTGGCAGCGTCGGCGAATCCATCACCGCTGTCCATCGGCTGGGGTATCGACGACTACTTCGCGCTGCTGGCCGGAGCACTCGGCTAAAGAGCGTGAGTATCACCGCGACCCGCGCACCACTGCCTGACTCCGCTGACCTGCGGCGCCCGGCAGTGGTGCGTTTGGCGTGGCTGGCGGCCCTGATCGTGCTGCTGCTGTTGCTGTGCGTGGCATCCATCGCTTTCGGCGTCCGCGACGTACCGCTGAGCGACATCCTGGCGGCACTGGGCGGCAGCGTGGACAGCATCGATCGGGCTGCCGTCGTCGCCCGCCTCCCCCGCACCGTCCTCGCCCTCCTGGTGGGCGCCGCCCTCGCGATGTCCGGAGCCACGATGCAGGCCGTGACGCGCAACCCGCTCGCCGACCCCGGGATCCTGGGCGTCTCCGGCGGGGCCGCACTCGCGGTGGTGATCGGCATCGCATTCTTCGGACTATCCGACCCGTTCGCCTACATGGCCGTCGCGATCGCCGGGGCCGCCGGCGCAGCCGTCTTCGTCTACACGATCGGGTCACTGGGAAACGGCGGCGCGACGCCCCTCAAACTCGCGCTGTCCGGGGCGGCGAGCTCGGCCGCATTCCTGTCGCTCGTCAGCGCCATCCTGCTTCCTCGTGTCGACGTGATGGAGACCTTCCGCTTCTGGCAGATCGGCGGTGTGGGCGGAGCGACGTGGGACCGGATCGCGCTGGTGACTCCTGTCCTGCTCATCGGCGCACTGATCTGCGTGATCTGCGCTCGAGGGATGAACTCATTGGCGCTCGGCGACGAACTGGCAGCCGGGCTCGGCGAGAACGTCTTCCGCACCAGGCTGATCGCGTCCGCGGGCGCCGTCATCCTCTGCGGTGCCGCGACCGCGATCGCCGGCCCCATCGCCTTCGTGGGGCTGGTGATCCCCCACATGTGTCGCCTGCTCGTCGGAACCGACCATCGTTGGCTGCTCCCCTTCTCCGCCATCGCAGGCGCCTGCTTGCTCATCGCGTCCGACGTGATCGGTCGGGTGATCACGCGCCCCGAGGAAATCCCGGTCGGCGTGATCACCGCGCTCGTGGGGGCGCCGGTCTTCATCTGGATCGTTCGGCGCCAAAGGGTGCGTGAACTGTGACGGCCTCGATGGTCATCGCCGGACGGCGAGCGCGCATGCGGCGACATGGGATTGTGATCGGCATACTCGTCGTCGCGGTCCTCGCCGTTTTCGCAGTGACGCTGATGGTGGGCAGCACGTTCTACGGCCCGGTGGACGTCATCCGCGTGGTGCTGGGCGAGAGCGTACGGGGAGCATCCTTCACGGTCGGCGAATTGAGGCTGCCACGGGCGGTCCTGGGACTCCTCGCCGGGTTCGCCTTCGGAATCGCCGGTGTGACCTTTCAGACGATGCTGCGAAACCCCCTCGCCTCCCCCGACATCATCGGCATCAGCACGGGCGCCAGCGCCGCGGCCGTCTTCGGCGTCGTGGTGCTTTCTGCGACCGATACCGTCGTCTCACTGCTGGCCCTGGGCGGAGCCGTCGTCACCGCGATGGCGATCTATCTGCTCGCCGGTCGCGGTGGCTTCGCCGGCGCCCGACTGATTCTCATCGGCATCGGCGTGGGCGCGATGCTCAGCAGCGTCGTGACCTACATCCTGTCGCGGGCCGCGGCGTGGGACCTCCAAACCGCGATGCACTGGCTCGCGGGCAGTCTCAACGCGGCGACGTGGTCCGTCGTCCTTCCTCTCGCGATCGCCTCTGCCGTCCTGGTCCCCACGCTGCTGGCGCAGGGCCGGGCGCTGGGGGTCCTCCGACTCGGCGATGACTCCGCGGCCGCACTCGGCGTGCACGTGAGCCGCACACGCGTCCTGCTCATCCTGGCCGCGGTCGCGCTGCTCGCGTTCGCCACCGCAGCAGCCGGACCGATCGCGTTCGTCGCGTTCATGGCGGGACCCATCGCCGCCCGGATCATCGGCCCTGGCGCGTCGCTCCTGATCCCCGCGGGCCTCGTCGGGGCGCTCCTGGTGCTCGTCTCAGACTTCATCGGGCAGCAAGTGTTCGACACCCGCTACCCCGTCGGCGTGATCACCGGCGTCCTCGGCGCACCATATCTCGTCTTCCTGCTCATCAGAATGAACCGTTCCGGAGGCTCTCTATGACCGAGTCCCACACGCTCGCCGCCGAAGGCCTCACCCTCGCCTACGGCACTCGCACGATCATCGACGATCTCGACGTGGAGATCCCCGCAGGGCGCATCACCGCGATCATCGGTGCGAACGGATGCGGCAAGTCGACACTGCTCAAGGCACTCGCCCGTCTCATCCCCCCTAAGCAGGGACGGGTCGTGCTCGATGGCAAGGCGCTCCACACCTTGCATTCCAAAGAGATCGCGCGCACGCTCGGCCTCCTCCCGCAGAGCCCGATCGCGCCCGAAGGCATCGCAGTCACCGATCTCGTGGGGCGAGGTCGACACCCCCACCAGAAGATGCTCGCCCGATGGAACGCGCACGACTACCAGATCGTCGCCGAATCGCTCGTTGCGACCGGCACCGCCGAGCTTGCCGATCGCGCCGTCGACGAGCTCTCGGGGGGACAGCGTCAACGTGTCTGGATCGCCATGGCTCTCGCGCAGGAGACCGGCATCCTGCTCCTCGATGAACCCACCACGTTCCTCGATGTCGCACATCAAGTGGATGTCCTCGACCTGCTCACCGACCTCAATCGCGAGCGCGGCACGACAATCGTCATGGTGCTGCACGACATGAACATGGCTGCCCGCTACGCCGACCACCTCTTCGCCATGCGGGACGGCGCGATCGTCGCCAGCGGGACTCCCGAAGAGGTCATCACCCGAGAGTGCATCGGCACCGTGTTCGGCCTCGACGTCACCGTCATCACCGACCCCGTCTCGGGTACACCGATCGTGCTCCCCCGCGGGCGCCACCACGTCCTTCCACCGACCACGCAGAGCTGAGATGACTGACACACTCCACTTCTTCCGGGCCCGACTCACGGCGATCACCGACCTGACTCCGAGCTTCCGTCGATTCACGTTCGGCGGTGGTGACCTCGGCCGCTACGGCGACACCGGATTCGATCAACGGGTCAAAGTCGTCTTCCCCACCGACACGCTGGGGCTCGACGCCATGCCCACCGGCGACGACTGGTACACGCAGTGGCGCGACGCGCCCGAAGACCGGCGACTGCCGTTCCGGACCTACACCACCCGCTTCGTCCGCACCGCCGATCGCGAGGTGGATATCGACATGGTGGTCCATGACGTGCAGGGCCCGGCATCCGCGTGGATAGCGGGAGCAGCAGTCGGTGATGAAGTGCTGATCCTCGCCCCCACGACCGCCCACACCGGAGTGAGCTTCGGGATCGACTTCGTGCCACCCTCACGCACCGGCGCGATCCTGCTCGCCGGGGACGAGACGGCGGCGCCCGCCATCGCCGTGATCCTCGAGCAGCTGCCTGCCGATGCGCGCGGGGTCGTGGTGCTCGAAGTTCCGTATGCCGAAGATGTGGCTTACCTGCCCCGCCATCCAGGGTTCGAGTATCAGGTGTTCGCACGCGGCGAGGGTCAGCGTCACGACATGCTGATCCCTGAGGTCGAGAACGCTGCCGCCCGCCTCGCGCCGCTCGGGCATGGCGTCGACGTCGAGGAGATCGATGTCGATGCCGAGACGCTGTGGGAGGTGCCGCGCACGGCGAAGGGTGGAGCGGCGCTGAAGAGCGCACCGCTGTACTCCTGGCTCGCCGGCGAAGCGGGTGCCATCAAGGTGCTGCGACGACACCTGGTCACCACGCAGGGCGTCGACCGACGGGCCGTCGCGTTCATGGGCTACTGGCGGCTCGGCCGCGCCGAGAACTGACGACGCCGGCGGTCACAGCACCGTGTCACGTCGCCTCGTGCGCGTGACCGAGGCGGAGCCCCGGCCACAGCGCGAGCACCGCGAGCGCCGCGGCGATGAGGAACACGGCGGGGAACGCCGCATCCGACCCTGTGAGGGCAACGAAGGTGAGCCCCATCGCGGCGATCGCAGCCGAGGCGCCGATCGAATCGGAGATCGACAGAGCCGAAGAGTTGAACCCCTGGTTCTGCGGCGTCGAGTAGGCGAGCGTGAGCACGGTGAGTCGCGGATACATGAGGCCCATCCCTCCACCTGCGAGCGCCCATCCCGCGATGACGACCGCGGGTGAAAGGTCGAACAGCGCGGTGAGCGCCGCCGCGAGTGTCGCCGCCAAGAGCTGGGCGATGCCCCAGATCGTGATGCGCGCATTGCCGATGCGATCCCCATAACGCCCCTGGAGCTCGGCGCCGAGCGCCCAGAACAGAGCCGCCGCCGTCAGCCCCATTCCGGCCCAGGTCGGCGAGAAACCGTAGTCCGCGATCAGCAGGTAGGGGACGTAGATCTCGGCTCCGAACAGTGCACCCGCGATGAGCCCCCGCATGAGAACGACGCTGGGCAGCCCGCGGCGGGCGCTGAGCGTGCCGCGCGGCAGCAGCGGCCTGACGCCGATCGCAATGACCAGAAGGGATGCCGCGACCACGAGCGGCGCCCACACCCCGGCCTCCCCCGCCAGGCTCAGGGCGAGTGCGCCGACAGCCACAACGGTCGCCCAGACCAGCCGGGGGACGACTTTGGCGCGCGAGGGGTCATCGGTGCCGAGCGGGAGTCCCCGCAATCGGAGATAGACGACCGTGAAGGCGACCAGGGTCAGCGCGGCCACGCCGAGGAACACCCACCGCCAATGCAGATACTCCGCGACCGCTCCGGCGAGGACAGGGCCGATGATCGAGGGGACCACCCATGCGGCGGAGAAGGCCGCGAACACGCGTCCGTGCAGCGCAGCCGGGTACACGCGCGCAACAACGACATAGAGTGCGACTGTCTGGCCGCCGCTGCCGAGGCCCTGGAGCAGTCGCCCCAACACCAGGACCTCCATGTTGCTGGCAAGTCCCGCCACCACGAGGCCCGCAACGAACAGCGCGACGGAGACGGAGAGACCCAGGACCGGGTCCCGGCGGTCGCACCACGCGCCCACCGCGACCATTCCGATGACGCTCGTGGCGAGAGTGCCGGCGAACGCCACGGCGTAGAGGCTCGCACCACCCAGATCCGCGCTGACAACGGGCATGACAGTCGTGACCGCAAGCGCCTGCGTTGCGGCGAGAAAGATCATCGCGACCGCGCCGGCGGTCACCCAGACGTAGCGCGAGCTCCATACGCTCTCGGCCGCATCGGTCGCACGAGCCGGGAGCCGCGGCTCGCTCACGGCGAGCGCAGCGCGGCGATGCGCACGACGGCCTCCCGCAGAACCTCGGGCGAGCAGCCGAAGTTCAGCCGGACGTAGCCGTTTCCTTCCACACCGAAAGTGTGGCCATGGTTCAGTGCCACGCGAGCCTCCTGGAGGATGCGCTCTGCGGGGTCGTCTCCCCATCCATAGGCGCTCACGTCGATCCACGCCAGGAAGCCGGCATCCGGGATCCGGTACCGGGCTTCCGGCAGGTGTTCCGCGAGCAGTTCAGCGAGAAGGCGACGGTTCGCATCGAGCGTCGCGTGAAGCCCCTCCAGCCACGCGTCGCTCTCGGGCGCGAACGCCGCGACCGCGGCGAGAGCGCCGAACAGCCCGGTGCGCCACTCCACCTCAGGATTGAGGCCCCGCACAACGTCCCGCGTCCCCGCGGATGCCGTCACCAGGACCGCGCACTTCAGTCCGGCGAGGTTGTAGGCCTTCGACGCACTCGTCACGACATAGCCGACCTCGGCGGCAACGGGCGACGCCGTGACGAACGGCGTGTAATCGACCCCCGGATGCACCAGTGGCGAATGGATCTCATCGCTGATCACGACAGCGCCGAATTCCTTGGCCAGGTCGGCGAGGGCGACCAGGCTCTCCCTGCTGTGCACGGTTCCCGTGGGATTGTGCGGATTGCAGAGGAGGACTGCGCGAGCGCCGCCCGCAAGGGCTTCCTCGATCCCGACCAGATCGAGTTCCCACGCCGAACCGGTGTCGACGAGCGGAACGGATTCGACGAGGGCGCCGGCCTCGGCCACGCAGATCGTGAACGGCGGGTAGACGGGCGGAGTGATGATCACGCGCTCGCCGACGGGCACGGTCGCCCGAAGCAGTTCGACAACCCCCATCATGACGTCGCCGGTCGACCGGACATGTGCGGGATCGACATCCCATCCCAGCTGGCGCGCCGCGAACGAAGCGAAGCCGGTGCGGATTCCCGGATCAGGCGGTGTGTAGCCGGTGTCGCCGTTCGCAACCGCTTCGCCCAATACCGCGGTGATGGGCGCAGCCAGCGGGAAGTCCGTCTCCGCCACAAAGAGCGGCAGCACATCGTCGCCGAACGTGCGCCATTTCGTCGACGAACGACGACGAAGCTGTTCCAACGGCAGTGCGGCGAGCGGGGCGAAAGTCACCCATCGAGCTTATCGAGAGCGCCGAGAGCCAGATCGCGAAGCGTCAGATAGCGAAACGTCAGATGGCGAAGCCGAGGGCGCGCATCATGTCGCGTCCGTCGTCGGTGATCCGCTCCGGACCCCACGGCGGCATCCAGACCCAGTTGATCCGGAACCGGTCGACGACATCATCGAGCGACTGCGCCGTCTGGTCCTCGAGCACATCGGTCAGCGGGCATCCCGCAGACGTCAGTGTCATGTGGATCACGAGAGCGTCGTTCTCGTCATCCCAGGCGAGATCGTAGATGAGCCCCAGATCGACGATGTTGATCCCGAGTTCGGGATCCATCACGTCTTTGAGCGCCTCTGTGACCTCGTCGAATTTCTCCGGGGTAAGGGTGGCGGCCATGGCTAGATCCTACGCCTCGGCCGGTGCGACAGGCTCGAGGAAACGGTCGTAGCCTTCGTCCTCGAGACGCACCGAAAGTTCGGGGCCGCCCTCTTCGACGATGCGCCCGCCGATCATGACGTGCACGAAGTCGGGCTGGATGTAGCGGAGGATGCGGGTGTAGTGCGTGATGAGCAGCACACCGAGGTCGGTGGCCGCCTTCGCGCGGTTGACCCCTTCCGAAACGATCTTCAGCGCATCGACGTCGAGGCCCGAGTCGGTCTCGTCGAGCACGGCGATCTTCGGCTGGAGCAGCTCGAGCTGGAGGATCTCGTGGCGCTTCTTCTCGCCACCCGAGAAGCCCTCATTGACGTTGCGAGCGGCGAACTTCGGGTCCATGCGCAGGTTCTTCATGGACTCCTTGACGCTCTTGGTCCACGTGCGGATCGCCGGAGCTTCGCCGTCGATTGCCGTCTTGGCCGTGCGCAGGAAGTTGGTGACGGTGACACCGGGAATCTCCACGGGGTACTGCATCGCGAGGAAAAGTCCCGCCCGAGCACGCTCGTCGACGGTCATCGAGAGGACATCGACTCCATCGAGGGTGATGGAACCGCCGGTGACGGTGTACTTCGGGTGACCTGCGATCGCGTAGGCCAGCGTGGACTTGCCGGAGCCGTTGGGGCCCATGATCGCGTGGGTCTCACCCTTGCGGACGGTCAACGTCACGCCATTGAGGATCGGCGTCTCGCCGGCATCCGTGTGGACCGAAACATGCAGGTCGCGGATCTCGAGAACAGACATTCAGACTTCCTTCTTCACTGCTTTGGTCACGGCGGGATCGATGAGCACATCGTCACCGTCGATCGTGACCTCGTAAACGGGTACCGGCTCGTAGGCCGGAAGATTCATGGGCATGCCGGTGAGGAGCGAGAACGCCGAGCCGTGGGCCCAGCACTCCAAGGTGTCGTCCTCGACGAAGCCCTCGGCGAGCGAGACGTCACCGTGGGTGCAGACGTCCCCGATCGCGTGAACATCACCGGCCGAGTCGAGAACGACGGCGATCGCGACGCCACCGACTTCCACACGCACGGCAGTGTCCTGCTCGAGGTCGCTCAGCTTCAGCACCTTCTCGGCGGTCATTCAACGGCTCCTTCAGCCAGTTCGGCCTCGATGGCCTGATTCAGTTCTTCTTCGAGTTCCGGGAGGTTCAGCTTCTGCACGATCTCGCTGAGGAAGCCGATCACGACAAGGCGGCGGGCCTCATCTTCGGAGATTCCGCGGGCCTGCAGGTAGAAGAGCTGCTCGTCGTCGAAACGGCCGGTGGCGCTCGCGTGACCAGCACCGCGGATGTCGCCGGTCTGGATCTCGAGGTTCGGGATGGAGTCGGCGCGTGCACCGTCGGTGAGGACGAGGTTGCGGTTGGCCTCATACGAGTCCGTGCCCTCGGCATCCGGTCCGATCAGCACGTCGCCGATCCAGACGCTGCGGGCCTTCTCGCCCTGCAGCGCACCCTTGTAGAGCACATTGCCGACGGTGTTCGGCCCCTTGTGGTGCAGGTAGACCTGGCTCTCGAGGTGCTGCCCCGCATCGGAGAAGCTGAGTCCGAAGAGCTTGCCCTGCGATCCGGCACCGGCAAGTTCGACCGACGGGTTCACCCGCACCACGCCGCCGCCGAGGCTGACGACGATGTGGGTGAGAGTGGCGTCGCGATCGACCCGCGCCTGGTGCGCAGCGAGATGCACCGCATCGTCGTCCCAACGCTGCACCGTGATGACGGTGAGCGCGGAGCCGTCGCGAGCGATGATCTCGACGTTCTGGGCGTACTGCGCCGAGCCGGAGTGGTACAGCAGCACCGTGCCATGAGCGTTCGGCATCGCCTCGATGATGAGGTGCGCCTGGGCGTGGCCGCCACGTCCGCGAAGATCGACGCGGACGGGCTCGCTCAGCTCGGCGTTCGCCGGGATGCGCAGGTGCAGGGCATTCTTGCCGTGGTGCCACGCGAGTGCTCCGGTGAGGTCCTCCGGGCGGAACACCTCACCGCGAACGGCGGCGTCGTGACCTGCTGAAGGAATCAGGAAGCCTTCGGGCACGCCGCTGACGTCGTAATCGATGGCGTTCGCCGAGCCGGATTCGGTGTCTTCGTCCACCAGCACGGCCGCGATGCGATCCATCGGCGTGTGCTTCCAGTTGACCTCGCGGCCCGTCGGGGACGCGAAATCGGCGGGGTCGAACGACGTGAGTCGCTCCGACCGGGTCTGCACCGGAATGAACGCGGCCGCAGGGTCGATATGGCCCTGCGCCGTAGCGGGGGCCTCCGTAACAGTCGCCATCAGCCGACAGAACCTTCCATACCCATCTCGATGAGCTTGTTCAGCTCGAGGGCGTACTCCATGGGCAATTCCCTTGCGATCGGCTCGATGAAACCGCGAACGATCATGGCCATCGCCTCGTCCTCGGGCATTCCGCGGCTCATCAGGTAGAACAGCTGCTCTTCGCTGACCTTCGAAACAGTCGCCTCATGGCCGAGTTGCACGTCGTCGACCCGGATGTCGATGGAGGGGTACGTGTCGGACCGCGACTTGGTGTCGACCAGCAGCGCGTCACAGCGCACAGTGTTGGCCGAGTGGTGCGCGTTCGCCTCGACACGGACCTCGCCGCGGTAGCCGGCCCGGCCACCGCCACGAGCGATCGACTTGGAGACGATCGAGGACTGCGTGTACGGCGCCATGTGGATCATCTTGGCTCCGGCGTCCTGGTGCTGACCGGGGCCGGCGAAGGCGACGGACAGCGTCTCACCCTTGGCGTGCTCTCCGACCAAGAAGATCGAGGGGTACTTCATCGTCACCTTGGAGCCGATGTTTCCATCGATCCATTCCATGGTCGCGCCCTCGTGGGCGATCGCACGCTTCGTGACGAGGTTGTAGACGTTGTTCGACCAGTTCTGAATGGTCGTGTATCGCACGCGGGCGTTCTTCTTGACGATGATCTCGACGACGGCGGAGTGGAGCGAGTCGCTCTTGTAGATCGGAGCGGTGCAGCCCTCGATGTAGTGCACGTACGAGCCTTCGTCAGCGATGATGAGCGTCCGCTCGAACTGACCCATGTTCTCGGTGTTGATGCGGAAATACGCCTGAAGGGGGATCTCGACGTGCACGCCGGGCGGCACGTAGACGAACGACCCGCCCGACCAGACAGCCGTGTTGAGAGCTGCGAACTTGTTGTCGCCGGCGGGGATGACGGTGCCGAAGTACTCTTCGAAGAATTCGGGGTGCTCGCGCAGCGCGGTGTCGGTGTCCATGAAGATGACGCCCTGGGCTTCGAGGTCTTCCTGGATCTGGTGGTAGACGACCTCGGACTCGTACTGCGCGGCGACGCCGGAAACCAGGCGGGAGCGCTCGGCCTCGGGGATGCCCAGACGCTCGTACGTGTTCTTGATGTCGTCCGGAAGGTCTTCCCAGGTCTGTGCCTGCTTCTCCGTGGATCGCACGAAGTACTTGATGTTGTCGAAGTCGATACCCGACAGGTCCGCTCCCCACGTGGGCATGGGCTTGCGACCGAAGAGCTGGTAGCCCTTCAGACGGGCCTTCAGCATCCATTCGGGCTCAGACTTCAACGCCGAGATGTCCCTGACGACGAGATCGCTGATCCCGCGTCGCGCGCTGGCTCCCGCGGCGTCCGCGTCGTGCCAGCCGAACTCATACTGTCCCAGGCTGTTGAGCTCTGGACGGTCGATCAATACATCCGACATGGTGATGCCTCCTCTGGGGCCACAACGGTGTCATCCGTTCCGGCATTCCGTATCCCCTGCGGAGTTCCAGGGGTGGGATGCCGCGGTGCGGTCCCGCTCATTTCGACGCCGATACGGCGCCTAGACTGTCAGGGATGCGCAGCGCTTTCGCGCGGCATCCCCACCTATCCAGTCTACAGGCAACGCCCACACGGCGTGGCGGCCCGGACTGGGCTACCGCGGCGGCCCGTCAGTGGCCTCGCCCCGGCTATGGCGCGATCCCAGGAGGACCCCTGCATGTCTGTCACCGCGACGGCACCGGCGACCAACCGCTTCACTGCATGGCTGCCAGATCGAGTGGACACCCGCATCCGGATCTTCGCGTGGCTGTCCTTTCTCGCTGAGGTGCTCATCATCGGCACCGGTGGCGCCGTCCGCCTCACCGGGTCGGGACTGGGATGTCCCACGTGGCCGCTGTGCACGGCCGAATCACTCGTCCCCACGCCCGAAATGGCGATTCACGGGATCATCGAATTCGGCAACCGTACGCTGACCGGGCTTGTCGGCATCCTCGCGCTCATCGTCGTCGTGCTCGTGTGGCGTCTTCGCCGCCGGCGCCGCGACCTCTTCGTCCTCGCGCTCATCGTTCTCGGCGGAGTCGTCGTGCAAGCCCTCGTGGGCGGGGTCACCGTGCTCACTGGCCTGAACCCGTTCATCGTCGGGTTCCACTACGTCGTCTCGACCGTGCTGGTCTGCGTCGGCGCGGCGTTCCTCGCGAAGATGAACCAGGAGCCCGGTCGCCGTGAGCGCGCCGTGCCGCGCTGGTACGCGATCACGACGCACGTCACCACCCTCGTCCTGGCGCTGTCGATCCTCTTCGGTGTGCTCACGACCGGGGCCGGTCCGCACTCCGGAGACGCAGCGGCAGGACGTAACGGCTTCAACGCCGAAGTCCTCGAGCATGTGCACTCCTGGCCCGGCTACACACTCCTGGCGCTGACCCTGGTCTTGACGATCACGGCGTGGGCGCAGCGCTTGCCGACGAGGACCTGGATCACGGTTCTGCTCGGCATCGAGTTCGTCCAGATCGCCGTCGGGCTCTACCAGGCGCGCAATGGTCTGCCCGAACTCGCTGTCGGCATTCACATGGTGCTCGCCGCCCTCACCGCCGCCGCGATGACCGTCGTGGTCCTGCACCTCAAGAAGCCGGTCCCCTCGGCGCAGGAGCCCGAACGAGCTCCGCGGGCGTCACAAGCTCCGCATTCATAGCCAATTCATCGGATCCGCATACGTCCGGCTCGGGTGCGCAGACGATGGTGGGGTGCTGCGGCCGAACGCGCCGCGGCATCTGAAGGAGATTTCCCCCATGAGCAAGCCCCGCCTTTTCCGCAGCATCCCGTTCTGGATCCTCGTCGTCGGTTCCGTCGCCAGCATCGCCGGAGGCGCGTACCTCCTCGTCGAAAAGCTCTCGACGATGACGACGGCTCTGGATGCCGGAACCGCGACCGGCGTCGAGGTCTACGTCGGTCAGATCTGGGCTGTCCTCGGCGCAATCCTCGTCGGCGCCGGCGTGATCGGTATCGCCCTCGCTCTTGTCCTCGGCGCACTTCGCTCGCTCGCTGCAGCCCCCACCGCTGCCGCGCCCGCTGTCGAGCAGCTCGATGAGCCCGCCGATTCGGTTGAGGGCGACTTCGCCGCCACCACCGACCTCGATGGCTCGGCCGACACCTTCGACGACACCGACTTCACCCCGACCGCAGCGTCCGACGCCACGCGCGAGGATGAGGCAGCCGTCCCCACCCGCTGAGCTCGGCCGGCTCGGTACATCACCGAACCCATCCTCCGTCGCCGAACCCATACTCGAACCGCGCAAACCCACTATGGGTTCGGCGGGAGGGTATGGGTTCGCGGCAGTTAACGGCCACTAACCGAGCACTGACTGGGCGTGACCGCCGCGGTCAGAACGGGAGCAGCGGGTCGATCGCGATCGCGACGAACAGAAGCGTCAGGTACGTGATCGAGGCGTGGAACACACGCATCGGACGCGGCTCGTCGCCCCGCACGGCACGCGCGTACAGGCGGTGGCTCTCGTAGATGAACCAGCCGCCGAAGACCAGGGCCGACACGGTGTACACGAGACCCATGTCCGCGACCGGGATGAGCAGGAGCGAGCAGGCCACGGTCGCCCACGCGTAGAGAATGACCTGAAGTCCGACCTGAGATCCGTTGCGGGTCGCCCCGAGCATCGGCACGTGCACGTCTTCGTACTGCGTCTTGTACTTCATCGACAGCGGCCAGTAGTGCGGCGGAGTCCACAGGAACACGAGCACGAAGAGGATGACCGGCTCCCAGGCCAGTGAGCCCGTCACGGCGGTCCAACCGATGAGCACGGGGAAGCATCCGGCGATCCCGCCCCACACGATGTTCTGCTCCGTGCGGCGCTTGAGGATCATCGTGTAGATGACGACATAGAAGAAGATCGCGACCGCTGACAGTGTCGCGGCGAGCCAGTTCGTCGTCACCAGCAGCCACAGAGTGGATGCCGCCGCCAAGGTCCATGCGAAGACGAGCGCACCGCGAGGGGAGACCTCGCCCGTCACCAGCGGTCGGTTGACGGTGCGCTGCATGTGCGCATCGATGTCGCGGTCGAGGTACATGTTGAACGTCGCTGCGGACCCGGCGCTCATCGAGCCGCCGATGACCGTCGCGAGGACGAGCCACAGATTCGGCAGGCCGCCCTCGGCCAGGATCATGACCGGGACGGTCGTCACCAACAGCAGTTCGAGCACGCGAGGCTTGGTGAGCGCGATGTAACCGCGGACCGTGCGACCGAACGAGGGTCGGGCCGTCTGCACGTCGCCCGACGTCGTCGTGATGTCCATCGCCCCCGCAATCGCCGCTGTTAATTCGCCTCTCGAGTCTAAGCCATGCGGCAGGTCCGAATCCGGCCTCACAACGCGGCGGCTCGCATGGTGAGCGCATCGACCCGCCGGCGACTTGATGGGGACACATGCGCGGCTGTCGCGTCCGCAAGACTTCGTCACACGACAGCCATGATGGCCATCGCGGCACACCCCTTCGGTATGCTGAAACGCACGTGCGCCCGAAACGTCGACCCCCCATTGCTCCCTCCGAACGAGGGTCCGCGGATCGGCATCGTCATCGGGCGCTTCCCTGGAGAAAGGCGACCGAGTGTCGGAATTGCAGTGGGACGAGATCGATCAGCGCGCGGTGGACACGGCACGCGTACTGGCAGCGGACGCCGTGGAGAAGGTCGGCAACGGCCACCCCGGCACCGCGATGAGCCTGGCTCCCGCCGCATATCTGCTGTATCAGCGGGTTCTGCGCCACGACCCGGCCGACACGCACTGGCTCGGACGTGACCGCTTCATCCTGTCGGCGGGCCACTCGTCACTCACGCAGTATGTGCAGCTCTACCTGGGTGGGTTCGGTCTCGAACTCGATGATCTCAAAGCTCTTCGCACCTGGGGATCGCTGACACCCGGCCACCCGGAGTACGGCCACACGAAGGGCGTGGAGATCACGACGGGTCCGCTGGGCCAGGGTCTGTCTTCGTCGGTGGGCTTCGCCTACGCCGCACGCTACGAGCGTGGACTGTTCGATCCGGATGCCGCGGCCGGCGAATCGCCCTTCGATCACTTCATCTATGTGATCGCCTCCGATGGAGATCTCCAGGAGGGTGTCACCAGCGAGGCGTCGAGCCTTGCGGGACACCAGCAGCTCGGCAACCTGATTGCGATCTACGACTCCAACCAGATCTCGATCGAAGACGACACCAACGTCGCGTTCACCGAAGACGTCGCCGCACGTTATGAGGCATACGGCTGGCAGGTGCAGACCGTCGACTGGAAGAAGACGGGCGAGTACGTCGAGGATGTCGCCGAGCTGCACGCCGCGATCGAAGCAGCGAAGGGCGAGACGTCGAAGCCGTCGCTCATCGTGCTGCGCACGATCATCGGCTGGCCGTCCCCCGGCAAGCAGAACACCGGCAAGGTTCACGGATCCGCTCTCGGCGGTGATGAACTGGCCGCCACGAAGAAGGTCCTCGGCTTCGACCCCGAACAGTCCTTCGTCGTCGCGGACGACGTCATCGCACACACGCGGGCGCTCGTCGAGCGCGGCGAAGCGGACCGCGCGGTCTGGCAGAAGTCCTTCGACGCATGGGCGACGGCCAACCCCGATCGCAAGGCGCTCCTGGACCGCCTCGAGTCCGGCAAGCTGCCCGATGGCATTGAAGATGCCCTTCCTTCTTTCGAGGCAGGCAAAGACGTGTCAACCCGCGCGGCATCCGGACAGGTCATCAACGCGCTCTCCGAGAAGCTTCCCGAACTCTGGGGCGGTTCGGCCGATCTCGCCGAATCGAACCTCACCACCATCAAGAATGGCAAGAGCTTCATCCCCACAGAGTGGTCCACCGACGAGTGGTCCGGCGACCCGTATGGCCGGGTCCTCCATTTCGGCATCCGTGAGCACGCGATGGGCGCGATCGTCAACGGGATCGTCCTCCACGGCCCGACCCGCGCCTTCGGCGGGACCTTCCTGATCTTCTCGGACTACATGCGTCCGTCCGTGCGGCTCGCGTCGCTGATGCAGATCCCCAGCATCTATGTCTGGACGCACGACTCCGTGGCGCTCGGCGAAGACGGGCCGACGCACCAGCCCATCGAGCAGCTTGCCTCGCTTCGACTGATCCCCAATTTCACGGTTGTCCGACCGGCCGATGCGAACGAGACCGCCGCCGCGTGGCTGGAGATCCTCCGCCGGCAGTCCAGCCCGACCGGAATCGCACTGACCCGCCAGAACATCCCCGTGTTCGCGCGAGGTGACGGCGCCGCGGACGGCGACACGTTCGCGTCGGCCGACAACGTCGCCAAGGGCGCCTATGTGCTCGCCGAAGCTCCCGGGGGCACGCCGGACGTGATCATCATCGCGACCGGCTCCGAAGTGCAGCTGGCTGTCGCCGCCCGCGAGACGCTCGCGGCGGACGGCATCAACGCACGCGTGGTGTCCGCTCCGTCGCTGGAATGGTTCGCCGAGCAGGATGCCGCGTACCGCGAGCAGGTCCTTCCCGCCGCGATCACGGCGCGCGTCTCGGTCGAGGCGGGCGCGACCGGACTCTGGCAGGGTGTGGTCGGCAGCACCGGCCGCACGGTCGGAATCGATCACTTCGGCGCATCCGCCGACTACAAGACCCTGTTCGAGAAGTTCGGCGTCACCGCCGAGGCCGTCGTCGAGGCGGCACGCGCAACCATCAAGGAGAACGCATGAGCACCCCCACCGAAGCTCTCGCCGCCGAAGGCGTCAGCATCTGGCTCGACGACCTGTCCCGCCAGCGCATCACCACCGGCAACCTGCAGGACCTCATCGACACGCGCAACGTCGTCGGCGTGACCACCAACCCGACGATCTTCCAGGGTGCGATCTCCGCCGGCATCGGATACGAAGAGGCCATCGCCGCGCAGGCCGCCGCCGGCGCCTCCACGGATGACACGATCTTCGCCCTGACGACCACGGACGTCCGCGACGCGTGCGATATCTTCCGCCCGATCTACGACGCCACGAACGGCGTCGACGGCCGCGTCTCGATCGAGGTCTCCCCCGATCTCGCGCACGACACCGACGCGACGATCGCCGAGGCCGAAAAGCTCCACGCATCCGTCGACCGCGAGAACGTGCTCATCAAGATCCCCGCGACCAAAGCAGGCCTCCCGGCGATCACCGAGGTGATCGGGGCCGGGATCAGTGTCAACGTCACGCTCATCTTCAGCCTCGACCGCTACGCAGACGTCATCGACGCGTACCTCGCCGGGCTCGAGAAGGCGAAGGCTGCCGGCATCGACCTTTCGGGCATCCACTCCGTCGCGTCCTTCTTCGTGTCGCGCGTCGACACCGAGGTCGACAAGCGCCTGACCGCGGTGGGAACCGAGGAGGCAGCCGCGCTGAAGAGCAAAGCCGGCGTCGCCAACGCGCGGTTGGCGTACGAGCTGTTCGAGAAGAAGTTCGCCGAGACGCGTGCCAAGGATCTCGTTGCCGCAGGCGCGAACGTCCAGCGCCCGCTGTGGGCGTCGACCGGCGTCAAAGACCCGACGCTCTCCGAGACGCTCTACGTCACGGAGCTCGCAGCTCCCGGCACCGTCAACACGATGCCCGAGAAGACGCTGCAGGCGACGTTCGCCCACGGCGAGGTCGTCGGAGACCGCGTGACCGGCGAGTACGCCGACGCACATGGGGTCTTCGATGCGCTGGCCAAGGTCGGCGTCGACTTCGACGACGTGACCCAGGTGCTCGAAGATGAGGGCGTCGAGAAGTTCATCGCGTCGTGGCACGACCTGCAGGGCACCGTCACCGCCGCTCTCGCCGATGCGGCGAAGGATGCGCAGTGACCTTCGAGATCCACCTCTCGGGACAGATCAAGAAGGTCGTCGACGCTACGCTTCCTGGCCTCATCGAGAGCCTGGTGGCGAGCGGTATCACCGCGGGCGATTCCGACCTGTGGGGCGAAGCCGCTGCCGACGAGGCATCTCGCCGGCTCGGGTGGGTGGACGCCGTCACGGTGTCCCGTCCGCTCGTGGACGAGATTGAGGCACTCCGTGCCGAGCTCGTCGGCAAGGGTCTGACCCGCGTCGTGCTCGCCGGCATGGGCGGCTCTTCGCTCGCTCCCGAAGTGATCGCCCAGACCTCGGGTGTGCCCCTGGTGATCCTCGATTCCACCGCTCCCGGTCAGGTCCTCAGTGCCATCGATGGCGACGCCGAGGCAGGCGGGCTCGAAAATACCGTCCTCGTGGTCTCGTCCAAGTCGGGATCCACGGTCGAGACCGACTCCGCCAAGCGTGCGTTCGCGGCGGCATGGACCGATCTCGGGATCGACCCGACCGAGCGCATCATCGTCGTCACCGATCCAGGATCGCCGCTGGATGTGTCCGCACGCGCAGACGGATACCGGGTGTTCAACGCCGATCCGAACGTCGGCGGTCGGTATTCCGCGCTCACCGCCTTCGGTCTCGTGCCGACCGGGCTCGCCGGCGTCAACATCCGCGAACTCCTGTCTGAGGCCGAGGCGACGCTGCTCGAAGTCTCGATCGATTCGCCGCTCAACCCGGCTCTCCTGCTGGCGGCGGCCATCGCCGGCGGCAACCCGCGCCGCGACAAGCTCGGGCTCATCACCGACGACACCCATATCGTCGGCTTGCCCGACTGGATCGAGCAGCTCGTGGCTGAGTCCACCGGCAAGAACGGCACCGGCATCCTGCCCGTCGTTCTGCTCCCGGTCTCCCCCGAGGCCGACCGTCCGCCGGCTGACCTGCTGCGGGTTCGGCTCGTCAACGATGCCGTGCACTTCCAGCTCATCGAGCATCACCCCGATGAGGTGCTCATCAGCGGCTCGCTCGCCGCGCAGTTGATCGTCTGGGAATACGCCACAGCGATCGCGGGGCAGATGCTGGGCATCAATCCGTTCGATCAGCCCGATGTGGAATCCGCGAAAGAGGCCACGCGCGCCCTGCTCGATGCGCGCCCCGAACCCACCGTCCCCGGCCTTCGAAACCGATGGCGTCGAGGTTCGGGTCTCAGATCCCGCGCTGGCCGAATCGGGCACGATCGCCGGTGTCCTCGATGCGCTCTGGTCCCGGATACCGGAGGGCGGCTATGTGTCGGTCCAGGCATATGTGAATCGCCTGGATCTCCCCCAGCTGTCCGGCCTCCGGGAACTGGTTGCGGCCGACTCCGGTAGACCGACGACGTTCGGTTGGGGTCCGCGATTCCTCCACTCGACCGGTCAGTACCACAAGGGCGGACCGGCCAACGGCGTCTTCCTGCAGATCCTGGAACGCACCGACGTCGACCTCGAGATCCCCGGCCGCCCGTTCACCTTCGGGCAGCTCATCGAGGCGCAGGCCGCCGGTGACGCCGCGGTTCTCGCCGAGCACGGCCGTCCGGTCGTCACTCTGACTTTGACCGACCCCCAGGTCGAGGTCCTCACCCTTTTCGAAGCAGCACAGTAGGAGCCTGACTCGATGCCTGTGGAACTCTCGCGCGGCCACAATCCCCTGCGCGATCCCGAAGATCGACGGCTGAACCGGATCGCGGGGCCCAGCGCCCTCGTGATCTTCGGTGTGACCGGTGACCTGTCGCGCAAGAAGCTCATGCCGGCCGTCTACGACCTCGCCAACCGCGGTCTTCTGCCACCCGGATTCGCGCTTGTCGGGTTCGCCCGTCGCGACTGGGAGGACGAAGACTTCGCGCAGGTTGTGTACGAAGCCGTGAAGCAACATGCGCGGACGCCGTTCCGCGAAGAAACATGGAAGCAGCTGCTTCAGGGCATCCGGTTCGTCTCGGGCGAGTTCGACAACCCGGAGTCGTTCGGCAAGCTCCGCGAGACGATCGCGAAGCTCGACGAACAGCGCGGCACGATGGGCAACCACGCCTACTACCTGTCGATCCCGCCGAAGGACTTCCCGCTCGTCGCGACGCAGCTCAAGGAGTGCGGGCTCGTCGACGACAATCCCGGGGAGAACAACTGGCGCCGCGTCGTCATCGAGAAGCCGTTCGGCAGCGACCTGCAGACGGCTCGGGAGCTCAACGCAGCCCTCGAAGTCGCCTTCCCCGCCGACTCGATCTTCCGCATCGACCACTACCTCGGCAAAGAGACCGTCCAGAACATCCTGGCGCTGCGCTTCGCCAACGAGTTGTTCGAGCCGATCTGGAATGCGAACTACGTCGACCATGTCCAGATCACCATGGCCGAGGACATCGGTGTCGGTGGCCGTGCGGGATATTACGACGGCATCGGCGCGGCGCGGGACGTCATTCAGAATCACCTGCTGCAGCTGCTCGCCCTGACCGCCATGGAAGAGCCCATCTCGCTCGACGCGAAGGATCTGCGTGCCGAGAAGGAGAAGGTCCTCGCTGCGGTGCAGCTCCCGGAGGATCTGTCGACGGCGACCGCTCGCGGTCAGTATGACGGCGGATGGCAGGGCGGTGAGAAGGTCACCGGCTTCCTCGATGAGGACGGCATGAACCCCGAATCGACGACCGAGACCTACGCGGCCGTCAAACTCGAGATCGCCACGCGGCGCTGGTCGGGTGTCCCGTTCTACCTGCGCACCGGCAAGCGTCTCGGTCGCCGCGTGACCGAGATCGCCGTGGTCTTCAAGCGCGCCCCGCAGCACCTGTTCTTGCGCAACCAGACGGTGGAGCTCGGCCAGAACGCTCTGGTGATCCGCGTTCAGCCCGACGAAGGTGTGACCATCCGGTTCGGCTCCAAGGTGCCGGGGGCTGCCACCGAGGTGCGCGACGTGACCATGGACTTCGGCTACGGTCACGCCTTCACCGAGTCGAGCCCCGAGGCATACGAGCGACTCATCCTCGACGTCCTCCTCGGCGACCCGCCGCTGTTCCCCCGTCACGAAGAGGTCGAGCTTTCCTGGAAGGTGCTCGACCCGATCGAAGAGTACTGGGCAAAGCAGGGCGGACCACTCGAGCAGTACTCCCCCGGTTCTTGGGGTCCTTCTTCCGCTGACGAGCTCCTTGCTCGCGATGGCCGCGTTTGGAGACGTCCGTGATCGTAGACCTGCCGGACACCACGGTGTCCAAAATTGCCCGAGCGCTTGTGAACGTTCGCGAAGAGGGCGGCGCTGTCGCCCTCGGCCGCGTCCTCACCCTCGTGATCGCGACGTCCCACGGTCTGGAGGAAGACGCGATCGAGGCAGCGAACGACGCGTCGCGCGAGCACCCCATGCGCGTGATCGTGCTGATCACCCACACCGGGGGTGCATCCGTGCTGGACGCACAGATCCGCGTCGGTGGTGACGCCGGCGCGAGCGAGGTCATCGTCCTCCGTGCGAGCGGAGAAGCGGCGAGCAACGCCGAGAGCCTCATCACCGGACTGCTCCTCCCCGACGCGCCGGTGGTGGCGTGGTGGCCCGATCATCCGCCGGCGGTGCCGTCGCACTCGCCGATCGGCCGGATGGCTCAGCGACGCATCACGGATGCCGCGACCAAGCCCTATGTGACGGACCGCCTCTCGCAGCTCGGCCCCTGCCACGCACCGGGCGACACCGACCTTTCGTGGACGCGTTTGACGCACTGGCGCGAACAGCTCGCGGCTGTCCTCGATCAGCCTCCGTTCGACCAGGTCACCGGTGCCGAAGTGATCGGCAGCGGCAGTTCGCCCTCGACCGGACTTCTCGCGGCGTGGTTGCGCCTCAAGCTGGAGATCCCGGTGGTCTGGCGCTACGCAGCGCCCGAGGAGTGGGAGCACGGCATCAAGAGTGTGCGCCTGATCCGCGCCAGCGGCGATATCGTCCTCGAGCGCAGCAACGACATCGATGCGACTCTCAGCCAGCCCGGCCAGCCATCGCATGACATCGTTCTCCCCCGCCGAACTTTGCGCGAGTGCTTGGCAGAGGAGCTCCGTCGGCTCGATCCAGACCTGTTGTATGGTCGAGTGATCAGCGACGGATGGAAGCTTCTCGATCCGGCGACGACCCCGACGACATAGGAGTCCGATGGCCGAGTTCACCGAGAAGAGCGTGGTCATTCACGACGATGCGCCCACCTTGGCGCGCGCGGTCGCGGCCCGCTTCCTCAATCGGGTGGCCAAGCGAGCCGATCAGGGCAAGCTCGTCCACGTGGCACTCACCGGCGGCACCATCGGGACCGCCGTCCTTCACGCGATCGGCGAGAACCCGAGCCATGACGACATCGACTGGTCGCTCGTGCATTTCTGGTGGGGCGATGACCGATTCGTGCCCCGTGACAGCGATGATCGCAACGAAAAGACCGCACGCGTGGCTGTCTTGGACGCGCTGACCGTTCCCGAAGAGAACATTCATCGGATGGCCGCCTCCGGTGAGGGCATCGACCTCGACGAGGCCGCCGACGCTTATGCCGCAGAACTCAAGCGGTTCGGGAGTGCCGACGAGGCATGGCCCTCATTCGACGTCTGTTTCCTCGGCGTCGGGCCTGACGGCCACATCGCATCGCTGTTCCCTGACCGCCGCGAGATCGACGTGTGTGACCGCGCCGTTGTCTCCGTGCGCAACTCCCCCAAACCGCCCTCGGAGCGCCTCTCACTGACACGCCCGGTGATCAACTCCTCCAAGCGCGTCTGGATGGTGCTCTCCGGCCACGACAAGGCCTCAGCCCTGGGACTCGCCCTCGCGGGCGCGAGCTACAACAGCGTGCCGGCCGCGGGCGCAAAGGGCCGCAAACGGACGATCCTGTTCGTCGACGAGGCAGCCGCCGAGAACGTTCCCGAAGAACTGATCGACGGCGAGTACTGACGCCGGAAGCCGCCTGACCCCCTGAAGGGTCGGTGTCAGCTCTGGCCGCGGCGCTCGCGAACCTGCTGCAGCGCGTCGTCGAGGAGAGACTCGGCCTCATCCTCGGAGCGACGCTCCTTCACGTACGCGAGATGTGTCTTGTACGGCTCGCTCTTGGCGAGGGAAGGGGGGTTCTCCTTGTCGCGTCCTGCCGGAAGGCCGGAGTGCGGGGAGTCGATGACATCGGGGATCTCATCCTCGGCGATCCCCGCGGCGAAGTAGCGAACCGTTTCGTTGCCCAGTGCGTCCCAATACGAGACCGCGAGCCGGTCAGCGTGGTGTCCGTGGTCCTGCTCGCCCATGGGGCCGGCGCCCACCCGGGTGCCGCGAATCGCGTTGCCTCCGGTAGCCATCAGATGACCTGGAACTTCGTGATCAGGCCGAGAGCGACGATCGACGTGAACCACGCGAGGGCGAGGACGATCGTGAAGCGGTTGAGGTTGCGTTCGGCGAGGCCGGACGAGCCCATGGCGGAACTCATCCCACCGCCGAACATGTCGGAAAGGCCGCCACCGCGTCCCTTGTGAAGAAGGATGAGGAGTGTCAGCAAGAGGCTGGTGATACCCAGCAGCACCTGCAACATGAACTCGAGGATCTGCACTGTCGTCGTTGCCTTTCGAAGGCGATCCCGTCGGATCGCACAAGGGTCAAGTGTACATGCCCACTCACGTCGTTCCGGGCCCGGCGCACTGCGGCAGCCGAGCCCGGAGACGAGAGTCAGACTCCGACGTGCTTCTGGTAGCGGATGATGGCGGCGAACTCGTCCGCCAGCAGGCTTGCGCCACCGACGAGCGCGCCGTCCACATCCGGCTCGCGCATGTAGCTGGCGATGTTGCCGGACTTCACTGAGCCGCCGTAGAGGACACGGGTGCGCTCTGCGGCATCCGCTCCCAGCTTCTCGGCGATCACGGCCCGGAGCTTGGCGCACACATCCTGAGCCTGTTCAGGCGTCGCCGCCTGACCGGAACCGATCGCCCAGACGGGCTCGTAGGCCACCACGATGTCGGCATCCGCCGGGACACCGTCCAGCGCGACCTGCAACTGGCCGACGGGAACAGCGGATGCCCCGAACTTCTCGAGGTCTTCCGAGGTCTCGCCCACGCAGATGACGGGAACCAGGCCGTGCTTCAGCGCCGCCTGCACCTTGGCCGCGATGATGTCGTCCGACTCCGCGTGATACTCGCGGCGCTCGGAGTGTCCGATGATCACGTACGTGCAGTTGAGCTTCTTCAGGAAGGCACCCGAGATCTCGCCGGTGTATGCGCCGGAGTCCTTCGTCGAGAGGTCCTGGCCGCCGAGCGCGAACTCGATCTTGTCTGCGTCGACGAGCGTCTGCACGGTACGGATGTCGGTGAACGGCGGGAACACCGCCACCTCGACAGCGCCGCTTTCGTGCCCGGCGTCTTTGAGCGCCCAGTGCAGCTTCTGCACGAACGCCACCGCCTGCAGGTGGTCAAGATTCATCTTCCAGTTGCCGGCAATCAGCGGCATCCTGTTTACGACCATCCGAGAATCTCCAATCCGGGAAGCTTCTTACCCTCGAGGAACTCCAGACTCGCGCCGCCACCGGTGGAGATGTGACCGAACGCGTCGTCTGTGAAACCGAGCTGACGAACGGCGGCTGCCGAGTCGCCCCCACCGACGACCGAGAGGCCATCGACTTCGGTGAGCGCCTGCGCGACCGCTTTCGTGCCGTCGGCGAACGCAGCCATCTCGAACACGCCCATCGGGCCATTCCAGAAGACCGTCTTCGATCCGCGGATCGCATCGGCGAACTGCTTCGACGTCTCGGGGCCGATGTCGAGACCGAGTCCTGAATCGCCGAACGCCGTGTCTTCGAGCTTGTCAGCGTCGGCGACGACATGGTCGGCGTCAGCGGCGAACGAAGCCGCCATCACGGCGTCGACGGGGAGGACGAACTCGACGCCCAGCTCATCAGCGGTCTTGAGGTAGCCGCGAACCGTGTCGAGCTGGTCTGCTTCGAGCAGGCTCTTGCCCACTTTGCCGCCCTGCGCGGCCAGGAAGGTGTACATCATCCCGCCACCGACACAGATCTTCTGCACTCGCGGAAGCAGGTGCTCGATCACGCCGAGCTTGTCACTGACCTTCGAGCCGCCGAGCACCACGGTGTAGGGACGCTCGGGGTTCTCGGTGAGGCGGTCGAGGACGTCGACCTCCTTCTCGATCAGGAAGCCCGCCGCCGAAGGAAGGATCTCTGCCAGCTCGTACACCGACGCCTGCTTGCGGTGGACGACTCCGAACCCGTCGGAGACGAGAACGTCGCCGAGCGAGGCGAGTTCCTCCGCGAACGTACGGCGCGATGCCTCGTCCTTGGCGGTCTCACCCGGGTTGAACCGGAGGTTCTCGATGACGGTGACGTCGCCGTCTTCGAGCGCATCGACAGCCGCATGAGCGGATTCGCCCACCGTGTCGAGGGCGAAAGAGACAGGCTTGCCGAGCAGTTCCGACAGTCGCTGCGCGACCGGTTGGAGACTGTACTTCGGGTTGGGCTCCCCGTCGGGGCGCCCGAGGTGCGAGCACGCGATGACGCGCGCACCCTGATTGATGAGTTCGTTGATCGTGGGCAGCGCCGCACGCACGCGGCCATCGTCCGCGATGACTCCGTCGTTCAAAGGAACGTTGAAGTCACAGCGGACGATGACGCGCTTGCCTGCAAGCGAACCCAGCGAATCGAGGGTGCGCAGAGTCATGATGAGCGCCTAGAGGCGTTCGCCCACGTACTCGGTCAGGTCGACGAGACGGTTGGAGTAGCCCCACTCGTTGTCGTACCAGGCGGAAACCTTCACCAGCGTGCCACTGACGTTGGTCAGCTCCGAGTCGAAGATCGACGAGTGCGGGTTGCCCTGAATGTCACTGGAGACGATCGGGTCTTCGGTGTACTCCAGGAAACCAGCGAGAGCGCCCTCCGCGGCCGCAGCCTTGTACGCCGCGTTGATCGTTGCGGCGGTGAGGCCTTCGGTCGGCGTGACGATCGTCAGGTCGACGATCGATCCGGTGGGAACCGGAACGCGGTAGGACGAGCCGCTCAGCTTGCCGTTGAGCTCAGGCAGGACGTGTCCGATCGCCTTCGCGGCACCGGTGGAGGCGGGCACGATGTTGATCGCGGCGCCACGCGCACGGCGGAGGTCGCTGTGCGGGCCATCCTGCAGGTTCTGGTCGGCGGTGTAGGCGTGAGCGGTCATCATGAAGCCACGCTCGATGCCGAAGTTGTCGTTGAAGACCTTCGCCAGCGGCGCGAGGCAGTTCGTGGTGCACGACGCGTTAGAGATGATGACGTGGTTCTCGGGGTCGTAATCGCCCTCGTTGACGCCCATGACGATGGTGACGTCGTCATCGGTTGCAGGAGCCGAGACGAGAACCTTCTTGGCTCCGCCGTCGATGTGCTTCTTGGCGTCCTTGGCGTTGGTGAAGCGGCCCGTCGACTCGATGACGATGTCGACTCCCAGTTCGCCCCAGGGAAGGTTTGCGGGGTCGCGCTCTTCGAAGACCTTGATGGTCTTGCCGCCGACCGTGATGGATTCCTCGTCATAGGACACGTCCACCGACAGCGGCCCGCCGACGGAGTCGTACTTGAGCAGATGCGCAAGCGTCTTGTTGTCGGTGAGGTCGTTCACCGCCACGATTTCGATGTCCGCGCCCTGTTCCAACGCCGCGCGAAGGTAGTTGCGTCCGATGCGGCCGAAGCCGTTGATGCCGATCTTGACAGACACGTTTGTCTCCCGGTTCCTGTCGCACAGGTCACGCCCAATCGGCGCACCTCGATGCGATCCAATGAGAACAGGAAGGATGCCGGAATCCACCCGTTTCCGGCCGAATCCGCGGCATCCTTACCTGCTTATGACACTACAACAGACCGGCGGTCTTCTCACGGGCGGTTACGAAACGCTCGCCCACATTTGACCAGTCCGCAATGTTCCAGAACGCCTTGACGTAGTCGGCACGGACGTTCTTGTAGTCCAGGTAGTACGCGTGCTCCCAGACGTCCAGAAGGAGGAGGGGAACGGTACCGGCGGCGAACTGCGACTGCTGGTCGAAGAACTGCTGAATGATCAGGTTCTCGCCGAGCGAATCCCAGAACAGCCCGGCCCAGCCGGAACCCTGCACACCGAGAGCTGCGGCCGTGAAGTGCGCCTGGAACTTGTCGAACGAGCCGAAGTGGTCATCGATGGCCGCTTCGAGGTCTCCGACCGGCTTGTCGCCGCCGTTCGGCGAGAGGTTCGTCCAGAAGATGGAGTGGTTCGTGTGGCCACCCAGGTTGAAAGCGAGGTCCTTCTCGAGCTTGTTGATGTTCGCGAAGTCACCCTTGTCGCGTGCCTCCGCCATCTGCTCGAGTGCAGTGTTCGCACCCGTGACGTAGGCCTGGTGATGCTTCGAGTGATGCAGTTCCATGATCGTTGCGCTGATGCTCGGCTCGAGCGCAGCGTAGTCGTAGGTGAGTTCGGGCAGCGTGTACTTCGCCATAATCTCTTCTTCCTATCGGCACCGCGACGATGCGCCGCGGGGGTCGGTTTTCATCCTATTCAGTGCCAACGCATGAAGCACCGGGGTTGTTTCCTCGCCCCTTATCGTGCAACGACGTCAGTCTTCGAGACCAGCGGGAACGGCCGACTCCGTGTCGGGGACGCCGTCCTGTGCGGCCTTCTTGTCGGCCATGGCAAGGAGGCGGCGGATGCGGCCGGCGACGGCGTCCTTGGTCAGCGGTGGGTCGGCGTGGTGGCCGAGCTCATCCAGGCTCGACTCGCGGTGCGCGAGACGGAGATCTCCCGCTTGCCGAAGGTGGTCGGGTACCTCGTCGCCGAGGATCTCGAGTGCGCGCTCGACCCGTGCGCACGCGGCGACAGCGGCCTGTGCCGAGCGCCGCAGGTTGGCGTCGTCGAAGTTGACCAGACGGTTCACGCCGGCCCGCACCTCACGGCGCTGGCGCAGCTGCTCCCACTCGGCCGCGGTGCGCGTGGCTCCCATTTCGGCGAGGGCTGCGCGGATCGCCTCGCCGTCGCGGACGACGACACGCGGAACTCCGCGGACCTCCCGGGCCTTGGCGGCGATTCCCAGGCGGTGCGCGGCCCCGACGAGGGCCATGGCTGCTTCACCGGAAGGACATGCGATCTCGAGGACAGCCGACCGGCCAGGCTCGGAGAGGGTGCCAGATGCGAGGAACGCGCCGCGCCACACCGCGGCGAGGTCGGCCCGCGAACCCGTGGTGACCTTGTTCGGCAGGCCCCGGACGGGCCGGCGACGCTGATCGAGCAAACCCGTCTGGCGCGCAAGGGTCTCACCGCCCTCGATGACGCGGACGGCGTAGTGCCCGCCATCACGACCACCGGATGCCTGGACACGCGCCAGTTCGGGACGCACTCCGTAGAGCTCCATGAGGTCACGGGCGACGCGGCGCGCGAGGGCATCCGATTCGAGCTCGGCCTCGACGGCAACGCGACCGGCGATGGAATGCAATCCGCCCGAGAAACGCAGGATCACGGTGAGCTCGGCGACCCGGGCGGTGGGGCGAGGGTCGCGGATCGCGGCCAGCTCGGCCTTCACGTCAGAGGTCAACGGCACGGCGATCCTTTGTTCTGCAGTTTGTACGGGGCAAACGCCCAGCCTACTCGCGACCGAGGTCGCGGTGTTTTACTCGGACGGCCACCCCAGGAGCATTTCGCAATCGCTCGGCGAGCTCAAGCGTTGTCACCACCGAGCGATGCTTGCCGCCGGTGCACCCGACTGCGACGACGGAATGGCGCTTGTTCTCCCGCTGATATCCCGCGAGGACGGGCTGCAGCGCGGCCGCATAGGCATCGATGAACTCGAGCGCTCCTTCTTGCGCGAGCACGTAATCCCGTACTGCTTCGTCTTGTCCGTTGAGATCCTTCAGCTCGGGCTGCCAGAACGGATTGGGCAGGAATCGCATGTCGGCGACGAGGTCGGCATCCGGCGGCATCCCGTATTTGAATCCGAAGCTCATGACGGTCAGCGTGTGGCGGGCAGCGCCCTCTGTCGCGAACATCTCGACGATGTGCATCGCGAGTTGATGGATGTTGTAGTGCGACGTGTCGACGATCACGTCCGCGCTCTCGCGGATCTCGGCAAGCGTTTCGCGTTCGATGCGGATGCCGTCGAGAATCGTTCCGTCGCCCTGCAACGGCTGGGGGCGACGGACCGACTCGAACCGTCGCACGAGCACTTCGTCCGACGCGTCCAGGAACAGCACCCGCAACCGTCCTCCGTCACGAAGCGAGCGGGTGATGTCGGGCAATCCGTCGAGGAGATCTCCGCCGCGGACATCGACCACCGCGGCCACCTTCGGCAGCGCACCGCCGGCGAACTGGCTGAGATCGAGCAGGGGCCGAAGCATCTGCGGTGGCAGATTGTCGACGACATACCACCCGAGGTCTTCGAGGGCGTTCGCCGCCGTCGAGCGCCCGGCGCCGGACATACCGGTGACGATGAGAATCTCGCCTGCGCGCTGCTCGGTCACCACGTCATCCACCCCACGATTCGGTCGATTTCCAGCCTAGCGAGTCGCCAACTGCTGATGCACCGTCGCAGCGAGCTTGGGTCCGATGCCGGGCAGTTCGGCGATCTCTTCGGGCGATGCGGTCTTCAATGCGGCGACCGACCCGAAGTGACGCAGGAGCGCCTTGATGCGCATCTCGCCGAGTCCCGGCACTTCGCTGAGGACCGAGGTGATGTCGCGGCGGCGGCGCTTTCGCTGGTGGGTGATCGCGAAACGGTGCGCCTCGTCGCGCAATCGCTGCAGCAGATAGAGGGCCTCGGACGTACGCGGCAGAATCACGGGGTAGTCCTCCCCCGGCAGCCACACCTCCTCGAGGCGCTTGGCGATGCCACACAGCGAGATCTCGGTGTGTCCGGCGTCGGCGAGCGCGCGCGCGGCCGCTTCGACTTGAGGCTGTCCCCCGTCGACGACGAGCAGCTGCGGACGATAGGCGAACCTGGCCCGCTTCTTGGGTTGGGGCTCAACCGTTCCGTCCGCGGTCGGGTCGGGATCGGGAATGAACGTCTCGTCGGCCTCGGGACGATCGAGGTAGGCGAGCCGTCGCATGAGCACCTGGTGAATGGAGTCGGTGTCATCCGTCGTTTCGGCAATGCCGAACGAACGGTACTGATCCTTACGGGGCAACCCGTCTTCGAACACAACCATCGAGGCCACCACGTTCGTGCCGCTCAAATGCGAGACATCGAAGCACTCGATGCGCAGGGGCGCCTCGGACAGCCCCAGCGCCTCCTGCAGGTCGGTGAGCGCCTGTGTGCGCGCGACGTAGTCGCTTGTCCGACGCGTCTTGTGGAGCATCAGGGCCTGTTGAGCGTTGAGGGTTGCCGTCCGGAGGAGCTCCGCTTTCTTGCCACGCTGGGCGACCTGAATCGACACCCGCTTGCCTCGTCGGCGCTCGAGCCATTTCTCCAGATCGTCGGCATCCTCGGGCAATGCGTGCACGAGGACTTGACGCGGAATGTCCGCGGCCGCCGCCTCGCCGTACGCGCGTTGCAGGACCTGGTCGACGAGATCCGCGCCGGCGATGTCGAGTTCCTTCTCGATGGTCGTCGCGCGGACGCCGCGGACGCGACCGCCCCGGATGACGAAGTGTTGAACGGTCGCCGCCAGTTCGTCTTCTGCGATGCCGAAGAGGTCGGCGTCGGTGTCCTCGGCGAGCACCAAGGCACTTCGGCTGAGCACGGCGTCGATGGCCTGGAGTTTGTCGCGATAGATCGCCGCGGATTCGTAGTCCATGGCGGCCGCGGACTCCCGCATCCGCGCGGTCAGTTCTCGCGCGAATCGCTGGTCTCCTCCAGAGAGGAACGCGACGAAGTCGCCGACGATGGCTCGGTGCTCCTCGATCCCGACCTTCATGGAGCACGGTCCCCCGCACCGACCGATCTGACCCGGAAAACAGGGGCGGCCGGTGGCCATCGCCTTCTTGTAGCTGGCGTCACTGCAGGTGCGGATCGGGAAGACCTTGATCATGAGGTCGATCGTGTCGTGAACGGCCCACACCTTCGGATAGGGGCCGAAGTACTTCGCTCCCGGGATTCGCCGGTTTCGTGTCACGATCACCCGGGGCGCCTCGTCGGCGAGTGTCACCGCCATGAACGGATACGACTTGTCATCCTTGTAGCGGACGTTGAAGGGCGGATCGAATTCCTTGATCCACATGTACTCGAGTTGGAGCGAGTCGACGTCGGTCGCCACCACCGTCCACTCCACGGATGCCGCAGTCGTCACCATCCGCCGGGTGCGCTCGTGGAGAGTGTGCAGGGGCGCGAAGTAGTTCGACAGCCGGGCGCGGAGGTTCTTCGCCTTGCCGACGTACAGCACGCGGCCGTCCGCATCGCGGAAACGGTAGACGCCGGGGTTGGTGGGGATCTCCCCCGCCTTCGGCTTGTAAGACAGCGGCGAGGGCATCGTCAGCCAGCCTTGCGCGCCGATGCAGCCTCCCGCATGCCGAGCGCTTCCGCGAGGAAAATGCCGGTGTGGCTGGCGTCCACACGCGCGACCTGTTCGGGCGTACCCACGGCGATGATCTCGCCTCCGCCGGAGCCGCCCTCGGGGCCGAGGTCGATCACCCAGTCGGCGGACTTGATGACATCCAGGTTGTGTTCGATGACGATGACGGTGTTGCCCTTGTCGACCAGACCGCCGAGCACTTCGAGAAGCCGTGCGACATCTTCGAAGTGAAGGCCGGTCGTCGGCTCATCGAGCACGTAGATGCTGCGTCCGTTCGAACGACGCTGGAGTTCGGTGGCGAGTTTGACGCGCTGCGCCTCGCCGCCAGACAGAGTGGTCGCCGACTGACCGAGGCGCACGTACCCGAGACCGACGTCGACCAGGGTCTTCAGATAGCGGTGAATCGCCGTGATCGGCTCGAAGAATTCGGCGGCCTCGGAGATCGGCATATCGAGCACTTCGGCGATGTTCTTGCCCTTGTAATGCACGCTGAGCGTGTCGCGGTTGTACCGCTTGCCGTGGCAGACCTCGCAGTCGACGTAGACGTCGGGGAGGAAGTTCATCTCGATCTTGATCGTTCCGTCGCCCGAACACGCCTCGCACCGGCCGCCCTTGACGTTGAAGCTGAAGCGTCCGGGGAGGTACCCGCGCACCTTTGCTTCGGGTGTCTCACTGAACAGCGTCCGCACGCGATCGAAGACGCCGGTGTAGGTCGCCGGGTTAGAGCGCGGCGTACGGCCGATGGGCGCCTGGTCGACGTGGACGACCTTGTCGAGATTGTCGAGCCCGACGACACGAGTGTGCTTGCCGGCGACGCGACGCGCGCCATTGAGCCGGGTCGCGAGCACCTGGTAGAGGATGCCGTTCACGAGTGACGACTTGCCCGAACCGCTGACGCCGGTGACCGCCGTCAGCACGCCGAGAGGGAACTCCGCGGTGACGTTCTTCAGGTTGTTCTCACGTGCGCCGACGACGGACAGCATCCGCTTCTTGTCGATCTTTCGACGCTTCTTGGGCGTCTCGATCGTCCTGCGTCCGGAGAGATACGCACCCGTCAGCGACGCTTCGTCTTCCAGGAGAGCCGACAGCGGTCCCGAGTGCACGACGGTGCCGCCATCGATGCCCGCGCGCGGACCGATGTCGACGACCCAATCCGCAGCGTGGATCGTCTCTTCGTCGTGCTCGACGACGATCAGCGTGTTCCCGAGCTTCTTGAGGGCCACGAGCGTCTCGATCAGGCGCCGGTTGTCGCGTTGATGGAGTCCGATCGACGGCTCGTCAAGGACGTACAGCACGCCCGTGAGCCCAGATCCGATCTGCGTCGCGAGCCGGATGCGCTGCGCTTCCCCGCCCGAGAGCGAGGCCGCCGCGCGACTGAGGCTCAGGTAGTTGAGCCCGACTTGGATGAGGAAATCGAGGCGCGCACGGACTTCGCGAAGCACCGCCGCAGCGATGGTCGCCTCGCGTGGTGTCAGCTCGAGTTCGGCGAAATAGCGCTGTGCCTCGCCGAGGCTGAGCCGGGAGGCATCGGCGATCGAGTGTCCGTGGACAAGCACCGCGAGAACCTCGGGCTTCAGACGAGCACCATCGCAGACGGGGCACGGGACCTCGCGAAGGTATTCGGACCAGCGCTGGCGCTGAGTGTCGGACTCGGCCTGCGTGTACTGCCGCTCGATGTAGGGGACAACGCCCTCGAACCCGGAGGTGTACCGCATCTCCCGCCCGTAGCGGTTCTTCCACTTCACGGTGACTTTGTAGTTCTCGCCGCGAAGAACCGCGTTGCGGACCTCATCGGTCAGATCCCGCCACGGAGTGTCGAGCGAGAACCCGAGATCGTCGGCGAGCCCCGTCAACAGACGCTCGTAGTACTGGAACAGTCCCTTGCCCTGCGTGGTCCAAGGGATCACGACACCCTCGTTGATCGACAGTTCCTCGTCGCCGAGCATCAGGTCGACGTCCACCGACATCCGGGTGCCGAGGCCCGAGCAGGCCGGGCACGCGCCGAAGGGGGCGTTGAACGAGAACGTCCGCGGTTCGATCTCGGTGAGCTGCAGAGGGTGGCCATTCGGGCACGACAGCTTCTCGCTGAAGCTCTGCCATGCGGCATCGCCCTCTTCGTCGACGAAGTTGACCTGCATGATGCCACCGGCAAGACCCAGCGCCGTCTCGACGGAATCCGTCACGCGGCCGAGGATGTCGGGAGCTGCGACCAGACGGTCGACCACCACCGCGATGTCGTGCTTGAAACTCTTCTTCAGCGTCGGCGGCTCGGAGAGCTGGATCAGATCGCCATCGACGACCGCTCGCGCATAGCCCTTTGCTGAGAGCTCTTTGAAGAGGTCGACGAATTCGCCCTTCTTCTGCGTGACGACGGGCGCGACGATCTGGTAGCGCGTGCGATCGGGGAGGTCGATGAGCTGATCGGCGATCTGCTGCACGGTTTGCCGCTGGATCTGCTCACCGCACTGGGGGCAGTGCGGAATGCCGATGCGCGCCCACAGCAGCCGCATGTAGTCGTGAATCTCGGTGATCGTGCCGACGGTCGAGCGCGGGTTGCGGTTCGTCGACTTCTGATCGATGGACACGGCGGGGCTGAGCCCCTCGATGAAGTCCACGTCGGGGCGGTCGACCTGACCGAGGAATTGGCGCGCGTAGGCGCTCAGCGATTCGACATAGCGACGCTGCCCCTCCGCGAAGATCGTGTCGAAGGCGAGGCTCGATTTGCCAGACCCGGACAAGCCGGTGAACACGACCAGCGAGTCCCTCGGAATGTCGATGTCGACATTCTTCAGGTTGTGAACGCGGGCTCCGCGAACACTGAGTTTCGAGGCTGTGGCGACGGGGACAATAGGCACCCGACAAGCTTAGGCGGGGGTTCCGACATCGGCTCCGCGCCGGGTGACGCGGCCTGCGCTCTGGGCGAAGTGGCGGGCTCGAACACTCACTCCGCGTCGTCGAGGTAACCCGAAAACGGCGCGAGCGCTTCCCTGATCGCGGCGAGCTGGGCAGCATCCACCCCGACGCGCTGCATGATCTGCGGCGGCACCTCCAGCGCATGTGCCCGCAGCGCGGTCCCCGCCGCGGTGAGGCTGATTTCGAGCACGCGCTCGTCGGCGACACGGCGCGCCCGCGTGACCCGCCCCTGTGCCTCCAACCGCTTGATGATCGGAGACAGTGTCGCCGGTTCGAGAGCAAGCTGCTCGGCGAGCTCCCCCAACGAACGCGGCGAGCGCTCCCAGAGCGCCAGCATGACGAGATACTGCGGATGCGTGAGCCCGAGCGGTTCGAGGACGGGCCGATACAGGGAGACGACGTTACGGGCGGCGGTCACGATGGCGAAGCACACCTGGTTGTCGAGTGCGAGGAGGTCGTCCGGACGATTCACGACGATATTCTATCGCCCCTAATACTTAGTACACTAAACATCGTGACGCAAAGTGAATCCGATGAGACTCCCCGCCCTCCGCTGCGGGCGCGGGTGCGCGCCGCCGGCGGGTGGTACGCCTACCTCAACGCCCGACTGATCAAGGTCGCCGGACCAGCCTCGGTCGGCCCCTACGACACCGAGCCCCCACCGTCCCGGATCGAACGGCCCTGCCCGCTCTGCCATCAGCCGATGTCTGCCCACGCGGTCGACCGAACCGGGCCGAAACCGCTGCTGCATTGCCCCTGACGAAACGCAACGACGGATGCCACGAGCCGATCGGCCCGCGGCATCCGTCGTTCAATGCTGCCGAGAATTACCAGACGATCAGTGGAAGCTTGATTCCAGTCGATCCGGCCACAGTGTCACTGCCTTCATACACCGCGCGCAACAGGTGAACGCCACGGCCGAGGGCAGGGAGTGCGACGGTGCCGCGTCCTGCCGCCGTCGTGTCGAGCTCGATCGTTGCGATCGCCTGATCCCGGTCGTACACGGTCACCGTCCCGGTGGGAACGGCGCCGCCGCCCGCATGCACGATCACGTTGTATGAGACCGACTGCCCGCGCTTGACGATGAATTTGCTCGGCCAGCCGATCGTCGAAGACGCGACAGGTTCGACCACGGTGATGGGCACGGAGATCGCAGTGCCCGTCGGCGTGGTCACCGTCAGCGGCACGGTGCCCGACACGCCTGCCGGAACCGTCACCGACAATGACGCTGTGCCCGTCTGGTCGTACAGCGCGACGAGCGTCCGGTCGATCGCCGCATCTCCCACCGGTACGCCGCCGATCGAGACGGATGCGGTGGCCGCAGCGGGCTCCGTGGTGCTGAATTCGAGCGCAGAGAGGTCCACGTCGATCTGCTGTCCGGTGAGGTAGCCCGACGCACCCGGGGCGCTCAGCGACACACCGATCGAACGCTGCGCCAGATCGGGCGAAACCTGGCCGAACGCCGCCATGTAGTCGACCATGGACTGCAGGTCGATCTTGCCGGTGTCGGCCTTGGCCGTGCCCTGGGTGAAGGCGGTGAAGCTGTCACCACCTGCAGCGAGGAAGCTGTTCACGACCACACGGTACGTGGCAGCGGGGTCGAGCGGCTCGCCGCTGATCGTGATCGAGGTGATGTGCGCACCCGCCGCGGCATCCGGATCGAACGTATACAGCAGATCCTTCGAGATCCCGAGCTTCAGGAACGGACGCGACGATCCGGCCGGCTGCCACTGCTGTTCGAGCACTTGCGCGATATCCGCGCCGGTGAGGGTCAGATTCACGAGTGTGTTCGCGAAGGGCTGCACCGCGGCCGCCTCCGCGTAGGTCAGCACGCCATCCGGTGCGTACTTCATGTCAGTGCGCAGACCACCCGGGTTCATGAACGCGAGCTGCGTCGAATCATCCGCCTGCTGAGCCGACCACAATTGGACGTCCGCGACGAAGTTGCCGAGCGTCGATTCCGCTCCGCGCGAATCGGTCACCGTCGGGTTGCCGGTCGAATCCACGCCGGGCTGCTGCGCACGGTTGAAGTCAGCGGTGATCGTACCGAGCGGTTTTGCACCGAGAACCTTCGCCGAGTCGACCGCGGTCTTCACCGTGGCGGCGATCGCGGGATCCTGAGTGTAATTCGCCACCGGCGGCGGCGTCGGGGTGCCGGTCGGGTATGTGTACATGTCGTAGATCGTGTTGTCCATCGACAGGACAGTCTTCGTGTCGGGGTCGACGCTGATCTTCATGTCACTGAACTTCTCGCCGTACTGCCCAGACGAGATCACGGGGCGCAGTCCGGTGTCGCCGCCGTAGGGAACCTCGTGGTTATAGGCGAGGTGCGTGTGGCCGGAGACGATGGCGTTGACGTCATCGCTGACGCCGTTGACGATCGCGCCGAACGCGTTCGATTCGTCGGTGGCAGACGCGAGGGTCGTATCCGGCGCACCTTCGTGGACCAGGAGAACCAGGACGTCGGCCTCACCGTTGGCGGGGTCGTTGTCGGAAAGTCGATCGGCGACCGCATTCACACTGTCGACGATGGGCTTCACGGCGAGCGTCGCGATCCCGGCGGGGTTGACGAGCGTGGGGAGATCCTCGGTGACGGCGCCGATGAATCCGATGGTCACACCGCCCAGGTCCTCGGTCCAATACTCGGGAAGCGCGGGGGTGTTCGAGGCCGCGTCATAGACGTTGGCGCCGATGTACTCCCAGTCGGCGAGGCCCCTCACTCGCGTGTTCAGGTCATCCCAGCCGCGGTCGAACTCGTGGTTTCCGACGGCGCTGACGTCCAGGCCCGCCTGATTGAGCGTGTCGATGGTCGGGACGTCCTCCGCGATGAAGGAGGGGAAGGTCGAAGCCCCGATCATGTCGCCGGCTGCAGCGAAGACCGTGTTCGGATTTTCTGCGCGGATCTGCTTGACGGCCGTTCCCAGCGCGGCGATGCCGCCGGAGGGCGCGGCCGCCTCGATGCGGCCGTGGAAATCGTTGACCGTCACCAGGTCGATCGTGACAGGGTCGGCCGCCTGCGCGGCCGGTGCGGTCAGCGCTGTCGCGCCGAGCGCAGCGATGGTCGCGAGTGCGACGGCGACGCCGCGGCGACGACCATGCATTCGGGTATGGGGAGAACTGCTGGACATGACTCTTCCTTCGTGTGGGCCGAGAGAGGGGCGCGTTGTGTCGCGCACACTCTTCCGACCCTAGGAACGGAGCGTCGTCCCGTCGCCCATCATGAGAGAACCTTCATGTAAACGTTCTGCGACGCGACTGTGAACGATCGCGCGCTGAGGGGCGAGCGGGTGTGCCTGTCAGGCGTGCCCGGCATTCTCCATCGCCCGCAGTTCCTTCTTCATATCCTGAACCTCATCGCGCAACCGTCCGGCGAGTTCGAACTTGAGTTCTCCCGCCGCCGCCAGCATCTGGTTCGACAGATCCTCGATCGTCGCCTCCAGTTGCATCGCGCCCTCGGCGGCGATGCCTTCGCGGCGCAGACGAGGTGTCGGGCTCTTTCCCTTGCCGGACTTGTTGGCGGCAGCGGCCTTTCCCGACAGCAGTTCACGGGTGTCGGATGCCTCGCGATTGAGCGCGTCGGTGATGTCGGCGATCTTCTTGCGCAGCGGCTGCGGGTCGATGCCACGCTCGAGGTTGTACGCGACCTGGATTTCACGTCGCCGATCGGTCTCGTCGATCGCCTTGCGCATCGAGTCGGTCATATTGTCGGCGTACATGTGCACTTCACCCGACACGTTGCGGGCGGCGCGACCGATCGTCTGAATGAGCGACGTTCCCGAGCGCAGGAAGCCTTCTTTGTCGGCATCGAGAATGGCGACCAGCGAGACTTCCGGTAGGTCCAGGCCTTCGCGCAGAAGGTTGATGCCGACGAGGACGTCGTAGACACCGCCGCGAAGTTCGGTGAGCAATTCCACCCGTCGAAGGGTGTCGACGTCGGAGTGGAGGTATCGCACCCGCACGCCATGCTCGCCAAGGAAGTCGGTGAGCTCTTCTGCCATCTTCTTCGTCAGGGTGGTGACCAGCACACGCTCATCGCGTTCGGCGCGGACCCGAATCTCTTCGAGGAGGTCGTCGATCTGCCCCTTCGACGGCTTGACGATGATGGCAGGGTCGACCAATCCCGTCGGGCGAATGATCTGCTCGACGATGCCGTCGGCAATGCCCATCTCATAGCGCCCCGGTGTCGCCGACAGGTAGACCGTCTGACCCACCCGGTTCTTGAACTCGTCGAAGCGCAGCGGTCGGTTGTCCATGGCGCTCGGGAGGCGGAAGCCGTGATCGACCAGGGTGCGCTTGCGGGAAGCATCTCCTTCGTACATCGCCCCGATCTGCGGGACGGTGACGTGTGACTCATCGATCACCATCAGAAAATCGTCGGGGAAGAAGTCGAGCAGCGTGTGAGGGGCCTCCCCCGGAGCGCGACCGTCGAGGTGGCGCGAGTAATTCTCGATGCCCGAGCAGAACCCGAGTTGCTGCATCATCTCGAGGTCGAAGCTGGTCCGCATGCGCAGCCGCTGTGCTTCGAGCAGCTTTCCCTGACCTTCGAGTTCTTTCAGACGACCTTCGAGCTCGGTCTCGATCGTGCCGATCGCCCGGTGGATGGTGTCGGTGCCTGCCACATAGTGCGAGGCGGGAAAGATCGGAACACTCTCGAGCTTCTGCACGATGTCGCCCGTGAGCGGATGCAGCATGTACAGCCCCTCGATTTCGTCGCCGAACAGCTCAATGCGGATCGCGTACTCCTCGTACACGGGGATGATCTCGATCGTGTCGCCTCGCACGCGGAAGTTTCCCCGCGAGAAATCCACGTCGTTGCGGTTGTACTGCATGGCGATGAACTTGCGAATGAGAGCATCGCGGTCATACCGCTCCCCCACCTGCAGAGCCACCATGGCACGGAGGTACTCCTCGGGCGCGCCGAGTCCGTAGATGCACGAGACCGTCGAGACGACAATGACGTCGCGACGGCTGAGCAGTGAGTTCGTCGTCGAGTGGCGCAGCCGTTCGACCTCGGCATTGATCGAAGAGTCCTTCTCGATGAAGGTGTCCGTCTGCGGGACGTAGGCCTCGGGCTGGTAGTAGTCGTAGTAGCTGACGAAGTACTCCACGGCATTGTTCGGCATGAGCGCGCGGAACTCGTTCGCCAACTGCGCCGCGAGGGTCTTGTTGTGCGCAAGCACCAGCGTCGGACGTTGCACCTGCTCGACGAGCCACGCCGTGGTCGCGGACTTTCCGGTACCCGTTGCACCCAGGAGCACGACGTCGGTCTCGCCCGCGTTGATGCGGGCGGTCAGCTGCGCGATAGCCTCGGGCTGGTCACCGCTCGGCTCGTAATCGCTGATGACCTCGAAGGGCCGCACGGATCGAGTTGTCTGCATCAATCCAGCGTAGGCGGGGGTTCCGACATCGAGGCGGGACAAGGGACGATCTCCGGAACATCTGACGCGATCCGTCGCCCGTCAATCCGGCCGATGGTCTTGGCGGATGCGGTCCCACAGCGCATTCGCCTGATCGACGGTGTGATCGAGGCTGCCCGCGGTGTCGATCACGACATCTGCGATCGCGAGTCGCGCCTCATCCGGGACCTGCGACGCAATTCGAGCGGATGCCTCGGCCGCGGTCATCCCCCGCAATTCGACCAGTCGCGCGCGACGCACATCCGCCGGCGCGTGCGCGACGACGATCACGTCCCATGGGTCGTCGACGCGGGCCTCGACCAGCAACGGCACGTCATAGACGACGACCGCACTCGGATTCGCAGCGAAAGCCTCGTCGAAACGACGCTGCGATTCGAGGCGCACCGCGGGGTGAACGATCGCGTTGAGTCGCGCCAGCGCGCCCGGATCGCCGAACACGACCTCGCCCAGTCCGGCACGGTCGAGGGTGCCATTGGCGAGGATGAGATGCGCGCCGAACTCGTCAGCGATGTCCTGCAGGACCGGAGACCCGGCGGCCTGCACATCCCGAACGATCTGATCGGCGTCGACGAGGATGGCGCCGTGATCTGCCAGAACGCGCGCGATCGTGGACTTTCCGGACGCGATCCCGCCGGTCAGTGCGACAAGTGGCATGCACTCATCGTGCCATGCCCGCGGGTGGGCCGAATCAGAAGCCGAAGTCGCCGAATCCGCCGCCGAAATCACCGCTCGAACCGAAGTCCGGACCGCCGGCGCCGCCGACATCGCCACCCATCGCGCCGGTAGAACCGACATCCGCTCCACTGCCGCCGGCGACATCCGGCCAGATGTATGGCGCAGCGAGGGTGGAGCCGATGGTGAACCCGATGATCGCCCCGAGGAGGGGCGAATTGTTTCCCGCGCCGCGATACTGTCCGTTCGGGCGTCCGCCCTGCCGTCCGATGGTCCGCTCCATGAAACCGGGCTTCATGTATTCAGCGCGGGTGGCGGCGCGGGCCATCGATCTGGGGTCAGTACTGGTGGGCCGCTCATAAGAGGGCAACGCTGCCGACATGTCCCTGAGCACCTGTTGGCGCTGGGCGACCGTCAACTTGGCGAAGGCCTCCGCGTGGACCTGTTCGAGAGCAGCGGGCGGTGCGGTGCGCAACAGGTATCGGTACCGCTCGAGCGCGGCCTCGTCGGTCGACGGCGGCGGCGACATGCCGGGCGGTGGAGGCGTGGGAAATGCGGTGGCCGGCGGTGGATACGCAGGCGGCCGGTAGGGAGGACGCCGGGCCGGAGTCGGCCGCTCATTCCCGAAGAACCTGTCAAGGAATCGGCCCCTGCCAACAAAACGCATTTCGTCTCCATCGTCGGTGGCTACTCACGATATGTCGTGTTCTTTTGATTCCGCTGGAGATCCGTGCCCATCGGCGCCGTCAGCCGCGGAGCGCGATCGCTTCGCTCATCCACCGCGCGTATCGATTCCATGGGTCATCAACGCCCGCCGCGACCGCGGCGATGTGGTCCCGCAGACGCGGCGACAGCGCGAACCACTCCGTTTTCCCGAACCGCTCCACGTCGAACTGTCGATGCCGGTGCGACTCGAGCGTGCGTCCACCTCGCTCGAACCCCAGGAGATCGTCATGCCGGATGGCCGCAACGCGCATCCGCGGCTGTGATGACGTTCCGATCTTCACCCGATCGGCGAAACGCAGGTAGTAGACGACCTCGACGCGCGGCGCGGGCAGTTCTGAATCGATGACATCGCCGTGGCGCCATTCGCACACCGCGCAGAGCCAGCCGGACGGGAGGCGCACCCCCTCGCGCGCACCGCACAGCCGGCACGGCGCGGGAAGGACGTCGACCGTGCCGTACTGCGCTTCGGTCCATTCCGCTGCCACGACCAGATGGCGTTCGCAGAGCGGGATGGGGGATGCCGGGGGCACAGGGCCACGGCATCCGTCATCGTTGAGGGCACAGCACTGCTCGGGCACCCTCCGAACGTAGCCGGAGCCTCCGACACGGCCCTTCCGTGAACGACACAGGGCCGCCACCCGAAGGTGACGGCCCTGTGTACTGAATTCAGCTGTGGATCAGCGACCCGAGAGCTTCTCGCGAAGCGCCGCGAGCGCCTCGTCGTCGGCAAGGGTGCCGACCGAGGAGTCTGCGGTGAACGACGGCGATGCCGACGCGGTCTCGGTCGGAGCGTTGAGCTCCGCCTCGGCGGCCTTGGCGACAGCAGCCTTGTGCGCTTCCCAGCGACCCTGGGCTGCGGCGTACTCCTGCTCCCAGGCGACGCGCTGCTCGTCGAAGCCGTCCTTCCACTGGTTGGTCTCCGGGTCGAATCCCTCGGGGTACTTGTACTCCCCGTTCTCGTCGTACTCGGTGACCATGCCGTAGAGGGCCGGGTCGAACTCGGTGCCGTTGGGGTCAACCGACTCGTTGGCCTGCTTGAGCGACAGCGAGATGCGGCGACGCTCGAGGTCGATGTCGATGATCTTCACGAAGACCTCTTCACCAACGGAGACAACCTGCTCGGCGAGCTCAACGTGCTTGCCGGAGAGCTCCGAGATGTGCACGAGGCCCTCGATGCCGTCTGCGACGCGAACGAACGCACCGAACGGAACGAGCTTGGTGACCTTGCCCGGTGCAACCTGACCGATTGCGTGGGTGCGGGCGAAGACCTGCCACGGGTCCTCCTGCGTCGCCTTCAGCGACAGGGAGACACGCTCGCGGTCGAGGTCGACCTCGAGGATCTCGACGGTGACCTCCTGGCCAACCTCGACGACCTCGGATGCGTGCTCGATGTGCTTCCAGGAGAGCTCCGAAACGTGAACGAGACCGTCCACGCCACCGAGGTCGACGAACGCACCGAAGTTGACGATCGAGGAGACCGTGCCCTTGCGGACCTGGCCCTTGTGGAGGTTGTTGAGGAAGTTCGAGCGGGACTCGGACTGCGTCTGCTCGAGCAGCGCGCGGCGCGAAAGCACGACGTTGTTGCGGTTCTTGTCGAGCTCGAGGATCTTGGCCTCGATCTCCTGGCCGAGGTACGGCGTGAGGTCGCGGACGCGACGAAGCTCGATGAGCGATGCCGGCAGGAAGCCACGGAGGCCGATGTCGACGATGAGTCCACCCTTGACGACCTCGATGACCGAACCGGTGACAACGCCGTCGTCTTCCTTGATCTTCTCGACGTCTCCCCAGGCACGCTCGTACTGTGCGCGCTTCTTGGAGAGGATGAGGCGGCCTTCTTTGTCCTCCTTCTGGAGAACGAGGGCTTCGACCTCGTCGCCGACCTTGACGACCTCGTTGGGGTCGACGTCGTGCTTGATGGAGAGCTCGCGCGAGGGGATGACGCCCTCGGTCTTGTAGCCGACGTCGAGGAGGACCTCGTCGCGGTCGATCTTCACGACGGTTCCTTCGATGAGGTCGCCGTCGTTGAAGAACTTAAGAGTCAGTTCGACCGCGGCCAGAAAGTCCTCAGCAGATCCGATGTCATTGATGGCGACCTGCTTGGTGGCCGGGGCGGTCGTTGCGGTAGTCATGTAGTGGGTTGTCCTTGTTGGGTTGGGGTGTCGGGCCTGGTCTGCGGAACCCGGACGCGCGAACGCGATCGGAGCCTGAGATCGAGGCAGTTTGGTTTCGATTGCTGTCATGAGCGCACGGCGGAATCGCCATTCGAATGACACTCCAGGTTATCAGAATCCGGCTCGCCATGTCCGGCGGGTTACCGTGGCGTCGTGAACAACGTTGAACCGGGTCTGTACCGCCATTTCAAAGGAGCACGGTACGAGGTGATCGGCACCGCTCGCCATAGCGAATCGGAAGAGGAACTCGTCGTGTATCGCGCGCTCGACTCGGCAGGAACTCCGAACGGCAGCGGGATGTGGGTTCGGCCACGCGCGATGTGGGATGAGCCCGTCGACCGTGATGGATACCGCGGCCCTCGTTTCACTCGCCTCGACGACTGACAGGCCGGGGTAGCCCACTCATCCGTCGAGTGCGCACAGTCACGCCCGCTTCGTCCGTCGCGTGTGTGCAGTCGTCGTGCGTCTGACTGCGCAGACGCGACGGGCGAAGAACCATCGTGTGGGGCACGAGCTCCAGAAACACACCACTTCGAATGGACCTGAGCAGTTCTCCACAACTTGTCTGCGGGGTATCCCATCGTCCTGCCCGCTGCGCGACCGTTGAGGTGTGAACCCCACCCCCGAGCCGATCGTTCCCGGGCCGCGCTCGCCGCGCTGGCGATCGGCGGCCTACATCGGGGCGGTGATCTCTGCGCTGAGCCTGGTGATGGTCACCGTGCCTTTCTGGACAATGGAATCAGGGCTCATTCACCCAGATTTCGGACTCTTTGTCATTGTGCCGATTCTCTCTTTCGCGTTCGCCGTGCCCCTCGCTGGTCTGATGTGCGCCGTGGCCATCGTGTGGGGCATCCGACATGACGACACTCGAACCATCGCGTGGGGCGCAAGTGGGGTCGTGGTCGCCGCGATCGCCGTCGCCGTCGCCGCGGATATCGGGTGGTACAGCGTGCTCTGGCTGCGCTAGTCGCTCGTCGATTGCACCTTTGAGGTACCACCAACGTCCGCTTTGGAAGACGAAATCGCTGACCTCGCTCAGGACTCCACGCGTGCCGGAATCGTCGCTCCAGTGCGCACGAAACTCGACGGTCCCTCGACGGTCGCCCGCGCGCCCATCAGTGGTCGCCATGATCTCCAGCCGAACCCAACGCTGGTGATCGTCGAGATCGAGACGCTCCGGTCGCGTACGCGGATGCCACGTGCCGGATACGTAGTCGGCCGCACCGAGGGCGAAGGCGGTATATCTCGACCGCATGAGGGCTTCGGCGGTCGGCGGAAGGTCGCCACGGAGGTACGGCCCGCAGCAGACGCCGAAAGCGAGGCCGCTCCCACATGGGCACGGATGCGCGTCGTCAAGTCGTCGGCCCGTGCGCCGGGCGGCATCACCGAATGACATGTCACTCCCCTGCGTGGTCGTGTCCGTGAAGGATCCATTGTCGCGTGCGCGCACTCTCGCTCCACAGACATCGCGATCAGATCGTGGCCGACCCGTGCTGTGGATAACGTCCCACGACGGGTCCTGCCTGGATACCGTGGAGCCATGATGCGGATCGCGAGGCGAACGGCGGGACTGCTGATCGCCCTTGCCATCGCAACGACGGTGTCTGCGTGCACTCCAGAACCGGCGCCCACCCCCACGCCCACTGGTTTCGCATCGGAAGACGAGGCGTTCCGCGCCGCCGAGGAAACCTACCGTGCCTATGTGGATGCCCTGAATGCCGTCGATCTCGCCGACCCCGCAACGTTCGAACCCGTCTTCGCCTGGACGACCGGCGATGCTAAATGCGTCAGACCGTAAGAACCTCTCAGCACGATCACGCCGACGGAATGACGGTCTCTGGCGAGTCCAGTCGATTGATCACTCGGTCGAGTCCTTCAGACCAGAAGTCGCGGACGGGTCAGTCGATGCTTGCAATCTGCTTGGACGTCTCGGCCGTTGACGTACGGAACCCAGCGGGCGACTCAGTCGTCACGCCCGACCGACGTTCCAGACGTCAAAGCCTCACGTGCAACTCTCGTCCCCGAACCAGTCGACAAGCACCGGGTTGGCCATTCAGCAAGTCGCCGGCGGGACGGTCGAGCCCACATGCGGATTGGCCATCGCTGATCGTCAGTTCTTTCGTCGCGATATCGGCCGCACGGCTGCCGGAACCGGGATGCCGAGACGTCGGACGTGGACTGCGACCTGTCCCGCGGTCGACGAACACCGGTTCGTCGATCGACGTCGGCGGAAGCATCACCCGCCCCGGATCGGGCGGCGAGCGCGGCGGCGGTAATTCCGGCGGCGATGCCCTACCGGGTGACGGAACAGAAAACGGCAACGGCGGGTCCAGCACGATCCTCTGCAGCCCGGTGCTTTGTCGGCCGTATTACTCCGTTGTCACGATCGGGGAAGAGTTACCCGCGATCACGATGAACGACCTCTTGTCCTTTGCACCTGGCAACCCGCAGTTCGGTGGCGAGCCGTCCGGTGTCGCGGTCGTGGGAATGCCCGCCAATCTGATGGCAACGGCATCCGAGCACACCGCCTCCGGGGTCCTGTTCGATCTGCCCATCACCGTGCAGTTCACCCCCATCGAGTTCGTCTTCTCGCACGGTGACGGCACGTCGCGCACGGCGCTGACCGGCGGTGATTCTTGGGCGAACCTCGGCCAAGCCCAGTTCACTCCGACCGCTACGAGCCATGTGTATGCCGAACGCGGCACGTACCAGTCTCGAGCAACAGTTCGCTATCAGGCGTCGATCGATCTCGGCAACGGCTGGTTCTCGATTCCGGGAACTCTCGATCTCACCAGCGCCGATTACACGGTCGAAGTCGTGGCCGTGCACACGGCGCTGGTTGCCCGCACATGCGTTGAAGACCCGGGAGGTCCTGGGTGCTGACGCAATAGCGCACGGCCTGAGTGAAGCGGCGCGACCCGGCGGCACAGGGATATAGGGCAAATGCCCGATGTACCCCCGGGCAGGAGGCGGTTGCGTGGGCCACAGCCCCACTTCCGCGCGCCGCCCCGCACAGCACCACTCAGAGAGGTACATCATGAAGATCCTCCACATCATCGCCAGCCCCCGTCTCGAGTCGTCAGCGACACTGCAGATTTCTCGCACCCTTCTCGACGCGCTCACCGACCGATTTCCGGATGCCGAAGTGGAAGAGCTCGACCTCTTCCAAGCGGATCTGCCCGCGATCGCCGGCGACAACATCGAATCGAAATACAACCTGATCCTTCGGCGGCCGATCGACCGCTCCCACGCCGATTCGTGGTCCCAGATCGAGACCGAGATCGAGCGATTCCGCTCGGCTGACGCCTACGTGATTTCGGCACCGATGTGGAACTTCGGCGTTCCGTACGCGCTGAAGTACTACATCGATTGCATCGTCCAGCCCGGATACCTCTTCCAGTTCAACGAACAGGGCATTCCGCTGCCACTCGTCCACGACAAGAAAATGGTGGTCGCGCTCTCTTCGGGCAGTGACTATTCCAAGACGAGTGGCATGCACGCGCTCAACTTCCACGAGCCGTACTTGCGCACGATCTTCGGGTTTGCCGGCATCACCGATATCACGTACATCAACGCCTTCAGCTTGGATGTGTCGCCGGAACTGCGTGCGTCCTCGCTGGCAGCAGCGTTCGAACAAGCCCACGAGGAAGCACATGACGACGGATGGCTTTCCCTCACAGAAGTGGCGGCCTGATCTCAGGGCGACCAGCGCAGGGCCTATCGGGTGCCCGGCGGTGCACCGTGCCAGGATGAAACGGTGACCGATCGCCTGATGCTCCTGGACACCGCAAGCCTCTACTTTCGCGCGTTCTACGGCGTCCCAGACACGGTCAAGGCGCCCGACGGGCGCCCGATAAACGCCGCGCGCGGATTGCTCGACATGATCGCGAAGCTCGTCTCGACCTACGAGCCGACCCACCTGATCGCGTGCTGGGACAACGATTGGCGTCCACAGTGGCGCGTCGACCTCATCCCGAGCTACAAGACGCACCGCGTCGCGGAGGTCGTCGAGGTCGGTCCCGATGTCGAGGTCGTTCCCGATCCCCTCGAGCAGCAGATTCCCGTGATCCGCGAAGTGCTGGGCACCCTCGGCATCCCGATCGTGGGAATCGCGGACCATGAAGCCGACGATGTGATCGGCAGTCTCGCCACCCAGGCGACATTTCCCGTCGATGTGATCACCGGCGACCGCGACCTCTTCCAGCTCGTCGATGACGAGAGCGACGTGCGGGTGATCTACACCGGACGAGGGATGAGCAACCTCGAAGTCCTCACGGATGCGGCAGTGGTGAAGAAATATGGGGTGCTGCCTTCGCAGTACGTCGACTTCTCGGTGATGCGCGGCGACGCGTCGGACGGCCTCCCTGGCGTGCCTGGTGTGGGCGAGAAGACCGCGGCAGCGCTGCTCGCCAGTTACGGGGATCTCGTTGGCATCATCGCCGCAGCCGCCGAATCTGATGATCCCGCGCCGTCCGGTCCGAAAATGGCAGCCGGCGTCCGCGGGAAGATGCTCGGCGCGTTCGAGTACCTTGCCGTCGCCCCGACGGTCGTCGAAGTCGTCCGCGATCTCGACCTCGGCGAGATCGACTCGCGCATCAGGGCGGCGAACGACGCTGAAACTACCGCGTTGAGCCAGAAGTGGGGACTCGGCGCATCACTCACCCGTGCGGTGGATGCGCTCAACGCACGTGCCTGACCACATGACGCCGCCGGATGCCGCGCGCGGCCACCTGATCCCTACGCGCGCTTCCTCTGCAGCCACTCGCGCAGCTTGTCCAGCGGCCAGGTCGTGACGATCCGTTCGGCCGGAATGCCGGCGGCTTCGGCGCGGGCAGCGCCGTAATCGATGAGAGAGAGCTGCCCGGGGGCGTGCGCGTCGGAATCGATCGCGAACACGCAGCCGACCTCCACCGCGAGCGACAGCAGGTCATCGGGCGGGTCCTGACGTTCGGGCCGCGAGTTGATCTCGACCGCGACACCGTGCCACGCACAAGCCTCGAAGACCGCGCGCGCATCGAACGTCGACTGAGGTCTCGTTCCACGGCTTCCTTCGACGAGGCGACCGGTCACGTGGCCGAGGACGTCGACGCGGGAATCGGATGCCGCAGCCACGAGCCGCCGTGTCATCGGGCGGTGCTCCATGCGCAGCTTGGAATGCGCCGACGCGACGACCACATCCACTTCTCGCAGCAGGTCATCTTCCTGGTCGAGCCCACCGTCGTCGAGAATGTCCACTTCGATCCCGCTCAGGAGCGTGAACCCGGCCCCGCTCATCCCCGCGACAACCTCGAGTTGGGAGCGCAGTCGTTCGGGTGAGAGACCTCGGGCGACCCGCAATCGGGGTGAATGGTCTGTCAGCGCGAGATATTCGTGGCCGAGTGTGCGCGCCGCGTCCACCATCAGATCGATGCTCGTCAGCCCATCCGACCACTCCGAGTGACTGTGGAGATCCCCCCGCAGGAGCGGACGCAGGGCGCTCTGCGCCGGCCCTTGAAGCCGAGCCCGAAGATCCGCGAGGTAGCCCGGCACTTTGCCTGACAGCGCTTCGCTGATCACGGCAAAGGTCGAATCGCCGATTCCCGGGAGTCGTCGCACGCTCGCCGTATCCGCCAGCTCTTCGTCCGAAAGCCCATCGATGGCGGCTGCTGCGGCGCGGAACGCCTTGGACTTATAGCGAGAAGATCGCTCACGCTCCAGGAGCGTGGCGATCTCGTTGAGGGCGTCTAAAGGATGCATGGGATGCGGGAAGGGCCCGCACCGAGGTGCGGGCCCCTGTGATCGCTCAGGACTATGCGACACCCGACCGTCGCACGACAACGGGCAGCGATGCGAGGCGATGGATCGCCACACCGAACATGATCGACAGGATGCCGACCCCCATTGCGAAGACGGCGACACCGAAAGCGACGACGGAGGTGAACAGCGAGGCCCGGAGGAACGATGCGTCCATCACCGTGGCGCGCACCGGGTCGTCCCGGTCGAGTTCGGCGTAGGTCTTGCCGCCGGACGCCTCGAGGGCGTGGTGCTGGATGATGTCCGCCTGCACGTACGCGGTGAAGGGACCGGCAACGGTCTGACCCTGGAACGCCACAGCGTCATCGGGGACCGTGATGTTCTCCGCGCGGAGTTGTGCGGAAACTGCGGCATAAGCGATGATGCCGACGACGATGAGGGCGATGCCCCCGAGAACGCCGAGAATGCCGAGTACCTTCACGAGCCCGACCTTGCGGCTGGGCGGCTCCACCGTTTCGGCGGTGGGGGTTACTGCTTCGGACATTTGCTGTTCCTTCCTGGGCGGGCTGTTATCACCACGCTAGCGAGGAAGTCTCGTGCACTTCCACCCCCTGGCCGTGAATAACCAGACCCAGTTGTCTCAGCGATGTGTCGCGGCCACCCACGCCTCAAGTTTCGCCTGGCCCGCACCGGAATCGATGGCCTCGGCCGAGGCCACAAGTCCCTCTGCGAGGCGCTCGACGATCGGTCTCTGCGCCTGCGTCGGGTCCTCGAAAAGCCGGAAGGCCACGATTCCGGCGGCAGCGTTGAGGAGCACGATGTCGCGCACCGGTCCGCGGTCGCCGGCGAGGACTCGGTGGACGACCTCCGCGTTGTGCGCGGGCGATCCACCGAGGAGGTCATCGATCTTTGCGACCGGGATGCCGAGATCGCGGGGATCCAGGTCGTGCTCATGGATGTCGCCTCGGCTGACCTCCCAGACTCTGCTGTGACCGGTGGTGGTCAGTTCGTCCAGTCCGTCGTCGCCTCGGAAGACCAGGGCGGTGGCGCCGCGCGTCCGGAACACTCCCGTGATCAGCGGAACGCGGTCGATGCTCGCCACGCCCACCGCGTTCGCCTCCGCGCGCGCCGGGTTGCACAACGGCCCCAGGAAGTTGAAGACGGTGGGAACTCCAAGCTCGGCTCTGGTTGGCCCCGCGTGCCGAAAACCCGGATGAAATGCGGCGGCGAATGCGAAGGTGATGCCCGCATCCGACAGCACTTGGGCGACACGCGCGGGCTCCATCGTGAGATCGATTCCCAGTGCGCCGAGAACGTCGGATGCGCCGGCCTGCGAACTCGCTGCCCGGTTGCCGTGCTTGACGACAGGGATCCCCGTTGCTGACGCGACGATGGCAGCCATCGTCGACACGTTCACGGTGCCGAACCTGTCACCGCCCGTCCCCACGATGTCGAGCACCTGCGCCGGCACGGGCAGCGGGACGGCCGCTTCCAGAATGGCATCGCGGAAGCCCACGATCTCGTCGACCGTTTCACCCTTCGCGCGCAGGGCGATCAAGAAGCCCGCGAGTTGAGATGGTGTCGCGTCGCCCGCCATGACAGTTCGCATGGCCCAGGTCGATTCGGAGATGCTGAGGTCACGCCCTTCGAGCAACTGCGTGATGATCTCGGGCCATGAGGTGAGCTCTGCCATGAGGCACGATCCTATCGGTTGACTCTCAGGCACCTCACACTCGGCCTCCAGCACGACCAAAGAGAAAACTCAAGTCGATTTACCTTCAGGTATGCGAAACCTTTGCTCTGGAATCAGCCATAATGGGAGACGTGACGACCACCTCAGCGACGTATTCACAAGCATTGCGTTCCGTAAAGCGGCCAGACCCGGTCGCTGTCGGAACGATCGTTTGGCTCGGCAGCGAGGTCATGTTCTTCGCCGGCCTCTTCGCCATTTACTTCACGATCCGCAACACCTCGCCTGAGCTGTGGGCTGAGCGCACGGTCCTGCTGAACGTACCTTTTGCCGCCGTGAACACGGCCATCCTGATCCTGTCTTCGTTCACCGCGCAGGCTGGTGTCTTCGCCGCCGAGCGTTTTCAGCCGTACCGCAAGGGATCCATCTGGAATTTCCGTCAGTGGGGCATGGTCGAGTGGTTCTACCTGTCGTTCTTGCTGGGCGCGATCTTCGTTTCGGGACAGGTGTGGGAGTACGCGACGCTCGTCGCAGAGGGAATGCCGATCAGCGCAGATTCCTACGCATCGGCGTTCTATCTGACAACGGGATTCCACGCCCTGCACGTCACCGGCGGGCTCCTCGCCTTCCTCCTTATCATCGGCCGCGCGTTCGCGGTCAAGAACTTCGGACGAAAAGAAATGACCTCGGCGATCGTCGTGTCGTACTACTGGCACTTCGTCGACGTCGTCTGGATCGTCCTGTTCCTCGTCATCTACTTCCTGAAGTAAGAGCGGAGTCGTAACTTCCATGGCATCGAAGACCACGCGCCGCTCAACCGGCCGCCGCAGCAAATGGGCTGCCGCCGCGTTGATCGGCATCGGCCTCCTCGTCACGGGCGGCATCTACGCGGGCGCCTCTGCCGCGATGGCGGCCACCGACACCGCCGCAGCCTCGACGGGGTCGCTCACGGCGGAAGACGGCAAAAAGCTCTTCCAGGCAAACTGCTCTACCTGTCACGGCCTCAACATGGAGGGCTCCGAAGATGGGCCGCCACTGTATGGCGTGGGCGAGTTGGCTGTCGAATTCCAGGTGTCCACCGGCCGGATGCCGCTGGCCTCGACAGGGCCGCAGGCCCCGCAGAAGCCGGTCCAGTTCACCGAAGACCAGATCAAGGCCATGGCCGCGTGGGTCCAGTCACAGGCCCCCGGTCCCAGCTATCCCGATGACGAGGTCCTCGACGGTCAGGGCGACGTCGCCAACGGCGCTGAGTTGTTCCGCATCAACTGCGCGATGTGCCACAACGTCGCCGCGGCCGGCGGAGCCCTCACTGAAGGCAAGTACGCGCCCGCACTGTCGTCGACGAGTGCGCTGCACATGTATGCGGCGATGGTGACCGGGCCGCAGAACATGCCCGTGTTCAACAACCTGAACCTGACGACGGAAGAAAAGCGCGACATCATCTCGTCGCTGCTGTACCTCCAGGAGAACAAGTCTCCCGGCGGTTTCTCGCTCGGTTCACTCGGACCCGTCTCGGAGGGCCTGTTCATCTGGATCTTCGGCATCGGCTCACTCATCGGCCTCACCGTGTGGATCACGGCGAAGTCCAACTGATCATCAACTGACTGCAGGGAACGGACGAGGAGCACCATGGCACACGAGGAAGACGCGCTCGAGCACGAGAGGGCTTCATGGAAGCCCTCCCCTGGGCTCGCTGTCGCGGTTCCCGACCCCGTGCAGAACCCGGGTCTGCCGCCGCACCGACCGCGCATGACGGACCAAGATCCGGCGGCGATGAATCGCGCGGCTCGCACGGTCTACACGTTGTTCTACATCTCGCTCGCGGGAAGCTTGTGGGCCATCGCCGCCTACATGCTGTTCCCGATCGAGAGCGGCCAGATGGTCGCCATCCGCAACAACAACCTGTTCATCGGTCTTGGCATCGCGCTGGCTCTCCTGGCCATCGGCATCGGCGCGATCCACTGGTCGAAGGCGGTGATGTCGGACAAGGAATTCATCGAGCCTCGTCACGCGACGCGCGGTCGCGACACCACGCGTGAAGGCGCGATTCAGGCGTTTCGCGACGCGAACGAAGAGTCCGGATTCGGCCGTCGCACGGCGATCCGGGTCTCACTCATCGCTGCGGTCGTCGCCTCGATCCTCCCTGGCATCACCCTCTTCCGCGGTCTTGCCCCCGAGAACTCGCCGGATGATCCCTACGCCGGCGACCCGGTGCACCTGCTCAGCCACACCATGTGGAAGAAGGGCGAACGCCTCGCGCACGACCCGAGCGGCGAGCCGATCCGCGCCGCCGACGTCACTCTCGGCTCCGCCGTCCACGTCATCCCGGCAGCGCTGGCCGACCTCAGCCACAGCGAGGGCTACCTGGAGCAGAAAGCCAAGGCGATCGTGCTGCTCATGCGCCTCCTGCCCGAGCAGCTTCCGGCGGAGCACAACAATCTCGACTGGTCCTACGAGGGGATCGTGGCCTACTCCAAGGTCTGCACGCACGTCGGCTGCCCTGTCGCCCTCTACGAGCAGCAGACGCACCACCTCCTCTGCCCCTGCCATCAGTCGCAGTTCGACGTATCACGCAGTGCCGCCGTCATCTTCGGCCCGGCCGCCCGTCCTCTGCCGCAGCTGCCCATCACCGTCGACGATGAGGGTTACCTCATCGCACAGAGCGACTTCGACCAGCCCGTCGGCCCGAGCTTCTGGGAGCGCCATTGAGCACCGCGACCGTCACTGAGACGGATACCCCCACCGACATCGACACGAAGGCGTCGGACGAGAAGCCACTCGGCGGCCGTTTCGTCGGCGGCGTCGCCAACTACATCGACGAGCGCACGAGCATCTCCGGTTTCGTCAAGGAGCTCGGCCGCAAGATCTTCCCCGATCACTGGTCATTCATGCTCGGTGAGATCGCGCTGTGGAGCTTCGTCGCTGTCCTCATCTCGGGCACGTTCCTGACGTTCTTCTTCCAGGCATCGATGGTCGAAACCCACTACACGGGCGCTTTCGTTCCGCTGCGGGGTGTCGAGATGTCTGCCGCGCTCGAATCGAGCCTCAACATCTCGTTCGACATCCGCGGCGGTCTCCTCGTCCGTCAGATCCACCACTGGGCTGCCCTCGTGTTCGTCGCCGGTATCGGCGTCCACATGCTGCGCGTCTTCTTCACCGGAGCGTTCCGCAAACCGCGCGAATTGAACTGGGTGATCGGGTTCGTCCTGTTCATCCTGGCGATGGGTGAAGGCTTCACCGGCTACTCGCTGCCGGACGACCTCCTCTCGGGCAACGGTCTGCGCATCATCGACGGCATGGTCAAAGGCATCCCCGTGATCGGCACGTGGATTTCGTTCCTTCTGTTCGGCGGAGAGTTCCCCGGAACCGCGATCGTCGGCCGCCTGTACACCCTGCACATCCTGTTGCTGCCCGCGATTCTCGTCGCGCTGCTCGCGCTGCACCTCATGTTGATGATCGTGAACAAGCACACACAGTTCGCCGGTCCCGCGCGCACCAACAGCAACGTCGTCGGCTACCCGATGATGCCGGTGTACATGTCCAAGATGGGCGGCTTCTTCTTCATCACGTTCGGCGTGATCGTGCTGATCGCCTCGCTGTTCACGATCAACCCGATCTGGAACTACGGTCCGTACGACCCCTCCCCGGTATCGGCCGGCACCCAGCCCGACTGGTACATCGGATTCGCCGACGGCGCGCTCCGACTCGTTCCGCCGCACTGGGAGTTCGTGCTGTTCGATCACACGTGGTCGTTCAACATCATCGTGCCGCTGGTGGCATTGGGCCTGTTCATCGTTCTCGTGCTCCTCTACCCCTTCATCGAAGCGTGGGTGACCGGCGACAAGCGCGAGCACCACATCGCCCAGCGCCCCCGCAACGCCGCGACGCGCACCGCCATCGGCGCTGCCGGTGTCACGTTCTACGCCGTCCTGTGGGCCGCAGCGTCGTCCGACATCATCGCCACGCACTTCTGGCTGACCATGGAGGGCGTGATTCACACCCTGCAGGTGCTGCTGTTCGTCGGTCCGGTCATCGCCTACTTCGTCGCCAAGCGCATCTGCATCGCGCTGCAGAAGAAGGACCGCGAGATCGTTCTTCACGGTTACGAGTCGGGTCGCATCGTGCGCCTCCCCGGCGGCGAGTACATCGAGGTTCACCAGCCGGTGGACCAGTACGAGCGCGTGAAACTCATCGACCATGAGACCAACGCTCCGCTCGTCGTGCGGCCCAACAACCGCGGCCAAATCCCGTGGCACGAGAACCTCCGCGCGTCGATGTCGCGCTGGTTCTTCGAAGACCGGCTCACCCCGCTGACGCAGGGTGCCCTCGACGAGGCAGATGCGCACCAGCACCACACGCTGGATCACATCGCTGAGGAAGAGGACCAAGAACTGCAGGGCATGCACGATCGTGCCGGCGTTCCGGATGCCCCGCACAAGCCGATCGATGACGGAAAGAACTCCGAGACCGCGAACCGGCCCTCGAACATCATCGTTCCCGATGAAGAGACTCCGAAAAAGGGCACGAAGCCCAAGGACTGAGCTCGATTGTCCGGATTCCGGCGAGGCATGACCGTCAAGGTCAGCCTCGCCGTTTCCGTTTCGCCGTAGCCTCGGAAGATGACTGACGCTCTCTCCTACTTCTCTGGCAAGCTTGCGCACGAGACGGATGCCTCCGACGCCTACGCCGCGCAGAAGGCCGCACAGGCGACCGGAAGTCCGTTCGTGATCGTCGATGTCCGCAGCACCGAAGCATGGGCGCAGGGGCATATCGTGGGCGCCGTTCACATGCCGTACCGCGACATCGCCGAGCGTGCACCGGTCGAACTCGACCCTGCCGTCCAGGTCATCGTCTACTGCTGGAGCCCGGGCTGCAACGCGGGCGCGAAGGGCGCCGTCGAGTTCGCCAAGCTGGGTTACGACGTCCGAGAGATGATCGGCGGCTACGAGTACTGGGTGCGGGAGGGCTGTCCGACCGAGAACGAGAGCGGTCCGCTCCCCCGGACGTTCGACCCTCTCGTCATGGTCGTCCGCGACTGATCTTCGTCCGGGACTGACTTCAGCGGAGAGGCCGCTCAGGCGCTTTCGAGATCCGTCAGGCGCTCGTTGAATCGAGCCTGCGCTGCCCCACTGAATGTTGCCCGGCTGTACGGTGCCCGCTCGGCCCATTCATCGGTGGTCTCGACCACATCGCAGACGACGGCCGTCACGTTGTCGCGCGTACCCGCCTCTAGGGCGAGCGCCACGATTCGCCGGGCGGTCTCCTGCGGGTCATCACCATCCGCGAGCAGGCCGGCGAGATCAGGCTCGGGAACGTAGTCCGAGACGCCGTCGCTGCACAGTAACCACCGGTCTCCGACCCGCGTGGCCAGATCCACCACACGGACCGGGTCGGCGGCGTGACCGCGGAGCGAAGCCGTGATGATGTTTCGCTGCGGGTGCGACCCCGCGTCCTCCGCCTGCACCACACCTTGATCAACGAGCGCTTGGACGAGCGAGTCGTCTCGGGTCTGCCTCGTCATCCGCCCGTCGCGGAGAAGATATCCACGCGAGTCGCCGGTGTGGGCGAGCAGGAGCCCACCGGACGTGGAGAGCCAGAGCGCCGTGAACGTCGTCGCCATACCGTCCAGGGCGGGGTCTCGTCGCACCTGCGCGGCGAGGTCCCAGTTTGCGATCCGCACGCGGGTCACGAGCTGAGCGGCGTCCAAAGCATCGCGGCTTCCCGCCAGCATCCGATGAACGAGCGCGGCAGAGGCGACATCGCCAGCGGGACCCCCGCCTACCCCATCGGCAACCCCAGCACCCCAGGGCGCCACAAATGCGGCGTCCTGATTGACGGTTCTGTGCACACCGATATCCGACACGGCTGCCGCCCTCAGGCGGACGTGCACGAAATCAGCGGGCGAAATAACCGCGGTAGTACTCGTAGACCCAACCGACGATCGCGACGACGAATACCGCGACGCCGATCGGGAGCAGGAACTGGCCGACGGCGAGACCAAGCATGGCAAGAGCCGCAGACGAAGCGAGCACAATCGGCCACCACGACCATGGGCTGTATTCGCCCATCTCAGGATCGCCGTCGTCGATGTCGGCCGTCAGCGTGTCTTCCGGCAGCTCGCCGCGCTGAGCCTTGTGGACACGGCCCACGTAGAACGCGATGAGTGCCCCCATCGCGGAGGTGAACAGCAGCGCCACAGAACCGACCCACTCGATGGCGTGGAACCACTCGAGGTCGGGGTGGGCGATGATGCTCCACACCGTGTACGTCACGGCGACAATCAAGAAGAAGACGGTGAGGATCCACCACAGGTTCGCATTGGTCTTCATGGCGCTATTTCACCTTGCCGGTACTGAGGTCGACGACAGGGGCGTCAGGGGCATCCTTTGCCGATCCCACACCGACCGGCACAGCGGCCTCAGGGTGATTGAGATCGAACGCGGGCCGCTCACTGCGGATACGCGGAATCGACACGAAGTTATGCCGTGGCGGCGGGCAGCTCGTCGCCCATTCGAGCGATCCGCCGTAGCCCCACGGGTCGTTGACGGTGACCTTGGGCGCCGTGCGCGACGTGATCCACACATTCAAGAAGAACGGAATCATGGACGCGCCCAGGAGTATCGCGCCGATCGTGGACACCTGGTTCTCCCAGGTCCAGCCGTCCGCTGCGGAGTAGTCCGCGTAGCGACGTGCCATTCCGTCGACACCCAGCCAGTGCTGGATGAGGAAGGTCATGTGGAAGCCGATGAACAGCATCCAGAAATGGACCATCCCCAGACGTTCGTTGAGCATGCGCCCAGTCCACTTGGGCCACCAGAAGTAGAAGCCGGCGAACATGGCGAACACGACAGTGCCGAAGACCACGTAGTGGAAGTGCGCGACGACGAAGTAGGAGTCGGATATTGCGAAGTCGAGCGGGGGCGAAGCGAGGATGACGCCGGTCAGACCGCCGAAGACGAACGACACGAGGAAGCCGAGCGCGAAGACCATCGGCGTCTCGAAGGTGATCGAGCCTCGCCACAACGTGCCGATCCAGTTGAAGATCTTCACGCCGGTGGGCACCGCGATGAGCATCGTCATCAGGGCGAAGAAGGGCAGGAGCACGGCGCCGGTGACGTACATGTGGTGCGCCCAGACCGCCACGGACAGCGCAGCGATCGCGATCGTCGCGTACACGAGGGTCTTGTACCCGAAGATCGGCTTGCGGCTGAACACCGGGAAGATCTCCGAGACGATGCCGAAGAAGGGCAGCGCGATGATGTACACCTCGGGGTGGCCGAAGAACCAGAACAGGTGCTGCCAGAGAAGTGCACCACCGTTGGCCGGATCGTAGATGTGCGCACCGAGAACGCGGTCAGCGGCAGCGGCGAGGATGGCGGCGGCGAGAACGGGGAATGCCATGAGCACCAGGATGCTGGTGATCAGTGTGTTCCACGAGAAGATCGGCATCCGCCACATCGTCATGCCGGGGGCGCGCATCGTGATGACCGTGGTGATGAAGTTCACGGCACCCAGAATCGTGCCGAAACCGCTCATGCCGAGCCCGAGCATCCAGAGGTTTCCACCGACGCCCGGCGAGAAGCTCGCGCTGGCCAACGGCTGATATGCGAACCACCCGAATGCCGCGGCGCCCTGCGGGGTGAGGAAGCCGGAAACGGCGATCAGCGACCCGAACAGGAAGAGCCAGAATGCGAAAGCGTTCAGACGGGGGAACGCGACGTCCGGAGCACCGATCTGAAGGGGCAGGATCGCGTTGGCGAAGCCCGCGAACAGAGGCGTGGCGAACATCAGCAGCATGATCGTGCCGTGCATTGTGAACAGCTGGTTGTACTGCTCGCGGGTCGGCACGATCTGCAGTCCCGGCTCGAACAGTTCGGCGCGGATGATGAGAGCCATCACACCGCCGATGAGGAAGAACAGCACCGACGCGATCAGGTACATGTACCCGATGGTCTTGTGGTCGGTGGAGGTGATCCACCGCACGATGATGTTTCCCTTTTGCTCAACGCGAGTCGCGCTGAGCAGCGCGGCCTGACGCGGAGGCAATGTGGTCGGCCGCACGGGGGTCTCCCCCTGGAGCGGAAGCGTCGTCGCCATCAGTGCTCTCCCTCGGATTCGGCATTGCCACTGGTGCCCGGCAAGTTCTGCTGGCGGTTGTAGGCGTCGTTGATGTCGCCGGTCTGACCTGCGTCGCGCAACGACGCCAGGTAGTCCTCGTACTCGTCTTCGGAGACCACTTCCACGTTGAAGAGCATCGCCGAGTGATACTCGCCGCACAGCTCGGCGCACTTGCCGGCGTACACGCCCTCACGCGTCGGGGTGAACGACCAATAGTTCGTGTCGTGACCCGGGATCATGTCCTTCTTGTAGAGGAAGTCGATGATCCAGAACGAGTGAATGACGTCGCGCGACTCGAGGTGGATCTTCACCGTCTTGTCGACGGGCAACACGAGAGTGGGCAACTCGGACGTGACGTCGCCCTCCTCGTCGGTCGTCGCCTGCACGCCAATGGTCCACACCGCATCGGAGTTGTCGGCCTCTTCGCCGTCGTACTGGAAGTCCCACGCCCACTGCTTGCCGATGGCAACGATGGAGACGTCGGGATCGTCGTACTGCGTCTCGAGTTGAACCTGGTCACGTGCGGTGAAGGCGAAGAAGCCGATCACCAGGATGAACGGCACGATCGTGTAGAAAATCTCGATCGGCATGTTGTAGCGCAGCTGAACGGGCAGACCAGTCTGACCGCGGCGGCGCCGGTAAACGATGGCCGCGAAGCCCATCAGAGACCACGTGATGATTCCGACGATCAGGAGGACGATCCAGGAATTGACCCACAATCCCGAGATCATCTCGGTGCGGTTGGTGGCCTGTGAACCGTCTTCTTGGAACCCGGGAAGGAAGCCGTTGAGCTGAGTCGGTGTACAGGCGGCCAAGGTCACTGCCGCCACGATCCCAAGAGGGATGACGGCCCAACGGAGGCGGCGTTTCAAGCGCACGGTGCACCTTTCCGGGACGGGGAACTGCGACCTTCAGTCTAGGGCAAGCTCACACCAGATTCAGGCCATCCGTCCAGGATGTCCGCGCTCCGGCGCGTGCATTTCCCTGGATCAGTGGAAGCTGTCGCCACACGCGCAGCTGCCGGCTGCGTTCGGGTTGTCGATCGTGAAGCCCTGCTCGGAGATCGTGTCTTTGAAGTCGATCGACGCGCCATCGAGGTACGGCACGGACATGTCGTCGATGATGACCTCGACGCCATCGAAGTCGACCGTCTGGTCGCCGTCGAGGTAGCGCTCGTCGAAGTAGAGCTGGTAGATCAAGCCCGAGCATCCGCCCGGCTGCACAGCGACCCGCAGGCGCAGGTCGTCACGGTTTTCCTGTCCGAGCAGGCTCTTCACCTTCGCCGCGGCGGTTTCGGTGAGCGAGACCCCGTGGGCCGGAATGGTCTCGGCGGGCGTCGTTGCGATGTCAGTCATGGCTCTCCCGGGGGTCGGGCCGCCTGCTCCGACGGAGGTGGCGGCTGAATGAGTCGATTCTACGCTGTCGGCATCTGCGGGCGGGCGGATGCCGGTGTGCCGAGCCTTCGATCAGCCCGCGTCGTCGATCAAACCGTAGACGCGTCGAGGCTCTCGAGAAGAAGCGCCTCCGACACGAGCGCGTGGCGGAATGTGTCGAGATGCAGGGATTCGTTCGGACTGTGTGCGCGCGCGTGGGGGTCTTCGACTCCGGTCACCAGGATCTGAGCCTGCGGGAATTCGCGCACGAGATCCGAGATGAACGGGATGGAGCCTCCGACTCCGATGTCGACGGGCGCGACGCCGTAGCCCGCCTCGAGAGCGGCGCGGGCCTTCTCGATCGCCCACCCTGAGGTGTCGACGAGAAAGGCATCCCCACTCTCGACATCGCGGAACTCGAGCTGCGCCCCGAACGGCGCGTGCGCCCGCAGGTGCGCCTCGATCGCAGCGAACGCCTCCGCCGCGGGCTGACCAGGCGCAACACGCACGCTGACGACGACCGAAACCTCGGGGCTGAGGGTGTTCGACGCGTTGCGCACACTGGGCGCGTCAATGCCGGTGATCGTGATCGCGGGCTTGTTCCAGATGCGGCTGAGGATCGTGCCCCGTCCGATCGGGTGGACGCCCTCAGGCAGTCCGGCCTCTTCGCGGAGCGTCTCTTCGCTGTACTCGGGAGTGTCGGCATCCCGTTCGAGCAGTCCGTCGACCGCGACCGCGCCATCGCTGTCCCAGAGTGTCGCGAGCAGAGTGACCGTGGCCAGCATGGCGTCGGGGACGGCGCCGCCGAACATGCCGGAGTGCGACGCGTGGTCGAGCGTACGCACCGTCATCGTGAATCGGGCGTTGCCGCGGAGCGTGACGGTGAGCGCAGGGGTGACGGCATCCCAGTTGCCGGAGTCGGCGACCACGATCACGTCCGCCCGAAGTGCATCGGCGTTCTCGTGCAGGAACTGTGCGAACGAGCGGGAGCCGGCTTCCTCTTCGCCCTCGATGAACAGATTGACGCCGAGATCGAAATCGGTGCCCAGCGCCTCGGTCAGTGCACGAAGCGCGCCGACATGCGCCATGACGCCCGCCTTGTCGTCGGCTGCACCGCGCCCGTACAGGCGACCGCCGCGGACCGTCGGCTCGAACGGCGCCGATTCCCACACAGATTCGTCGCCTTCTTCACCGACCGGCTGCACGTCGTGATGCGCGTAGAGAAGGATCGTCGGCCGTCCGTTGCGGGCGGCGCGCGTCGCGAGCACCGCGGGCATGCCCGTTTCGTCGGTTCCGGGAATGGGGGCGGTGCGAATGTCGACCGAATCGAAGATCCCCAGGTCGTCAAGGAGACCTTTGACCGCCGCCGCACTTCTCTCGACTTCAGCGCGGTCGAAACCGGGAAACGCGATGGAGGGGATTCGCACGAGAGCGCCGAGATCGGCAAGCGCGGCGGGCACGGCAGCGAGGGCTGCATCTCGGACGATATCGGCGCGGGCGGTTTCGGAGCTCATGCGGGTAATCTTATGTGGCGCCTTCTCCGCAGATTCGAGGATTTCCCGTGGCCAAGACTCCCGCCGCCCCCGTTCCGGACGCCGCTGCCGAGCAGCCGGCCTTGCCGGGCAAGAACAAACCGACGCCCTCACGCGCCGAGCAGGAAGCCGCGCGCAAGCGCCCGCTCGTCCCGGACACCAAAGAGGCCAAGGCGCGTGCGAAAGCCGACCTGGCTGGTCAGCGCGAGAAGGCCCGCATCGGCATGGCCGCCGGCGAAGAGAAGTACCTCCCGATGCGTGACAAGGGACCCCAGCGCAAGTTCGCGCGCGACTTCGTCGATTCCGGATGGCATCTCGGCGAGGTCGTCATGCCCGCGATGGTGCTTGTGATCCTCGTCACGTTCGTCCCGAACGCCGCTTTCACGTACTACGCCTTCATCGGGCTCTGGATCTTCATCATGTTCGTGATCGGCGACATGCTGCTCACCAGCATCCGCGTCAAGCAGGCCGTGAAGAAGAAGTTCGGCGAAGACAAGATGGAAAAGGGCCTGGGCTGGTACTCAGCGATGCGCACCATCCAGATGCGTTTCATGCGCCTGCCCAAGGCGCAGGTTCGTCGCGGACAGCACCCCGTCTGAGCTTCATCCGCGTCAGCGGACTTCGAGCCGAGCCCGCGTCAGCGGACGAGGCCGCGGTTGATCTGGCGCGCCCAGAGCGGACCACGGTACAGGAACGCGGTGTACCCCTGCACGAGGTTCGCGCCGGCATCCAATCGTTCGCGGACATCCGCTGCCGTTTCCACTCCCCCGACGGAGATCACGCAGAACTCGGACGGCACCGCCGCGCGGACGATCGCCAGCACCTCCAAGGCGCGTGTCCGCAGCGGCGCACCGGAGAGACCGCCGGCCCCGGCCGCTTCGACGATGGCGGGATCGGTGCGCAGGCCATCGCGGGACAGCGTCGTGTTGGTCGCGATGAGCCCAGATAGGCCGAGATCGACCGCGAGGCGGGCGATGTCGGTGACTTCATCGTCCGCGAGATCGGGAGCGATCTTGACGAGGAGCGGCGTGTCGCCCGCGCTGTCGCGGACAGCGGTCAACAGCGGCCGGAGAGTTTCGACAGCCTGCAGCCCTCGGAGGCCTGGTGTGTTGGGCGAGGAGACGTTGACGACGAGGTAGTCGGCCAGCGGAGCGACGATCTTGGTGCTGGCGACGTAGTCGGCGGTCGCCTGGTCGACGTCGACCACCCGGCTCTTGCCGATGTTGACGCCGATGACGGCGCGCGAACTCTTTCGACGCACACGCCCGAGGCGGTCGGCCGCGGCACGCGCACCGTGGTTGTTGAACCCCATCCGGTTCACGACGGCGCGGTCGGGAATCAAGCGGAACAGGCGCGGACGCGGGTTGCCATCTTGCGCGATGGCGGTGAGGGTACCCACCTCAACGTGACCGAAACCGAGCGCCCAGAGTCCGGAAGCGCCGGCAACGTCCTTGTCGAACCCGGCGGCGACGCCGAACGGCGAATCGAAGACGAGGCCGAGGGCCTCCGTGCGCAACCGAGGATCAGGGCGAGTGAATGCGCGCGCTGCCCACGCGAAGGGTCGCACGCCCACGAGGCGAATGACCGTCATCGCGCTGTGATGAGCCGTCTCGGGATCCATCCGCGAGAGGAAGTGTCGGAAGAGGAAGGGATACATCCCCTCCAGCGTATCGGCGGGCTCAGCCCTCGCTCGACACGCTGTCCGTTGACTCGTGGTCAGCGCGCAGCCCAGCGATCGACGACTCGAAATCTTCGAGCGAATCGAAGGCTTGGTAAACGCTCGCGAACCTCAGATAAGCGACTTCGTCGAGGTTGCGGAGCGGGCCGAGGATCGCCAGACCGATTTCGTTCGTATCAACCTGCGCAGACCCCGTTTGGCGGACGGCCTCTTCAACAGCTTGGGCGAGCATCGCGAGGTTGCCTTCGGTGACGGGTCGCCCTTGGCACGCCTTTCGGACGCCGGAGATGACCTTCTCCCTGCTGAACGGCTCGATCACGCCGGAGCGCTTGATCACGTTGAGGCTGGCCGTCTCGATCGTCGAGAACCGCCCACCGCATTCGGGGCATTGCCGGCGGCGACGGATGCTGAGACCGTCGTCGCTCGTCCGCGAATCGATCACGCGGGAGTCAGGGTGGCGGCAGAACGGGCAGTGCATAGCGTGGCCAGACTACGCCCTGCGCTCGGGCGCTTCGAACCGCGCGGTGACAGCCTCGCCGTGCGCGGGCAGGACCTCCGCCGTCGAGAGGGCGATGATGTCGTCGCGGACCTCTGCCAGAGCATCCCGGTCGTACTCGATGACCTGCTGCGGGCGAAGGAACGTCGAGGCCGAGAGACCCGAGGCGTATCGCGCTTGACCGCCGGTCGGCAGCACGTGGTTGCTGCCTGCGAGGTAGTCGCCGAGGCTGACGGGCGAGTGATCGCCGACGAAGATGGCGCCCGCGTTCACGAAATCGTCGACGCGGGGGTCTGCGAGGTGCAGTTCGAGGTGCTCGGGAGCATACGCATTGCTCACCGCGGTCGCCGTGGAGATGTCATCGACCAGGATGATCGCCGATTGCGGCCCGCGGAGTGCCTCCGCAATGCGATCCGCGTGGAGCGTTCGCGCGGCGCGAGCTGTGACGGCATCCGCCACTGCCGTCGCCAGGGTCGTCGAGGTGGTGACCAGCACCGCGGCGGCTTGCTCATCGTGCTCGGCCTGACTCACGAGATCGGCGGCGACAAGGTCCGCGTCGGCAGAGTCGTCGGCGACGATCAGAATTTCGGTGGCACCTGCTTCGGAGTCGGTGCCGACCATGCCTGCGACCACACGCTTGGCCAGTGCAACGAAGTTGTTGCCCGGCCCGGAGATGACATCGACGGGCTCCAACCCGATGGAGGGCACGCCGTAGGCGTAGGCGCCGATCGCGCCCGCGCCGCCCATCGCGTACACCTCGGTCACGCCCAGCATGCGGGCGGCGGCGAGGATGACGGGGTGAACCCGCCCGCCGTGCTCGCGCTGCGGCGGTGAGGTCAGCGCGACCTCGGTGACGCCCGCCACCTGGGCAGGTACGACGTTCATCACAACGCTGGAGGGGTACACGGCCTTGCCGCCGGGCACGTACACGCCCACGCGCCGGACAGGTCGCCACCTTTGCTCGACCCGCGCGCCGACGCTCAGGTCGGTGACGATCGGAGCGGGAACCTGTGCCGCAGAGGCGAGGCGCACGCGGCGGATCGCTTCCTCGAGGGCGGCCCGGACATCCGGGTCGAGCCCGGAAAGGGCCTCGTCGAGGTGCGCCTGCGGGACGCGCAGCGCGTGGCCGGAAACCCGGTCGAATTGTTCGGCCTGCTCGCGCAGCGCTTCTTCGCCGCGCGCGGCGACGTCGTGCACGATGCGTGCGGCAGTCGTCAGTGCCTCATCGCGGGCGGCGGTGGCACGGGGAACTGCGGCGCGCAGCTCGGCCGTGGACAGCGCGCGACCACGGAGGTCGATGGTCCGGAGCATCCCTCCAGCGTATCGCTGGGCAGGATCGCACCCGTTCATCCGTCACCAGCGCCGCATGACACGTGATGCACATTGCGCGTTCCGGACGGACGAACGGGGTCGCGCGGGCATCAGCCCCCGCAACCCCGTCCGAGGTGGCTTCGCGTGGATCAGCCGCGCGTGATGCCCGAGATGTCGTTGAGCGTGCCGATGCGGCCGTCTTCGTGGCGAACGACGAAGCTCGATCCGCGGTCTTCGATCACGAGCGCCCAGGCGGTGGGTCCGACGGTGAACAGCGGCGAGCCATCCTCGTCGACGACATCGCGCTCGACCGGAGACAGAGCCCAGAAAGCCTGGTGCGCTGCCGGTGCCTGAGCCGCCGTCGCCTGCGTCGCGGAATCCTGGTCTGCAGCCGCCGCATAGTCGACCGTGCTGTCCTGACCGCCCGCATAGGCGTAGGGGTCATTGTGCGTCTCGGTGTACTCCGCGTAAGGGTCATCGCTGGCCGTGGTGTCGACGACCGTCGTGCTCGCCGCCGCCGCAGAGGCCTCGGGAGCCGCGGCAGCGGGCGCCCTGCGCTCCGTCGCTGGACGCGCCTCGATGAGGCGTGCCGGCCGCGCCGAGCGGTGGGCGACAACTTCGGTGCGGTGGCGGAAGTCATCACCGAGGACCCGGATGAACGGGGCGAAGACAGTCAGGACAACGCCGGCGAGCATCAGGAAGAACTCGACGAAGACGACCCAGGTCGCGAAGAACACGCGAGCACCGGCGAGAGCGACGAACGAGCTCCAGAGGATTCCGAGCCAGATCACCGTCGACACGGAGAACGCGACGGACGCGAACTGGTCGACGCCGAGGGACCCGACACGCCGAATCCCTTCGGGTGAGAATCGGCGGAGGATGAGGAGGAACACGGCGATCGTCGGCACGAAGATGGTCAGCACCCAATCGATGCCGTTCGTCCAGACCGATGGTCCCGACCCGACCTCGCCGTAGATGGGGAAGAACGACACGATGAACGCCACGATCCAGACGCCCAGGATCGAGATCTCGCGAATCGACAGGGGTCCGACCCCGTACTGCGGTGGAGCCTTCGGGGATGGGTCGTCGATAACGGCATCCGGAGCGTCATCAGCCACAGTGGTGTCCGCGGGGCCAGCCGCCGCGAAATCCTCGCTGTAGTCCGCGCTGTCGAACGACTCCCGGGCGCCTGCCACAGCCCGATCGGTGTCGGGCTCGGGGGTGGTTTCTTCGGTGGTCACAGTGTTCCCTTCCTGCTGCGGCCGCTCGCCGCCGTGTTCGATCGTACCTGTCTCATCCCAGACATTGCGGACCCAACAGGCCCTTCAATTCCCCGTAAAGATCCGCGGTCACGCGCACCGGGAGCGGCACATCGAACACTTTCGAGGCTGAACCCTTGTGCAGTTTGAGCGTCACCTCGGTCTGGCCACCGTGTCGACCCAAGACGCGGACGAGTTCGTCGATCGTCGTCTCGGTCGCGCGATGCTCGGGCATCAGGAGCACGAGCGGGCCGTCGACGTCGACCGACCCGAGGTCGGGCATGAACGCGGATTGGCCGTGCAGGTTCAGCCCATCGTCTCTCCGCGACACACGTCCGCGCACCACCAGAATCGTGTCGGCAACGAGCATCGACTGGAATTCGGTGTAGGTCTTCCCCATGAACATCACGGTGACCTCACCGTCGAAATCCTCGATGGTGATCATGCCGTAGGGGTTGCCGCTCTGCTTTGCGACCCGATGCTGAACGCTGGTGACCAAACCCGCCACGGTGACCTGATCGCCATCGTCGACGTCTTCCGACGCCAGCAGGTCATGAATCGACGTGGAGGCATGTTTCGCGAGGGGGACTTCGAGCCCTGCGAGCGGATGGTCGGAGACGTAGAGGCCGAGCATCTCGCGCTCGAACGCGAGCTTGTCCTTCTTGATCCACTCGGGCCGGTCGGGAACCTTGGCGACCTTGTGCGGCTCATCGTCGCCCCACAGACTGTCGAAGTCGAAACCAACCTCGCCGTGCGCTTCGCGGCGCTTGTCGAGGACTGCCTGTTCGGTGGCATCCTCGTGGATCTCCATCAGGGCCCGGCGGGTCGCGCCGAGCGAATCGAAGGCGCCGGCCTTGATCAGCGACTCGATCGTGCGCTTGTTGGAGACGTGAACCGGAACCTTCGAGAGGAAATCGTGGAAGGAGGTGAATGCCTCCGCTCGCGACGCGACGATCGCGTCGACCACGTTCGTCCCGACGTTTCGTACAGCGCCCAACCCGAAACGGATGTCGTCTCCGACGGCCGCGAAGTAGCGGATCGACTCCCCCACGTCCGGAGGGAGAACCTTGATGCCCATGCGTCGACACTCGTTGAGGTAGACGGCGAGCTTGTCCTTGGAGTCGCCCACGCTCGTCAGCAGCGCAGCCATGTACTCGGCGGGGTAGTGCGCTTTGAGGTACGCGGTCCAATAGGAGATCAACCCGTACGCGGCGGTGTGGGCCTTGTTGAAGGCATAGTCCGCGAACGACTCGAGCACCTTCCACAGCGCATTCTGCGCCGCGGACGAATAGCCGTTGACCGTCATTCCGGCGAAGAAGTCCGCCTGCTGCTTGTCGAGCTCGGATTTCTTCTTCTTGCCCATCGCGCGGCGGAGGATGTCCGCTTGGCCGAGCGAGAAGCCGGCAAGCTTCTGCGCCGCCGCCATCACCTGCTCCTGGTACACGATCAGGCCATACGTGCCACCGAGCACCTCACTGAGCGGCTCCTCGAGCTCGGGGTGGATCGGGACGATCTCCTGAAGCTTGTTCTTGCGCAGCGCGTAGTTCGTGTGCGAATCCACGCCCATGGGGCCCGGGCGGTACAGCGCGAGCACCGCGGAGATGTCCTCGAAGTTGTCGGGCTTCATGAGGCGCAGCAGTGAGCGCATCGGTCCGCCGTCGAGCTGGAAGACGCCCAGCGTGTCGCCGCGCGCCAGGAGGTCATAAGCCGGCCGGTCATCGAGCGTGAGGTCTTCGAGGATGAGTTCTTCATCGCGGTTCGCGCGGATGTTGTCGAGCGCGTCGTCGATGATCGTGAGGTTGCGAAGCCCCAGGAAGTCCATCTTGATGAGCCCGAGCGACTCGCATGACGGGTAGTCGAACTGCGTGACGATCTGGCCGTCCTGCTCGCGCTTCATGATCGGGATGATGTCGATCAGCGGCTCGGATGACATGATGACGCCGGCCGCGTGCACACCCCACTGGCGCTTCAGGTTCTCGAGGCCGACAGCGGTGTCGAAGACCGTCTTGGATTCCGGATCGGTCTCGATGAGGAGCCGGAACTCGGATGCCTCCTTGAAGCGCGGATGCTTCGCATCGAACATGGCCTCCAACGGCATGTCCTTGCCCATCACCGCCGGGGGCATCGCCTTGGTGAGCTTCTCCCCCATGCTGAACGGGAAGCCGAGGACGCGCCCGGCATCCTTGAGCGCCTGCTTCGCCTTGATCGTGCCGTAGGTGACGATCTGCGCAACGCGCTCGTCGCCGTACTTCTGCGTCACGTACTGGATGACTTCGCCGCGGCGACGGTCATCGAAGTCGACGTCGAAGTCGGGCATCGAGACGCGCTCGGGATTGAGGAATCGCTCGAAGATGAGGCCGTGCTGCAGCGGATCGAGATCGGTGATCCGCATCGCGTACGCGGCCATCGAACCTGCACCCGACCCACGACCCGGCCCGACGCGGATGCCGTTGTCCTTCGCCCAGTTGATGAAGTCGGCGACGACGAGGAAATAGCCCGGGAACCCCATCTGCACGATGACGCTGGTCTCGTATTCGGCCTGACGACGCACCTCGTCGGGGATGCCGTCCGGGTAGCGGAACTCGAGGCCGATTTCGACCTCTTTGACGAACCAGCTCTCCTCGGTCTCGCCGGCGGGGACCGGGTACCGAGGCATGTAGTTGGCACTCGTGTTGAACTCGACCTCGCACCGCTCCGCGATCATCAGCGTCGAGTCGCATGCCTCGGGGTGATCGCGGAAGACCTGCCGCATCTCCGCCGGGCTCTTCACGTAATACCCGTCGCCGTCGAAACGGAACCGCTTCGGGTCATCGAGCGTCGAGCCCGACTGCACGCAGAGGAGCGCCGCGTGGCTCGTGGCGTCGTGCTGGTGCGTGTAGTGGAGGTCGTTGGTGCCGACGAGGGGAATGTCGAGGTCTTTCGAGATCTTCAGCAGGTCGCTCATGACACGCCGCTCGATGGACAGTCCGTGGTCCATGATCTCGGCGAAGTAGTTCTCCTTGCCGAAGATGTCCTGGAACTCGGCCGCTGCCGCGCGCGCCGCGTCGTACTGCCCGAGGCGCAGCCGCGTCTGGACCTCACCCGACGGGCATCCGGTCGTGGCGATCAGACCCTTGCTGTACTGCTGCAGGATCTCCCGGTCCATGCGGGGCTTGAAGTAGAAGCCCTCCATGCTCGCCTTCGAGCTGAGGCGGAAGAGGTTGTGCATTCCCTCGCTGGTCTCGGACAGCAATGTCATGTGCGTGTAGGCACCCGACCCCGAGACGTCGTCGCTGTTCTGTTCCGGCGAGCCCCAGCGCACGCGCGACTTGTCGGAGCGGTGCGTGCCCGGCGTGACGTAGGCCTCGATGCCGATGATGGGCTTGATGCCGGCATCCTTCGCCGCTTTGTAGAACTCGAATGCGGCGAAAGTGTTGCCGTGGTCGGTGACCGCGATCGCAGGCATGCCGAGGCGGACCGCTTCTTCGACCATCGGCCCGATGCGCGCCGCGCCGTCGAGCATCGAGTATTCGCTGTGCACGTGCAGGTGTACGAAGGAGTCTGATGCCACGGATCGATTCTACGTTCGGCCTCCGACGGCCCGGCAGAGCCCGCGCCTAGGCTGACACCATGGCCACTCCCGATTTCGTGCTCGAGCTCCGCAAGAAGATCGACCACGATCCGCTGCCGCTGGTGGGGGTGACGGCGATCGTGTTCCGCGACGAGAAAGTGCTGCTGGGAAAGCGCGCAGACAACGGGTCTTGGCAGCCGGTGTCGGGCATCGTCGATCCTGGCGAGGAGCCGGCGGATGCCGCTGCCCGGGAGTGTCTGGAAGAGGCAGGCATCGTGGTGCGCGTCGAGCGACTCGCCCTCGTGCATCAGCTCGATCGCATCACCTACGCCAACGGCGACCAGGTGGACTATCTGGATCTCGTGTTCCGGTGCACGTGGGTGTCGGGAGATCCCCACCCCGCAGACGGGGAGTTGACCGAAGTCGGCTGGTATGACCTCGGCGCGATGGGCGAACTCGACCCGGCGCATGTGCGAAAGATCGCGCTCGCCATCGCCGAAGACGATCCCGCGCAGTTTCGCGGCGGGCGCTGACCCGTCAAGCCAGGTCCTTGCGCATGAGGACGCGCGGAAATCCGTTCAGAATGGAATCAGTGGTGATGGCCATCCGGAACCCGGCCTTCTCGAACAACCGTCTCGTGCCGACGTACGCCATGGTCAGGTCGACCTTGGCGCCCTTGTTGTCGACGGGATAGCCCTCGATGGCCGGCGCGCCATGGTCACGAGCGAAGTCGACGGCGCCTGCGAGGAGTGCGTGCGAGATTCCCTGGCCGCGATGGCCCGGGCGCACGCGAATACACCAGACGCTCCAGACGTCGAGGTCGTCCACGTGCGGAATCTTGCGGCTGGACGCAAAAGTCGTGTCGGCGCGAGGGTGGACTCCGGCCCAGCCGACGACTTCTGCACCGTCGTAGGCGAGCACCCCTGGTGGGAGCGTTCTGCTCACGAGTTTGCGAACGTAGTCACCGCGTGCCGTGCCGCTCAGCTCGTGGTTCAGCTTGTTCGGAATGCGGTAGCTCAGACACCAGCAGACGTTCGCGTCAGGCCGCTTCGGCCCGACCATGGTACTGACGTCGGCAAAGCTCGTCGCCGGGCGAACCGTGATCACCATGCCGCCACTGTGCCGCATCGCTGCGACGGCGGCAATGGTCAGTCGCCCCGCAGGACGTCGAGCGCGTGCGCGAGGTCGGCGGGGTAGTCGGAGGTGAAGGTCACCCACTCCTCGGTCGCCGGATGCGCGAACGCGAGCTGATGGGCGTGCAGCCATTGCCTGGTCAACCCGAGGCGGGCGGACATGGTCGGGTCGGCCCCGTACAGCGGGTCTCCGACGCACGGATGCCGATGCGCGGCCATGTGGACGCGGATCTGATGTGTGCGCCCTGTCTCGAGGTGAATCTCGAGGAGTGAGGCCCCAGGAAACGCCTCGAGCGTCTCGTAGTGAGTCACCGACTCCTTGCCCTCGGGGCGCACGGCGAACTTCCACGAGTGGGACGGATGCCGTCCGATCGGTGCATCGATCGTCCCCGCAAGCGGATCGGGGTGGCCCTGCACGACAGCGTGATAGATCTTTTCGACGTCACGCTCCTTGAACGCGCGCTTGAGCGCGACGTAGGCGCGCTCACTCTTGGCAACCACCATCAGACCGCTCGTGCCGACGTCGAGGCGGTGCACAACGCCTTGGCGTTCGGCAGCCCCGGTGGTGGCGATCCGGAATCCGGCCGCCGCGAGGGCGCCCACGACCGTGGGTCCCTCCCAGCCGACCGAAGGATGAGCGGCGACGCCGGTCGGCTTGTCGACGACGACGATGTCGTCATCGTCGTAGACGATGCCGAGGTCGGGAACGGCGATGGGTACGACGCGAAGTTCTTGTTTGTCTTGCCATTCGACGTCGAGCCAGGCGCCGGCGCGCAGCTTGTCGGACTTGCCGAGTGTCGCGCCGTCCTGGACGGCTCCCCCGGACTCGGCAACCTCTGCGGCGAAGGTGCGCGAAAAGCCGAGCAGTTTCGCCAGCGCCGCGTCGACGCGTACGCCGTCGAGCCCGTCAGGAACGGGGAGACTCCGGGTGGGCATGTCAGGCCTTTGCGTCGCCGGGCGCGGCATCCGAGGGTGCGTTTGACGCGGTATCGGTCATGGCGTCATCTTCCGAGGTCGCTGCGCGCCGCTCGCGCGTCCCATCGAGCCGTACGCCGGCCACGATGAGAACGGCGACGAGGATCATCATCGTGACGATGAACATGTCGGCCACGTTGTAGATCGCCGGCATCATCCACGGTGTGTTGATGAAGTCCACGACGTGTCCGGATCCGAAGCCCGGTGCTCGAACGAGTCGGTCGGTCAGATTCCCGAGGACCCCACCCAGGAGGAGCCCGAGGACGACGGCCCACCGCCGAGACCGTACCCGCGTGAATCCGAGGTAGATGATGAAGATCGCCACCGCCGCAAGGATGATCGTGAAGATCCAGGTGACTCCGGTGCCGAGCGAGAAGGCTGCGCCGGGGTTGCGGGTGAGGTAGAAGATCAGGAAGTCGCCGATGACGTGAACGGCTTCCTGGTAGGGAAGGTTTTCGATCGCAAGGTGCTTCGCGAACTGATCGGCGGCCAGCACCAGCAACGCGAGAATCGCGATGATGGTGCCGGCCGCCGCAGCTCGCAGGCGGGTTGGGCCTGTCACAAAAGGCGTTGCCTAGAATCCGGAGGCAGCGACCGGGGTAGCGCCCTCGCCCGTGGTGTCCAGGTCGCGCAGCTTGTCCTCGATGAATCCGCGCAGCTGGCTGCGGTAATCGTGCTCGAACTGGCGGAGTTCCGTGATGCGGCCTTCAAGACCGCTGCGCTCCTGCTCGAGCGCGGCGACCTCTTCGCGGCGACGAGCTTCGGCGTCGGCGAGGATGGAAGCGGCCTGGGTCTGCGCATCAGCGATCAGCTTGTCGCGCTGAGCCTGACCATCGGCGATGTGCTCGTCGTGCAGGCGCTGGGCCAGCTCGATGATGCCGGCGGAGGCGGCGGCAGGAGCGACGGCGGGCGCCGCAGCAGGCTCTTCTGCGGCAGGCTCCTCGGCGGCCGGGGCTTCTTCGACGGCAGGTGCCTCTTCGGGCTTCTCTGCAGCCTCGGGCTTCTCGCCAGACTCGTACGCGGCCAGCTTCGCCTTCAGCTCGTCGGCTTCGGCGATGGACTTGCGCCACTCGACGACGATCTCGTCGAGGAAGTCGTCAACCTCGTCGGGATCGAATCCCTCCTTGAACCGAACGTGCTGGAACTGCTTGGTAACGACGTCTTCTGGGGTCAAAGCCATGGTGTAGTCCTCTTTCAGGGGCTCAGGACGTAGCCCACTTCTATAGCGGTCGAGCCGGTGGCGGGCCGTAGTCATTCAGCATAGTGCGCGTGTCTGCAACCCGCGACGGCGCAGTCTCAGGGACCGGCGATGGCGCGGGTCACCGACAGCAGGACAAAACAGATCAGCATCGTGAGCGGAAACCCGAGATCGATCGCGATCGCACCGATCCGCAGTGGAGGAATCAGACGACGGAAGAGCTTGATCGGCGGATCGGTGATCGTGTACACGGCTTCGGCCAGAAAAAGCCCGATGCCGCGCGGGCGCCACGTGCGATTGAACATGGGAATGTATTCCATGATCAATCGAACGAGGAGCAACAGGATGTAAAGCAGAACGAGGGCGTTGAGAATCGCGGCAAAGAGCCGCACAGCGTCCACCGCGGCTTACTGCGGGAAGGAGGCCGCCTCGGGCTCAGCCTGAGCAACTGCTCCGCCCCCGGAGACCGCAACATTTTCGGGCGAGAGCAGGAAGACCTTGCTCGTCACACGTTCGATACGCCCGTACAGACCCAGCGAGAGTCCACTGGCGAAGTCGATCAGACGACGGGCGTCGGCATCACTCATCTGCGACAGGTTGATGATGACCGGCACTCCGTCGCGGAAGTTCTCCGCGATCACCTGTGCGTCGCGGTACTGCTTCGGGTGCACGGTGAGGATTTCGCTCACGGTTCCGGCAGCAGGCTGGCGCACCACGGTGGGTCGATGGATCGGCGTCACGGGAGCGGCCCTCTCGACCGACTTCTCCTTGCGATCAGGCTGAGACGCAGGCGCCTCTTCGTAGCCATCTTCTTCGTCGGCAAGGCCCAGGTACACCATGGTTTTCTTCAGCGGGTTCGACATCGCATCCTCCGTTTGCTCGTCTGTTCTGAGGCTAATAGTGGGTGGGCCGAGGGCCCGTGATTGCCGTCCCGATTCGCAGGTGTGTCGCACCTGCAGAGATCGCTTCAGCGAAGTCGCCGGACATGCCGGCGGAGATCCAGTCGGCATCCGGCACGACAGACCGAACCACCGAGGCAGTTTCGGCAAGTCGTGCGAACGCTTCGGCCGCGGGTTCGTCGAGCGGCGCGACGGCCATCACGCCGCGAACACGCAACGATGCACAGGATGCCGCGACGTGCGACGCGAGCGCTTCCGCGTCCGCGGGTGCCACTCCCCCTCGACCGGGGTCATCCGTCAAGTTGATCTGGAGCAGGACGTCCAGGGGACTTCGCTGCTCACTCGGTGCGTCCGTCGCTGCGGCGTGCAGCGCGTCGGCAATCCGTGCACGATCCACCGAATGCACGACGTCCGACGAGGCGCGCACGAGACGGGCCTTGTTCGTCTGGGCCTGCCCGATGAAATGCCACTTCAGGCCGTCCGCTCTCCCGACCTCATCACGCTTCGAGGTGAGCTCCTGCTGGCGGTTCTCGCCGACGTCGCGCACTCCCAGCGCATACAGCTGCTCGACGAGCGAGGCGGGATGGAATTTCGTCACGACAATGCGTGTGATCGTCGACGACTCGCGACGCGACGCTCGCATCGCCGCGGCGATGCGAGCGTCAACGTCTGCCAGACGGTCGGCGAGGTTCACAGCTTCTTCTACGTGACGGGGCTTCCTCTACTTGAGGAAGTCCGGGATGTCGAGGTCGTCGTCGCCGAAGGTCGATTCGTACGACTCGCTGACGACGGCGACCGAGACGGATTCCTTCTTCTCGGGGGCGTCCACGTCCAGGTCGCGAGCGACCTCTTCAGCCGAGGTCGACGGCAACACGGGAGCCGTGACCGGACGTGCGGCGCCTACCGGCTCGATCCGGAGCGTGGGCTCCCCGCTGTCGAATCCAGCGGCGATGACCGTCACGCGCACCTCGTCGCCGAGGGTGTCGTCGATGACCGTACCGAAGATGATGTTGGCCTCGGGGTGCGCTGCTTCCTTGACCAACTGAGCGGCGTCATTGATCTCGAAGATGCCGAGGTTCGATCCGCCCTGGATGGACAGCAGGACGCCGTGTGCGCCCTCGATCGATGCCTCGAGCAGCGGCGACTCGACAGCCAGTTCCGCGGCCTTGATCGCACGATCTGCGCCGCGCGCGGATCCGATTCCCATGAGCGCCGATCCGGCACCCTGCATGACCGACTTGACGTCGGCGAAGTCGAGGTTGATCAGACCCGGCGTCGTGATGAGGTCGGTGATGCCCTGCACGCCGGCGAGGAGCACCTGGTCGGCAGTGGCGAACGCCTCGATCATCGAGATGCCACGGTCACTGATCTCCAGCAGACGGTCGTTGGGGACGACGATGAGCGTGTCGACCTCTTCCTTCAGCTTCGCAACACCGTCTTCGGCCTGGACCTGACGGCGACGTCCCTCGAAGGAGAACGGCTTGGTCACCACACCGATGGTCAATGCACCGATCGACTTGGCGATGCGAGCGACGACGGGCGCTCCACCGGTTCCGGTGCCACCGCCTTCGCCCGCAGTGACGAAGACCATGTCGGCACCCGCGAGGGCTTCCTCGATCTCCTCTGCGTGGTCTTCGGCCGCACGGCGTCCGACCTCTGGGTCAGCACCTGCACCCAGTCCACGCGTAAGTTCCCGACCGACGTCGAGCTTGACGTCCGCATCGCTCATGAGCAGGGCCTGCGCGTCGGTGTTCACCGCGATGAACTCCACACCCCGCAACCCGAGCTCGATCATCCGATTGACAGCATTAACGCCGCCACCGCCCACACCCACGACCTTGATCACCGCGAGGTAGTTCTGGTTCTGGCTCATGCCGGCCTCCGTCTCGTCCCGAACCGTTGTCTAAACCTTCAACTTCATGTGGAGGTTTAAAGAATTGCCGAGTATGCAATTCCTGAGTTGAAAGTTATGCGATCGCGGCGCTGATCCCGTGAGGCACCGGGCGTGTCGCCACATCGCGTGTCGGATTGCGTGCTGAGAGAGGCTGGTCGTCAGCGGACGACGACAGCATTCGGCGAGGAGACGTCGTAGAGACTCTGCCCAGGGCGCGCAGCCATCGTCTGCGCGAGAACGAGGGCCTTCATCGCGGATTGACGGGAGCTTCCCCACACGATCGAGGTGCCGGTGTCACCCAAAGTCAGGGTGACGTCGTTAGGGGTGGTCGCGACGATCTCGCTCACTCGTGGACGGATATCGTCGGGAAGCGAGCGAAAGGTCTGGCCGACGGCCGCGAATGCTTTGGAGGCGACGCCACCGGTCACCGTGAGCAGCGGATACCCATCGGGCGCCGACGGCGTCGTCGACAGCGCGACACCCGCCGCATCAACCAGCGTGTAGCCGGCCGGGGAGCGATAGGCGCCGATCGGAGTGCGCTCGACGATCCTGACCACGAGTTCGTGCGGCGGACGAGCTTCGAGCGTGTAGGTCTCGACAAGGGGGAAGCCGACCAACGCCGCCTTGATCTCGCTCGCATTCACGAGTGGCAGCGGCACGCCGAGTTGGCTCGAGAGCGCATCCTCTACCTCACCCGCGTCGAGGTCGGCGGCGCCCGCCACGGTGATCCGTTCGACGGAGAACAGCGGACTGTAGGCAGCGCCCAACGTGCCGAGCACGAGGATCAGCAACGCTGCCGTCACCGCGAGCCAGGTCATGCGTCGACGGCGCTGCCGACCGGTGAAACGTCGCACCTCGCCGCGCAGCGCTTTTCGACGGGCGCGGGCGGCCGCCCAGACATCGCCCACGCTGACCGAAGCAGGCTCGGCATCGATCGGCGCGAGGGTCGCGCGTTCATCGTTCACCGTAGTGGTCTGTCGCGGTGCTGTCGGCGATGGCCGCATCCGGCCGGGCGAGAGCCGCGCCATCCGTGCCCGTGAAGGGGATCACCGGCGCCAGGGGCGCGACGCTCCGCTCATCGTCGACGGCACCCGCACGCTCGTCGACCTCGGAGGACACCGGGGGCGACGTCGCCTCGGCTCTCGGCGTCTTCGCGACGTCCTGCGGCGGGGGCGGCAGCGGGCTCGGCCGGCGCACGAACTACTCTCCGGTTTCGGCGAGGGCGGTCAGCACCTGGGGGACGATCAGGTTGACGTTTCCGCATCCGAGCGTGATGACGTAGTCGCCGTCGCGCGCGACGGATGCCGTGTACTCGGCGGCCGCTTGCCAGTCGGCAACGAAGTGGACGTGATCTGAATCGGTGAATGCCTCGCTGACGAGTGCCCCGGTGACGCCGGGGACGGGGTCTTCACGGGCTCCGTAGACGTCGAGGACGATCGTGTGATCGGCGTGGCCCTCGAGGACGTCGGCGAACTCCTGGAACATCTCCGCCGTGCGCGAATAGGTGTGGGGCTGATGCAACGCGATGATCCGGCCGTCGCCCACAACGGTTCGAGCGGCGGAGAGTGCGGCGGCGACCTCGGTCGGGTGGTGCGCGTAGTCGTCGTACACGCTCACGCCTCGCGCAACCCCGCGCAGTTCGAAACGGCGCGCGGTGCCCGCGAAGCCCTCGACCGCGCGCAGTGCGGGCTCGAGCGAGTACCCGACCTTCAGCAGCACAGCGACGGCGCCCGCCGCGTTGATGGCGTTGTGGGCGCCGGGCACAGCCAACGCGCCGCGGACGGACTCGCCCTCGTGGACGAGCGTGAAGGCAACTGGACCGTCGGTGACGATGTCCTCGATCCGCACATCGGCGTCGGATGCGGTACCGAACGTCAGGACCCCCGGGTGCGTCAGCGCTGCGGCAACGCGGCGCGCGCCGGCATCGTCGGCTGAGATGACGACAGCTTCGCTCGCGGCCTCTGCGAAGCGCACGAATCCGTCGTAGAAGGCCTCGGCAGAACCCCAGTGATCCATGTGGTCGGGATCGACGTTGGTGATCAGGGCGACCGCAGTGTCGTAGAGCAGGAACGTGCCATCGGACTCGTCCGCTTCGATGACGACGATGTCGTCGGAGCCGGTCGCACTGGAGACGCCGAGTCCCGCGATGACGCCGCCGTTGACGAAGGTGGGGACCTCCCCGAGTGCCTGCAGGGCGGTGACGATCATGCCCGTGGATGTCGTCTTGCCGTGAGCTCCAGCGACGGAGATGAGCCGCCGTCCACCGATGAGCCAGTGCAGCGCCTGCGAACGGTGGATCACGTGCAGCCCGCGCTCTTTTGCGAGCAGGAATTCCGGGTTCTCCGGCCAGATCGCCCCGGTGTGCACGACGGTGTCGACGTCGTCCGGCAGATTCGCCGCGTCGTGGCCGACATGGACATCGGCTCCGCGTGCCGCCAGCGAGCGCATGGCGGGGCTGTCCGCACGATCGGATCCCGACACGCGGATGCCGCGATCAAGGAACATTCCGGCCAGTCCCGACATGCCCGAACCACCGATGCCGATGAAGTGCGCGGCCGTGATGTCTTCGGGAATGGGCAGGCTCAAATCGGGTCTGATCATAACCAGTCAAGTGTAGGTCGGCCCATGCCACCGCGCGCCCGCGGCACACCACCTCCCGAGGATCAGCGGGCAGCGCCGCCCGCGAGCGCCTCGTCGATCAGGGCGACGACATTCGCGGTCCCTGCTCGTGATCCGGCGGATGCCGCGGCCACCCGCATCCGGTTCAGGGCCGCTTCATCGCCCAGCAGTGGAATGACTTCATCGCGAACGCGCTCGGGCGTCAGGTCGGCGTCGGAGATGATGCGCGCGGCCCCGGCGCGGACGGCAGACGCCGCGTTCAACGCCTGTTCCCCGTTGCCCACGGCGTACGGAACGTAGATCGCGGGAATGCCGAGCGCACTCACCTCGCTGACGGTGGCAGATCCCGCCCGCGAGACGATCGCATCGGCGAGGGCGTAGGCGAGGTCCATGCGGTCGATGTACGGCAGTGCGACATATCCCCCACGGTCGGAATCAGGAAGATCGTTCTTCTCTCCGGTCGCGTGCAAGACCTGCCAGCCGGCGGCGACCACATCTCGCCACGAGTCGGCGAATGCGGCGTTGAGCCGGCGCGCGCCGAGAGATCCCCCGAAGACGAGCAGCACGGGTGCGTCGTCGCGCAGGCCGAAGTGCTCCGCGGCAGAGGCTCGCAAAGCATCGCGGTCGAGATCGACGATCTCTTGGCGGAGCGGCATGCCCACCACGCGCGACCCCTTCAGGGGTGTGCCTTCGAACGCCACTCCGGTCGCGGCCGCACGACGTGCTCCGAGGATGTTGGCGAGTCCGGGCTTCGCGTTCGCCTCGTGGACGACCACGGGGATGCGCTCTCGCCGCGCGGCGACGTACGCGGGCGCCGAGGCGTAGCCGCCGAATCCGACGACGACATCGACGTGGCGACCGCGCAGATGTTCCCGTGCCTGCGCGACGGTGCGGCGCCAGCGCGCCGGAAAGCGGACGGCATCGCCGTTCGGACGCCGCGGAAAGGGCAGCTTGTCGATGGTCAGCAGCTCGTAGCCGCGTTCGGGCACGAGCCTCGACTCGAGCCCTTCGCGGGTCCCGAGGACGAGCACCGTGGAATCGGGTTCGCGCTCGCGGAGGGCATCGGCAACAGCGAGGAGCGGGTTGACATGGCCGGCAGTCCCGCCACCGGCGAGGAGGTACGTCGTCACCCGCTCGACCTTATCTCCCGTGCGCGGCGCGCGCTCGTCAGAGCGCTGGGTCTAGCGCGAAGCGGCGCGTCCGGCCGCCTGTGGAATGCGTGCGCGCGACGGTGCCACCGGCCGCGACGGCGGTGCCGTCAGCGATCGCGCGAAGGACAGCAGCACACCGCAGGCCAGAAGCACCGACAGCAGGGACGTCCCACCTTGCGACATGAACGGCAGCGGAACACCGAGAACGGGGAAGATGCGCAGCACGACACCGATATTGATGAGCGCCTGCCCCACGATCCACACGATGATGCCACCGGTCACGATGCGGACGAACGGGTCATGGGTCTTGCGGATGACGTGGAACGCGCCGACCGCGAAGAGCGCGAACAGAGCGAGCACGACGATGCACCCGATGAGGCCGAGCTCTTCGCCGACGATCGCGAAGATGTAGTCGTTCGCCGCGGCCGGCAGCCACTCGTACTTCTCACGTGAGTTGCCGAGACCGAGCCCGAAGATGCCGCCGCCGGCAAGTCCCCAGATGCCGTGGAGCGATTGGTAGCAGTCCTGGTAGTAGCACGAGATCGTGTCGACGTTCATGAAGCTCATGATGCGGCGCATCCGGTCGGGGCTCGTCACCGCGAGTGCCGCGACCGCACCGGCCGCCACGATGAGCGGGAGAAAGAAGATCCGCAGCTTCACACCGGAGAAGAACAGGCACCCGAGCACGATCAGCACGAGGATCATGGCGGTGCCCAGGTCATGGCCGGCCAGCACCGTCCCGATGACGAGCGCGCCGACGGGGACGACGGGAATGAACACGTGGTGCCAGAGGCCCAGGAGCGTCTGCTTGCGGAACAGGACGTAGCCCATCCACAGAGCGAGCGCGAGCTTGAGGAACTCGGAGGGCTGCGCCTGGAACCCCGCGATGACGATCCAGTTTCGGTTGCCGTCGTTTTCGTAACCCAACCCGGGAACGAAAACGAGCAGCTGGAGGAGGACACCGATGATCAGAGCCGGCCACGCGATCCGCTTCCAGAATCCGATCGGCATCCGACTGGCGATGAACATGAGCGGGATGCCGAGGAGCGCGAACACACCCTGCTTGAGAACGGTCTCGAAGGGGCTCACACCGTCCGCCGCCGACGTGGCCATCGTCGCCGACAGGACCATCACCAGGCCGAACCCGGTGAGCATCAGCGCCGTCGACGCGATGAGAAGGAATTCACTCGGCACCGGCGCGAACACCTTGCCCAGCGAAACCCGAGCCGCGAAGCCGCGAGGCCCCGATGCGGCGGTGTCAGCCGGAGTTGCGGTCGGTCGGTTCCGGTTCTGGGTTGTCGTTGCCACCGGTCCCCCTTCCGATCCGCTCTCGTACCGCTTCCGCGAAACGGTTCCCGCGGTCGGCGTAGGACGCGAACTGGTCGAACGATGCAGCGGCGGGGGCGAGGAGAACCACATCCCCGTCACGTGCGATGTTCGCCGCCAGTTCGACGACCTCGGTCATGACTCCCTCAGTCTCTGTGGCATCGACCTCGAACAGGGGCACCGCCGGCGCGTGTCGCACGAACGCGGCGACGACCTCGGTGCGGTCGACTCCGATCACGATCACCGCTTTCGCAGAGCCCCCGCGGCTGGCCACCAATCCGGAGATGTCGACGCCCTTGAGCAGCCCTCCCACCACCCACACTGCGCCGGGAAAGGCCATCAGCGACGATGCCGCCGCGTGGGGGTTGGTCGCCTTCGAGTCGTTGACCCATGTCACCCCGGACGCGGTCGCGACGACCTCGATGCGGTGCGGGTCCATGCGGAAACCGGCAAGGGCATCCCGAATGGCAGCGGGAGTCACCCCCAGCGATCTCGAGAGGGCGCTCGCGGCAAGGATGTTGGCGACGACGTGCGGTGCACCCAGCCCTTGCCGGGCAAGATCGCCGACTGTCGCCAGTTCGAGAGCGCTCTTGTGACGGTCGTCGAGAAACGCACGATCGACCAGGATGCCGTCAACGACGCCCACATCGCTGGGTCCGGGAATTCCCAGGTCGAACCCGATGGCGCGGCATCCCTCGACGACCTCGGCATCTTCGACCATCGTGCGGGTCGCGACATCGGCCTTGTTGTACACACAGGCGATCCGGGTGTGCTGATAGACGACGGCCTTCGCGTCGCGGTATGCCTCGAACGAGCCGTGCCATTGGAGGTGATCGTCGGCGAGATTCAGGCACACGCTCGCGTGCGGCGAGACCGGGTCGGGGCCGGTCTGCAGACTCAGATACCAGAGCTGATGGCTGGAGATCTCGACGACCAGCACATCGAAGCCCGCAGGATCGCGGACAGCGTCGAGTACCGGTACCCCGATATTGCCGCAGGGCGCCGCCCGCAGTCCACCCGCGAGGAGCATGGTCGCCGTGAGCTGGGTGGTGGTCGTCTTTCCGTTGGTTCCCGTGATGAGCACCCACTCGGCCGGCCGGCCGTCTGGACGAACGACCTTGTCACGCACGCGCCAGGCAAGTTCGATGTCACCCCACAGGGCAATCCCGTTCGATTGCACCCACCCGATGACGGGATGATGCGGCGCGAAACCCGGTGAGGCGATCACAACCTGGGGACCGAACGCGAGGAGCTCGATCGGAACCTCGTCGAGCGGTCCGGTCCACAAGTCCACCCCGATGACGGGAAGGAGCCTCGCGTATTCGTCATCGGCGCTCTCTGTCAACACGAGCACATCGGCACCGAGCTCTGCCAAGGTGTCGGCGACGGAGAATCCGGTCACCGAGAGACCCAGCACCACAACGCGCAGGCCCTTCCAGTCGGCGTGCCAACTGGTCAACTCGTCGAGTGGAGCGGTCACAGTGACGCGAGCCAGGCGACGTAGAACAACGCGACTCCCGTCACCGCGAGAATGCCCGCGACGATCCACATCCGCACGACGATCGTGATCTCGGGCCACCCGCGCATCTCGAGATGGTGATGGAACGGGCTCATCAGGAACAGGCGCTTTCCGCCGGTCACCTTGAAGTAGTACCGCTGCAGGATGACCGATCCAGGACCGAGGACGAAGATGCCGGCGAGGATCACCGAAAGGAGTTCGGTGTGCGAGAGGACCGCCATCGCCACGATGACCCCGCCGATCGCCATCGAGCCGACATCGCCCATGAAGATCTTCGCCTTCGGCGCGTTCCACCACAGGAACCCGACGAGAGCGCCCACGAAGGACGCCGCGATGATGGTGAGGTCCATGGGGTCGCGCGTGTCGTAGCACGCAGATTGGTAGGCGGGCACGAGGTCAGCGACGCTCGAGCAGCGCTGTTGGAACTGCCAGAAGGTGACGAGGCTGTACGCGGAGATGGTGAAGATTCCGGCGCCTGCGGCGAGGCCATCGAGGCCGTCGGTGAGGTTGGTCGCATTCGACCACGCGACCGACAGAAACGAGATCCACAGCAGGTAGACGATCCATCCGACGACCACGCCGAGTGCCATGAACGAAAGCACGGGAATGTCGCGGAAGAACGAGATATAGGCGGATGCCGGGGTGTATCCGCGGCTGTTGGGGAACATGAGGGCGACGACGGCGAATGGGACGGCGACGGCGATCTGACCGACGACCTTCCGCCACCCGGACAGGCCGAGGCTGCGTTGACTGCGCACCTTCAGATAGTCATCGATGAAGCCGACGATGCCGAGGCCGACCATCATCCAGATGACGAGGAGCCCTGAGATCGTGGGCGGCGCTCCCCCGGTGAACGTGCCGATCAAATAACCGACGATCGAGCCCATGATGAAGATGAGGCCGCCCATGGTGGGCGTACCGCGCTTGGCCCCGTGGTCGGGGTTCGCGGGGTCATCAGGGGTGCGGATCACCTGACCCCAACCGAGCTTCCCGAACAGCCGGATGAAGAGGGGCGTCAGGAAGAGGGTGAAGGCAAGGGAGATCGCGGCCGCCGTCAGTAGTGATCTCACGAGAACGATTCTCCCAGACGATCACCCAGATGCCGGAGCCCGGCCGAATTCGACGACTTCACGAGGACGCGATCGCCGTCGCGCAGCTCGCCGATCAAATAGTCGTACGCTTCGTCGGCGGTGGCGAAGAACACCGCTTCGTCGTCCCACGAGCCCTCACCCACGGCGGCGAGGAAGAGTCGGCGCGCATCCGTGCCGACCACCACGATCCGCTCGATCCGCAGCCGCACGGCCAACAGGCCCACGCGATCGTGCTCCTCGCCGGCGTATTCGCCCAGTTCACTCATCGCGCCGAGCACGGCGACCTTTCGGTGGCCAGGTTCGGTGATCTGCGCGAGGGTCCGCAGCGCCGCTGCCATCGAGTCGGGGCTCGCGTTGTAGGCGTCATTGATGATGCGGATGCTGTCGTTTCCGAGTGGCTGCATCCGCCAGCGTTCGGCAATTTCCACGGTCTCCAGTCGCGAGACCGCGTCGGACAGGGTGACGCCGAGTTCGAGGGCTGCGGTGATCGCCGCCAGTGCGTTCATGACGTGGTGCTCGCCCAGGACGCGCATGCGGACCGGCATCCGCTCGTCGCCGGCGATGACGACGAAGGTCGTCCCCGCCATACTGACCGCGACGTCTTCGGCACGGACGCCGGCGGCGGCACCTCGACCGAACCACCGCACTCGGACGTCTCGCGCTTCGGCGACACCTGCCATGGTGGCCACCCGGTCATCGTCGGCGTTGAGAACCGCGACACCTCCGGGGCGCACGGCTTCGACGAGTTCGGTCTTGGCCTTCAGCGTCGCTTCCACTCCGCCGAAACCGCCCGCGTGGGCCATCCCGACCATGAGGACGACGCCGACATCGGGATGGACGAGACCGGCGAGACGCGCGATCTGACCGGGGCCTGCGGCGCCGAGTTCACTGACGAGGAACCGCGTCTGTTCTGTGACGCGCAGCATCGTCAGCGGGGCGCCGACCTCGTTGTTGAACGACGCACGCGGCGCGACGGTCTCCCCCTCGTCCTGCAGGATCCTGGCGAGGAGGTTCTTCGTGGTCGTCTTGCCGTTGGAGCCGGTGATGCCGACGACCCGGAGTCGCCCACCCGATCGCACCCGCGCAACGACCTCACGAGCAAGGTCCGCGAGGGCATCGACGACATCGGCGACGATGATCTGGCTGATAGCCACGTCGACGTGGTGATCGACCAGCGCGAGCACGGCGCCGGCATCGGCCGCGGTCCCCACGAAGCGGTGACCGTCGGTGACCTCGCCCGGCTTGGCGACGAAGATGTCGCCCGCGGTGATGTTGCGCGAGTCCGTGTCGACGGTGCCCGACACGACGGTCTCGGCGCTGTCGCCGGCGGCGAGTTCGAGGGTCCCGGAGATGGCGTGTGCCACCTCAGCGAGCGTCATCCGGATCATGGTGAACAGTCCTTGGGCGCGGTATGTCGCGTCACTGGGTCAGCGGGAGGAGGGTGGTCGTCGAATCTGACGGCAGAACGCGGTAATGCTTGAGCACCTGCGTCATGGCTTTTTGAAATGCGGACCGGTTGGCGGACGACATCCGCACCTTCTTCGGCTCATCGAAGGCCGTGAAAACAACATACTGCGGATCATCGGCGGGCGCGTAGCCGACCAGGGAGGTGTAGTAGAGATTGTCCTTGTATCGACCCGTTCCGGGATCGATCTTCTGAGCCGTGCCGGTCTTGCCCGCCATCCGATATCCGGGAATCGCAACGTCCTTCGCCATCGTGCCCTGTGCGAAGACGTTCTCGAGCATGAGGCCGACGGTCGCTGCGGTTTCCGGCTTGATCACCTGAACAGGGGCGGGCAGGTCGGGCTTCACCACGGTGCCATCGGCCTTCGTGCATGATTCGACGAGGCTCAGCGGCATCCGCTCGCCGCCGTTGGCAATCGTCTGGTAGACGCTGGCGACCTGCGGTGCGGTGACGGTGAAAGCCTGGCCGAAGGTGGTCGTGTAGTAGGTCTGGTTGTCCCACTTGTCGGTGGGGAGGTAGGTGCCCTTCGGCTCCCCCGACCAGTTCAGCGCGGTTCCCTGCCCGACACCGAACTTCTGCAGGTACTCAAGCCGGGTGGCCGGGTCGACCTGCGTGCCGAACTGCGACATCGCAACGTTCGACGAGTTGACGAGGCCGCCGGTGAGGGTCATCGTCTGCGTCGCGTGGTGCTCGGAGTCGTTGATGACGGCGCCGTTGGGGAATTCGATGTGGTCGGGCACCACGACGGCGGACGAAGGTGTCAATCCCGCAGCCTCGATCGCGGTCGCGGCCGTAACCGGCTTGAACGTCGACCCCGGCTCGTAGGAGTAGCGGAAGAGCCGGCTGCCGCGGTCTTCGGCGGGAGACGCGCCGACATCGTTGGGGTCGACGGTGGGATACTCGGCGGCGGCGCGAATCTTGCCCGTCTTGACTTCGACGACGAGGATCGCTCCGCTCTCGGCGTCGAGGTTCTGGGTCTGTTCGGCGATCAGCTGTTGCATGTACCACTGCAGATCACGGTCGATCGTGAGCTTGAGGGTGCCGCCATCGACGGCAGGTGTCTCGGTCTCGGTGCCGGGGATGACCACGCCATCCACGCTCCGGACGTAGCTGGTGCTGCCATCGGTTGCTTGCAGGCACGTGTTCTGCAAAGACTCGAGACCTTCGAGCGGCTGGCCATCGGAGCCCAGGAATCCGATCACGTTTCCCGCGACCGCCCCATCGGGATACGTGCGCGACGGATGCTGGTCGAACGACACGAAGGGCAGGTTGAGCTCGGCCAAAGCGCGAAATTGCTCGGTGGTCATCGCTCGCTTGAGGTAAGCGAAACGCGACTCCGGATCTTCAGCGAGCGCTGTTGCGACGATCTGCTGAATGTCATCGGCGCTCTGTCCGGTGATCTCACCGATGTCCGCCGCCAATTCGGGCCATTCGACGAGCTTCTTGGTGCCGTCCGCTTGGGTTCGCTTCACTCCGACGACCGCGTTCTTCGGGTCGAGCACACCGTCGTAGAGAAGAGTGCTCGTCGCCAGTGGCGCACCTGTTGTGTCGACGATCTCGCCGCGCGTGCCGTACAGCGTGCGGCCGGCCTCCATGCCCAGGGCCTTGGAATCGGAGATGTGCTCCTTGGCGTTGACCACCTGGATGTCGACGAGCCGAACGACGAAGCCGGAGAGCACCGCGAGGACGACCGCCAACGCGACGACGGTGCGTCGGCGCTGACTACGCGTGGATCGTGTCGTCATGTGTCTCAGTGTGTGGCGGGGGTCGGCAGACCCTCGGCGATCGGCGGGGGTGTCGCAGGATCCGCGGCGGTCAGAAGATCATCGACCGTGATTCCGGTCGCCAGCGTCGCGTCAGGGTCGGTGACCAGCGGCACGCCGCTGACCAGAGCATTGCCGACGGCAGCGCGGGAGAGCGCATCGACGGACGATGCCCCGCTTGCCTCTGCGGAGCTGCCGACGATCGAACCGTCGCTCAGTCGCAGGTAGTTCGGCGATTCGTTGATGACCATCCCGAGGGCGGCCGCGTTGGCAGCGAGGAACTGTGGGGAGCTGAGGCCGGCGACATCGTCTTGGAGGATTTGCTTCTGCCACGTCAGCGCGCTCTGGTCTTTCGTCAGCGACGAAATCTCGTAGGAGGTCTGCGTGGTGAGAATCGACAGTCCCATCTGAGCGGCACCGATTGCGACCGCACCGCACACGGCGATCACGCCGTAGAGCAGACGCGGGCGGCGTCCGGGAATCGGACGGGCCAGCGCGCGCAGCGTGCCCCGAGGATCACGACGAGGGGATGCCGGAAGCGCGCTTCGGGCATCCACGCCCAGAGCATTGGCACCGAGAACGTTGGCGCTCATGCGGCCTCCCTCAATCGCTCGATGGCGCGAAGGCGCACCGGAGTTGCGCGCGGGTTGCGCGCCTTCTCTTCATCTGAGGCCAGTTCGGCGCCCTTGACGAGGAGCCGGAAGCGAGGGGCGTGCTCGGGGAGTTCAACGGGGAGACCTGCAGGAGCGGTGGAGGCGACGGCGCTGGCGAAGGCACGTTTGACCATCCGGTCTTCCAACGACTGGTACGACAAGACGACGATTCGTCCCCCCACCGGCAAGAGGCTCAGGGCCGCGGGCAAGGCGCGCTCGAGCGCAACGAGTTCGGTGTTGACCTCGATTCGCAGGGCCTGGAACACGCGTTTTGCGGGATGCCCCGCTCGTTCGCGCTGGACCGCAACCGGCGTGGCGGCGATCAGAATTTCGACGAGTCTGCCCGACCGCTCGATCGGCTCCTGCTCGCGGGCGTGCAGGATGGCGCGCGCATAGCGTCCGGCGAGCTTTTCTTCGCCGTAGCGCTCGAAGATGCGGCGCAGGTCGCCCTCACCGTAGGTGGCTAAGACGTCGGCCGCCGTCACCCCCGACGTTTGGTCCATGCGCATGTCCAGCGGAGCATCGTGCGAATAGGCGAAGCCACGATCGGCCTCGTCGAGTTGCAGCGAGGAGACACCGAGATCGAACAGGATGCCATCGACGTGCGAGCGGCCTGTCGAGGCCACCGCGTCCACGATGCCGTCGTAAACGGTGTGCACGAGGCTGACGCGGTCTCCGAACGGGGCGAGTCGCTCGCCGGCGAGGCGGAGCGCATCGGTGTCACGGTCGAGCCCGATCAGGTGGACCTGGTCGAACCGCTCCAAAAGCGCTTCGGAATGTCCACCCATCCCTTCGGTGGCATCGAGGACAACGGCACCAGGGTGCTCGAGCGCCGGCGCCAGGAGCTCAACGCAGCGATCGAGGAAGACAGGGGTGTGGAGATCACGAGTGTTCATGAGATGAAGGGCCCGATCCCAGATCCTGATCCCCATCCGCCCCGACCTGACACCGGGGAAGTGTGTCAGGGCGTGCGGCTGGGAGTCACGACCGGGGCTCAGAAGAGTCCCGGAATCACCTCCTGCTCCATCTCGGAGTAGCTGTCTTCGTTTCCGGATGCGTACGCGTTCCACGCGTCGGCATCCCAGATCTCCGCGTGGGCGCCGACGCCCGTCACGATCAGTTCTCGGTCGAGGTTCGCGTAGGTGCGCAGGTGCGGCGGCAGTGTGATGCGGCTCTGGCTGTCGGGCTTCTCCGCGCTGGCACCCGAGAGGAACATGCGCTGGAAGTCGCGCGCCTGCTTGTTCGTCAGCGGTGCCTCACGGATCTTCTCGTACACCTTGTCGAACTCGACGGTGCTGAAGACGTAGAGGCAGCGTTCCTGACCACGCGTGACGACGATGCCGGGTCCGAGCTCATCCCGAAACTTCGCGGGGAGGATGACGCGACCCTTGTCGTCAAGTTTGGGAGTGTATGTGCCCAGCAGCATTCGCACTCCCCCTTCGCTCGGCCCTCGTCAGGTAGCCACCACTTTACTCCACTTCCCTCCACATGGCCATGAGAATCAGACTTTTCTCCCCACGCACACAAAAAAGAGCACCGACCCTGGGGTCGGTGCTCTTCGAGTATGGAGTGGAGTCAGCGCGGATCTTGGCGGCGATCCCAACGGTCGTTCATGCGATCCATGAAGGAGGCTCCGGCGGGCGCAGCTTTCTTCTTGGCACCGGTGCTCTCGGTGGAGACAGGCCCGATTCCCTTCGCGGGGCGGACGGCGAGAACGACGCCCACGACCATCACGAGGAAGGCGATGACTCCAACCGCAATAATCCCGGTCGATACGCCCACGATCAGGCCCCCGAGACCCACCAGTACGAGCAACGTGCCGTACACGATGTTTCGGTAACTGAGGGTCTGTCCTTCACTGGGTGCGCTCACGACATCGGCGTCGTTCCGCATGAGATGGCGTTCCATCTCATCCAATAGACGCTGCTCCTGTTCTGACAGTGGCATGCATCCCCCTCTTTGGTTAGCTCGAGTACGTCTGATTGTACGCGTGCGTTCGAGAACTAGGCTAGGCCCGTGATACCCACCGCGGACCCAATTGTGGCTGTTTCCCAGCGACTGGATAGGTTCGTCGCCGAACAACGACGTTCGGTGGAGGAAATGGGAGCGCAAGCGGCCGGTTTCGTCGAGGCCGCCGCGGGATCGGTCGAGGGCGGCAAGCGTCTGCGCGCTCGGTTCTGCCTCACCGGCTGGGACGCGATCGTAGAGGCCGCGGGCGGCGACACCACGGAGCATCCCGATGACGTGCTGTCGGCCGCGGCGGCACTCGAGGTCTTCCACGCCGCCGCTTTGGTCCACGACGACATCGTCGACAACTCCGACACCCGCCGCGGGCGCCCTGCGGCTCATCGCAGCTTCGAGGCGTCGCATGCAACCGACGGATGGGCGGGGAACGCGGCCGGTTATGGACGCTCGGCGGCGATCCTGCTCGGCGATCTTCTTGTTGCCTGGAGCGACGACCTCTTCGAGGAGGGTCTGCTGGAGGCGAGCCACGCGGCCGCGGCGCGGAGTGCGTATGCCGTCATGCGTCGCGACGTCACGATCGGTCAATACCTCGACGTCGCCGAAGAGGCTGCGTTTCGGACGGCACCGGATGACGAGCACGCCGAACGCGCTCTGCGCGTGGCATCCCTGAAATCCGCGCGGTACAGCGTGCAGCAACCGCTGCTGATCGGTGCGGCCTTGGCCGGAGCGGATGCCGCCCAGCGATCGGCTCTCGCGGAGTTCGGGCATCCGGTCGGACTCGCCTTCCAACTCCGCGATGACGTGCTCGGTGTCTTCGGGGATGCGGCCGTCACCGGCAAGCCGTCGGGCGACGACCTTCGAGAAGGCAAGCGCACACTGCTGATCGCATATGCCCGCGAGGGACTTGATCCCTCCGATCGATCCGCCTTGGACGCCCAGGTCGGCGATCCCACCCTCGACGACGATCAGATCGTCTCGTTGCAGGAGCAGATCATCGCCACGGGGGCGCTCGAGCGCGTCGAGAGCGATATCGCGCGCTACGCGGCGGATGCCGACCGCGCACTCGGCGAGGCGCGCCTCGGCGCGTCGGCCTCGACCGCCCTGCGCGAACTGGCCCGCGCCGCCACAGCGCGCAGCGCTTAGGGAGTCGTCAGGCGCAGCGGGTGCTGCTCATCAGGCCAAGACCTGTGCCACGCGGCGCACTTCGCTCTTGCGGCCCTGACGCAGCGCCTCGATCGGGGCGATGCCGATCGACTCCTCTGGAGTGAGCAGCCAGTCGATCACTTCGTCATCGCTGAAGCCGGCATCGTGCAACACGATCACCGTCCCCCGCAACGAGGCGAGTGGCTGCCCATCGACCAGAAAGATCGACGGGACCTTGAACGTGTCGTCGCGGCGGGAACCGACGAGTTGGTTCTCTTCGAGGAAGCGGCGGATGCGTCCGAGCGGTTCGCCGGTCAGCTCGACGAGGGCCGAGAGAGTAAGCCAGTCGGTGGCAACAGTCGAGGAAGATTCATCGGTCACCCCTCCACTATCCCATCCCGCACGCCTCGCGTCACATGCGCCTTATTCACTCTGATCACTCCAGTCACAAAAACCTCAAAGGTTGACACAGGTTTACTTCCGTGACACGGTGGCCTGCAATTCTGTGCCGTAAAAGGACGTGCCGTGAAAAGCTGCGGCCGAGAGGGATCTCTGTGCCCGACGCAAGTGACACACCCAAGCCCCCCGCCCATGAATCACGACGACGTGGCCGCGCCGCACTACCGGCTGCCATCGCGGGAAGCATCATTCTGACGCTGGCCGCTCCCGCTGCCGCTGACGCGGTGGAGTCCTCCACGGCCGACGCGAACCTCGCCCCCGCGATGCGCAGTGCCGCACCGATGGCGGCGGACGATCACATCGTCGAGCCGGGCGATACCGTCTGGGCGATCGCGGTCCGCAACGGGCTTCGGCTGGCGGACGTTCTCGCGTGGAATGGCCTCAGTCGCGACTCCATCATCAAGCCCGGGCAAACACTCCGGCTTTCGGCGCCCGCCGCTGCGCCGGTAGCGCCGGCTGCACCCGCACCCGCGCCCGCGCCCGCGCCCGCGCCGCAGGTTGCCGCATCGACGGCGCCGATCACGAACGCGCATGAGATCCAAGGCGGTGACACCGTCTGGGCGATCGCGTCCAAGTACGGCGTGACGGTCAACGCGCTGCTCGCGGCGAACGGGCTGGAACGCGGATCGATCATCTATCCCGGGCAAGTTCTCGCGATCCCGGATCCGTCGACCAGCCTCGATGCTGAACAGATCGCCAACGCACGCATCATCATCGCGGTGGGCCGCGAACGCGGAGTGTCGGACCGCGGCATTGCGATCGCCCTCGGCGCGTCGATGGTGGAATCGTGGCTTCGCAATCTCGATTGGGGAGATCGTGACTCGCTCGGACTGTTCCAACAGCGCCCGAGCATGGGGTGGGGAACAGCCGCGCAGATCAGTGACCCCTACCGCGCGGCCGCAGCGTTCTACGGTGGGCGGTCCGATCCCAACGGTCCGGACACTCGTGGCCTCCTGGACATTCCGGGGTGGGAATCGATGGATTTCGGGGCCGCAGCGCAGGCCGTACAGGTCTCGGCATATCCCGACCGATACGCGGCGTGGGAATCCGAGGCGGCCAGTTGGGTCTCTGCTCTCGGCTGAGCGGGTGCAACTGCGCAGTGACTGCGGGGTGAGCCGCTCCCAGGGCTCACAGCATCCGCTCCGTAGACTCTCAGCGTGAGTACGAGTCAGCAGACGGACCCGCTGATCGGCCGTCTGGTCGACAGTCGGTATCGTGTTCGTGCTCGCATCGCTCGCGGCGGGATGGCGACGGTCTACGTCGCGACCGACCTCAGGCTCGAGCGCCGAGTCGCGCTCAAGGTCATGCACGGGCATCTCTCGGACGACACGGTCTTTCAGAGCCGGTTCATCCAGGAGGCGCGAGCGGCGGCACGCCTCGCCGACCCGCATGTGGTCAATGTCTTCGACCAAGGCCAGGACGGCGACCTCGCCTACCTCGTGATGGAGTACCTCCCGGGCATCACGATGCGCGATCTGCTGCGCGAGCAGCGGCGCCTGACGATCCCGCAGACCATCACGATCATGGATGCGGTGCTCTCGGGCCTCGCCGCCGCGCACCGCGCCGGCATCGTCCATCGCGACGTCAAGCCCGAAAACGTCCTGCTCGCCGAGGACGGTCGCATCAAGATCGGCGATTTCGGTCTCGCCCGAGCGACGACTGCCAACACCGCCACGGGGCAGATGCTGCTCGGGACGATCGCCTACCTCGCTCCCGAACTGGTCACCCGCGGCACTGCCGATGCCCGCAGCGACATCTACGGGCTCGGCATCATGCTGTACGAGATGCTCGTCGGCGAGCAGCCGTACAAGGGCGAGCAGCCGATGCAGATCGCCTACCAGCACGCGACCGACTCGGTCCCGCGCCCGAGCGCCAAGAACCCCGGTGTGCCCGAACCTCTCGACGAACTCGTGCTGTGGGCCACGGAGCGCGAGCCCGACGAGCGCCCCTCCGATGCACGGGAGATGCTCGATCGCCTCCGCGAGATCGAGAAAGAACTCGGGGTCTACCCCCAAGTGGTGCGCACGGCCGCGATCGGCGTGATCGATGCGGACGACCCGATCTCGTCGGATGAGATGACGAAGGTCCTCCCCGGCAGCTTCACCGCACCGATGGTCACCGACAACGTCGACAACGCCACTCGGCTGCGCACCCGCACGAAGCGCAATGCGACCAAAGGCGCGTGGCTCGTCGTCATCGTGTTGCTGCTCGCGGCACTGGCCGCCGGTGCAGGGTGGTATTTCGGGTCGGGTCCCGGCTCGCAGGTCGCGGTTCCGGATGTGTCCAACCGCACCTTCGCCGAAGCGGAAGCGCTGCTCGCGGAGCTCTCGCTCACCGCGACGCAGCAGGACGTCTTCGACTACGACATCGCCGCCGGCACCACCGTAGGGACCGATCCACCCAGCGGCTCGCGCGTCGATCAGGACACCACGATCACCGTGCTCGTCTCGCAAGGCCCGCAGGATCACGCGATCGCGGGCCTCAGTGGCATGAGCTCAGAGCAGGCGCACGAAGCGCTGACTGTCGCGCGAGTCGATGTGGGCGATGACGTGCAGTCTTTCACTGACGTCCCCGAGAACACGGTGATCGCGGCATCCGTCACGGCCCGCGCCGACGGCACCGTGTTCGACTGCACAGCGGGATGCACCGTCCACGAAGGCGACACGGCGGTGCTCTCCGTCTCACTCGGCCCGGTACCCGACGTCACCGGGATGAGCATTTCGGATGCAACCTCGACGCTGACCGCCAAGAACCTGGTCGTGAACGGCGACTACGCCGAGGACTTCAGCGACACGATCGACGACGGCAAGGTCATCGGCATCCAGGGTCGTGAGAACGGCGGCGATTGGCTGCCGGGCGAGACCGTGACGCTCATCGTGTCGCAGGGTCCGCCGCTGTTCCCGGTCCCGGATCTGACGGGAATGACGCTCTCCGAAGCGCGAAGCGAGCTGCAGGACAACGGCTTCGAGATCGAGTACGACGCTCGCTGGGATGCCATCCCCGACCCCTTCACGGCGGTCGAGTCACAGAGTCCCGCGGCCGGCGCGCAACGCGTCAAGGGAACCGTCGTGTCTGTGCGAATCTCCGCCACGCTCTGACCGCCCGCCGTCACCGGCGCCGCGTCGCCCCTACCCGACCGCTCGCCCCCGCTGCCCTCCAGCTCGCGAGGGGTCGCGAAGTGCGGCGTTGTCGCGGCTCGGACACCGACCGAACGCGACCCCTCGCGGACGAAAGGGCGCGCGCGAGGCTGGACGCCGGGCGAAAGCGACGGGCGAAGCGGCGAAGGAGCTAGCGCTTTTCGAGCTCTTCGGCCACCAGGAAAGCCAATTCGAGGCTCTGCATGTGGTTGAGGCGCGGGTCGCACAGCGACTCGTATCGCGTCGCGAGCGTTGCCTCGTCGATGCGCTCCGATCCGCCGAGGCACTCCGTGACATCGTCACCGGTGAGTTCCACGTGGATGCCGCCCGGGAAGGTCCCCGCGTCGCGGTGTGCCTCGAAGAAGCCGCGCACCTCGTCGATGACGTCGTCGAAGTGCCGTGTCTTGTAGCCCGTGGGGGTCGTCATCCCGTTGCCGTGCATCGGATCGGTCACCCACAGCGGAGTGGCACCCGAATCGCGGACGGCCTCCAGCAGCGGGGGCAGCGCATCGCGGATCTTGCCGGCGCCCATGCGCGTGATGAACGTCAACCGGCCGGGCTCGCGCTCGGGGTCGAGCTTGTCGATCAGCTCCAGCGCCATCTCGGGCGTGGTCGACGGTCCGAGCTTCACCCCGATGGGGTTGCGGATGCGCGAGAAGTAGTCGACGTGTGCGCCATCGAGATCGCGCGTGCGCTCCCCGATCCACACGAAGTGAGCCGAGGTGTTGTACGGCGTGCCGGTGCGCGAATCGATCCGCGTCATCGGCCGCTCGTAGTCCATGAGGAGGCCCTCGTGGCCGGTGTAGAACTCCACACCGCGCAGTTCGTCGAAGTTCGCTCCCGCGGCCTCCATGAACTTGATGGCGCGGTCGATCTCGGCGGCAAGGCGCTCGTAGCGCTGGTTGGCCGGGTTCTGCGCGAAGCCCTTGTTCCACGAGTGCACCTCGCGCAGGTCCGCGAAACCACCCTGGGTGAAGGCGCGGACGAGGTTCAGCGTCGAGGCGGCCGTGTGGTAGCCCTTGAGCAGTCGCTGAGGATCGGGCTGGCGCGATCCCTCAGTGAAGTCGTAGCCGTTGACGATGTCGCCACGGTAGGCGGGAAGAGTCACGCTGCCGCGCGTCTCGGTGTCGCTCGAGCGCGGCTTGGCGAACTGGCCCGCCATCCGGCCCATCTTCACGACCGGCATCGACGCGCCGTAGGTGAGGACGACGGCCATCTGCAGCACAGTTTTGACACGGTTGCGGATCTGCTCGGCGGTGGCGCCGGCGAACGTCTCGGCGCAATCGCCACCCTGAAGCAGAAATGCCTGACCGGATGCCGCGCGGGCGAGCCGATCCCGGAGGTTGTCCACCTCGCCGGCGAAGACGAGCGGGGGCAGCGTGGCGATCTCCGCAGAGACGGCGGCGACGGCATCCAGATCGGTCCAGGCGGGCTGCTGTTTGATGGGCAGCTCGCGCCAAAGTTCGAGAGCTTCGAGCGGGGTGGGCATCAGATCAGTCTACTGGCGGCGCGGCTCCGCACGGACGTGTGTGACACGTCACGATTCGGGTGGACGCCGGTCCTTCACCGTCGACGCGTAGACGTCGTCGTACTGCTGTTCTCCGAGACGCTGCAAGGCCACCATGATCTCGTCGGTGACGGATCGAAGGACATATCGATCGCTCTCCATCCCCTGGAAGCGCGAGAAGTCGAGAGGCTCACCGATGATCATTCCCACCCGACCGATGCGTGGAATGGAGCGTCCGATCGGCATGACCTCGCCGGTGTCGACCATCACCACCGGGATCACGGGGACATGGGCTTCCAACGCCATCCGCGCGAGACCGGTGCGGCCGCGATACAGCTTGCCGTCGGGGCTGCGGGTCCCCTCCGGGTAGATCCCGAGGAGGTTGCCGTTGCCGAGAACCTGCAGGCCGGTGTTCAACGACGCTTCGGAGGCTTTGCCACCGGTACGGTCGATCGCAATCTGGCCGGACGCCTTCATGAACATCCGGGTTGCCCAGCCCTTGATTCCCTTCCCGGTGAAGTAGTCGCTCTTGGCGAGGAAGGACATCGGCCGATCGATCATGATCGGAAGGAACACGGAGTCACTCACCGAGAGGTGGTTGCTCGCGAGGATGGCCGCTCCCAGTGGCAGGGATGTTCTTCCGGCCCACGATCCACGGGCGGAACAGGGCCTTCATGATCGGCCCGATCACCACGTATTTCATGATCCAGTAGAACATCGCGTCACCGTCCGCCCGCGAGGTCGGCGACCCCGATGAGACCTGCATCGTTGCCCAGCGTGGCGATGGCGAAGCCTGCGAGCGGTCCCTCAGCCTCGCCGCCGGCGAGCGAGGTCGCATAGGCGGCACGTACGGGCTCCAACAGCGTCTCGCCCAGTTGGGCCACTCCCCCGCCGATCACGAACAATTCGGGATCGAGCACGCTCTGGAAGTCGCCGCACGCCTCGCCCAGGGCGGTCGCGACACGACGAATCGCCTCCAGCGCACCGGGGTCTTCGGCGAGGACGAGCCGGGATATCGCGGCACCGTGCAGGGAACCCTTCTCGGCGCGTACCGCCGCGAGCGCATCGCCGATCCCGCCTGCATCCGCGATCTCGTTCGCTTCGCGTTGCAGCGCGCGTCCCGAGGCGTATTGCTCGAGGCAGCCGCTGAGTCCGCAGCCGCACGGGCGTCCCCCGCGCTGATACCGCGTGTGACCCAACTCCCCGGCTGCGCCGTTTCCGCCGACGAGCAGGGCTCCGTCGATGATGACGGCGCCACCGACGCCGGTGCCGAGCGTGAGCATGACCATATTGACGCTCCCCCGCCCCGCACCGAAGCGATACTCCGCCCATCCGGCCGCGTTCGCGTCGTTCTCCAGGGTGACGGCCATGCCGGTGCGAGATTCGAGTTCCGCGCGCAGCGGTTCATCGCGCCAGTCGATATTCGGGGAATGGCGCATGATCGAGCGGGTGCGGTCGAGGAACCCTGCGGCGGCGACGCCTACGCCCGCAATCTCGTGCTGGGCGGCGAAGTGTCGCACCATGTCGGCCACGGCGTCGGCGAGAGCGCCGGTATCCGTTGGCGTATCGACGCGAAGCTTCTCCACGATGGAGCCGTCCGCGGCGACGACACCTCCGGCGATCTTTGTTCCGCCGATGTCGATTCCGACCTTGAGCACGCTGATCCTCTTTCATGCCGATTCGCGAGGCTCGGCATCCGTGATTCTAGTGGGCGTGTCCGCGCCTGCCGGGGTCCGTTCGTGCGAGACCGTCCGGAGTAGACTCGAAACACGAATGCGTGCAGACGCTTCCGGTACCAAAGGAGTTGCCGCTCATGAGCGCCGTCCAGTTCGAAGTCCCTCCCGTTGTCCCCGCCGATCCCGACGCGAACATCACTGACCTTCTGGTCGAGCGGGTCAAGGCCAGCCCTTCTCTCGCGCTGTTCGCCGTGCCGGATGGCGCGGGCTGGCGCGACATCACTGCCGCGGAGTTCCAGCGCGAAGTCACCGCGCTCGCCAAAGGTTTCGCCGCCGCCGGCATCGCGCCGGGCGACAAGGTCGCTTTCATCGCCCGCACGACATACGACTGGACGCTGGTCGATTTCGCCCTGTTCTTCGCCGGCGCCGTGATGGTTCCGGTGTACGAGACGAGTTCCGCTGCGCAGATCAGCTGGATCCTCTCCGACTCGGGCGCCATCGCCGTGATCGCAGAATCCACCGAACACGAGGCTCGCGTCGCCGAGATCCGCGCCGAGGTCCCCCTTGTCCGCGACGTGTGGACGATGGTCAACGGTGACCTCGACACTCTTCGTGCGTCCGGGACCGATGTCGAAGACGCAGAGATCGAGCGTCGCCGCAATCTCGCAGTCGGTTCCGACATCGCAACGCTCATCTACACCTCGGGTTCGACCGGGCGGCCTAAGGGATGCGTGCTCACGCACAGCAACTTCGTCGAACTCTGTCGTAACGCAGGTTCTGCCCTGCACGAAGTCCTGTCCGTTCCCGGTTCGTCGACCCTGCTGTTCATTACGACAGCGCACGTCTTCGCCCGGTTCATTTCGATTCTCACCATTCACTCGGGTGTCAGGACAGGGCATCAGCCCGACACCAAGCAGCTGCTGCCGGCGCTCGGGTCGTTCCGCCCCACGTTCCTTCTGGCCGTGCCGCGGGTGTTCGAGAAGGTCTACAACTCCGCCGAGCAGAAGGCCGAAGCCGGCGGCAAGGGCAAGATCTTCCGCTCGGCCGCACAGGTGGCGATCGACCACTCGAAGCTCAAGCAGCAGGGCAAGAAGATCCCGTTCCTCATGGGCGTCAAGTTCAAATTGTTCGACCGTCTCGTGTACAGCAAGCTCCGCGAGGCGATGGGTGGACGCGTCGTGTACGCCGTCTCGGGTTCCGCCCCCTTGGGGTCTCGTCTCGGGCACTTCTTCCACAGCCTCGGCATCACGATCCTCGAGGGCTATGGGCTCACCGAGACCACGGCGCCGGCGACGGTGAACCTCGCACACAAGTCGAAGATCGGAACGGTCGGCCCGGCCCTTCCCGGCGTCGGTGTCCGCCTGGCGGACGACGGCGAGATCGAGGTCCGCGGCATCAACGTCTTCAAGGAGTACTGGCGCAACCCCGAGGCGACGGCTGCAACGTTCGATGGTGACTGGTTCAAGACCGGCGACATCGGAAGTTTCGACGGTGAAGGGTTTCTCACCATCACCGGCCGGAAGAAGGAGATCATCGTCACCGCCGGCGGCAAGAACGTCGCACCGGCGGCACTCGAGGATCCGATTCGCGCTAACCCGATCATCAGTCAGGTCGTCGTCGTCGGTGACCAGAAGCCGTTCATCTCGGCTTTGATCACACTCGACCCGGAGATGCTGCCGACCTGGCTCGGCAACAATGACCTCCCGACCGACATGTCGTTGACGGATGCCGCAAAAAACGACAAGGTCCGCGCCGAGGTGCAGAAGTCAATCGACCTCGCCAACAAGAGCGTGTCGCGCGCAGAGTCCATTCGGAAGTTCGTGATTCTCGACGCCGAATGGACCGAGGCCAGCGGTCACCTCACGCCGAAGATGAGCATCAAGCGCAATGTCATCATGAGCGACTTCGCCAGTGCCGTCGACGGCCTGTACAACGTCCCGGTGGCGACGACGAACGTCCCGCTTGGCTGAACGGGGTCAGAACCAGTCCGACTCGCGGATCTCCCGCATGGCTGCTCGGCGGGTCTCCCCCGGCAGTCGGTCGAGGTAGAGCTTGCCGTCGAGGTGATCCGTTTCGTGCTGGAGCGCCTGCGCCATCAGCCCTTCACCCTCGAGGACGACCTCGTTGCCGTCGAGATCAGTGCCCACCACCTTGGCCCAGGGATGACGCAGCGCGTCGTGCCATAGTCCCGGGACCGACAGGCACCCTTCGCCCACAGGCACGGCGTCGCCGGCGACCTCGACAAGAACAGGGTTGAGGACATAGCCGATGTCCCCGTCGATGTTGTAGCTGAAGGCGCGCAGGCCGACACCGATCTGCGGCGCTGCGACGCCGGCACGTCCGGGCGGTTCCACCGAATCCAGGAGGTCGCGCACGAGTGCGCGCACACCGTCATCGACGGTTTCGATCGGTAGGCTCGCGGCGCGCAGGACGGGGTCGCCGAACAGGCGGATGGTTCGAACAGCCATGTCAGGCGGCGGGGCTCAGCGCGCGGAGGCTTTCGACCAGCGTGGCGGCGAGCTTGCGTGCGGCAGCTCGTGTCGCGGGCTGCAAGTCACTGAATCTGACAGCACTGCCGGCCGCGATGTGCGGGTCGTAGGGAATGCGGACGACGGAGCGCACGCGCGTGCGGAAATGCGTCTCCAGCTCGTCGGCGCGCACGAGGGGTGCGCCGGGCCGCGCCGTGTTGAGCACGACGATCGACTCGCGCACCTGCTCGGCGAATCCGTTGGTCTCCAACCACGTGATCGTCTCGGAGGCAAGACGTGCTTCGTCGACGCTGAGACCGGCCACGATGATCAACTGATCGGCAAGCTCGAGAGTCGCACCCATGACGGAGTGCACGATGCCGGTTCCCGTGTCGGTGAGGACGATCGAGTAGTAGTGCGCGGCAATCGAGGCGACGTCGTAGTAGTCGCGGTCGCTGAAGGCTTCCGAAACGCGCGGGTCGGAGTCCGACGCCAAGACGTCGAGGCGCGTCTCGTCGCGGCCGACGATCGAGGACAGATCGTTGTACCCAACGACCTCGTCCCTCTGACGGACGAGATCGCGCACGGTCTTGCCACTGGTGTGCTGGATGCGTTCGGCGAGAGTGCCGCGGTCGGGGTTTGCGTCGATCGCGATGACGCGGTCATCGCGGGCGTCGGCAAGGGCCATCCCGAGGAGCGTCGTGACTGTCGTCTTTCCTACGCCGCCCTTGCGCGAGAGGATCGGGACGAAGCGTGCACCGCCCGACAGGCGACCGGCGATGCGCCGATCGAGTTCCTTGCGCTCGCGCGCTCGCTTGCCGTCGCCGAGGTTGATGCGGCGACCGGAGATCGTGTAGACGAAGTGCTGCCAGGCCCCTTCGGGCTCCGGGCGCACGACGTGCGCCGGGTCGAGGAGGCGGTCGGCTGTCAGCAGGTCGGAACTCTCTCGGCTGACCTCGAAATCACCAAGACGACGAGACTCCAACGTGACCTCCGCGGTCCGCGGCGCCCGAATCCTCTCGACGTCGTGACGTTGGTCAGCGTCCGCGTGGAAGGCCGCGCGACGCGACAGAGGGATCGGGCCGCTCTCAGACATGGGGTCGGATGCCACCGCTTCAACCGCTGCGACCGCGTGCGGCGCGATGTCGGCATCTGCGTGATCATCGTCGGATTTCACCACGCCACCATCGTAGGCTTCCGCAGCGTCGTGCGCGGCGTCGACAGAGTCGTGTGCGTCGTCATCGTTGTCGCGATCATCGTGCTGATCGTGGGGTTCATCGTCCGGATCGGGCTCGACGACCTCGGCGTCGTACGTCGTCTCGCCGATCCGCTCGTCGTTGCCCTGATCGCCGTGCGCATCACGATCCTGATCATCGTGCACCGATGCGTCGAACTCGTCGTCGTCGTCAACTGTCACGTCTTCGAACGGCACTTCATCGTCCGCGTCAGGTGCCGCATCCGCGACGTCTGATGCGTGTCCGTCCGCATCGTCGGCGGCGCCTTCGCCGTCGGCGCCGTTGTCGCCGAATGCGTGTCCTTCGAAGGCGTCGCCCTCATCGATGACGTCGTCATCGTCGTCCGCGGCAGCGACGGGGAGCGCCACATCGAACTGCGACGTCGTGCCGCTGATGATGGCGAACGCCGTCGTATCGAGGTTTCCACCGTCACCCAGAACCGCGTTCTCGAGTTCATCGGGCGCGTTGTCGTTGCGGTCAGGCGTCACAGCTTTTTTCACTCCAGAGGTCGGCGGGCGCACGCGCCCATCGATCTAGGCTACTGCGCTGGCCGAAGGACGACCAAAAGGTCCCCTGCCTCGACCGGCGATGTGCCGGTGATGGCAAGGCGCTCGACGACACCATCGACGGATGCCGTGATGGCTGCTTCCATCTTCATCGCCTCGATCGAGGCGACGGGTTCACCGGCCGACACCGTGTCGCCGACCTCGACCTTGATCGTCACGACGCCCGAGAAGGGAGCTGCCACTTGACCGGCCTTGCTGGTGTCGGCGCGCTCCGCTTGCCGCACATCCACCTTGATACTGCGGTCCCGCACGAACACCGGCCGGAGCTGGCCGTTGAGAGTGGTCATGACGGTTCGCATGCCCTTTTCGTCCGCCTCGCCGATCGCCTCGAGGCCGACATACAGCTGCACGCCGCGTTCGATTTCCACGACGTGCTCGGTGCCCTGGGCGAGGCCGTAGAGATAGTCGACGGTGTCGAGCGCACTCAAGTCGCCGTACGTGTCGCGGACCTCCTGGAACGCCTTCGTGGGCGCCGGGAAGAGCAGGGTGTTCAGCATCTTCCGTCTGGTCTTCGAATCGCCCTCGAGACCTGCCGACTCGTCGGCCGAAAGTTCGGTGACTCCCGGCTTCGTCGTGCGCCCCTGGAGCACCTTCGTCCTGAACGGTTCGGGCCACCCACCAGGAAGATCGCCCAGTTCTCCGGCCATGAAGCCGACCACGGAATCGGGCACGTCGTACTTCTCGGGGTTCGCGGCGAAGTCCGCGGGGTCTGCTTTGACGGCGGCGAGGTGGAGGGCGAGGTCGCCGACCACCTTCGAGCTCGGGGTGACCTTGGGCACGCGGCCGAGAATCTGGTTGGCCGCGGCATACATGTCTTCAATGAGCTCGAAGTCCTCGGCGAGCCCGAGCGCGATCGCCTGCTGACGCAGGTTGGAGAGCTGGCCGCCCGGGATCTCGTGGCGGTACACGCGCCCGGTCGGGCCGGGAAGGCCCGATTCGAACGGGGCGTACTGATGACGGACGGCTTCCCAATAGGGCTCGAGGTCGGAGACGGCCCGCAGATTCAATCCGGTGTCGCGTTCCGTGTGCGCGAGGGATGCCACCAGAGCTGACAGCGAGGGCTGGCTCGTCGTTCCTGCCATGGGCGCCGCCGCGGCGTCCACGGCATCCGCTCCCGCCGCACTGGCCGCCAGCAGCGTCGCCAACTGTCCCCCGGCGGTGTCGTGCGTGTGGACATGCACCGGAACGTCGAAGCGATCGCGCAGCGCAGTGACCAGACGAGATGCGGCGGCCGGTCGGAGGAGCCCCGCCATGTCCTTGATGGCGAGGACGTGCGCACCGGCGTCGACGATCTGGTCGGCGAGGCGGAGGTAATAGTCGAGCGTGTAGAGGTCTTCGGCCGGGTCCATCAGGTCGCCGGTGTAGCAGAAGGCGACCTCCGCGACCGCCGTGCCGGTCTGCAGGACGGCATCGATTGCGGGGCGCATTTGACTGACGTCGTTGAGCGCGTCGAAGATGCGGAAGATGTCGACGCCGCCGTCGGCAGCCTCACGAACGAAGGCGTCGGTGACAGCGGTCGGGTACGGGGTGTAGCCGACCGTATTGCGCCCACGCAGCAACATCTGGATCGCGACGTTCGGCAGAGCGCTGCGCAGGGCATCCAGGCGTTCCCAGGGGTCCTCCCCCAAGAATCGCAGCGCGACGTCATACGTCGCGCCTCCCCACGCCTCGACCGAGAGCAGTTCGGGACTCATGCGTGCGACATACGGCGCGACAGACACCAGGTCCTTCGTGCGCACACGCGTCGCGAGCAGCGACTGGTGCGCATCACGGAACGTGGTCTCGGTGACCGCGAGCGGCACCTGCTCGCGCAGGGCGCGAGCGAACCCCTCGGGGCCGAGCTCGAGCAGCCGCTGGCGCGACCCCGGCGCGGGCGGGACGGCGAGATCGATCGAGGGCAGCTTCTGCCTCGGATCGAGCGTGACCGGGTTTTCGCCGTTGGGCTTGTTGACCGTGATGTCGGCCAGCCACCCGAGGATCTTCGAGCCGCGGTCCTTCGACGGACGGCCCTTCATCAGCTCGGGACGCTCGTCGATGAACGATGTGCTCAGATCCCCGGCGACGAACGCCTCGTCATCGAGCACGGACTGCAGGAAGGGGATGTTGGTGCTCACGCCGCGGATGCGGAACTCGGCCAGTGCGCGACGGGACCTGACAACGGCGGCTTGGAAGTCGCGGCCACGGCACGTGAGCTTCGCGAGCATCGAGTCGAAGTGCGGGCTGACCTGAGATCCGGCGGCGGTCGTGCCACCGTCGAGCCGGATGCCGGCGCCACCGGGCGAGCGGTAGGTGGTGATCTTCCCCATGTCGGGTCGGAACCCGTGCGAGGGGTCCTCGGTGGTGATGCGGCACTGAAGGGCGGCACCTCGGAGGCGGATCTGATCCTGCTGGAGCCCCAGATCCTCGAGCGTCTCCCCCGCAGCGATGCGCATCTGAGACTGCACGAGATCGACGTCGGTGACCTCTTCGGTGACGGTGTGCTCGACCTGGATGCGCGGGTTCATCTCGATGAAGACGAACTCACCCGTGCGCTCGCCCGCCGTCTCGAGCAGGAACTCGACGGTCCCCGCGTTTTCATAGCCGATGGATTTTGCGAACGCGATGGCGTGAGCGTGCAGCGCCGTGCGGATGCCCTCGTCCAGATTCGGGGCCGGCGCGATCTCCACGACCTTCTGGTGACGACGTTGGACCGAGCAATCGCGCTCGAAGAGATGAACGGTGTTGCCCGTGCTGTCGGCGAGGATCTGCACTTCGATATGCCGCGGGCGAAGGACAGCCTGCTCGAGGAAGACGCGGGCATCGCCGAACGCGCTGTCGGCTTCCCGCATCGCCTCGGCGAGCGCCGGGGCGAGTTCTTCTTTGCGGGCGACGCGCCGCATACCGCGGCCTCCACCGCCGGCGACAGCCTTCACGAAGATCGGGAACCCGATGTCATCCGCTTGCGCCTCGAGCGCCTCAACGTCGTCGGATGCCTGTGTCGAACGCAGCACCGGAACACCGGCCGCGATCGCGTGCTCCTTCGCAGTGACTTTGTTTCCGGCCATCTCGAGCACGCGCGCGGGCGGCCCGATGAACGCGATGCCGTTGGCCGCGGCCTGATCGGCGAGTTCGGGATTCTCCGACAGGAATCCGTACCCGGGATAGATCGCGTCCGCGCCGCACTCCTTGGCGACACGGATGATCTCCGCCACGTTCAGGTAGGCACGCACGGGGTGACCCGTCTCGCCGATCTCGTACGCCTCATCGGCTTTGAGTCGGTGCAGGGAGTACCGGTCTTCGTACGGATACACCGCCACGGTGCGCGCACCCAATTCGAATGCCGCCCGGAAGGCTCGAATGGCGATCTCGCCACGGTTGGCAACCAAGATCTTTCGGAACATGCACACCTCACGGAGGTCGGCCGGTCGTCACTGCAACGTGCGGCCGGCGGCTGGCCGAGTACCTTCACAGCCTAGGGGACGGTAACGTTATGCCTCGTGCATGTACTCTCGGTCAGCTCGCTCAAGGGTGGGGTCGGCAAAACAACAGTCACGCTGGGTCTCGCCTCAGCGGCGTTCGCCCGTGGCGTTCGCACTCTTGTCGTCGACCTCGATCCGCAGTCCGATGTTTCCACCGGCATGGACATCCAGGTTGCGGGTCGGTTGAACGTGGCTGACGTCCTCGCCAACCCCAAGGAAAAGGTCGTCCGGCAGGCGATCACCTCCAGCGGGTGGGCGAAGGTACACCCGGGCACGATCGACGTCATGATCGGCAGCCCGTCCGCGATCAACTTCGACGGTCCGCACCCGAGCGTGCGGGACGTCTGGAAGCTCGAAGAGGCACTGGCCACGATCGAGGCGGACTACGATCTCGTCCTCATCGACTGCGCCCCCTCGCTGAACGCACTCACTCGCACCGCATGGGCGGCCAGCGACCGGGTCATCGTCGTCACCGAACCCGGCCTGTTTTCCGTCGCCGCCGCTGACCGGGCGCTGCGCGCGATCGAGGAGATCCGCCGCGGTCTGTCGCCGCGTCTCCAACCCTTGGGCATTGTGGTCAACCGTGTCCGCCCGCAGTCGATCGAACACCAGTTCCGAATCAAGGAACTCCGCGACATGTTCGGGCCCCTCGTCCTCGCCCCGCAGCTGCCGGAACGCACCTCGCTGCAGCAGGCTCAGGGCGCGGCGAAGCCGTTGCACATCTGGCCCGGCGACTCCGCCCAGGAGCTCGCGGCCGACTTCGATGCACTCCTCGATCGCATCATGCGCACCGGCCGCATCCCCGTCCCCGGCGAAGCCCGCGCCTGATCGGCGCTCCCGTGGGAGCTGAGCCTCGCGCCCTGAACGTCTCGGTCGGGCGTGAGCCGGCTCAGGCGGTGCGGACGGCGCGGCGAGCGGCGAGCTCGTCCTGCGCGTCGGGCACCTGAGGGTCGAACTCGACCAGCGTCGACTCGACCTCGCGCAGCACCTTGCCGACGGCGATGCCGAAGACCCCCTGGCCACGACTCACGAGATCGATGACCTCGTCGTTCGATGTGCACAGGTAGACCGAGGCGCCATCGCTCATGAGCGTGGTCCCGGCGAGATCCCGGATGCCGGAGGCACGGAGCTGCTCGACGGCAGTGCGAATCTGCTGGAGCGAAATGCCGGTGTCCAGGAGTCGCTTGACCAGCTTGAGGACGAGGATGTCGCGGAAGCCGTACAGGCGCTGGGACCCCGACCCGCTTGCGCCGCGCACGGTGGGCTCGACGAGCTCGGTGCGCGCCCAGTAATCCAGTTGGCGATACGTGATGCCGGCGGCGCGGGCCGCAACGGCGCCCCGGTATCCGACCTCATCGTCCATCTGCGGAAGTCCGTCGGTGAAGAGCAGATCCGTCTCGAAACCAGGTCCGCCGAGCGCGTCGTGCGCGGTCATCATGCCTCCTGAAGTTTCGATCGGTATTCCCAAGTTAGATCAGCGGCACCCGTGCGGCAATGACATCCGCTCGTGGCGTCCGGCGTGTCGCGCGGATCAGTCGCCGAGTCGCTCGAGGGCTGCGTGAACGAAGGACATGCGCACCTCGTCGAGTCGTCGCGTCAGCTCGGGGGCGATCTCGTGGGCGCGTGCGCGGGAGGCGGCGTCCGTCCGCCGCAGGAGGGGTGCGAGTGCGGTCTCGACGAGCGCGACTTCGCGTTCAGCCGCTTGCCGAAGTCCCCGAATGTGGCGCGGTTCGATTCCGTGCCGTTCCAGCGCCACCAGCGTGCGCAAGAGCGCGAGGTTGCGGTCGTCGAAGGTGTCTGCGGCGGGGATCAATCCCGCGCTGACGGCATCGCCGAGCAGTTTTGGAGTGGCATCCGCCGCGAGCAGCAGCTCATCCCGGCGATATCGACGCGCTGTCTGGACAATCGACGCGGGCATGACGGAGGCCTGAGCGTCGTCGGCCGCGTGCTCCTCGAGGTGCTCTCGGATTCGGGCCAACGGCATGTAGTGGTCGCGCTGCAGTGTCAGCGCCATGCGGAGACGCCCCAGGTCGGCGGACGAGAATTTGCGATAGCCCGACTCGGTGCGCGTCGGCGTGACGATGCCCTGAACTTCGAGGAAGCGAAGCTTGCTCGTGGTGAGCGTCGGGAATTCGGGCGTGAGCCGAGCGAGCACCTGCCCGATGCTCAAAGTGCCCGAGGCCGCTGAACGACCTCGGGGGGATGCGGCGGGCGTCACTCGCCGGTCATCCGGCCGCGATCCGACGGCGCGACGAAGAAGTTGAGTCGGAATTTGCCGATTCGCAGTTCGGAGCCATCGACGAGCGCCGAGCGGTCAACACGCTCGCCGTTGACGTACGTGCCATTGAGCGATCGCTGGTCGACAACGTCGAAGACATTTCCGGTCCGCGTGATCTCGGCGTGGCGACGAGAAACGGTGACATCGTCGAAGAAGATGTCGGCTTCTGGATGGCGACCGACTGTGGTCACGTCGGTGTCGAGCAGGTAGCGAGCGCCGGCCGTCGGTCCCGAACGGACCAGCAGCAGAGCCGAACGAGTGGGCAATGCGGAGATCGCCTCGATCTCGACCTCGGACAGGTCACTGCCGAACGGCACGAAGGAGAGGTCCGAGTCGTGCCCGAACGTCTGGGTCGTGTCAGAGGGGCCCCGGGGGGCTTCTCCGGCAGCATCGCGCAGAGTTCCGTCTGCGTGTGAAGCGTTGTCGTCCACAGTGTCCTCCTCTCGTTCAAGCCTAGCCGATGCATCCGGGACGGGAGGAGACGAATTCCGGTGCGAATCTGCCGCCGAGACATTGTTTCATCGTGTGTCGCGCGCCGTGACAGCAGACGCCTCAGCGGCTTACCGTGGCTTCACACACCAACGACCTCCAGGGAGCATCACCGTGTCCACGCCTCAGCACCGCACCACGTCCGCCCCGGCGCGACAGGCTGCGCTGTGCATGTGCGCGATCGGATCGGCCTGCACGTCTTTCGCCCCCGGACACGCGGTCCACATGATCCAGGCTCGCTTGGTAGCGGCGACGCCGTCCGAGTGGCGCGATGCCCTGGTCACCTCCGTCGATGCCGATGGCGGCACTGTCGTCATCACGTCGATCGACGACGACACGAGCATCGAACTGTGGAACGGCGCCGGGGCGGCACTCGCGCTCGAGGTCGGGTCACCGGTGGGATTCCACCCTCGCTATCACGTGCTCAGCGGGGGTTCCCGGAAGTACAACGCGTTGACGCTGTCCTGACCGGGGTTATGTTCATTCGCCTCTAGGACATCGCCATCATCGAGTCCTTCATGGACTGGCACGCCTCCATGCAGGCTTTGCACGACTCGGCGCACATCGCGCACACCGGGCTCATGTCCGCGTGCGCCATGCAGTCATCCATGCACATCTGACACATCGCCATGCAGGCGTCGAGCATCGCCATCATGGCGGCCGGTGTCATGCCCTGCATCCGCAGCATCGAGCGCATCATCGTGTTGCACATGTCAGCGCAATTCATGCAGGACGGCGCACAGTCCATTCCCTGCATCGAACAGACCGTGCACGCTTGCTCACAGGCGGCGCAGGCATCCATGCACGCCTGCATAACGGTCATGTCCATCTGAGCCATGCCCTGCATCGACATCTCCGACATCGCATCCATCATCATCGAGTCCATAGTCAATTCCTTTGATCTCCGGGGAAGCGACTGTTGCCGCCTGCACGGCAGGCTACTCCGCGAAGGCCAATGCGTCACGGCCTGAGCGCAGATCTACCGGCGTAGCCTGGTGGCGATGGATACCCTCGTGCCTCGCCCTCGCCTCCTCGTCCGCGCCGTGCTAGGTCTCGCAGCCCTGATGCTCTGTGCGATAGCGGCCTTCGTGGTTGCCCCCGCGGCGTCCGCTCACGATGAACTCCTGGCGACTGATCCCGAGCAAGGTTCCGTGGTCGACACTCTCCCCGAGGAGATCTCGATGACGTTCAGCGGCCTCCTCCTCGACGAAGCCGGTGCAACGGAGGTTTCCGTGACCTCGGCCGATGGAACCTCATTGACAGACGGGGATCCGATCCTCGATGGAACCGGATTGACCCAGCCCTTGGACGGTTCGGCATCCGGAACCGTGACGGTGCTGTGGCGGGTCGTATCCAGTGACGGCCACCCCATCGCCGGTGATTTCACCTTCGACGTCGGAGCCGCATCTGCGACCTCGACCTCCGCGGCCTCCCCTGGACCCGCGGAGAGTTCGGCGCCCGAGAACTCCGGCGATGACTTTCCGTGGCCGCTGGTGATCACGGTCGCAATCGTGGTGCTGGGGGCCGGCCTCGTGGTCGCTCTGGTGGCAACATCTCGCCGCCGACGCGAGGACTAGGCTGGAATCATGCCTCATTACGACGTCGCCATTCTCGGCGCGGGCCCCGGCGGATATGTCGCAGCGGTCCGCAGTGCTCAGCTCGGCCTTTCGGTCGCAATCATCGAAGAGAAGTACTGGGGAGGTGTGTGCCTCAACGTCGGCTGCATCCCCTCCAAGGCTCTCCTCCGCAACGCAGATCTCGCCCATGTCTTCCATCACCAGGCTGAGCTCTTCGGAATCTCGGGGGATGTGAACTTCGACTTCGGCACCGCGTGGGACCGCAGCCGCAAGGTGAGCGATACCCACGTCAAGGGCATTCACTTCTTGATGAAGAAGAACAAGGTCACCGAATACGAGGGCCGCGGGACGTTCGCCGACGCGAACACGATCGACGTGGCGAAGGCCGACGGATCGTCCGAGCGCGTCACCTTCGACAATGCGATCATCTCCACCGGTTCGAGGGTGCGCCTGCTTCCCGGTGTGACCTTGAGCGAGAACGTCGTCACGTACGAAGAGCAGATCATGACCCGCGAGCTGCCCAAGTCGATCGTCATCGTCGGTGCCGGCGCGATCGGCATGGAATTCGCGTTCGTCCTGACCAACTACGGTGTCAAGGTCACGATCATCGAGTTCCTCGACCGGGCGCTGCCGAACGAGGACGCCGACGTGTCGAAAGAGATCGCACGCCAGTACAAGAAGTACGGCGTCGACATCCTCACCTCGACCAAGGTCGAGACCGTCACCGACCACGGCGACAAGGTCACCGTCACGTACACGCCCAATGCGGGCGGCGAGACGCAGTCGATCGACGCCGACAAGGTGCTCATGTCGATCGGCTTCGCGCCGAACGTCGAAGGCTTCGGACTCGACAAGACCGGCGTGAAGCTCACTGAGCGCGGCGCCATCGACATCGATGACTACATGCACACCTCGGTGCCGCACATCTACGCGATCGGCGATGTCACCGCGAAGCTGCAGCTTGCGCACGTCGCGGAAGCGCAGGCTATGGTCGCGGCGGAGACGATCGGCAAGGCCGAGACGATGACGCTCGGCGACTACCGCATGATGCCGCGCGCAACGTTCTGCTCGCCCCAGGTCGCCTCGTTCGGTCTCACCGAGCAGCAGGCGCGCGACGCCGGCCACGACGTCAAGGTCGCGAAGTTCCCGTTCTCGGCGAACGGCAAGGCCAACGGACTCGGCGAGCCCATCGGCTTCGTCAAGCTGATCGCCGACGCCGAGCACCTCGAGCTTCTCGGAGGCCACCTCATCGGACCGGACGTGTCCGAACTGCTGCCGGAGCTGACCCTCGCGCAGAAGTGGGACCTGACCGCTCTCGAGGCGGCACGTAACGTCCACACGCACCCGACGCTGTCGGAGGCGCTGCAGGAAGCGTTCCACGGTCTGTCCGGCCACATGATCAACATGTAGTTGACGCGAAATGTGCGGGGAGTAACCTTGCACGCGTAACCGATGCCGCCCCGACCGAAGCCGGGGGCGGCATCGGTGTTTTACGGGTGAGTATTCACTGACCGAGCGCGCGGGCGAGTTTGGATCCGGATGCCGAGATTCGGCCCCCGGCAGCCGCAACGACGCGATCGGCCTCCCCGAACAACGCCCGGCGACCAGGTTCGTCTTCTGGCGCTGCCGGCCCGAGTTCGAGCTCCCATTCACGCCACGACGACTCCGCACCTGTGCGTTCGTCGGTCGCTGTCACGTGGTCGTCGACGAACTCCGCGACGACGGCACCCGTAGCGTCGCAGAGTGCGTACGCGGTGCGGGCGTTGCGAATGCGGGCGAGAGGTCGAAAGGGCGGCGCAGCCCACTGGGCGAGAGCGTCGACGACGGCATCGGGGACCACGACGTCGGCGGTCTCGTCAGGTCGGTCATCGAGCGGCCAGCCCCACTCGTGTTTGCCCTCGGGCGAGGAGATCTTGATGTGCCAGCCGGCATCCGGTCCCCCGGTGCGCCGTCTGACAGCGACTCCCGCATGCGCGAGGCGGTGGTCGTCGGTGTCCAGATAGCGCGCGTCGAGGTCACGCGCCTCCGCGCCTGACACGGTGGCCACACCGGGCAACGTCAGGAAATCGGGAATCTGCGCGTCGACATCGACGTCGTATTTGCGCTCGACTTCCAGCGATCGCGACGGTCCGGTTGCGGCACCGCCCATCTCGTCAGTCGTCCCGGCCGTCGGGATCGGGGTTGATGTCCTCGGTGGCCTGGACGTAGCGGAATGCCGCTTCGGTCGGACCCTCGCTCGCGCCGGTGTTCTCGAGAGCGCCTTCGCGCTCGTAGACGACCTGACCCTCCCCGTAGGGCGCGATGTAGCGCTCGAGTGTGTCGTCGTCGAGGGGAAGAACCTGTCCGTCGAGCGGACCACCGTGCAGTCGTGCAATAGCCATGAAGACCTCCGCGAACCAGCCTATCCGTTGGGCATCACCACGGGCTCGGTCCAGCCCTCGCGAGCCCATCGAAGAACGCCGAACCCATCCTCAATCTGCGCCGGATGAGGATGGGTTCGGCGGCCGGGTATGGGTTCGGCGGTGGGGCGTGGACCCCCGTCGAAAGCGGCCGATCAGTGCGTGGGGAATCCCATGCTGATCTGGCTCTCGCTCGGGTCGGGCCAACGGGTCGTGACGACCTTGCGACGCGTGTAGAAGTTGAACGACTCGGGGCCGTACATGTGCGTGTCGCCGAAGAGCGAGTCCTTCCAGCCGCCGAAGGAGAAGGCGCCGATCGGGACCGGGATGGGCACGTTGATGCCGACCATGCCGACCTCGATGTCGTACTCGAACTGGCGCGCCGTCTTGCCGTCGCGCGTGAACACGGCGGTGCCGTTGGCGAAGCGGTTGCTGTTGATGAGCGCGACGGCCTCGTCATAGGTGTCGAGGCGGACGACCGACAGCACGGGGCCGAAGATCTCCTCGTCGTAGACGCGCATGCCCGGGGTCACGTTGTCGACGAGCGAGGGTCCGATGAAGTAGCCCTCACCGGTGACCTCGAGGTCGCGACCGTCGACGACGACGGTGGCGCCCTCGTCGGTCGCACCGGCGACGAATCCCGTCACGCGATCGAGCGAGTCGCGCGTGATGAGCGGGCCCATCTCGGTGTCGGCATCGAAGCCGTCGCCGACGGTGAGGCCGGCCATCCGCTCCGACACCTTGGCGATGAGCTCATCGCCCACGCCGCCGACGGCGACGACGACGGAGACGGCCATGCAGCGCTCCCCCGCGGAACCGAAACCGGCGGAGATCGCCGCGTCCGCCGCGGCGTCGAGGTCGGCATCCGGCATGACGATCATGTGGTTCTTCGCGCCGCCGAGTGCCTGGACGCGCTTGCCGTTCTCGGCCGCGCGACGGTAGATGTACTTGGCGATCGGCGTGGAACCGACGAACGAGACGGCGCCGATGATCGGGTCATCGAGGAGTGCGTCGACGGCCTCCTTGTCGCCGTGGACCACGTTCAGGATGCCGGCGGGAAGGCCGGCCTCAGCGAACGCGTCGGCGAGCCAGACGGCGGCGGAGGGGTCGCGCTCGGACGGCTTCAGGATCACGGCATTGCCGGCGGCGATCGCGGTTGTGACCATCCACAACGGAACCATGACCGGGAAGTTGAAGGGCGTGACGCACGCCACCACACCGAGCGGCTGACGAACCTGGTGAACATCGACACCGCTCGCGACCTGCTCGGAGTAGTCGCCCTTGAGGTGGTGCATGAGGCTCGTGCAGAACTCGACGTTTTCGAGACCGCGTGCAACCTCGCCGAGGGCGTCGGGCACGGTCTTGCCGTGCTCGGCGGTGATGATGCGGGCCAACTCGTCCGAACGGCTCGTGATGATCTCACGCAGCTTGAACATGACGTTCTGTCGCTTGCCGAGGCCGGTGTCGCGCCAGCCCTTCTGCGCAGCCTGTGCGATCTTCGCGACCTCGTGGACGAAGTCCGCCGAGGCGAGGGCGACCTCGCCGCTCTGCTGACCGGTAGCGGGGTTGAAGACGCGACCGACGCGACCGTCTGCCGCGACGTGCTCACCACCCACGACGTGTGGGATGGCGGTCAGTGCAGGACTGGCGGCCTCGGCCGTGTCTGTGGTGAGGGTACTCATGGCTTCTTTCGCTTTCGGGTGGGGAGACGTGTCGGGAAGATCAGGATTGTGAGCGCTGTGCGGCGGCGAGGTCTTGCGTGGGATCGTAGCCGCGCAGCGTGCCGTCCGGGGAGGCGAATCGAGCGACGAGAGTGCAGTCCTTCTCGCCGAGTCCCTCTGCGATCAGTTGGTCGAGTTGGGACAGCGCGAGGCGTGCTGCCGCGAGCGGAACGCCGGTGGCTTCGCCCGCCTGCACGGCCAGCCCGCAGTCTTTCCGCGCGAGATCGACAGAGAAGGTTGCGTCGAAGTTGCGATTCGCCGCGGCCTTCTCGACGACGCCGGGAACCGGATACCACGTGCGCTGGGCCCACGACGAGCCGGACGAGACATTGGCGACATCCCAGAACACCTGTGCGTCGAGCCCCAGGTTCTCGGCGAGCTGAGACCCCTCCGACATCGCCATGACGCTGATGAACAGCATCATGTTGTTGACGAGTTTCGCGGCGATGCCGCTTCCCGCATCGCCGCACGCGATCACGGACCCCGCCATGGGAGCCACCAATGCGCTCGCGCGAGCGACATCGGCCTCTTCTCCGCCGAGCATGAAGGTCAGGGTGTGTGCCTCGGCCCCGGCCGTGCCGCCCGAGATCGGGGCATCGACGAACGTGTGACCGCTGGCCGTCGCCTCGCTGTGGCACCACCGGGACGTCTCCACATCGACCGTGGACGTGTCGAGGAGCAGGGTCGACGCATCGGCATGGACGAAGATGCCGTCGGGCCCGCCGTACACCGCGCGCACGTGCTCGGGCTTCGGCAGCGAGGTGAAACAGGCATCCGCTCCGTCGAGGGCTTCCGCGACGCTGGACACCACGTTCACTCCCCGAGCGGCGGCGGCAGCCGCGGCGGCGGGGTTCAGGTCGACCCCGCGGACCGTGTGTCCCGCGGCGACGAGGTGGGCGGCCATCGGCTCACCCATGTGACCGAGTCCGATCCAGGCGATCGTCGACATGTGGGCTCCCTGCGTTGGCAACTCGACGGCGCGCAGCACCGTATAGGACAAAGGATAAGCAGAGCGGATGCCTCTTATCAATGCACAGGCATCCGTCAATGTTGCACTCGCGATGTGCGTTCATGCACACTCTGAGGTATGCCGCCCACTCCCCAGGACCCGCCACTGGATGCACTGATGACCTTCCTCGCGGTCGCACGACTCGGGCGCTACACGGCCGCCGCCGAAGTACTGGGCGTCAATCACTCGACCGTGTCGCGGCGTGTGACTTCCCTCGACAACGCGATGGGCGGCCGGACCCTCGTGCGCACGAGTGGCGGGTGGGAGGTCACGGCGCTCGGAAGACGCGCCGTGGCGATCGCCGAGCGCATCGAGGCCTCTGTCCGCGAACTCGTCGATGGCGAGCAGAGCGGCGCCGTCCACGGAATGATCCGCATCGCAGCTCCCGACGCTTTCACCCCCTTCTTTCTCGCTCCGGCGATGGCGACACTGCGGGAGCGGCATCCGGGACTCTCGATCGAACTGCTCGCCGCCACCCAGCGGGTCCGGCAGACCCGGTCGGGGGTCGACCTCGAGATCGTCGTGGGCCGCCCACAGGTGCTCAGGGCGTACGCGACTGCGGTGTGCTCGTATTCGCTGCGGTTGTACGCGACGCCGGACTACCTCGCCGCCCACGGCACTCCGGGTGCTATCGCCGAATTGTCGGGGCATCCGCTCATTTACTACGTGGAGTCTTCGCTCCAGGTCGATGACCTCGACCGCGCAATTCAGCAGCTCCCCGTCTCACCGCCATCGATCAGGTCCACGAGCGTCTTCGCCCACGTCGAGGCGACAGCGTGCGGTGCCGGCGTGGGAATCCTGCCCGACTTTCTCGGTGACGCCGATCCACGCCTGGTCAGAGTCCTCGGCGAGAGCTATGCGCAGCCGCTCGAATACTGGGCGGTCGCGCGCGACGAGGGCCAGCGCAATCCCGCGGTCGCCGCAACGCTCGCCGCGATCGCCGCGCATGTCGCCGGCGTAGACGGACGAGCGCCACGGCCCGCGTAGAATTCCGGAGTCGATGCTCCGAACCGGGCGCGTCAATCTGCGCACGGCCCAGGAGGGACCCATCTCGTGATCAAGCCCTTCGTGCTGCTGGCGACGCGCGCCGAGGACCTGCCTGCCGACGAGGAATACGCCCTCTTTCTGCGGTACAGCGGCCTCGACGAGCGCGATCTCAAGCGGGTTCGCCTTGAGGCGGGACCCATGCCGCACCTCGACCTCGACGAACTGTCGGGGATCTTCGTCGGAGGCGGACCGTTCAACGCGTCCGACCCCGTCTCGAAGAAGTCAGCCGTGCAGCGCCGCGTCGAGGCGGAGTTCGAGGCTCTTCTCGACGAGGTGGTGGCCCGAGACTTTCCGTTTCTCGGCGCCTGCTACGGCGTCGGGACGATCGGCGCACACCAGGGTGCCGTGATCGACCGCCAGTACAGCGAGCCGATCGGAGTCGTCGAAGTGACGCTGACGGGTGAAGGCGCGGCCGACCCGTTGCTTGCCGGCCTTCCCGATACGTTCGCGGCGTTCGTCGGACATAAAGAGGCGGTGACGGTGCTGCCGCCGTCGGCGACGCTGCTCGCCACGTCGCCGACGTGCCCGGTGCAGATGTTCCGCGTCGGCGCGAACGTCTACGCGACGCAGTTTCACCCCGAACTGGATCTCGAGGGCATCACCACGAGAATCCATGCGTATGCCGATCACGGCTACTTCGCGCCCCACGAGAAGGATCTCACCCTTGGTGCGGTGCGCCGACTCCCGGTCACCCACACCGGCCGAATCCTGCGCTCTTTCGTCGAACGCTACGCCGCGGTAGATCACGCGCGGTAGATCTCGACGACTCCGGATGCCGCGGGTGCGGCATCCGTGAGATCCAGGCCCAACTCGACCAACACGATCCGACCGGCAAGCTCCGGCCCTCGGCCACGGACGAGCCCCGCTTTCACCGCGCCGAAGGTGACGGTGACCGCGGCGGGCAGGACGAACTCGTCGGCGACGGTTCCTTCGTCGGGGTGCAGTCCACTGGGCAGATCGACCGCGATGACGCTCACCGATTTATCCCACGCGAACGGCAGGATCGCGGCGACCGCATCGCGGGCGCCCCCGCGCAGGGCACCGCTGCCTGACGCACCGATTCCGACGATGCCGTCGAGGACGATGTCGTAGCCGCCGATTTCGACGGACTCTGATGCCTCGTCGAGCCCGACGAATGTCACGCCCGCCGCGCGCGCTCGGCGCACACCCAGGTCATGCCCGGACTCCCCCGTCAGCAGCGCGTCGACGCGGACGCCCTCCGCGGCGAGCGCCGCTGCCGCCAAGAGCGCATCCCCGCCGTTGTCCCCGCGGCCGGCCAACACGAGAAGCGTGCCACCGGCGGGCAGCTCACGCGCCACGATCGTCGAAAGCGCCGACGCCGCATGTGCCATAAGGGGCTCGCCTGCCTCGAGGAGCGGTCGCTCCGCGGCGCGCACCTGGTCGGCGGTGTAGGCGGGACCTTCAGGCATTCTTCGGCACATCCTCGTCGGTCGGGGTGTTCTCACCCTCGCGTTCCGCGGCGACCGCGTCCCGCGCGATGTGAAGTTCTTCGGTGGCGAGCGTAACCGCGTGTTCGGCGCGGCGCATCCTGCGCTCCGCGAAAGTCGTCGCTCCGTGGCGCGATCCGACCCGGTCGGTGTCCTCTTCGACGCCGACCACGATGTACGCGCTCGCGATCAGGATGACCTGGGCCGACAGGTTGATCCACAGCAGCAATGCCACGAGGGACGCGAAGGAGGCCAAGAGGGGGTTGTTCCCCGCGCCACCCACGAACAACCCCGAAAGCTGCTGGAGGACACTGAGCCCGACCGCGCCCAGAAGGGCTCCGACCCAGAGGGTGCGTGCCTTCGCCTGGACCCCCGACAGGGCCCGGAAGAGGACGGCTACAGCGACCGCGTCGAGGACGAACACAATCGCGATAGCGACGGCTCTGCTGCTGAAAACGACGAGAGGACTCTCGCTGGAAAGCCCCAACCACCCGGCGACCAGGCCGACGCCTGCCGTGCCGAGGACGGTGATCGCGGCGGCCGCGACGAGCGCGCCGCCGATACCGATCGCGAGCAGGAGGTTGCGCAGAAGCACCCAGTAGAACGCGATGTCATCGGCGCCCCGATCCGCGATGTTTCGAAGTGCGGTGCGCAACGATCCGATGGCGCCGATCGCCGCGCCGACGAGCCCGACCGTCGCGATGATGCCCGCCACCGTCAAGCCCGCGGGAGCCTCGATCGTGGTCGTCTTTATGAGCCCGTCGTCGCCCACCAGGCCAGGAATGAAGTTGTTCACCGAACTGAGGAGCGCTTGCCATGCCTCCGGGTTGTCCGCCAGCCACAGCGCCGCGAGCGAGAACCCCAAGAACACCGCGGCGAAAAGGCTGAACAGTGTGCGGTACGTGACGCTGTCTGCGAGCAGCGGACCGCGATGCTCGCTGTACAGCAGGAACGCACGCACCGGCTTCTTTCGCAGTGCCCAGGCAATCGCACGGGGGATGAATGCACGGGTTGCCATGGCGCCACACTATCGGCCGTCCGGGCAGCTGAGGGTCGGGGTTGACAGGCTTCCTCAACCGCGCACGGCAGACCAGCCGATCGCGACCCAGGCTCCGGCGAGCAGGAACGGACCGAACGGAATGCGGGTGCGGCGGTCGGCGCGGCGGAGAGCGATGAGCATCAATGCGGCAAGCCCACCCAGGAGAAAAGCGGATGCCAGACCGATCATCACCTCTGCCCACCCGAGAAATCCGAGCGCGAGGCCCACCACTCCGGCCAGCTTCACATCGCCGGCACCCATGCCTCCGCCGACGCGATGCAGCAGGTAATAGAAGGCGAACATGGCAGCCCCCGCCAGGAGCGATCGCACGAGGACATTCCACGAGTCCGTGGCGATCGCGGCGGCGACGATCAGCGCCAGTGCGATCGGGTACATGGGCAGCACGATTCGGTTCGGCAGGCGATGCTCGCGCACATCGATGATCGACAGCCACACACTGACCACCGCGAACGCGGCAAATGCGGCGAAGGTCAGAGCGGTGGTGGCGACGCCCATCTCACGAGTCACGCCGGCGAAGAACCAGCCATCGGCGCCTGCCTCCCCGCGAAGGACGTCACCCACGAACTCGACGATCATGACGCCAGCGTAGACACCGGCGATTCAGTCGATGATCGACTCTCCACAGTGCCGTTCAGCGCTCACCACTGCGGGTGGATCTCGGTGCGCAGCATCCGGTCGTAGACGTCCTGAACGGCAGAGTCGAAGCCCGACAGGTCGGTGCCTCCGTCGAGCAGTGCGCCGGCCGCGGCATTCGACTCGGCCTGGCGGGTGTTGCGCGCGCCGGGGATCACGGTCGTCACGCCCGGGCGGGATGCCACCCAGGCGAGCGAGGCCGCCGGGAGACTCACACCGTCGGGGAGGGTTGCCGACAGCTCGGCGACAGCACGAAGACCGGTCTCGAAGTCGACCCCGGAGAAGGTCTCGCCCTTGTCGAACGCTTCGCCGTGGCGGTTGTACGTGCGGTGGTCATTGTCCGCGAACGTCGTCGTCGCGGAGTACTTTCCGCTGAGCAGCCCCGAGGCGAGCGGAACGCGCGCGAAGATGGAGACACCGGCATCCGCAGCCGCGGGGAGAACCTCGTCGAGCGGCTTGAGCCGGAACGGGTTCAGGATGATCTGGATATTCGTCACGTTCGGACGAGCGATCGCCGAGAGAGCCTGCGCGCAGGTCTCCACAGACACACCGTAGGCACCGATCGTGCCGTCGGCGACGAGCGCATCGAGTGCGTCGTAGGTCTTGTCGGCGTCGATCACCGCGGATGGCGGGCAGTGGAGCTGAACCAGGTCCAGCGTGTCGACCTGGAGGTTGCGGCGCGACCGGTCGGTCCAGAGCCGGAAGTTCTCCGGTGTGTAATTCTCGGGTTCCTGCTCGAGTCGACGGCCCATCTTGGTGGCGACGGTGATGTCGTGGCCGGGACGAGCGGCAAGGAAGTTGCCGATGATCGATTCGCTGCGACCATCGCCATAGACATCGGCGGTGTCGAATACGGTGACTCCGTTGTCGACGGATACCCCCAGCACCTCCGCTGCGTCAGCCTCGGAAACGTTGCCCCAGTCGGCACCCAGCTGCCATGTGCCCAGCCCGATGGCGGAGACTGATCGGCCGGTGCGTCCAAGAGGTCGTTGCTGCATGGTGGTGCTCCTTTGCGTCTCACCCACCCTATGTCGCGGGGCCGTCACGCGAGTCGCCAGCGGATGTCCCCATTGGGCGGAGATAGCGGCATCCGGTGGCAACTCGGCGGAGCGAGCGGCGCACGGGCGGCCGCGCAGAAAAGCAGGGCCGGGGGTCCACCTCCCCCGGCCCTGCCTCGGCGCTGCGTCAGACGTTCTGCTGAACGCGCGCCCGCCCGACCTTCTTCGCCGGCTTCGCAGCCTGGACGACGGCGATCGTGCCCGTTGTATCGCCCGAGGTGGCCGTCACGGCGCGGTGCGCCCGGACCTCGTCGAACGATGTGCCGTAGTACGCGGCCTCCATGAGGGTGCGCATGTCAGCGATCATGGGCATCCGCGGGTTGGCGGGTGCACACTGGTCGCCGTAGGCAGCCATCGCAGTCTCCTGGAGACGACCGAGGAAGTCCGCCTCGTCGACGCCCTGCGCCTGGAAGGACCGCTCGATGCCGACCCGGTCACGCAGTGCCTCGACGGCCTGCGCGTAGCTCTCGACGCCCTCTTCGGGAGTGGATGCCGGGAGACCCAGGTGAGCGGCGATCTCCTGGAACCGCTCGGGAGCGACGTAGCGCTCGTACTTCGGCCAGCTGGTGAGCTTGGTGGGGATACGACCGTTGTAGCGGATCACGTGAGGGAGGTACACCGCGTTGGTGCGACCGTGAACGAGGTGGAACTTCGCCCCGGTCACGTGCGCCATCGCGTGGACGATACCCAGGAAGGCGTTTCCGAAGGCCATGCCCGAAATGGATGCCGCGTTGTGCATCTTCTCGCGGGCGGTCAGGTCGGCGGCATCCGTGCTGTTCGGCTGCGCCTTGGCGCTGCGCTCGATGTTCTCGAAGATCAGCTTGATGGCGTGCAGGCACAGACCGTCGGTGTAGTCGTTCGCGTAGACCGACACGTACGCCTCCGTGGCGTGGGTGAGAGCGTCGAAGCCGGCGTCGGCAACCAGGCGGCCGGGCAGCACACGGGTGAGCACCGGGTCGATGATCGCGACAGACGGGGTCAGCGCGTAGTCGGCGAGCGGGTACTTCATGCCCGTCTCGTCGTCGGTGATCACCGCGAACGGCGTCATCTCCGAACCCGTACCGGACGTGGTCGGGATGCAGACGAGTTTGGCGAGCTTGCCGAGTTCCGGGAACGTGAAGGCGCGCTTGCGCACATCGAAGAACTTCTCGCGCATGTCGGAGAATTCGATCTCGGGGTTCTCGTACAGCAGCCACATGACCTTGGCGGCATCCATCGGCGAGCCGCCGCCGAGGGCGATGATCGTGTCCGGCTTGAAAGCGCGCATTTCCTCGGCACCGGCCTTGACCAACGAGAGCGTCGGCTCGGGCATGACGCGGTCAAGCACCTGCACCTGCACGCGGTTCGCGCGACGATTGAGGACATCGGTGATCTTGTCGACGTAGCCGAGGCTCGTCATGGTCTGGTCGGTGACGATCGTGACCCGCTCGACGCCGCGCATGTCTGCGAGGTAGCGGACCGCGTTCGGCTCGAAGTAGGTCTTCGCGGGGATCTTGAACCACTGGAGGTTGTTGTTGCGACGACCGACGCGCTTGACGTTGAGGAGGTTCACCGCCGAGACGTTGTTGGACACCGAGTTGTGACCGTATGAGCCACAGCCGAGGGTCAACGAGGGCATGAAGGCGTTGTAAATGTCGCCGATGCCGCCGAGTGCCGACGGGCTGTTCTCGATGATGCGCACGGCCTTGACCGCGGCTGCGAAGTCCGCAATGACCTGGGCGTCGTTCGAGTGGATGGCACCCGAGTGGCCGAGACCATCGAAGGCGACCATCTGGGCGGCGAGGTCGATGCCGTGGGCCGCGTCGGTGGCGCGCAGCACGGCCAGAACCGGAGCGAGCTTTTCGCGGGTCAGCGGCTCGTGCGGGCCGACACCGGTGACATCGGCGAGGATGATCGAGGTGTCTTCGGGGACGGTGAAGCCGGCGTGCTCGGCGATCCAGACCGGAGACTGTCCGACGACCTTGGCGTTGAGCTTCGCCTCGGCGCAGTTGGCACTGTCAGCGGTGACACCGAAGATGAACTCTTCGAGCATCGTCTTCTCTGCCGGAGTCACGCGGTACGCGTGGAGGCGGTCGAATTCTGCGAGCGCTTCTTCGGCGATCGCGTCTTCGAGGATGACGGCCTGCTCAGAGGCGCAGACCATGCCCATGTCGAACGACTTCGACAGAACGATGTCGTTGACGGCGCGGCCGACCTTTGCGGTGCGCTCGATGAAGGCGGGGACGTTGCCGGCGCCGACGCCGAGGGCGGGCTTGCCGCACGAATAGGCGGCGCGGACCATGGCGTTGCCGCCGGTCGCGAGGATGAGTGCGACTCCAGGGTGGTTCATGAGTTCGCCGGATGCTTCCATCGACGGCTCTTCGATCCACTGAATGCAGTTCTCGGGGGCGCCGGCTGCGACAGCCGCGTCACGGACGATTCTCGCGGCCGCAACGGAGCACTTCTGCGCCGACGGGTGGAATCCGAAGATGATCGGGTTGCGGGTCTTCAGGGCGATGAGCGACTTGAAGATGGCGGTCGAGGTGGGGTTGGTCACCGGGGTCAGAGCGCAGATGACGCCCACCGGGTCGGCGATCTCAGTGATGCCGGTCAGCTCATCGTGGGCGATGACGCCGACGGTCTTCTGGTTGATGATCGAGTTGGTCACGTGCTCGCACGCGAACATGTTCTTCACTGCTTTGTCTTCGAACAGGCCACGGCCGGTTTCTTCCACGGCCATCTCGGCGAGGTCGCCGTGGTGGTGGAGAGCGGCCACGGAGGCCTTCCGGACGATGTGGTCGACCTGCTCTTGAGTGAAGGGCGCGTACTGCGTCAGGGCCTCTTGGGCTCCGGCGACAAGGGCGTCGATTGGGGTGGACATCGATTCTCCCTAACGGGCGTGGATGGGATGTCCTCGCCCTTGCTCTGCGGGTCGAATCTGTGTTCCGGCCCTCTTGTTCCAGTATGGCACTTGTGGTCTGACCACACAAGAGACAAGCGAGAGTATGCGCGCCAATGACTTTGCCGCAGGGCCGGAAGTCACGTGCGATCGGAACTACAGCCGGACTGCTCCGAGCCCTCGGCGCGCCCGCACGGTGTTCATGATTCTGTTGAAGATGCCGTCGACGAAGACACCGATCACCAGGATCACGATCATGATCGCGATGAGGCCAGTGGCGTTGGCGAATTCTCGGAAGAACTGAAGCTGCACGCCCAGAGATGGCCGCTCCGCGATGATCACGAGCAACTCCCCCGCCATCAGGCTTCGCCAAGCGAAGGCCCAGCCTTGTTTGAGCCCCGAAAGATACGACGGCAACGCGGCGGGCACGATGATGCGGGTGAGGAGCGTGAATCCTCGCGCCCCGAGCACATGCGCGGTTTTGAGGAACGATGGCGGGACGTCGTCGACGCCCGAAATGACGCCGTTGGCGATGGATGGAGCGGCGCCGAGGACGATGACGAACAGGATCGCCTGCTCTGTGAGTCCGAACAGGAGGATCGCGAAGGGGAACCACGCGATCGACGGCATGGTCTGAAGTCCGGTGATCAGCGAGCCGATCGCTGCGCGAAGAACTGAGAACCGCGCGACGGCGAGGCCGACGATCGTGCCGATGAGCGCCGCGACGGCATATCCGATGATGGCCCTGACCATCGTCGTGCCGACGGCCGCCCAGAACCGCGGGTCCCCGAGGTCCTCCAGAAGGGCTCCGAACACGGCAACGGGCCCAGGAAGAACGTAGGGGGGCTTCCAGCCCGACCACACGACGATCTGCCACACCAGCAGCGCCAGAAGGATGGCAGCGATGGGCGGCCAGATGCGCGGCCAGCGTGCGGCAAGCGCCCCCTGCACCGTTCTCTTATCGTCGGGCAGTGCGATCTCCTTCACCGCGACATCAGCCACGGTGCGCCTCCAACTCGTATTCACGCAGGAGCTCGTGCAAGTCGCCCGCAGTGTGCGCCACGGCGGCATCCTCCATGCGCCGTGGACGCGCAAGATCGATCGACGTCTCGCTCGCGATGCGACCCGGGTCGGGTGCCATCACGATGACGCGGTCAGCAAGACGTGCGGCTTCCCGCACATTGTGCGTCACGAACACGATCGTGAGTCCGCGCTCGGTCCAGATGCGCTCGGTCTGATCGTGCATCGCGTCTCGCGTGATGGCATCGAGCGCGCCGAACGGCTCATCCATCAGCAGGATGCGGCAGTCCTGAGCGAGAGACCGGGCGAGCGCGACGCGTTGACGCATCCCTCCCGATAGTTCGTGGGGACGCTTGCGATGCGCGCCGGGCAGGCGCACGAGCTCCAGCAGTTCGTCGATGCGATCCTTTCGTTCGGATCGTGGGACACCGGAGAGACTCAACGCGAGATCGATGTTTCCCTCGACCGTGAGCCATGGGAACAGGTTCGCATCCTGGAACATCATGCCGACGGCACGCCCGCCGACGTCGATGGATCCTCGCGTGGGCTCCTCCAGTCCGGCAATCAGATTCAACAACGTGCTCTTGCCGCAGCCCGAGCGGCCGAGGACGCACAGCAGTTCGCCCTCGGCGACGTCGAGAGACACATTCTGCAGTGCGACGGTGCGCTGGGCTCCTCGTCCGAACACCTTTGATACCGCGTCCACACTCACCGCCGCAGCCGGGCGATGAATCGGATCGGCGACATCACTGAGAATCGTCACGGCACGTCGATCTTCTTGAGTCCGGCATCCGTCAGCACGTCGTTCAGGATCGAGAGGTCGTAGATTCCGTCGAGGTCGACCGGATCGAGCAGCCCGACGGCTTGTGCGTGCTCAGCGGACTCGAACAGAGTGCTGGGGAGCGGATTGAGCGTGAAAGTCACGCGCTCCCAGGCTGGATCGAGCAGCTCGGGCGCGATCGCCTTGCCGGTCAGCTCCTCGATCGAGTCGTTGACGACCTGCTTCGCCTCATCGGGGTTCTCCTCGATGAAAGTGATCGCACGCTGTTCCGCCCGAATCACGGCCGCGACAGCAGCCGGGTGGTCAGTGAGGAAGGGCGTCGCGGAGATCAGATGGGTGACCACGAACTCTCCGTCGTCCCACAGGTCGGCCTCGTCGACGAGAAGGTGGCCGCCACCCTCCACTTGAAGACGCGTCGTCCACGGCTCGGGGACCCACGCGCCATCGATCTGACCTGCCTGGAGAGCCGTCAGCGTCGTCGCGTTGTCCTGCGGAGTGATGCTCACGTCACCCCCGCCCTCGGTCGTCGTCTCGTAGCCGTTGTCCTTGAGGAAGTACCGCAGTGCGACGTCCTGCGTGTTACCCAACTGCGGTGTCGCAAGAGTCGTGCCGGCGAGATCGTCGACCGAGTCGATTCCGTCACGAACAACGAGGCCCGCACCACCGGATGCCGCGCCTGCCACGACCCGAAGCGCGGCGCCATCGCTCTGCGCGTATCCGGTGATCGCCGGATTCGGGCCGATGAAGCTCATGTCGACGCCGCCGGCGAAGAGCCCTTCGATGGCGGCTGGTCCCGCATTGAAGACAACGGGCGTGATCTTGACGTCCTCACCGAGTTCGTCCTGCAGGTAACCCTCTTCGAGCGCGATGATGGCCGGCGCATGGGTGAAGTTCGGGAAGTACCCGATCTTCAGCTCCTCGATGGGAGTACCCTCCGCCGAGGAATCCCCCGAATCCCCCGAAGCCCCTGCCGAGCTTGCGCACCCAGCCAATCCGACGATGCTGACAATCGCGAGCGCGACGACGCTGAGAGATTTCGATTTCATGGCAGGCCTCAATTCTTGACTGTGTCAAGCGACAATATCGACCTGCTCGATATGTCAGCATTCCGCCGACATTGTCCGTAATGAGGGGTAGCTGCCCCGCGGGGAGTTCAGGCCTCGGGCGCCGCATCCGAAGGCGTCGCCGCCCGCGACCGCGGGGGGCGCGATTTCCGTGCGGCCTTCGACTTGGCGTCTTCCGCCGCCATGATCGCTTTCGTCTCCGTCAGCTCGCCGAGAAGCGGTCCGACCCAGGTGACCGATGGATTGGTGTCGACGAGCATCAGACGAACGAGCAGTGTGAGCGGGATGGCGAGGATCGCGCCGATGGGCCCGAGGATCACGGCCCACAGCAAGACGGAGAAGAAGGTGATGGTCTGGCTCAGCGAAACAGCGTTACCGACAACGCGCGGCTGAATCAGGGACTGCACGACCGCGTTGATCACGCCATAGACGACGATGACGGCGATGACCGTCGGCCAACCGCCTACCAGCGCGCCGAAAATGATCGGAGGAATGATCGCGATGAAGTACCCGATGTTCGGGATGAAGCTGCACAAAAATGCCAGCACCGCCCAGATGAACGCGCCCGGTACGCCGAGTATGACGAGCGCGATGAAGTTGATGAACCCCTGCAGGACGCCGAGCAAGGTGGTCCAGACCATATAGCGACGCACGTTGGAGGCGTAATTGGACATGCTGGAGACCACCAGCGCGTGGGTCCGACCCACCTGAGCGAGGATCGTCGAGAAGTATCCTGCGTCCATTCCCAACAGCATGGCGATGGTGAGGAGGATGACCAGCGCACCTGTGAGGCCGGCGAGGTCGCCGATCACGCTGCCGACGAAACCGACGAGGGATGCGGGTTCGAAGTCCGAGGCCACTGTGCTCAGCTCTTTGGATGAGATGCCGATCGAGTTCAGCCACGCGACGACGGCCTGACCGAACGATTTCATCTGATCCGCGAACTGCGGAAGCAGCTGGCTGAACTGGCCGAACGCGAGGAGGAACGCGTAGGCGAACCCGGCCAGCAGCAAGATAACGGCGATGATCACCGATCCGGACGCGAGCCCGCGCGAGACGCCGTGCTTCTCCAACCAGAGTCGCAGGGGATGCACGCAGATCGTCAGGATGAGGGCGAGGAACACAGGGGCAACGATCCCGGCGAGCCCGGCCAGGCCGAATCCCACCAGAACGGCGCCGCCCAGGCTGACCAGGATGAAGGCATTGCGGTGACTACCCGGCGCCGAACTCGGTGGCGTTTCGCCACTCGCCTCGGCCGACGGACCCGACGTGTTATTCCGCCTCACGGCTCCTCCGATGCTCACTGGACCGCTGCTGACGCATTGGTGTGGACTCACCGTATCGGCTACCGAATCATGAGGACTGCACACACGGCGGTCGGGGCCATGTTCGATATGACGAAGGGCCGGAGACTCTGACGAGCATCCGACCCTTTTCTGTCGGGATGACAGGATTTGAACCTGCGACCCCCTGACCCCCAGTCAGGTGCGCTACCAAGCTGCGCCACATCCCGTTGCCACGCGGACAACTCCACTATCCTACCCGCTCCCCGCGAGCGCCGCGAACCGGTGACGGAGCAATCGCACTTCCGCGTGTCGACGCCCGACGCTAACGTCGCGATATGGCTGATGTGACGATTCTTCCGCTCACCCCCGAACGATTCGACGATGTCGAGCACGCGTTCGCCAGTGGCGGCGACGGCGCCTCGTGCCAGTGCGTGTGGTGGCTCATCACCGCACGCGAATGGAACGAAGGCAGCAAGGATGAGCGGCGCGAGATGTTCCGAGCCGAAGTGGCCAAGGGTCCGGCGCCGGGACTCATCGCGTATGTCGACGGTGAAGCAGCCGGCTGGGTGCGCGTCGGCCCGCGAACGAACCAGCCGCGACTCGCGCGCACCCGCGCGTTCAGTGCGTCGCCCGAGCCCTGGGACGACGAGACCGTGTGGGCAGTCAGCTGCTTCGTGGTCCGACGCGAATTTCGCGGACAGGGCCTGAATGCTCAGCTCCTGGATGCCGCCGTCGCTTTCGCCCGCGACGGAGGCGCGCGCGTCGTGGAGGCGTATCCGGTGGATCCTGAGGATCGCAAGACATCGTCGAATGAGCTCTTCCACGGCGCGCTGTCGACGTTCACCGCTGCCGGATTCCGCGAACTCTCGCGACCCAAGCCGTCTCGCGCGATCGTCGGGCTCACGATCTTCGAGTGACCCGCGCCTACGATGAGGATGAACATTCCGACCTGAAGGAGCGCCATGCCGTCGCGAGATTCCGCGTCCGCCGCATCCGCCCTCACCGTCGGGCGCACCCGCTGGTGGGGGTTCTGGCTCTATGGCGCGATCGCTCTCGTGCACGTCATCGCGATCGCGCTGGGCGCCGAGGCGATTGCCGCTCCGACCAAATTCTTCCTGATGCCGGCGCTCGCGATCGCCGCGATCTGGGCTCTGCGCGGCTACGGCGCGACGTGGCCGGCGGCCGCGACGCTGCTGTTCCTGGCACTCGCGTTCTCGTGGCTGGGTGACGGCGCCGCGTTCTTCTTCCCGATCCCGGGCGCCGAACTGCCCGTCATGCTGCTCTGCTTCGGCATCGCGCATCTGCTGTACATCTGGATCTTCACCCGTCACGTGAACCCCCGCGCGCTGCCCCCGTGGACGCTGGTCTACGCCGTGTGGTGGGGCGTCATGCTGGCAGTCCTCTGGCCGCATCTCGGCGCACTGACCGCAGCGGTCGCCGTCTACGGCCTGGTGCTGGCGGGAACAGCGGCCTTCTCCGCGCGCGGGACGCGCCTCACGGCGATCGGTGGCGCGGTCTTCCTCGTTTCCGACACCCTGCTCGCGCTGCGGCTGTTCCTGCCCGGCGGGTTGCCCGAGATGCTCGCGGGACCCTGGATCATGCTCGCGTACACGCTCGGCCAAGGTCTTCTCGTGCTCGGCATCGTCCAGTACCTGAGAACCACGCGGCCATGAGAGCGGATGCCGCACCGTCAGCACGCGTGGACGCCTGGCTGTGGGCAGTGCGCGTCTACAAGACCCGGTCGGCGGCGACCACAGCATGCCGCGCCGGGCATGTGCGGGTGGGCGGCGAGAAGGCGAAGGCAGCACAACTCGTGCGGATCGGTGACGAACTGCGGGTGCGGGTCGCGGGGTTCGATCGCATTCTCGTCGTTCGAAAGATCATCACGAAGCGAGTGGGCGCGCCACTGGCGGCCGAAGCGGCCGAGGACCGCACGCCCCCGCGGGAGCCGGTCGCGATGCTCGGGGTGCGCGATCGCGGCGCAGGCCGCCCCACCAAGCGCGAGCGCCGCGACATCGAGAAGCTTCGCGGTCGCGACACGCTCAACGGCGAATAAGCCCGCGTGCTGCGAGGTCGATCAATGCGGCCGCGGCGGTCGTGAGCGCGTAGATCAGCAGATCGCGCGGATCGAACACCGTGCCGAGCACCAGCATGATCGGTGCGAAGGACGTGCCCCATCGCTCGGGCAGCCCGGTGAGCTGGAACAGCTCGACGGCGACGCACCACGCGGCCGAGACCCCGAAGACGGCGACCGGATGCCAGCGCGGAGCCAACGCCACGACGACGAGGTAGGCGGCGAGCGCGTACAGCGCATCCCCCGCGATATCCGTGCCCTGGCTGGCCGGGAGGAGGTAGTGAACCACCAGTCCTGCAATGACGACGAGCAGAATGCCGATCACCGCTCCCCACCGACGGGTCGAGATCGCGCGGCGAGAGTGCGATGTCACAGTCGGTCGCGACGTCACAGTTGGTCGCGGAGCCACGTCACCGAGCGCACCGTTGCGCCTGCGTCACGGACCCGCTCGGCGAGGATGCGATCGCCGGTCACGACGCTGACGGTCCGACCTTCACGTACAAAGCGCTCTGCCTCGAGGACGATCCCGTCATCGCCATGTCCGGGAGCGCGTACGACGCGAATGCCGTCCTGATCGGCTGCGCCGCGCGCTTCACCCTCGAGCACGCCACTGATCTCAGGGAACCACGTGTTCTCGGGGAGGTCGAGGCGATCGGCGTCCATCCCCCGCTCGGCGAGCGCGCCCAGCGATGCCAGCAACCGGCTGGCGGCGCCCGCGCGATCGCGCCACCATCCGTCGGGGACGGAACCGACGACGTTTGCGGCGTCGACGACGATTGCCGGACGGACGGCGAGGAGCGAGCGCAAACCCGACCAGGATGCTGCGAAGCCGGGATGCAGCGGGTAGGACTCGACGGCATCGATCGGCACCCACGCCAGTTCCCGCGATTCGGGATCGCTGATGACCGGCTCGAACGGCACGACGACATCGGCAACGAGTGTGCTGTACGACCAGATTTCCAGATCCAGGATGCTGATCAGGCGGGGACGAACGGAAGCGTGCGGAACCCCGGCCTCTTCGGCAGACTCCCGCAGCGCGCCGTCGCAGGCGGATTCGCCCTGATGGCGCGCCCCACCCGGCAGCCCCCAGGTGTCCCCGAAATGACTCCATGAGACGCGGTGCTGGAGCAGTATTCCTCGCTCGGCATCAACGGCCAGCAACCCGGCCGCACCGAACCTGCCCCAGTAGCGCTCACCGGATTCGGCGACGACCCACGCATCACCGGGGTCCCGCGGCCCGTCTGGCCGACGGGGTCCACCGGGCTCGAGCGGCTCGATCGTCATGGCTCCAGCCTGTCATGACCTTCCGGCAGACTGGCTCGATGGATTACGTGTTCGATGACGATCCGCTGCGAATTCAGCGGGACATCGTCTGGCAGTGGCTGTCGACCGAGGCATATTGGGGCCGGTGGCGCGAGCGCTCCGACTTCGAGAAACAGCTCGACGGGGCTTGGCGCGTCGTGGGCGCGTACCGTGCCGACACCGGCGAGCAGGTCGCTTTCGCCCGCGCCGTGTCGGACGGCGTCTCGTTCGCCTATCTCGCTGATGTCTTCGTCATCCGTGGCCACCAGGGCGCGGGAATCGGCACAGAACTCGTCAACCGGATGATCGAGGATGGTCCCGGCCGCGACTTCCGGTGGACGCTGTTCACGAGCGATGCACACACGCTGTACGAGAAGTTCGGATTCTCCGATCCGGGTCCGACGGCGATGGTGCGACCCGCGGCATCCGGCATGCGCTGAATCGACCGGGTCCTCGCGGCGAGCGGTGTCGAAAGACCGCACGGCGGCGCGCCACGCCGAGTGACGAAGGTCATCTCCGGCGTGGCGGCGGTTTCAGCGGTCTTTCGACGCGCGGACTCAGCGCTGGCGCTTTTCCCGCACGCGCATGTTGGTGACGATCGGGGTTCCCGGGAAGCCGAAGATCTCGCGCAGGCGCCGCTGGATGAACCGTCGGTAGCCGGGGTCGAGGAATCCGGTCGTGAAGAGCACGAACGTCGGCGGACGGGTCGACGCCTGTGTCCCGAAGAGGATGCGGGGCTGCTTGCCGCCACGGAGCGGGTGCGGGTGCTCGGCAACGAGTTCGGCGAGGAAGGCGTTGAACTTGCCCGTCGGGATGCGCTTGTCCCACGAGTCCAGCGCGGTCTCGAGGGCGGGGACGAGCTTGTCGAGGTGCCGTCCGGTGCGTGCGGACAAGTTCACGCGCGGTGCCCATGCCACGTGCGCGAGGTCCTGCTCGATCTCTCGTTCGAGGTAGCGGCGACGATCGGAGTTCTCCAACTCCGGCGTGTTCATCAGGTCCCACTTGTTGTACGCGAGGACGAGCGCGCGACCCGATTCGATGACGAGATCGATGATGCGGACGTCCTGCTCGCTGATCGGCTGCGAGATGTCGAGGACGACAACGGCGACCTCGGCCTTCTCGAGTGCGGCCGACGTGCGCAGCGACGCGTAGAAGTCGGCGCCCTGCTGGAGATGCACACGGCGACGGATGCCGGCGGTGTCGACGAGACGCCACAGCTTGCCACCGAGTTCGACGATCTCATCGACCGGGTCGCGCGTGGTGCCCGCAAGGTCGTTGACGACAACACGCTCCTCCCCCGCAGCCTTGTTCAGCAGCGACGACTTGCCCACGTTCGGGCGACCGAGGATCGCGACGCGGCGGGGTCCGCCGATCTCGTACCCGCCGACGGCGGACACCTCGGGCAGGACCTTCATGATCTGGTCGAGGAGGTCCGCGACACCGCGACCGTGAATCGCGGAGACCGGGTAAGGCTCACCGAGACCGAGGTTCCACAGCACGGCTGCTTCGGGCTCGTGCCGGGCGTCATCGACCTTGTTCGCGACGAGGAAGACGGGCTTTCCGCTCTTGCGAAGGAGCTTCACAACCTGTTCGTCGGTAGAGGTGGCGCCCACCATGGCGTCAACGACGAAGAGGACGACGTCACAGAGGTCGATCGCGATCTCGGCTTGAGCTGCGACGGACTTGTCGATCCCCCGGGCGTCGGGCTCCCAGCCGCCGGTGTCGACGACGGTGAAGCGTCGATCCAGCCATTCGGCCTTGTACGTGACGCGGTCGCGCGTGACGCCAGGGGTGTCTTCGACCACGGCTTCGCGGCGACCGAGGATGCGGTTCACGAGCGCGGACTTGCCGACGTTCGGGCGCCCCACGATGGCTACCACCGGCAGGGCGGGGCGGTAGGAAATTCCGTCCTCGCCGACGATGACGCCGGCAAGGACCTCGTCGTCGTCCTCGTCGAGTTCATAGTCTTGAAGCGAGGCCCGCAGGGTCTCCGCGCGACTTTCGGCAAGTTCCTCGTCGATTTCGGCGAGCTTCTCAGCCAGACGGTCGGGACCGCCCTCGTATTCTTCGTCTTCAGCGCCCATCGTGGGCCCCCATCTCTGCGTGGACGACGTCGAGGACGGCATCCACTGTCTGTTCGAAATTCAGGTGCGTCGAGTCGACGACGCTCACACCGGGCGCCGCCGAGAGAAAGTCAACGACTTTCGCATCGGACGCGTCGCGTCGATGAAGAGCGGCGGCAACGGCCGCGCGGTCCTGGGTGGTCAATTCATCGCTGCGTCGCGCTGCGCGCACTTCGGGGGCCGCCGTCAGCAGAACCCGCACCTCGGCATCCGGGGCCACGACGGTCGTGATGTCGCGTCCCTCCACGACGACACCGGGGCGGCCGGATCCGGCGACCATGTCGCGGAATCGACGGTTCACACTCCGCCGAATGGCCGGAACCCGCGCGACGCCGCTGACGGAGTCCGAGATGCGCGGTTCACGAATCGCTGCGGTCACATCGTGCGCACCGACGCGCACCCAATACTGATCCGGATCCAGCGAGATCGAGAAGTCGAAGTCCCCTGCCGCGTCCAACACGGCCGACGCGTCAGACGTGTCGGCGCCATGCTCGATGACGTGCCAAGCGAGCGCACGGTACGCGGCGCCGGTGTCGAGGTAGCCATAGCCGAGGCGCCGGGCGACCTGTTTGGAGACGCTGGACTTCCCGCTTCCCGCGGGCCCATCCACCGCGACGACAATCGGCGCCGGCGAGGCCGACGGCGTCGTGAGGTCAGTCATTTGGTGTGCTCGCAATCTTCCAGCCGCGCTCTTCGAGACCATCGACGGCATGCCGGACCACACGAGGGACCACGCTGATCTCGGCGAGTCCGAATTGTGCGCCCGGCGAGTGCTCGAGCCGGAAATCTTCGACGTTGACGTCGAGATCGCCAAGGTCTCCGAACAGCTTGCCGAGTTGCCCCGCAGAGTCATCGACCATGACCACGACCTGCTCGAAACGGCGATTCTGACCGTGCTTACCGGGTAGGCGGTCGACGCCGTCATTGCCCCGACGAATCGCATCGGCCACGGTACGGCGCGCACCCGCGACGCGAGGCTCGCGGAGGGCGGTTGACACCTCTTGCAGATCGGCGGCGAGTTGATCGAGGATGTCGACGATGGGATCGGAGTTGGCTCCGAGAATCTGCACCCATAATTCCGGGGCGGATGCCGCAATGCGCGTCGTATCGCGGACACCCTGACCCGCGAGGCGCAACGAGCCGTCCGGCGCATCGACAAAGCGGCCTGCCAGCAGGCTCGCGACGAGTTGTGGGACATGAGAGACGAGGGCGACGGCGCGGTCGTGCTCGTCGGGGGTCATTTCCAACGGAGTTGCTCCGAGATCGAGCGCGAGCCCCTCGACGATCGCGAGATCGGCGGGTGAGGTCTCCTCGTCGCGGCACACCACCCAGGGGCGCCCCACGAAGATGTCCGCGCGTGCGGAGATGGCCCCTCCGCGTTCGCGGCCGGCGAGCGGGTGCGACCCGATGTAGCGGGTGAGGTCGACGCCGCGGGCGCGCAACTGCGCCAGCGGTTCGAGCTTGACGCTCGCGACATCGGTGACGACGACGCCGGGATGCGCCGCGAGCTCGCGCTCGACGACATCGGCCGTGACGTCGGGCGGAACCGCCACGACGATCAACCCGAACTCGTCGTCGGCGCGGGCTTCGCGGCCCGCGCCGTAGTCGACGGCGAGCTGGAGCTGGCCGGGCGATGCATCCGCGAGGACGACATCCACACCGAGAGCGCGCAGCGCGTGACCGATGCTGGAGCCCAAGAGCCCCGCGCCGACGATGCGCACAGGACCGACGGTACGCGCGGCCAAAGGCAGGCGTGCGTCAGCGCGAAGCGAGTCGGTCATGGATCTCCGTCAGGGTTGATCGGCACCGTCGTTTGAGGTCGTGTGCCGCGCGGCGTGCGAGGGTCAACAGCGCGCCGCGTTCCACTTTAGTCAATTCGCGAGTCCGCCCCGCCGGGAGAGTTCCCAGGTGGAGAGGCCCGAACTGTCGTCGCACCAACTCAACGACGGGGTGCCCCACCTCTGCCATCATCCGGCGCACGATGCGATTGCGTCCGGAATGCAGTGTGAGTTCGACCAGGGCACTGCCGGCGGAGGAGTCGAGTAGTCGCGCTTTGTCTGCCGCGATCGGTCCATCTTCCAGCTCGATGCCTTTGGTCAGTTGCGCGATGGTCTGCGCGGTCACGCGCCCCCGCACTTTCGCGATGTAGACCTTGTTCACGCCGAATGACGGGTGGGCCAGGACGTGCGCCAGATCACCGTCGTTGGTGAGCACGAGCAGTCCACTGGTCTCGGCATCGAGCCGGCCGACGTTGTACAGGCGCTCCGGCCAGTCCTTGGTGAACTTCCGCAGATCGGGGCGACCCTGATCGTCACTCATCGAACTGACGACCCCGGTGGGCTTGTTCAGCATGACGTAGTACTTGCTCACGTCGAGCTGGATCGCGGTCCCGTCCACGTCGACGATGTCGACATCCGGATCGATGCGCGAGCCGAGTTCGGTGATGACCTCACCGTTGACGCGCACGCGGCCCTCCAGGATGTACTGCTCGCACACGCGACGCGACGCGACGCCCGCGTTCGCGAGGACTTTCTGCAGTCGGATGCCCTCGTCCTGCGATGGTTCTTGGCTTGTCATGCGTGCCCCTCGTCTTCGAAACCGTCGGCTCCGTCATCCAGCAACGGTGAGATGTGCGGCAGTTCGTCAATCGAGTTGATGCCGAGGTTCCGCAGCAGTGCGGAGGTGGTTCCGTAGAGGATGGCGCCGGTTTCGGAATCGGTCGCCACCTCGGTGATGAGATCGCGCGACACCAGCGTACGAACGACCGAATCGACATTGACGGCGCGAATCGAGGCGACCTGGCCACGTGAGACCGGCTGCTTGTACGCGATGATGGCGAGGGTCTCCAGCGCCGCCTGCGACAGCCGCGACGGCGCCTGCGAGTTCACGAACTCGGACACCAAGTCGTCGTGCTCCGCACGCACGTAGAGGCGCCATCCACCGCCCACCTCGCGCAGCTCGAATCCGCGGCGGGGTCCGCCTGTTTCGCCGTCGTAGTCCTGGACAAGGGTCTCGATCGCTTGGCGAACGGCCGGGACAGGCGAGCCCACGGCGGTGGCAAGTGCGACGAGGCTTTGCGGTTCATCCACGATGAACAGGATCGCCTCGATCCGTCGCGCGACATCCACCACGGCGCTCACGGCCGGCCGTTCGATGGTGTCATCGGTCATAGTCGGCTCCCAACACGGCGAGGTTCTCTTCAGACCACCGGTCGGCGGTCCACCGCAGGGTCAATTCCCCCAACGGCTCGATCTGTTCGAACGAGAGAGCCGCGTGACGGTAGAGCTCGAGCACGGCAAGGAAGCGGGCGATCACGATGCCCGGCTGGCTCACACCGGCGACCAGTTCACGGAAATTCAGACTGCCGGCGCTGCGCAGCAGCGCGACCACCACCGCGGCTTGCTCTCGGATCGACACGAGCGGCGCGTGAAGGTGATCCATTCCCACGTGCGGGATTTCCTTCGGCGCGAACGCCAACACGGCAATAGCCGCGAAATCGTCGACGGAAAGGGTCCAGACGAGCTCTGGAATGGCGTGGCGGTGCTTTTCGTCGAGAGGTACCGCACGCACATGGCGACCATCCTCGGCCTGAACCCGCTGGGCGAACCAGCCGGACACCTCTTTGAAGGCGCGATATTGCAACAGGCGAGCGAAAAGCAGGTCGCGGGCTTCGAGGAGCGCAACCGACTCCGCGTCGACGAGTTCACCCTGCGGCAGCAGGCCTGCGACCTTCATGTCGAGAAGCGTGGCCGCCACGACGAGAAACTCCGAGGCCTGATCCAGCTCTTCATCCGAGTCGAGTCCCCGCAGATAGGCGATGAACTCGTCGGTGACAGCGCTCAGCGACACCTCGGTGATGTCCATTTCGCGCTGCGAGATGAGGGTCAGGAGGAGGTCGAACGGACCGTCGAAGCCCGCGAGGGAGACGCGGAAGCCCGTTGGTGCGTCGGCGTCGAGTGGCGCTGCATCCAGGAGCGGCTCCGCAGCGCCCAGCGGCTCCGCCGAGAGGTGGTCGGTCTCAGGCGACAGCGCCACGGGAGACCAGTTCCCGGGCGAGCCGGAGGTAGGCCTGGGCGGCCGGATGCTCGGGGGCGAACTCGGTGATCGGCATGCCCGACACCGACGCGTCGGGGAACTTCACCGTGCGGCCGATGACGGTCTCGAGGACGTCGTTTCCGAATGCATCGACGACGCGCTCGAGCACCTCACGCGAGTGCAGCGTGCGCGGGTCGTACATCGTCGCGAGAACGCCGTCGAGCGCGATCGACGGGTTGAGGCGATCGCGCACCTTGTCGATCGTCTCGATGAGCAGAGCGACGCCGCGAAGGGCGAAGAACTCGCACTCCAGCGGAATGAGGACACCGTGACTGGCGGTCAGCGCGTTGACGGTCAACAGCCCCAGCGACGGCTGGCAGTCGATGAGGATGACGTCGTAGTCGGCCGAGACTTTACGCAGCACACGGGAGAGGATCGTCTCGCGGGCGACCTCGTTGACCAGGTGGACTTCGGCGGCGGAGAGATCGATGTTCGCGGGGAGGACGTCGAGGCCGGGGACGCGCGAAGCGACGATGACATCGCGCGGGTCGCGCTTGGTGTCGAGCAGCAGGTCATAGACGGTGGGAACGTCATGGGTCTGGAGCCCCAGTCCCGCCGAGAGCGCACCCTGCGGGTCGAAGTCGACCGCCAGCACCTTCCGGCCGTACTCGGCGAGCGCAGCCGCAAGATTGATGGTGGTCGTGGTCTTTCCGACCCCACCCTTCTGATTGCACAGGGAGATGATCCGCGCCGGACCGTGACCGCTGAGCTTCGGCGGCGTGGCGAACCCGTGGTAGGGACGACCGGTCGGTCCGAGGGGAGTATCGCTCGAGGGGCTCTTCTGCGTTCCCCGGGCCAACTTCGTTCCCCGCGCCTTGTCCGTCACCGGCACTCCTGACATCGCTTGCGTGACCTCGATTCTGTCACAGCCCAGCGTCGGGGTCCGGCACCCACGCCCGGACTAGAGGGTCCCGATCACGTCGAGGCGCAGTTGCGCGGCGACAGCAATGAGGAGGTAGTCGAGAATCACGATGAGAGGGGACCACGACAGGATCGCGGCGCCCAGGCGTTCTGGCGCTTTTCCCCAGACGCCATCTCGGAACTGCCAGCCGAGCGTGACCCAGAACAGCGGGATGGTGACGAGCCACACGATCATGCACCACGGGCAGAGCGAGCCGTACTCGTAGATGCTGCGCCACGCGAAGAAGTGGACCAGGGCGAAGCCGCCGAGCACGAAGATGCCGAACGTGCGCCAGTACCACGCGCGCATTCCACCGGGTGTGGCCAAGGCGGACACCCCCGCGAAGACGGGGCCGAGGAACAGCGTGATCCCGAGGATCGAGTTGCTGAATCCGAGGAGATTGCCACCGGGCGACAGCAGATTCGGCCCGCAGGTCACGACGACGCTCAGTTGGCAGGAGATGAGAGGTTCGGTGCCCATCAGCTGACCGGTGTATTCGAGGTACAGCAGGAATGAGACGATCCATCCTGCGAGCCCGAGCACGATGAACAAAATCGCGACGGCTCGAGACGGCCGATACAAGGAGGTGGTCACTCCCCCATGATCCCGCCGGATCAGTCGCGGCGCCACGCTCACGGCCGTGAATAACTCACGCCGTGGACAACTCAGCGCGCTCGAGGATGCGACGATGCGTAGACGTCGCGCAGGGCGTCGACGGAGACGTGGGTGTAGATCTGCGTCGTTGCGACGGAGGCGTGGCCCAGCAGCTCCTGGACGACCCGCACATCGGCTCCGCCCTGCAGGAGATGGGTGGCGAACGAATGTCTCAGCGTGTGTGGGGACACGTGCGCGGTGAGCCCTGCGCGCGATGCCGCCTGCTGAATGATCAGCCAGGCGCTTTGGCGTGACAGTGGTGCGCCGCGTGCGCCGAGGAAGAGTCGAGGGCTGGCCTTGCCTCGCCGCGACAGTTCTGGCCGCACACGCGCAAGATAGGCCTCGACCGCAGCCCGGGCGAACGAGCCGACCGGGATGATCCGCTCTTTCGACCCCTTCCCCCGCACGCGAAGGACATCACCATGAGCCATGTCGTCGACATCGAGTTGGACGATTTCCGAGACCCGCGCGCCCGTCGCGTAGAGCAGTTCCAGCAGGGCGCGGTCTCGCAGGCGCATTGGTTCTGCCTCGCTGTCCTCTCCCGGCGCGGGACCAGCGGCATCCAGCAATGCGAGCACCTGTTCGATGGTCAGGGCTTTCGGCAGCCTTTGCGGGGCTTTCGGAGGACGCAGCTTTCCCGTCGGATCTTCCGTCGTCACCCCTTCTCGGGAAAGAAACCGGTGAAACCCACGCACCGACGATTGCAGTCGCGCCAGCGACGACGATGCCGGCGGCGGCTGTTGCGAGGCACGCTCGGCGGCAAACGCGCTGACCGCGTCGGTCGTGACCTGACCGGGTTCGTCGATGTCGCGTTCCCGCAGCCATGCGGCATACACGACAAGATCTCGTCGGTACGCCTCGACGGTGTGCGCAGACAATCCGCGTTCAATCGAGATGTGCCGCAGGTACGCGTCGATCGCGCGCTCGAGCTTCATCTCAGCGTGCGGCCGTCTCCGCGTCTGACTCGCGTCGCAGCTTTTCCGCCGCAGCGAGAACGCCCGCGGCGAGGATGCCGTTGCGCATCCGACCGGCCAGCACCGCATCCACAACGTCGGTCAGCGGCATCCGCTCGACGCGAATGTCGGCCTCTTCCTGCTCACGTGCGTGCACCTCTGGGGCAGACGAGAGACCGCGGGCGAGGAACACGTGCACGATTTCGTCGTTGCCACCGGGGGTGGTGAAGATGCTGACGAGCGGTTCCATTCGCTCAGCCACGAGGTCGACTTCTTCGGCGAGCTCACGGCGCGCCGTTTCGATCGGCGGTTCGCCTTCGATATCGAGGAGTCCCGCAGGGATCTCCCAGTCGCGATGGCGGATCGGATGCCGGTACTGCTGGATCATCACCACTCGCGCTTCGTCATCGATTGCGACGATCGCCGCGGCGCCGGGGTGGGCAACGTACTGGCGGACGACGTCTTCGCCGCCGTAGCGGAATGTATCGCTGCGGATGTCCCACACCCGCCCCTCGTAGACGAGGTCGCTGTCGACGATCTCGACGTCGACGGGCTCATCACGAAGTTGTGCGAATTCCGGTTCACTCATCGTCGACCTCGAACAGCTCGCTCGCGCCGTGGCGGTCCAGCGCCGCGGCGATGAGCCCGCGGAAAAGCGGATTGGCTTCCGTGGGACGCGAGCGAAGCTCGGGGTGTGCCTGGGTCGCGATGTAGTACGGGTGCACGTCTCGCGGCAGTTCGACGTACTCGACGAGGTTGCGGTCGGGCGAGAGCCCGGAGAAGACGAGGCCGGCCGCGGCGATCTGATCGCGATAGCGGTTGTTGACCTCGTAACGGTGGCGATGCCGTTCCGAGGCTTTGGTCGCTCCGTAGACTTCGGCGGCGAGCGAGCCTTCGGCCAGTTCCGCCTCGTAGAGACCGAGCCGCATCGTTCCGCCGAGGTCTCCTCCGGCGATGATGTCGACCTGCTCTGCCATCGTCGCGATGACCGGGAAGGCGGTATCGGGGTCGAACTCGCTCGACGATGCTCCATCGAGCCCGGCCTGCGTGCGCGCGAACTCGATGACCATGCACTGAAGCCCCAGGCAGATTCCGAGCGTGGGAATCCCCTGCTCGCGCGCGAACGTCAGTGCCCCGAGCTTGCCTTCAATGCCCCGGATGCCGAAACCGCCCGGCACGATGATGCCATCCACTGCGGCGAGAGCCTTTTCGGCACCCTCCGGCGTTTCGCAGAGGTCGGACGGAATCCACTGGACGTGCACCTTCGTCTCTTGCGCGAATCCGCCGGCCTTGAGCGCCTCAGTGACCGACAGGTAGGCGTCGGGCAGGTCGATGTACTTTCCGACGAGCCCGATCGTGACCTCGTGCTTGGGGTTGTGCACGGCCTGGAGGACCTTGCTCCAGCGCGTCCAGTCGACCTCCTCCGCCTGGTCCCCCAGCCCCAGCGCGTCGATGATGTAGCCGTCCAGCCCCTGCTCGTTGAGCATCGTCGGGATGTCATAGATGCTGGGCACGTCGACCGCGTTGACGACAGCGTCTTCGTCGACGTCGCACATCAGGGCGATCTTGCGCTTGTTCGATTCGGTCACGGGTCGATCGCTGCGAAGGACGAGGGCATCGGGCTGGATGCCGATGGAGCGCAGCGCCGCCACGGAGTGCTGCGTGGGCTTGGTCTTCTGCTCTTTCGACGCGCCCATGTAGGGGACGAGTGAGACATGCACGAAGAACACATTCTTCCGGCCGAGTTCGTGCCTGATCTGACGGGCAGATTCGATGAACGGTTGCGACTCGATGTCGCCGACCGTGCCACCGATCTCGGTGATGATGACGTCGGGCTTCGGCGACTCTTCGGCCTGAAGGCGCATCCGTCGCTTGATCTCGTCGGTGATGTGCGGGATGACCTGAACGGTGTCGCCCAGGTATTCGCCTCGGCGTTCCTTGGCGATGACCTGCGAGTAGATCTGTCCGGTCGTGACATTCGCGGCCTGGCTCAGCTCGATGTCGAGGAAACGCTCGTAGTGCCCGATGTCGAGGTCGGTCTCAGCACCGTCGTCGGTGACGAAGACCTCGCCGTGCTGGAAGGGGTTCATCGTCCCCGGGTCGACGTTGAGGTACGGATCCAGCTTCTGCATCACCACGCGCAGTCCGCGCGCTGTGAGGAGGTTGCCGAGGCTTGCGGCCGTCAGACCCTTCCCCAACGATGAAACGACACCGCCGGTCACAAAAATGTGCCTGGTGGTGCCGTGAGATGTTCCCGTTTTAGTAGTATCCGCCACGGGCTTTCATCCTATCAGTCTGCGGGAGCCGAGGTTGAGCAGCTCCCGTGCATGTTCGATCGCAGCATCGGAATCGGTCAATCCCGAGAGTAGTCGAGCCATTTCTGCTTCGCGTGCAGAGCCCTCGAGTCGCTGCACACTCGATGCGGTGACGGAGCCATCGCTGGCCTTCACCACGCTGAGATGGTTGCCGGCGAACGCGGCCACCTGGGCGAGGTGCGTCACGGCGATGACTTGACTGTTCTCGGCGAGGCGCGCGAGCCGGCGCCCCACTTCGATGGCGGCCGCACCGCCGATTCCGGCATCGACCTCGTCGAAGACGAAGGTCGGAACCGGGTCGGTCTCTGCGATGACAACCTCGATGGCCAGCATGACGCGGCTGAGCTCTCCCCCAGACGCCCCGCGCGACACGGGCCGCGGGTCGGCGCCGGGATGCGGGGACAGCAGGATGGTCACATCGTCACGACCGGCGGCGGATTCTGCGCCGGGTTCGACGGTGACGATGACATGCGCATCGGGAAGGGCCAGGTCTCGCAGTTCCGCGGTGACCGCAGACCCGAGTCGTTTCGCCGCGGCGGTTCGCGCTTTCGTGAGCGCGGCCGCTGCGGCATCGAGTTCTGATGCCACCGTCTCACTTTGCGCGGTCAGCCGTTCGATCCGGTCGCCGTCGTCGTCGAGTTCCATCAGGCGTGCCGAACCGGTGCTGAGGAGCGTCAACGCATCGTCGAGCGAGCCGTGCGCGCGGACGAGGGTCGCGATTTCCGCACGACGATCCTCGACGGCGGCGAGGTCGGTGGGTCCGGCGTCATCGAGATCGGCGAGGTAGCCGCTCAGCGCGGCCGCGACGTCAGCGATCCGGTATCCGAGATCGGCGAGCGTCACCGCGAACTCGCCCAGCACCGGATCGCTCGCCGCGGAGCGGTCGAGGATTCGTCGGGCTTCCGCGAGCAGCGTCGTCGCGTCGGGGAGGTCGTCATCGCTCGACAACGCAGTATGTGCCTCTGCTGCGGCGGCACGGAGCTCTTCAACGTTCGCGAGCCGCTCGGCGCGAGCCGACAACTCCCGGTCCTCCCCCGGCTGCGGGTTGATGCGCTCGATCTGCGCGATGTGCAGGCGCAAGTCTTCCGCTTCCGCCGTGCGCGCGTCGCGATCGGCGATCAGGCTGGTGAGTTCGTCTTTGATGTCGCGCCACTGGTCGAAGCGCGCTCGGTACGTGGAAAGCGCGGACGCGATGGCGTCACCGCCGAACCGATCGAGGGCATCGCGCTGCGCGACTGCCGAACGGAGCCGCAGCTGATCCGACTGGCCGTGCACGACGACGAGCGCATCCGCGAGGTCGGCGAGCACCCCCGCCGGAGCCGATCGGCCGCCGACGGTCGCCCTGCTGCGTCCTTCGCTCGAGAGTGTCCGCCCGAGATACAGTTCGGCGCGAACGTCGTCGATGGGTTCGACCTCACCGCCGGCCTCCTCGACGCGCGCGGCGACGACGCCCTTGCGCGGGACGATCCAGACGCCTTCGACGGATGCCTGTGTCGCTCCGGATCGCACAGCGCCCGAATCCGCCCGCTGACCGAGCAGGAGCCCGAGCCCAGTCACGACCATCGTCTTGCCCGCGCCCGTCTCACCGGTGATGGCGGTGAACCCAGGGCCGATCGGCAGCGTTGCCTCGGCAATGACGCCGAGATCCCGCAGCCGCATCTCCTCGATCACGTCGGCTCCGCGGCGTCGGCACCGCGCCAGCCCTCAACGGGAAGACGGAACTTTCGCACCAGCCGGTCGGTGAATTCCGCCGGGTGAAGGCGCGCCAACCGAACGGGGTCCGGGGAGCTCTGCACCACGACACGGGCTCCCGGGGGCAGATCGTGCGAGCGTCGACCGTCGCACCAGAGGATTCCGACGCCATTCGTGCGCTCGAGAACTTCAATGGCGATCGCCGTTTCAGGGCCGACGACGAGCGGACGCGCAAACAGGGCGTGCGCAGACAGCGGCACGAGAACGAGGGCTTCGACACTCGGCCAGATCACCGGTCCTCCGCCCGAAAAGCTGTATGCGGTCGACCCCGTCGGCGTAGAGACGACGACGCCGTCGCAGCCGAACGTGGAGAGCGGGCGGCCGCCGATCTCGATGACGACCTCGAGCATCCGCTCGCGCGATGCCTTCTCGACGGTGGCCTCGTTGAGCGCCCACGTCTGATAAATCGTCTCGCCCGCGGCGTTCTCGACACGAGCGGCGAGAGCCATCCGCTCTTCGACGTCGTAGTCGCGAGCGATCAGGCGCCTGACGGCGTCGTCGAGGACATCGGCCTCGATCTCGGCGAGGAATCCGACGTGGCCCATGTTGATGCCGAGAATCGGCGCCGTTCCCTCGCGGACGAGTTCGGCCGCGCGCAGGATGGTTCCGTCCCCACCGAGGACGATCGCGAGCTCGACGTCTTCCGTGAGAACGTCAGAGCCCAGCGTCGCGATCTCGCCGAGGTCAGGCAGTTCGGCAGCCAGCTCGGACAGGTCGTCCGCGGCGAGCACGGGCCGCACGCCTGCGGCGCGCAAGGCGGAGATGACGCGTTCCGCGCCGCGCACTGTGTCCTCGCGCCGGGCATGGGCGACCACGAGGATGTTGCGAGGGGCGTTCGTCATCAGGCTCCCGCCAGTCGGTTCACGGTGCTCAACCATTCTGTCGGATTGCCGGGCGCGGCCGCGTCGTCGCCCGTGCGATGGCGAAGATGCGCGACGTACTCCGCGTTGCCGTGGGTTCCGACGATCGGCGACGCGATGATCCCGAATGTTCCGAGCCCCGCATCCCACGCCGACCAGAGGACGTCCGCGACGGCTTCGGCGCGCCGACCGGGATCGGTGACGAGCCCTTCGCGCACGCCGCTTCGTCCGACCTCGAACTGCGGCTTGACCAGGAGGATGATGTCCGCCGACTCAGCGGCGACAGCCTCCACCGCGGGCAGCACGTGGCCGAGCGAGATGAAGGACAGATCACCGGTGACGATGGTGGGGAGTGAGTCCACTCCGCTCGCCTCTGCCAGCACTTCGGGTGTCATGTAGCGAACGTTGAATCCCTCGACACTGATCACGCCGTCGTCTGCGCCGATAACCGGAGCGAGTTGATCGTGTCCGACGTCGACGGCGATCACCGGATCCGCGCCCCGCTCACGGAGCACTTGGGTGAAGCCACCCGTGGACGCTCCCATGTCCAGGGCGAGCCGACCGGACACGTCGACGCCGAACGCATCGAGCCCCGCGATCAACTTGTGGGCGGCGCGACTGACGTAATGGTCAGCCCCGGCCACGACAATCGTCGAACCATCGTGGACGCGAGCGGAAGCCTTGACGACGGGCGCACCGTCAACCGACACCAGCCCCGCGTCGATGAGCGTGGCTGCGTGTGTACGAGAGCGTGCAAGGCCGCGCGCCGCGACAGCGGCATCCAAGCGCTCTGTCATGAAGCGCTGTCAGTGGGTCCGGATTCGAGCCGACGGGCGAGTTCATCGTGAACGGCGGCGTACGCCGCAGCGCGCTCAGCGAGAGGCTGATCTTCGATCACTTCGAGCGTCGAGAGAAGGTCTTCTCGACGCGCGTCCGACGAAGACGGCCCTACGTTGTCTTCGCGGTCTGCGGCATCCATCGACATGCCTCAACGATACGCGTGGCGACCGGACGCGCGGCGACCACACCCGTGGTCAGGGACGCCTGAACGGATCGGCATACAGACGCTCCGGCACACGGAAGCCGAAGATCGCCCGGTCTGTAGCCCAAATCGCCGCCGCGCCTGCGCGCACGAGATCGATGGGCCGGGAGCCTTCAGCCACGATGTGGACATCGGGACCGGAGATGCGGACCACGGCGTCGCCGACAGTCGTCACATCCCCCTTGACCTTCACCTCGGGATACGGCTCGTGAAGCTCACGAAGGTCGCCGACGATGTAGGTGGGACGCGAATTCTTGGGTGCCGCCAGGACGTGCTTGGGCCGGTCGATGCCGGTGAGAACGAGAACGGATTCCATTCCCGCGGCCTGAGCGCCCGCGATGTCGGTGTCGAGTCGGTCACCGAGGAAGAGCGGATGCTGCGCACCGAACCGAGCCACGGCAACATCGAAGATGGGGCGCTCGGGCTTGCCCGCGACAACGGCGAGTCGACCGACCGCGGTGTGCACAGCGGACACGAGCGTCCCGTTGCCCGGCGCGATTCCGCGGGCCTGCGGGATCGTCCAGTCGGTGTTGGTGGCGATCCAAGGGATCCCACCCTCCTCTTCGGGCAGTGCCAGCGCATATGCGGCTTCCGCCAAGTGGGCCCACCCGACCTCGGGGGCAAAACCCTGCACGACGGCAGCGGGCCCGTCATCCGCGCTGCGGGTGACGTGATAGCCGGCCTTTTCGAGCTCGACGACCAGGCCGTCGCCACCGACGACCAGAACCTTCGCGCCCACAGGGACGCGTTCTTGCAGAAGGCGCATGGCGGCCTGCGGGCTCGTCACGACGTCGTCGGGCTGTGCCGCCAGGCCGAGTTCGCGAAGGTGGTCGGCGACGGTGACATCGGTACGCGACGCGTTGTTCGTGATGTAGCCGAGCCGGCGGGTCTCCCCCGCTCGGTTCAGGCTCTCAATCGCATGCGGCAGCGCGCCTGCACCGGCGTAGACAACCCCATCGAGGTCGGCGAGGACGACGTCCACCCCATCGAGCGGGGTGGGACGCTCACGGGAGAACACTCCCATCAGCTCTCCGTCTCGACCGCAGTCGACCCAGTCTCGTCGGACGGAGCCTCGGGTTGCGACGGAACCGCGGGTTCGGCGTCGTCCTCGAGCAGCTCGTCGTCGCCCGACTCGTCAATATCATCGACCTCGAGCACTTCCCGATCCGCATCGGATTGACCGAGCGCTTCGGCAGCAATCTCGGCGCGCTTCTGCCACTCGGCGGCCTCCGCCTCGTTGCCGAGCTCTTCATAGACCACCGCGCGAGCAGCGAAGAGAGCGGGACTCCACTCGAATGCACGATCTGGGTCGAGTTCAGGAATGTCGAGTTCTTGAAGAGCTCGCGCTGTCTCGCCGAGGTCCAGCCGAGCGCCCGACATCGCGATCGCAAGTTCGACCCGAACCTCGACCGGCAGCGAGGCACGATCCACGGCACGGCCGACCTCGAGCGCGCGGTCGGGGCGACCAACACCGCGCTCGCTGTCAACCATGAGCGCAATTTGGTCATCCCGCCCGGAAATGCGACGGAAAGTCCGAAGTTCTCGCAACGCCAGGGCGAAGTCGCCGGTGGCGTATGCCGTGATCGCGACAGTTTCACGGACGACAGCGATGCGGCCGGCGCGCCGTGATGCAGCGAGAGCGTGCTCGTGAGCGAGCGCCGGGTCTTCTTCAATCAGACGCACGGCCATCGCAAGATGACGGGCAACACCTTCGGCGTTCTCTTTGCTGAGAGTCTTCAGCTCGTTGCGTGCCCCGCCGTTGAGATCGTACGCAGTGACCTCGTCAGGAATCTCCGGTGCCGGCACGCGACGTTCGGTGTCCTGCGGCGGACGAGACGAACGATTGTCCCGGTCGCCGTATGGACGACGCTCACCATCCCGGCCGGCGTACGGCTTACGGTCACCGTCGCGCTTGACGTAAGGCTTGCGGTCACCATCGCGGGGCGGGTAGCTCCGACGTTCGCCATCGCGGGGCGGGTAAGACTTCCGCTCCCATCGCGGGGCGGGTACGACTTCCGCTCACCATCGCGGGGCGGGTAACTCTTACGCTCACCATCGCGGGGCGGGTACGACTTCCGCTCCCCATCGCGGGGCGGGTAACGACTTCCGCTCACCATCACGGGGCGGGTACGACTTACGCTCACCATCACGGGGCGGGTACGACTTACGCTCACCATCACGGGGCGGGTACGACTTACGCTCCCCATCACGGGGCGGGTACGACTTACGCTCCCCATCACGGGGCGGGTACGACTTACGCTCCCCATCACGGGGCGGGTACGACTTACGCTCCCCATCGCGGGGCGGGTAACTCTTCCGCTCGCCATCGCGGGGCGGGTACGACCTGCGCTGCCCATCACGAGGTGGGTACGACTTACGCTCCCCGTCACGAGGGGGGTAGCTCTTCCGCTCGCCATCGCGAGGCGGGTACGACTTCTTCGGCCCATCGCTGGGCTGCCTGGAGCGATTTTCAGCGGAGTTGTCTCGAGGCTTCCGGTCTTTGCCGGGCTTTTCGTCTTCACTCATCGCTGCAATCCTCTCTTGTCGCGTTAACGAGAAATGGCCACCCAGCTTTGGGTGGCCATTTCACGAAAGAAGTCCGGCGGTGTCCTACTCTCCCACAGGGTCCCCCCTGCAGTACCATCGGCGCTGTGAGGCTTAGCTTCCGGGTTCGGAATGTAACCGGGCGTTTCCCTCACGCTATGGCCGCCGAAACACTATTGATGTTTCAGTCTGCACAACAATGTCATTGTCATGCGGTTCTCGACCGTACATCGAGAACCACTCAGTGGACGCAAGCACCAAAAACGGTGTGTTATCAAATCATCGGCTTATTAGTACCGGTCAGCTTCACGTGTTACCACGCTTCCACATCCGGCCTATCAACCCAGTAGTCTGGCTGGGAGCCTCTCGCCCGAAGGCATGGAAATCTCATCTTGAGGCCGGCTTCCCGCTTAGATGCTTTCAGCGGTTATCCATCCCGAACGTAGCTAATCAGCGGTGCTCCTGGCGGAACAACTGACACACCAGAGGTTCGTCCAACCCGGTCCTCTCGTACTAGGGTCAGATCCTCTCAAATTTCCTGCGCGCGCAGCGGATAGGGACCGAACTGTCTCACGACGTTCTAAACCCAGCTCGCGTACCGCTTTAATGGGCGAACAGCCCAACCCTTGGGACCTACTCCAGCCCCAGGATGCGACGAGCCGACATCGAGGTGCCAAACCATGCCGTCGATATGGACTCTTGGGCAAGATCAGCCTGTTATCCCCGAGGTACCTTTTATCCGTTGAGCGACAGCGCTTCCACAAGCCACTGCCGGATCACTAGTCCCGACTTTCGTCCCTGCTCGACCTGTCAGTCTCACAGTCAAGCTCCCTTGTGCACTTACACTCGCCACCTGATTGCCAACCAGGTTGAGGGAACCTTTGGGCGCCTCCGTTACTTTTTGGGAGGCAACCGCCCCAGTTAAACTACCCACCATGCACTGTCCCTGAACCGGATTACGGTTCGAAGTTAGACATCCAGAGTGACCAGAGTGGTATTTCAACAATGAATCCACACGAACTGGCGTCCGTGCTTCAAATTCTCCCACCTATCCTACACAAGCCACACCGAACACCAATACAAAGCTATAGTAAAGGTCACGGGGTCTTTCCGTCCTGCTGCGCGTAACGAGCATCTTTACTCGTAATGCAATTTCGCCGAGTTCGCGGTTGAGACAGTTGGGAAGTCGTTACGCCATTCGTGCAGGTCGGAACTTACCCGACAAGGAATTTCGCTACCTTAGGATGGTTATAGTTACCACCGCCGTTTACTGGGGCTTAAATTCTCAGCTTCGCCTTGCGGCTAACCGGTCCTCTTAACCTTCCAGCACCGGGCAGGCGTCAGTCCGTATACATCGTCTTGCGACTTGGCACGGACCTGTGTTTTTAATAAACAGTCGCTACCCACTAGTCTCTGCGGCCTCCAAACGCTTTCGGAGTAAATCCTTATACGTCGAAGGCCCCCCTTCTCCCGAAGTTACGGGGGCATTTTGCCGAGTTCCTTAACCACGATTCTCTCGATCTCCTTAGTATTCTCTACCTGACCACCTGAGTCGGTTTGGGGTACGGGCGGCTTGAACCTCGCGTCGATGCTTTTCTTGGCAGCATAGGATCACCCACTTTTTATCCGCATCGTGTCTCAGCCTATGTGAGAGACGGATTTGCCTATCTCTCGGCCTACGCACTTGCACCAGGACAACCATCGCCTGGCTTGGGCTACCTTCCTGCGTCACACCTGTTAATACGCTAAACGCCCCAGCATAGGGTCGTGCGCTAGGCCCAGAGCGTCACCCCGAAGGGATCGGTCACTGGGATTCAGACACTTAGCATTACTGGATTGTCTTGGGCGGTTCTTCGCCGGTACGGGAATATCAACCCGTTGTCCATCGACTACGCCTGTCGGCCTCGCCTTAGGTCCCGACTTACCCAGGGAAGATTAGCTTGACCCTGGAACCCTTGGTCTTTCGGAGGACATGTTTCTCACATGTCTTTCGCTACTCATGCCTGCATTCTCACTCGTGTAGCCTCCACGGCTGGTTCACACCGCCGCTTCGCTGGCCACACGACGCTCTCCTACCCATCAATACGGCTGGACCACGAAGGCCTACCAATAATATCAATGCCACAACTTCGGTGGCGTGCTTGAGCCCCGTTACATTGTCGGCGCGGAATCACTTGACCAGTGAGCTATTACGCACTCTTTCAAGGGTGGCTGCTTCTAAGCCAACCTCCTGGTTGTCAAGGCAACTCCACATCCTTTCCCACTTAGCACGCGCTTTGGGACCTTAGTTGGTGGTCTGGGTTGTTTCCCTCTCGACTATGAAGCTTATCCCCCACAGTCTCACTGCTGCGCTCTCACTTACCGGCATTCGGAGTTTGGCTGACGTCAGTAAGCTTTTAGGCCCCATCGGCCATCCAGTAGCTCTACCTCCGGCAAGAAACACGCAACGCTGCACCTAAATGCATTTCGGAGAGAACCAGCTATCACGAAGTTTGATTGGCCTTTCACCCCTATCCACAGCTCATCCCCTCAGTTTTCAACCTAAGTGGGTTCGGTCCTCCACGACGTCTTACCGTCGCTTCAACCTGGCCATGGATAGATCACTTCGCTTCGGGTCTAGGACATGCGACTGTATCGCCCTATTCAGACTCGCTTTCGCTACGGCTACCCCTCACGGGTTAACCTCGCCACATATCGCTAACTCGCAGGCTCATTCTTCAAAAGGCACGCTGTCACAGCTACTAAGGCTGCTCCAACGGTTTGTAAGCAAACGGTTTCAGGTACTATTTCACTCCCCTCCCGGGGTACTTTTCACCTTTCCCTCACGGTACTTGTCCGCTATCGGTCATCTGGGAGTATTTAGGCTTATCAGGTGGTCCTGACAGATTCACACGGGATTTCTCGGGCCCCGTGCTACTTGGGATACTTCTCGCGCCAAGGGAGGCATTTCGACTACGGGGTTGTCACCCTCTATGACCTGACTTTCAAGACAGTTCGTCTATACCTTCTTGTAACGCTCGCTGCTCGGCAGAGCAGCATGAAAAGTCCCTCAACCCCGAATACGCAACTCCTGCCGGATATCACACGTACTCGGTTTAGCCTGTTCCGGTTTCGCTCGCCACTACTAACGGAATCGCGGTTGCTTTCTCTTCCTGTGGGTACTGAGATGTTTCACTTCCCCACGTTCCCTCTACCCGCCCTATATATTCAGGCGGGAGTCGCTGGGTCGGCAAGCCGCCCAGCGGGGTTTCCCCATTCGGACATCCTCGGATCAAAGTGTGCTTATCCACTCCCCGAGGCTTATCGCAGATTGCTACGTCCTTCTTCGGCTCCAGATGCCAAGGCATTCACCGTTTGCTCTTAAAGATTTGATTCACATGAGTTTTATCAAAGAATCGGTTTGGACTTTCGTCCAACTCGAAATTGACTAATGATCTTTAAGATCATCTATTTGAGCTGACTTTCGTCAGTTCAAAGATGCTCGCGTCCACTGTGTAGTTCTCAAAGTACGGGCGGTACCTCCTCCGCTTGCCCGTGGGCAATCAGAAAAGGTCCTGAGGTTCGTCTGCTCCCGATCTTCCGATCGGAGCGCATCCGGTCCCTCAGGACCCAACAGCGTGCATGTGCCGGCTGACTCACCCCGACCCGTTCCGGCTGCAAAAGCAGCGTACTGAGTTCGGAGGTCATCCTCCAGCACCTTGTAAATGTTCCACCCATGAGCTACCAGTGAGAAACGTATGTTCTCAATCTGGCGCCTGGACATTCCGAAGAATGCCAGATGCTCCTTAGAAAGGAGGTGATCCAGCCGCACCTTCCGGTACGGCTACCTTGTTACGACTTAGTCCTAATTACCAATCCCACCTTCGACGGCTCCCTCCTCAAGAGGTTGGGCCACCGGCTTCAGGTGTTACCGACTTTCATGACTTGACGGGCGGTGTGTACAAGACCCGGGAACGTATTCACCGCAGCGTTGCTGATCTGCGATTACTAGCGACTCCGACTTCATGAGGTCGAGTTGCAGACCTCAATCCGAACTGGGACCGGCTTTTTGGGATTCGCTCCACCTTACGGTATTGCAGCCCTTTGTACCGGCCATTGTAGCATGCGTGAAGCCCAAGACATAAGGGGCATGATGATTTGACGTCATCCCCACCTTCCTCCGAGTTGACCCCGGCAGTATCCCATGAGTTCCCACCATTACGTGCTGGCAACATAGAACGAGGGTTGCGCTCGTTGCGGGACTTAACCCAACATCTCACGACACGAGCTGACGACAACCATGCACCACCTGTTTACGAGTGTCCAAAGAGTTCTACATTTCTGCAGCGTTCTCGTATATGTCAAGTCTTGGTAAGGTTCTTCGCGTTGCATCGAATTAATCCGCATGCTCCGCCGCTTGTGCGGGTCCCCGTCAATTCCTTTGAGTTTTAGCCTTGCGGCCGTACTCCCCAGGCGGGGAACTTAATGCGTTAGCTGCGTCACGGAATCCGTGGAATGGACCCCACAACTAGTTCCCAACGTTTACGGGGTGGACTACCAGGGTATCTAAGCCTGTTTGCTCCCCACCCTTTCGCTCCTCAGCGTCAGTTACGGCCCAGAGATCTGCCTTCGCCATCGGTGTTCCTCCTGATATCTGCGCATTCCACCGCTACACCAGGAATTCCAATCTCCCCTACCGCACTCTAGTCTGCCCGTACCCACTGCAGACCCGAGGTTGAGCCTCGGGATTTCACAGCAGACGCGACAAACCGCCTACGAGCTCTTTACGCCCAATAATTCCGGATAACGCTTGCGCCCTACGTATTACCGCGGCTGCTGGCACGTAGTTAGCCGGCGCTTTTTCTGCAAGTACCGTCACTTTCGCTTCTTCCTTGCTAAAAGAGGTTTACAACCCGAAGGCCGTCGTCCCTCACGCGGCGTTGCTGCATCAGGCTTGCGCCCATTGTGCAATATTCCCCACTGCTGCCTCCCGTAGGAGTCTGGGCCGTGTCTCAGTCCCAGTGTGGCCGGTCACCCTCTCAGGCCGGCTACCCGTCGACGCCTTGGTGAGCCATTACCTCACCAACTAGCTGATAGGCCGCGAGCTCATCCCTGACCGAAGTTCTTTCCAGCTACTGACCATGCGGTCGCAGCTCGTATCCGGTATTAGACGTCGTTTCCAACGCTTATCCCAGAGTCAGGGGCAGATTGCTCACGTGTTACTCACCCGTTCGCCACTGATCCAGAGAGCAAGCTCTCTTTCACCGTTCGACTTGCATGTGTTAAGCACGCCGCCAGCGTTCATCCTGAGCCAGGATCAAACTCTCCGTAAAAGAATTTTGCTGCGACAAGACCGGAATGGGTCGAGCCGAGCGAGTTTGATCTGACGATCGGATGTCATTACTGACATATCCGTTTAATCTCAAAAGAATCTCATCGGCCAGACAAGCTGACCGCGAGGTTTTTTGGCATTTGACAAGTGCACGCTGTTGAGTTCTCAAGGATCGGATGCTCCTGCTGCTTGGCCTCTCGACCTCGCCCGCAGGGCAACTTCTCTATCTTATATCTTGTGATCCGCTTGTCAAATCGGCGTTTTTCGATCGAAATCGAAGCGCGGCTGTCATTGACAACGTCTCACCAAGAGAGATTCGCTGCCCCGCGCTCTCCGGTGTGAGCCGGCCCGCTGGGCAACTTGTCTATCTTATTCCCCGTGATCCGCTTGTCAAATCGGCGTTTTTCGATCGAAATCGAAGCGCGGCTGTCATTGACAACGTCTCACTAAGAGAGATTCGCTGCCCTGCGCTTTCCCGGTGTGAGCCGGCGCGCTGGGCAACTTGTCTATCTTATCCGTCTCATCTCGTCTGTCAAATCGGCTTGCCGTGACTGTTTTAGCGTCTCCGGAAGCACTCTTCGACTTCTCGATGAGGGGGAACCTCCATCCTAGACCCGAAGGTCGCAGACCCTCAAGGGATCTGGCTTAGATGGGGGGTGGTTCTCCACTTGAGGGGGCGAGGCCTTCCGGCCCTTCGCTCTTCCCTGTGGGGCGAACAAGAAGAACATTACGTGGATGTTTCGAGGTCGGCAAATCCGCGCATACGCCCGGGCGTGTCTCCCGTATTTCCGCGGGTTTTCTCCGCGGCGGCCTCATCGTCACGGACGTTGCTCGAGCGCACGGCGAGCGACTACTGCGAGCTGTATCCGGTCGCCGGTACCGGTCTTCGACAACAGCACCGACACGTTGTTCGCGACGGTCTTGCCCGAGAGACCGAGTCGATCCGCGATCTGCTTGTTGGTGAGCCCCCTCGTGAGGAGGTCCAGCACATCGCGCTCCCGGGGCGTGAGACCGAAGGTGTCCGTCTCCGGTTGGCGCTGCATGCCAACGCCGGCCCTGTTCACGGTGACGCCCGAGCCGAGCACCGTCGCTCCCTGCGCAGCGGCCGCAACGGCCGCGAGGATCTCGGGGTGAGACGCATCCTTCACGACATAGCCGGCCGCCCCCGCCGCCAACGCCTGGCGAACGGACCCGTCATCGTCGTACATCGTCACCACGACGATTCGCGTCGCTGGACGTTCCCCGATGATGCGGGCAGTCGCCGCGATTCCGGAGCCGTCAGGTAGACCAAGGTCCATGATCACGATTTCGGGCATCAGCGAGCGGGCCAGTGCGACCGCTTCGGTCGCGGATGCCGCCTCACCGACCACGCGATAGCCGGAAGACTCGAACAGCGCAGCGATGCCATGGCGGAAGACCGGGTGATCGTCGACGACGAGCATGGTCGGTCCAGCGCTCATGACGCCGTCCGTTCGAGTTCATCGTAGGAAGCGCCGCGCTCCCCCACCGGGAGTCTGACCTCCACTCGGGTACCGCCGGCATCCGGTCTCGCGAATGTCAGTTCTCCGCCCACTTCCGCGGCGCGCTCGGCCATCGACTGCATCCCGACACCGCTGCGGAGATGGGTGGGCAACCCGATGCCGTTGTCCGACACGCTCACCCGAAGGATGCCGTCCGCCTGGTCAACGGTGACAATGCACACCGATGCCGCCGCATGACGGCGAACGTTCGCGACGGCCTCTTGGACAATGCGCAGCGCTGCGGATTCGACCGCAGCGGGGAGCTCGAGCCGTGCATCGGGTGCGTCGAGTCGGATCTCCGGAACAGAACCCGGCGCTGTCAGGCGCTCGCGGATCGCAGCGACCAGGCCGTGGTCATCGAGCACCGGTGGTCGCAAGTCGTAGGCGACATCACGCAATTGCCGGGTAGCGGAGTGCAGACCTGACACCAGTCGGGATGCGGCATCCGCTGCCCGGACGTCACCTTGGCGAGAGAAGGATTCCACGGCGGCAGCGGCCAGACCGAGGCCGGCGAAGGTCGGGGCGAGGTCATCGTGAAGATCTCGGCGCAGACGCTTTCGCTCCTCCTCGCGCGCGAACACGACGCGGGACCGAGCCTCGATGAGTTCGGCGACGACGCGGGCGCTGTGCAGCGCCGGTGCTGCTTGCGCGCAGATCTGCGCGAGCACCGTGCGGTCGTGCGCCGTCAGTTGGGCATCGCCTGGGCGGGGTATGACGGCGAGGAGTGCGAGCTGCTCGCCGTGGTAGCGGATCGAGTACTCCGCGCGCCCTTCGACTGAGGCATCGATCGGAACTCCGGCCGTGGCCGAGACGGCGGGGGTTCCGTTGAGCGACGCACCTGCGAGACCGAGTGATCCGGTGATCGTCTCTACGATGTCGACGGGGACGCGCCTCGGCTCGACGGATGCCGCCAATCGGTCACCGAGTTCTTCGAGCATCCGAAGTGGGTCGGTCCGCCGGCCGTAGACGACGAGATCCGCCAGTCTCCGCGTGGCCCAGAGCGAGGGAATTGCCACCGCCGCCGTGGTCACCGCTGTCAGCCAGGCCCTCGGGAGGGGCGCGAAGGCCGAGAATGCAAGCGAACCCGCCCATGCGAGACCCGTCACGGCGATCGTCCACAGTCCCCACTGCAACGTCCACCGGAGAGCGCGGTCGACCCGCAGCATCCGCGGCGCCACAAGGCCCACGGCGAATCCCGCGCCGGGAATGATGAACAAGAAGTTCGCGAACCACGTCGCCTCTCCGATCGTCGCCATCGCGTCGAGCCCCAGTGCCACGAAACTCCAGATCGAGAAAGCGAACACAAGGATCAGGACCGCGAGGAGCGGCCAGCGTGTGCGCTCCCGCTCGTCCACCGAAGACCGCGACCGATAGCGGTAGATCTGGCCGCCGATGATCAACAGCCCCCACGTGATCGAGAAATGCAGCGGCCACCCGGGCAGGCTCTCCAGCGCGAGCCCGCTGGCCACGTTGGCCACCTGAATCGCGATCTCGATCCCCGCCGGGATGATGATCCAACGCGGCACGAATCTCCCGTTCGGATACACGGCGAACAGCAGCGCCAAACTCGCGTTCGTGACAGCGACGGTCACTCGTCCGAAGGCTGAGACCGACTCGATGTCCCAGGCGCCGATCGCCCCGGCGACGAGAAGGGCGACGGTCGCCCACGACGCAAGGGGCGCGTGACCGCGAACCGCTCGCCGTGCCACCAGCACGGCGAGCGGCCAGTTCACCACCTGAGCGAGGATGGCAACCGCGAGCTCCATGGCGTCATCATCCCGCAGCGGCGGGTGCAGCGGCAGTGCGAGTTTCCAGCACACCGCGCGCCGCGGCTTCCCGCTTCGCCTTCCGCAAGAGCGAAGCGCCCACGACCGCGAATGCCAGAAGGACGAGGAGGAACCCCCACTGCGCCCCCACGGTGACGAATCCGGCGAGGGAGGCGACAGCCGCGACCCAGAGGAAAGCGATCGCGACCCGCGACATCGAGCGCCGCTTCGCCGCGCCGACCGCCACCATCGCGAGCCACGGCAATGCGGCGAACCCGAAGAGGATGCCGCCGGAATGCACACCGATGTAGAGACCCTCCACCACCGCCTGCTCAGCAGCTGTGTCGGCAGCGGCCGCCGCGATGTTGCCGTTGAGCATGGCGGTCCGTTGGGCCAACCCGGTTACACCGGAGAAGATCCACCCACCGGCAGCGATGATGCCGAAGGCGGTCGAGATTCTTGTCGCCAAGGCATCGGTGGGCCAGACGACGGCGGGAAGGCCGATCGCAGCGACGACGAGCGCAACACCGGCAGAACCCCACGTCAGCAAGAACAGCACTCCTCCCCCGAAGTCGGAGGCCATGTCGGCGGCGGTCGGCAGGTCGGGCGAGGGTGCGATGACCATGTTCATCAGCGCGTTGATGACGAAGGTGACGAAGAAGGCGATCGAGAAGCCGAGAGTGCCCCAGCCCGCGACGCGAAGTGTGTTCTGCATGAGCGAGTCCTTTCGTGATGTGGCACCCCAGCGGTGCTCACTCCAGAAAAGCGCTCAGCGTTCCCGACTCACCAGGGGATCGCGTTCCCGGGTCGCGCGACGGAGCTGCACCACGATGCAGAGGGTCACGGTGAGCGCGCCCCACAGTCCGCACGCCGGCGGGAGCACTCGATAGGCCAGATGCTGCGGCGTGAACTCCGCGGTGAAGGGTCCGAACGCGGCGAATCCGGATATCCAGGCGATCGCGAGCACCACCGGGAGCGAAAGCCACCACACCCATCGAACGACTGCCGGAAACACCCGGTCGACGGCGGTGTCGGCGGTGCGCCTGCGCAACCACAGCAGCATCCAGATCCCGAGAACGATCAGTCCCCCGATGCTCGAACCGTACTGAAGCCACTTGAACCCCGTGAGCGGACCCCATCGATCATCGAGCGCGGGAATGAGCGACACACCCACGCGGCCTTCGTGGGTGAACCAGTCCCAGATGATGTGCGACGCGACACCGATCGCCAGAGACACCGCCACGATGAGCACACCCCGTCCCGACGGGAAAGTCTCTCGCAGCGATGCGGCGGCACCGGCATCCCACTCCCTCGGCAGTCGTCTCGCCAGCCATTTCGGTGAAAGTTCACGCGCGGCGGGCCGGAGTACGCACCGCCAGATGACCATCAGCACGGCGGCGAGGAGCATCGTCAGCGGCAGCATCAGCAGGGAATGAGTGCCGGCGTAGGTGATCGGCATCCGTCGAACGAACAGCGGAAGGTCCGGGGTCATCGCGCCGACCGCGATCGCCGCAGGGATGAGCGGCGTCCGTACGAACGGGAGCGCGACGATCGCGTGGCTGGGGGTGAACGGCACTGGCGAAGGGAAGGGCGCGCTAGCTGCTGAGGAACAGCCCGGCGAGCGTCTTCTTGCCTCTGCGCAGAACGGAAACCCCGCCGGGCAGGGACCCGGCGACCGTCGCGTCGTCGCCGGCGACTTTTTCGCCGTCGAGCGAAACGCCACCCTGACCGATCGCGCGGCGCGCTTCGGACAGGCTCGAACACAGACCGGTATCGACGAGCGCCTGGACCACGGTCGACCCGGGCGCGACGGTCGCATGCGGCAATTCCTGCAGTGCAGAGCGAAGCACATCCGCGTCGATCGCCCGCAGATCGCCTTGCCCGAACAGCGCGTCGGATGCCGCGATCACGGCTGCCACGGCATCCGGTCCGTGCACAAGGGTGGTGACTTCTGCCGCCACCCGCTTCTGGCCGATGCGGCGGAAAGGTTCGGCGGCATGCTGCGCGCCGAGGTCCTCGATCTCCTCGCGGGTCAGGAAGGTGAAGACCTTGAGGCGATCCACGACGTCGGAATCATCGGTGTTGAGCCAGAACTGGTACATCGCGTAGGGGCTCGTCAGCTGCGGGTCGAGCCAGATCGCGTTGCCCTCGCTCTTGCCGAACTTGCGACCGTCGCTGTTGGTGATCAGCGGCGTGCCGATCGCGTGGACACTGCGGCCTTCGGAGCGGTGGATGAGATCCACGCCGCTCGTGAGGTTTCCCCACTGGTCGCTCCCACCGGTCTGCAGCACGCACCCGTACTGCAGGTAGAGCTCGCGGAAGTCGAGTCCTTGCAGGATCTGGTAGCTGAATTCGGTGTAGCTGATGCCTTCGTCGGAATTCAGCCGCGCGCTGACGGCATCCTTCTTCAGCATCGTGCCGACCCGGTAGTGCTTGCCGATGTCTCGCAGGAAGTCGATCGCGCTCATCGGCGCGGTCCAGTCGAGGTTGTTGACCATGCGCGCGGCGTTGTCGCCGTCGAAACTCAAGAACCGCTCGATCTGCGATCGCAAGTAGCCGACCCACTCGGCGACGGTCTCCTTGGTGTTCAGCGTGCGCTCGGCCGACGGCCGTGGATCGCCGACGAGCCCGGTCGATCCGCCGACGAGCCCGAGCGGCTTGTGACCGGCCAACTGCAGACGGCGCATCGTCAGCAGCTGCACGAGGTTTCCGAGGTGCAGGCTGGGCGCGGTGGGGTCGAACCCGCAGTAGTAGGTGATCGGCTCCCCCGCCAGCAGCGCGCGCAGCGCATCCTGATCGGTGGAGACATGCACGAGGCCACGCCAGACGATCTCATCCCACACGTTCGCGAACGTCGGGTCGTTGGCGGGAGCAGTCGCGCTCATGAGGGACTCACCAGGGGCTCAGACACGCGCTTCAGGCTATCAGCGCAGGGGCCTCACCCTTGGGCGCTCGCTAGGAACTCGCGGTGCCCCACCACACGAGAAATGCCGCAGCGAGTGCGATCGTCCAACTGACGAGGCTTCCGACGAGGAAGTACTCGGCGCGATTGCCGTTGTCTCGGTCGCGCGAGATCTCCGGGAAGCGGACAATGCCCTTGGCGGCGAGAATCGCAGCCAGCAGTCCGACGATGCCGGCAAGCGTGAGCGCGAACACCAAGACGCGCTCGAGCGGGCCGATCAGGCGACCGCCTTTGAGCCCAGGCTGGGCCACTGCATCGCCTTCTGATTCGCCATCGATGGCCTGCGCGCCCGAAACGTGTTCTTCGCTGAGGGCTGCACGGACGACCACATTCGCTGATTCCAGCAGAAAGCACACGGTGCCGATCACGAACAGCGACTGATCGAAGGTGATGTGCCCGACGGGCGACGGCAGATTCCAGACGGCGCCGATGACTCCGGCTTCGGGTCTGGTGCCGAGGGCGGCGACGAAACCTGCGCAGATCATGCCTAAGACGACGACGGGCCAGAATCCGCCGCGGCCCGCATGGTGGGAGGGCATGAGCCATACCCAAAGGATCGCGAAGACGATCGCGAGGAGGCCGGCGAGCCAGGCGTCAGCGAGGATGCCGAGCACGACGATGGCTGCCCCCGCGATGGTCAACCCCATCCAGCGGCGACGCTCCGAGACGAATTGCCGGATGAGATCGGCGACGCCGACAGCGAGAAGGACGAGCGCTGCGACGATCATGACGCCGGGTTCCGAAGCGTGCGAAATCCGGTGATGACGGCGGCGGACCCGGCGGCCGCGAGCAATTGGGACACCGCCGGCTGGGTGATCCCCTCGGTACGGGCGAGTTCAGCCTGAGTCCGATTCATACAGCGACCGTACGTCAGTCGACGGACGCGGTCGGTCATTGCGCCGACAATCTGGTCGCGCGCCAGCAGATATGCGTTGGCGAAGGATGCCGAGGCGTGCGGGGCGGCATCCTGTCCATCCGACACGACGATCCACGTTCGTGCGTCCGGCGCTGTGCGCTGCTGCATCGCATGGACGGCGTTGATCGCCTCACGCGCGGCCCACCAACCGGGACCTTCGGGGACCTGTCCTCCAGCAGAGTGGACCAGTTTCACTTCGCCCACCCCGAGGCCGAACCGACAGGTCACTCCGTCGGGCAGGGCGAGTTGGAACAGGAGCAGCGACGCGAGGGCGTCGTCGAGCGTCGGGTAGATGGCCTGGAGTTCGTCGCCCACCGTGGGCGTCAGCGGCTGGGTCGCCAGCGGCAGGTCGTCCTCGACGCGCGCGACGGCGTCGTCGATGAAGCGCTGAGCGGCGGCGCGGTCCGGCAGGCGGCGGGATCCGACGATGTCTGCGATCACGGCGATGGGCATGCCATAAGTTTAGCGCTTATGGATTGAAAACATAACCCTCATGCTTATATTTCGGCGATATAAGTCACACCAGGCGACGGTCAGAGCCCGAGCGCGTGCCCGGCAGCCTGCGCGCGCGAGACGAGCTCGGCGCGTTGCTCAGCCACTCGGACGGGGGCCGTGCCGCCGACGCCGTCGCGGCTGGCAACGGAACCTTCGATCGTCAGCACGTCACGGACCGCGGGGGTCAGGTGCTCTGACACCGCGGCGAGTTGGGCATCCGTCACGTCGGAGAGTTCGATGCCCGCCTGCTCGCAGACCTGAACCAGCGCACCCGAGATCTCGTGCGCGTCGCGGAACGCGATGCCCTGCCGCACCAGCCATTCGGCAACATCGGTCGCGAGCGAGAATCCCTGCGGCGCCAGGAGCGCCATCCGGTCGGTGTCGAACTGAATCGTCGCGACCATGCCGGCGAAGGCGGGGAGGACGACTTCGAGGGTCTGCACGGAGTCGAAGACGGGCTCCTTGTCTTCCTGCAGATCGCGGTTGTACGCGAGTGGGAGGGCTTTCAGCGTTGCGAGGAGTCCGGTGAGATTGCCGATGAGTCGCCCCGCCTTGCCGCGGGCAAGCTCCGCGATGTCGGGATTCTTCTTCTGGGGCATGATGCTCGACCCCGTCGAGTAGCCGTCGTCGAGGCGGACGAATCCGAACTCGCGAGTGTTCCAGATGATGATGTCTTCGGCGAAGCGGGAAAGGTCGATGCCGACCATCGCAGTGATGAACGCGAACTCCGCCACGACGTCGCGGGCGGCGGTGCCGTCGATCGAGTTCTCCGACGGCCGCGCGAGGCCGAGTTCGTCGGCGACGAGCTGCGGGTCGAGTCCGAGGGTCGCTCCGGCGAGCGCTCCCCCACCGTAGGGCGAGACGGATGCCCGCACGGACCAGTCGCGGAGGCGTTCGAGATCGCGCACGAGCGGCCACGCATGGGCTTGCAGGTGATGAGCGAGGAGGATCGGCTGCGCGCTCTGCAGGTGGGTGCGGCCGGGCATGATCGCGTCGGGGTGCGCCTCGGCCTGCGAGACGATGGCGTCGATGACTTTGAGGATGCCATGCGCCACGGAGCGGGCGTGGTCGAGGAGGTACATCCTGACCAAGGTGGCGATCTGATCGTTGCGGCTGCGGCCGGCACGGAGCTTGCCGCCGAGGTCGGGGCCGACTTCGACGATGAGGGCAGCCTCGAGTGCGCCGTGCACATCCTCGTCGCCGGGCTGCGCGACGAGGGACCCGTCCTGGATGGCGACGGCGAGGCTGTCGAGGCCCGCGTGCATCCGGGCTTCTTCGTCGGGGGTGAGATATCCGGCGGCGGCGAGCGCCTTCGCATGGGCGTGGGAGCCGGCGAGGTCGTAGAGCGCGAGCGACCAGTCGAAGTGCGTGGATCGGCTCAGTTCAACGAGTTCGGGCGACGGCCCCGTGGCGAACCGGCCGCCCCATAGCGCCCCTGCATTCGTGCCTTCACCCTTGGTTTCACTCACCGCTCCAGCCTAATGGCGGGCCCGCGACGCCCTCGCCGGGTCAGGTGCGGCATCGGTCACCTGGCGCTTGCTGTCGCTCTGGCGCCGCTGAGCGACAAGAGGCGCCAGGTGAACCGACCGTCAGTCCTCCCCAGGGTCCCATCGGCGCTCGCTCCCCTCCGAAGTCGGCGCGGTCGCTCAAGGCGCCTGCGCGATCGGCGAGGGTATCGGCATGGTCACGCGCCCCGGCCCGCTCCCCGACTCGCTCGGCGAGGGATTCTCCGTTCGCGCTGCCGTGCGTGAAGGCGTCACTCCCGGGCGGTTGCGCGGGACCGATCTCGCGGTGCCCTTCCGTGGCACCCGCCTACGGTCGACGACTCACGTTTCGCCGATATCGGATCCCCATGCATACGCGCACGAGGCAGAGGTGTTGCGGGCAGAAATCATTCGCCGCGCGTTCGCCTACCGATCGATCGCCCCACGGCACGCCTTCTTCTGCTGTGTCACGGCGGCGGTGTTGTGGGGGCTGCCACTGCCGAACCGGGTACTTCGCGCGGGCTCGTCAGTCAGTCGGCGGGCGGATGCCAACCTCAACGATCCTGTGCCGCCATTTATCGACGTAGGCGTGGTTGCGCCGCACCGAGCCACGAGGACGCAAGGTACTCGGGGCCACCAGTTGACGGCGCAGCTGATCCGCGTGCGGGCGACCCGGGGAACCCAGCTGACAGACCCGGCAACGACGTGGGTACTTCTCGCGGCGCACCTGTCGGTGGAAGAGCTCATCATCCTCGGCGACGCCATCGTGCACGAGCCGAGGGCGAGAGGCATGCGTCGGGGAGCACCGGGATCTGGCCTGGGCACACTGAAACAGCTCGAAGCAGCACTGAATGCCGGACGAAGAATCGGCGGAACAAAGGCACGCGCTGCATTGGCCCGGATCCGCGTCGGCAGCGCATCACCGCCGGAAACGCTGACCCGGCTCGCCTTGGTGGATGCGGGTCTGCCCGAACCGGCGCTCGACGTCGATGTCTTCGCGGCTGACGGCCGTGCCATCGGCTATACCGAACTCGCTTACGTCGCCCAACGCATCCTCATCGAATACGAGGGCGACCACCACCGCACGGACCGCCATCAGTGGGACCGCGACATCGAGAAGCACGCCGCGTGCGTCGAGGCAGGGTGGACCGTGATCCGGCTGACGTCGAGGCACCTGCGACCGTCGCCGGCGCCGGCAGTCGCGCGCATTCGCGCCGCTCTGATGGCGGCTGGCTGGCGCCCATGAGGCTTGGCCCCTGCGTTGTTCACCTGGCGCGTCTTGTCGCTGTCGAACGCCACGACGACATCAAGCGCCAGGTGAATGCGCCAGACGCCGCGAACTGCCGGGCACGATAAACCTCGCAAGCCGGTCGATGGCCCACTCAAGCGGGCCGCGGCCGATCAGGAGCGCCCACGCCGTGCACCCGGCGATGACGGCCAGAGTCATCGGCCAGAACGGGTCGACCGCGCGGAACGCCTCCAGGTTCGACTCCGTACCCTGCGGTTCAGGCTGCAGCAGCACCCACGCGACGAGTTGCACGGTGTACGCGGTGAGCGGCATCGATCCCATCGCGCGCAGCGGCAGGACGATCCACACGATCGGCGTGCGGCATGCCAGCAGGCAGAGTCCGAGGATCGCCAGCGCGAATCCCCCTGACCCGACGACCTCGAGCAGGCCGGTCGAATGTGCCCTCGCCGTCCAGACGGCATCCCAGAGCGAGTCCTCCTCCGCCGAACCGGTGAACGCATCGAGCACGTATGCGATGACGGCGAGAGCCCCGCCGACGACCAGCAACAGCACCTGGGTGCGAAGGGCACGCAGGTCGGATCGCGCGGCGCCCATGCCCGCGAGGATGAACGCGAACCACGTGAGGAACGGATAGTGCCACCCGATGACGAGCGAGAGATCGTTCCCCTCGGCAGTCGCCCAAAACGGCTGACTGTCGATGACGGCCTGCACGACGGGCATCAGCAGGGCGATGGCCGCTGCCCACACGAACAGCGTCCGAGCACGCAGGCCGGTGAAGGCCGTCGCGACGAGGAACAGGATCGCGTATGCCGGGAGGATGACGTACACGGGCACTCCGGTCGCGATGAGCACGAACCCGATGGCCCAGATCGCGATCGCACGAATCACCAGTCGGCGACGCGCCGTGTTCTGCTCGTCGGCATCCGCCCGCCGAGCACCGCCCGTCAACAGCCCGATCGAGACCCCCGCGAGCGTCGCGAAGAGAATCGAGGAGCGCCCATGGACGATTCCCGTCCAGGTCGCGGCATCCGTCCAGACGATCTCGGGAATCACCACCAAGTGCGCGGCGAACATCCCCACGACCGCGAGACCTCGCGCGAAGTCGACACCGGTGAGCCGGGCGCGGCCGTTGAACCGCTCGAAGCGGGAGGCCAGCCAACCCGGGGCGGCCGTCCCGCTCATCGCCGCGGCGATCTCACTGCTGGCGCAGCAGCCACACCAACAGCGCCTTCTGGGCGTGCAGGCGGTTCTCCGCTTCATCCCAGACGACGCTCTGCGGGCCGTCGATCACGGTCGCGTCGACCTCGTAACCGCGGTCTGCGGGGAGGCAGTGGATGAAGATGGCGTCGTCCTTGGCCAGCGCCATCGTCTCCGGAGTGACCTTGTAGCCCCCCAGATCCCGAAGCCGCGCTGTCTTCTCCTCTTCCTTGCCCATCGACACCCACGTGTCCGTCACGATGACGTCCGCACCGGCGGCGGCCTCGACCGGATCGGTCATCAAGGTGACCGATCCGCCGGTCGTGAGGGCGATCCGGTCCGCATCGGCGATCACGTCGTCGCGCGGAGCGTAGGACTCCGGCGAGGTGACACGCACGTGCATGCCGGCGGTGACGCATGCGAGCACGTACGAGTGCGACATGTTCGACATGCCGTCGCCGAAGAACGTGAGGGTGAGTCCGGCGAGGTCGCCCTTGTGTTCCTTGATCGTCAGAAGGTCGGCCAGCAACTGGCAGGGGTGGAAGTCGTCGCTGAGCGCGTTGACGACCGGAACGCGCGTCCCGCGCGCCATCTCCTCGAGCCCGGCCTGCGCGTACGTGCGCCAGACGATCGCGGCGACCTGACGCTCGAGCACCCGTGCCGTGTCGGCGGGAGTCTCCTTGCCGCCGAGTTGGCTGTTCGCCGTCGAGATGATCAGGGGTGACCCGCCGAGGTCGGCGATCCCGACCGCGAAGGACACTCGGGTGCGCGTCGAGGACTTGTCGAAGATGACCGCGACGGTCTGCGGCCCTTCGAGGGGACGCACTTTCCAGCGATCCTTCTTCAGCGATACAGCAAGATCGAGAATCTCCGCCTGTTCGGCGGGGCTCAGGTCGTCATCGCGCAGCAGATGGCGGGTCACGCGGATACCTCCGTGGTTTCATTGGTCGCGTCGAGGAGCAATGCCGCCTCGACGGTGGCGAGTGCTCGGGCGAAAAGGTCGGCGAATTCGGCGATTTCGACATCGCCGATCGTGAGTGGCGGAGCGATCCGGATCGTGTCGGCGTTGGCTGCGTTGATGATCAGGCCGTGCTCCTGAGCGGCTGCGACGACCGCACCCGCGACCGGATGCCGGAGGCCGACGCCGATGAGAAGGCCCTGACCTCGGCATCCCTCGACGAGCGGGGACTCGATCGCGTCGATCGCAGCGCGGATCTCGGGGCCTCGGACGGCCGCGTTCTCGACGAGCCCGGCCTGCTCGATCTCGCTGAGGACGGCAGCTGACACGGCCGTGCCGAGCGGGTTGCCGCCGAAGGTCGACCCGTGCGTGCCGGGGTAGAACAGCTCGCTCGCGGTACCGAAGGTGATGAGCGCGCCGATGGGAAACCCGCCGCCGATACCCTTGGCCACGGTGATCGCGTCGGGGGTGATCCCGGCATGCTGGAACGCGAACCACTTGCCGGTACGACCAGCACCCGTCTGAATCTCATCGATGATGAGCAGTGCGCCGTGGCGCTCGGTGAGTTCACGGGCGGCCGCCAAATATCCCTCGGGAAGTTCGACGACGCCCGCTTCTCCCTTGATGGGTTCGATGAACAGCGCCGCGACCCGGTCGTCGAGCGCCGCTTCGAGCGCATCGATCGACGAGTCGAGAAATTCGACGCCCGGGACCATGGGCTCGAACGGCTGCTGCATGTGGGGTTTGCCGGTGAGAGCGAGGGTCCCCATCGTGCGGCCGTGGAAGGCATCTTTCAGAGCGAGGATGCGCGGACGCGCCGTGCCGCCGTGGAGACGGGCGAGTTTGAACGCCGCCTCGTTGGCCTCTGCGCCGGAGTTGCCGAAGTACACGCGCCCCGACTCCCCGGTGCCGGCGAGGCGCTTGAGCTGGGAGGCGAGGGTGAGCTGCTGGGGCGTCGCGAAGTAGTTCGACACATGCGAGAGCGTCGCGGCCTGCCTGGAGATCGCCTCGACGAAGACGGGATGCGCGTGCCCGAGCGAGTTCACGGCGATGCCGGCGAGGAAGTCGAGGTAGCGCTTGCCCTTGTCGTCCCACACACTCGCGCCCTCGCCCCGTACGAGCAACGCGTAGCGGTCCCCGGCATTGCGAACGAGGTCCCTGCCGACGTCTTCTGTCCATGTCGTGTCGCTCATCCTGCAACCACCTCCGTGCCGATTCCCTGTTCCGTGAAGATTTCGACGAGCACCGAGTGGGGCTGGCGACCGTCGATGATCGCTGCCGTGTCGACGCCGCCGTCGACCGCGTCGAGGCACGCCTGCATCTTGGGGATCATCCCTGACTCGAGCGAGGGCAGAAGCGTGCGCAATTCGGATGCCGTCAGGTGCGAGACAAGCGAATCGCGGTTCGGCCAATCTGCGTACAGCCCGGCGACGTCGGTGAGGATGACCAGCTTCGTGGCGTCCAAGGCGATCGCGAGGGCGGATGCCGCGGCATCCGCATTGATGTTCAGCGAGTGACCCGGGTGATCGAGGTCGGGCGCGATCGATGACACGACCGGGATGCGGCCGGCGTTCAGATGATCGAGGACACCCGAAGGGTCGACCGCGACGACATCGCCCACGTAGCCGAGGTCGTGCTTTTCTCCGTTGACGATCACACCGCGCCGACGTCCGCTGAACAGCCCCGCGTCTTCACCCGAGAGCCCTGTTGCCAACGGTGCGTGGGTGTTGATTCTGGCGACAAGCTGCGGGTTGATCTGGCCGGTCAGCACCATCCGGACGACGCCGATCGCTTCGGTGCTGGTCACCCGGTATCCGCCCTTGAACTCGCTCGGAATCGCCAGGCGGTCGAGCATCTCGGAGATCTGCGGGCCGCCGCCGTGGACGATGACGGGCTTTGCGCCGACGAACCGGAGGTAGGCGACGTCTTCCGCGAACGCGTCCTGCAGTTCTTCGGAGACCATGGCGTTGCCGCCGAACTTGATCACGATGATCTGGTCGCGGAAGCGCTTGAGCCACGGGAGCGACTCGATCAGGACGCCGGCTTTCGCGGCCGCCTCTTCGGGCGTCGTCTGCTGCAGATCGGTCATGAGGCGTACGCGCTGTTCTCGTGGACGTAGTCGTGCGTGAGGTCGTTGGTGAGGATGGTCGCGGACGCGTCGCCCGTCTTCAGATCGACCACGAGCTCAGTGGCGCGTGGGGTGAGGTCTACGTCTTCGCGCGGGGCATCCGGTCCCCCGGCGGTGCAGACACGTACGCCGTTCATCCAGACATCCACGTCGTAGGGGTCGAACGCGGCGTCGGTGGTGCCGATGGCGGCGAGCACGCGTCCCCAGTTCGGGTCATTGCCGAAGATCGCCGCCTTGAACAGGTTGTTCCTCGCGATCGATCGACCCACGACGAGCGCGTCCTCTTCGGAGGCCGCACCGGTGACCTGAATGCTGATGTCGTGGCTCGCGCCCTCCGCGTCGGTCTGCAGCTGCTCGGCGAGTTCCTGGCAGACGCGGGTCAGCGCGATGGCGAACATGTCGGGGTCGGGCGCGATCCCGCTGGCGCCGCTCGCGAGGAGCGTGACCTGGTCGTTCGTGGACATGCAGCCGTCGGAATCGAGCCGGTCGAACGTGACGTGCGTCGCCTGTCGCAGCGCGGCATCCGCCTGCGCGGAGGTCAGCACCGCGTCGGTGGTGATGACAACGAGCATGGTCGCGAGGCCCGGCGCCAGCATCCCCGCGCCCTTGGCCATACCGCCGATGGTCCAGCCGTCGCGTTCGAGTTCGGTGCGCTTCGGCTTCGAGTCCGTGGTCATGATCGCGAGCGAGGCGTCCTCGCCGCCGTGCGGGGTGAGCCCTGCGATCCCCTGGGCAACGCCGTCCAGCACTTTTCCGCGGAAGACCGCGTCGCCGGTGCCGATGAGCCCCGTCGAGCACACCAGGATGTCGCCGGCACTGACGTCGAGGAGCTCGGCCGTCTTCTCAGCCGTCATATGCGTGGTCTGGAATCCGAACGAGCCGGTGAAGCAGTTCGCTCCGCCGGAGTTCAGGACGATCGCCTCGACGACGCCGTCCTTCACCACCTGCTCCGACCAGATGATCGGGTTCGCCTTCGCGCGGTTGCTCGTGAAGACGGCCGCTCCGACCTTGAGCGGTCCGCGGTTGACGACGACGGCGACGTCGAGGTTACCGCTCGACTTGAGTCCGACCGCGACGCCTGCCGCCTCGAATCCCCTGGCTGCGGTGACACTCACGGTGCGACTCCGTTCACGCTGAGGCCTGTGGCTTCGGGAAGGCCGAGGGCGATGTTCATGGATTGAATGGCGGCGCCGGCGGTCCCCTTGACGAGGTTGTCGACGGCTGTGACGACGACGACCCGGCCAGCCGCGCGGTCGATGGCGAGCCCCATCAGCGCCGTATTCGCCCCGAGCACGTCGGCGGTGCGCGGGAAGTGACCTGCCGGGAGCACCTGCACGAATGTTTCGCTGCCGTATGCGGCTTCCCACGCGGCGCGGATCTCTGCATCGCTGACGCCGTCGACGATAGGAGCCGTCGAGGTGGCGAGGATCCCCCGCGACATCGGCACGAGGACCGGGGTGAACGAGATCCGGATGTCGGGATCCTGCCCCGTCTTCTGAGCGGTCTTCGGAAGAGCGCCGGCGAGCGCCTGGCGGATCTCGGGGATGTGCCGGTGCGAGCCACCGACAGCATACGGATTCGCCGATCCGAGGATCTCGCCCGCGAGAAGATTCGTCTTGAGGCTCTTGCCCGCACCCGACGGTCCGACGGCGAGGACGGTGACGATGTCGGATGGATCGATGACGCCCGCGGCGACACCCGGCGCAAGGCTGAGGCTGACCGTCGACGCGTTGCAACCGGGGGCCGCGATGCGGGATGCCCCGACCAGGGCATCGCGCTGGGCACCGCCCGCCACCGGAAGCTCGGGCACACCGTAGGTCCATGGTTCGTGGAACTCGCCGCCGTAGAACTGCTCCCACGCGGCGCTCGACGTGAGCCGGTGATCGGCTCCCGCGTCGATGACGAGGGGGGTGTCGGCGAGGGCCTCGGTGAACTGTCCCGACTGGCCGTGCGGCAGGGCGAGGAAGACGATGTCGTGCCCGGCGAGAATCTCAGGCGTCGTGTCTTGAATCGTGAGATGTGCGAGTGAGCGCAGGTGCGGCTGGTGCAGGGCGAGCGATTGACCCGCAGTGGAGTGCGCGGTGACGGTGCGCAACTCGATGTCGGGGTGCCCGGCGAGCAGGCGCAGGATTTCACCACCGGCATAGCCGGAGGCACCTGAGACGGCGACCGAATAGGTCATGGATTCCACCTTATTGTCTGGGATGGGTTCGCCCCGTCCCCCGGGATCGGGCGGACGCGGCAAAGGGGCCGGAACGGCGACACCGGGCTCTACCCGCAAAAAGTGGGGAGCGCGCGAGGTCGCCTAAAGTCGGCGGCCGACCAGACGTCGGCGCGCACCAGCAACGCGCACGCGAAGCGTGGCGGGGGCGGTGGTCACCGAAGGCATGCCGCGAGGTTAGCGTCTGGCGCACACGGATGCCAAATCACGCGGGCTGGCGAGGACTTCCCGCAGATGGTTCCGCGGCAAGCGCGGCCAGCACGGCCAGCTCCTCGGCACGGGACAGCCCTGCCTGCCGGGGCCGCTCGACGCCGCGCGAGCGTTCGTCGGCAAGAACGCGTGCGATCGTCTCCTCGACCGGTCGGATGACGCCACCCGCCTCGAGGTACGCATCCCCGCGACGTGTGGCGAATCCAGGCATGTCCGCCGGGAGCCACAACGGCAGGGAGCGGGGACCTGACCAATGTGCGACGTCGTGCGCGACCAATTCATCGGGTGTCGCCCAGACGATGTCACCGCGATGCCCTGCTGCGGTCTGGACCGACCGCAGCACCTCGGCGAGCGCCCTGGACGGACCGATCGCATTGACGATTCCGGTCCACGAGCGCTGACCGGCATCGACGACGAAGGCGGCGAGATCATCCACGTCGATCACCTGCACGGCGAGTTCCGCGCTGTGCGGCGCCAACACGGGACCGCTGCCCGCACGCGCGAAAGCTGCGGACCAATATCCGAACCGATCTGTCGGGTCACCGGGGCCGACGATGAGTCCCGGCCGGATGATCGCCGCGCGGGCGCCGAGGCTGCGGACGGATGCCTCGGCCGCGGCCTTCGCCCGCGAATAGTCATACGGCTCGCCTGCCGCCGCCGGCGCCGCCAGCTCGGCGCTCTCGTCAGCGCCCGGCTCGTCGGAGCGCGCGTAGACCGAGACGCTCGAGATGTACGTCCAATGCGCGGCCCGGTCCCCCAGCCGGTCGACGGCGGCGGAAACGGCATCCGGGTCGGAGGAGATATCGACGACCTCATCCCAGGCTCGGTCAGCGATCGCATCGTATGCACCCGGCGTCGAGCGGTCGCCGACGACGAGCGTCGAGCCCGCGGGCGCCGGTCGGCCTCCGCGGGCCAGCACCGTCACGGCGGCACCGTCTGCGACCCAGCGCTGCGCGATCCGTCCGCTGAGCCAGCCTGTGCCGCCGAGAATCAGAACGCTCGACGCCTTCGTCGCGCTCACGTGGGGAAAGCCTTGATTCGTGCGAGCAGGGCAGGTCCGCCCCGATCGAATGCGCGTCCGCCGATGACGACCCCGGCGATGATCACGGCGACTCCGACGATGAGTCCGACGACGAGACTGATCCAGCCGATGGGGACGGAGCCGCCGAACAGCGAGATCATCGACAGGATCAGCGCGGGGGCCGCCAAAACGGCGCACGCACCCCACACCACGAAGACGAGGAGACCCGTCACGAACGATTGTCCCGGGACCGATCGGAAGGGACTGTCCCCGGCTGCCGCCACCGGCGTCACGATGAGCGCCGACGAGACCGCACAGACGCCGTAACCGACGAGCAGGATTCCCAAGGCCCCGCCGAGGATGGCGGGTAGCAGCGGCCACGATCCGCTGATCGCCGTCGTGGCGACGGCGACGAGCACCATCAGGGGAATCCCCACGGTGGCAGATCCAAGCAGTCTCCCGAGCCGATCATCGACCCCACGGATACCGGTCGCCAAGACCGAGGCGAAGGCCGTGCCATCGTACGAGATATCGGCGTATGTCGCGGCGGCCAGGATCAGCCCGACAATCACCGGTGACGCGATGAACAGCGGCCCGTCGGAACCGCCGGTGAATGCGAAGAGGACGGGAATGAGCGGCACGACGAGCAGCTGCCGCAGATACCGGGGATCTTTCAGCCACGCCGTCAGGGCTCGAGCCCAGGTCGCGCCCATTCCGCCGGTCGGCATGCGACCGAACAGCCCCAGCGCGCCCACCTTCGCGGTGCGCGTTGCCTGTTGATGCGGCGAGGTCATGGCCGCGTCGAGAACGCGCCGCCACACCAGCCACAGCCCGATGAGCGTCGCTCCGGCAATCAGAAATTTGACGCCCGCCGATGCCCAAGAGCCCGCCGCGACGTCCCCACTGACTGCCCACGCTGCACCGAGCGGGGTCCAGCCGAGCACCTCGGCGATGCGAGTGAAGGATAATCCGCTGCCGGTACCGTCATCGAGGACCGTCAGCACCCCGGTGATGATGGGTCCGGACATGATCAAGAGCACCAGCACGACGGTGCCGACGACTTCGCGGCCGCGACGGTTTGCTCCCAGGCCCGAAGTGACGTCCGCCATGAGACGGGTCGCCACAACGCAGGTGAGCACCGCGATCGCGACGCACGGGATGGCGACAACAGCGGCGAGCGGCCATCGCACCCACAGGATGATGCTGGCGAGGGCAGCGAGCGAGGTCAGGATGCCGGGAATACCGGTGAGCCCGACAGCGGCAAGCGCGCGCATCACCTCACCTGTTCGCAGCGGGAAGGGGGCGAGGCGCTCCGCACTCACCGTCGTGTCCATTCCAGCGACGAGGACCGGACCCACGAGCCATCCGAACAGGAGCAGCGACCCACCGATCACCGCAACCGTCTGCGCCACCTCGAGGCTCTGAAAGACGGTCATGGCGATGAACAGCACGACGAGTCCGAACAGCGCCCCGAGTCCCCACAGGGCTCCGAAGCAGAATCCCACCAGCTGCCACGGATTACGGGCCAGGGTGTTGCCGAGGCTCCGATATCGAAGTCTCAGGACTGTCGCAACCACTGCGGTCCCTCCGACTGGTGGCGACCTCCGACGAGGGCGAGGAACCGGTCCTGCAACGTCTCCCCTGCGCGCACCTCATCGACCGTGCCCGCCGCGAGCACGCGGCCTGCGGCGATGACAGCGATGTGGTCGCACATGCGTTGGACGAGATCCATCGAGTGGCTCGAAACGATCACCGTGCCGCCGGATGCGGTGTATCCCCGCAGGACATCCTCGATGTTCGCGGCGGAGACGGGATCGACCGATTCGAAGGGTTCGTCGAGCACCAACATCCGCGGCGCGTGCACGAGAGCGCAGGCGAGTGCCACCTTCTTGGTCATCCCCGCCGAGTAGTCGGCGACGATCGTGCCGGCTGCCTCTCCGAGATCCATCATGCCGATCAGATCTGCCACTCGCGGGGCGATCTCGGCGCGCGGGATGCCGAACATCATCGCGGTGTAGGTGATCAACTGCTCGCCGGTCAGTCGGTCGAAGAGCCGCACGCCATCGGCAAGGTTCCCGATCATCGCTTTCGCGGCGACCGGATCGCTCCAGACATCGACTCCGTGCACACGGATGCTCCCGGCATCCGGCTTCAGCAGTCCTGTCGCCATCGACAGGGTCGTGGTCTTGCCTGCACCGTTGGGACCGACCAGTCCGAAGAACGAACCGGCCGGGACGGTGAGGTCGATTCCGGCGACCGCGGCCTTTTGGCCGAAATGCTTGACCAGACCGGTGATGTGCAGGGCAGGGATGGGGGCTGTCTCGCTCACACCTTCGAGCCTAGTAAAGCTGCCCGCGAGCGTGGCCGGCCGGGTGCGCTCGGCTTCGCGCGCCTACGCGCGGATGGCTGCGCCGAATCGTTCGGCGGCGACCGCGACTCCCGCCAGCTTCGCGTCGGTTGCCTCGGCAGCCGTGAGCGTGCGATCGGGGGCCCGGAAACGCAGCGCGAACGTCAGACTCTTGCTGCCGTCCGGGACGCCGTCGCCGCGATAGTCATCGACAAGGCGGAACGACTCGAGCAGCGCGCCTGCACCCTCGGCGAGGGCGGCACCGACGTCGCCGGCCGGCACGTCAGACCCGACGACGAGGGAGACATCCTGCGTCGCGGCAGGGTAGCCCGACAGCGATTCCACGACGACGCGCTCGCCGGCGAGCGAAAGCACGCCGTCGAGGTCGACCTCCGCCACGAGCACGCGTCCGGGCAGGTCGGACGCTGCCGCCACTGACGGAAGCAGTTCGCCGACGTAGCCGACCTCGACGTCGCCGACGGAGAGCACCCCCGTGCGTCCCGGGTGCAGGGCGGCGCGGGCGCCTTGGGCGACCGAGATCTCGACACCCGCGGCGGCGGCGATCGTCTGCACCGCACCGAGGACGTCGACGAGTCCCGCTGCGACGGCTTCGTGACCGGGCTGGCGTGCCTCGACCATGCCGGTCAGCAGAACCGCCACGTGGCGTGGCTGCGGGGGGATCGATGCGTCGATGTCTGCGAGAGTCTGCGCATCCGGCCGCACCGCGAGCGGGGGCACGCTATCGGTGCCGTAACGCGCACCCGGTGCGGGAGTGAACACCGACCCGGTTTCGAACAGCGCCAGGTCGGCGAAGCCGCGGGAGAGGTTGCGGTGCGCGACCTGCAGGAGACCGGGAATGAGCGATCGGCGCAGGAACGGCGCTTGACCGTCCAGGGGGTTGGCGAGCTTCACCGATGGCAGAGCTTCGCCCGACGCGGATCCGTGCAGATCGTTGTCCGCCGAGGTCGAGAACGGGAAGGACGGCGTCTCGACATATCCGGCGGCGGCGAGCGCATTCGCCACGCGACGGCGGCCGCGCTGAAGTGCCGTCAGCCCCCGGCCCGAGGGCGGAGTCGGCAGAATCGAGGGGATGCGGTCGAGCCCGTGGATGCGAGCGACTTCCTCCGCAAGAGTCCACCTGTCGGTGAGGTCAGGGCGCCAGGTGGGCGGGATGACCCGCCAGCCGGAGCCGCTCTCGACAACTTCGCAGCCGATCATCTCCAGCGCGCCGACGAGTTCCTCGCGGGTGTATTCCACGCCGACGAGGCCTGCCACGAAGTGCTCAGGCAGTTCGATGTCTGCGGTGAAGACCTCGTTGAACAGCGCCCCACCGCTCTCCACGTCGAGCGTGCCGCCGGCGTAGGAGACCATGAGGTCAGCGACCCGACGAGCAGCGACGAACGGAATGGCGGGGTCGACGCCCCGCTCGAACCGCTTGGATGCTTCGCTGGGCAGCTTGTGCCGGCGCGCGGTCCGCGCAATCGACACGGTGTCGAAGATCGCCGCTTCGATCAGGACGTTGCGGGTGGAATCCGACATTTCGGTCGTGCCGCCGCCCATGACACCGGCAAGGCCGATGGGGCCGGACTCGTCCGTGATCAGGAGGTCTTCGGTGTTCAGTGTGCGCGTCTGGCCATCGAGCGTCGTCAGCTTCTCGCCCGAGTGCGCGCGCCGCACCGTGATCCCGCCGGTCAGCCGATCGAGGTCGTAGCCGTGGATCGGGTTTCCGAGCTCGAGCATCACGTAGTTGGTGATATCGATGAGGATGCCGAGGGAGCGGATGCCGGCCAGCGACAGGCGAGCGATCATCCACGCGGGCGTCGGCTTGGTCGGATCGACGTCGCGGACGATCCGGACCACGAACTCACTCGCACCCACCCGTCCACGGATCGGTGCCGCATCGTCGACCGTGATGGCGAACCCGCCGGCGGGCTGCTGGAGTTCGTTCCATTCGCGCAGACCCGGGTCGCGGAAAGCTGCGCCGGTCGCGTGCGAATACTCTCGTGCCACGCCGCGGATCGACATCGCGTAGCCGCGGTCAGGGGTGACGTTGATGTCGACCGCGACATCATCGAGCCCCAGCAGGGCGATCGCATCTGCGCCGACCTCGGGGTCGAGCCCCAGTTCCACGAGCCGAAGGATGCCGTCGTGGGACTCGCCGAGGCCCAGTTCCTTCGCGGACGCAATCATGCCGTCCGACACGTGACCGTAGGTCTTGCGCGCCGCGATCGGGAAGGGCCCCGGAAGGACCGCTCCTGGCAGCGTCACGACGACCTTGTCACCCTCGAAGAAGTTTCCCGCGCCGCACACGATGCCGCGGACTCCTCCGTTGGCGTCGCCCACGTCGACCTGACACCACCGGATCGTCTTGCCGTTGGATTGCGGCTCGGCCGAGAACTCGGTCACCTGACCGACGACGATCGGGCCGGAGAGATCGAAGCCGTGAACGTCCTCCTCTTCGAAGCCGACGGAGACCAGTGCCGCGAGGACGTCTTCGGGCGTCGCGTCGCGCGCCAGATCAACATACTCACGCAACCACGAAAGCGGGACGCGCATCAGACCACCATCCCGAACTGCTCGCTGAAGCGGACATCGCCTTCGGCCATATCGCGCATATCCTTCACGTCGGAGCGGAACATGAGTGTCCGCTCGATGCCCATGCCGAACGCGAATCCGGAGTAGACATCAGGGTCGATCCCGGCGGCGCGCAGCACGTTCGCGTTGATCATTCCGCACCCGCCCCACTCGATCCATTGCGCACCGCCGGTGAAGGTCGGGTGCCACAGGTCGAGCTCTGCCGAGGGCTCGGTGAACGGGAAGTAGTTGGTGCGGAATCGTGTCTTGGCCTCTGGCCCGAACAGCACCCGGGCGGCGTGGTCGAGCGTCCCTTTGAGGTGCGCCATCGTGATGCCCTTGTCGACGACGAGGCCTTCGAACTGCGTGAAGGCGGGAAGGTGGGTCGCGTCGAATTCGTCGGTGCGGTAGACCCGCCCCGGGCACAGGACATAGACCGGCAGGTCGCGCTCGAGGAGGGACCGAACCTGGACGGGACTCGTGTGCGTGCGAAGAACGAGGTGACGCTCCACCGGATCGACGAAGAACGTGTCCTGCATCTGCCTCGCGGGGTGATCTTCGTCGAAGTTCAGCGCGTCGAAGTTGAACCACTCGTGTTCGAGTTCGGGTCCTTCGGCGATCTCCCAGCCCATGCCGACGAACAGATCGGCGACCTCTTCTTGAAGGAGCGAGATCGGATGCCGCGACCCGACCCGGGTGCGCGGTGCCAAAGAACTGAGGTCGACCCGCTCCGCTTCCAGCTTGGCCGTGGTCTCCGCCGCGGCGAGCTCACCTTCGCGGGCGGCGAAGGCCTGTCCCACGCGCCCGCGCGCCTGACCGACGAGCTTGCCGAACTCGGCCTTGCGCTCGTTCGGGACGTTGCGCAGCTGTGCGTTGAGCTGCGCGAGCGGCGAGGATTCTCCCGCGTGCGCGGCGCGAGCCGCTTTCAGCTGCGCCGTATCGGCGGCGGCGTCGATGGCAGCGAGCGCGGCGTTCACCGCAGCATCCACCGCGTCGGGCGTGATTTCGGGGGCGTCTGACACGAGAGTCGAGTCTACCGACGCACGAGCGCGCCCACCGCCCAGCCCACCGCGGTGAGCCGAGCGTTTCTCAGGCGCCGCCGCCGGTGGCCTGGTCTGTCCTGCGGCGCGATCGCTGCGCGACGATCAACTCGGTGTCTGTGACCTCGTCACCGGTGGGCAGCGGCGCGCCGCCCTGAACCTTGGGCGAGCGCTTGACTCCGCGCTGAACGAGGAAGGCGATGTAGCTGAGGATGAGGCACAGCGTGACGTAGATCGCGCCGGCGATGAGTGCGGCCGGGATGAGCGGCGAGTCGTATCGCGCGTCGGAGCCCAGGAGCTTGGCGTAGTAGAGCAGTTCGGGGTAGGTGATGATGAACCCGAGCGCCGTGTCCTTCAGGGTGACGACCAGCTGCGAGATGATCACCGGAAGCATTGCCCGAATCGCCTGCGGGAGCAGGATGAGCATCATCACGCCGGACTTGCGCAGGCCGATGGCGTAGCCGGCTTCTTTCTGGCCGCGCGGCAGGGATTCAACGCCGGCGCGAACGACTTCCGCGAGCACCGATCCGTTGTACGCCACCAGGGCGATCACGACGGCCCAGTAGCTTTCCATCTTGATGCCGATGACGGGAAGCCCGTAGTACAGCAGGAGCATGAAGACGAGGACGGGGATCGCCCGCAGTACCTCGATGATCCAGGTGACGGGGATTCGCACCCAGCTGTGGTCGGAGAGCCGCCCGACCCCGAGAATGAACCCGAGGATGAGGGACCCCACGGCAGCTGCGGCGAAGGCAGACAGCGTCGCGAGCGTCGCCTTGGCGAAGTTGACCCACACGATGCTGAAGGAGAAGACGTACCACTTCTCGGCGGAGAACTGTCCGGTTTCGAAGAACCGCCAGATCACGAATCCGAGGATTGCGGCGACGACAACGATCGTCAGCACACCGAGGATGCGGTTGCGGGCCCGGGCCCGTGGACCCGGGACGTCGTACAGGACCGAGGTCATCGTGCCACCCGCCATTTGTTCTCGAAGGCTCGTTGCGCCCATGCCAAGAGCAGGACCATGACGACGAAGATGCCCATCACGATGAGAATCGACACCATCTGGTTCTCGCCGTTCTCACTCATGTTCGCGCGAATATTGCCGAGGTTGACGACCGCGAACCCGGATGCGACTGTCGTGTTCTTCAGCAGGGCGATGAAGACGCTCATCATCGGGGGGATGACTGAGCGCGCCGCCTGCGGGAGGACGACGAAGCCCATCACCTGGCCGAACCCCATACCGAGCGCGCGAGCGGCCTCGGCCTGCCCCACGGGAACGGTGTTGATGCCCGAGCGCAGAGTCTCAGCGACATAGGTCGCGGTGTAGAGCCCCAAACCGACGATCGCCAGAGGCAGGTAGCTTCCGCGCGGGACGGGGATGAGGAGCGGAACCGCGAAGGCGAAGAAGAAGAGGACGAGCGTCAATGGAGTGTTGCGGATCCAGTTGACGTAGACGGCGCCCACCGCACGAGCGATCGGGATGGGCGAGACGCGCATCGCACCGACGATGAGGCCGAGGATGATCGCGATGACGCCACCTCCGACGAACAGGATCAACGTCCCGACGAGCGCGTCGCGCCATAGGTCGGGGTAGTCGAAGAGCTGGTTCACCGTGCTCCTTCTTCCGTACGGGTCAGTGTGTCATCGGGGTGTGCGCTGGCGGGCGGGTCGAGACCGGCGGCACGGCTGCGCCGCCGGTCTCGATCCGGTCAGCCGACCGGGTCGACGTCGGGCTGAGTGGCCTCGACCCCGGCAGCACCGAGGTTCTTGTCGAAGATGGCCTGCCAGATGTCGCCGCCGTCGGTCAGCGTGGTGTTGATGAACTCGACGAAGGCGGTGTCGTCTTTGGCGACGCCGATGCCGTACCGCTCTTCGCTGAAGACGTCACCGACGACCTTCAGGTTGTCGGGGTCCTGCGCCGCGTAGCCGATGAGGATCGCCTCGTCGGTGGTGACGGCATCCGCCTGGCCGTTCTTGAGCGCCTCGACGCACTGCGAGTACGTGTCGAACTCGCTGGTCTTGGCGGGGGTCTCGTCCTTGATCCGCTGGATCGAGGTCGAACCCGTTGCCGAGCAGACTGTCATGTCGGCGGTCAACGACTCGACGCCGGTGATGTCCTCGTTGTCGGCGGCGACCAGGAGGCCCTGACCGGTGACGAAGTACGGGCCTGCGAACGAGATCGACTCTTTGCGCTTGTCGTTGATCGAGTACGTACCGACGTAGTAGTCGACATCACCGTTGATGAGCGCCTGCTCGCGGTTCGCCGAAGGAATGGCGGTGTACTCGATCTTGTCCTCGTCGTAGCCGAGCGATGCGGCGATCCAACGGGCGATGTCGACGTCGAAGCCGGTGCGCTCCCCCGTCGTCGGGTCGAGGTAGCCGAGGTTCGGCTGGTCTTCCTTCACACCGATCTTGACGGTACCGCGGTCGGTGATCGCGGCCACGGTCGGGCTGCCGTCCACGGTCGGGGCGGGATCTGCGACTTCGAACCACGTCGAGTCTTCTGAGGCTGATGCATCGCCGTCGCCGGCGGGGGCGTCCGGCGTGCCGCTGTTGCACCCGGTGAGGGCAAGTCCTGCCACGGCGATGAAGCCGAGACTTGCGATGATTTTGCTGCTGCTGCTGCGCATGGGATCTCTCCTTGGTTGCGTATATGGGGTTGTGAACTACTAGTGCGTAATGAGTTTCGAGAGGAAGTCCTTGGCGCGATCACTCTTCGCGTTGGTGAAGAACTCGTCGGGAGTGGATTCCTCGACGATGTGGCCATCGGCCATGAACACGACGCGATCGGCGGCCTTGCGCGCAAAGCCCATTTCATGGGTGACGACGATCATCGTCATGCCGTCTTGGGCCAAGCCGACCATCACGTCGAGAACCTCGTTGATCATCTCCGGGTCCAGGGCGCTGGTCGGCTCGTCGAACAGCATCACCTTGGGGTTCATGGCGAGCGCTCGGGCGATCGCCACGCGCTGCTGCTGGCCGCCGGAGAGCTGAGCGGGCAATTTCTCGGCCTGGACGCCGACACCCACGCGGTCGAGGAGAATCCTGGCCTCGCGCTCGGCATCCGCCTTCTTCATCTTGCGGACCTTGATGGGGCCGAGCGTCACGTTCTCGAGGATCGTCAGGTGGGCGAAGAGGTTGAACGACTGGAACACCATGCCGACGTCTGCACGAAGGGCGGCGAGGCCCTTGCCTTCTTCGGGCAGCTTCTTGCCGTCGATCGTGATCGTGCCGCTCGTGATCGTCTCGAGGCGGTTGATCGTGCGACACAGCGTCGACTTGCCCGAGCCGGAAGGACCGATGACGACGACGACCTCCCCGCGATTGACGGTCAGGTTGATGTCGGTCAGTGCTTGGAACTCGCCGTAGTGCTTCTGCACGTCCGTGATCTCGACGAGCGGATCGCCTCGGCGCACCGAGATGTTCGACGTTTTCGGCGCAGAGTCCTCAGGGGTCGTCATGTGGCCACCCTATGAGGGCGAACGGTGCGGTGTCAGCCTTTGACGCCAGGCTTTATCGTTCTGTAACCGGAACGGAATATAACGATCAGGCCCCGGCGCGCTGAGCGAACGCACTTTCGTACAGGCAGACGCTCGCGGCGGTCGCAAGGTTGAGCGACTCCGCGCTGCCGTAAATGGGCAGCCGCAACGACAGATCGACCAGGTCCAGCGCGGATTGCTCCAGCCCTCGAGCCTCATTGCCGAACAGCCATGCGGTCGGGCTGGCGAGGCTCTGACGGTGCGCGAGGAAGTCTTCGCCGCCGACATCCGCTGCCACAATGCGCAGTCCCGCACCGTGTGCCCGCTCGATCACCGACGCGAGATCGACACTGACGGCGACGGGAAGGTGGAACAGCGACCCCGTTGTCGAGCGGACGACCTTCGGGTTGTAGGGATCTACGGTCCGGCCGGTGAGGATCACGGCATCAGCGCCGGCAGCATCGGCGGCGCGGATGATGGTGCCGAGGTTTCCGGGGTCGCGGACCTCCTCGCAGATGGCGATGAGTCGCGGACCGGCGTCGAAGACATCGCGCACCGAGGTGGGCGCCTGTCGGGCGACGGCCACGATGCCCTGCGGGGTCACAGTGTCGGCCATTGCGGCAAGGACCGCTTCGGTGGTGAGGACGATCTCGACGCCGGCGCCTCGTGCCGCGTCGCGCACATCCGGATGCCGCTCCATCGCCGTCGGCGTGGCGAACAGTTCGACGAGCGTGTCGGCGCGGAACGCGAGCACCTCGCGGGCGGCCTGCGGACCCTCGAGAAGGAACAGGCCGGTATCTTGACGCGCGCTGCGCTTGGTGAGCTTGGCAACGGCGCGCACACGCGGGGAGCGCGGGTTTTCGAGCACGGGCCCAGTCTAGGGAAGCCGTGGCCGCGTCTGTCGATACGACGCGGCGCCCAGAAACGCAGAAGGGCGCCCTCCCGAAGGAGGACGCCTCTCTGGATGCGATCAGATGTCGCGTGAACCTCGTGGGCTCAGGCGGACTTCGGCGCGTTCACGTCGGCCGGCAGTGCGGCCTTCGCGGTGGCGACGAGCGACGTGAAGGTCGCCGCGTCGTTGACCGCGAGGTCGGCGAGCATGCGACGGTCAACCTGGACACCCGCGAGGCCGAGGCCCTGGATGAAGCGGTTGTACGTGATGCCGTTCTGACGCGCGGCGGCGTTGATGCGCTGGATCCACAGGCGACGGAAGTTGCCCTTGCGCTTGCGACGGTCCCGGTACGCGTAGACGAGCGAGTGGGTGACCTGCTCCTTCGCCTTGCGGTACAGGCGCGAACGCTGTCCGCGGTATCCGGATGCGCGCTCGAGGATGACGCGACGCTTCTTGTGGGCGTTTACAGCCCGCTTGACTCTAGCCATTTCTTGATTTTCCTATTCGTGCGTCGGCGCTCAGATGCCGAGGAGCTTCTTGGCGACCTTGGCGTCACCCTTGGCCAGGGTCTGCTCCTGGTTGAGGCGACGGGTCCGGCGGCTCGACTTGCCCTCGAGGTTGTGGCGCATGCCGGCCTGCTGCTTCATCAGCTTGCCTTTACCGGTCACCTTGAAGCGCTTCTTGGCGCCCGAGTGGGTCTTCTGCTTCGGCATTTCTCTTCCTTCGTTGTGTATCCCGACTCAGCGGGAGTTCGTGGGGGCCTATTTGGCGTCCGACTCGGCTTCGTCCGAATCTGCGCCCGTGCGGGCCTGGCGGGCGGCTTCCTTGTTCGCTGCGCGTGCAGCGTTCTGCTCAGCCTTTGCCTCTGATTTGTTCTTGTGCGGCGCGACCACCATGACCATGTTGCGACCGTCGATCATGGGGCTGGACTCGACGGTGCCGAGTTCTGCCACATCTTCCGCGAACTTGCGGAGGAGACGCACACCCTGGTCGGGACGCGACTGCTCGCGTCCACGGAAGAGGATCATCGCCTTGACCTTGTCGCCGGCCTGGAGGAAGCCTTCAGCGCGCTTGCGCTTGGTTTCGTAGTCGTGGGGTTCGATCTTCAGACGGAACCGGACCTCTTTGAGGACGGTGTTGGCCTGGTTGCGACGTGCTTCCTTGGCCTTCTGCGCAGCTTCGTACTTGAACTTTCCGTAGTCCATGATCTTGACCACGGGCGGCTTCGAGTTCGGTGCAACCTCGACGAGGTCGAGGTCCGCTTCCTGCGCAAGGCGGAGGGCTGCTTCAATACGAACGACACCCACCTGCTCCCCGTTCGGGCCGACAAGTCGGACTTCAGGGACGCGGATGCGGTCATTGGTGCGGGGATCGCTGATGTGCGGAACTCCTCTTCGTGCGGGGGTGGCCACCGGGAGACAGGGATGTCTCTCGGGCGGAAGATCGTCACGTCCACCCCGCACGACGCACGCGTCGGCACTGTGTACTACACCCAGGCAGCTTCAGAACGCGAGTTCTGAAGCGGAGTGCATGACCCGGTAGCCTGGAACGGCAAGCGCGGGTGGGATGTGATCCTCTTTCGGTCCGAAGCAGAACGCTTCGGTGCCCGCAACAGTTTAGCAGAGAGCAGCACGTGGACACGATTCCTGCCGAGGGCAACGATAATTCGACCGAATCGGATGCCGCCAGGCAAGCCCGATGGGAAGCGCAGGAGCAGGCCGCTTCGGAGGCGACCCGCGATATCGCGGACGTCGGCGCGGTCGAGATCATCACAACGACAGCCGTCCACCTCATGAGTGCGGCCGCGGTGAAGGTGGGACTGGCCGACGATCCGTCGACACAGACCGACCTCGACGAAGCGCGCAAGCTCATCAACGCTTTGGCTGGATTGGTCACCGCCGGCGCTCCGGAGATCAGTGACATGCACGCCCGGTCGCTGCGCGATGGACTGCGGTCGCTTCAGCTCGCCTTCCGCGAGGCATCCGTCATTCCCGACCCCATCGGCAAGGGCCCGGGCGAGAAGTACACCGGTCCCGTCAACTAGGGCCGAATGCCGAGAGCGGCCGCTCCGCGCGCCACGGCATCGACGGTGCGTCGCACGGCCTCGTCGTCGGTGCCGTGGTTGCTCACCGCGAAGCGGACCACGGCGCGATCGCGCCAGGTCGACGAAGACGCCCACACGGTCCCTTCGCGGCGCAGCCAATCCCCCAGAGCGAGCGTGTCGGCATCGTCTCGCGACGCGAGGCAGACCTGGGTGAAGACGACATCGTTGAGCACCTCGAGACCGGGGACACTCCGGAATCCGTCCGCGAGATCTGCCGCGGCGGCGACGAGTCCGTCGACGAGGTCCTCCACCCCGCTCCGGCCGAGTGCCCGCAGCGCAGCCCAGACCGGGACCCCGCGTGCCCGCCGGGAGAGTTCGGGGGTGTGATCGTACGGATCGGAGTTGCTCGCCACCGCGGGGAGGTATTCGGCATGGGCACCGAGCGCGGCGGTCATCGCCGCCTCATCTCGCACAATCGCCACCCCGCAGTCGTAAGGGACGTTCAAGGTCTTGTGCGCATCGGTCGCCCAAGAATCGGCGTCTTCGAATCCTGCGACGAGGTGGTGGAGCCTTGGGCTCGCCGCGGCCCACAGTCCGAACGCACCGTCGACGTGGACCCACGCGCCGGCATCCTTCGCGATCGCAATGGCTCGGGTGAAATCGTCGAACGCGCCGGAGTGGACATCGCCGGCCTGCAGCGCCACGATCGTCGGGCCGTCGCCCTGGATAGCGCTGCCGCCAGGCCGTCGAGGTCGATCCGACCCTGTGCATCGCAGCCGACGGTCTGCGGTGCGCCCAGCCCCGCAATGCGACCGCCGAGCACGACAGATGTGTGCACCGCACCGCCGGCGAGCAAGCGGATACGGGGCGCGCTCTGGATGCCGAGCAGAGGATCGTGTCCATGCCCGCGCAGCACGGCGTCACGGGCGACCACGAGCGCAGAGAGGTTTGCGCTCGTGGCGCCCGTGACGAAGCCCACCCCGCTGCCGGCAGGGAGCCCGAACAGGTCCACGAGCCACCTCGCGGCGACCTCTTCGACGGCCGCAGTGCCGGGAGTGGGCTGGCGCGATCCGGTGTTCTGATCCCACGCCGAGACCAGCCAGTCCGCCGCGATCGCGGCCGGGTAGATACCACCGATCACGAACCCGTAGTACCGCGGTGAGCTCATGGCCATGAGCCCGGGGCCAACGGCAGCGGCCAGTTCATCGACCACCGCGGTCGCATCGGCACCCTCCACGGGAAGCGGGCGGTCCACGACCGCGAGGATGTCATCGACGTCAGAATCTGGCCTGATCGGCCGGTCGCGCACGCCGTCGAGCCACGACAGGGCGTGCCGGTGGGCCGCATCCAGCGGCTGCCGATAGCTCTCAGCGCCGCTGACGCCCTCGTTGTCTGCACCGGTCATCGAGCACCTCCGGGTTGCGATCGTTGCGGGTTGCGATCACTGCGGCTGAGATCACCGCGCCTGAGATCACCGCGCGTGTGCGATCATGCCCCGTTTCGCAGGTCGTCACAATGGCCGGGCCCAGATGCGACCGGCGGCGCCGGCGTCAGGCGCGAATGAGCTTGACGGTGAGCGAGTCAACCAGCACGGCGATGCGGTCATCGGCCGCCCACCGCGTCGCGAGCCGTGCCAGCACGGCATCGAGCTGCGCTTTGTCGAGCCCGTCGATGAGGTGCAGACGCACGATGAGTTCCGGTCCGCGCAGACGTGCGTCCGGGTCGCCTGCGGCGACCGAGAGATCCAGCACGGCGAGTTCTCCCCCGATGCTCTCTTGCAGCCCCGTGAAGACGTCAGGTGACGTGTGTGCGGGCTCCCACGGCCGGCCCTGCCCGATCGCCCACACGGCGGGTCGACGGAGGACGAACTCGGTAGGAGAGCCGGGGTCGATCACGATGAGATCGGTGTCGTCGGCGGCGGCCGAGAGCGCGGTGCGAATACCGTCCGCCGGAACAGGGCGCGCCGCGGCATCCCACCGGCCCATGGCCTCGACCGAAGTGAAGACGGGCAGCACCCGCCGCCCGTCGGGTCCCGCGACGGTGACGATGGAAAGCTCTTGGGTCTTGTCGACGCGGAGCCCGGTGGGCCCCACGCCTTCGTCGCCCTTGTCTGCGATCAGCGGAATGAGCAACCGCGCTTGTCGATAGGCCGAGACGACGGCAACGGCATCGCCGTCACCCGCGCGGAACGCCGTCAGCGCGGCCAGCAGTTCCGGGTCGGCGGAGCCGTCATCGGCGGAGTGGGGGTTCGCTTCGAAGCTGCGGCCCGCCCACGGGACACCGGCTGAATCTGCACTGGCGTCGCCCGACGCACCGTCGGAGGAATCAGCCGCCAGCGACATCCAGCGCCTCGGTGAGCGTGAAGGCGCCGGCGTAGAGCGCCTTGCCGACGATGGCGCCCTCGACGCCCAGATGGACGAGCTCCCGCAGAGCGGCAATGTCATCGAGGCTGGAGATTCCGCCCGACGCGATCACAGGCTTCGGGGTGCGCGTGGTCATCTCGCGGAGAAGCTCCACGTTCGGTCCCTGGAGGGTGCCGTCCTTCGTGACATCGGTGACGACGTAGCGGCTGCAGTTGGCGGCCTCGAGTCGGTTCAGCACGTCCCACAGGTCTCCGCCGTCGCGCGTCCACCCGCGGGCGGCGAGGGTCGTGCCGCGGACATCCAGCCCGACCGCGACAGCCTCGCCGTAGCGCCCGATCACGTCGGCGGCCCATTCGGGGTTCTCCAGCGCGGCGGTGCCGAGGTTGATGCGCGTCGCACCGCTCTCCAGGGCTTTCTCGAGCGACTCATCGTCGCGAATCCCACCGGAGACCTCGATCTGCACACCGCGCAGCTGCTTGATCACCTTGCGGATGATCGAACCGTTGCTGCCTCGACCGAACGCCGCGTCCAGGTCGACGAGGTGGATCCATTGCGCCCCCTGCCGTGCCCACGCGAGTGCGGCATCGACCGGGTCGCCGTAGCTGGTCTCGCTGCCGGCGGCGCCCTGGGTCAGTCGGACCGCCTTGCCGCCAGCGACATCGACAGCGGGGAGGAGGATCAATTCAGGGGTGGACGCGAAATCGTTCATGGCTCCGGCGGGTTGTGGTGGCGGTTTAGTGGCGCGAATGCACAAGGAGTGACATTACTCCTCGTGGGGTCTCAACCCTCGTCGGGCAGCGTATCGATCCAGTTGGCGAGCAGCCGGATGCCGGCGGCACCCGACTTCTCGGGATGGAACTGCGTCGCCGACAGGGGTCCGTTCTCGACGGCGGCGAGGAACGGCGTTCCGTAATCGCACCATGTCAGCACGGGGCTTCGGAACGGGCGCTGCACCTCGAGGCTCCAATGCTGCGCGCCGTAGGAGTGCACGAAGTAGAAGCGCTCGTCTTCGATGCCGCGCAGAAGCTGTGACCCCTCGCCCGCGCGCACCGTGTTCCACCCCATGTGCGGCAGCACCGGGGCGTCGAGTTGGGTGACAGCTCCCGGCCACTGATCCATGCCGGCCGTGTCCTGCCCGCGCTCGACGCCCTCGGCGAAAAGCACCTGCATCCCGACGCAGATTCCCAGCACGGGCCGGCCGCCCGCGAGGCGCCGTTCGATGGCTTCATCACCACGGCTGGCCCGCAGGGCATCCATCACGGCGCGGAATGCTCCGACGCCGGGCACGACAAGTCCCGCCGCCTCCTGGATGAGGGCGCGATCGCTGGTCAGGCGCGCATCGGCTCCTGCCGCGACGAGCGCCTTCACCGCGGAGTGGACATTGCCCGACCCGTAGTCGAGGACAGCGACCAGGGGTGCGTCGGTCACAGAGCGCCTTTGGTGCTGGGAATCCCGTCCACGAGCGGGTCGAAGGCCTTGGCCTGACGGAACGCGCGGGCCACCGCCTTGTATTCGGCCTCGGCGATGTGATGCGGATCCCGTCCGCCGAGCACAGTGACGTGCATCGTCAGACCGCCGTTGAACGCGAGCGCCTCGAAGGTGTGACGCACGAGCGAACCGGTGAAGTGTCCGCCGATGAGGTGGTGTTCGAACCCGACCGGCTCACCGGTGTGCACGAGGTACGGCCGGCCGCTGATATCCACCACTGCCTGAGCGAGGGCCTCGTCGAGAGGCACCAGCGCATCGCCGTAGCGCGAAATGCCGGCTTTGTCGCCGAGTGCTTCACGGATCGCCTGGCCGAGCACGATCGACACATCCTCGACGGTGTGGTGCGCGTCGATGTCGGTGTCTCCGGAGGCGCGGACGGTGAGGTCGGTCAGAGAATGCTTCGCGAACGCCGTCAACAAGTGGTCGAAGAACGGCACCGTCGTGTCGATGTGGCTGTGACCGCGCCCATCGAGGTCGAGCTGAAGTTCGACGGTCGATTCGCTCGTCGCACGGCGCAGGGAGGCCGTGCGCGACGCAGTGCTGCTCATGAGCCCGAGTCTATCGAGGCGAGGGCATCGAGAAACGCGGTGGTTTCGTCCTCGGTGCCTGCCGTCACACGCAGGGCGTGCGGGATGCCGACATCGCGAATGAGCACCCCGCGGTCGTACAGCGCCTGCCACGTCTGCTGCGGGGTCGTCGACTCCGTCGAAGAGAACGAAGTTGGTCCAACTCTCGTAGGGGCGGTACCCGAGCGCATCCAACGTCGCCGACATGCGATCCCGCTGGGCGACGATGTCGTCGACGGTGCGCAGCATCGTCGGTGCGTGGCGCAGAGCGGCCGACGCCGCCGCTTGGGTGAGCGCGCTGAGGTGGTACGGAAGCCTGACCAGCCGCAGGGCGTCGATCAGGCCGGGGTCCGCCGCCATGTAGCCGACGCGAGCGCCGGCGAACGCGAACGCCTTGCTCATGGTGCGCGACACTACGAGGCGCTCGCGCCCGTCGAGCAGAGACAGCGCAGAACCTGCGTCTCGTGGTGCGAACTCGTGGTACGCCTCATCGACGATGACGATGCCGTCTGTGGCGTCGTAGACGGCCTCGATCACGTCGAGCGAGAGCGGGGAGCCGGTCGGATTGTTGGGGGCGCACAGCAACACGACGTCGGGGCGAGCCGCGTCGACCTGGTCGGCGGCATCCTCGGGAGTGATCGTGAAGTCGACACCGCGGTGGCCGGCGATGTAGTCGGCGCCCGTGCCGCGGGCCAGCAACGGGTACATCGAGTACGTCGGCGAGAACCCGAGGGCGGTTCGCCCGGGACCGCCGAAGGCCTGCAGCAAGTGCTGGAGGACTTCGTTGGATCCGTTGCCCGCCCAGATCTGTTCGCGCACGAGACCGTGGCCGAGGTAGTCCGCAAACCCTTCGCGGAGCGCGGTGAACTCGCGATCCGGGTAGCGGTTGATTTCGCGCAACGCGTGCGCGAGGCCATCGAGGATGTCGTCGGCGACCTCTTCCGGGACCGGATGCGTGTTCTCGTTCACGTTGAGCGCCACCGGCAAGGGAGCCTGCGGGGCTCCGTAGGGCGTCAGCCCTCGCAGATCGTCGCGGATGGGAAGATCGTCAAGACTCGCACTCACCTGTCCCATCGTAGAGTGCGACGATCACTTGCTCCGCGCGTACTCCATCGGGATCGCCAACTGCTGGCCGGCATCGACGCTGGCCGTGCCGAGTGCATTGAGTCGGATGATGCCGTCCACCACATCGCGGGGATCGGCATTCGGCGCGACCTCAACGGCGATCGACCAGAGGGACTCGCCCGGCATGACCGTCACCGTCTCGAAGGTGCCGGCCGGGGCGCTGTGTTCGGCGGACGCGAGTGCACCACCGCCCGAGATGATCGCCACGCTCAGCACGGCGACGGCCGGAATCGACGCCAGGACGGCGATGACACGACGACCGCGCGTCGTGAGCCGCAGGCGCGGCGCCGGCGTGGCGGTGAACGCTGCCATGTTGATCGTGGTCATTGCTGCTCCTCGGGAATGGGGAGAGATTCGCACCGGGCTCTCGGCCGGGAGAACCCGGTGCGAACTTCTCTTCCGAACTTATCTTCGACTGAATCGAATGTCAACAAGACGTCGGATCGCAAATGAATCGAAGGCGACACGCGTTCGGTTCCCTGCAGCACTCGTATCTTGCGGATACTGTTTCGATAACCGGAGCCCATCACGGACCTCCGACATTCGAAGAGCTGATGCCTTCGACAGACCATTCAGGGAGAGCGCGAGATGAGCGAAAAGCCCCACACTCGTCGACGTAAGAGCCTCAGCGACAAGCAACTCGCCATCCTCGAGGTGATCCAGCGGTCGATCGCGCGCTACGGCTATCCGCCGAGCATGCGCGAGATCGGTGACGCGGTCGATCTGAAATCGCTGTCGAGCGTCACCCATCAGCTCAACCAACTTGAACTCAGCGGCTACCTGCGGCGGGATCCCGGCAAGACACGTGCGATGGAGGTTCTCATCGACCTTCCGGGCATGGCCGCCGAGAACCCCGCCGACACGGCCCCGGCCCTCGGCGATGCGGCACTGGTGCCGCTCGTGGGACGAATCGCCGCAGGCGTTCCCATCACCGCCGACCAGCAGGTCGAAGAGATCTTCCCGCTCCCCCGCCAGCTGGTGGGCAAGGGCGACCTGTTCATGCTGAAGGTCAGCGGCGAGTCGATGATCGACGCCGCGATCTGCGATGGCGACTGGGTGGTCATTCGTTCGCAGCCGACCGCTGAGAACGGGGAGATCGTCGCGGCGATGCTCGATGGCGAGGCGACCGTGAAGACGTTCCGCCAACGCGATGGTCACACGTGGCTGCTCCCCCGCAACTCCGCGTTCGAGCCGATTCTGGGCGACGAGGCCGTCGTCCTCGGGCGGGTCGTCGCCGTACTCCGCGCGGTCTGAAATCACCCCGCCCGGGTGAGACCCCTCGACCTCACGTCGCGAAGTACGCCACACTGTGGGTGACCGCATTCACGCGCGGTGGAACGCACACGATTTGAGGAGCGACCATGGCCCCGACAGAGATCGAAGACCTGCGCGCAGAGGTCGATCGCCTTCGCCGCGAGAACGACGTCCTCAAGACGGTCGAACCCGAGAAGACCACGCGCCCCGCGAAGCGGTGGTCATGGCGTGCGTTCGCGTCTGCACTGTGCATCGTGGTCGCGTCGATCCTGGTGCCCGTCTCGATCGTTGCGGCGTGGGCCCGAGTCGAACTCGTCGACGAGCAGCAGTTCGTGGAGACCTTCGCCCCGCTCGCGGATGACCCGCACGTCCAGGCATTGGTCGCAGACCAGGTGACCACTGCGATCAACGAATCGCTGAATGTGGACGGCCTCACCAATGACCTGTTCGACGGACTGAATCAGCTCGATCTCCCCCCACGCGCACTCGCGGCGCTCGAACTCCTCCGCGAGCCGGCCGCCGAGGGTGTCCAAGGACTGATCGATTCCACGGTCACCAAACTCGTGCAGTCCGACGCATTCGCCGATGTCTGGCAGATCGCGCTGCAAGCCAGTCACAAGGCGCTCGTCGCCGCCGCTACCGGGGGCACCGCGAACGGCGCCGTGACCATCGATGACGAAGGCCAAATCGGCATCCAACTCGGCCCGATCATCGAGGAGGTCAAGCAGCGCCTGGTCGACAACGGGATCGCGTTCGCCGCGAACATCCCCGCTGTCGATAAGACGATCGTTGTGGCGCAGAGCGACTCACTCGCCCTCGTCGGGACCGTGTACCAATTGGCGGTCACGATCGGCTGGTGGGTTCCCCTTATCACCCTCGGCCTCTTCCTCATCGGCATCCTCGCCGCTCGCCGCCGCTCGACCGCGGTACTCGGGTCGGGCCTCGGACTCGCTATCGGCAGTGGGGCGCTGGCCATCGGGCTCGCGATCGGGGGCTCGATCCTCTCGCTCAGCGCGCCCGGCCTCGGATTGTCGTCCAACGCCTTGACGGCCATCTACACCCAGGTGACGGGGGCGATGCAAGATACGGCCGTCGTTGCGATGGTCCTCGGTATCATCGTCGCGTTCATCGGATGGTTCTCGGGGCGGTGGCGAGGGGCGGCGGCAACCCGCAACTCCGTCGCCTCGGTGAATGCCGGTGTGCGTGGAGCCCTCTACGCTCGCGGTGTCGATACGGGCGGCTTCGGATCGTGGCTGTACCGGCAGCGCGTCCTCGTCCGCGTCATTCTCGGCGTGCTGGCGATCGTGTGGCTGATGCTGCTCCGCCCGCTGTCCGTGGGCGATCTGTTCTTGGTGCTGATCGTGTGGCTGGTCGTCTGGTGGCTGCTCGAGATCGCGCAGGAGCACCGTCCCGCGATCCTGGAACCGGTCGTCGATGCCCCCATCGACCCCGCGGATGACGTTGCATCTGAAACCAGCACTGCTCCCGAAGCCAGCATCTCGCCTGCGGACGGTGTGACAGCCGACGACGAGGTCATCGACTCCGAGGCGGACACCGCCGTGCTCGTGCCGGCGACGACGGATACCGTCGTCATCGAGTCGGAGTCGACGGATGCCGCGACCGATGTGGCCGCGGCACCCGCCGTGAAGAAGCCCCGGACTCCGCGAGCTAAGCCGTAACGGCGACCCGCTCGCGGACGGCGCGGGTGGCCTCGATCATGTTGCGAAGCGACTCGACGGTCTCGTCGTAGCCGCGGGTCTTGAGCCCGCAGTCCGGGTTCACCCAGATCTGACGGAGCGGCAACTCCGCTACGGCGCGATGCAGAAGCTGAGTCATCTCGTCGACGGAGGGCACCCGCGGTGAGTGGATGTCGTAGACACCCGGACCCACCTCGTGCGAGAAACCGGATGCCGCCACGTCCGTGATGACCTCACCACGACTGCGAGCAGCCTCGATCGAGGTCACATCAGCGTCGAGTGCGGCGATGGCTTCGATCACGACACCGAACTCGGAATAGCACAAGTGCGTGTGCACCTGCGTGGCGATGGCGGCGCCCGCAGTGGTCAGCCGGAACGAATCCACCGACCACGCGAGGTATGCCGGCTGATCCGCGCTCTTGAGGGGCAGCAGTTCACGCAGCGCGGGCTCGTCGACCTGAATGATCGCGATTCCGGCGCTCTCAAGATCTGCGATCTCATCGCGGAGGGCCAGCGCGACCTGATTTGCCGTGTCGGCGAGCGGCTGGTCGTCTCGGACGAACGACCACGCGAGGATCGTGACGGGGCCCGTCAGCATTCCCTTGACCGGCTTCGACGTCAACGATTGGGCGAAGCGCGCCCACTCCACCGTGATCGGGGCCGGACGCGACACGTCTCCCCAGAGGATGGACGGCCGCGTTGCCCGCGACCCGTACGACTGGACCCACCCGTGGCGGGTGACGGCGAACCCGTCGAGGTTCTCGGCGAAGTACTGAACCATGTCATTGCGCTCGGCCTCGCCGTGCACGAGGACATCGATGCCGAGGTCTTCCTGGAGGTCGACCACGCGCGAGATCTCCTCGCGGAGGAAATCCTCATACGTGGACTCGTCGATCTCGCCCCGACCGAATCGCGCGCGAGCCCGACGGATGTCTCCGGTCTGCGGGAAGGAGCCGATCGTCGTCGTGGGCAGGACGGGCAGCGAAAGCGCCGCGGCCTGCGCCACCTGGCGCTCGTCGTACTCGCCGCGCGCGAAGTCCGCGCCCGAGAGCACCGCACTGCGGCGCCGAACTGCGCCGTCCCGGACGCCGGGTGCACTCCGACGGTCGTCGAGCGCGACGGTGGCGGCATCCAGCGCTTCGGCGATCGCCGGCTTGCCCTCGGCGAGCCCTCGCGCGAGCGTCACGACCTGGCCGACCTTCTGATCGGCGAACGCGAGCCACGACGTCAGTCTTTCGTCGAGTTCGATCTCGTCGGCGACATCGTGCGGGACGTGCTGCAGCGAGGTCGATGTCCCCGCGGATACCGAACCCGCCCCGAGGCCACGGAGGGCGTCGAGCTTCGTCCATGCGCCATCGAGGTCGCCCCGCCATATGTTGCGACCGTCGACGACACCGCCGACCAGGGTCTTGCCGGCCAGCCCGGCGACGGCCGCGGGCTGAGCACCGCGAGTGAGATCGACGGCGATGGCCTCGACGCGAGAGGCGGCCAGGGTCGTCCAGGCCGCCTCGGACAGCTGGGCATAGCCCGCAGCCACGAGGATCGCCGGGCGATCAGCGGCATCCGACAGCACGGCGTAGGCGCGCTCAGCCGCGGTAGCGAGGTCGCTGTCATCGAGACCCAGCGATTGGCTGACGAGCGCGTGCTCGTCGAGCTGCACCCACTCGGCGCCCGCGGCACGAAGGTCAGCGAGGAGCTCGACGTAGACCTGCAGGATGTCTTCGAGCCTGTCGAGAGGACGAAAGCCTGTCGGGGCGGCATCCGATGCCTTCGAAAGCGCGAGGAACGTCACCGGCCCGACCACGACGGGACGAGTCGTGAATCCAGCTTTCCGAGCCTCGGCGACCTGGTCTGCGAAGCGATGGCTCGAAAGTGCAAACGTCGTTTCGGGGCCGATCTCGGGGACCAGGTAGTGGTAGTTCGTGTCGAACCACTTGGTCATCTCCAGCGGCGCATCATCGCCCGCCCCGCGCGCGGCCGTGAAATAGGCCGACAGCGAGGTCGTGCCGTCGGCGCCACGGAGCTCCGCGAAGCGCTCGGGAAGAGCGCCAACGGTCACCGCGGCGTCGAGGACCTGGTCGTAGAAGGAGAACGACTCAGGAATCGACGAGTCGTTTCGACCGAGTCCGAGTTCGGCGAGGCGCTCGCGTGTCACCTGGCGGAGATGCGCAGCCGTGGCCTCGAGCCCGGCTTCATCCAGCGTTCCAGCCCAGTGCGCCTCCACGGCACGCTTGAGCTCTCGGCGGCGGCCGATTCTCGGGTACCCGAGAATCGTGGCGTTCGGGAAGGTGGGATCGGTCATGAGGCAGTCTCCTTCTGCGGGATGAGGATGCCGGCTTCGCGAAGCACCGCGAGAACCGTGTCGTGATTGTTGAAGGCGTAGAGGTGAACACCGGGAGCGCCACCCGCGACCACCGCGGCGGCGAGCTCCGCAGCGTGTGCGATGCCCACCGCCCGCTGCCCCTCAGCGGTGGGTTGGGCTTCGAGGGCGTGCGCGAAGTCGGTCGGGAGTTCCTCACCGGTGAGCTCGAGAACGCGGTTCAGGCGTCCGCGCGACGTGATCGGCATGATGCCCGGGAGGATCGGCATGGTGACGCCCGCGGCACGGGCCTGCGCGACGAAAGCGAGATAGTCGTCGGCGTGGAAGAACAGCTGTGTGATCGCCAGCGTCGCGCCCGCCGCCTGCTTGGCCAGGAGCGCGTCGATGTGCTCCGTGGCGTGCTTCGACCGAGGGTGGCCGTTGGGGAATGCCGCCACGGAAAGCTGCGCCTTGCGTCGCCCGTCCACCCGGGCGGCTCCCGGCAGACCGGGAATCAGCGACTCGGTGTAGGGCTGATATTCGCTCTGGACTCGCGCGATGAGCTGGGCGAGCTGAGCGGCGCTCTCAAGATCCCCGAGGAAGGCGTCGCCCTCGGCGGCTCCGATGGGCGGGTCCCCCCGAAGGGCGAGGAAGCTCGTGATGTCGGCATCCAGAAACTCGCGGATGAGGGCGGTGGCACCGGCGTAGGTGTTGCCCACACACGTGATGTGCGCGATCGGCTCGACGTTGGTCGTGGCGCGAATGTAGCGCAGCACTTCCAGGGAGCGTCCGCCTGTCGATCCGCCGGCACCGTAGGTCACCGAAATGAATCGCGGACCCACTTCGGCAAGCCGGGCGATCGTCTCGTGCAACTGCGCATCGCGCTCTGCGGAACGCGGTGGATACAGCTCGAACGAGAAGGGCACAGCGCCCTCGCGCTCTTCGGTGTACGGCGACATCGTTACTCTCGACGGGTCAGGAGTGCGTGACTACGGCCGGCGGCCGCGATCCGCGCACTGCGCAGGTTCGCGGGCGGGTGCCGGGCTCGGCTGTCGCTCCTGCCCGGCGTCACCGGGCTCCCGGTCTGACCCGGGGATGGCCCCCACACTACGGTTCACCGCGAGGCCTGTGAACCAGTGTGACGAGATGTTTCGACCGCGTACGGTGGAGAAATGGTGCAGGCACTTCCCTTCGGCTCGTGGCCGTCTCCCCTTTCGGCGGCGGGAGCATCCGCCGCATCCCCGCGCTTCGAAGGGGCCGCGTTCGTGGGCGACGACGTGTGGTGGGGCGAATCGATCCCCGCCGAGGGCGGCCGCACGGCAGTGCGACGACGCACCGCCACGGGAGAGGTCGAGGACGTGCTGCCGGCACCGTGGAATGCCCGATCGCGCGTGCACGAATACGGCGGCGGTTCCTGGGCGGCGTCCGAAGACGGGCGCCTGTTCTTCGTCGAGAAGACCGACCAGCGCGTCTGGGCGGTGCACCCCGGCGGCGAGCCCCTGCCGCTGACGCCCGCGGGCGACGACGTGCGCTTCGGCGGGCTGCGCTGGCAGGAAGGCGTCCTTCTGGCAGTCCGCGAATCGCACGGCGCGAGCCGCATCCCCGATCGCGCCATCGTGTCGATCGCCGTCGATGGCGACGGGGACGGCGAGTCAGGCGTTGTGCCGTTGGTGGCGGGCAGCCACTTCGTCGCACAGCCCGCCCTGTCCCCCGGCGGCACGCATCTCGCCTGGATCGCGTGGAATCACCCCGATATGCCGTGGGATCGCACCGAGCTTCGCGTCGGCCGCATCCGCAACGGGATCGTGAGCGAGTGGACCACGGTGACGACGGGTGACACGGCCGCTCTGCAGCCCGAGTGGATCGGCGACGACGAACTTCTGTACATCGACGACCCGACGGGACGGTGGAATCTCTGGCGGGTTCGACTGGGCGAGGATCGAGACGAGGCTGCGTCAGCACCTGCCGCGGTGGCTCCCGCGGATGCCGACACCGGTGGACCGCTGTGGGTTCTCGGGACGCGATGGTTTGCGCGTCTCGATGACGGCCGAATCGTCGCCATCCGCACCCACGGCAGCGACGAGTTGTCGCTGATCGAGGTCGATGGCCATGCATCCGGTCTCGACATCCCACCGACCTCGCGAGTAGGCATCGAGGCCGTCAGTGGCTCGCGGGTGCTCGTGAGCGGGTCCGCACCGGGAATGGGCGGGATCTGGCTCGTCGACGTCGATGGCGGTGGTACTGCCGCGACGGATCTCGTCCGCGGCGGCACCTCTGACCTTCCCGATGAATGGATGCCGCGATCGCGCGCCGTGACCTACCCGGGCCTTCATGGCGATGTGCACGCCTTCGATTTCCCACCGACCAACCCTGAGGCCCAGGGCGTGGACGGCGAGCGGCCACCGTACGTCGTGATGGTTCACGGCGGTCCGACCGCGCACGTCGGCGGCGTGGCCGACAGCAAGGTCGCGTACTTCACGAGTCGTGGGATCGGGGTCCTCGATGTGAACTACGGCGGATCCAGCGGATACGGACGCGACTACCGGGAGCGGCTGCGCGGTCAATGGGGAGTCGTCGATGTGGACGATGTCGCCGCCGCCGCGACCGGCTTGGCCGACGAAGGACGAGCGGATGCGGCGCGCATCGCCATCGAAGGCGGGTCGGCGGGCGGGTGGACGGTCCTCGCCGCACTGGTCGGCACCGATGTGTTCGGCGCCGGTGTCTCCCGCTATGGCGTGGGTGATGCCCGCGCCCTCGCCGAAGACACCCACGACTTCGAGGCGCGCTACCTGGACGGCCTCATCGGTCCGCTGCCCGAGGCCGAAGCGGTGTACATCGAACGCTCACCCCTCAGCCGCCCCGAACGGTTCCGAGTGCCGTTGCTGCTCCTTCAGGGGGATGAGGATGCTGTCGTGCCCCCGGCGCAAGCGGAAGCGATCCGTGATGCCCTGGTTGCGCACGGTGTCCCCCACGCCTACGTGCTGTACGAGGGCGAAGGTCACGGCTTTCGGCGCACGGAGACGATCGTGAATGCGCTCGAGACCGAGCTGGCGTTTCTCGGACAGGTGTTCGGGTTCGACACCCCTGGTGTCGCACCGATCACGCTGAGCTGAGTAGGCGGCCGATCAGACCGCGTACGGAGCAAGTTCAGCAGCGAGCTTTTCGCCGACGTGCGCGTGCACGGCGGTGCCACCCTCTTCGTGGCTCGTGGAGAGGATGAGTCCGCTCTCGTGCACTGCGGACACGAGATCGCCACGGTCGTACGGAACCAGTGCACGCACCTCGACGGCGGGAAGTGGCAGCGCCTCTTCGATCGAGGCGCGGAGTGCATCGATGCCTTCGCCGGTGCGCGATGACACGAAATGGGCGGTCGGCTCGAGTCCGCGCAGCACGAGTCGAGTGTCGTCGTCGAGGAGGTCGGCCTTGTTGAAGACGACGAGTTCTCGTGTCGAACGCGCGCCGACATCGCCCATCACGTCTCGAACGGTGGCGAGCTGCGCGGCGGGATCGGGGTGTGCGCCATCGACGACGTGCACGATGACGTCCGCACCAGCGACCTCTTCGAGCGTCGAGCGGAAGGCCTCGACGAGTTGGTGCGGGAGGTTGCGCACGAAGCCGACGGTGTCGGTCAGCGTGTACACGCGGCCGTCGGCGGCTTCGGCCCTGCGGACGGTGGCGTCGAGGGTCGCGAACAAGGCGTTCTCCACGAGCACGCCGGCGCTGGTGAGCCGATTGAGCAGACTCGACTTTCCGGCGTTCGTGTAGCCCGCGATCGCGACGGAGGGAATCGTGTTGCGCTTGCGCTCGGCCCGCTTCGCGTCACGAGATGGACCGAAGTCACGAATCTGGCGGCGGAGGATCGCCATCCGAGTGCGGATGCGTCGGCGGTCGAGTTCGATCTTGGTCTCACCGGGGCCACGCGAGCCCATGCCCGCTCCGCCCGCGCCGACCTGACCACCGGCCTGACGGCTCATCGAGTCACCCCAGCCGCGCAACCGCGGGAGGAGGTATTCGAGCTGGGCGAGTTCGACCTGCGCCTTGCCTTCGCGGCTCTTGGCATGCTGGCTGAAGATGTCGAGGATGACCGTCGTGCGGTCGATGACCTTGACTTTGACGACGTCTTCCAACGCGCGTCGCTGGCTGGGGGCGAGTTCGGTGTCGGCGATCACGGTGTCGGCGCCGACAGCGGCGACGAGGTCCTTGAGTTCGGCCGCCTTGCCGCGACCGATGTAGGTCGCCGGGTCCGGGTTCGGTCGCCGCTGAAGCACGCCGTCGAGCACCACGGCACCGGCCGTCTCGGCGAGCGCGGCGAGTTCGCGCAGCGAGTTGTCGGCATCATCTTGCGAGCCCTGCGGGTACACGCCGATGAGCACGACGTTCTCGAGTCGCAGCTGCCGGTACTCGACCTCGGTGACATCCTGAAGTTCGGTCGAGAGCCCGGGCACGCGCCGCAGCGCGGCACGCTCTTCGCGGTCCCACTGATCGCCGTCCGAATCAGCGCGCGACACCGTCGACTCGTGCTGGAGTGCCTGTGCCGAGCCGAAGACGCGCACTCCCGATCGCGCATCCGCACGCGCGAGCACTCGGTCCACCGGATCCATCGAATCCACCGGCGTCTCGTTCGTGCTCTCGGGGGTCGTCGCTTGCGTCATGTTTTCCTTTCGGCCTGAGCCTGTGAATTCTAGCCTCCCGCGCCTGGCGTGGCCTCCGCTACGCTCCTATGCATGGGGAGCGATCACTACTTCAGCGCATCTCCGTCCAGCGCCGAGAACCTCCGCCGCATCCGGGTCACACTCGCCGGTCGCGACCTCGAGGTCGTGACCGCCGGCGGAGTGTTCAGCCCCGACCATGTCGACACCGGCACGGCGGTACTGCTGGCGAACACTCCCCCGCCACCGGCGAGCGGGCACTTTCTCGATCTGGGTTGCGGATGGGGTCCGATTGCGCTGTCGGCGGCGATGATGTCCCCTCACGCGACGGTGTGGGCCGTCGACGTGAACGAACGTGCTTTGGACCTCGTGCGCCGCAACGCTGAAGCCCTCGCCCTCACCAACATCAACGCGGTCACGCCCTCCGATGTTCCCGACGACATCGCGATCCGCACCATCCGCTCGAATCCGCCCATCCGGGTCGGCAAGAACGAGCTGCACGGATTGCTGGAGCGCTGGATTCCGCGTCTCGACGAGCGCAGCGATGCCTGGCTCGTCGTCCAGCGCAACCTCGGCTCTGATTCTCTGCAGCGCTGGCTCGCCGCGACGTTTGAGGACGGCTACAGCGTCACCCGCGCCACCACCGCGCGCGGCTTCCGCGTGCTCAAGGTCAGGCGCCACGGGACACCGGCGACCGGGACGATCCAGCTGCCGTAGTCGGCGGGCTGGGAGCTCCGTCAGGCCGGTCAGGCGGCCAGCTCCGTCAGTTTGCGAGCGCGACCTGACCGGAATAGACGAGCGTCGCAGGTCCCGAGAGCAAGACGTGCTCGCCATCGGCGTTCGTCTCGACGCGGACGCCGAGCGTTCCGCCGGGTACGTGGACGGTCCACCGGTCGGGTGCGGCGCGGCCGGCCCAGTACCGCACGGCGAGGGCGGATGCCGCGACACCCGTGCCGCACGAAAGGGTCTCGCCGACGCCGCGTTCGAACACCCGCATCCGGATCGATCCGACTCCGTCGTGCACGAGCGGATCTGCCGGCACGACGAATTCGACATTCGCACCCTCGCGAGGCGGCGGATCGAGCAGCGGGAGCACTGTCAGGTCGAGGCTCTCGAGCTCTTCGTCACTGGAGATCGCGACGACGACGTGCGGGTTGCCGACATCGATTCCCTGACCGGGGCGCGCGACCGAGAGCCCCTTGGCGCGAACGAGGACCTCGCCTTCGGTGGCGCGCCAGACGCCGAGGTCTGCCTCGAATCCGTTCTCCGCGCGCGTGACCGCCTTGATGCCGGCACGAGTGCCGATGCGCACTGCGGCGTCGCCGCTGAGTTCGATGAGTCCCGATTCGACGAGGTATTTGACGAACACCCGGATGCCGTTGCCGCACATCTCGGCGGCGGACCCGTCGGCGTTGCGATAGTCCATGAACCACTCGGCGCCGGAAGCCGCGGCATCTGCACCCTCGGGGAGCGCAGCGGATCGGACGACCCGAAGCGTGCCGTCGGCACCGATCCCGAACCGGCGGTCGCACAGCGCCGCGACCTGCTCGTCGCGCAGGTCGATCTCACCGTCCGGGTCGGGGACGATCACGAAGTCGTTGCCGGTGCCGTGACCCTTGGTGAACGCGATGGTGGCCATCCGACAAGTCTAGGCAACGGCGATGACTCTTCCTCGTTCTCCAGGCTTCGCCACCCACCTCCTGCGTCCCGCGAGGGGTCGCGTTCTGTCGCGACGGCGCGCGAAATGCGACACTTCGCGACCCCTCGCGGGCCAAGGGCGCCACCCGGGTTCGCGAGGGGTCGTGATCGGCGGCGATAGGGCGCCCGAAAGCAACCGATCGCGACCCTTCGCGCACTGGACGGATGCCGGCGCGCGCGGTCGGCGATGAGGCGAGGAGTCGATCAGTCGGCGATGAGGCGCTTGCCGGTGGCGCCGATCTCGAACTGCTCGTAGCCCAGGGCGTCGTAGAAGGCCATCGTCGCGTCGTTGCCGGGCCGCACCATCAGCTGCACTTTCGGGCAGCCCATCTCGAGGAGAAGATCCTCGGCGGCCCCGACGAGCGCGCGCCCGATGCCCTGCCCCCGCTGGCTGGGCGTACTGGCGAGATAGTAGAGCCAGCCGCGGTGCCCGTCGTATCCCGCCATCACGCTGCCGATCACGTCGCCGCCGTCGTCGACGGCCACCAGGAAGAGTTCGGGCTGCACCGTGAGCTTGCGTTGGATGTCGAGGTGCGGGTTGTTCCACGGTCTGGTGAGACCGGCGTCCTGCCACAGCGTGATGACAGCGGCGGTGTCGCGGAGCTCGAAGGCACGGATCTGCATCAGCCCAGTATCGCCTGGACCGTCGAGAGGTCGTTCGATGCCCCACCGTCGTACCAGGTGATATCCGCGTATCGCTTGAACCACGACACTTGGCGACGCGCATAGCGCCGGGTGAGTGCTTGCGCCTGCGCGATCGCCTCCGCGCGTGGCAGCTCGCCGTCGAGCTCTGCGAGGGCCTGCGCGTACCCGATGGCGCGGCGGGCGGTGACGCCGCGTTCGAGGCCACGCTCGCGGAGCGTGCGTACTTCCTCGAGCAGTCCGGCGGCCCACATCGCGTCTACCCGCGCGTCGAGCCGTGCGACGAGGGCTGGCCGGTCGACGTGAACGCCGATGATCGTGGTCGAGTCGCGCCAGAGCGTGGGCGCTTCCGGCAGCGCCGCGCCGTGGGTGTCTTCGCCCTGCAGGACGATCTCGAGCGCGCGCACAACACGACGCCCATTCTGCGCATCGACACGCGCGGCGGTGACGGGATCGAGCTCGGCCAAGCGGGCGAACAGCATGCCGGGACCATCGCGCTCGAGATCTGCCTCGAGGGACGCGCGGAGGACATCGTCGTGCGGAGGAAAGCGAAAGTCGAAGATCACGCTCGAGACGTACAGGCCCGAACCGCCGACCAGGATCGGCTCGGCCCCGCGCGCGAAGATCGCGTCGATCTCTCTGCGCGCGTCGGTCTGGTACGCAGCGACCGCAGCTTCTTCCGTGACGTCGAGCACATCGAAGAGGTGATGCGGGATGCCGCGTCGCTCGGCTTCGGGCAGCTTCGCCGTTCCGATGTCCATGCCCCGGTAGAGCTGCATGGCGTCGGCGTTCACGATCTCCGCGGGACGACCGCGCCGGCCGAGCTCTTCGGCGAGATCCAGCGACAAGCCCGTCTTTCCTGTGCCGGTGGCCCCGACAACGACCCACAGTCGGCGCGCGTCGGTGGCCGCGGCCGACGCGAACGGTACGCGGTCAGCGACGGGCTCTGCGCTCACGCGCCGATGCGAATGGTGGGCAGGCCGAGTCCCACTTGGCGTGGTGCACCACTGGCGCCCGCCGGAGCAGGCACGCCGCACGAGTCTGCTTGCGAGCGATCCCAGGCGTCTCCCGCTTGGGTTCGGCGGATTCGCAGGCTCGTGCCGTCCGGGCTGTCGGCGAGGAGGTGGAAGGGCGCAGCGTGCGTCACAACGACCGAGACGACGTCGCCGGGTCGAGGGCGCTCAGACCCCGCAGGCAACTCGAAGTGGACGAGACGGTTGTCTTCGGCGCGCCCGGTGAGCCGGTGGGTCTCGGCGTCCTTCTTGCCCTCACCGGTCGAGACGAGGACGTGGAGCTCGCGACCGAGCTGCTTCTGGTTCTCCTCGAGGCTGATGCGGTCCTGGAGCGCGGCGAGGCGGTTGTACCTCTCCTGCACGACGGCCTTCGGCACCTGGTCCGGCATCGTCGCGGCGGGGGTACCCTCACGAATCGAGTACTGGAACGTGAACGCGCTCGAGAACCGTGCCTGCTCGACGACGCGAAGCGTGTCTTGGAAGTCCTCTTCGGTTTCGCCAGGGAATCCGATGATGATGTCGGTGGAGATCGCGGCGTTCGGGATCTTCGCGCGTACGCGGTCGAGGATGCCGAGGTAGCGGTCGCTGCGGTACGAGCGCCGCATTGCCTTGAGGATGCGATCGGAGCCGGACTGCAACGGCATGTGCAGCTGCGGCATGACCGCAGGAGTCTCGGCCATCGCGTCGATGACGTCGTCGGTGAACGCTGCGGGGTGCGGGGACGTGAAGCGGATGCGCTCCAGACCCGGGATCTGCCCAGCGGCACGAAGCAGCTTGCCGAAGGCCTGGCGGTCGCCGAACTCGACGCCGTAGCTGTTCACGTTCTGGCCGAGCAGGGTGACCTCGATGGCCCCGTCATCGACGAGCAGTCGGATCTCGCTCAGGATGTCGCCGGGGCGTCGGTCTTTCTCTTTGCCGCGGAGGCTCGGCACGATGCAGAACGTGCAGGTGTTGTTGCAGCCGACCGAGATGGATACCCAGCCGCTGTAGGCCGAATCCCGCTTGGTCGGAAGGGTAGACGGGAACACCTCGAGGGACTCGAGGATCTCGAGTTCGGCGTCGCCGTTGTGGCGCGCACGTTCGAGGAGTCCGGGAAGCGATCCCATGTTGTGGGTGCCGAAGACGACATCCACCCAGGGCGCCTTCTTGAGCACGATCTCTTTGTCCATCTGCGCCAGGCAGCCGCCGACAGCAATCTGCATGCCCTCGTGCTGGTCCTTGATGGACTTGAGGTGACCGAGCGTGCCGTACAGCTTGCCGGCAGCGTTGTCGCGCACCGCACACGTGTTGATGACGACGATGTCGGCTTCAGTGTCGGGCTCGGCGCGCAGGTATCCGGCGCTCTCGAGCGAGCCGGACAGCCGCTCGGAGTCGTGCACGTTCATCTGGCAGCCGAAAGTGCGCACTTCGTAGGTGCGCGCGCGACCGTCGCCGGTGTGCGCCGCTGCCGAGGGCGCGATCATCGTCGGTGCGGAAGAAGGGGAAGTCATGATGGCCTCCATTCTACGAGCCCTGCGCTGGGCACATGCCCGGTCGTGTGGCTCTGGGGGTGGGGGTCAGTCGTCGAGCTCGTCGAGCGCCTGCCGCGCTGCGCTGAGTGAGGTCGATCCGTAACCGCGGCGCGCGAGCTGGCCGGCCAACCGTCGCAGAGCGACATCGGGCGCGAGTCTGCTCATTGAACGCGCCTTGGTCCGGGCGAAGTCGAGCGCACGTTCGGCGTCATCGTCAGGAAGCTCCGCCAGCGCCGCATCGACGATGTCGCGCGGGATTCCCCGCTCTGAGAGGGTGCGCGAGACGACCTGACGTCCCTGCCCTTTGCGCTGTGTCCCGCTGTAGACGAGTTGCTCGGCAAGCTTCGCGTCATCGAGGTAGCCATTGCGTTCGAAGGTATCGATCACATCGTCTACCGCCGCGCCACCGAGGTCGAAGCCGCCCAGGACGCCTCGCGCCTCCCGAACGGACAGCGACCGCGTCCGGAGCTTCTTCAGGAGGGTTCGCTCTGCGCGCTCGCGCTCTGTCAGACCCGCCGCGCCGACGCCGGCCGACTTCGCGGGCCCCGCATCGCCGCCGATCGCACCGCGGGTCGACGCGCTGCCGCGCCCGGTGTCGCGCTCAGGACCTTGCTCGGCAGCGTCTGCGCCGTCTTGCTGAGCATCATCACCGAGCCAGCTCGTGTGCCACCGTCCCGGATCCGTGGGCGATGGTGAAGGACCACCGAACAGGGGGATCACGGGGGCGAGCGAATCGTGCTCGCCCCCGTTTGCCGCACTCATATCAGGCCGGGCGGCGCGCGGCGAGGTCGTCAGCCACCGGAGCCTCCACGACCTTCGGCACACCGATGCCGAGCTTCGTCTTGATCTTCTGCTCGATCTCCGCCGCCATATCGGGGTTCTTGAGCAGGAAGTTACGGGCGTTCTCCTTGCCCTGACCAAGCTGCTCACCGTCGTAGGTGTACCAGGCACCGGACTTCTTCACGATGGCATGTTCGACACCGAAGTCGATGAGGCTGCCCTCGCGAGAGATGCCGACGCCGTAGAGGATGTCGAACTCAGCCTGCTTGAACGGCGGGGCCATCTTGTTCTTGACGACCTTGACGCGGGTGCGGTTACCCACGGCCTCCGTCCCGTCCTTCAGCGTTTCGATGCGTCGGATGTCGAGGCGCACCGACGCGTAGAACTTCAGTGCCTTGCCGCCGGCGGTGGTCTCGGGAGAGCCGAAGAACACGCCGATCTTCTCGCGGAGCTGGTTGATGAAGATCATCGTCGTGTTGGTCTGGTTGAGCCCACCGGTGAGCTTGCGCAGCGCCTGGGACATGAGGCGAGCCTGGAGTCCGACGTGGGTGTCACCCATCTCGCCCTCGATCTCAGCCTTGGGCACGAGCGCTGCCACCGAGTCGATGACCACGAGATCGACCGCGCCGGACCGCACAAGCATGTCGGCGATCTCGAGTGCCTGCTCCCCCGTGTCGGGCTGCGACACGAGGAGCGAGTCGATGTCGACACCGAGCTTCTGCGCGTAGTCGGGGTCGAGGGCGTGCTCCGCGTCGATGAAGGCGGCGATTCCGCCTGCACGCTGCGCGTTGGCGATCGCGTGGAGGGTCAGCGTCGTCTTACCCGACGACTCCGGCCCGTAGATCTCGATGATGCGTCCGCGCGGCAGGCCGCCGATTCCGAGCGCGACATCAAGAGCGATCGAACCTGTGGGGATGACCTCAACCGGTGCGCGGTCATCCGAGCCCAGGCGCATGACCGAGCCCTTTCCGAACTGCCGGTCGATCTGGGCGAGGGCCGATTCAAGGGCCTTTTCGCGGTCGACTGCTGAGGGCATGACGTACTCCTTCTGTCTCGCGTGCGGTGTGCCTGTAGGCTGTCGCGCTCCTCCCCGACGGGGCGGATGCTACGACAAGGCATGGTGTCGAGTGACAAGCTTCACGTTAGGGAGGGCCTCCGACATTGCGTCGAACGTCCCGTTTCTTCGGTGGAGAGCGCCGCTTCGGACACCATCTGTGCAGGAGACTACGCGGCTGATCGAACGAATCTTCGACGACACGCCCGAATGAGCCGGTCGGATCTTCGATCAGCGGGCGGGCGGATCCTGACGGCCCACGCCGTAGCGCCTCGAGACCGGCACATCGCTCGCAGCGCACAGCGCGACCCACACATCTCGGGGCGCGGCGCCCGCGCGAAGAGCCTCGTCGGGGGTCAAACCGTTCAGCGACGACAGCGCAAGATCGGCCAGCAACGTCGACCCGTGCGCTCCGAACTCGGCGCGCACGGCGCGATCGAACTCGCTTCGACGCATCCGCGGATCAGCGCAGGGAAAGCTCGGGCGAGACGAATTCGTCGTCCAGGCCCGCGATGTCGTCGGGAACGACGTCATCGAACGTGTGAATACCTTCGAGAACGGAGATGCGGTCGCCGACCTCACGCATGATGCTCGAGATGGGGACGTCGAGTGCTTCGGCCACGGCAGCGAGGATCTCGCTGGAGGCTTCTTTCTGACCGCGTTCGACTTCGCTGAGGTAACCCAGGGCGACGCTCGCGCGTCCTGCGACCTGGCGGAGCGTGCGCCCCTTCTGCAGGCGAAGATCACGAAGAACATCACCGATCTCTTGACGAACCAGGATCATGTCGGGCCCCCTCCACTGACGTCGATTCCCCGTGTCCTCGGATGGACAACGGTACCCTACCTGCGAGTCACACTAACCCCGTAGCGCTGGGGAATGGGTGGGAATCGCCACATGTAACCCACCGGCAACATGCCGTATTCCCGGTGTGATCACAAAGCGTCCAGGGCGAAGCGAATCGCGCGGGCCGCGGCCTCGGTGCGGATCTCATCGCGATCGCCCGTCAACTGCAGAGATTCGACCCGCGAACCCAGCGGCGTCGAGACGGCGATGTGGACGGTGCCGACGGGCTGGCCGTCGGGAGAGAGAGGTCCCGCGATTCCCGTGGTGGCGATGCCGACGTCCGCCTGTTCGCCATCCTCCGCGAGCGCCCGGCGCACACCCTCGGCCATCTGGCGGGCGACACGAGCGTGGACGGGGCCGTGCGCATCGAGCAGTTGCTGCTCCACACCGAGGATCCGCTGCTTGAGGTCGGTCGCGTAGGCGACGACTCCCCCGCGTACGACGGCCGATGCTCCCGGTACGGAGATGAGGGACCCCACGACCATGCCCCCCGTCAGGGATTCTGCGACCGCGATCGTCCAGCCGAGCTCCCGCAGGCGAATGATCAATCGCTCCGGTTCGGATTGCCGGCCACCCGAGACGAGTGTGGTCTCGAAGTCATCCGGGAGATCTCCGGGCGGTGGCCGGAACGGGCTCACGCGTGCGCCTTGTCGCGGCCGCTTCGTGCGCCGCGGATCTCGGTGATGACGTAGTCGATCCCACTCGCGATGGTGAGGATGACCGCGATCCACATCGCGATGGTGTTGACGACGAAGATCCAGTCGCCCACGATCGTCCACAACGGGAGGAGCGCGAGCGAGAGCGCGACCGCTTGGGCGAGCGTCTTCAGCTTTCCCATCCACGCTGCTGCGACCACGTGGTCGCTCGCGACGATCAGCCTGTGCACCGTGATGCCGACCTCGCGGATCAGGACGATGATCGTGACCCACCAGGGCAGCTCGCCGAGAATGGACAGCCCGATGAAGGCGAACCCCGTGAGCACCTTGTCGGCGATCGGGTCGAGGAGCTTTCCGAGGTCCGTGACGATGTGGTACTTGCGGGCGATCCATCCGTCGATGCCGTCGGTCGCGATCGCCACAATGAACAGTCCGGCCGCCCACCACCGCATCGGACCGTCCTGGCCTGCATCGGCCAGAAGAAGCCAGAGGAAGACCGGCGCGCAGAAGATGCGCACGATCGTGATCACGTTGGGGAGCTGCCTGGGTACCGCCACGGTCCGAGCCTAGCCCGGTCCGTCGATCGAGCTCAGTCGAACGAGGTCAGTCTCGCCCGGTCAGGCCCCACATGTCCTCGTCGCCGCCTTCGGCCTCGACGACCTCGAGTCCATCGAACTGACGGTCCACGGCATCCGGGCCATAGTTGTCAGCCGGCGCCCCCGTGGCCGCCGGAGCATCCTGACCGCGCAGCTGCGCGAGCACCGCGGGAAGCTGATCGGGCGTGACGAGAACGTCGCGGGCCTTCGAGCCTTCGGACGGGCCGACGATGTCGCGCGCCTCGAGGAGGTCCATGAGGCGCCCCGCCTTGGCGAAGCCGACACGGAGCTTCCGCTGCAGCATGGACGTCGACCCGAACTGCGTCGAGATGATCTGCTCGGCGGCGGCGAGGAGGAGCTCGAGGTCGTCGCCGATGTCGGCGTCGATCTCCTTCTTCTCTGCCACCACGGCCACGTCGGTGCGATACTCCGGGCGCGCCTGGGCGGTGACGTGCTTGACGACCTTCTCGATCTCGCTCTCGGCGACCCACGCACCCTGCACGCGCAGGGACTTGGAGGCTCCCATCGGGAGGAAGAGCGCATCGCCCTGGCCGATGAGCTTGTCTGCACCAGGCTGATCGAGGATGACGCGAGAGTCCGTGACGCTGGTGACGGCGAACGCGAGGCGGGAGGGCACGTTGGCTTTGATGAGGCCGGTGACGACGTCCACCGATGGGCGCTGTGTCGCCAACACGAGGTGGATGCCGCTCGCGCGGGCGAGCTGGGTGATGCGCACGATCGAGTCTTCGACGTCGCGGGGCGCGACCATCATGAGGTCGGCGAGCTCGTCCACGACGACCAGGAGATAGGGATACGGCTTGAGCACGCGCTCGCTGCCGACGGGCAGGTTGATCGTGCCCTCGACGACGGCCTTGTTGAAGTCGTCGATGTGGCGGAAGCCGAACGACGCGAGGTCGTCGTACCGCATGTCCATTTCCTTCACGACCCACTGCAGCGCTTCGGCCGCCTTCTTCGGGTTCGTGATGATGGGCGTGATCAAGTGCGGGACGCCCGCGTAGCTGGTCAACTCGACGCGCTTCGGGTCGATGAGCACCATGCGCACTTCGGAGGGCTTTGCCCGCATCAGCAGGCTCGTGATCATCGAGTTCACGAAGCTCGACTTGCCCGAGCCGGTCGAGCCGGCGACGAGGAGGTGAGGCATCTTGGCCAGGTTGGCCACAACATATCCGCCGCCGACGTCCTTGCCGACGCCGATCGTCATGGGGTGGGTCTGGGCGGCCGCGGCGGGCGAGCGGAGCACATCACCGAGGGTGACGATCTCGCGGTCGGTGTTGGGGATCTCGACGCCGATGGCGCTCTTGCCGGGAATGGGCGCAAGGATGCGCACCTCGTTGGAGGCCACGGCGTAGGAGATGTTGTTGCTCAGCGCGGTGATGCGCTCGACCTTGACGCCGAGGCCGAGCGAGATCTCGTACTGGGTGACTGTCGGCCCACGTGAGAATCCGGTGACGCGCGCGTCGACCGAGAACTGCTCGAAGACACCCATGATGGCGCGGACGATGATGTCGTTCGCCTCGGAGCGCGTCTTGTGGGGCGTGCCCTCGGAGAGTGCAACGACGGATGGCAGGCGGTAGGGCGCGTGCGGCGGGTGACCCTCGTGATCGCTGCCGAGGCCGGAGAGCCCGGGCAGCAGCCCATCGTCGGTGACCTCTTCAGCGTCTTCGCGGATGCCGGTGTCGCGCGCCTTCCCCGCACGCTTCACACCCGCGATCACGCTGGCGTCGATGACCTCTGTCTTGGCATCCGGGAGCGGCGGCGGGGTCGTCACGACCTGCTCGAAGCCGCCTTCGACGGTGGGGGTGAGCAGCGTCGTCAGGTCCTGCGAGCCGAGCCCGCCGTCTTCGTCCTCTTCTCGGCCACTCTTGTTCCGGCGCCACCAGGGAAGGGTGGGATCGGCATCCGGGTCGGCCTTGTCATTCTTCTTGAAGGAGACGGATGCGTCGTCCGGATCGGCGCGCTCGGCACCGAACATCCAGGCGTACAGGTCACCGAGACGGTGACCGATCCGATTGGGCGGGGTCTTGGTGAGGATCAGCACGCTCAGCACCGTGAGGAAGCCGAGGACGATGCCCGCCCCGATCTCGGTGAGCAGCATGGCCAGGGGTTCGCCGATCATCCAGCCGAACAGACCGCCGGCTTCACTGAGCGCGGGCAACCCCGACTTCGGCTGGGGACGTTCGCCGAGGATGTGGCAGAACCCGGCGATGGCGAGCACGAAGAGGCCGAATCCGATGCCGATGCGCCCGTTGTCGTGGACGGATGCCGGATGCCGGAACAGCCATCCCGCCAGGATCAACAGCAGCACGGGGAGGATGAACGCCTCACGCCCGAGCAGGGCCCCGACCGTGTACGCGCTGATGGTCGTGCCGATTTCGGTGCCGATCAGGAACCATTCGACGACCGCGCCGGCGACCGCGAGGAGCACCAGGAAGAACGGAAGCCCATCGCGGCGCTGGTCCTTTTCGAGGTTCTCCGGCCCGAACGCGCGGAAGAGACCACCCGTGACGTGCGCGAGGCCCATCCAGGCCCTGACGATCACTCCAGGTCGTTCGGTGTCACCCACGTAGCGTTTGGGGGTCGGATCCGGCTTGCGGGCGCGAGAAGGAGTGCTCTTCGCGGACGCACGACTGTTCGTGGTCGGACTCGTGTTCCTGGCCATTCCCCCACGCTAGGCCGGACGGGTTGTTTTTCCCGGCATTGACGCGGCTGTGCCCCTGGTGTGGAGGACTCGATATGAGCTCAGCGCAGCCGCTTGACCATGGTGTCGCGGCCGATACCGCTCTGGGTGACCACGAAGCCCTCGCTCCGGTACAGCGTCTGTGCGAAGTTGCCCCGCTCGACCGAGAGACTCAGACGGGCGAAGCCCTGCGCGCGGGCGTGATCGCTCAGTCGCTGCAGGAGCGTCCGGCCCACACCGTGCGCTCGCCAGATCGGCCGTACCCCGATGATCAGCTCCGGCACGCCCGTGCCGACGTAGCCGAAGCCGGGATCGCTGCGGGCCATCATGCGATACCACGCAGCGCCGACGGGCTCCCCCTGACCGTCGATCGCGATGACCCCGGCATCCCCCGGCTGCATCCAGCCGATGATGTAGCGGCTGTGCTCCACGTTGGTCAGAACCTGATGCTTGGGAATCGCCGCCGCAGATCGCCAATTCGCGGCCTCGACGACCATGTCGCCGAGGAACACGCCATCTGCCTGTGTGGCGGCGCGCACCGAGAAGGTCGAGGGCATCTTCAGATCATACGAGCCTCGTGTTACGCCTCGATGACGAGTGGGATGATCATCGGCCGGCGGCGCAGCGACTGATTCACCCAGCGGCCGATCGTGCGGCGTACGACCTGTTGGAGGGCTCGCTGGTCGCGGACACCCGACTTTGCGGCCTCCGAGAGAGCGGCGGCGATCTTCGGCTTGACCGATTCGAACACCGCGTCATCCTCAGCGAAGCCGCGCGCGTGGATCTCCGGCCCGGAGATGATGCGACCGGTCGAGGCATCGACCACGACGATGACGGAGATGAAACCCTCCTCGCCGAGGATCCGACGATCCTTGAGGTCGGCATCCGTGATGGCACCGACGGTCGACCCGTCGACGTAGACGAAGCCGATGTCCAACTGCCCGACGACCTTCGCGATGCCGCCTGCGAGGTCGACGACCGTGCCGTTCTCGCCGATGATCGTCCGTTCGGCGGGGATACCGCTGTCCTGCGCGAGCTTCGCGTTGGCGATCAAGTGGCGGTACTCGCCGTGGATCGGAAGGACGTTGCGCGGCTGGAGGATGTTGTAGCAGTACAGCAACTCACCCGCCGCCGCGTGGCCCGACACGTGGACCTTGGCGTTGCCCTTGTGCACGATCGTCGCGCCGAGCTTGGTCAGGCCGTCGATGACGCGGTACACGGCGTTCTCGTTGCCGGGGATGAGGCTCGAGGCGAGAATCACGGTGTCGCCGGGTCCGGGCTCGATGGCGTGGTCGAGATTCGCCATGCGCGAGAGCACCGCCATCGGCTCGCCCTGCGACCCCGTCGACATGTAGACGATCTTGTCGTCGGGGAGGTCCTGCGCCTTCTTGTAGTCGATGAGCACGCCGTCGGGCACCTTGAGATAGCCGAGATCCTCGGCGATCGTCATGTTGCGCACCATGCTGCGGCCGAGGAACGCCAGCCGGCGACCGTTCTCGTGCGCGGCGTCGATCACTTGCTGAACACGATGCACGTGGCTGGAGAAGCTCGCGACGATGACCCGACGCGGGGACTTGGCGATCACCTGATCGAGCACCGGGCCGATCGACCGCTCGAGCGGCGTGAATCCGGGGACGTCGGCGTTGGTCGAGTCGACGAGGAAGAGATCGACGCCCTCCTCCCCCAGTCGCGCGAATGCGCGGAGGTCGGTGAGGCGCCCGTCGAGCGGGAGCTGATCCATCTTGAAGTCACCGGTGGCCAGCACCAGCCCCGCAGGGGTGCGGATCGCGACGGCGAGCGCGTCGGGGATCGAGTGGTTGACCGCGACGAACTCGAGGTCGAACGGCCCGACCTTCTCGTGCTGTCCCTCAGCGACGGTGAGGGTGTAGGGACGGATGCGGTGCTCTTTGAGCTTCGCCTCGATGAGCGCCAGGGTCAGTCCCGAACCGATGAGGGGAATGTCGCCCTTGAGCTTGAGAAGGTAGGGCACGGCGCCGATGTGGTCCTCGTGACCGTGCGTGAGGACGACCGCGACGATGTCGTCGAGGCGGTGCTTGATCGGCTCGAAGTCCGGCAGGATCAAGTCGACACCGGGCTGATGCTCCTCGGGGAACAGCACCCCGCAGTCGACGACGAGGAGTTTGCCCTCGAACTCGAAGACGGTCATGTTGCGGCCGACTTCGCCGAGTCCACCGAGCGGTGTCACCCGAAGGGTGCCGGACTCAAGGGCGGGCGGGTCGTACAGGTTGATGGGCATGCATGCCTCCTCGGGATACCTCGGGTGAGGCATCCGCTGTTCGATTGTGGCTGTTTGTTTTGTCGCCGACCGGGCAGGTTAGCGAGTGGTGCCGTGCACCTTCGGCAGGGCGCCGCCGGCGGCGGCGTTGCGGTCGGGGCGGAAGTTCGAGAAATCGACGCCGTCCACCTCGCCCACGAGGGCGAGTTCGTCTTCGATGAGAGCTGCTTCCCATTCCTCGGGTCCGACCAGAGGAAGGCGGACCCGCGGGCTGGAGATGCGGCCGAGGCCGTGCAGGATGTACTTCGCGCTGACGGTTCCCGGGATGTGGGTCATCACGGCTCGAACGAGCGGCTCGAGGAGCTTGTGCTCGGCGGTCGCCGCCGCCAGGTCGCCGCGGTTCACGGCATCCACCATCACTCGATACGGGGTTGCCGAGATGTTGGCCGTGACGCCGATCAGGCCCGTCGCGCCGATCGACATGTGCGGGAGCGCGTTGGCATCATCGCCGGAGAAGTACATGAGGTCGGTCTGATTGATGACCCGGCTGACCTCGCTGAAGTCGCCCTTGGCGTCCTTGATCGCGAGCACGTTGGGGTGCTTGGCGATGCGGAGGATCGTCTCGTATTTGATGGGCACACCGGTGCGTCCCGGGATGTCGTAGAGGATCACCGGAAGGTCCGTCGCGTCGGCGACGAGGCGGAAGTGGGTCAGGATGCCGGCCTGGGTCGGCTTGTTGTAGTACGGCGTGACGATCATGATGCCGTCGGCGCCGGCCTTCTCGCTCGCCTTGTACAGCTCGATCGCGTGCGCGGTCTCGTTCGAGCCACCGCCCGTGATGATCTTCGCGCGACCGGCGGCAACGCTCTTGCCGACCTCGACGAGCTTGAGCTTCTCGGGGTCGGTCAGCGTGCTGGTCTCCCCCGTGGTGCCGGTGACGACGATGCCGTCGGCGCCCGCGGTGATCACGTCGTCCATGTGCTTCTCGGTGGCGGGCCAATCGACCTCGCCGTCGACGGTCATCGGAGTGACCAGTGCGACGAGTACCTGCCCGAAGGGGTTGCCCGTGTGCGTCATGGTCTCAGGCTATCGGTTCGACCCCGCCGGTTCCGCTCTGTGTTGGTGGTCGTTTGGATCGTCAGTGCGTCGGATCGGTGGTGCTGGTGACCACGAGCCGCGGAGCCGTGCGACTGCCTAGAGCGGACTCCGCACCGACGAATGAGGAGCTTGAGCCTCGCGTCAAGGCGGGCGAGCATCGCGCGCTCGACGGTGGGCCAGTCGTAGATGACCATGCTGTAGTCGAACCGTAGGGTCTCGTACCCGGGAGCGCGGCGATCGGCGTCGCGCACCAGGTCCCGGTGACGCTTCGCGGCCCTCGTGGTTCTCCTTGCCGTCGACTTCGAGGATGAGCAGGCCTGCGACGACGAAATCGACGTAGCCCACGCCGGAGATCGATACTTGGCTGTCGAGCCGGATGCCGAGTAGTGCAAGCGCAGGCGGAGGATCGATTCGAGCCCACTGTCGGCATTGGATCGCGCGATGTCGACCAGCCAACGCTTTCGGGCGAGGAAGTACCCGACCGGATCTCTGCGCGGTCGGCGGCAGAGATCAATCCTTTCCGCACGCGGATTCGAAGGCGGCGAAGAAGGTCTCGTCTCCCTAGACAACCCACGACCTGAATGAGCGCGCGAACGATGCTCACGACGCCGAAGCGTGCGGTACCGGCATCCAGGCGCGTGCGACACGGACGCACGGCGTCGGTGCTCGTGTCGATCGCGCTCACGGCCCAACCAGACGTGAGTCGCAGCTCGTCGTCGAGCAGCCAGAGCGTCCACATCCTGTAGGCGCCGAAGCATAGGCACCGTCGCCGCCATGACACGCAGCGAGTCTCGCCCATCCGGTGACACCAGCGATGGGCATACACGCCCTCACGCACCCGGGTGAGACTCTCCCGCGCCACAGCGCGTCGAAGTTCATCGCGCGATGCCGCCGGCCGGATCAGCTCCGATGGCGCGGACGACTCCTCGCGAGCGCTGCGATTTCGGCGAGCTGATGTGATCGCACGAGCCCAGACTTCAGCGGTCCGCTCGCAGCGATCGCGGGCGGGTGATCATCGGTGGACAGCGCGACTACGACCCGTTCAGCGCCTGTGGAGAAGTCAAGACTCGCCAGTCGTCGAGCGGTGGGGCTGAAGAGCGCGGGAAGATGAGGCCGACCGACCGAAGCGGATGCCGCACGACTGGTGGGTCACGCCGTCGAGCGAGTCATTCGAAACAGGCAGCGAGGGTCAGGCGGTGGAGCGGCCGCGGCGGGCGACGGCGGCCATAAGACCGGAGGGAAGGACCTTCGCCGCGCCGATGACGACCTTGTACCGGAGCGACGGGACCGAGACGGCCTTGCCGCGAGCGGCATCCCGAAGTCCCTCTCGAACGACGTCCTCTGCATTGAGCCACAGGAACGGCACAACGCCCTCCTGGCCCGGAGGCAGCCCAAGGCGCTCGTGGAAGTTCGTGTGGGTGAAGCCCGGGCAGACGGCCGTGACCGTCACTCCGCGTGACGAATAGGCGCCGTTCGCCCACCTGCTGAAGGAGACGACCCACGCCTTGACGGCCCCGTACGTGCTCCGCGGAACGAAGGCGGCAACCGAGGCGACGTTGATGATCCGGCCGTGCCCGCGCGCGAGCATCGGTCCCAGAGCCGCATGGGTCAGTCGCATCGGCGCCTCGACGTGCAGGCGCAGATGCCGCACCTCGTCGTCGAGGTCGTTTCGCTCGAAAGCCAGATCGAGACCGAGTCCAGCGTTGTTCACGAGCACCTCGATCGGTCGCTCGGGGTCGGCGAGTCGAGCCTCGACGGCGGCGAGTTGCGCCGCATCCGTGAGGTCGGCGGGCAGGACCTCGCAGGACACCCCGAAGTCCGTCTCGAGGTCGTTCGCCACCCGCGCCAGCGCGCTCGCGTCGCGAGCCACCAGCACCAGGTCTGCGCCGCGCGCGGCGAGCTGTCGAGCGAACTCGGTTCCAAGTCCGGAGCTCGCCCCGGTGATCAATGCAGTCTTGGGCATGCGAGAGAGCTTATGCGGGGCGTTCGCAACGGAGGAACCGATAGCGGATGCCGCTGCTCGACGTGTGCCAGCCGTTCTCTGGGTCTCGACGCACCGTGCGCCAGTCGCTGCGGTCCGGCGCGGTGGTGTCGCCGTCGACCTCGACATCCAGCTCGGTCACCTCCAGCCGGCTCGCGCCGGCGAGGGCCTCGCGGTAGAGCTGTCCGCCGCCGACGATCCAAATCCAATCCGGATCGCCCTCTGATGCCAGCGCGAGTGCGGCTTCGAGCGAGCCGGCGCGCTCGGCGCCGGCATCCGTCCAGTCATCCTGGCGCGTGACCACGATGTTGCGCCGTCCTGGCAGCGGCCGGAATCGCGGAGGGAACGACTCCCACGTGCGCCGGCCCATCACGACCGGTGCGCCGAGGGTCGTGCTCTTGAAGTGCGCCAGGTCTTCGGGGACATGCCAGGGCATGCCGCCGTCGGCACCAATGACCCCGCCGCGCGCTTCGGCCCAGATCATCCCGACAGGCGAGGTCATCCCGACAGGCGAGGTCATCCCGACCGGTGCGGTCATACCGCGACGGCACCCCGGATGGCGGGATGGTGCTGGTAGTCCTCCACGACGAAGTCTTCGAACGTGTAGTCGAAGATCGAATCCGGCGTCCGTGCGATGCGCAGCTTCGGCGGCGCGAACGGCTCACGCTCGAGCTGCAGCTGCACCTGCTCGAGGTGGTTGTCGTAAATGTGGCAGTCGCCGCCCGTCCAGACGAACTCCCCGACCTTGAGCCCGGTCTGCTGGGCCACCATATGCGTCAACAGCGCGTAGGAAGCGATGTTGAAGGGGACGCCGAGGAACATGTCTGCGCTGCGCTGGTAGAGCTGGCACGAAAGCGCGCCGTCCGCGACGTAGAACTGGAAGAGTGCGTGACACGGGGCGAGCGCCATGTCAGGAATGTCAGCCGGGTTCCAGGCCGACACGATCAGGCGGCGGGAGTCGGGATTGCGCTTGATCTGATCGACGACATCGGAGATCTGGTCGATCACCTGACCGGATGCGGTGGGCCAGGATCGCCACTGCACTCCGTAAACGGGACCGAGCTCGCCAGCGTCGTCGGCCCACTCGTCCCAGATCGTGACGCCATGCTCCTGAAGCCACGCCACGTTCGATTCGCCACGCAGAAACCACAGCAGCTCGTACACGATCGACTTCATGTGCACCCGCTTGGTGGTCACCAGCGGAAAGCCCTCCGACAGGTCGAAGCGCAACTGCCGGCCGAACACGCTGCGCGTGCCCGTCCCCGTGCGGTCGGTCTTCGTCGCGCCGTGTTCGAGCACGTCACGCAGCAGGTCTTCATAGGGCGTCGAAATGGTGGTGGACATCGAGTCGATGGTATCCCGTTGTCGGTGAGCACACAGCCTCGCGGGATACGATTAGCAGTTGTGAATCTCTTCGACGTCGCCATCGTGCTTATCGCGTTACTCGCGGTCACGATCGTCGTCGCCAGCGTCGTTCAATGGCGTCGCCTCCACCCGCAGACACCGATCCTGCACGAGGTCATCGAGCCGCACCGGCTGGGCGCGGATGAGCTCGGCACGAGCGCGACACTCCTTCAGTTCAGCAAGGCCGCGTGCGTCCGGTGTCCGGGCGTTCACCGCACTCTGCGCTCGGTCGCCGATGAGCACGACGGTGTTCTTCACCTCGACGTCGACGTGACAGACCGCCCCGATATCGCGCGCCATTTCGTCGTCTCCCAGACGCCCATCACTCTGATTCTCGATCGGCACGGCATGGTGCAGAGCCGCCTCGGTGGCCCCCCGGGCCGCGACGTCGTCGAACTCGAACTCGCCCGGATGATGGCTGCGGACGCAGAAGCCGTCTGAGCCTCCTCGCGGACGCTGTCAACCCGTTCCTCTCGTTCGGTCGCCGGTCTAGGCTCGGACCGAGCGCAATCGCGCGACGAAACGTCTGAGGAGAGCACACGATGAGCGTTACGAGCGAAGCCAGCACGACTTGGAACGGCAGCCTTTTCGAGGGCTCGGGCGAAGTCACCCTCAGCAGCTCGGGTCAGGGTCCGTTCGCGGTGAACTGGAAGGCGCGCAGCGAAGGATCCACCTCGGTGACCACGCCCGAAGAGCTCATCGCGGCCGCACACTCGTCGTGCTTCAGCATGGCGCTCTCGAATGCTCTCGCCGAGAACGGCACGCCGCCCGAGAAGGTCGACACGACCGCCTCGGTCACCTTCATCCCCGGCACCGGCATCACCGGCTCTCACCTCAACGTGAATGCCGTCGTCCCCGGACTCTCCGCCGAGGATTTCGCGCGGATCGCCGAGGAAGCGAAGTCCGGATGCCCCGTCTCGGCCGCGCTCAGCGGCATCGAGATCACGCTCGAGGCGACGCTTGCCTGAATCGCCCGCGGAGGGACGAGTCGTCCTCGCCGGCGCCTCCGGACTCATCGGCGAAGCTCTCGCGGCATCGCTGAAAGCCGATGGGGTGCCCGTCACGCGACTCGTCCGTCACCCGCCCATCACACCTGACGAGGTGCAGTGGCTCGGTGGCCGCCGGCTCGACCCGGCGGTCCTCGCCGGCGCCAAGGCTGTGGTGGGGCTCAACGGCGCGAGCATCGGAAAGTTCCCGTGGACGTCCCGCTACAAGCACGATCTCGTGTGGTCGCGGATCACACCGACACAGACCCTCGCCCGCGCCGTGCGGGAGCTGGGGGCAGACGCGCCGACCTTCGTATCGGCATCCGCCGTCGGGTATTACCCCTCGGTGCGCGGTGAAGTCTTCACCGAGTCCTCCCGCCGAGGCGACTCCTTCCTCGCAGATCTGTGCGGCGAGTGGGAGGCCGCAGCCCTCGCGGCCGGCGACCAGGCGCGCGTCGCGCTGTTGCGCACCGCGCCGGTGGTCCATCCCGAGGGTGTGCTGAAGCCCCTCATGCTGCTGACGCGCCTGGGTGTTTCCGGACCCATCGGCCGCGGCATCCAGGTATGGCCCTGGATTTCGCTCGATGACGAGGTGCGGGCCATCCGTCACGTGATCGATGCGGATCTCTCGGGCCCCGTCAACCTCACCGGGCCGACGCGCGCCACGGCGAACGACATGGGATTCGCGCTCGCGCTCCGGATGAACCGCCCGTACATGCTGCGGGCACCGGTGGCGGGTATCAAGCTCGTCCTCGGCTCGGACGCCACCGAGGCGCTGCTCACCAGCGACAGTCACGTCGTACCGGAGGTCCTGACCGCGTCGGGATTCTCGTTCACGCACCACACGGTCGAGTCTGCGATCGCTGCGGTCATCCCGGCCGCCTGACGGCCCCCAGACGGTCTCCGCGGCCGTCAGGCCGGTCGTCGCCGACGGTCTGCGGTATCGAGCGCGATGGCCTTCCGGACCGCTTCGCGGGCACGCTTACGGTCGCCGGCGCCGTCGTAGGCCATCCCGAGCCGGAGCCACGCGCGCCAGTCGTCCGGATGCGCTTCGACGTCGGCCCGGTAGGCCGGAAACAGCGCGTCGGCCTGGTCACGCAGAGGACGACCGCTGGGCCGGACGTCGACGGCCTCGTGGGGTACGGCATCTTCAGTCTCGAGCCGCTTGGCGAGCTGGGATGCCCGCAGTCCGAACGACAACTCCCGCCACAGGGCCCACGCGGCGATGAACGGGAGGACCACGAGCGCCACGCCCATGGCGATCCCCACCGGTTCGCCCGAGATGAGCAGCAGCCATGCCCGCTGCCCGACGAGCACGATGTACAGCGCGAGCAGCACCGCCATGACGGCGACGCCGATGCGCGCGCTCATACGCCTGTCGCGCGAGCGACCTGCCCCGGCACAGCGCCCTCATCAACGGCCTGACCACCGCGGGATCCGGTCGGCACGCGAATTCCGATGTCGATCACGCTGTCGAGTCCGATCGAGACACCGTGGGCGTCGCGCGCCGCGGCGAGGGCCAACCGGATGCCGGGCCCGTACGCTGCCGCGGGGTCGATCGTGTCGTGCACGATCGTCAGCGACTCGCCCGCACCCGAGAGGATCGTCTCCTGCCGGGCGACGACGCCCGGTCGGCGCAGCGAGTGGATGGGGATGCTCGCCACCTGCTGGCCGCGCGCCCGCTGATCGGCATAGGGAGATTCAACGGGGCCCGCGCCCGATCGCGCGGCGGCGATCAGTTCGGCGGTGCGAACGGCGGTCCCACTGGGCGAATCGACTTTGCTCTCACGGTGCGCTTCGACGATCTCGATGGACGGGAAGAATGACGCGGATGCCGCCGCCAGCGCACTTCCGATCACCGAACCGAGCGAGAAATTGGGGATGAAGACGATACCGGTGCCGGCGGCCTCCACCAGGGGCTTCACGCGTGAGATGCGCTCGGCCGACCACCCCGAGGTGCCGACCAGGACATTGATGCCATGGTCGATCGCCGCGTGGATGACGTCGCCGGAGACCGCTGGGGCCGTGGCGTCGACGACCAGGTCTGCACCGGCGATGTCGGCGAGATCGCTCGACGATGTGAGGACGGCGAAAACCTCGAAGCCCTCGGTCTGTTCGACGACCCCGCGGATGATGCTCCCGAGTTTGCCCGTTCCGCCCACAATGGCTACCCGCGTCGTCATGGTTCCAGCCTACGGCGATACGCTCGAAGGCATGGTGACCTTGCGCCCGGCGCGCGTCGACGAAGCTTCGGCGCACATGCTCCTCACCGAGTATTTCGAGATGCGGGCGGCGGCCTTTCCCGGCCAGGCCTATACGACGACATTTCCGGATCCCGCGGTGTTCGACCCGCCGGCAGGCATCTTCCTGATCGCGGTCGACGATGACGGCGAGGATGTCGGCTGTGGCGGCATCCGCCTCATCGCCGACGGTCCGCTCGGTCGTCGGTACGAGGTCAAGCATCTCTTTCTGAGGCCGCAGACGCGCGGACGCGGCTGGAGCCGCGTGCTGCTCGAGGGACTCGAGGAGTACGCCCGGTCCTGGGGCGCCGCCGAACTCGTCCTCGACACCCATCACACGTTGGAGGCCGCGGGCGCTCTCTATGCACGCACCGGATTCACGTCGATCGAGCCCTACAACGACAATCCGAACGCGAGCCGCTGGTACGGCAAGCCCCTGGATTGAGCCAGGCGCCGACACCGGAACGGCGTCAGACGAGTGGCACCTCAGGCAGCCCTGTGCGCAGTTCGAACGGAAGGTGCGCCAAGTCGTTGTGGGAGACGAGCGACCACGGGCGGCCCGGGCGCTGAGCGAGAACCGTCAGGCCACAGTGGGCTTGATTGATGGTCATCCACCGCCAATCGGGCGCTTGCAGCACCTCACGGACGAACCAGGCGATCACGAAGTTGTGGGTGATCAGCAATTCGTGGGCGTCGGGCCGGTGGGTGAGGAATTCACCGACAGCATCGTCCATCTGCGCGTGCCCAGCCTCGATGTCGGCATCGGTGTACGAGCCGAAGAACGATTCGTACACCGCCGGGGTATCCGGCGTCATGCCCGTCGGGATGCAGTCGAACAGCAACGACGTTGCCTGCGGTGAGATCGAGGGAAGACGCTGACTGACCGCGTGCGCCGTCTCGACCGCACGTTCCAGCGGCGAGTGCCAGACAGCGCTCAGCGGCACACCGGACAGTCTGTCGGCGAGCAGTGCTGCCTGCCGCCGCCCACGCGGGGACAGCGGCCCATCGACGAGCCCATGCTCGGCATCCTGATGCTCGCCGTGGCGCACAAGGTAGAGATAATGCGTCACGGTCGCTCACTTCGTCGAGGGAATCGACTCCGCGGGGAGCCTCAAACAGCCTACGTCAGGCCTCCGACCGGCACGCCGTCACACCGCGGCATGCCGTCACTCGGCGGCGCGGGCGATCTCGGCGAGTTGGCTGCGGCTCAAACGTGCACCAACGGCCTGGACGAGCTCTTCGACGTGCGCCACGGCGTAGGCGTTGACGATCGGTGCCGTGATGCCCTTCTGAGCGATCAGCCACGCAATCGCGACTGCCGCATCCGGGATGCTCAGTTCCTGGCCCACTCGATCGAGGGCGCGCAGCGTGCGGGTCCCGCGCCGGTTCATGCTCGCCGCGATCTGCACTCCGCGAACCGAGCGCGCCACCATCGAACGAGAGCGGTGCATTCCCGAGAGATACCCGTGCTCGAGCGCTTGCGACGGCGTGACGGCGATGCCCTGTGCTCCCGCGACGAGGCGAAGGTCGCCCTCGAACTGCGTCCGGTGAAGCACGTTGTGCGGGACATCCAGAACGGTCAGGCGGGGGTACCCCGCGGAAGCGAGAATGCGGGCCTCGACGAGCTGTGCGGCCGTATGTCCGAACGATCCGAGCGTGCGGACCTTGCCCGTCTCGATCAGCCACTCGGCGGTGGCGAGGGTGTCTTCCAGCGGTGTCGTGCTGTCGGTCGTCGCGTCAAGGTACAGGACGTCGATGCGGTCGGTGCGCAGCCTCGTGAGCGACCCCTCGACGGCGCGGATGAGGCTGACGGGCCCGAGTCCGGGATTGTCGGGGTGGGACCCCACGCGAACGCTGAGCACCACCTCGTCGCGGATTCCGCGGGTGTGCATCCACTGCCCGATGATGTGCTCGCTGCGGCCGGCGGCGTAACCGTCGGAGGTGTGCACGGCGTTTCCGCCGCGGCCCCGGTAGGCATCGAGGATGTCGTGTGCGGCCGCGAGATCGACGTGCCAGCCGAATTCTGCTCCCCCGAGGATCAGCGGGAAGATGCTGATTCCACTGTCGCCGAGCGTCGTGCGCACGGACTCGCCGAGGGGCACGCCCTGAACGGGAATGGGAAGGGACGGATGCGTGGCTGATGCGGCCGTGAGCGGCTGGGTGATGGCGGCGAGTTCAGGCTGCGATGCCGTGTCGAACTTCGCCATTGCGCCACCTCCTCAGCAATTGATGCGGAGGATCTGCCTTCAACACACCCCCCGATGTGTAGTTAGAGGTTAGGCCTGCCGTCCAACATCACTGGTCATTGCGTACAACGATCGCTGAACTTTAGATAACGCTTTGGTCACAACCGCTGAGGAAAGCGTTAAATGTCCCCCTTTTGGGGGACATAGATGAGAAACAGATGCCCGCCCCTTCCGAAGAAGGGACGGGCATCCGTTTTGCAGGGTGGATCAGCCTTCGGCCGGAGCCTCCGGGCCGGGGTTGGCCGCAGCGCGGCCTTCCTGGTCGGCAGCCTCTTCGAGGACAGGCTCGAGCGAGAGCTTGCCGCGGTCGTCGATCTTGGTGATCTTGACGAGGAGCTTCTGACCGACCGACAGGACGTCGTCGACAGCCTCGACACGCTTGCCACCGGCGAGCTTGCGGACCTCGCTGACGTGCAGCAATCCGTCCTTGCCGGGAAGCAGCGAGATGAACGCACCGAACGCTGCGATCTTCACGACGGTTCCGAGGAACTGCTCGCCGATCTCGGGGTTGGTCGGGTTGGCGATCGCGTTGACCTGCGCACGCGCGGCTTCCGCGGACGGGCCATCGGTGGCACCGATGTACACGGTGCCGTCATCCTCGATCGAGATCTGAGCACCGGTCTCATCCTGGATGGAGTTGATCGTCTTGCCCTTGGGTCCGATGAGCTCGCCGATCTTGTCGACCGGGATCTGCACGCTGATCACGCGCGGAGCCGTGGGCGCCATCTCGTCCGGACCGTCGATCGCGGCGTTGAGGACGTTCAGGATCGTCAGACGCGCTTCCTTGGCCTGGGTCAGCGCGGCAGCGAGGACCGACGACGGGATGCCGTCGAGCTTCGTGTCGAGCTGGATCGCGGTGATGAACTCGCTCGTACCGGCAACCTTGAAGTCCATGTCACCGAGAGCGTCTTCGGCTCCCAGGATGTCCGTCAGAGCGGCGTAGCGGGTCTGGCCGTCGACCTCGTCGGTGACCAGGCCCATGGCGATACCGGCAACGGCTGCGCGCAACGGCACACCCGCGTTGAGCAGCGACAGCGTCGATGCGCAGACGGAACCCATCGAGGTGGACCCGTTGGACCCGAGGGCCTCGGATACCTGACGGATGGCGTACGGGAACTCCTCGCGGCTGGGCAGCACCGGCACGAGTGCGCGCTCGGCGAGGAAGCCGTGCCCGATCTCGCGACGCTTCGGGCTGCCGACGCGACCGGTCTCACCGGTCGAGTACGGCGGGAAGTTGTAGTGGTGCATGTAGCGCTTGTGCGTGATCGGCGAGAGTGAGTCGATCTGCTGCTCCATCTTGAGCATGTTCAGCGTCGTGACGCCCAGGATCTGGGTCTCACCGCGCTGGAAGATCGCCGAACCGTGCACGCGCGGGATGACCTGCACCTCTGCATCGAGCGGACGGATGTCTGCCATGCCACGGCCGTCCATGCGGATGCCTTCGGCGAGGATGCGTCCACGGACGATGACCTTCGTCACCGACTTGTAGGCGGCACCGAATTCAGACGCGGCAGCGGCGGGAAGTTCGCCCGCCTCGACAGCGGCCAGAACCTCTGCCTTGACGCGGTCCTTGAGTTCGTCGTCGGCGTCCTGACGCTCCTGCTTGTCGGCGATCTGGTAGATCGGGACGAGCGAGTCGTACGCGCGACCGGCGACGAAGTCGTAGGTCTCCTGGCTGTAGGGCAGGAAGACCGGGAACTGCTTGATCTCCTTGGCCGCGACCTTGGCGACCTCGTTCTGCGCGGCGACGAGCTGCTTGATGAAGGGCTTCGAGGCCTCAAGACCTGCTGCCACAACCTCTTCGCTCGGCTTGACGGCGCCGCCCTTGATGAGGTTCCAGGAACCCTCGGTGGCTTCGGCTTCGACCATCATGATGGCAACTTCGCCGTCGTCGAGCACGCGGCCGGCGACGATGAGGTCGAAGACGGCCTCCTCGAGCTGCGTGACGGTGGGGAACGCGACCCACTGGTCGGCGTGCTCACCGTGGCCGGGCATGAGCGCGAGGCGAACGCCCGCGATCGGACCGGAGAACGGCAGACCGGAGATCTGGGTCGACAGCGATGCGGCGTTGATCGCCAGTGCGTCGTAGAACTCGCCGGGGGCGATGGACAGGACGGTGACGACGATCTGGACCTCGTTGCGGAGGCCGGCGACGAACGACGGGCGCAGCGGGCGGTCGATCAGACGGCAGACGAGGATCGCCTCGGTCGAGGGACGTCCTTCGCGGCGGAAGAACGAGCCGGGGATCTTGCCGGCAGCGTATGAACGCTCTTCGACGTCAACGGTCAGCGGGAAGAAATCGAATCCTTCGCGCGGGTGCTTGCCGGCACTGGTGGCCGACAGGAGCATCGTCTCCTCGTCGAGGTAGGCAGCCACAGCGCCCTGGGCCTGCTGTGCAAGGCGTCCAGATTCGAAGCGGACAGTGCGGGTGCCGAAACGGCCGTTATCGAGAACGGCTTCAGCGGCAGTGATTTCAGGACCTTCCAAGAGGTCTCTCCTTCTTTGTTTCACCTCGCGCACCCCGTGTGGGCGCGCGAGCATACGAAGGAGCAGGAACAGGCAGTTTTCGACGTGCGACCTTGTCGTCCGTCAGCGCTGGCCACCAGTAGAAAGACACCATGCGAGATGGGGACCCACCACAGGGGACCAGCTTCCTGCCGGCCTGCTCCGTGAGCTCATTTATTCGGTTGGAATGAGCGGTTGCACAAGGGCAACCTCACCAAGCCTATCAGTGACCCCCTGACATCACTTCCGACATCACTTCCGCGGATGACACCGATCAGCGGCGTGCGTAGGCTGGCGGCATGAGTACCGAAGAGAAGCCCGCCGGCGCGGCATCCGACGAGATGAAGCGCAAATTCAAAGCGGCGCTTGATAAGAAGAACGCGCAGCACCGCAGCGGTGAGTCGCACCTCGACGGCGAGTCCGTCGTTCACGAAGCGCACGGACCTGCGTCCCAGAAGCGCGAATTCCGCCGCAAGAGCGGCTGAGCCGGGGTAAGCAAGGGAGACAGCACGATGATCTTCAAGAGAAAGCATCCTGATGAGGAACAGCCCGAAGGGCTGTCCCGTGCCGAGCTCGAGGCCGAAGGCCGCGAGCTCAATCCGCGCGAGGAAGCCGAAATGCGGGCACAGCTCGCGCGCGAACTCGAGCACTTCGAAGGCGGAATGGAAGGCTGACCGCCGACCCGCCTGACAACACGAAGCCCCGACCATGTGGTCGGGGCTTCGTGTTCTCTGTGGCCGAATCGAGCGGCCGGGGTCAGCGTGACGACTCTCAGACGGAGGCTGCGGCGTCCTCTCGGGCCCGCTGACGCTCTTGCTTGCGCTCGGCCTCTTCGATCGCGGCCTCTTCCAGCCCTTGAACTCCCACCGCTGTGGGTGCATCCGACATCCCATCGTGGTCGTTCCCGCTCATCGAGTTTTCGTCGAACGGCCGTTCACCGGTGAGCACGGCGCGAGCCTGTGCCTTATCGAACTGCTTGGTCCACGTGCCGATGAGGAGGGTGGCCACCGCATTGCCGGTGAAGTTGGTCAGCGCGCGTCCTTCAGACATGAACCGATCGATGCCGACGATGACACCGACGCCGTCGACGAGATCGGGACGGTACGCCTGCAATCCGCCGGCGAGGGTCGCAAGTCCCGCACCAGTCACGCCGGCAGCACCCTTGGACGCGATGATCATGAACACCAGAAGACCGATCTGCTGGGGAATCGACATCGGCATCCCCATTCCCGACGCGATGAACAGCGACGCCATCGTGAGGTAGATCGCGGTGCCGTCGAGGTTGAACGAATAGCCGGTCGGAACGGTGATGCCCACGACCGGCTTGGCGACACCCAGGTGCTCCATCTTCGCGATCAGCCGAGGCAGCGCGGACTCGGACGATGAGGTCCCCACGATCAGCAGGTACTCGCGAGCGAGGTACTTCATGAGCGAGAAGATGTTGATGCGTGCGACCGAATACAAGAGCGTGCCGAGGATGCCGAAGACGAACACTGCGCACGTGATGTAGAACGCGATCATCAGGACGCCGAGACTGAGGATGGCCGCGAACCCGGTCTTGCCGACCACCGCCGCGATCGCGCCGAACGCCCCGAGCGGTGCGAGCCAGAGGATCATGCCGAGGATCCGGAACACGAGGGTCTGCAGCTGCTTGACGGCGAACATGATCGGTTCGCCCCGCTTGCCCAGGCCCTGCAGAGCGAAGCCGACCAGCAGCGCGATGAAGAGAACCTGCAGCACGCTTTCACCCGTGAACGCGGCGAAGAAGGTCGGCGGGATGATGCCGAGGATGAACTCCTGCGTGGTCTTGGCTTCCGTGGTGGTGGCGTCGTAGGCCACCCCGGTCATGTTCAGCCCTTCACCAGGGTGGATGAGGTTGCCGACGACCAGTCCGATTGCCAATGCGAACGTCGTCATGACCATGAAGTACAGCAGCGCCAGTCCACCGATCTTGCCGACCGTGGCCGCTTTCGCGATGGAGCCGACGCCCACCACGATCGTGCAGAAGATGATCGGGGCGATCATCATCTTGATCAGCGCGACGAACCCCTTCCCGATGGGCTCCATTGCCTGACCGACCTCGGGCCAGATCAGCCCGATCGTCGCGCCGAGCACGACGGCGATGATCACCGACAGGTACAGCCAGGTGTGCTTGTCCCAGGCCCGTTTGCCCTTGCGCCAGTTGAAGCCGGGGAGCTTGAACGTTTGTGTGGGTGCAATTCCCATTGCCGCCTCCAGGTGAGTGAACATCGCTGTTTCGAAGCAGTCACATCTTTGAACCGCCGTGATGTCATGGTGGTTCAGCGACCGCTGGGTGCCCACTTGTGGTCGTATTGGTCACATGGCAACGATGCGAGGGGGCAGTTGGGCGTCCCGCCTGTTCCTCGCGATCGCAGCGACGGTCACCGTCCTGGGTGTCGTGCTGGCCCTCCTGCTCGTGCTCGATGCGCAGCGGGCGGCGCATGCCGAAGCCGAACGCGTCACGCGTGCGGTGTCCACGACGATTGCCTCGATGCCCGAGGTCGCCGCCACGCTGAGCGAGGACGACGATCCCAGCGCGCAACTGCAGCCGATCGCTGTCGCGACCATGGATGCGGCGGACGTTGATTTCATCACGATCATGACGCCGGACGGCATCCGGGTCACGCACCGCGATCCTGCCCAGATCGGCGCAGAATATCTCGGCACGATCCCCACCGACGAGAGCGGCCTGACGGAGGAATTCACCGGCACCCTCGGCGCGTCGGTGCGAACGATCGAGCCGATCCTCGACGACGGCCAGTTGGTGGGGTGGGTATCGGCGGGCGTGACTGTGGAATCGATCGCCTCGAGCTTCTTCCCTCGGCTTCCCTTCGCACTCGCCATCGCACTGGCGGTCCTCGCGGCCGGGCTGGTCGGGGCGGTGCTCGCTCGCCGCCAGACTCGGCGCGTCGCCGGTGACCTCGCCCCGGGCGCGGTGCGCGACACGCTCGCCTCGTACGAATCCGTGCGCACCCTCGGCGAAGCGCTGCGCGCACAGACTCATGAGCACGGCAATCGCATGCACACCGCTGTCGCGCTGATCGAGCTGGGGCGAACCGACCAGGCAATCGAGATTCTCACCGAGTCGTCACGGCAGAGTCAGGGTTTGGTCGACCAGGTCACCGCACGCACCGAGGGCGACGCGACCGTCGGCGCATTGCTCCTCGGCAAGGCGTCACAGGCCACCGAAAGATCCATCGACTGGTCGGCGGCCATCGCTCCCGACGCCCCGCACTCCGTCCTGTCCCCCATCGACCAGGTGGCGCTGGTGGGCAACCTGATCGACAACGCGATCGACGCCGCCTCCACCGGAGAGATTCCGCGCTGGGTGCGGGTATCACTCGAGCGGATGCCGGGCGACCGGCTCGGACTCGTGGTGTCGGACAGCGGCGACGGCATTCCCGCCGCGCTGCGCGAGAAGGTCTTCGAGCGCGGCTTCTCGACCAAGCCACCCGGCGCCGCTGGACGGGGCGTCGGCCTTTCACTCGTCCGGTCGATCGTCACGAACGCGGGCGGCACGATCGCCATCGACGAGGGCGCGCCGACCACGATTCGCGTTGCGCTGCCCGCTCGGAGCTCGACGTGATCCGCGTTCTGCTCGTCGACGACGAAGCCCTCACCCTCGAACTGCACCGCACTTTCCTCGAGCGCCTCGACGGCTTCACGGTGGTCGGCGAGTGCAGTGGCGCGCGAGCGGCGCTGGCCGCGATCATCGACCAGCCGCCCGCTGTGGGCATTGATCTCGTCCTGCTGGACATGACGATGCCGGACGGTACCGGTCTCGACGTGCTCCGGCATTTGCGCGCACGAGCCGCCGACGTCGATGTCATCGCTGTCACGGCGGTGCGCGATGCTGATGTGGTCCGGCAGGTCGTCGCGCTCGGCGTCGACCAGTACTTGGTCAAGCCGTTCACCTTCGCGACCTTCCGCGAGCGCATGGAGCAGTACCGGGAGTATCACCGCCGTGCACAGGATGCCGCCGGCCAGACGACCCAGGCCGACATCGACGCGCTGCTGGGCGCGCGGCACCCGATAGCGTCCGTCTCGCTCCCGAAAGGGCTGTCCTCGGAAACGCTCGCACTCGTCACGGCTGCCGTGCGGGAGCGCGCGCTGTCCTCGAGTGAGGCAGCCGACGCACTCGGGCTCTCGCGCGTGTCGGCCCGCCGCTACCTCGAGCACCTCGTGGATGCCGGTCGCATCGAACGCGCCCCGCGCTACGGCCGACCCGGACGCCCCGAGACGGAATACCGCTGGCTGAACTGAGCGGAGTTCGCCCCGATGTCGGACGGACAGGTCAGGATAGGTGCATGCCCGATGCGACAGTCTCCACCGGCTACGACCCCGAATTCCTGCCCGAGACCGTCCCGCTCCCGACCGCCCCGGGCAGCGACGTCGTGACGCTGACCTATCCGCGGTTCTCGGTCACGCTGGATCGCGATCGAAAGCTGGCGGTGGTCACCGGCGTGAACATCGACGGGTCGACGCTGCTCGACCTGCCGCGCGTCGGCGACTGGAACCTCGATCCGCGTGTGCCGGCCACCGATCAGGCGGGACCGGCCGTGTACGCGAACAACGACCTCGACCGCGGTCACCTCGTCCGTCGCCGCGATCCCGGTTGGGGTGACGAAGCGTCGGCCGCGGCGGCCACCCGCGCGACCTTCTTCTATCCGAACGCGGCGCCGCAGGCGGCGGATTTCAACCAGTCCAAGATGCTCTGGCTGGGGCTGGAAGACCACGTCCTCGCCTACGCGCAAGCCGAGCGAGTGCGCATCTCGGTGTTCACCGCGCCGGTGCTCGCCGACGATGATCCTCCGTACCGGGGCATCGCCATTCCGCGCAGGTTCTGGAAGGCCATCGCGTGGTCGACCGACGACGACGGCACTCATCTCGCAGCGACCGGATTCGTTCTGGACCAGTCCGACCTCATCGACACGGCGCAGGGAGTCGTCTCCGTCGCACCACTCGGCGCGTTCCGCACGTTCCAGGTGCCGCTGGCCGAGATCGAGCAACTCGCCGGCGTGGACCTCGGACCACTCGTCGCGGCAGATATCGTCGCCGTTCCTGCCGCCGGAAGGACGTCGTGGACCGTCCTGGATTCGGTCGACGACATCCGCCTGGCCTGACCCAACGCTGAGCGGCTGACCCGACGCTGAGCGGCTGACCCGATGCTCAGCGGGCGAACGGTCCCTCGAGCGCCGCCCAGTGCAGCAGCATGATCGTCTTCGCGTCCTGGATGCGGCCGTCGCGGATCATCCCGAGCGCCTCGTCGAAAGCGAGTTCGAGCACCTCGATCTCCTCACCCTCCTCCTCCAGGCCTCCGCCTTCGGTCTCGCGTGTGGCGGCGGAGTACGCAGCGGCGTAGAAGTGGATGCGCTCGGTCACCGAACCGGGACTCATGTACACGTCGTACACGTGCTGAAGTTCGCCGATCACGACACCCGTCTCCTCCGCCGCTTCACGTCGGATCGCGGTCTCCGGATCGTCTGCGTCGAGCAGCCCCGCGGCCGTCTCGATGAGCATCCCGTCCGGATGGTCGTTGACGTAGATCGGGAAACGGAACTGCCGGGTGAGCAGGACGACCCGCCGCTCGGCGTCGTAGAGCAGCACGGTCGCCCCGTTGCCCCGGTCGTAGGTCTCGCGAGTCTGGCGCTGCCACTGCCCATCACGACCGAGGTAGTCGAACGAAGTGCGCCGCAAGACATGCCAGCCAGAGGCGATCAGCTCGGGTTCGATGTCACGGACGTCGGGATTGCGGTCGAGGTCAGCCCCGGTGCGGTCGAGGCCCGTCCGGCCACGAGCGTCAGGAATGTCGGCGCCCGGGAATCCCGGTGGTCTTGGATGGCATCCGTCCACGATATCGATCGCGGGGGACATCCACGCCCGGCCTACTCCCCCGCAAGGCCGCCCAGCAGATGCCCGAACGAATGTCCCTCGCCGAGGTAGTGTGCGGGGTCGAACGGATCGGTCACCTCGGTCTGCTCGCGACGGGCGACGGCCTCGGCAAGCTCCTTTGCGCCGCGTTCGATGCGTGCGCTGAGGGGTGCCACGTCGTCGGCGCTGCTTCCCCAGTCGCTCGACGCGGCGAACACACCGGTGGATACCGGCTCGGCGTGGAGGTACGCGAACAACGGCCGAATCGCGTAGTCGATCGCCAGCGAGTGGCGGGCGGTGCCCGCATTTGCACCGAGGAGCACCGGCGTCCCCGCGAGCGTGTCCGGGTCGAGCACGTCGATGAACGACTTGAACAGCCCGCTGTAGCTGGTCGAGAAGATCGGCGTCACAGCGATCAGAGCATCCGCGGAGACGACGGTGTTGATCACGGATTCGAGCGCGGGGGGCGCGAACCCGGTGAGGAGGTTGTTCGTGATGTCGTGCGCGTAGTCGCGTAGTTCGAAGACGTCAACGGATGCCTCGATACCCTGCTCGGCGAGCGCGTTGACGGTCGCTGCCGACAGCCGGTCGGCCAGCATCCGCGTGGATGACGGGTTCGACAGTCCCGCGGAAACGACCGCGATTCGTCGGGCGCTCATCGTGCACCGCCGGCCACACCGAAAGCGGCGCCTGCGGTGAGCTCGACGCGCGACGCGGCCTGCACGAGGTTCTCGTGGGTCGGCGCATCGCGAACCTCTGCGGGGCGGTTGTTCGCGAGCTCCTTGCGCAGGACCGGGACGACCTCGCCACCGAGGATGTCGAGCTGCTCGAGCACGGTCTTCAGCGGGAGCCCTGCGTGATCCATGAGGAACAGCTGGCGCTGGTAGTCGCCGTAGAGATCCCGCATCCCGGCATAGCGATCGATGACCTGCTGCGGCGAGCCGACGGTGAGCGGGGTCATCTCCGAGAAATCCTCGAGGCTCGGGCCGTGGCCGTAGACGGGCGCATTGTCGAAGTACGGCCGGAACTGCCGGACGGCATCCTGCGACTTCTCGGCCATGAAGACCTGGCCACCCAGCCCGACGATCGCCTGCTCGGGCGTGCCGTGTCCATAGTGCGCGTAACGCTGGCGGTACAGCGCGATCAGGCGCTGGTAGTGCTCGGCGGGCCAGAAGATGTTGTTCGCGAAGAATCCGTCGCCGTAGTACGCAGCCTGTTCAGCGATCTCGGGTGTGCGGATCGATCCGTGCCAGACGAATGGCGCAACACCGTCGAGCGGGCGCGGCGTGGAGGTGAAGCCCTGGAGCGGAGTGCGGAATTTGCCCTCCCAGTCGACGACGTCCTCATGCCACAGCTTGTGCAGCAGTGCGTAGTTCTCCACCGCGAGGGGCAATCCCTGGCGAATGTCTTTGCCGAACCACGGGTACACCGGTCCGGTGTTGCCGCGACCGAGCATGACGTCGGTACGGCCGCCGGAGACGTGCTGGAGCATCGCGAAGTCCTCGGCGATCTTCACCGGGTCGTTCGTGGTGATCAGCGTCGTGGCGGTCGAGAGCAGGAGGCGCTCGGTCTGCGCGGCGATGTACGCGAGGGTCGTCGTGGGAGACGAGGAGAAGAACGGCGGGTTGTGGTGCTCGCCCAGAGCGAAGACATCGAGGCCCACCTCTTCGGCGTGCTTCGCGATCGTCAGAGTGGCCTGGATCCGCTCGGCCTCAGTGGGTGTCTGACCTGTGGTGGGATCCTCAGTGATGTCGCTGACGGTGAAGATGCCGAACTGCATGCCCGGCCAGTTGCTGGTGTCGCTCACGATTTCTTTCCGCTTCCCGGAGCCCTGCGGCATCCGTTCTATTCAGGTGAATGTATCCGGTGCAACGCCCTATCGCCAAGATTATTCCGCCGTCAAGGGATCCCGCCGGGGCGATGGCACGGGGTAATGTGGCGGAGCCGCTATGACCGATCACACGACGCCCGATCAGACTTCGCTATCCGCGCCCGCCGCCCGGCCGCGCCGCCGCGTCCCGTTCTGGGACAACGCCCGCTTCGCCTGCATCGTGCTCGTCGTGCTCGGCCACGCCACGCAGCGGTTGACGTACGACTCCGACGTCGCGCTCGGGTTCTACTTGCTGATCTACGCGTTCCACATGCCCGCATTCGCGATCATCTCCGGCTACTTCTCGAAGGGCGGGACCCCGAACAAGCGCCAGATGGCGCGCGTGATCACGGACATCCTCGTTCCCTACGTGGTCTTCGAGGGACTGTGGACGATCACGAAGCTGATCGTCGAGGGCGGCGCCAACCCGAACATCACCGAGCCGTCGTGGACGCTGTGGTTCTTGCTCGCGCTCGGCATCTTCCGGCTGATCCTGCCCTACCTGGCGCTCTTGCGCTGGCCACTGCTGTGGACGCTCGTCATCTCGATCGGGGCCGGCTACCTGCCGAACATCGACTCGACGTTCTCCCTGTCGCGGACGCTCGGCCTCCTCCCCTTCTTCACACTGGGCTGGTGGCTGAGCGAACACCGCATCGTCGACCGGATGCGGCTGCTCCGCCCGCGCAAGTGGTGGATGATCGCCGCCGCGCTGGGCGTGTTCGCCGTCGCGGGCTGGGCTGCCTGGTTCTTCGTCGACGTGTGGAACGACGTGAACCTGCGCGAGTGGCTGTTCTACGACGAGAACTACTCGTCGATCGGTGCGACCGGCTGGTGGGCGGGAGCGGTGCGGCTCGCACTCGTGGCGATCGCGCTGGTGCTCAGCGCAGCCTTCTTCACTCTTCTGCCCCGCAAAACCAGCTGGTGGACCCACTTCGGCAAATACACGATGTACGTCTACCTGCTGCATTCGTTCGTGCTGTATCCGTTCCGCGAATCGGGGATTCTGCGCGATCTCGAGCCGACGTGGCTGTGGTTGCCGATCGTCGTCGTCGCGTCGGTGCTCATCGCGTTGGGGCTTGCAACCAAACCGGTCAGGCGCGTGTTTCGACCCATCGTCGAGCCCCGTCCGACCTGGCTGTTCGACGACGCCACGCTCGCGGGCAGCGAGGGTCACCGCAGCGACCCGACCGGCTCACGGCGCCCGCCATCGTCGCCGCGGCCCATGCGGCAGGTCGACCCTCGCCAGCACGGCTGAGCTCCGACCGAGCCGCCATGTCGCTCGTGTCAGGCGAACAGGTCCGCTCCGACGTATGACCCTGCCCGCGCACCGCCGGGAATCGCCCAGATTCCCGACCCGACGTGACGGAGGTATTCCGACATGAGGTCTGTCGACAGTGCCCGCTGCAGCGTGACGAACTGCTCCGGCGAGCTCTGGTAGGAGAGGAAGAAGAGCCCGGCGTCGAGGCGCCCGAGGTCGTTGTTCCCGTCGACGTAGTTGTAGCCGCGCCGCAGGATCCGGATGCCGTTGTTCATGTCGGGGTGCGCGAGCCGGACGTGGCTGTTCTTGTCGATCGCCGGAGCTCCCGTGGCATCCTTCGCCTCGAAATCGGGTTCGGTGAATTCGTCACCGCCGGACAGCGGCGCACCAGCCCCCTTGGTTCGCCCCACGATCTGGTCCTGCTCGCTCAGGCGAACTCTGTCCCACGTCTCGATGAGCATGGCGATCTTTCGAGCGACGAGGTATGAGCCGCCGGTCATCCAATCCGGCTCTTTCGACGCAGACACCCAGACGTGGGCGTCGAGGGCTTTCTTGTCATCGGCGAGGATATTGGCGGTGCCGTCTTTGAATCCGAAGAGGTTTCGCGGTGTCGACTGGCTGGCGGTCGTCTTCGAGGTACGCCCGAAGCCGAGCTGCGACCAGCGCAGTGTGGCGCGACCGAAGGCGATTCGACTCAGGTTGCGGACAGCGTGGACGGCGACCTGAGGATCGTCTGCGCAGGCCTGGATGCAGAGGTCCCCGCCAGAGTTTCCCGGATCCAGATCATCGCCGAGGAAAGCGGGCAGCTTCTCGAGCGATGCCGGTCGGCGTGCGGCCACACCGTAGCGATCCTCGCCTGTCTCCGACTGAAAGAGGGTCGGACCGAAGCCGAAGGTGATGGTGAGCCCGTTCGCCGCAAGACCTTGGGCTTCACCGGTGTCGTCGGGCGGGGCCTCGGGCGAACCTCCGACGGCGCCGGTGGCGCTGACATCGAGTCCCTGAGTCATGCGCGACGCGGCATACGACCAGTCCTGAAGCAGCGAGATGAGGTCGTCCCGGTCGGTGCGGGCCATCATGTCGAACGACGCGAAGTGCAAGTGATCTTGGACGGGTGTCGTGATTCCCGCCTGGTGTGCGCCGAAGAACTCGTAGGCGGATGCCGCACCGTCTGCCTCGGCCGAGCGTCCCGACCGCGACGGCGGTCGCCGCCCCTGCGCCCGCGCCGACGACGAGGCCCGCGGCGCCCGCGCCAACGGCGAGACCGAGCAGGCCACGCCTGCTCAGCCCCGCCGCCGGGGTGGGTTCGGGGTTCGTCATCACTCCAGGATGGTCGATGTGAGCTGTGAAAGCGGCTCGGCGAGGGCGTTGATGAGGTCGGTGAGCTCGCGCTTGTCGGCCTCGCTGAGTTCGCTGTAGTTCACGAAGCCGCTGGCGAGCGACCCGTGGGCGGCGAGAGCGGCTTCCAGATTCGCGTAGCCGGTGCCGATATCCTCGGCCAGCGCCGCGCCCTCGTCGCCCTTCGCTGCAGCGATGTCTTTCACCAGCGAGAACGCCATCTTCGAGCCCTCGACGTTCGCGGCGAAGTCCCACAGGTCGGTCCCCGACCACCAGTCCTCCTCGCCGGAGATCTTGCCGGTGGCCACCTCGTCGAGAAGGGCGATCGCGCCGTTGGAGATGCCCGCAACGCCTTGAGCGTCGAGCGCGGCCTGGAAGTCGTCTCCGTGCACGTATTCGTAGAGTTCCTGCACATCGGCAATCAGGCTGTCACCGTAGGAGGCGCGCTCGTCGGGGGTCGATGGCGCCCAGTTCTGCCACGCCGGGGTTTCGCCGTCTGCATTGAGCGCGTCTTGCGCGGGGACCCAGAGGTCCTTCTCGATGCGGTGGAACCCCGTCCAGTCGAGCCCCTCGGCCACGGCGTCGACTTCGCGATAGTCGATGCGAGGATCGAGGTCTCCGAGTGCCTCGGCGACGGGTTCGATGCGCTCGTAGTACGCGCGGACCTGGGGGAACTGCTGCTGCGCGGCCGCGTCATCGCCCGACTCGTAGGCCGTGACGAACGTGTCGACGGCGGGCACCAGTTGCCCGACCTGGTCCTTGACGAACGCGGCGTACAGGTCGACGGCCTGCTGCTTCTGCTCGGCGTCGTCTCCGGTCGCCGCGACCGCGTCTCCGGACACGGCGAACGAAGCTCGGCCGACACCATCGCCGATCATGCCGGGCTTGCAGACGGTGTAGTAGTCACCCGGCTGAGCCACCACGGTGAGCGACCGCGAGGCCCCGGGAGCGATGTTCTCGACTTCTCCGACGATGCGCAGTCCGTCATCGGCGAGGAGATAGAACTCGGTCACATCGGTGCCGCCGTTGGTGACATCGAACGCGAGTGCGCCGCTGGTCACCTCTGCCGTGGACACGTCGCACGACGAGTCGGTGGACGTCACGGTGAGCGCGTCGGTTGCGGCGACATCTGCCTTCGCGACGCAACCTGCAAGCAGGGCTACGGTCGCGCCGGCGGCCAGGGCGGTGCCCAGGGCGCGGAAGAGGGTCATCATGCTCCTTGTCGGGAGGGAACGGGGATTGGTACTGAGGAAGATTGGACGGCCTCGCGCGGTGGGCGCGAACGCAGGAGGCCGCGCACGAAGGCCGTCCCGACGATGAGCATGTACGCCACCCATGCGATGACCTGAAGCCATGACATCTTCGGCATGAAGCCCACGGTCGCCTGCAGGATGGCCGCGAGCGGACTGCCCGGCGGGATCACCGCGGTCACGTCGAATGCCCACCCGAACGGGAAGGCCGCCCAGCCGACGGCGACGGCACCCGTGACCGCATCGATCGGCGCGGCGGCGGTGAACGGACCCGGAAGCGCGCCAGCCTCCTGAAGATCGTGGATGGCATACGCCAACACGCCCGCGGCGACGATCACGAGAAACGCGCCCGTCCACGCGAAGAAGATCCGCAGGTCGATGCGCACCATGCCGCGGGCGAGAAGCCAACCGAGGAGGACAGCGGCCACCAGCCCCAAGAGAGCGCCGAGGAGGGCGGCCGGGGCATCCCCGAAGGACTGCACCATCGACCACAGCAGCAGTGTCGTCTCGACGCCCTCACGAGCGACCGAGATGAAGCCGATCGCGACGACGGCCCAGAGACTGCTCTGCGCGAGCGCACGATCCAGTCCCCCCTCGAGGGACTTCTTCAACGTTCGAGCGGTCTTCTGCATCCAGAAGATCATCCAAGTGACCATGGCGACCGTCAGCAGCGAAAGGAGACCGCCGATGAGCTCTTGCGCCTCGAACGTCAGGCTGTAGGCACCGAACGTGAGCACGGCGCCGATGACGACGGCAAGGAGAACTGCCAAAGCGACGCCTGCCCACAGGCGCGGCAGGACGTCGCGTCTGCCGATTCGCGACAGGTAGGCGACGAGAATGCCGACGACGAGCGCGGCTTCAAGACCTTCGCGCAGGCCGATCAGAAATGTTGCGAACATAGGTTAGGCGTACCTCACCTCGAGAGACTACTGGGGGGACCGGGCGATCACCAAACGCGTGATCGCCTGCACGCCGGATCGGTAACGGTCGGCAATAAACGAGCCGGCTGCGATCCCGGTTCGTACTCTCGATCCATGAGCGCGCCCACTCTTCCCGTCCTCGATCTCTCCCTGCTCGACGCTGGCCCCGAGCAGGCCGCGCTCTTCCGTGAGGAACTGCGCCATGCGACACACGATGTCGGATTCTTCTACCTCACCGGTACGGGTGTCACCGCGGACCTGGAAGCGCGCCTGCATCAGGCTGCACGTGACTTCTTCGCTCTGCCCGAGGCCGACAAGCTCGCGATCGAGAACATCAACAGCCCGCAGTTCCGCGGCTATACGCGGGTCGGCGGCGAGCGCACCCAGGGCAAAGTCGACTGGCGGGAGCAGATCGACATCGGCCCGGAGCGCGTCGCCGTCTCGTCACCCAACGCCGACTACGACCGCCTCATCGGCCCCAACTTGTGGCCCGAGGCTCAGCCGGAATTGCGCGCGGTGGCAGACGAGTGGCAGGAGCATTTGGCCGGTGTCGCGCGCAAGCTCCTTCGCGCATGGGCGCTCGCGCTCGGAGCGCCCGAGAACTACTTCGACCAGCACTTCGGCGAACCGTCGACCCTGCTCAAGATCGTCCGCTACCCGGGCAAGGACGAACCCGAGCCCCAACAGGGCGTCGGCGCCCACAAGGATTCCGGGGTGCTCACCCTGCTGTGGGTCGAGCCCGGGAAGGGCGGCCTCCAGGTGCAGCGTGACGGTGAGTGGGTCGAGGCGCCGGCGGTGCCCGGTGCATTCGTGGTCAACATCGGCGAAATGCTCGAATACGCCACCGGCGGCTACCTCGTCGCCACCAATCACCGCGTCATCTCGCCCCGCTACCCCGACGACCGTATTTCCGTTCCGTACTTCTTCAACCCCGCGCTCGACAGCCGACTGCCACTCATCGACCTTCCGCCTGAGCTCGCCGCCGAGGCGCGCGGGGTCACCAAGGACCCCTCGAACCCGATCCACGCGCAATACGGCGAGAACGCGCTGAAATCACGTCTGCGGGCCCACCCCGACGTCGCCGCGATCCACCATGCGGATCTGCTCGCGGCGCGGGCGGCGGCATCCGCCTGAATTCCGCGGGGCTGCGGCACCGGGAAACGACGAAGGCCGCCCCCACCGGGGACGGCCTTCGGAAGAAGTGCGATGTACGCTGGGTCGCTTAGCGGCGGAGGCCCAGGCGCTCGATCAACGTGCGGTAACGCGCGATGTCGATGTCCTGGAGGTAGCCGAGCAGACGACGGCGCTGACCCACCATGAGGAACAGACCACGACGCGAGTGGTGGTCGTGCTTGTGCTCCTTGAGGTGTTCGGTGAGGTCCTTGATGCGCTGCGTCAGCATCGCGACCTGCACCTCGGGGGATCCGGTGTCACCGGGGTGCGTCGCGTACTCTTCGATGATCGCCTTCTTGATCTCTGCTTCCAGTGCCATAGGTGATCCCCTCTCTGTTCGTTGCGCGGCGCCGAACGCCTGATGCGTGGGCTCTGTTATCCGCGGCCGATCTAACGGCAACCTGAAGAGTCTACCAGTCACGCGGCCGACGCGAGAACGAGTCGTGCCCGGCGGGGCTTACTCTGGACGGATGCCTGCACCGCACCTCATCGCCTCGTGATGGCGCGCCTGCGCAGGGACCATTTCCTGGATCTGCGGCCACTGACCACGAGCGCGCCATTCGCGCGGATGTGGATCGGTTCCACCCTCGCCGGCCTCGGCGGACAGCTGACGACCGTGGCCATCATGCTCCAGGTCTATTCGCTCACCGGCGACACCCTCGCCGTCGCGATGGTGGCCGTGGTCGGTCTCTTGCCGATGGTCGCCGCGGGCCTGTACGGAGGCATGCTGGCGGACGCGTTCGACCGGCGCATCGTCGCGCTGATCGCGGCATCCGTCACCTGGGCAGCGACGTTCCTCCTCGCCCTCGTCACCTGGGCGGGGTGGGAGACGGTGTGGTGGCTGTACGCGCTGAGCATCGTCACCTCGGCCGCGAATGCCATCGTGATGGCGACAAGGGAGGCGATCACCCCGCGCCTGCTCCCCCGCGAACTCCTGCCCGCCGCGGCCGCGCTGCACGGCATCACCATCGGCATCATGGTGATGGCCGGGCCCGCGCTCGCCGGGGTGCTCGTCGCCTTCGCGGGTTATGCGTGGACGTACTCCATCGATGTCGTGCTCATGCTCTCGCTGTTCCTGGGCCTATGGACGCTTCCCAGCATCCGCCCCGAGGGAGAAATCGTCCGCCCGGGACTCGAATCCCTGAAGGACGGGTGGCGATTCCTGCGACGCGCGTCCAACATTCGACTGCAGTACATCCTCGACATCATCGCGATGACGTTCGGGCAGCCTCTGGCGCTCTTCCCCGCCGTCGGTGCCATCCTTCTCGGCGGCGGCCCGATCACCACGGGAGTGCTCACCGCGGCGATCGCCGCGGGCGCCTTCTTGTCGAGTCTGTTCTCGGGGCCGGTCGGTCGCGTGCGACACCAGGGGCTGGGCATCGCCCGCGCGATCCAGGTCTACGGAGTTGCGATGCTGGGTTTCGGTCTCGTCCTGCTTGCAGCATCCGTTGGGCTGTTCGCGCCGGAGACCGTGTCCGCAACGAGCCCGAATATTCCGCTGATCGCCATCGCGGTCGTGCTTCTTGCGATCTCGGGCGTAGCCGACAACATCAGCGCGATCTATCGATCGACCATGATGCAGGCGGCAGTGCCGGATGCCATTCGAGGGCGACTTCAAGGCGTGTTCATCGTTGTCGTCACGGGCGGCCCCCGCCTCGGCGCCCTCTACGCCGGAGTGCTCGCGACCCTCACGACGCTGTGGTTTCCACCACTCCTCGGCGGCTTCGTCATCGTCGGCGTCACGGCCGTGCTGCTGCGCATGTATCCCCGCTTTCGCGCGTACGACGCCGAACACCCCCAGCCGTAAGCGTCGGCCGAGACTCGGCCACCAGCCGTTCACACCGTCGCACCACCGCCGATCTTCCGCGGATTTCGGACGTCGTACTGCCGCGGACGTCAGAGCGTCCGACGCCGAGGTTAGAGTCTGGTCGTGACCACCGCTCCCCCGCCGCAAACGACATCGCACTCCACGACGTCGCCCTCCTCGCCGCCGCCCGCCGCGACGGGCAGAATCGCGTTGCAGTTCGTGCTCGCCGGCGTCGTGTGGGGCTCGAGTTTCCTGTTCATGAAGATCGCGCTCGAAGGAGTCTCCCCCGGCCAGGTCGCGTGGTCACGCCTCGTCCTCGGCGCGGCCACCCTCGGCCTCTTCGTGCTGGTGCGCAGAGAGCGCCTGCCCCGCCGCCTTCGGGTCTGGCTGCACATGACCGTGCTCGCATTGACCTTCTGCGTCATCCCGTTCCTGTTGTTCTCATGGGCGCAGCAGCACGTGACGTCTGGACTCGCCAGCATCTACAACGCCACGACACCGATCATGACCGCCATCATGGCGTGGGCGGTGTTCCGCGTGGAGAAGCTCAAGGCAGTGCAGATTGCCGGCATCCTCGTCGGAATTGCCGGCGTCATGGTGATCATCGCTCCCTGGCAGGGACTCGACCTCACGCAGAGCCTGGTCGCCCAATTCGCGATCCTCGGCGCGACCGCCTGCTACGGATTCAGCCTCGCCTATATGCGCCGCTTCACCGCAGACACGGGCATGTCGGCGCTGACCTTCTCATTTCTGAACATCGGCATCGCCGCCGTCATCATGGTCGCGCTCACGCCCGTGGTGGCGGCAACCCCTGTCACGCTGACTCCCTGGATCGTGCTGTCCCTCGTGCTGCTCGGATGCCTGGGCACCGGTGTCGCATACATCTGGAATCAGAACGTCCTCCGAGCATGGGGTCCGACGCGAGCATCCACCGTCACCTATATCACCCCCATCGTGGGCGTGATCCTCGGAGTCGTCATCCTCGGCGAGCATGTCAGCTGGAACGAGCCGGCCGGCGCCGCGCTGGTGTTCGCCGGAATCCTCCTCGCGCAGAACAGATTGCGTCTGCGCCGCACGAACCGAGAATGATTCGAGCCTGACCCAGGAACGACAAAAGGGCGGATGCACGCAGCATCCGCCCTTCTGTGTAGCCGATCAGGCCTGGTGAGCCAGCTCAAGGTCGAGCGTGATCGTGACGTCCTTGCCGACGAGCACACCACCGGTCTCGAGCGCTGCGTTCCAGGTGAGGCCGAAGTCTTCGCGGTTGATGACCGTCTTCGCGGTCGCACCGGCCTTGTAGTTTCCCCACGGGTCGACGCCGAATCCACCGAACTCGAGTTCGAACGTGGCCGGCTTGGTGACCCCGTGCACCGTCAGATCGCCGTCGACGAGGTAGTCGCCGCCATCGAAGCGCACACCGGTCGAGACGAATTCCATCGTCGGGTGGGCCTCGGTGTCGAAGAAGTCTGCTGAGCGGAGGTGGGTGTCGCGACCCTCATCATTGGTGTCGATCGAGGTGACGTCGACCGAGGCCTCGACGCGTGCGTCGAGCGGGTTCTCCGGCGCGGTGATCGTGGCGCTCTTGAGGCCGAAGGTGCCGCGCACCTTGGAGATCATCATGTGGCGGACACTGAAGGTCACCTCGCTGTGCGACGGGTCGAGCACCCAGGTGCCCGTCTTGTAGCCGGGGACGTCGGGAATGGTGTTGGTGTCAGTCATCAGGTTTCCTTGCATCGAGGGGGCCGGTACTCCGGCGGTACGGGGATGACAACGCGATAGCCAGGGAGTTCTATTCCGAAGAATAGAGATTTCTCATCTGGATCGGCGTTGCGGATGCGGAAAAGGGGCGGATGCCGCAGCATCCGCCCCTTCACATCGTGTGTGCGATCAGCCGACCGCGATCAGGTCGATGATGAAGATCAGCGTCTTGCCACCGAGGAAGTGGCCGCCGGCGGGGCCGTACGCGAGGGCCGGGGGGATAACGAGTTCGCGGCGTCCGCCGACCTTCATTCCGGGGATGCCGTCCTGCCACCCCTGGATGAGCCCACGCAACGGGAACTGGATGGATTCGCCGCGACCCCACGACGAGTCGAACTCTTCACCGGAGTCGTACTCAACGCCGGCGTAGTGGACGGTGACGGTGTCGCCGGGCTTTGCCTCGGCGCCGTCGCCGACGATCAGGTCGCGAATGACGAGTTCGGTGGGAGCGGGCCCGCTGGGGGCGTCGAATTCTGGCTTGGTGCGGTCATCAGTCATGAGTCCATCCAACCTGAGGGACGCGGCGCATGCAACGCGAGCGCGGTTGGCGGGGTCTTGCGCGTTGCCCTTGACACCACCCGTGCTACCTCGGGAGAATGGCGATAGACCAACTCAGCGCTCGATTGTTACGCAGGCATAGCCGCGACATCGAGCGCTGAGTCTTTGTCCGGCCGGCGTCCATTCAGGCGGCCGACCGCGTTCCGCCGATGAGCGCCGCGCGGGCGGCAGTCGCGCGCGCGAGGTAGGCGTGCTCGTCTTCGACGGCGCGGGAGTCCCGCCCCGAGAGCGCACGTTGACGCGCCGACGCGAGCGCCGTCGCATCGGCGATGAATGCCTTCATGACCTTCGCTTGATCACCGGGACGCGACCGCGCCCACGCGATGCCATGGCGACGACCGGTGCTTGTGGCGAGCATGTCAACCTCTCCGGCCGTGAACCACCCGGCATCCGCATACTCGGTGAGTCGACTGCGGGTGAGTCGAATCTCCTCCCTTCGCAGCATCACGATCCCGATGACGAAACCGATGAACAGCGGCACCTGGAGCGTCACGTACAGCACGAAGAAGTCGGCGAACACGGCCGAGGCGTTCCACAGCGCGTGCAGGAGAATCGCGCCGCACAGCCCCAGCAGCCACATCGGCGCGACACCCACACCCGACCGCCCACGACGGGCAGCGAGCCCGAGAGCGAAACCGGTGACCGCGGTGAACATGGCGTGGGCGTAGGGCGACAGGATGCCACGAACGAAGAAGGTGGAGGTGGCCTGGTAGATGCCGCCTTCGATCAAGCTCTGCGAGAAGTAGAGGATGTTCTCGGTGAAGGCGAATCCCGCTCCGACGAGCGCTCCGTACACGACGCCGTCCACGGGACCATCGAAGGCCCGACGTCCGAGCGCGAAGATCAGGAGGACACCCAGACCCTTAGCCAGTTCCTCCACGATCGGAGCCTGGACGACGGCGGACAGCGCATCGGTGGCGGCCGTATTGGCGGGGTGGAAGACGAGGAGGACGCCGAGGCCCACGGCGAGCGCGAGCGCGGCGGCCGCGATCGCTCCCCACGCGATAGCGAAGATCAGCAGAGAGCGGGGCTCCGGCTCCCATCGATCGATGATCCGCACCGTGACCAGAACACCGGCGAACGGGACGAGCGCGAGGAGCATTCCGATGAGCGCGGCCGCCGGGCCGAGGAAGCTCAGGATGTATGCCGCGAGCATCACCATGACCACGGCGAGGATCGCGAACAGCCAGATCGGCGCTCGGCGGCCGCGGGGCGTGGGTACGGGGAGTACCGGGGGCGAGGCCGGCGCTGCCGGAATGACGGCCGGGCTCCCCGGTCGCGGGGCGGAAAGCGGCGAAGGAAAGGTCACAGTGCTCACAATAGGCATGCCGACATACACCTCCGCAACAAGAATCCCGACGGTAGCCTGGAACGATGCGCTTCGCCCATGTGACCCCCCCGGGAGCCGCTGAGCCCCATCTCGTGCTCGTCGACGGCGATCGGGCAACCCCGGTGGCCACGCTGTTCGAGAGTGCACCGACGACTCTGCGCGCGCTGATCGCCGGCGGCGACGAGATGCTGCAGCAGATTCGGGATGCCGCGGCGTCATCACACGAGTGGGCGTCACTCGACGGAGCGACGTTCGCGTCCGCCGTCGATGACCCGCCCGTCATCCTGGCCATCGGCCTGAACTACGCCGCCCACTCGAGCGAACTGGGCCTCAAGGTCGATTCCGCGCCGACGGTCTTCGTGCTGTGGCCCAACTCGCTGTCGGCCCACGAAGCGACAACGTCGTGGCCGCGGCGACTGAGCGAGTCGATCGATTACGAGGCTGAGCTCGGCGTCATCATCGGCAAACCCGCGAAGGATGTATCGCCCGCCGAGGCGCTTGACCACGTCTGGGGCTACACGGTGGTCAACGACATCACCGCGCGCGATATCCAGTTCTCCGAAGCGCAGTGGTCCCGGTGCAAGTCGTTCGACGGTTTCACTCCCACGGGCCCGTATGTGGTCACCGCCGACGAGGTGCCCGATCCGCAGGACCTGCACATCTGGGCCATCGTGGATGGCCAGACGGTGCAGGACGCCTCGACCGGCCAGATGGTGCGCTCGGTCGCGACGCTGGTCTCGCACCTGTCGGCATCCGCCACGCTCCTGCCGGGAACGCTGATCTCCACGGGGAGCCCGGGCGGAGCCGGCTACTCGCGCGACCCGCAGATCTTCCTCCGCGACCGGTCCACGGTCACGGTCGGCGTCGACGGGATCGGCGAGCTCACCACTCACTGCCGCATTACCGACTGAGGGCTGGGCCTGCGTCAGCCGCAGGTGATCGTCAGTCCGCTTTCGGTCACGTGAGTGCCGGGCCCGAGATCGGCACACGCCTGCGCGAGCGGGACGACGACCGTGAACACGAGGATGAGTGCGACGATGATGCCGACCACCATCAGCACGGCGCTGATGATGATGGCCGCGAGCGCGAATCCGTTCTTCTGACCAGCCTTGCGGCTCTGCACCAGTGCGACGATGCCGAGGATGAGGGCGATCAGCTGAGCGAAGAACGACAGGATGAAGGCGACGATGCCCAGCGTCCGGCCGGGAATCGGAGCGCCGGGGGCCGGCGGGAAGTTGCCGCTGGGGTACGCCGCGGGCGGCGCGCTCGCGGAGGGATACGCCGGCGGCTGATTCGTGGGCGTCTGGTATGGGTTCTGCGGATCGCTCATGCGTCTCCCCCTTCATCATCGGTGCGGGAAAGGTTCCTGCTCGACGAGGCTACGCCCAGGGGAGCACCAGCACCCTCTGCGACGTCAGGATGATTCGACGACGTTCTCGACAGGTTGGATGATCGGGATCGCCATCGTGGTGGCCTCCAGTCCCGACAATCGCGCGGGCGACAGCTGCTTGTCGACCTCTTCACGTGTCATGAGGCCGGCCTCGACGACCAAGTCGCCGACGTTTCGATGCGTCAGCAGCGCCGCTTTCGCGAGCGCGGCAGAGGCGGCGTACCCGATGAACGGGGTGAGAGCCGTGACGACGCCAACCGAGGATCCGACCATCGCGCCCAGTCGCTCGCGATTCGCTGTGATTCCGTCGATGCAATTGATGCGCAGCGTCCGCATCGCCCGGCGCATCCACGTGATCGACTGGAAAATCGAGTGGGCGATGATCGGCTCGAATGCATTGAGCTGCAGCTGCCCTCCTTCGACGGCCATCGTCACGGTGAGATCGGCGCCGGCGACCGCAAAGGCGACCTGGTTGACGACCTCGGGGATGACCGGATTGACCTTGCCCGGCATGATGCTCGAGCCTGCCTGGCGGGCGGGCAGGTTGATCTCACCGAGGCCGGCCTGCGGGCCGCTGGAGAGCAGCCGCAGGTCGTTGCTGATCTTCGAGAGCTTGATGGCGTTGCGCTTGAGCGTTGACGAGAACGACATGAACGAGCCGGTGTCACTCGTGGATTCGACGAGGTCGGCCGCGGATTCGAGGTCGAGCCCCGTGATGTCACGGAGGTGCCGGACAACGGCCGGGCGATAGTCGTAGTGGGTCGTGATGCCGGTTCCGATGGCGGTGGCGCCCATGTTGATCTCGTACAGCAGAGAGGCGTTCTCCTTGAGGCGGTGATAGTCCTCACCGAGGGTCGTCGCGAAGCCGTGGAATTCCTGCCCGAGGGTCATGGGGACGGCATCCTGCAACTGGGTCCTGCCCACTTTGAGGATGTCGTGGAATTCGAGCGCCTTGTCGAGGAAGGACTGTCGCAGCAGCGCGAGTTCGTCGAGCATGGTCAGCAGATCCAGGCTCAACCCGACCTTGATGGCGGTGGGATACACGTCGTTGGTCGACTGACTGCGGTTGGTGTGATCGATCGGCGAGATGAACGCGTAGTCGCCCTTTTCGTGGCCGGCCATCTCGAGCGCGATGTTGGTGATGACCTCGTTCGCGTTCATGTTGGTCGAGGTTCCTGCCCCGCCCTGGACGACGCCCACGATGAACTGGTCGTGGAACTCGCCGTCGATCACCCGCTGCGACGCGCGATCGATGAGGTCGGCACGCTCGTGATCGAGCACGCCGATCTCACGGTTCGCACGCGCCGAGGCCTGCTTGACCATGGCGAGGCTGCGCACGAGGTCACGGTAGACGGAGATCGGCCGCAGCGAGATGGGGAAATTCTCCATCGCGCGGGCAGTGTGGATGCCCCAATAAGCCTCAACGGGGATCTCCAGAGAGCCCAGAGAGTCGGTTTCGGTGCGTGTACGCGTCATTGCGTCGATAGGCATGGTGAAGAGTCCTTTTGGGTGATCACAGCGATGTGGGGATGCGTCCAGCCTAGCTGGCGAGCCCCTGACGCCCGCGGGACAGGCTGTCTGTTTCGGCAGTGGTCGTGGGACAACCCGCAGACGGGGTCAGCGCTTGCGCGAGAAAGCTTCGAGCCGCTCGGCGGGGGTGAGCGCAGCCATTTTCTGGGTCCACTCCGGGGTGAAGTACTCCCCCGTCGGCGCCTCGAGCACGGGCACGACCGTGTGCGTCACGATGTCGTCGTAGACATGGACGAGGTTGATGCACTGCGCTGCGTCCATGCCGTTGACCTGGTCACCGGGCCGTTGAAGGTTCATCGTGTAACACGTCGCTGAGGCCACACTCACCGGCACTCCGGCGAAGGTGCCGTGGGTCGAATAGTGAAGGTGACCGGCGAGGATTCCGCGCACGTCGGTACCCGCGATGATCTCGGCGAGCGCCCCCTGGTCACGCAATTCGAGGATGTCGAAGAAGGGGATGTGACTGGGCAGCGGTGGGTGGTGCAGTGCGAGGATCGTCCCTCGCGGCGCAGGTTCTGCCAGGATGGCGCGCAGCCATTCCCGCTGTGCGACGTCGATCTCGCCGTGATGCCACCCCGGCACGGTGCTGTCCAGAGCGATCAGGCGCAGCCCACCGAGGTCCCACACTCCGGTGACCGGCTCCTGCGTGGGGTCTTCGTCGAGGAGTCCCGCGCGCAGCGCCGGACGTTCATCATGGTTGCCCGCGACCCAGACGATCGGGGCGCCGAGCCGTGCCGCGACCGGCTCGACGGCTTCGCGAAGCGCGCGGTAGGCGTCGGGCTCGCCGAGGTCGGTGAGGTCGCCCGTGAACACGATCGCATCGGGACGGACACCGGTGCGTTCGATGGCGCGCAACGCCAGGGTCAGATTGGCGGCCGTGTCGTATAGACCGCCCAGCGCCGCGTTGCCCGCCAAGAGGTGGGTGTCACTGACATGGACGATGACACGCGCAGCCGGGGGGTGCTGGCCGAACTGAGTCATGATGCCAGCCTAAGCGGGGGTCCCGACCGAGGCATGCGCGTACGCCTGCGACGTGCGTCTTACCTGCTGCCCACGACGATCAGAAGAATGCCGATCACGACGGCCAGCGCGCACAACCCGAAGAAGATGTACGCGGCGACGAGGGCCACCGTCTTCTGAGTATTGGTGAGCGGACTCTTCTTGGCCGCCTTCTCCGCAGCTTTGGCCGCGCGGCGCGCCTCTTTCTCGCTGATCACGGTGATGGCGTCGGTGAACTCGGCAGGCGCCACCACGGGTGCATGGCCCGCGCGCACCAGCATCCGCAATCCCAACGTGTAGAAGCCGACCACGAGGACGGCGGCCACGAGCGCCGCAACGAAGACCTGGAGAAAGGCGTACCAATCGATCTCGATGTTCATTTCTGTCCGCCCTTTGCCTGCTCGGCACGCCGACGCGCGTCTTCTTGCGCTTTGACGCGGGCTTCCTCACGCCGGATCGCCCGGTGGCGGCGCGTGAGCGGCGGGTTGCGCTTGACCTTGACTGCGAGACCCGAGTCGGCGACTTCGCTCATCGCGTTGGCCGCGGTCACCTGATCGCGGCGCGAGCGCCAGAAGATGGCGAGGATGACGAACACGGCCAGGACCGCGTCGATCAGGACACCCCACGACCCCCACCACACGACCAACAGCGCAGCGAGTCCGCCGACGGCGCCCGCGGCGGGAAGAGTCAGCAACCAGCCGACCGCGATGCGGCCCACCATGCGCCACCGCACCGTCGCGCCGCGCCGTCCCAAACCCGACCCGATCACCGACCCGGAGGCGACCTGAGTCGTCGAGAGGGCGAACCCCAGCGCGCTGGAGGCGAGGATCGTCGACGCCGTCGACGTCTCAGCCGAGAATCCCTGGGCGGGTTTGACGTCGGTCAGGCCCTTGCCGAGGGTCCGGATGATGCGCCAGCCGCCCATGTAGGTTCCGAGGGCGATCGTCGTGCCGCACGCGAGGATCACCCAGGTCTGCGGATCGGAATCCGCGCTGCTCTGCCAGCCTGCCGTGATGAGCGCGAGGGTGATCACGCCCATCGTCTTCTGCGCATCGTTGGTGCCGTGCGCGAGCGCCACGAGCGAGGAGCTGAAGATCTGACCCCACCGGAATCCGTCCCGGCCGTCCGGCTTGTTGTCGTAACGCCGCGTGACCGCATACGCGAGCCGGGTGGCGGTGAAGGCGATGAGGCCCGCGGTGACCGGGGCGATGAGCGCCGGCAGAATGACCTTGCTGGCGACGACGCTGAAGTCGATCGCGTACGCGCCGACGCCCACGATGGTCGCGCCGATCAGGCCGCCGAACAAGGCGTGGGAAGAGCTGGAGGGGAGGCCGAGCAGCCACGTCAGCATGTTCCACGTGATGGCACCGATGAGCCCGGCGAAGATCACCGGAAGTAAGATGTCGCCCGGGATCTCGGCTTCGTTGATGATGCCGTGCGACACGGTTTTGGACACTTCGGTCGACAAGAAGGCGCCGACCAGGTTGAGCACGGCCGCGATGAGCACAGCGACCTTGGGCTTGAGCGCGCCCGTGGCAATAGGCGTGGCCATCGCGTTCGCGGTGTCGTGGAACCCGTTCGTGAAGTCGAAGAACAGGGCTAGCACGATGACCAGCACGAGGATCAGTCCAGCGGTTTCCACTCTTCGTTCTCCATGGGTTTCGGATGAAGGGTGCCGACGAAATCGGCGATGCGAACGAAGAGTTCACCGTGGGTTCATATTCCGGCAACCGGACCGAAGAAATCCTCGCACATGAACCCCAATTCGCGGAACGCCAATCCGTCAGACACTCCGCCCCGAATAGGCAATGTCGGCGATCGATGATCACGCCGCCGAGGAGGTCTCCATGTCCCACCGGATGCGTGTTCGCTGGCTCGCGTGGTCCGCGCTGGCAGGAGTTGTCAGTGCTGGCGCCTTTCTGGCCGTGGCAGAAGTGCTCGCCGCAGTCTTCGCGCGGCAGGGCAGCCCGCTCCTGGCCGTGGGTTCCTTCGTCATCGACATCGTGCCGAGGCCACTGAAAGAGTTCGCCATCACGACGTTCGGCGATGCCGACAAGCCGGCGCTGCTGGCGGGACTGGGGATTGCTGTACTCGTGGCGGCCGCCGTCTGCGGCATCCTGCAATGGATTCGGCCGCCGTTGGGCGTTGTCGGCGTGGCCCTGGCCGGCGCCCTGTCGCTCGCCGCCGTCGCGACGCGCGCGGGTTCCACTCCCCTGGCCTGGATTCCGACCATCGCGGGAGCCGTCGTCGGCTGCGTGCTCATCGCTGTGCTCGTCCGACGCCTGCGGGCTTGGTACGACGCGACAGCGTCGGATACACCGTCAGACGCTTCCCTCTCGCGGCGCCGCTTCCTGACGATGACGACGATCACGGCAGCCGCCGCGGTGGTCGCCGGCATCGGTGCGCGCGTGGCGACGGCGACCTTTGCGTCGGTCGACGCCATCCGCGGCGCGCTGAAGCTTCCCTCGCCCGGTAAGACGGTCACCGTGCCGGAGGGCGCCGAGTTCGACATCGACGGCCTCTCCTCCCTCTTCACCTCGAACGCGGACTTCTATCGCGTCGACACGGCGCTGACCGTCCCCGTGATCGATCCCGCCGAATGGCGCCTCGTGATCGACGGGATGGTCGACAAGCGCATCGAAATCGGGTTCGACGACCTCTTGAAGATGGGCGTCGACGAGTACGCGGTCACGCTGACGTGCGTGTCGAACGAAGTCGGCGGCAGCCTGCTCGGCAGCGCGAAGTGGCTCGGCGTGCCGATCCGCGATGTCCTCGCTCTGGCTGGGCCTTCCAGCGACGCCGACATGGTCCTCTCTCGCAGCGTCGACGGCTACACCGCGAGCACACCGCTGTCGAGCCTGACCGACGACACTCTCGACGCCATCCTCGCGGTGGGAATGAACGGCGAGCCGCTCCCGGTCGAACATGGCTTCCCGGTGCGGATGGTCGTTCCCGGTCTGTACGGGTACGTCTCGGCGACCAAGTGGGTCACCGAGTTGAAAGTGACCCGCTTCGATAAGGACGAGGCGTATTGGACACCCCGCGGCTACAGCGCCGAGGCTCCGATCAAGCTCTCCTCGCGCATCGACACGCCGCGCACGGGCAAGGAGGTCGCGGTCGGAAAGGTCGCGGTCGCCGGTGTCGCGTGGGCGCAGACGGTGGGCATCGCCAAGGTCGAGGTATCCATCGACGACGCCGAATGGCAGCAGGCGACGCTGTCGGCACCGGTCAACGATGACATGTGGGTGCAGTGGATGCTCGAGTGGGATGCTCCCGCAGGACCGCACTACATCGCCGTGCGCGCCACCGATAAGGACGGCACGCTGCAGACCGAAGAGCGCGCGCCGATCGCGCCCGACGGATCCTCGGGATGGCAGCGGATGCTGGTCACCGTCCGATGACAGGGACGTCGACTAGCGTGGAGCGGTGACCGCAGAGACGCCCGAGAACTCACCCGCCGCAGCATCCGCTCTTCCTCCCGTCGCCCCCGTGCGACCGACCGTTCGCAGCCATCACGGCGACGACGTCACCGATCCGTACGAGTGGATGCGGGCCAAGGATGACGAAGAGGTGCTCGATCACCTGCGGGCCGAGAATTCCTACACAGAGGAGCGCACCGCGCACCTGGGGCCGCTCCGCGAGTCCTTGTTCCAGGAGATCAAGGGCCGCACTCTCGAAACCGACCTGTCAGTGCCCACCCGGCACGGTCAGTGGTGGTACTACGGGCGCACCGTCGAGGGCCAGCAGTACGGCATCCAGTGCCGAGCGCCTCTCGTGGACGAAGACAACTGGACGCCGCCTGAACTGTCGGCTGACACGTCGGTCCCGGGTGAGCAGATCCTCCTCGACGCCAACGTCGAAGCCGAGGGTCATGAGTTCTTCTCGCTCGGCACCTTCGACGTCTCGAACGACGGCACGCGGCTGCTCTACGGTGTCGACGTGGAGGGCGACGAGCGCTACACCTTGCGGATCCGAGACCTGTCGACCGGCGAGAACCTCGCCGACGAGATCGCCGACACGTTCTCGGGTGCCGTGCTCTCCCCCGACGGCCGGCATGTCGTCTACACGACGGTCGACGACGCGTGGCGCCCCGACACCGTGTGGCTGCACGAGGTGGGCGCCGATCCTGCCGCCGCCGTCACGCTCTTCCACGAGCCCGATGAGCGCTATTGGGTGGGCGCGGGCTTCACCCGCAGCGATCGCTACCTCGTGATCGAGGTCGGTTCGTCGATCACTTCCGAGGAATTCCTGGTGGACGCCGATGACCTTCGCGGCGAGCCGCGGTCGGTCTGGCCACGCCGCGAGGGAGTCGAGTACTCCGTCTCGCACGCCGTGGTCGACGGCGAGGACGTGCTCTACATCCTGCACAACGACGGGGCTTTGGACTTCGAACTCGTCCGAGTGGCGGCATCCGATCCCTCCGGCGCGCGCACCGTCGTGCTGCCGCACCAGCCTGGCCAGCGCCTGCTCGGTCTGTCGACCTTCCGCGATTGGGCGGTCATCGGCTATCGCCGCGAGGGCCTCGCCCGGCTCGGGATGTTCGACTATGCGACGGGCGCCGTCGACGAATTGACCTTCGACGAGCCGCTGTACTCGGCCGGCACGGCGGGCAACCCCGAATGGGCGCCACCGATGATTCGGATCGGCTACGGCTCGTTCGTGACGCCCGGCACCGTGTACGACTGGGTCGTCGAGACCGGCGAACTGCTGCTTCGCAAGCGCCAGCCCGTGCTCGGGGGTTACGAACCCGAGGACTACGCGCAGGCGCGCGTATGGGCGACGGCGGGCGACGGGACTCAGGTGCCGATCTCGCTCGTGTGGAAGCGCTCGTTCGGCGAAGCCGGCGATGAGGTCCGGCCGCTGCACCTGTACGGCTACGGCTCGTACGAGCACTCGATCGAACCCGGATTCTCCGTCGCTCGCCTGTCGATGCTCGACCGTGGCGTCGTGTTCGCCGTGGCCCACGTGCGCGGCGGCGGCGAGATGGGTCGCCAGTGGTACGAAGACGGCAAGCTGCTGGCCAAGCGCAACACCTTCACGGACTTCGTCGACTGCGCGCGGCATCTGATCGACGCGGGCTACACCAGCGCCGACCGGCTCGTCGCCGAAGGCGGGTCGGCCGGGGGGTTGCTGATGGGCGCCGTGGCGAACCTCGCTCCCGAGCTGTTCGCGGGGGTCCTTGCCGAAGTGCCGTTCGTGGACGCATTGACGACGATCCTCGACCCCTCGCTGCCGCTGACCGTCATCGAGTGGGACGAGTGGGGCGATCCCCTCCACAATGCCGACGTGTACGAGTACATGAAGTCGTACACGCCCTACGAGAACATCCGCCCGGATGCCGAGTACCCGAAGATTCTCGCTGTCACCTCGCTCAATGACACCCGGGTCATGTACGTCGAACCCGCCAAATGGGTCGCGCGCTTGCGCGAGACAGGGGTCGATGCGCTGCTGAAGTGCGAAATGGTCGCCGGTCACGGCGGCGTCAGCGGCCGCTACAACTCCTGGCACGAACGCGCGTTCGAACTGGCCTGGATGCTCGACATCCTGGGCCTCGCCGACGCCTGACCCGCCGTCCGTCGCCATCCGGCATCCGGCATCCGGCATCCGGCACAGTCAGGAGATCCAGCCAGCTCAGGACGTCCTGCACTGGATCTGCCGGTCCGTGATTGCGCCGGATCGACCCGCGCCCTGCCAGGACCGAGCGACCGCTGATCGACGGATGCCGCAGTCCACGGCTCCTCCACAGTGGGTGCAGCAGCGGCGGTACTCCCCCGATCCTGTAGCGACGGCGTGGTGACGGCACGACACGCAGGACTTACCGCGCGTGTCACGACAGCCGAGCGTCGTCGCATGGGTTGCGGCCCAGGCGGCGTCGCGCATAGCAGCATCGTGCGCGGGGCTGGCTATTCCGACCACTCCGTCGCCGAAGCGGTGGGCCACGGGGATCGCAGACGCGTCCGCCGAACTGGCTGGTCACGATCCCGCATGCGCTCCGCCCGAAGACAGCCGCGACGGCGGGCGGACGAGTGACCTGCGTGAGCGCGGCCCGCGCGATCGGGCTCTGGACACCGTCACTGACCACGTCCATATCGCCGTCCCCAAGACCGCATCACGCTTCCAGCCAGCAGGGCGGGCTGCGCGAGCGCATTCTCCGCCATGTCCGGTCACGCAGCGGGCGACAGCCAATTCAGAACATTCTGTTCCACACCGCGGGGTGTCTACCCCGGTCCGAGGCGATCGCAGTCGTGGGAGTCCGCGATCCGAGTGCAGCGGGTCGACGCCGACATCGTCGCTCGCGTGCAGATGGGAGGCCCCGCGACGCGCGAACTCACCTCGGCAGCATCGAAGCCCGGCGGATTCTTGGTCTGGAGTCTGGCGTTCGTGCAGCTACCGCTCGCCGTACCTGCGGGTCGCTGCGCGTGGCCGTTCGACGAGCACGAACTGGGATCGACGGAGCATCCGGTCGATGCGAGCTCATCGGGGAGCGATGATCGTGCAACTGGACGGCTTGCCCACCACAGGCCGCTGACCAGCGTCGTGACCCTCGTGCCGACGCCCGGCTGGCTCTGCGGGGCTCCACGGTGCTCCGCTTCGACTACCAGCAGGTGCTGTTCAATGCACCGTACGTCATCGACACCGTGCAAACAGCGATCGCCCCAGGCCTCCACCGGGTCCGTTGACCCGCCAGGTCAGGCTATCCGGCCAGCTCAGGACGAATCGCCAGGCGTCCAGGACTGATCCTGACCTGTGCCGGATCTCCTGAACAGGGCGGATGCCGAGCGGCGCCCAGCGCGGCTCAGCCGAAGAGGGCCGCGGCCTCTTCCCAGCGGTAGAGCGGCACGGTGTTGAGCTCGCCCAGAGCCTCGTCGAAGCCGACGCGGACGATGTCGGTGCCCTTCAGGGACACCATCTGGCCCCAGGCGCCGTCCACGAGCGCGTCGGCGGCAGCCAGCCCGAGGCGGGTGGCGAGGACACGGTCGAACGCCGACGGCGAACCGCCGCGCTGGATGTGGCCGAGCACGGTCGCGCGGGTCTCGATGCCGGTGATCCGCTCGATCTCGGGTGCCAGCACTTCGCTGATACCGCCGAGGCGGGGACGGTTGAAAGCGTCCATGCCCTTGTCGCTGAAGGCCTCGTCCATGCCGGTGAGCGTGAAGCCCTCCGAGACGACGACGAGCGGGGCGCGGCCGCGATCGTGCGCCTTGGAGACGAGCGCGGTGACCTCGTCGATCGACATGGGCACCTCGGGGATGCAGATGACGTGCGCTCCGGCGGCGACGCCGGCGTGCAGGGCGATCCAGCCGACGTGGCGGCCCATGACCTCGGCGACCATGCAGCGCTGGTGGGAGTCACCGGTGGTGCGGAGGCGGTCCATCGCGTCGGTGGCGATGTTCACCGCGGTGTCGAAGCCGAACGAGTAGTCCGTCGCGCGGAGGTCATTGTCGATCGTCTTGGGGACCCCGAGCACGTTGATGCCGTCGTTCGAGAGTCGGTTGGCCGCAGCGAGCGTGCCTTCACCGCCGATCGCGATGATCCCGTCGAGGTGGTGACCGTACAGCGTCTTGGCGATGTTCTCGGCACCACCGCGAGGACCCTCATACGGGTTCGTGCGGCTCGTGCCGAGAATCGTGCCGCCGACCCGCGAAAGGCCTTTGATCTCGTGACGCGTCAGCGGGAAGAAGTCGCCGTCCACAACTCCACGCCATCCGTCGCGGATACCGACGAATTCGATGTTGTACGCCGTCGATCCTTTGAGCACGACGCCGCGGATGACCGCATTCAGTCCGGGGCAGTCGCCGCCGCTGGTGAGGATGCCGATCTTCATGGGGAGATCCTTCGTGTTCGAGGGTTTTTGGCGCGGCTTCACTGCCTCAAACCGACACTATCGCCGGATGCCGTCCTCGTGCCACACGACGGCGCCGGAGTTATTCTCCGGCGCCCATCGTCGAGCCGATCAGCTGCCCCCGAGCGCCTGGCGCAGAAGGTGCATGAGCGCCGACAATTGCACCGAATCGCTCGAGGTCGGATCGACCGCATCACCGTCGAGCGCGCGAGCCGCGAGGCCCTGCTTCGAGTCGATCAGCTCGGCGATCTTCGCGTCGATCGTGTGCGCCGCGATGATCCGCCACGCGGTGACCGGCTCGTCCTGGCCGATGCGGTGCACCCGGTCGATCGCCTGGGTCTGCTCGGCTGCGGTCCACGACAGCTCCGCGAGCACGACGTTCGAGGCCGCCTGCATGTTCACGCCGACACCGGCAGCGGTCAGCGAACACACCGCGATCGCGACATCCGGATCGTTGTTGAACGCGTCGATGCCCTGCTGACGTGCGGGCGTCGTCTGATCGCCACGGATCGAGATCGTGCGCAGACCGTTGGCGGCGAAGTGCGCCTCCGCGGCATCCATCACGTCGATGTGCTTCGCGAAGAACACGACCTTGCCGACCGAGCGCTGCAGCTGCACCGCGTAATCGGCCGCGAGGAGCGCCTTGGCCTGACCGATGCGGCGAACCATCGTGAAGACGTTCTCGGCACCGGAACCTGCTGCCTTGGACTCTTCGAGCTCGTTGTGCGCGACGAGGCGAACGATGTCCTCGTCGAACTCGCCGATGAACACGCGATCTCCGCGGGCTTCGAGAATGCGGCGGTACTTGGCCGCGAGGCGCTGACCCAGTTCCTGCTCGGCCTGCCGGATCGACCGGCCGAACTCGTCGTCCAGCTGAACCGGAAGGTCCGCGACGAGCTTGTCGGGAAGGTCTGCGGCGACATCCTTCTTCTTGCGTCGCACGATCCCCATCGAGATGACCGCTTCGCGGGCCTCGGGGTAGAACGACTTGTCGGCGGGCGTCAGGCCGGTGCTGTCCAGCTTCTCCATGAGCTCCGGACCCGGCTTCTCGCCATTGGTCCAGCCGAGGAAGCGCCAAATCGCGTCGAAGTCCTCGACGTCATTGATCAGCGGCGTTCCGGTCAGGGCGAGCATGAGCGGGTCACGCACCTGTTCGCGGATGCGAGCGGCGAGCGCCAGCACGTTCTTGGAACGCTGCGAAGTGAGGTTCTTGATGAAGTGAGCCTCATCGACGACCATGCCCTTGAGCCCGAGGTTCGCGAGCCACGACAGGTGGCGGTCGAGGACTTCGTAGTTGACGATGAAGACATCCGCGAACGCATCGATGCTCTCGCCGTCGCCGTTGATGACGGTCGCGCGACGGTGCGGCGTCCACCGCTCCACCTCGCGTGCCCAGTTCATCTTGACGACGTTGGGCACGACGGCCAGGAGCGGGTAGGTGCCGGCGACGGATGCCGCAAGGACCGACTCGGCGGTCTTGCCGAGGCCCGGCTCGTCGGCGAGGAGGAACGAGCGGTGTCCCGCACGGACAGCCTCGAGGAACCGCGACTGGTGCGGCATGATCTCGAGCCCGCGGGGAGAGAGTCGGTCGTACTCGGGTACCTCGGGGAGCTCCATCGAGGCGACTCCGCCGCCGGCGCCGGTCTCGAAGGCCTTGTACAGCGGTCCCATCAGCTCCCAGCCGTCCAGGCGGCGACGAGGAGTCTGCACCGGGACGCGAAGGGCCAGGTCGGGTGCGAGGAACGGATTCGACTCGCGGCGCGCCTCGACCTGGATCGGGGTCACCTGCCGCTCGGAGAGGCCGGCGGGCACCACCGGGGCGGCGGCCGGGGCCACATCCGTGATGATCAACTCGTCTTCGGGGAGTTCTGCACCCGATTCGAGCAGCCAGTCGCGACGCATGCGGCGGGCCACCGGGGATGCCGCCTGGTCGACGTCGAGCAACTGGATCAGCGACGTGTCGCGCGCTGCGGTCTTGGCCAGAATCGTCGCGACGCCGTCGAGGCGCTTGAGCAACTCGGCGCGAGTGCCGACGGGCATGACCGTGTCGGCCTTCACTCGCGCACGTTCTTCGCGCACCAGGAAGGCGATGACCTGGAACTTGACCCGGTTCGTGGGGCCGAGCTTGGCGCGCTGGGCCTTGGCCTCGATCTCACGGACCTTGCGAGCAAGAATCGGGATGATGGGCGATTCGTCGTCGCGTCGTGCGGACGATCCCCTGCGGCGCCGGTTCGTCGATGACGGGGCGCTGGTTGCCGTGGGCGGCATGCTCCTCCTGAGCCTGGGTGCGACTCGACGAAAGTCGAGACGATTCGATCTACGCGCGTACGGCGGATGCCGAGACGTTCGCGGGGCGGTGCTTCGCCGGTCGGCCACGGGCACTCGCTTCAGCGAGCAGCGGCTTCGGAGTCGACGGATGCTCCGGGTTCAGTCTACGTCATGGCGCATGGCTAGTTCCAGAGGCTCGTCGCGACGTCTTCGGTGTAGCCGTCGGGGAAGTATGTGAGCCAACGCGTCGCGATCCAGCCGTTGCCCCGCAGGAAGTGCGACTCGCCCGTACGCACGATGTTGTCGTCCGTGTCGAGGAACTCCTTTTCGGTCACGAAGACCGTTCCCGAGGCCGCGGGCGTCTCACCGAAGCCAGCATTCCGGAAGGCCTCCGCCAGTGCGGCAGACTCCGCCGCGGTGACGATGGTCACGTTCGTGGATATGCCCGTGTCGGACGGCACGCCCCACGTGCACCGAAGGGTGGGTGCGCCCGAAGCCAACAGATCCAGCGCTGAGCCGTCCTCGGTGGAGAGCATCGTGATCCGTTCGTCGCCGAGGGGCGCCACGTTCGCGTCGAGCTCCGCGCGCATGGCGGCGGAGTAGAGCGCGTCGCAGGATGCCGGAAGTGCGATCTCGTCGCTGGTCGGCGCGGTCGTGGCATCCGCTGTCTCTGACGGCGCAGCCGATGGAGCCGGGGAGGACGTGGTGGCCGTGGTGGGCGATGATGCGGAGGATCCCGGGCTCGCTGTCGGTGAGGTGCCGGGCTCGGGGACGCACCCGGTCAACACGGCGATCGTTGCGAGCGCGGTCAGCGCGAGAAACGGCAGTGCACGGGAACGTCGCATGGTGGCCTCCGGGGGTACCTCGCCGACATTACCGGCGCGCGGCGCCCACCCCAGGCTGCGGCACGCAAAGTCACGCCTGCGGCACGCGAAGTCACGCCTGCGGCACGCGAAGTCACGCCTGCGGCACGCAGGTCACGGCGCGCGGCGCAAGCGCAGGCTGTTGAGCACGACGAAGACACTGGAGAAGGCCATCGCTGCTCCGGCGATCATGGGGTTCAGCAACCCCAGGGCTGCAAGCGGCAGCGCTGCGACGTTGTACGCGAAAGCCCAGAAGAGGTTTCCGCGGATGACCCGCATCGTCCGGCGACTCAGCTGAAGCGCTGTCACGACGGGCGCCAGACCCGCGCCTGCCAGTGTGATGTCGCTGGCATGCATCGCGGCATCCGTCCCTGCGCCCATGGCGATGCCCAGGTCGGCGGTCGCGAGCGCGGCCGCGTCGTTGACGCCGTCCCCGACCATCGCCACACGGCGCCCGGCGGCACGCAAGCGCTCGATCTCGGCGACCTTCTCCTCGGGGAGAACTCCCGCGATGACCTCGTCGATTCCGACAGCGTCGGCAACCGTTCGTGCAGCACCAGCGTTGTCGCCGGTGAGAAGGACGACCCGCAGGCCCATCTGGCGCAACCGGGCGATGACGTCGGCGCTCTCGGGTCGCACGGTGTCGGCGACGGTGAGGATCGCGCGGGCGCGACCGTCCCATCCGGCGATCACGGGGGTGGCGCCCGACTCTTCGGCGTCGGCGAGCGCGCGTGCGAGCACCGCGGGCACGTCGCCGACCTGTTCGCGGGCGAATGCCGTGCGGCCGGCGAAGACGTGGTGACCGTCGACGGTTCCGGTGACACCTCGGCCCGCGTGCCCGGCGAAGTCGGTCACCTCGGCGCGGTCGCCGGCTGCGGCGGCCGCAATGGCGCGCGCGATCGGGTGCTCGGAAGCCTGCTCGAGCGATCCGACGAGGCGGAGAACCTCAGCGTCGGTGATGATCGGCTCGCCGGGCAGACTCGGCGCCACGGTGATGCCCGAGAGTGCCATCTGGCCGGAGGTCAGGGTGCCGGTCTTGTCGAGGACAACCGTGTCGATTTTCTCCGCGCCCTCAAGCGCTTCTGGACCGGTGATCAGGATTCCGAGCTGCGCGCCGCGGCCGGTCCCGACGAGGATGGCGATCGGTGTCGCCAACCCGAGGGCGCAGGGGCACGCGATGATGAGCACTGCGACGGCTGCGGTGAAGCCCGCGGCGACCGGCTGTCCGGCGAGTATCCAGCCCGCCAGGGTCAGCAGCGACAGCCCGATGACGATCGGGACGAACACCCCGGAGATGCGATCGGCCAAGCGCTGCACTCGGCTCTTGCCCGCCTGAGCGTTCTCGACCAGACGCGCCATGTGGGCGAGCCTGGTGTCTTCGCCGACGGAGGTTGCCCGCACGAGCAGCCGGCCGTCAACGGCGATCGTGCCGCCGGTCACGGTGTCGCCCTCGGCCACATCGACCGGGACCGACTCCCCCGTGATCATGCTCTGATCCACCGAAGCGTGCCCCGAGGTCACGGCGCCGTCGGTGGCGACCTTCTCGCCCGGACGCACGACGAACACATCACCCGCGTGCAGCGCCTCGATGGGCACCCGATGACCGTCCTGAAGTTCGACGTCCTTGGCGCCGAGTTCGAGCAGCGAGCGCAGCGCCGCACCCGCGCGCCGCTTCGACCGCTGCTCGATGAACCGGCCGAGCAGGAGGAAGACGGTGACCGCGGAAGCCACTTCGAAGTACACCAGCGACGACGAGTCGTGAATCGGGCCGAAGAGCACGAGCTCATGGGTCATGCCGATCCGGCCGGCGGTGCCGAACACGAGTGCCCAGACGCTCCAGAGGTAGGCGGCGCCCGTGCCGAGCGTGATCAGGGTGTCCATCGTCATGGCACCGTGGCGCCCCGCGGCGAATGCGGCACGGTGGAAGGGCCACCCGCCCCAGAGCACGACCGGCGTCGTCAAGACGAGCGACACCCACTGCCACCCCGGAAACTGCCAGGCCGGGACCATGCCGAGCACCACGACGGGAAGCGCCAACGCCGCGCTGACGATCAGTCGCGTTCGCAAGGAGGTGACGCCCGGGCGGTCTTCGACGTCGTGCTGGTGACCCGCGTGTTCGCCGTGTTCGGCATCTGCGTGATCGTGCACACGCGCAGCTGCCGGCTTCGTCCGCACGCGGGCGTCGTAGCCTGCTTCGCGGACCGCATTGACGAGGTGCTGCGGGTCCAGACCCGCGGGGCCGGTCACGCGGGCGCTCTCGGTGGCGAGGTTCACCGTCGCCCGGGCGCCATCGACACGGCCCAGTCGCTTCTCCACCCGCGCCACGCAACTCGCGCAGGTCATCCCCTCGATGTCGAGCAGGACCTCGGTTTCGGCCATGTCATCCTCCTGTGCACGTCTCGAACGATTCGTCCGTGTCGCACACACCAACCATGATACCCCCCTGGGGTATTCCACGACTACGGCGATCCTTGATCCACGGCGTACGCTGGCGCAATGGCCACCATTTCCGAGCGCGATCTTGCCGCCACCCTGGACCACGCGATCCTGAAGCCCGAATTGACCCGAACTGCCGTCGATGCAGAGCTCGACATCGCCGCCGAATGGCGTGTATTCAGCGTCTGCGTCCGGCCGTCCGACATCCCCTACGCCGTCGAGCGCCTCGCCGGCACCGGCGTCGCCGTCGGCACCGTGATCGGCTTCCCACACGGCACCACATCGACCGCCGCGAAGGTCGCAGAGACGAAGCAGGCTCTGGCGGACGGCGCGACCGAGTTCGACATGGTCGTCAACATCGGCGCGCTGCGTTCAGGCTTCGACGACGCGGTCGTCGAAGACATTCGTGCGGTCGTCGACGCCGCCGCCGGTCACGTGACGAAGGTCATCTTGGAGACGAGCTACCTCGACGACGAGCAGATCGCGCGCGGCAGCCGACTCACCGAGGCCGGAGGCGCGAATTTCGTGAAGACCTCCACCGGATTCGCCGGCGGTGGGGCCACCGTTGCGCACGTGCAGTTGATGCGTGCGAGCGTCGGTCCCGACATGCAGGTCAAGGCGTCGGGCGGAGTCCGTAGTCTTGCGGATGCGCTCGCCATGCTCGACGCAGGGGCGACCCGCCTCGGAACAAGCGGCAGTGCGACGATCCTCGGTGAACTGCGTCGCATCGACGCCGGCGGCGAGGCGACCGGCGCCGTCGACGCAAGTTCTTACTAGCGACGCAGGTTCTACGACCTGAGCGCCGCGCGCACTCGTTGGATGTCGTCCGCCATCTGCGCGATCAGGACATCGACACCCTCGAACGCCACCATGCCGCGGATCCGGTCGGTGAACTCGACCTGAACGCGATGCCCGTAGAGGTTCAACTCGGTGCGATCGAGGACGTAGGCCTCGACTTGGCGCACTTCGACGTCGGCGAAGGTGGGGTTCACTCCGACCGAGATCGCGGCGGGGTACCGGGTGCTCGATTGCGGCGCCTCGCCGGCCTTCGACGGCGCCGACCCCTCGTCGACCAACCAGCCCGCGTAGACGCCGTCCGCCGGGATCAGACCCTCGGCATCCGGCGACAGGTTGGCCGTGGGATATCCGAGTTCGCGTCCGCGCTTCAGTCCGTGCACGACCTCACCCCGCACCGAGTGCGGGCGCCCGAGCAGCCGCGCCGCACCTTCGACCTCGCCCTCGGCGAGCAGTTCCCGGACCCAGGTGGACGAAACGCGGCGACCACTCGCCTGCGCACGGACATCGTCGACGACGTCGACGTGAAACCCGAATTCAGCGCCGAGTGTGCGCAGCAGGTCGGGGTCTCCCGCTCCCCCGCGCCCGAACCTGAAGTCGTCACCGACCATGACGGTTTCGATTCCCAGTGCGTCCACGAGCACGTGCTCGACGAACTCGCGGGCGGTCAGACTCGCCAAGTCCTGGTCGAAGCGGAGGACGAGCACCGCGTCGACACCGGCCGTGGCCAGCAGATCGACCTTCTGTTCGACGCTGACCAACTCGGGCGGGCAGATCTCGGGCCGGAGAAGGCTGAGTGGATTGCGATCGAACGTCACGGCGACGACGCGCGCGTCGATGGCCGCCGCGTCGACGCGTGCCCGGTCGATGACCGCGCGGTGCCCTGAGTGGACACCATCGAACTTCCCGATCGCGACGACGCTCGGCCCGAATCCGGCCGGCACGTCACCGGGCTCTCGAAAGACGGTCACCATGATGAGGACTCCGTCTCGGCTGCTACCGGTTCGGTGGCCGTGTTCTCGGCGCCGGGGCGGTGCGTGATGAGCCACCACAGGCCGACGAAGGGAAGGACGAGCGGGATCCAGAAGTACCCGTAGCCGTAGCCCGACCATACGGTCGCATCATGGGCGAAGAGTTCGGGGTCAACCAACGACAGCGTGCCGACCACGAGAACACCAGCCAATTCGAAGCAGATGGCGATCCAGGCAACGACATACCAGCGCGGCGATCCGGCATTGATCAATGCCACCGTCGCCAGAATGTAGACGATCGCGGCAGCGGCCGACAGCGTGTACGCCACGGGTGCGGCGTCGAAGTCCTCGACGATCTGGACAAACGAGCGACCGGTCGCCGCGAGCGCCATGATCGCGTAGACGATCACGAGGACGCGGCCGATGCCGGTCATGCGGGGGCGGGACGATGACATGACCTGTCAATGATAGGCGTGCGCGGCTGGCCGCTCAGGCCACCTGGATGGTCCAGATCGTCTGCATCCGCCACACCATGACCGCTACCGAGAACGCGGCAACACCCATGATGACCGTCGACCATCGGCTTCGCTCCAGCAGTGCCCAGACCACGGCCGCAGGGGCCAGGAGGATGGCGGAGACGAGATAGACCCAGAATTCCAGGATGCTCCCGGTCGGGTGGTTGCCCGTCAGCGGCAGCACGATTGCGATCACGACCTGAGCGATCAGCAACAGCCAGACGAGCGCGAGCGAACCCACCGAGAGGTCGCTCGGGCGGCGGCCGGCGAGTCCGAGAATCACGCAGAGGAGGCCAGCGGCGCACGCCACGAACACCTGCAGGAGCGTGAACCACTCGATCATGCCGAGTCCTCCTCGGCCATGTTCATCTTGCTCTTGATGTCATCCCCGCGGCGCTCGACGATGCCGACGATCCGGCCATCCGGGTCGATCGCGGCCGGGTTGGGCGTCAGCAGTCGATCCGCGGCGCCGATCAGCCGCTTGCCGTGGCGCAGATCGCGTGCCTCGTCGGCGGTGACCGCGATGCTGCCCAAGACGGATGCTGCCACGTCTGCGCTCTCGAGCAGCACCGTCTCCGGTGTCACTTCCGGCGTGGCATCGTCGACCGCGAAGGGGCCGATGCGCGTTCGCCGGAGCGCCGTGAGATGTCCCCCCACGCCCAGCGCCTCGCCGATATCGCGGGCAAGTGCGCGGATATAGGTTCCGCTCGTGCAATCGACGATGACGTCGAGGTCGATCACGTCGCCCTCTCGCCGCGTCGCGAGGAGGTCGAAGCGCGACACCGTGACGGTGCGGGCCTTCAGTTCGACGTGCTCGCCGGCGCGTGCGAGGTCATATGCGCGTCGTCCACCGACTTTGATGGCCGAAACGCGGCTCGGAACCTGCGAAATCTCTCCGGTCTGGTCGGCGATCGCCGCGGCAATCCGGTCGTCGTCGACTGCGCCGGTGATCCCGGCGTCCGCCCGTGCCGTCTCGATACCGTCGGCATCGTCGGAGTCGGTCGACTACGCCGAGGCGGATGGTCGCTTCGTAGGTCTTGTCGAGACCGACCATGAATGTCAGCAGACGCGTTGCCGATCCCACTCCGAGGACCAGCAGCCCCGTGGCCATCGGATCGAGCGTGCCCGCGTGCCCGATCTTGCGCGTCCCCAACGCGCGCCTCGAACGGGCGACGACGTCGTGGCTCGTGACGCCTTGCGGTTTGTCGACCAGCAGGATTCCGCGCGGCCCGACCATCAGCAGTAGTCCCCGAAAACCCGGGTGGGGTGTGCGGGGTCGGTGTTGTCGACCAGCGCAGATGCCGCTCGACGCGGATTCGCATCGCGCAGGTACAGGTCCTGGCCGCCGCGGTATCGCGCGTTCGACGGTGCGGCGGGGTCGGGATCGCTCCCGTCGCGCAGCGCCATCCGGGCGTGGGTGACGTCTATCGGCACATCCAGCCACACCGACCAGTGCCAGAGACCGCGCAATTCTGGACGGTTGAGAAAGATGCCATCGACGATCAGGACGGCATCCCGGTCTCCGGTCACCCACTCGGATTCGACCGTCTCGTCTCGCTGCACATCGAACGCGGCGAGTTGGAATCCTGCGCCGGTCTGCCCTCCCTCGCGAAAGGGATCGATGAGCACCCGGCGGAACGTCGAGTAGTCGAACGAATCGCGGTAGAACCCCACGGGCGACGTGCGACCCCGAACGTAACGCTCGGCGCGCGGCTTGTGGAAGTCGTCGATCGACGCCCGGAACACGTCCGAGCCGTCTTCGGCGAAGACGCTGGCGAGGTTGTCGGCGAAGATCGTCTTCCCTGCTCCGTCGACGCCGTCCACGGCGAGGAGGACCCGGCCCGCGCGATAGTTCAAGCGGACCTCGTCGCGGAGTGCTCGCCACAGGGTTGAGGCGGGAGTCGTGGGCAGGCGCATACCGCCAGCCTAAGGCGCTCGCGAGCACCGCGTTGAGTCGGCGCGGACGTAGGCTGAGCGGATGCCCGACCTCGCCACCCCGCTGATCGCGTGGTACCGAGATCACGCACGAGATCTGCCGTGGCGCCGTGCCGGATTCGGGGCCTGGGGCGTGCTGGTGAGCGAGTTCATGCTCCAGCAGACGCCCGTGAACCGGGTCATTCCGCACCTCGAGGCGTGGTTGACGCGCTGGCCTGCACCTGCCGATCTGGCAGCGGCCGCCCCGGCGGATGCGGTGCGCGAATGGGCCAACCTCGGCTACCCGCGCCGGGCGCTGTGGCTGCATCGTGCTGCCGTGGAGATCCGCGACCGCCACGACGGCGTCGTGCCGCGCGATGTGGATGCGCTGCTCGCGCTCAGCGGAGTCGGCGATTACACCGCTCGCGCGGTCGCGGTCTTCGCGTACGGCGACCGGCATCCGGTCGTCGACACCAACACGCGCCGCGTGCTCGCGCGGGTTCTGGATGCCCAGGCTCAGCCCGGCCCACCGGCGAAGGCCGACCTCGCGGCGATGGCGGCCATTCTCCCGACGGACAGGGATGACGCCGCAATCGTGAACGCGGCGACGATGGAACTCGGCGCCACCGTGTGCACCGCACGCGTGGCGCGCTGCGAGCAGTGCCCACTCGCAGCGAACTGCGCGTGGCGGGCTGCCGGCTACCCAGACACCGGGGACACCCGACGTCGCCAGGCGAAGTACGAGGGCAGTGACCGGCAGGCGCGCGGGGCGGTTCTCAGGGCCCTCCGTGACGCCCAGGCGCACGCTGTGAGGCTCGACGAGGTCATCGCGGACTGGCCCGACGCCCGTCAGCGTGACCGCGCGATCGACTCACTGATCGCCGATGGGCTGGCCGAAGCCTCCGCCGGGGAGCTCAGGCTGCCGCGCTGACGCGCGACGGATCCTCACTCGGCTGCGGACTCGTCTTCGTCCGCGTCGGCTTCGCGAGGCTTCGTGTAGGGATCGGCTTCACCGGCGTACGTCGCACCGGTGGCGATTCCTGCCACCGCGGCGTCGCGCTCGCGCGCTTCCCGGAGGAGATCGGCGATGTGCCCGGCGTTCTCCGGGATCCCGTCGTGGATGAATTCCAGCGACGGCGTCAGGCGGACGTTGAGGTGCTTGCCCACTTCGGAGCGCAGCATGCCGGTCGCCGAGGCGAGCGCGGCAGCAGAGCCGACACGATCCTCTTCGGAGCCGAGCACCGTGTAGAACACCGACGCGTGCTGCAGGTCGCCCGTGACGCGCACATCGGTGATGGTGACGAAGCCCATGCGCGGATCGCGGAGACCCTTCTCGAGACGCTCGGCGAGGATCACGCGGATCCGGTCGCTGAGGCGCGCTTGACGTTCGCTGGCCATGACAATTCCCTTCAAAAGAGGAGAGGTGAGGGACGCCGGGTTGTCTAAGACAGCAGGCGTCCCTCACCATGGGTGGATCAGCCGCGAGGCTTTTCCTTCATCTCGGTGGTCTCGATCTCGTCACCGATCTGGATGTCGTTGAACTTGCCGAGGCCGATACCGGCTTCGAAGTCCGTGCGAACCTCGGTGACGTCGTCCTTGAAGCGACGCAGCGACTCGATGGCCAGGCCATCGGCGAGCACCACACCGTCGCGGATGACGCGCGCCTTGGCGTTTCGCGTGATCGTGCCGGAGCGGACGATGACACCGGCGATGTTGCCGAACTTCGAGGAGCGGAACACCTCGCGGATCTCGGCGACACCCGACTGAATCTCTTCGAACTCCGGCTTGAGGAGACCCTGGAGGGACTGCTCGACGTCGTCGATCGCGTTGTAGATGACCGAGTAGAAGCGGATGTCGACACCTTCGCGGGCAGCGCGCTCGCGCGCCTTCGCGTCGGGGCGAACGTTGAAGCCGATGACGATCGCGTTGTCGATCGTCGCCAGGTTCACATCCGATTCGGTGACGGCACCCACACCACGGTGGATGATGCGCAGCTGCACCGAGTCGTCGACCTCGATCTTGAGGAGCGACTCCTCCAGCGCCTCAACGGCACCGGACACGTCACCCTTGATGATGAGGTTGAGCGATTCGACCTTGCCCTCTTCGAGCGCACGGGTGAAGTCCTCGAGCGAGATGCGCTTGCGAGCCTTGGCCAGCTGAGCGTTGCGCTCGGCTGCTTCACGCTTCTCAGCGATCTGGCGGGCCAGGCGATCCTCGTCGGTGACGATGAACGTGTCACCGGCGCGCGGGACCGAGTTGAGGCCCTGCACCTGGACGGGACGCGAGGGGTAAGCCTCTTCGACCGCATCGCCGTTCTCGTCGATCATGGCGCGGACGCGTCCGTACGCGGTACCCGCGACGATCGAGTCGCCGACACGCAGCGTTCCGGACTGGATCAGCACGGTGGCGATCGAACCACGGCCCTTGTCGAGCTTCGCCTCGATCGCGACACCACGGGCAGCCTTGTTCGGGTTGGCCGTGAGGTCGAGTCCGGCATCCGCCGTGAGAAGCACAGCATCGAGGAGATCCTGGATGCCGGTACCCGCGCGAGCAGACACATCGACGAACTGCACGTCTCCGCCGTACTCCTCGGCGACGAGACCGTATTCGGTCAGCTGCTGACGAACCTTGGCCGGGTTGGCGTCGGGCTTGTCCACCTTGTTGACCGCGACGACGATCGGAACGCCGGCCGCCTGTGCGTGGTTGAGCGCCTCCACCGTCTGGGGCATGATGCCGTCGTCGGCGGCGACCACCAGGATCGCCATGTCGGTCACCTGCGCACCACGAGCACGCATGGCGGTGAACGCCTCGTGACCCGGGGTGTCGATGAAGGTGATGGCGCGCTCGATGCCCTCGTGCTCAGTCCACACCTGGTAGGCACCGATGTGCTGGGTGATGCCACCGGCTTCACCCGAGACCACGTTGGTCTGGCGGATGGCGTCGAGCAGACGAGTCTTACCGTGGTCGACGTGACCCATGACGGTCACGACCGGCGGACGGATTTCGAGGTCGTCCTCGCTCTCGGCATCCAGCTCGGCCTCGAGGTCGAGACCGAAGCCCTCGAGGAGCTCCTTGTCTTCGTCCTCCGGTGAGACCATCTGAATCTTGTAACCGAGCTCGGCACCGAGCACCTCGAACGTCGCCTCATCGAGGGACTCCGTGGCGGTTGCCATCTCACCCAGGTTGAACAGGATGGTGACGAGCGTGCCGGGCTGGACCGTGTAACCGGTCAGCGCCTCGATCTTGTCGGCGAAGTCGGAAATCGACGCGCCGCGACGCATGCGGATGATCTCGCCGTTGCCCTTGGTGACGTTGACGCCACCAACGATCGGCGCGGACCGCATCTCGAATTCCTGCCGCTTCGCACGACGCGACTTGCGCTGACGCGACTTGCCGCCGCCCTTGCCGAAGGCACCTGCGGTACCACCGCCGGGGCCACGACCACGGCCACCGCCGCCACCGGGACGACCGGCGAAACCGCCCGCGGGCGCTCCACCGGGTGCGCCGCCGGGACGACCGGGACCACCGGCACCGCCGGGACGGCCGGGGCCGCCGGGACGCTGCTGGAAGGGCGCGCCGGGACGACCAGCGCCACCGGGACGACCAGCGCCACCGGGACGCGGAGCGCCGGGGCGGGGTGCGCCGGGACGCGGTGCCTGGGGACGCGGGATGTTGCCCGGGCTGGGGCGCTGACCCATGCCCTGTGCACTCGCGAACGGGTTGTTGCCGGGACGCGGACCTGCGGGGCGCTGACCCATGCCCTGCGCCGAGGCGAAGGGGTTGTTACCGGGACGAGGGGCGCCGCCCGGACGCGGCGTTCCACCGGCGTCGGTCGACGCGGCCGCGTCTGCTGCGGGCGCGGCGTCGGTCGCCGGCGCTGCCGGTGCGGCCGGTGCCGGTGTTGCGGGCGCTGCCGGGGCCGGTGTCGCACTGGCTGCGGGAGCCGGGGTGCGCGGTGCGGGAGTCGCCGAGGTGCTGCGAGCCGGGGCGGGAGCCGCCGGAGCGGGCTCCGCAGCGACGGGAGCCGCCGGTGCCGGCGCTGCCGGACGTGCGGGTCCGGGACGGCCTGCGGGGCGCGCCGCCGGAGCGGCGGTGCCAGCGGCGGCGGCGGGCGCAGCGGGTGCTGCGGCCTTGGCGCCTGCTCCATCTGCCTCGAGGGCAGCGCGGAGCTTGCGAGCCACGGGGGGCTCGATGGTGGATGAGGGGCTCTTGACGAATTCGCCAAGTTCCTTCAGCTTCGCGAGGGCGACTTTACTGTCGACACCAAGTTCGGAAGCAATCTCGTGTACGCGTGGTTTTGCCACAATTCTCCTGTCTGAGGTCTCCCCCGGACAGGGCAGACCATTACTGGCGGACGGGTCTCATTTCGAGCCGTTCACTTTGAGTCCATAGCCGTTCAGCCTTTTCGCTGGTGGATGTTTTGGAAGGTCTGCGTGTCCAGCGCACTGGTCACACGTAATGCTCGCCCGAATGCGCGGCGCTTGAGGGCGGTATCCACGCATTCGCTCGTGTCATGCACCCACGCGCCCCTCCCAGAAAGGACGGCCTTCTCGTCAGCGACGAGGACACCGTCTTGGGCCACAACTCTCAAGAGTGTGGACTGGGGGGCACGCGCGCGGCATCCCACGCACGTTCGAACGGGTTCCATCTTACCCCGTCTTCCTGAGTCAGGAATCCTCGAGGATACTGTCGGGCTGGATGTCGATCTTCGCGCCGGTGAGCTTTGCAGCCAGGCGTGCGTTCTGACCTTCCTTGCCGATCGCCAGCGACAACTGGTAGTCGGGAACGAGGGCGCGGACGGCTTTGGTACCCGCGTCGAGAATGAAAGCGGAAGTGACCTTGGCCGGCGACAGGGCGTTGGCGACGAACTTGGCGAGTTCCGGGTCGTAATCGACGATGTCGATCTTCTCGCCGCCGAGCTCTTCGGTGACGGCGCGGACACGACGCCCGAGCTCGCCGATGCACGCACCCTTGGCGTTGATCGACGGATCGTTGGCCTTGACGGCGATCTTCGTGCGGTGGCCGGCCTCCCGGGCGAGGGAGGCGATCTCAACGAGTCCGGAGGCGATCTCGGGAACTTCGAGCGCGAAGAGCTTGCGGACGAGTCCGGGGTGGGTACGCGAGACGGTGATCTGCGGACCCTTCGTGCCCTTCGAGACCGAGGTCACGTACACGCGAATCCGCGCGCCGTGCGGGTACTGCTCGCCCGCGACCTGCTCCTCGGGAGGAAGAATCGCCTCGATGGTGCCGAGATCGACGTGCACCATGCGCGGGTTCGGCCCCTGCTGCACGACGCCGGCGACGATGTCGCCCTCTTTGCCGCGGAACTCGCCCAGCACGGCGTCATCGGCAATGTCGCGCAGGCGCTGGCCGATGACCTGCTTCGCGGCGAACGCGCCGATACGGCCGAATCCCTCGGCGGATGCTTCTTCCTCGCCGATGATCACATCGTCCTCGTCGCGCAGAGCCACGAGGATCGAGACATGACCGGTCTTGCGGTCGAGCACGGCACGAGCACCCTCGGGGATCTCGTCCGACGCCGACGTGTGCTTGGCATAGGCGGTGAGGATGGCCTGCTCGATGATGCGCACGAGTTCGTCGAAGGGGATCTCCTTCTCACGCTCGATCGTTCGCAGCAATCCGAGATCGATGTCCATAGTGACCCTCCTGTATTCAGCTCTCCCCGGCGCAGACTGCGCACCGGTAACCCCACAACGTTACCCGATGCCGCGGGTGGCAGTTGAGGCAGTTCTTGGGCAGATGCTCAGGGAGCGCAGTCCGGCACGAAGCCGACCGTGCCGCTGAACATGCCCTGCGTCCACCGGACCACCTCATGGACGAGGGGAGATCCCGGATGCAGCACGTTCTGATGTCCGACGCCGTCGTACGACTTCTTGCGAAGTTCCGCACCGTCCCCGCACAACTTGGTCACGAAAGCCTCCTGCGCCGAGGGCGGGATCACGTCATCGTCGCGTCCCCAGGCGACCAGCAGCGGCGAAGGCCACGGCCCGGTGGGGATGTTCTTCCCCAGCCGTCTTCCGAGGGGACCTGTGGTCAGATCCGCGGGATACAGCGGGCTGTCCTCGGAGACCCCGAGGGCGGTGGCTGCGGACACCATGACGCCCGGCTCGCTCAGACACCGCTGCGTCATTTCTCGCACGATCGTGCGGGCTGCGGGCGAGACGTAATCGGCGATGTTCACATCGGGGTAGGTGTCGGCGTACGGCACCAGGACCCACGAGATGAGAATCGAGAGCTCGGCGTTGGACCCGCCACGGGCGAGCTTGCTGGCCAGAGCGAGCGGGTCTCCGGCCGGTGCGATGGCGGCGGTGCCGACCACGTTCATCCACGGCGCGTACGACGCCGCCTCCTGCGCCGCCCACAGGGCCGAATGGCCTCCTTGCGAATGCCCCCAGATTGCGACATCGGTCGAGAGGACGAGGTCGTCGAGGTACCGTGCGGCCTGGACGGCATCCAGTGTGGAATATGCCTCACCGCGGCCGATCAGGTACGGGAAGACACCCTCGGTTCCCTGCCCGGCGAGGTCGGGGGCGATGATCACCCATCCACGCGCAAGCGCCTCTTCGATTCCGGGAATGCTCCACTTCGTGGCGGCCTTGTCGCCGAGGCTCGGGGCGCAGCCGCGCGCGACGCCGGTCGTGCCGTGGTCCCACACCACGACTTTCGCCGGGCCGGGCGCAGGTTCCGTGGGCGAGATCACCAGCGCGCTGCCCACGGCCGGGAGACCGTGGGCGTCTTGGGTCGTGTAGAGGATGCGGCGAACCTCACCGCCCTTCGGCGCCTGTCCGTGGTACGCCGCGCTGCGGATCAGCACGCCATGCTCGCTCGGGACATCGGTCGGGGCGTCGTAGAACGCGTCGACGACGGGAGCACCGGCGGCGAGCCAGTCGTTGAGCGCCCATCCCCCGATGCAGGTCACGACGAGGAGCGCGGCGAGGGCCCACCGCGCCGCCTCGAGCACGCGCGCCCGGCGCGGGTGCGACTGCTCTGCCTTCCCCCCGTGCGCCCCAGCGAACAGGGCGCGGATGCTGCGCGTGACCAGCGTGACGCCCCACACGATGGTGCGAATACCGAAGACGACGGCCACCACGAGGAGCGTCACATCCGGCCACGTCAACGACAGCACGCCGAAGATCACCTGGGTCGCAGCCCACGCCAGCGCCAGCGCCCGTTCGCCGGCGGATCCCGATGCCACCCCCGCGAGAGAGGCCACCCCGCCGAGAATCAACAGCACGGCGAGCGTGGGTGGGAGCAGCTCGAGACTGCGGCCCAACCAGATCAGGACCGCGACGCCACCGGCAATCCAGAGAACTCCGACGATGCGGGTCCAACGGCTCTCCCCGCGAGCGGCTTCGAGGGCACCCATGACGATCGCACTCACCCCCACGTACACACCCAGGAGGACGAGCGAGGTGAGCGGTCGGGAGACGATGAGAGCGCCGAGCAGGACGACGAGGACGCCGACCACGAGGAGGACTCGGGGCGGCGCGAGGGCGATGAGCCGTGGCAACACGCCGAGCACGCCCGGGCGCAGCAGTTGCCGCTCGTCCCCCGTCATCCGGCAATTTTACGCGGGTGGGTGGTCCGCGATCTCGTGCACCACGAGGGAGCCTGAGTAGCCTGGGCAGATGAGTACAAACAGTCCGATCGTTACCGGCGTTCGGCGCGCGGCGCTCGCCGACCCCGGCTTGATCGGGTTGCTGGGCTTCGTCCTGGCAACCCTCACCGCCCAGACAGCACGACTGGGCATCCAAGACGAAGGCCCGGTCTTCTGGGTAGGCGCCGTCTTCGGCGGCGTCGTGCAGGTCACCGCGGGCATGCTGTCGTACTTCCAGGGCGACAACTTCCACTTCATGGTCTACAACGCGTTCGGCTACTACTGGATCGTCGTACCGGGCTTTCTCGCTGGTGAGCAGCTGGGATTCTTCGAAGTCACGCCCACGGCGCGGGGCTTCTTCTCGTTGGCCTTCGCGATCCTTGCCCTCGCCTTCTCTCCCGCGGGTGCCGTGCATAACACCGTCCTGCCCGTCACGCTGCTGTTCGTGTTCGCGGGTCTCTTGATCGAGGCTGTCGGATCGTTTGTCGAAAGCGACTACCTCGGGCAGGTCGGCTCCTGGGTCCTGATCGGCGCTGCGCTCCTCGCGGCCTACATGCTGGTGGAGAAGTTCTACTGGCGCACAATGGGGAGGCGGGTCTTGCCCCTTGGTCCGCCGTGGGTCTCGGGAAACCCCGATCCAGAGTCGTAGACGGGGATTACGCGCCATATGACCTCTTCGGTGAAGGACGCTGCCCGTTCGGCCGAGTCCTCCCCCGTCGTTATGGCGCTCGCACGAGGTGGCTTCGTCGCCAACGGCGTGGTCCATTTGCTCCTTGGGGTGATCGTGCTGGCCGTCGCGTTCGGCGGATCCGGCGAGACCAGCCAGTCCGGTGCCTTCAAGGCGATCGCCGCTGCCCCGCTGGGTTTCGTGGTGCTGTGGGTCCTGGCCATCCTGCTCTGGGCGCTCGGAATCTGGCACGTTCTGGAAGGCATTTCGGCCAGTCGAGGGTCGGACGTGAAGAACTGGGGCGTGCGGATCTCGGAGTGGGGCCAGGCACTCGTTTTCTTCGCATTAGGCGTGATTGCGGCGGCGGTCGCCCTGGGCGCTCGCACCAGCGGCGATCAGGCCGCGCAGAGTGCGAGCGGAGACCTGCTGAAGGTACCCGGTGGGGTGTTCGTGCTCGGACTCGCCGGAGTAGGCGTCGGCATCGGCGGGATCTCGTTCATCGTGATGGCCGTCAAGCGGTCATTCCGCAAGAAGATGTCAATCCCGCCGGGCAGAGTGGGAACCACCGCGACCATCCTCGGTATCGTCGGCTACCTCGCAGAGGGCGTCGCGCTGGTGATCGTGGGAATTCTGTTGATCGTCGCCGCGGTGCAGGTCGACCCGGCGGTGGCGGGCGGTTTCGATGCCGCGATCAAGTCCCTGCTGTCTCTGTTCCTGGGTCCGCTCCTCGTCGGAGCTGTCGGGGTGGGCTTCCTCGCCTACGGCGTCTTTCTTTTCTTCCGCGCCAAGTACGCGCGGCTGTCCTAGGGCGGACAGTTACGCCGCCGCATCCGCTCTGTCAAGACCCTCGCCGACACGGACGGGTCGAGGCATTGTCGAAGACATGACTGAACTGACTGGAATGGATGCCGCGGCGCGGGTCAAGGACCTGGTCGAAGACATCGACTTCACCATGCTCACCACCGTGGATGACGCGGGCAACTTGGTGAGCCGCCCGATGAGTACCCGCGAGATGGATGAGAACGGCGACATCTGGTTCTTCACCGCCGACGACTCGAAGAAGGTCGACGAGGTCGAATCAGACTGGGACGTGGGGCTGAGCTACTGCGACGCCAAGGGAATGCGCTACGTCTCGGTGGCGGGGCACGCGCGCGTCATCCACGACAAGGCCAAGATGGCAGACCTCTACTCGCCGTCCCTCGACATCTGGTTCGAGGACGGGCTCGATACCCCGGGGATCGCGCTGCTGAGGGTCACGCCGGTCGAGACGGAGTTCTGGGAGCCGGCAAAGGGCAAGGTCGCCATGGCTGCCGGAATGCTCAAGGCTCTCGTCACCAAGGACACTCCGGACGACGAGATCATGAACCACGGCAAGATTTCCTGCTGACGCTCGTCGGCTGCTCAATCTCGTGCCGAAGCGAGGGGATTTGCCGAGCAGAGGACCGGATGCCGGCATCCGGTCCTCGCTTGGGCGAATCCCCTCGCTCCGGGACACCCGAGCGAGCTGCAGAGTCAGCGCTGCGTGAGGCGCGCGACCGCGTCGGCGACGGGAACGGTCTCGCGCTCCCCCGATCGGCGGTCCCAGAGCTCGACCTGGCCGTCGGCCGCGGCGCGGCCCACGATCACGATCTGCGGGACGCCGATGAGCTCGGCGTCGCCGAACTTCACTCCGGGTGAGACCTTGAACCGGTCGTCGTACATCACCTCGAGGCCCGATGCCTCGAGGTCGGCCGACAGCTTCTCGGCGAGGTCGAAGACCACCGGATCCTTGCCCGTGGCGATGACGTGCACGTCGAACGGGGCGACGGATGCCGGCCAGATGAGACCCTTCGCATCGTTGCTGAGCTCGGCGATGATTGCGAGGATGCGGGTGACGCCGATTCCGTACGAGCCCATCGTCACGGTGACGAGCTTGCCGTTCTCGTCGAGCACCTTGAGACCGAGGGCCTCGGCATACTTCCGGCCGAGCTGGAAGACGTGCCCGATCTCCATGCCGCGATCGAGGCTCACCGGCCCCGAGCCGTCGGGCGCCGGGTCACCGTCGAGGACGTTGGCGACCTCGACGAATCCGTCGCCGAAGAAGTCACGCCCCGCGACGAGCGAGTGCACGTGCTTCTGGTCGATGTTCGCGCCGGTGATCCAGCTCGTGCCGTCAGCGATGCGGGGATCGAGCAGGTACCGGATGCCGGTCGCCGATTCCTCGCCGAGCACCGCGCCCTGCTCGGACCAGGGTCCGATGTAGCCCTTCACCAGCAGCGGGTGCTTTTCGAAGTCCTCAGGGGTTGCGGGCTCGACCTCGGCCGGGGCGAAGGCGACCTCAACACGCTTGTCATGAACCTCGCGGTCGCCGGGGATGCCGACGATGACGAGTTCGCGCGTGCCGTCGAGGTGCTTCAGCGCCAGCACGACGTTCTTCAGCGTGTCGGCGGCCGTGTACTCGCCGTCGAGCACGGCATTCGTGTGCTCGACGAGCGTTGCGATGGTCGGCGTGTTGGGCGAGTCGAAGATCTCGGGCTCGGGCAGTCCGTCGACCGCGACGCTCTCGGGCGGAAGCGTCTCGAACGCTTCGACGTTCGCGGCGTAGCCACCTGCCGATCGCACGAAGGTGTCTTCGCCGACGGGCGTCGGGTGCAGGAACTCTTCGGAGCGCGAGCCGCCCATGGCCCCGGCATCCGCCTGCACGATGACGTACTCGAGCCCGAGGCGCTGGAAGATGCGCTCATACGCGTCGCGCTGCGACATGTACGAGGCGTCGAGGCCCTCGTCGGTGTAGTCGAACGAGTACGCGTCCTTCATCGTGAACTCGCGGCCGCGCAGGAGGCCCGCGCGCGGACGCGCCTCATCGCGGTACTTGTCCTGGATCTGGTAGATCGACAGCGGCAGGTCCTTGTACGACCCGTAGAGGTCCTTCACGAGCAGCGTGAAGACCTCCTCGTGGGTCGGAGCCAGGAGGTAATCGGCGCCCTTACGGTCCTTGAGGCGGAAGATGCCATCGCCGTATTCTTCCCACCGACCGGTGACCTCGTAGGGTTCGCGCGGCAGCAACGCCGGGAAGTGCACCTCGTAGGCGCCGGCCGCGGCCATCTCGTCGCGGATGATCGCTTCGAGCTTGCCCTTGACCCGGAGGCCCAGCGGCAGCCACGCGAAGACACCCGGCGCCTGGCGGCGAATGTAGCCGGCGCGGACGAGCAGCCGGTGGCTGGTGACCTCGGCATCGGCGGGATCTTCACGGAGCGTGCGGAGGAAGTAGTGCGAAAGACGGGTGACCACGAGGGTCAAGTGTACGGATGCCGCGTGGTTCGCGCGTTCTGGCCTGCTCCGTCAGCCCGATCCCTACACTGTGCCCATGCCCGTCCGTCGCTCCCGCATCGTCCGCTCCGAAGCGCAGGGCGAGCTCGCCGAGTCCCTCGCGGCGCTCCGCCGATCCCTCGGGGTTCCAGGCGACTACCCGGCCGCAGCAGAGGCGGAGGCAGAGGCGGCCGCGCGGGATGTCCCGACGGATCCGCAGGCGAGCGGCTTGGCCGATCTGCGTGACATCGAGTTCCTCACGATCGATCCGGAGGGCTCGACCGACCTCGATCAGGCGCTGCATCTGGAGCGGACGGCATCGGGGGCGGTGCTGCATTACGCGATCGCCGACGTTCCCGCCTTCGTGTCCCCCGGCGGGGCGCTGGATGCCGAGACGCGACTGCGCGGGCAGACGCTGTACGCCCCGGATGGACGCATTCCGCTGCATCCGGTCGTGCTCAGCGAGGACGCGGCATCTCTGCTTCCGGATGTCGACCGGCGCGCATTCGTGTGGCGGTTCGTCCTGGACGAGGGCGCGCGGCCCGTCGAGACCACCCTGACTCGCGCGATCGTGCGCTCGCGCCGGCAGTGGAACTACGAGGACGCACAGGCGGCGGTCGACGACGGATCGGGTCCGGAAAGCCTCACCGCGCTGGCGTGGTTCGGCGGCGAGCGCGCAGCCCGCGAGCACGAGCGTGGCGGGGCAAGCCTGAACCTCCCCGAAACGAGCATCGTTCCCGATCCCGAGGGATATCACCTCGAGGTCAGCGATGGCGTGGCGATGGAAGATTGGAACGCGCACATCTCGCTGCTGACGGGCATGGCCGCCGCCGCCATCATGCTGCGCGGCGGAATCGGGATTCTCCGAACGATGCCGCCGGCACGCGCGGAGGACGTCGAGGAATTCCGGGCACAGACGGTCGCGCTGGGTCTGCCGTGGGCCCAGGAGGTCTCCTATGGCGACTACCTCAACGGGCTCGGCACCGGGCCGGCGGCGCACGCTGTGCGGGAGTATGCGGGGGGTTTGTTCCGTGGCGCTGCCTATACGGCCTTCGATGGCCCGGCGCCCGCGGAGACGATGCAGGCCGCGATCGGTGCCCCGTACGCTCACACCACCGCGCCCCTCCGGCGCTTGGTAGACCGCTGGTCGCTCGTCATCTGCGAGGCGCTCGCGAACGGGCGAGAGGTTCCCGCCTGGGCTCGGGAGAGCCTTGCCGAGGTGCCAGGGCTCATGGCGCGCAGCGCGCAGCGCGCGGGCAAGCTCGATGCCGGCGCACTGGACCGCGTCGAGGCCGCGCTCATGCAGGGCCACGAGGGCGAGGAGTTCGAGGGCGTCGTCTTGCGAACGCAGAAGGATGCCGCGCACGTGCAGCTCGACCGCCCGCCGATCCGCGTTCGTGTTGCGGGTGTGGATGCGAGGGCCGGCTCGACCGTGCGACTGCGGCTGGACGCCGTCGACATCGCCGAGGGCACGTTGACCTTCACCCCGGCCAGGTAGCGGCCCTCGGCTTTCGCTGCCCGACACCCGCGAGGGGTCACGATCGGCGGCATCCGGAGCGTCCAACTCGACACATCGCGACCCTTCGCGGGGTGGCCGAATCGCGAGGGGTCGCAATCAGCGGGTCCGTGGGCTCTAACCCGACCGAACGCGACCCCTCGCGGGCTAAGGCCGCCGCGAGTGTCGGCCGCTCCGCGAATGCAATATATTGCGTATTGTGCCTGTTCCCCACGAAACGCTGCCGCCGCGCCCGCTCCTCCGCGATGAGGTGTACGCGCGGCTGCGCGATGCGATCGTCGACGGCACGCTGGCTCCCGACGAGCAGCTACGCGATGCGGAGTTGGCCGCGTGGCTCGGCGTCAGCCGCACACCCGTACGCGAAGCGCTGCTCGAACTGATTCGCTCGGGCCTGGTCCGCGCCATCCCCGGGCGATCCACGGTCGTTGCACCGCTCGATCCCGCGAGCGTGCGCGACGCGCAGTCGGTGGTCGCGGCGATGCACGCTCTCGCCGCGCGTGAGGCCGTCCCCCACATCACGGATGCCGACCTCGCGCTGATGCGCTCCGCGAACGCCGCATTCGCCGAGGCGCAGCGCCAGGGCGACGTCGAAGCCGCTTTGCGCGCCGACGAGTCGTTCCACGCGGTAGCGCTCGACGTCTGCGCGAATGGCGCCGTCCGTCAGGTCATCGCGCAATACGAACCGATCCTTCGTCGTGCCGAGCGGCTCCGCTTCGCGTCGCACGAAGGCTCGGCATCCGTCGCCCGTCACGGACTCCTCATCGAGCGATTCGCAGCCCGGGATGCCGATGGTGCAGCACACCTCGCCGAGCAGACGTGGCAGAGCCTGATCATCGACGACCCCTCATCCGTCACAGCCACCACCGCAACCGAAGGACACATCGCATGAAGCTCGCCGAGTTCCCCCGCTATCCGTTGACCTTCGGTCCGAGCCCGCTGCAGCCCCTGAAGCGTCTCACCCAGCATCTCGGCGGCGCCGAGGTCTGGGCCAAGCGTGAGGACGTGTCCAGCGGTCTCGCCTTCGGCGGCAACAAGACCCGCAAGCTCGAATACATCGTGCCCGACGTCCTCGCATCGGGCGCCGACACGCTCGTTTCGATCGGCGGCTACCAGTCCAATCACACACGTCAGGTCGCCGCGGTCGCCGCCCACCTCGGACTGAAAGTACGCCTCGTCCAGGAGAAGTGGGTGCCGTGGGACGACCCGACCAACGACCGGGTCGGCAACATCCTCCTGTCCCGGATGATGGGGGCCGATTCGCGTCTGGATGATGCGGGCTTCGACATCGGCATCCGGGACTCATGGATGCAGGCCCTCGACGAGGTCGAGGCCGCCGGCGGCACTCCGTATGCGATTCCCGCCGGAGCCAGCGAGCACCCGCTCGGCGGGCTGGGCTTCGCCAACTGGGCGTTCGAAGTGGCCGAACAGGAGAAGCAGCACGGCGTGTTCTTCGACACCATCGTCGTCTGCACGGTGACCGGCTCGACCCACGCCGGCATGATCGCGGGCTTCGCGGCGCTCGAAGACCTCACCGGCGTGAAGCGGCGGGTCATCGGCATCGACGCATCCGCCACATTGCAGAAGACCACGGATCAGGTCGAGCGGATCGCCCGCCACACGGCCGCCCTCATCGAGCTGGGTCGTGAACTCCGCGACGACGAGATCCAGGTGCTCGATGGCTGGGCCGGCGACGTGTATGGCATCCCCGTCGATTCGACCATGGAAGCGATGGCACTCGGCGCGCAGCTCGAGGCGATGATCACCGATCCGGTCTACGAAGGCAAGTCGCTCGCGGGTCTCATCGAGCTCGTGAACAGTCACGACATCTCCCCCGACTCGACGGTGCTGTACGCCCATTTGGGCGGCCAGCCCGCCATCAACGCGTATCACTCGCTCTGGAGCTGAATCGGTCACCGGCCGAGATCCCCGTACCGCAACGACCGGCATCCACGCAACAGGGCGCAGATAATCGCGCTGAGCCGAGGCATGTGACAGGTTAGAGACGCGGTCGACTGCGCCCGCCCACCCGCGGTACGCACGACCAGCGACGACCACACCCCAAACGTGAGGACGAACGCATGACAGTCGCCCCAGAGCCCGCGCCGTACACGGCATCGATCCCGATCCTGACCCAGGAACCATTTCCCGACACCCCGGGCAGCCCTGCACCGGAGTGGTTCAAGACCGCCGTCTTCTACGAAGTGCTGGTGCGCTCCTTCAAGGACAGCAACGGCGACGGCACCGGTGATTTCCAGGGCCTCATCAGCAAGCTCGACTATCTGAAATGGCTCGGGGTCGATTGCCTCTGGGTTCCGCCGTTCTTCCCGTCGCCCCTGCGCGATGACGGGTACGACGTCGCCGACTACACCGGTGTTCTCCCCGAGCTCGGCACGACGGCCGATTTCCAGGAGTTCCTCGACGAGGCGCACAAGCGCGACATCCGAGTGATCATCGACTTCGTCATGAATCACACGAGCGACGAGCATCCGTGGTTCCAAGCCAGCCGCAACGACCCCGACGGCCTCTACGGCGACTTCTATGTCTGGAGCGACACCGACGAGCTCTACGAGGACGCACGCATCATCTTCGTCGACACCGAGCCGAGCAACTGGACGTGGGACCCGGTGCGTAAGCAGTACTACTGGCACCGCTTCTTCTCCCACCAGCCCGACCTCAACTTCGATAACCCGAAGGTGCACGACGCGATGATCGACGGGATGCGGTTCTGGCTCGACATGGGGCTGGACGGATTCCGCCTCGATGCCGTGCCGTATCTCTACGAACGACCCGGCACGAACGGCGAGAATCTGCCCGAGACGCACGAGTTCCTGCGCAAGGTGCGCCGCATCGTCGACACCGAATATCCCGGTCGCGTGCTGCTGGCCGAGGCCAATCAGTGGCCGGCCGACGTGGTCGACTACTTCGGTGATCCGGATGTCGGTGGCGACGAATGCCACATGTGCTTCCACTTCCCGGTGATGCCGCGCATCTTCATGGCGGTGCGTCGCGAGTCACGATTCCCGATCAGCGAGATCCTCGCCGAGACCCCGTCGATTCCGTCGAGCTGCCAGTGGGGAATCTTCCTCCGCAACCACGACGAGCTCACCCTCGAGATGGTCACCGACGAAGACCGCGATTACATGTGGAACGAATACGCGCAGGATCCGCGGATGAAGGCGAACATCGGCATCCGTCGCCGCCTCGCTCCCCTGCTCGACAACGACATCAACCGGATCGAACTGTTCACCGCGCTCCTGCTTTCGCTGCCGGGGTCGCCGGTGCTCTACTACGGCGACGAAATCGGGATGGGTGACAACATCTGGCTCGGTGACCGCGACGGCGTCCGCACGCCCATGCAGTGGACCTCGGATCGTAACGCCGGATTCTCGACCGCCAACCCGGGAAAGCTCGACCGGCCCGTCGTCCAGGACCCCGTCTATGGATACCTCGCCGTCAACGTCGAGGCGCAGCAGGAGGACCGCTCCTCACTGCTGCATTGGACACGCCAGATGATCCAGGCCCGCAAGCGGCATCCCGCGTTCGGTCTCGGGAGCTTCAACGATCTGGGCGGCTCGAACCCGTCGGTGTTGTCGTACTCCCGCGAGCACACCAACGACGACGGCACCGTCGACGTGATCGTCTGCGTCAACAACCTCTCTCAGTTCCCCCAGCCGGTGGAGCTGGACATGCGACGCTTCGAGGGCTTGGTGCCCATCGAACTGATCGGCGGGGCGCCGTTCCCCCGCATCGGCGAGCTGCCGTATCTGCTGACGCTCGCCGGTCACGGGTTCTATTGGTTCCGACTCCACGAGCCGGCTGAAGAGTCCGAGGAGATGGGGCTGCTATGAGCGCGATCGATCACGCCCTGCTGGAGGGCTACCTGGTGCGCACGCGCTGGTTCGGCGGCAAGGGTCGCCCGTTCCAGGTCTCCGACGTGCGCATCCTCGCCGAGATACCGGCACGAGAGCACCGGCCGCACGCCACCGTCTACCTCGTGGCCGTCGACTACTCCGACGACGAGGGCGGCACCGAGTTCTATCAAGTGCCGCTGGCCGGTTACGACGACATCGAGGATCGCATCGGGCATGCCTACGTGGGCACTGTCGAATCCGACGGCCGGGTGCGGCACCTCTACGACGCCGTGCATGACCGCGATGCGATGGCGCTGTGGCTGGACGGGTTCATCGCCGCCGAGAACGACGGCACGGCGGAGATCGGCGGGTTGCGGTTCCGCCGGGTGCCCGGCGGCAACGCCCTGGACCCGGGCCTGCGATCGTCGCCGATGACGGGCGAGCAATCGAACTCGTCGGCGCGCTTCGACGACACCGCCATGATGAAGATCTTCCGCAAGGTCAGCCCGGGGGTGAATCCCGACATCGAAATCCACGACGAGCTCACGCGTGGCAAATCCGAGTACGTCGCCGAACTGTACGGATGGGTCGAGGCAACTGTCGACGGCCAGGTGTGGCATCTGGCGATGCTGCAGGAGTTCCTGCGTACCGCCACGGACGGCTTCGAACTCGCCATGGCGAGCGTGCGGACGCTGCTGGCCGACCTCGAGCAGGACGCCGATGATTCCGGTGGCGACTTCGGCGGCGAGGCCGCGCGCCTCGGTGAGGCTCTCGCCGCGGTGCACGCCATGCTGCGCGAACGATTCCCCGCCGAGCGCAGCGGAGCGGACACCACCACCGAACTGGCTCGCGCCATGACCGAGCGACTCGACCGGGCGCTGCGGGTGGCGCCTGAGATCGAGCCCTTCGCCGAGCGACTGCGGGCCGCCTACGCCGCCGTCGGCGCGCTCGACGGACTCGATGTCCAGCGTGTGCACGGCGACCTGCATCTCGGCCAGACACTGCGCACATCGCGCGGGTGGCGCATCGTCGACTTCGAGGGCGAACCCGGCCGGCCGTTCGACGAGCGCGCACTCCCCGATTCGCCGTGGCGCGATGTCGCCGGCATGCTCCGCTCGTTCGACTACGCCCCCGGAGTCGTCGAGATGTCGCTCGCGGACACCGGTCGAACCCCTGATGACGAGGAGCAGGCTCTGCGTACGGACCGAGCGAGGGATTGGTCTGACCGAGCGCGCCGCCATTTCGTCGACGGGTACGTCTCAGCTCTCCGCGCCGCCGATCACACCGCGGACGCTGAGGCTGCCGCGCCAGGCGAGGCTGACGCGCCCGCCGAGGATGCCGCGATCGCCGAAGCGCGCCGCGTGCTGCTCGCCGCGTACGTCGCCGACAAAGCGGTGTACGAAGTGATCTACGAGAAGCGCAACCGCCCGGCCTGGATCGGGATTCCGTTGTCCGCGCTCGCGCGGCTGGATGGTGCGTGACGCCCAGGGAGATCAGGCGGTGACGACCTGCGCGGTCCCTGGGGTCGCGTTCGGGCCCATCTCGGCGGCGAGGCGGTTTGCTTCTTCGATGAGCGTCTTGACGATCTCGGACTCGGGGACAGTCTTGATGACCTCGCCCTTGACGAAGATCTGGCCCTTGCCGTTGCCCGACGCCACACCGAGATCCGCTTCGCGCGCCTCACCCGGCCCGTTGACGACGCAGCCCATGACGGCGACGCGGAGCGGGACGGTCATGTCCTTGAGGCCCTCGGTCACATCGTCGGCCAGCGTGTAGACATCGACCTGGGCGCGCCCGCACGACGGGCACGACACGATCTCGAGCTTGCGCTCACGCAGGTTCAGCGACTGCAGGATCTGGTGGCCGACCTTGACCTCTTCGGCAGGCGGAGCAGACAGCGAGACGCGAATCGTGTCCCCGATACCCTCGCCGAGCAGAATGCCGAACGCCGTCGCCGACTTGATCGTGCCCTGGAACGCGGGGCCCGCCTCGGTCACGCCGAGGTGCAGAGGCCAGTCGCCGCGCTCGGCGAGCAGCCGGTAGGCCTTGACCATGATGACGGGATCGTTGTGCTTGACCGAGATCTTGAAGTCGTGGAAGTCGTGCTCTTCGAACAGCGACGCTTCCCAGACGGCGCTCTCCATGAGCGCTTCGGGCGTCGCCTTGCCGTATTTCTCGAGCAGGCGGCGGTCGAGCGATCCCGCATTGACGCCGATTCGCAGCGAGACGCCGGCGGCCTTTGCCGCGGCAGCGATCTGCCCGACCTGGTCGTCGAACTTGCGGATGTTGCCCGGGTTCACGCGCACGGCCGCGCATCCGGCGTCAATGGCCTGGAAGACGTATTTCGGCTGGAAGTGAATGTCAGCGATGACCGGGATCTGGCTCTTCTTCGCGATGATGTGCAGCACATCGGCGTCTTCTTGCGTGGGCACCGCGACGCGTACGATCTCGCAACCGGATGCCGTGAGCTCCGCGATCTGCTGAAGCGTCGCGTTGATGTTGGTGGTCGGAGTGGTGCACATCGACTGCACGCTGACGGGCGCATTTCCACCGACCAGCACCTTGCCGACCTTGATCTGGCGACTCTTGCGTCGAGGGGCAAGGACTTCAGGGACTTTCGGCATCCCGAGATTCACAGCTGGCACGCTTCCCAGCCTACGCCGCGCTCCCTGTGCAGGCGCGGGATGCCCGCCCGGCCCGCCGACATCCGGTGTGGTAGTTTCGGCCCATGCTCGCGAATCTCACCTGGTGGCACACCGCATAGGCGGTGTGTTCGAGAGCAACGACCACAGACCGCTTTTCGGGCGGTCCTGTGCGTATGAGTGGCCGCCCGCATGAAGAAAGACCGACGATGACCAGGTCCCTTCCCACGAGCTTGACCGCCCTCGCCGCATCCGGCGTGCCGTTCGCCCTGATCGCCCGCGATGGCGTCACGGTCGAAATCCTCACCGGTGATGTGGTCGACGTCGGCCTGCTCGCCGACATCCCGCTGACATCATCCGGAGTGGCGCGCGAAGTGCTTGCCCTCGTCCCGTATCGGCAGGTCGTCGAGCGCGGGTTCGAGTGCCACGACGATGGCGCGCCGCTGCGCTGCCTCGTCGTCGCCTCACACGACATGATCTCGTTGGACGACGCCTTCGACCAGCTGCCGACCGCCCCGGTTCCTCTGAAGGACGCCGCGTTCGACATTCCCGACGAGGAATACGCCGATATCGTCCGTCGTGTGATCGCGGAGGAGATCGGCCAGGGAGAGGGCGCGAACTTCGTCATCCGCCGAGATTTCACGGCGACCGTCGAAGCGGATGCCGCGACCACCGGCCTCACCTGGTTCCGTGCTCTGCTCGAGCACGAGCGCGGCGCCTACTGGACGTTCCTGATCGTGACACCTGACCACGTCGCCGTCGGCGCGAGCCCCGAGGCGCACGTGAGCGCCAAGGACGGCGTCGTGACCATGAATCCGATCTCGGGTACTTTCCGCCATCCCCACGGCGGAGCGACGCGCGAAACGCTGACCGAGTTCCTGTCGTCCACCAAGGAGACCGAGGAACTGTTCATGGTGGTCGACGAAGAGCTGAAGATGATGTCGGCCGTGTGCACCGACGGCGGCCGGATCACCGGTCCGCATCTCAAGGAGATGTCGCGGCTGACGCACACCGAGTACATGCTGCGCGGTCGCAGCGCGCTCGACCCCCGCGACATCCTCCGCGAGACGATGTTCGCGCCGACCGTGACGGGCTCGCCGATGCAGAACGCGTGCACCGTGATCGCTCGGCACGAGCGGTCGCCCCGCGGCTATTACTCCGGGGTCGCCGCGCTGTTCACCCCGCGCGAGGACGGCACGCACGACGTCGATGCGCCGATCTTGATCCGCACCGCGTACCTCGTCGACAACGTCTTGCGCGTGCCCGTCGGCGCGACGCTCGTGCGCCACTCCGACCCGGACGGCGAGGTCAGCGAGACCCACGGCAAGGCCGCGGGTGTGCTCGGAGCGATCGGCGCCGTCGACCGCGACGTGGCTGTGCCCGCCCCCGGGCCGGTGGATGTCACCGCCGTCGATGAGGACGCTCCGACGCCGCAGCCGCTCGCGCTCGCCGACGACCCGGAGATCGCAGAGCTGCTGTCGTCGCGCAATTCTCGGCTGGCACCCTTCTGGTTGAACCCGCAGGCCACCGCCGGTGACGCGCTGCGCGACCGGACGGCCGTGGTCGTCGATGCCGAAGACCGGTTCACGACGATGCTCGCCCACCAGCTGCGCCATCTGGGCTTCGTCGTCACGATCGCCCCATGGAGCGCTGTCACAGACACACAGGTCGACCGCGCCGACCTCGTCGTCGCGGGTCCCGGACCGGGTGACCCGCGGGATGCCGACAGCGCCCGGATGCAGAGGATGCGAGAGGTCGTCGAACGCCGCCTCGACGGCGGCCGGCCGCTGTTGGCCGTGTGCCTCAGTCACCAGATACTCGCGAATCGGCTCGGCATCGAACTGGCGCCTCTGGCCGCCCCGCATCAGGGTCTGCAGAAGTCGGTTGATGTGTTCGGGACACCGGCCTCGATCGGGTTCTACAACACCTTCACCGCCCGGGTGCCCGCCGGAACGACCGCGATCGGGCAGACCGAGATCTCCGCGGACGGGGCGACCGGCGACGTCTACGCGATGCGCGGTCCGGGTTACGCCTCGATTCAGGGGCACCTCGAGTCGATCCTCTCGCGCGACGGGCTGGACACCCTCGAGCGGCTCGTCACTCACGCCCTTACTCCCGTCGACGCCTGACCTGCCGCGCGAAGCCGCGCGAGCGTCCGCCGCCCTGCCCGCGAGGGGTCGCGTTCGGCGGTGTTTCGTCGCCGGGACACGACCGTTCGCGACCCTTCGCGGGCCTGGACGGACGGGTCGAGGTCAGCCGAAGAGGACGACGGGGTTGAAGACGTCGGCGAGGATCAGGATGCCGCCCATCACCACGAGGCCGATGACGACGACGAAGGTCACCGGAACGAGCTTGGTCGCATCGACCGGCTTCGGCGGCGGTCGGTTGAACATCTTCGCCCAGATCCGCTTCAGCCCTTCCCACAACGCGACCACGATGTGCCCACCGTCGAGCGGCAGCAGCGGGATCAGGTTGAAGACGAACAGGGCGATGTTGAGCGAGGCGAGAAGACTCAGAAGCGCGGCGGCCCGATTGACGATCGGCGCGTCGACGGCGGCCACTTCGCCCGCGATGCGACCGGCACCGACGACCGACAGCGGACCATTGGGGTCACGCTCCGCGCCGGTGAACAGGTCGACAGCAGTGTCGTACACCTTGACCGGCAGCTGCCAGATGATGCCTGCGACCGAGCCGACGTTCTGGAACGCCGCCTCTGGGCCCGCCCAAATCGGCTGACGAACGTATTCGACGGTCGCGGTCATCCCGACGAATCCGACCTCGGCGGTCGTCGCCTGCCCGTCGGCCCCGACGATCTGCCGCTCCGCAAGCATGGGAGTCACCTGCAGGGTCAGCTGCTTGCCATCCCGCACGACAACGACGTCGAGAGACTGATCCGGAGACTTCTGAATGATGGCGGATGCCTCCGCGAAAGTGGCGACATCCGTGCCGTCCACCGACATGATCACGTCGCCGGGCAGAATGCCCGCGGCGGCAGCCGGCGACGCCGGGTCGCTCGCGGCGCACTCGGTCTGCGATGATCCCGCCGGCAGTACGCACTCGTTGACCGCGGCGACGGTGGTCGTGGCGGTCTGAACGCCGATCCCGGTCATCACGATGCCGAACAGCACGATCGCGAACAGCAGGTTCATCACGGGCCCGCCGAGCATGATGATGATGCGCTTGTAGACCGGGAGTTCATAGAACGCCCGGTGCTTCCCCGCGCCGACCATCGTCTCGTCGTTGGCGACCCGGGCATCCTGCACCATCGTCGCGAAGAATCCGCCGCCCGCGCGACCGGTGCCGTCCTTCTCGGGAGATGGGGGGTACATGCCCGCCATCGAAATGTAGCCACCCAGCGGAATCGCCTTGAAGCCGTACTGCGTCTCGCCGTACTTGCGTGACCACAGGGTCGGACCGAAGCCGATCATGTACTGGCCAACCCGGACGCCGAACTTCTTGGCCGGGATCAGGTGGCCCATTTCGTGCAGCGCGATCGACAAAGCGAGCCCCACAACGAGGAGCACGACTCCGATGACGAATGCGATGACGGTCACGAGGGGTCACGCTACCTCTCTCGCCTTTGAATTCGCCGGATAGGCTCGTCCCGTGGAGCGAAGGATCGGACTGACGCAGCGTCAACTGCGTGCACTCCGCGGATCCGCGTCCGCTGCCGTCGCGACACTGATCGCCGCAACGTCCCACACGCTCGGCGGCGGTGGAGCACCGCCTGCGTGGTTGCTTCTTACCGTCGCCGTCCTGGCCGCGCCGTTGGCCGTCTGGATCGTGGGCCGCGCGCCGTCGCTCTGGCGCACCGCCGCTGTCGTCGTCGGCAGTCAGGCACTGTTCCACGCGACGTTCATCCTGCTCGGGAACGCCCAATTGCGACCAGCCGAGCACATCCATGGCCTGCCGACTCTGGCCGGCGCCACCCCACACGTTCATAACCTCGGGGCGCCGATGATTGTCGCCCACCTGCTCGCGGCCGTCGTGACGGTCATCCTGGTCGCCCACGGCGAGCGGATGCTGCGGTCCGTGGCGCGCGGCATCCGGCACCTTCTCGGTCGGATCGACGTTCCCGTATCGCTCGCGGTCTTCCCACACATCCCACCCCGCGGGGGCGTGTGGCACCCGACGGGTCACCGCTTCCAGACCGCCTTCTCTCTCCGGGGACCGCCGGCACTCTTCTGCTGAGCACTGTCGCTCCCGCGACTCCCCTATTTCGCGCCGGCTTTGCCGCGCATTCCGTTCGCGTCGGATCTTTCCGGATCTCGCCGCGCAGCACCTCACGAGAGAACCATGACTTCCACCACCGCAAATACCTCCCCCCTCCGCCACCGCACTCGCATCGCCACCGGCATCACCGCCGGAATCGTCCTCGCGGTCGCCCTCCCCCTCGCCGCCTCGGCACACGTCCACGTCACGCCGGAAGAGGCGGCCTCGAACGGTTCCACCCGACTCGATTTCTCCTTCAGCCACGGCTGCGACGGCTCGCCCACGACGGCGCTCGTCATCACCATCCCCGACGAGGCCGACGGCGTCACCCCGATCATCGACGGCGCATGGACGATTTCGGCCGAAGAGGGCGACGACGGCATCCCCACCCAGGTCACCTACACCGCGGTCACGCCTATCGCGGACCACTATGCGGCATCGGTCGGGATGAACGTGATCTTCCCGGAATCCGCGAAGGACGCCGTCGTGGCGTTCCCCATCCTCCAGCAGTGCGCAGACGGATCGACCGATTGGAGCCAGATCGCCGAGGAGGGTCAGACCGAAGACGATCTCGAGTCGCCGGCTCCGGTCGTCACGGTCGGCGCCGCGGCGGCCGACGAGCATGGCCACGCTGGCGCGGATGCCGCCGGCGACGGCGACAGCGACGACCAGCGCCGACGCCAGCGGCGACCACGATGAGGCATCGGAGAGCGACACCGCTGCACCGGTCGCGCTGTGGCTCTCCGGAGGCGCGTTGGCCATCAGCATCGCCGCCCTCGCGGTCGCGCTGGTCCGGCGCCGCAAGGCCTGACGTGTGTGGGGAGGCCGCACCGGCGACCTCCCCACTGCCGACGCAGAAGAGTCCGGTACACCCGAGCGGCAAATGTGCGCCGGGTGAGAGGATGGACGAGCTATGACGACAGCCGTGCCCTCGAACCTGCCGCCCGTCCTTCGACCGGAGCGTCCCCCACAGCGGAGCCTCGCCGCGCTCGCCGAGCGTTTTGCGACCTCGGTCGCGGGTGACGTGGACGGCGCGACTCTCACGGGCATCACGCTGGCCACCGCCGACTTGCGCGCGGGCGAAGCATTCGTCGCGATCCGCGGAGTCAACCGCCACGGCGCGGAATTCGCCCAGGCTGCTGCCGACCGCGGCGCGGTCGCCGTCATCACCGATGCTGCGGGCGCCGAGATCGCCGGCGAATCCGGCATCCCGATCCTCATCGTCGACGACCCCCGTGCCCTCCTCGGCGACCTGTCCGCGTGGGTGTACGGCACCGGGCCGGGCGATGATCTGCCCCTGCTCTTCGGAACCACCGGCACCAACGGCAAGACGAGCGTCTCGCACCTGCTGGAGGGGATCCTCGGTCAGCTGGGCGTCGTGACGGGGCTGTCTTCCACCGCCGAGCGCCACATCGCCGGCGACGTCATCGTGTCGCGGCTGACCACTCCCGAGGCGTCCGAGTTCCATGCGCTCCTCGCCCTCATGCGCGAGCGCAACGTCGAAGCCGTTGCTGTCGAGGTCAGCGCCCAGGCGCTGTCGCGGCATCGCGTGGACGGCATCATGTTCGACGTGGCCGGCTTCACGAACCTCTCCCACGATCATCTCGACGACTACGCCGACATGAACGAGTACTTCGAGGCGAAGCTTCCCCTCTTCGCCGCAGACCGATCCCGGCGGGCCGTCGTCTGCCTCGACTCGGCCGCAGGCCACGATGTCGTCGCGCGCAGCGAGGTGCCGACCTCGACCATCGTCACGCCCGCGATCGCGATCGACCCGGCGGCCCCGGCCGACTGGACCGTCACAATCGTCGATGAGCGTCAGGACGGCACCGAGTTCACTCTCGCCGGTCCGGGCGATCGCTCGCTGACGACGACCGTCCCGGTGATCGGTCGCCACATGGCCGCCAATGCGGGGCTCGCGATCGTCATGCTGCTGGAGGGCGGCTACGAGTGGGCGCGCCTGGTCGAGGCTCTGGACGGCGGACGCATCGACGCACATCTCCCCGGCCGCACGCAGCGCGTCTCGGGTGATCGCGGACCTGCCGTGTACGTCGACTTCGGCCACTCGCCGGACGCGTTCGAGAAGACGCTCGCTGCCGTGCGTCGCGTCACGCCGGGCAAAGTCATCATGCTCTTCGGCGCGGACGGCGACCGAGACGCGACCAAGCGCCACGACATGGGGCGCACGGCCGTCGAGGGAAGCGACATCCTCATCGTCACCGATCACCACCCGCGTCAGGAGAATCCGGATTCCATTCGGGCGACGCTGGTCGAAGGAGCCCGCAGGGCGCGTCCGGATGCCGAGATCCACGAATTCAGCCCGCCGGAGCGTGCCATCCTCGAAGCCGTGAAGATCGCCGGCGACGGCGACGCGATCCTCTGGGCCGGCCCAGGTCACCAGGACTATCGAGACATCCGAGGCGTGCGCACGCCCTACTCCGCACGCGAACTCGCACGCCGTGCGCTGCTCGAGGCCGGATGGCCCGTGCCCGAGCCGTCGTGGCCCGTGCCGTACCCGGCCGACCAGATCACTCCGTCCGATCCGACGCGACCGATTTTCTGATCCATCACGTTGTGGTATGACCACAACGTGCGCGATGCATTCCTCCTGTCGCTTGTGGGATTCGTTCATCCTGCCGTACCCTATCGACGTGGTCTGACCACAGGCGTATCCTGGTCATATTCGGGTTCCACAAGGACTAAGGAAACGACCATGACCACCGTCACCTCCACCACCCAAGACACCCAGCCCTCGGCCTGGAGCGGTTTCGCCGCAGGGCCCTGGCAGGACGCCATCGACGTCCGCGACTTCATCCAGCGCAACTACACCCCGTACGCCGGTGACGCGTCGTTCCTCGAAGGTCCGACCGCGCGCACGACACGCGTGTGGGAGACGCTCAGTGAGATGTTCCCCACCGAGCGCGAAAAGGGCGTCTACGACGTCGACACCCACACCCCCGCAGGCATCACCGCCCACGCCGCCGGGTACATCTCGGATGACGACCACCTCATCGTGGGTCTTCAGACCGACGCCCCGCTCAAGCGCGCAATGATGCCCAACGCCGGCTGGCGAATGGTCGAAGGAGCGCTCGACACCTACGGCTACGAGGTCGACCAGAACCTGAAGACGATCTTCACGCAGTACCGCAAGACCCACAATCAGGGCGTGTTCGACGCCTACCCCCCCGCCGTGCGCGCCGCCCGCAACTCGCACATCATCACGGGCCTCCCCGACGCATACGGCCGTGGCCGCATCATCGGCGATTACCGTCGTCTCGCCCTCTACGGCGTCGATGCGCTCGTCGCCGCCAAGAAGATCGACAAGCTGGGCCTGGACACCACACCGTTCACCGAAGAGGTCGTCCGCCAGCGCGAAGAACACGCGGAGCAGATCCGCGCCCTCGGCGAGCTTCGCGAAATGGCGGCGTCCTACGGCGTCGACGTCTCCGGACCCGCTACGAACGCCCGCGAGGCCGTGCAGTGGCTGTACTTCGCCTACCTCGGCGCGGTCAAGGAGCAGAACGGTGCGGCCATGTCGCTCGGCCGCACCTCGACCTTCCTCGACATCTTCATCGAGCGCGATCTCGCAGCAGGCATCCTCACCGAGCAAGAGGCTCAGGAGCTCGTCGACGACTTCGTGATCAAACTGCGCATCGTCCGCTTCCTCCGCACCCCCGAGTACGACCAGCTCTTCTCCGGCGACCCGACCTGGGTCACCGAGACGATCGGAGGCATGGGTGAGGATGGTCGCCCGCTGACCACCAAGAACTCGTTCCGCTACCTGCAGACGCTCTACAACCTGGGTCCGGCTCCCGAGCCGAACATGACAGTGTTCTGGAGCCCGTCGCTCCCCCAGGGGTTCAAGGACTTCTGCGCACAGGTCTCGATCGACACCTCTGCCGTCCAGTACGAATCGGATGAGATCATCCGTGCCGCCTGGGGCGACGACGCTGCGATCGCCTGCTGCGTGAGCCCCATGCGCGTCGGCAAGCAGATGCAGTTCTTCGGCGCTCGCGTCAACCTCGCCAAGACCCTCCTGTACGCCATCAACGGCGGACGCGATGAGGTCAGCGGCAAGCAGGTGTCCCCGCTCACGGCTCCCGTCGGCGAGGGTGTCCTCTCCTACGAGGACGTCATGGCGCGCTTCGACAAGACGATGGACTGGCTCGCCGAGACCTACGTCGAAGCACTCAACTGCATCCACTGGTCGCACGACAAGTACGCCTACGAGCGCCTCGAGATGGCACTGCACGACAAGGATGTGCTGCGCACGATGGCCTGCGGTATCGCGGGACTCTCCGTGGCGGTCGACTCACTGTCGGCAATGAAGTACGCCTCGGTCACCCCGGTGCGCGATGAGCGCGGCGTCGTGGTCGACTACATCACCGAGGGCGACTTCCCGACCTTCGGAAACGATGACGACCGCGCCGACGACATCGCCGTGGACCTCGTGGAGCGCTTCATGGCGAAGATCCGCCGCCACCCGATGTACCGCGATGCCGTGCCGACCCAGTCGGTCCTGACGATCACCTCCAACGTCGTGTACGGCAAGGCCACGGGCAACACCCCCGACGGTCGCCGCGCCGGTGAGCCGTTCGCTCCGGGTGCCAACCCGATGAACGGACGCGACACACACGGGATGCTCGCCTCGGCGCTGTCCGTCGCGAAGCTCCCCTACGACCAGTCGCAGGATGGCATCTCGTTGACCAACACGGTGGTTCCCGCCGGACTCGGCCGCACCAAGGACGAGCAGGTGCGCAACCTCGCCGGTCTCCTCGACGCTTACGTCGGCGCTGAGGGCTACCACATGAACGTCAACGTTCTCAATCGCCAGACGCTCCTGGACGCTATGGAGAACCCGGAGGACTATCCGCAGCTCACGATCCGCGTGTCCGGGTACGCCGTGAACTTCGTGCGGCTGACGCGCGAGCAGCAGCTCGACGTCCTGTCGCGCACTTTCCACGGCGCGCTGTAAAAAACGCTGTCACACCCACCCGCAATCGCCGCGACAGAAAGGACGCTGACGACATGGCCGCCACGCTGATCCGTCGCCCCGAATGCACGACGCTGCCAGCAGACGCGGTGCGCTTGGATGCCCCCATCCAGGCGCCCGCGCCGGCCGGCCGTCGCTCCGGAGCGGGCCTCGACGGGCTCGAGTCCGCCGAGGTGGACCGCAACGAGCGCCTCACCGCGATGCGCGAAGGCCGCCTCGGCTCCGTGCACTCCTGGGAGCTCGTGACCGCGGTCGATGGTCCCGGGACCCGCCTGACCACGTTCCTCAGCGGATGCCCGTTGCGGTGCCTGTACTGCCACAACCCCGACACCCTCGCGATGAAGGACGGTCGTCCGGTCACGGCCGACGAACTCCTCACCCGCATCCGCCGCTACCGCGGCATCTTCACCGCGACCGGCGGCGGGATCACCCTGTCCGGCGGCGAGGTGCTGATGCAGCCCGCGTTCGCGGCGCGTATCCTCCGCGGGGCCAAGGAAATGGGCGTGCATACCGCGCTCGACACTTCCGGTTTCCTCGGCACGCACGCCACCGACGCGATGCTCGACGACACCGACCTCGTCCTGCTCGACGTGAAGTCCGGCGACCCCGACACCTACGAGCGGGTCACCGGTCGCGCCCTGGCACCGACCCTCGAATTCGGCCGTCGCCTCGCGGCGCGCGCACGTGGCCCCGAGGTGTGGATCCGGTACGTCCTGGTACCCGACCTGACTGATGACGTGGAGAACGTGGAACGGGCGGCTGTCTACGCGGCATCGCTCAACGAGATCCGCCCGGGCACGGTCAGCCGCGTCGAGGTGCTGCCCTTCCACCAGATGGGCCGCGACAAGTGGGACGCCATCGGCCGCACCTACGAACTCGCGGACACCCGCGCCCCCTCCGATGAACTCACCGAACGTGTGCGCACGCAGTTTCGCGCACACGGGCTGGTCACTTATTGACGCGCGGCGATCGCTCGGTCGGCAGTCTCCCGCGCCCACCGCTCGGCTTCGGCGAGGGTCTCCCGGGTGAGCGTGGCCGGCGCTTCGTGCGCGTCGACGACACGTTCGATGATCTCGACGATGCCGAGGAACGGCAGCATGCCGTCGTGGAACGCATCCACAGCCTGCTCGTTGGCGGCATTGAAGACCGCGGGGAACGTGCCCCGCGCCCGTCCGACCTGCTTCGCGAGGGCGACCGCAGGGAAGGCGTCGTGGTCCAACGGCTCGAAGGTCCACTGTGTCGCCGTCGTCCAGTCCAGTGGACGGCCGACCCCGCCCACGCGATTGGGCCAATCCAGACCGAGCGAGATCGGCAGCCTCATGTCGGGCGGTGATGCCTGCGCGATCGTGGATCCGTCGACGAACTCGACCATGGAATGCACGATCGACTGCGGGTGGACGACCACATCGATGTCGTCGTAATCGACATCGAAAAGCAGATGCGCCTCGATGACCTCGAGGCCTTTGTTCACGAGCGTCGCGGAGTTCGTCGTGACCATGCGTCCCATATCCCAGGTGGGATGCGCCAGCGCATCTGCGGGGGTCACTGCCGTCAGCTCTGCCCGCGTGCGGCCGCGGAAGGGGCCGCCGGATGCGGTGAGGACGAGCCTGCGCACTTCGGTGCGGTCGCCCGAGCGCAGCGCCTGCGCGATCGCGGAATGCTCCGAATCGACCGGGACGATCTGACCTTCGACCGCGACCGCGGCGACGAGGTCACCACCGACGATCAGGGACTCCTTGTTCGCCAACGCCAGCGTGCGGCCCCGTTCCAGCGCAGCGAGCGTCGGGCCGAGCCCCACCGACCCGGTGATGCCGTTGAGCACCACATCGCACTCGATATCGCGCACCAGCTGCTCGGCCTCGATCGCACCGAGTGCGGTGTCGTCGACGTGAAACGCGGCAGCCTGCTCGTCCAGAAGCTGTCGATTGCCACCGGCCGACAATCCGACGATCTCGAACCGACGCGGGTTCGCGCGGATGACGTCGAGCGCCTGAGTTCCGATGGAACCGGTGGAACCCAGGACGATGACTCGGCGCATGGTGCCAGCCTAGCGGCGAGCTCTCGCCGCCAGGCGGGGACGAATGACCTGTCTGTTACTGGGCGGCGGGAGCAGCGTGCGAGGTCGCAAGAATGTCGATGACGAACACGAGAGTCTGACCCGCGAGCTCGTTGTCTTCACTCGGCTCGGCGCCGTAGCCGAGCGCGGGCGGGATCACGACGAGCACCTGCGAGCCGACCGTCTGGCCTTCCAGCGCAGAAACGAAGCCCGGGACGTACGTGTTGCCCTGAATGTAGATGGGCGCGCCCTTGCTCCACGACGAGTCGAAGGACTCGCCGGTGTCCCAGCGGACTCCCATGTACTGCAGCATCGTGGTGTCACCGGCGGCAACGACCGGGCCGTCGCCCTTCTTGAGCACGGAGATCTGCAGGTCGGTGGGGGGATCGCCCGCCGGAATCTCGATGGACGGCGTGCCGTCGTCGGCGAGGGTCACCGCGGGCATGCCGTCAACCGGAGGCTGCTCCTCGCCCCACGCCTCGGTCGGCATGACGCTCAGGAGGTCGATGACATAGACCACGGCGGGGGTGGCATCGTCGCCGGTCGTCGCCGTCACGGCGATGCGCGAGCCGAGGGTCGCGCAACCGAACAACTGGCCACCGCTCTCGGGAGAGATCTGCTCGGGGAGCACCTCTCCTGCTTCGTATCCGCCACTTGAGAGCTCTTCGCCCGTCGATCCATCGAGGACTGTGAAGGCGTACTCGGCGAAATCGCCCGCAGCGAGTTTGTCGCCGTCGCCCTCGACGAGGACGGTGCGTTCGGTGGCTCCCGTGTCGATCGGCGAGGAGAAGGTCACGGTCGGCTTCTCGCCGACTTCACCTTCCGCCTTGATCGAATCCGAGGCATCGCCCGGCTTGGCAGCTGCGGAGCACAGATCGGCTGCGACTGTCGCGGTGGGCGACGCGGCGTCATCCGCAGAACCGGAACAACCGGCGAGCAGAAGCGCGGATAGCGCGGCGATGGAAAGGGCGGCGATCGGGCGCAAACGCACGGAGATACCTCGCAGGTAGAGAAGACAGGGAACATAGCCATCCTTGCGCACGTTCTTCTGTCCTCGCTGTGAACGGGGCATGTCCGGCGAGGAATGCATTCGGGAGTAGCCTCTTCTGGTGACAGCTGAGCCGCCCGTACCCGACGCGTCGGCCAGCACATTCGACCCGGTCCCCGGCATCGGCCTCACCTATGTTCTCGGCCGGTGGGTGCTGGCACCCCTCGCCCGATTGATCTACCGACCCCGCATCGAGGGGCGTAAGAATTTCCCCCGCAAGGGCGCCGTCATCATCGCCAGCAACCATCTCTCGTTCATCGACTCGTTCGTGATACCCATGGCCTCACCACGCCCGGTCCGATTCCTCGCGAAGTCGAGCTACTTCGATGGCAAGGGGATCAAGGGCTGGTTCTCTCGCGAGTTCTTCTACGCTGTGGGCGCGTTCCCCGTGCAGCGCGGTGCGGGGCAGGCGGCACTCGATGCCCTCGAACAGCAGAAGCGGATGCTCGCAGCCGGCTGGTCGACCGCGCTCTACCCCGAAGGCACCCGTTCACTCGATGGTCGCCTCTACAAAGGTCGAACCGGAATCGCGTTCCTGGCCCTGCAGAGCGGCGCTCCGGTGATCCCGGTCGGCCTCGTCGGAACGAACGATGTCATGCCGGTCGGCGCGAAGTTCCCGCGACTGCGACCCCGAGTCACCGTCCGATTCGGTGAGCCGCTGGATCTCGCGCACCACGGCCCGGCGGAGTCCGGCAAAGCGCGACGCCTGGCAACCGACGAGATCATGGCCGCGATCCACAGCCTCTCCGGGCAGGAGTTGGCGGGCACGTACAACGAAACGCCGGCGGGCACCACGGTCGACCGCATCAAGCGCGTCCTGCCGCACGAACGACGCTGACCGGTCGCACCGCGTGCACAGCGGCACGCTATCGCGCGACCTCGATGACGGGTTCGTGACGAACCGGGAAGTTCACTGAGTTCGCGATGAAGCACCGGGCGTGCGCCGTGGCGTGTGCGGCGGTCGCGGCATCCACCATGCTGGCATCGGCAACGACGACGCGCGGATGCAGCACCACCTCCTCGAAGGCGCCGCTGCCCTTGCCGTGCTCCCGCATCCGCCCCAACGCCTTGTCGGTATAGCCCACGACGACGACCCCGGCCTCCACGCACGCGTGCAGGTACGAAAGCAGATGGCACTCGGCGAGCGCAGAGACGAGGAGGTCTTCGGGATTCCACCTGTGGGGGTCCCCCCGGAAGGGCTTGTCGGCGGAGGCGTGCAGGGCGATCTTGCCCTCGATCTCGAGGGTGACGTCGCGGTCGTAGTCCCGATAGCCGCTCGTGCCGGTCCCCCGGTCTCCGGTCCACGTGGCCAGGACGATGTAGTGGTGCTCGCCGAACATGCGCACAGTCTGTCATAAGGCGCACACGCGGCCCGGCGATAGGCTGGCGAGGTGCCGCAGACTATCGCCGTCGCAGGAGCCGTTGAACTCGCCGTCGTCGAGCGCAGTGGCTTCGTCGAATCCCGCCATGCGGGCGCCGCCATCGTCCTCTCGCCCGAGGGTACTGTCGCGATGACGGTGGGCGACGTCGAGACGCCGATCCTCCCCCGCTCGAGTATGAAGCCGCTCCAGGCGCTCGCCTGCCTCACCGCCGGCGCACCCCTCGAGGGAGAACGCCTCGGCCTCGCGACGGCGAGCCACGCCGGCACAGACCGGCACGTCGCCGTCGTCCGCGACATCCTCACCTCAGCGGGCCTGGACGAATCCGACCTCGCCTGTCCCGCCGCCTGGCCCACTGACACCGCGACGCGCGACGAACTTGTCCGCGAACTCGCGCAGCCCCAGCGGATACGGATGAACTGCTCCGGCAAGCACGCCGCCATGCTCCTCACGTGCGCCACCAACGGCTGGGACACCGCGACGTATCTCGACCCGTCGCATCCGCTTCAGGTGCACACGCGTGAGGTCATCGAACGACTCACCGGCGCGAAAGCCACCACGACGGCGATCGACGGGTGCGGCGCACCGGTGTACGCGATGAGCCTGTCAGCCCTCGCCCGAGCGATTCATCGAGTTGGGACATCCTCCGCCCGGTCGCCGTTCGCGCTGCACCGCTCGGCGGGAATGCTCGTGGGTGCGGTGCGCGAGCACCCGTGGACGATCGACGGTCCCGGCCGCCCCGACACGATTGTGATCGAACGCCTCGGCGTCTTCGCGAAGGGCGGTGCCGAGGGGATCATGATCATGGTCGCCCCCGACGGCACGACCGTCGCCCTCAAGATCCTCGACGGCAGTGGTCGTGCGGCGACCGCGGTAGCCCTCGCCCTCCTCGCGAAAACCGGCGCCCTGCCGCGAGCTGCGGTCGCCGAGGCGATGGCCGAACTCCCGCTCGCCGTACTCGGCGGTGGACAGAATGTCGGCGCCATCCGTCCGACGGTATAACGGCTCCCACGAGGAGCGCGGAAAGGATCGACCATGAGGATCTGCGTACCCAGCGAGATCAAGAACAACGAGTATCGGGTCGCCCTGACACCGTCTGGGGTCCACGATCTGGCGGCCAGCGGGCACGACGTGTTCGTTCAGCGGGGCGCGGGACTCGGATCGTCCATGACGGATGCCGAATACGAAGCGGCCGGCGCGACGCTCCTCGACGACGCCGCCGAGGTCTGGGCGCGCGCGGAGCTCCTCCTGAAGGTCAAAGAGCCCATCGAGAGCGAGTACGGCTACTTCCGCGACGACCTGCTCCTGTTCACGTATCTCCACCTGGCAGCCGATCGGACCCTGACCGACGCCTTGCTGGCGCACGGAGTCACCGCGATCGCTTATGAGACCGTCCAGCTTCCCGGCGGTGGCCTGCCACTCCTGGCGCCCATGAGCGAGGTCGCGGGGCGGTTGGCGCCGATGGTGGGCGCCTCGACGCTGATGCGGTCGGCAGGAGGCATCGGCGTGCTCATGTCGGGTGTCCCCGGAACCCGACCTGCCACGGTCACCGTCATCGGCGGCGGTGTCGCGGGCGCGAACGCGGCATACATTGCCGCGGGTATGGGCGCCGATGTGACGATCTTCGACACCAACATCCAACGCCTTCGGTTTCTCGATGACCACTTCCAGGGACGCGTGAAAACGGCGGCATCGAATCCGCTCGATCTCGATCGGGCAGTGACGGGATCGGACCTCGTCATCGGATCGGTTCTCATTCCCGGCGCCAAGGCGCCCAAGCTCGTCACCAACGACATGGTCAGCCGGATGCGCGCGGGGTCCGTACTCGTGGACATTGCCGTCGATCAGGGCGGGTGCTTCGAAGACACGCGACCCACGACCCACGCGGACCCCACCTTCACGGTGCACGGCAGCGTGTTCTACTGCGTCGCGAACATGCCCGGCGCCGTACCGAACACCTCCACCTCAGCCCTGACCAATGCGACCCTCCCGTACATCCGGCAGATCGCGCGACGTGGGTGGAAAGAGGCGCTGCGCGCGGATCCCGCCCTCGCGGAGGGTTTGAACACCGTCGGTGGCGCCGTGGTCAATTCCGGCGTCGCGGTCGCGCACGATCTGCCCCTCGCACCGCTCGCCGGCGCGCTGGCGGACGCGAACGTCTGAGCTAGATTCCGCCGTCGACAGACCTGGTGAACTCTGCCCCGTCGTCGGGGACGAGAACCGGTGTCTCACGGTTGAGGCTCTCGCCGCGGAAGAAGGGCTTTGCGCGCGGGAAGAGGAACCAGATGATCATGAGGACCACTCCCAGTGCGAGCGCTCCGATGCCGACGACGAAGGTTCCGCCGATGCCGAGCAATTCCGAGTAGCCGTAGTCGACGTCGTACATGTCGATCGCCGACTGCACGAACGCATACGTGAGCATCAGTGCACCGAGGAGAGGCAGCAGCCCTTTCACGAAGAACGCCTTCGATGACGTGAACAGATCCCGGCGGAAATACCAGACGCACGCGAACCCGGTCAGGGCGTAGTAGAACGCGATGGCGAGACCCAGCGAGAGAATCGAATCCTGCAGGATGTTGTCGCTGATCAAGGTCATGGCGATGTAGTAGACGATCGCGACAGTTCCGCCGACGAGGGTGGAGACCGACGGCGTCTTGTACACGGGGTGCACGGTCTTGAAGGACTTCGGCAACGCGCGATAGGCCGCCATCGACAGCGTGCCGCGTGCGGTCGGCAAGATCGTGGTCTGCGTCGACGAGATCGCGGAGATCATCACTGCCACCACGAGCGTCCAGGAGAAGGGGCCGAGCAGGCCGTCCTTGAGCGCGAGGAAGACATCGTCGGCGATGTCTTCGTTGCCGAGGCCCGTCCCGCTCGTGCCGAGTCCGGCGTACATCATGGCCGAGATCGTGACGCCGACATACGTGAACAACAGGATGATCGTCGTGAGCACCGCTGCGCGCCCGGGAATGCGCTTAGGGTCTTTCGTTTCTTCGTTGAGCGCCAGGCAGGTATCCCAGCCCCAGTAGATGAACAGCGCCAACAGAATCGCCTGGATGAATCCGCCCCAGTCGGTGAAGGCGAAGGGATTGAGCCACTGCCACGAGAACGGTGTGGGGTCCGGTGCCGTCCCCGCAAAGAACTGCCACAGGGCCGCGACAACGAAGATGACCAGCATCAGGTACTGGATGCCGAGCAGAACGTTCTGGATCCGTTCGCCGATCTCCACACCACGCCAGCTGATGTAGGTCATCAAGGCGATGAAGACGACGCCGGTCGCGGTGACCAAGGTCACATTCTCGCTGAGCGAACCGTCGCCGAAGAGCGACCAGAAGTAGAGTCCGGAGATCTGCGCGAGGTTGGCGAGGACGACCATCCCCGCCACGGCGACACCCCAACCGCCCATCCACCCCACCCACGGGCCGAAGGCTTTCGTCGACCACGTGAAGGTCGTCCCGCAGTCGGGGACGTCGTTGTTGAGTTCACGGTAGGCGAAGGCGATGAACAGCATCGGCACGAACGCGACGACGAACGCGATCGGGGCTTGCGCCCCAACGGCGATCACAACGAAGCCGAGCGTCGCGACAAGGGAGTAGACGGGGGCGGTCGAGGCGAGGCCGATCACGGTAGATCCCCAGAGTCCCAGCGTCCCTGCTGCGAGTCCCTTGCCTTCGCCGCGCCGCATATCGATTGGCGTGGTGGTCACATCTGCGACGCTAGGCCCGTGCGGCCAGGCGGTCAAGCCGGTGCCACCGCCTCGAAGGTCACGGACCGAGTGCGACCCGGGTGACATGACCGTCGGGATCGTGGAGCCACGCGCGTCTCGCCCCTGCTGCGGCGAAAGGCGGAAGGTCACGCGAGCCGGTGAGCGCTCGGTACTCCATCGCGCACGCCGTATCGATCACGAGCCTCGCGTCGGCGCGCGCCGTGGTCAGCGCTCGCCAGTGGGCGAGCCAGGATTCGGGTGTTCCCCACACCAGCGTTCCCGCAGCTGGCGGTTCCCCCGCCTCATCGAGAAAGGCGACCCGGACACCCTCCGTTGCCCAGGCGCGCAGCAGGAGGCGGGTGTACTCACTGGCCGGCGCGACGAAGGCGACCGCTCCCGTGGGGTGCCAGGCAGGCGGTGGAGCGATGCTCTGCACGCTCGGCAGTTCCAGATGCGCCACCTGGATCAACGCTCCGTCGAGTCGGCCGCGCCCGGGTGGCGCCGCACGGACGAAATGCGCGACCTCCCCGCCGGCGGCCGCGTGATCCGCTCGTGTCGCCGTCGCCAGAATCAACCTCGACGGAATCAGCTCCGCGAGACGGGCGACGGGAGAGGTCACTCGCTGCGCCGAGAGGATGAATCGGATGCCGCGGCTTCGCGCCTCGCGCACCATCTGCTCGAGCCGCGCGAGGATGGCGCCCGCATGGTCGGGTGGGAAGCGCGCGAGGAGCGCGTCGACGTCGTCGATGAGGACCACGGTTCCTGCCGCGACCTCAGCCAGCCCCGCGACGTCATCCCATGCGGCCTCCGGCTCGGCCGGGATCCACCGGCACAGCCCGGCATCCGTTTGGGCGGCGATGCACTGCAGGGCTGTCGAGCGCCCGGATCCTGCGCTGCCGACCACGACGAGTCCGGGGGCATCCGCCGGCAGAACCCCCGCGCGTTGGCTCTGCCGCTCGGGTTCATCGATGAGCCCGATCACAGTCTTCCCCTCGACGCGCAGCTCATCCAGTTCGATCACCTCAGGCAAAGGCGCAAGCCAGGGACGTCTCGCTCGGCTGTCGGCATAGCGTTCGGCGAGCATCGTGATCGTCTCGGACCCGCAGGCGGCGATGCGCACGGCGCGCGGTGTGTCGTCTGCGGCCCGCCGGACGAGGGCGATGCCGACATCACCAGCCCGTCCCGAAAGTGCGGCGGCGTCGGGGACACCGAGCACAGCACGGGAGTCTGCGGCATCGGTGACCCGGAGGCTGATGCGCAGCGGGGCGTTGGCGAGGACGGCATCTCGAAAGACTCCGGCGGCGCGCTGCGACGCCAGAATCAGGTGCATCCCGAGCGCTCGGCCGCGCGCCGCAATATCGCCGAACAGCTCGTGGAGTCCCGGGTGGGCAGCGACCAGCGCGGCATACTCGTCGACGACGATCACGAGACGTGACAGGTGCTGCGCAGCCTCCGCGATCTGCCGCGCTCCGTGACGCGCGAGAATGCGCTCGCGGTGGCGGATCTCGGCACGAAGACTCTCGACCGCCCGCAGCGCGGCGGGCTCGTCGAGGTCCGTCATCACCCCGGTGACATGCGGCAGCGCTGCGAGGGCGTCGAAGGTACGCCCGCCCTTGAAGTCGACCAGCAGAAAGGACACTTCAGTGGGGCGATGTTCGGCGCACAGCGCAACGATCCAAGAGGTCAGCAATTCACTCTTGCCCGACCCTGTCACCCCGATCACGACGGCATGCGGACCGTCGGCGACAAGGTCGAGGATGACGGCTTCACCTCCGGCGATGCCGATCGGCGCGGCCAGCGCGGTCGCCGATGCACGGGGTGCCGATGGCAGCAGCGAACCCAACTCGACAGCATCGTCGCGCGTCGTCCCCAACGTCGCGACCGCTCGCTCCGCGAGCACGGCTGCGAGGACGGCGGCCTGTTCTGCCGACACGGATTCGACCTCGACCTCTCGCGTCGAGCCGTCGTAGTCGAGGCGCGCGCGGCCCGGCCTGCTCAGCGTCAACACGGCAGCGCAGCGGGGCGGTGGCGGCGCCCCCTCTCCTACACAGACGATCGGAATGTCGACCTGCGGGGGGATGGCATCGGACGCCGGCGACATCCACACTCGCGGTCCACCGCGCGCCTCGCGATGCGGAAGATGCTCCGACCAGATCTCGCCGACACCGGTCAGCTCCAGTTGTCCGGGCGGCAGGGCGAGAGCGGCCTGCAGCACCAGTGCTCGGGCGACGGCCGCAGCGGCGACGGGCGGCCCCACGACGGCTACGCCGGCTGTCAGTGGCACCGTCACGGGTGCTCCCTCGAGTCGCGCCGCCTGCGCGCGGACCTCGCGCGTGCCGGCATCCTGATCACCGCCTTCGACCCGCAGGCCACTGCGCCCTTCTCCCCGACCGATCAGGAGCACCTCGCCCCGCCCTGGCACTGCACGCCACATCTCATCCGGGTGGGTCGCGAAGGCCGCGACATCGGGATGCCTCATCCAGAGTGCGCGCCGCTCCCCCGCGTGCCGTCGCTCGATCTCCGCCGAAGCCGCCGAGACCGCGGCGGTGCGCTCGCGTCGCGCACGGCGCTTGATCCTGCGAGACGAACGCAGTCCGTCGAGCACCGTCGCTATCGCCACGAGAGGCCCCAGCACCGCGAACCACAGGGCGTAGGGAGATCCGGTGATCTGCCAGAGGACGACGGCACCCACGACCGGAACGATCGCCGTGAGGACCGGGATCGGCGGCCGCGGCAGATCGGCCACCGACGCGGGCAGCCGCACGGGTTCATCGAGCGCAGGTTGGTCGAGTGGCGACGGCGAGAGGGTGGCGGTGTGCACGACCCCAGTCAAGTTGCGCAGCCGACACCGAGAGCCGGAAAGCGCGCGATCGGTGGAGAGGCGGGATCAGTTCCCGGCAGGGGAGGAATTGCCGGTGCGTGTGGCGTTGAGCACGATGATCGTGACGTTGTCGCGCCCGCCGTTCTCCAGCGCGGCTGCCAGCATCGCGTCCACGGCTTCGCCGGGGTCGCTGTGCTCGAGCAGGAAGTGGAGAATTCCGTAGTCGGTGAGTTCCTTCGTCAGTCCGTCGCTGCAGATGACGAAACGGTCACCGTCGACGACGTCGAGGCGGACGTAATCCGGCGTGACACCATCCGTGGGTCCGACCGCTCGCGTGATCACGTTGCCGTACGGGTGGTTCTCGGCCTCTTCCGGGCTCAACCGTCCCGCCGCGACGAGTTCTTGCACGACCGAGTGGTCGACGGTGATCTGCGAAAGGCTCTCGTCGCGGAACAGGTACACCCGGGAGTCGCCGACATTGAGGGTCACCCACGTCGGCTCGTCGGACGTCATCTCGAGAAACACCCCGGTGACGGTTGTTCCCGTTCCTTCGTCGGTGGTCTCGTCGTGCCCGGCGATGTCGGTGACGGCCTGCTCGAGCGCGTTCTCGATGGTCTGCGTGTCGACATGACCGCGTTCCGCGACCGCGCGCAAACGATCAACGGCACTGGTCGAGGCGATCTCTCCCCCGATATGACCACCCATGCCATCGGCGACGATGAAGAGCGGATAGTGCGCCATAACGGCGTCCTGGTTGTTGTCGCGGCGTCTTCCACGATCGGTGACCTCGGCCCAGTGCAAGGCAAGCGAGCCGGTAGGGAGGTCGACGGTGTGGGACTGCGTCACAGGTTTGGGCACGCTGTCACCCTTCCCTGATCGACGGTGCGGCGTCATCACACTCTACTGGACGGGTCGCGCACTGCCGACCCGTGATCATCGTCACCGTGCAGGGTGACATCCGGTCAACTCTTCGGCGGTTCCTCGGTCGGCGGCGCGGGGGGTGCGGTCGGCGGTTCGGGGGCCGACGGCGCAGCGGGCGGCTGAGCACTCGTGGGCGGAGCGGGCGGCTGGTAGCCGGCGGGGGAGCGGGCGGCTGGTAGCCGGCAGGCGGCGCGGGCGGCTGGTAGCCGGCAGGCGGCGCGGGCGGCTGGTACCCCGTGGGCGGCGGCTGGTATCCCGCGGGAGCGTATCCCGGCGGAGGCGACGACGGACCGCTTGCCTGAACCGGGACAGCAGACCAGACCGTCCTGTCACCCAGGAATCCGTTGCCCGCCCACGACGCCGGTGCGATAGCGCTGTTCCACCGTGACCGGTCGAAGGCGTTGATGCCGAGCCACACCGGGGCCAGCAAGACGAAAAGAACGACCCAGACTGGTTCCTTCTGCAGTTTCAGCCCGACGCGCCAGGCAGCCACTGCCATCAGAACGAACGTCGCGAGGGGAAGCAGAGAGCTGAGCACGGGAACCCAGCTCAGCACCACACTCGCCGCGATGGCGTACAACGCCAACCAGGGACTGAGATCGCCGAGCTTGAGGAAGATCATCGTGTTGTAAACGGGCACCCACGCACGCCACCGACCCTTCACGCCGGCCTTGTCGAAGATCTTCATCAGGAAGATCGCGCACACGACGTAAATCGCGACGCCGAAGAGGAAGGAGATAAAGGCGGCGGCGGCCAAAATCCCTAAGTTCATACCGTCGTAGTCGTACATGACGACCTCCTTGCGAGTGAATCCGAGCGATGGCCGCACGTGGATCACGTGCCTCTGAACTCTCATGCTAGTGATCGAGTGCCGGTCTCGTGCGAGCGCGTCACCCGACACGCGCGACAGTGCGCGGTACTCTGACGGCATTGCCGCACCGAAAGGACACCGATGAGCGATTCCACTGGCGCCACCCCGCCACCGCCCTCCCAGCCTGCCGCCGATGCCGCCCGTCAGGCACAGGAAGCCCCGGCGTCCGATGCTCGAACGCCGTACGACCCGGCGGCCGACCCCGACGACACCGGTGTCCCCACGCTCGGGGACGATCTCGCCACGAACGGCCGCGGCTTCATCAGCGCACTGTTCGACATTTCGTTCAAGACATTCATCACCCGCCGGCTGGCGAGCGCGTTCTACCTCGTGGGACTCGTCGCGATCGGCATCGGCTTCATCGTGTACTTCGCCTCCGGGCTCATCGCGGGAATCTCCTCACTGGGATGGAACCTGGGCGGCGGCATCGCACTGATCGTCTCGACGCTGATCATCGTCCCCATCGCCGCCTTCCTCGCGATCGTGGTGCTCAGGCTGGTCATCGAGGCGATCGTGGCGCTCATCGCCATCGCCGAGAACACCGAACAGACGGCCGAGAACACCGAGACGCGCTCGCCGCGGCGCTGACTCTCAGACGACGAGATCCCATTCGCCGTCGGCACCATCGCGCAACGTCCATCCCGCGGCATCCGCCCACGCACGCAATCCGCTCGGCGAGCCGACACGGGGACGACTCGTCGCCAGCGCCCGCACGAACTCGCCTTTGGCGTGCTTATTGAAGTGATTGAGTGCTCGGACTGCTCCCCCGTCCCCCTCCGTCACGACGCGCACATAGCGCGAACGGATGCCTGCGGGAATCGGGCCGAGCGCTGTGTACGCCTCGGATCGCAGATCCAGGATGAACCGCGGATTCTCGGCGACGAGCGCCGCGGAAATGCCACCGGCCCAGTGCTGGCGTAATGGCGGAAGACCCGGGAGGGACGTGCCGGCGGCGAGCCGGTAGGCGGGGATCCGATCGAGCGCCCCGACCGGTCCGAACGGCGCCGAGTGGATGAGAACGTGTGCGCCCAGCCACCGTCGGGCAGCAGTCGGGAGTGAATCGGCGCCCAGCGCGTCGTAGAGGACGCCGGTATACCGGTCGACGGCGGGCATGGTCGGTGTCGACCGCAGCGCAGCGTTGACGGCGATATCGCTCCGCTGCCGGTCGCTGAGTTTCAGCACGCGCGCCGCGTTGTCCTCATCGTCCGACAGCGCCACGAGGGCATCGATCACCGCCTCACGCTGAGGCGCGAGAGCAGGGAGAGCAAGGCCGCCCACGTCGATCGGCGACCCCGAACCGCCGGCCCGTTTGGTCTCCGAGGGAGGGAGCAGAATCAGCATCCGGTCCCCCGGTCACCGACCGTGGAAACGACGAATGCGCCGATGACAGACGTCATTCGGCGCATTCGCGGTGTTCGAAAAGCGGTGGCGTCAGGAGACCAGCGCGGCGTTGCCCGCCACGATGGTCAGCTCGTTGCCCTCCATGGAGAGGAATCCGTCCTGCGCGCTCGCGATGACCTTGGATCCGTCGACCTGAGTGATGCGGACCTGGCCTTCGGCGAGGATTGCGAGGACAGGCTCGTGTCCGGTCATGAAGCCGATCTCGCCCTCGACAGTCTTGGCGACGACGAGAGATGCCTCGCCATGCCAGACTTCCTCCTCCGCGGAGACGAGGGTGACAGTCAGCGCCATGTCAGTTGTTGTCCTTCTGGATCTGAGCCCACTTCTCTTCGACGTCGCCGATACCGCCGACGTTGAAGAATGCCTGCTCTGCCACGTGGTCGAAGTCACCCTTGACGATGGCATCGAACGACTCGATGGTGTCCTTGATCGGCACCGTGGAGCCCTCGACGCCGGTGAACTTCTTCGCCATGTAGGTGTTCTGCGAAAGGAACTGCTGGATGCGGCGTGCGCGCTGCACGACGACCTTGTCCTCTTCGGAGAGCTCGTCGACACCGAGGATCGCGATGATCTCCTGCAGTTCCTTGTTCTTCTGGAGGATCTGCTTGACGGCGGTGGCGACACGGTAGTGGTCGGCGCCGATGTAGCGCGGGTCGAGGATGCGGCTGGTCGAAGACAGCGGGTCGACGGCCGGGTACAGACCCTTCGACGCGATCTCACGGGAGAGTTCGGTCGTCGCGTCGAGGTGCGCGAAGGTCGTGGCCGGCGCCGGGTCGGTGTAGTCGTCGGCGGGGACGTAGATCGCCTGCAGCGAGGTGATCGAGTGTCCACGAGTCGAGGTGATGCGCTCCTGGAGCACGCCCATCTCGTCGGCGAGGTTCGGCTGGTAGCCCACCGCGGAGGGCATGCGGCCGAGCAGCGTCGACACTTCGGAACCGGCCTGCGTGAAGCGGAAGATGTTGTCGATGAACAACAGCACGTCCTGCTTCTGCACGTCGCGGAAGTACTCCGCCATCGTCAGCGCCGACAGGGCGACGCGCAGACGCGTTCCCGGCGGCTCGTCCATCTGGCCGAAGACGAGAGCGGTCTTCTCGAAGACCCCCGCCTCTTCCATCTCGTGGATGAGGTCGTTGCCCTCACGGGTGCGCTCACCGACACCGGCGAACACCGACACACCACCGTGGTCCTGCGCAACGCGCTGGATCATCTCCTGGATGAGGACGGTCTTGCCGACGCCGGCGCCGCCGAAGAGGCCGATCTTTCCGCCGAGGACGTACGGCGTCAGCAGGTCGATGACCTTGATGCCGGTCTCGAACATCTCGGTCTTGGACTCGAGCTGGTCGAAGCTGGGCGCGTTGCGGTGGATGCCCCAGCGCTCGGTGATCTCGATCGTCTCCCCCGGCTCGCCGTTGAGGACGTCGCCGGTGACGTTGAAGACCTTGCCCTTGGTGACGTCGCCGACGGGGACCGTGATGGGGCCACCGGTGTCGCGCACCTCCTGGCCGCGGACCATGCCGTCGGTCGGCTTGAGGGAGATGGCGCGCAGGAGGTCATCACCCAAGTGCTGGGCGACCTCGAGCGTGATCTCCGTCGACTCATCGCCGATGGTGATCGTGGTCTTGAGCGCGTTGTAGATGTCAGGGATCGCGTCGTGCGGGAACTCGATGTCCACGACGGGCCCGGTGACGCGCGCGACGCGGCCGACGGACAGCGCCGTCGTCTCTGCGGGTGCGGTGAGAGTCATTGTCTTCTCTTTCGTGTGGGTCTACTTGCCAGATGCCAGCGCATCGGCGCCGCCGACGATCTCGGCGATCTGCTGAGTGATCTCTGCCTGGCGCGCGTTGTTGCGCAGGCGCGTGTAGTTGGTGATGAGCTTGTCCGCGTTGTCGCTGGCGGACTTCATCGCCTTCTGCGTGGCCGCGTGCTTCGCCGCGGAGGACTGCAGGAGCGCGTTGAACACGCGGCTCTGCACGTACACCGGCAGCAGCGCATCGAGGACGACCTCGGGGCTCGGCTCGAAGTCGTACAGCGGGTACACCTGACTGGACGACGTGCTTTCGGCCTCGCCGATCGCATCCGATGCCTCGACGACTTCGAGAGGCAGCAGTCGCACCGTTTCGGGGCTCTGCGTCATCATGCTGACGAAGCGGTTGTATACGAGGTGGATCTCGTCGACGCCGCCGTCTTCGCCGCCGCGGTCGTAGGCGTCCAACAGGGCGCCCGCGATCTGTTCCGCGGTGTTGAAGTGCGGGGTGTCGGTGTCACCGGTCCACTCCGCAGCCGACGCGATGCGTCGGAACTGGAAGTAGCCCACAGCCTTTCGCCCGACGAGGTAGTACGAGACTTCCTTGCCCTGCGACTTGAGGAGCTCGGCCATCTTGACGCCCTCGCGCAGAATCTGCGAGTTGAACGCTCCGGCGAGTCCGCGGTCGGAGGCGAAGATGACAACCGCCGACCGGCGGATGACCTCTCGCTCCTGCGTCAGCGGGTGCTGAATGTTGGAGTGGGTGGCCACGGCGGCGACAGCTCGGGTCACGGCGCGCGCGAACGGTGACGACGCGCGAACGCGCGTCATCGCCTTCTGAATGCGCGAAGCCGCGATGAGCTCCATCGCCTTCGTGATCTTCTTGGTCGTCTGAGCAGAACTGATCTTCTGCTTGTAGACCCTGAGTTGAGCGCCCATATGATTCGGTCCCCGGCGTCAGCCGCGACGGCCCTTGACGATCTTCTCCTGGTTCACGTCATCCACATCCGCGGCCTCGGACTCTTCGTGCCCGGGCTTGTTGATGGCCTGACCCTTGCCACCCTGGAATTCCAGGATGAAAGCGTCGGTCACCTTCCCGAGTTCCGCCGTGGTGTCGTCATCGAGGACGTTGGTGTCACGGAGGGTGTCGAGAATCGACGTGTTGCGCTTGATGTAATCCAGAAGGTCCCGCTCGAACCGAAGAACGTCCTCGACCTCGATGGTGTCGAGCTTGCCCGTGGTGCCGGCCCAGATCGAGACAACCTGCTCCTCGACCGGGTACGGGTCGTACTGGGGCTGCTTGAGCAGTTCGGTCAGGCGCGCACCACGTGCGAGCTGACGACGCGACGCGGCATCGAGGTCCGACGCGAACATCGCGAAGGCTTCGAGCGAGCGGTACTGCGCGAGTTCGAGCTTCAGCGTTCCGGAGACCTTCTTGATCGACTTCACCTGGGCGTCACCACCGACGCGGGACACCGAGATGCCGACGTCGACAGCGGGGCGCTGGTTGGCGTTGAAGAGGTCCGACTGCAGGAAGATCTGGCCATCGGTGATCGAGATGACGTTGGTCGGGATGTAAGCCGACACGTCGTTGGCCTTCGTCTCGATGATCGGGAGACCGGTCATCGAGCCCGCACCCAGCTCATCCGAGAGCTTTGCGCAACGCTCGAGCAGACGGGAGTGCAGGTAGAAGACGTCACCGGGGTATGCCTCGCGGCCCGGCGGACGACGGAGGAGAAGCGACACGGCACGGTAGGCCTCGGCCTGCTTCGACAGGTCATCGAAGATGATCAGGACGTGCTTGCTGTCGTACATCCAGTGCTGGCCGATGGCCGATCCGGTGTACGGAGCGAGGTACTTGAAACCGGCCGGGTCGGATGCCGGTGCCGCGACGATCGTCGTGTACTCCATCGCGCCGGCGTCCTCGAGCGCACCCTTGACGGCGGCGATCGTGGAGCCCTTCTGGCCGATGGCGACGTAGATGCAGCGGACCTGCTTGTTCTCGTCGCCGGATTCCCAGTTCGCGCGCTGGTTGATGATCGTGTCGATCGCGATCGCCGTCTTGCCGGTCTGGCGGTCGCCGATGATGAGCTGGCGCTGGCCGCGGCCGACGGGGATCATCGCGTCGATGGCCTTGATGCCGGTCTGCATCGGCTCGTGCACGCTCTTGCGCTGCATGACGCCGGGGGCCTGAAGCTCGAGCGCACGGCGACCGGTGGTCGCGATCTCGCCGAGACCGTCGATCGGGTTGCCGAGCGGGTCGACGACGCGGCCGAGGTAGCCGTCGCCGACGGCGACGGAGAGAACCTCGCCGGTGCGCGTGACCTTCTGGCCAGCGACGATGCCGGAGAAGTCGCCGAGGACGACGACACCGATCTCGTGCTCATCGAGGTTCAGTGCGAGTCCCTCGATGCCGTTGTCGAAACGGACCAGTTCGTTGGCCATGACGCCGGGGAGACCCTCGACATGGGCGATTCCGTCTGCTGCGTCCAGGACGGTGCCGACCTCGGTCGCCGCTGCCCCGGTGGGCTCATAGGCTGCGACGAAGTCTTTCAGCGCGTCCCGGATCAGGTCCGGGCTGATGGACAGTTCTGCCATGGTGTTCCTTCGTGTCCTGAATCTGTATCGACCAGGGCCTTCGCCCTGAGGTGTCCGCTTCGTGCGAAGCGGGAAGTGCTAGCCCGCCAGTCGCTGGCGGAGATCGTGCAGGCGTGCAGAGACCGTCGCGTCGATGACGTCGTCGCCGATCTCGACCCGGAGGCCGCCGACAACCGAGGGGTCTACGACCACGTTGAGCGAAACGGTGCTGCCGTAACGCTGTCCGAGTGATGTCGCCAGCCGGGTGAGCTGTTCAGCCGAAGGAGCAGCTGCGGCATACACCGTCGCTACGGTGCGTCCGCGTTCGTCGGCCACGAGTCGCATGGCGAGGCTCAACAGCTGCCGGACCCGCCGCTCACGCGGCTGCTGCACGATGGACGCGGCAATGAGCGTCGTCGCCGCGCTGGCGCGGCCGGACAGCAGCGAATCCACCAGTGCGCCCTTTGCTGCGGCGTCGCCGAGGCGGCTGCCGAGCGCGAGCTCCAACTGCGGGTTGGCGGATACCATCCGCGACACCTGGAACAGCTCGCCTTCGACATCCGCGTTCTCATCGGCGGCCGCGGCTGCGCGAATCGCGAGCTCCTCGATGCCGTCGATGAGATCGGATGCCGACGACCAGCGCTGCTCGACCGCGACGGTCAGCAGCGACACCGTCGCCGGCGCGAAGGACGGCGCGAAGATGTCAGCGACGACCTTGGCGCGAGCCTCGGTCGACGCCGCCGCATCGGCAAGCGCGCCGCTCAGCTGCGGCGACTCGCCCAGGGCGCGCGCCGCCGCGAACAGCTCGCGGGCGGTGCCGAGGTCGACGCCGGGTGTGCCCGCGAGGGCCGCCGACGTCGCTGCCGTTGCCTGAGTGGTCGCGCTGCCCATTAGTTCGACGCCTTCTCGGAGGCTTCGAGCTCGGCCAGGAAGCGATCGACGACCGACTTCGCCTTCTGATCGTCGGAGAGGGTCTCTCCGATCACGCCACCGGCGAGGTCGAGGGCGAGAGTGCCCACCTCACCGCGGAGCGAGACGAACGCCGCCTGGCGCTCGGCTTCGATCTGCGTGTGCGCAGCCGCCGTCAAGCGACCGGCCTCCGCCGATGCATTGTCCTTCGCCTCGGCGACGATCTTGCGACCGTCTTCGCGGGCAGCATCGCGAATCTCACCGGCTTCCTTGCGGGCGTCGGACAGCTGCGCCGTGTACTCCTCGAGCGCGGCCTCGGCCTTGCGCTGGGCTTCATCCGCCTTGGCGATGTTGCCCTCGATAGCGACAGAGCGCTGGTCGAGAAGAACCTTCATCTTCGGAAGGGCGACCTTCCAGAAGATGAAGAGAATCACAATGAAACAAACCGACGACCAGATGATGTCGTACCACGCCGGGATGAGCGGGTTGTGCGTCTCACCCTCTTCAGCGGCGAACGCGACAAGAGCGTGTAGCATCCTGTCTCCTTAATGCTGGGTGTCAGTGGATCAGACGAAGATGAAGTAGGTCGCGATGCCGATGAAGGCGAGCGCCTCGGTGAATGCGATACCGATCCACATGAGCACCTGAAGGCGACCGGCGAGCTCGGGCTGGCGAGCCACACCCTCGATCGTCTTGCCGACGACGATACCCACGCCGATGGCGGGGCCGATGGCTGCGAGGCCATAGCCCATCGTCGCGACGTTGCCGCTGAGTTCGGCGAGAACCGTAGTTGCGTCCACGGGTTTTTTTCCTTTCGGTTGTGGGCGGCAGTCAGCCGACCCGCTTTAGTGCTCTTCCGCGACCGCGAGCTGGATGTAGACCGCGGTGAGGAGGGCAAAAACGTAGGCCTGAAGAACGGCCACGAGGATCTCGAACAGAGTGAAGACGAAGCCGAACGCGAGGCTGCCCGCGGCCAATGCCGACCACCAGCCACCGAGCTCGAACAAGAAGAACTGCGTCGCAGCGAAGAAGAGGACCAGCAGCAGGTGGCCGACCATCATGTTCATGAGCAGTCGCAGCGTGAGCGTGACGGGCCGGATGATGAAGGTCGAGATGAACTCGATCGGCGTGACGATGATGTAGATCGGCCACGGCACGCCCGAGGGGAACAAGGCGTTCTTGAAGAAGTTCTTCGGGCTCTTGCGAAGACCTGCGTAGATGAAGGTCACATAGCTGATGATCGCGAGCATCAGCGGGACGGCGATGATCGAGGTGCCGGCGATGTTGAGGAACGGGATGATTCCCGTGAGGTTCATGAACAAGACCATGAAGAAGATGGTCGTGAGCAGCGGCAGGAACCGCTTGCCGTCCTTCTTGCCCAGGAGGTCTTCGGCGATGTTGATGCGGACGAAGTCCAGACCCATCTCGACGAGGCTCTGGAAGCGACCCGGGACCATCGACATCCGACGCGTGCCGAGCCAGAAGATGACGACGATGGCGATCGTCGCGAGAATCTGAATCAGGTTGATTCGGGTGATCGGGATGACCCCGAACACGTCGAACAGGACCGGAGGAAAGAATTCATCGATGGACGGCCCGTGGAAGACGGGGGCATCGTCCGCAGCAGTGTGGGCGATCAGGGTGGCAGCTTGGGTGAACAGCGCTGACTCCAGCTTCGGGGCATCGGCGTAAGCCGGTGCGACGATGGTCGGTGAGCGTCACTCCGCAATCACTCCGAGGAGCGGGCAGGCGCGCATCTAAACTCTATCAGTCCCGCGGCTCAGCGCGGACCCCGTCGCCGCCTTCGCCCTCTGCAGCCGCAATCTCCTCCGCGGTCGGCAGCGACACATCGCTCACGTGCGGGATGCGCATTTTCGTCAGAACGACGACGTCGATGACGAGTGATGTGATGACGCTGGCGACCAGCGAGACGAAGAAGATCGTCGGGTTCAGCCAGGGCTGTCCGCGCAACAGCAGCAAGACGACGATGAAGACGACGAACTTCACGATCCACCCGCCCAGCACGAGCCCGAAGAAGATCGGCGTATAGAGGTCGTCCCCGTACCAGCGGTTGGCGATGAGGATGCTGATGCCGGTGATCGCGAGAAAAATGGCCGCCAGGAGAATCGCCATCAGCGCACTGACGAGCCCGGAGACGCCATCGATGGCGAATCCGATGATCGCTCCGAGCACGGCGAGGGCGAGAGTGGCCACTGCAGACCAGATCAGCGTGGTCCGGAGGACGGGCGTGCTGGACATGGGTCGTCGTGAGGTCATGACATCTCCTGAGCGCGCACAGCGGTGCGTGCGGACGTGCGGCGCGGCACAGCGCGGGGGTTGGCGGGGAGGAGGGTGACGACGAGGCATGCCGCCACGCCGATGAAGAAATAGGCCACACCGATCAGATACTCGCCGGGCCAGTTCGCCGTGGTGCCGATGTACATCAGGAGCACCGAGAGACTGACAATCGAGGTCCACGCGTAGAAGATCATCACCGCGTCACGATCGCTGTGACCCATGTCGAGCATGCGGTGGTGCAGGTGCTTTCGATCCGGCGAGAACGGGGACTTGCCGCGCGACATGCGCCGGATCACGGCCATGCCGAAGTCCAGGAGCGGCAGCAGTACGACGACGATGGGCAAGAGGATCGGGATGAACGCACCCAACAGCTGCGAGCGGCCGAAGGCATCGTTGTCTTCGAGCATCCGGGGGTTGAGCTGCCCGGTGACGGCAATCGCCGATACGGCCATCAGGAGTCCGAGGGTGTAGGCGCCGGCATCCCCCATGAAGAGCTTCGCCGGACTCCAGTTCAGAGGCAGGAAGCCGATGCACGCCCCCATCAGCACGACGGCGATGAAGGAGGCGAGGTTCGCGTAGCTGCTGGCGCCGAAGTCACGCACGAGGAGGTAGGTGTACGCGAAGAACACGCTGTTCGCGATCAGGGCGACGCCCGCGACGAGTCCGTCGAGCCCGTCGATGAAATTCACCGCGTTCATGACGATGACGATCGTGAACACCGACAGGGTGAAGCTCGCCCAACTGGAGACCACGGTTTGGCCACCGATCGGCAGCGAGTAGATCTGCACGCCACCGAGCCCGACGACGATGCCGGCGGCGAGGAACTGGCCGCCGAGCTTGATCATCCAGTCCAGGTCCCACAGATCGTCGACGACACCGATGACGACGATGAGCAGCGTCGCTCCGAGGATGGCCCAGTTGTGCGCCGGATGCTGCCAGAAGATCTCGAAATACGGCATCTGCGACGAGATCGCGAAGGCCGCCACGACGCCCAGGAACATCGCGATGCCGCCCAGGCGCGGCGTCGGCGTCTTGTGGACGTCCCGCTCACGGATGCCCGGGTACAGCTTGTAGCGCAGGCTCACCTGCCAGACCGCCCAGGTCAGCACCAGCGTGACGGCGGCGGTGAAGATGACGGTGAAAAGGTAGTGCTTCACTCGTCGCCGCCGGCATCCGACGCTTCGAGTTGCTCTTCTTCGAGGAGCTCCCCCAGGATCGATTGCAGCGCGGCGCGGTCCACGGCGCCCTCGCGGAGAATCCGCACGCGCCCCTCAGCGTCCCCGGCCGCGCGACCGACGAGGCTCGTGGCGTCGATGATGGTGGAGGCCATCCCGGTGGCCGACGTGCCACCGTCGAGGTACACCGCGACACTGCTGCCGAGCATGTCGACCGCGTCGTCGATCGCGATCGCCGCCGCGAGGCCCGTCTTGTTCGCGCTCGAGACCGCGAGTGGACCGCACTCCTCCAACAGTTCCAACGCGATGCGGTCTGCCGGCATCCGCACGGCAACCGTTCCACCGGTGTCGCCGAGATCCCACGACAACGACGGCTGGGCGGGGAGGACGATCGTCAGGCCGCCGGGCCAGAATGCCTCGACGAGGCGCTCGACGGGCCCCGGCACCTCGGCGACGAGTGCGCGCATGGTGGTGATACCCGCCACGAGCACCGGCGGCGGGGACTGACGTCCGCGGCCCTTTGCCTCGAGGAGGCGGGTCACAGCGCTGGCGCTGAATGCGTCGGCCGCGATGCCGTACACCGTGTCGGTCGGCAGGACGATCAGCTCGCCCCGCCCGATCGCCTGACGCGCATGGCGCATGCCGGTGAGCACCTGCGCCTCATCGCGGCAATCGAATACGGGTGACATAGGGCTCTCAGTCTACGGCGGTCGCCTCGGTGAACTCGGTGGGCGTGCCCGGATACCGGGCGGCGGGAGGTCAGGCGCGAATCGCGGTCGTGGCGCGGTCTCGCTGCGTGAGATCGCGGTGGGTGGCGGCAGCTCTCCAGCCGGCATCCGTCAGGATCGCGCGGATGGCAGCACCCTGCCATTCCCCGTGTTCGAGGATGATCGTGCCGCCGGGGTGAACGAGCCGTCGACCGACGTCGGCGAGGACCCGTACGACGTCGAGCCCGTCCTCTCCTCCGTACAGCGCGGCCGGCGGATCCCAGAACCGCACTTCGGGATCACGCGGGATCGCGTCATCCGGCACGTACGGCGGATTGGACACGAGCACCGAGACGGTGCCGTCGAGTTCGGGGAATGCCCGGTCGAGGTCGATGAACGCCAACCGGGCATTCGGTGCGCCGACGGCGGCGAAGTTCTCTTCGGCCCAGATGAACGCATCGACCGAGTTCTCCGCCGCGTAGACGCGGGCGTGCGGCACTTCGGTGGCCACCGCGAGGGCGATGGCGCCGGATCCGGTGCCGAGGTCCACGGCGACGGGTTCGGGAGATGCCGTGGCGCGCACGGCGTCGATCGCGAGCTGCGCGACGATCTCGGTCTCGGGCCGCGGGACGAACACGCCAGGGCCGACGCGCAGTTCGAGATGCCGAAATGGCGCCGTGCCGGTGAGGTGTTGCAGCGGCTCCCGTGCCGCGCGACGTGCAACGAGCGCGTCGAAAGCGGTCGTCGCTTCTGCGGACGGAACATCGCCGCGCATCGCGGCGGCTGCGAGCTCGCCGCGCCCCATGCCGAGGACATGAGCTGCCAGCAGTTCGGCATCCGTCTGCGGGGTCGGCACGCCAGCGTCGGCGAGCGTCTGAGACGCTGAGCGGAGGAGATCTGACAGCGAGGGCACGGCGCCGATACGGGGGTCTCGGGTGAGGGAGGTCATAAGCGCCCACCAGCCTAATCCGACCGCCTGAGAAGCCGCCGCCGCGCGCCCGTGATGATTCGTCACATTTCCCCGTGGGAATATGGCTCGCACCTACGCTTGTTGGCGTCAGCAGACCGACCCGAAAGGCTTCACATGTCAGACCCCGTCACCCACGGCATCCATCCCGACATCACCACCGCCTTCGGCAACACGCCCCTGGTGCGCCTGAACCGCATCAGCGAAGGCTTGCCGGGCACGATCCTCGCCAAGCTCGAGTTCTACAACCCCGCATCCAGCGTCAAGGACCGCCTCGGAATCGCCATCGTCGACGCCGCCGAGGCCTCCGGAGCACTGCAGCCCGGCGGGACGATCGTTGAGGGCACCAGCGGCAACACCGGTATCGCACTGGCCATGGTCGGCGCAGCGCGCGGATACCGCGTCATCCTCACGATGCCCTCGTCGATGTCGGTCGAGCGTCGCCTGCTGCTCAAGGCTTACGGCGCCGAGCTCGTCCTCACCGACCCCGCTCTCGGGATGAAGGGTGCCGTCGGAAAGGCCGAGGAGATCGCCGCCGAAACTCCCGGCGCCGTCCTCGCCCAGCAGTTCGCCAACGAGGCCAACCCCGCCATCCACCGCCGCACAACGGCGGAGGAGATCATCCGCGACACCGACGGCAACATCGGCTACTTCGTTGCCGGCATCGGCACCGGCGGCACCATCACCGGTGTCGGCCAGGTCCTCAAGGAGCGCATCGAGGGCGTCCAGATCGTCGCCGTCGAGCCCGCCGACTCTCCCCTGCTCACCAAGGGAACCCCCGGACCGCACAAGATCCAGGGCATCGGACCGAACTTCATCCCCGAGATCCTCGATCAGAGTGTCATCGATGAGGTTCAGGATGTCGCGTTCGACGACTCGATCCGCGTGGCCCGTGAAGTGGCACGCACCGAGGGCATCCTCGTCGGAATCTCCAGCGGCGCCGCGATCTGGGCCGCGCTTCAGGTCGCAGCCCGTCCCGAAGCCGAGGGCAAGAACATCGTCGTGGTCATTCCCTCGTTCGGCGAGCGCTACCTCTCGACCGCTCTGTTCGAAGACCTGCGCGAAGACTGATGGCCTCAGTCTGGGGACGGTTGCGCGAAGATCTCGTCGCAGCAAAACTGCGTGACCCCGCCGCGCGCGGAACGCTCGAGATCGCTCTGCTGTACCCAGGCCTGCACGCCGTGTGGTCGTACCGTGTGATGCATGTGCTGTGGAACCGGCGCGCGCGCTTCATCGCGCGCGCCGGTTCGCAACTCACTCGCTGGCTCACCGGCGTCGAGATCCACCCCGGCGCGACCATCGGACGCCGTTTCTTCATCGACCACGGCATGGGCGTCGTGATCGGCGAGACGGCCGAGGTCGGCGATGACGTCATGCTGTACCACGGCGTGACACTCGGTGGCCGCACTCGCGACGGCGGGAAGCGCCACCCGACCATCGAGGACGGCGTGGCCGTCGGCGCGGGTGCGAAGATCCTCGGACCCGTGCGAATCGGCGCCGGCTCGGCGGTCGGCGCGAACGCCGTCGTCACCCGCGACGCACCGCCGGACTCCGTGCTGGTGGGAATTCCTGCGAAAGCGCGCCCACGCGGTGCCGGAGAAGACACTCGCCTGCTCCTGTCAGCTCCCGACTACCAGATCTGATCCACGCGGCTCGTATCGCCAGCGCACGCTCAGCGACGCTCGGCGACCTCTTTTTTGAGGAAGAGCGGTGGGAGCAGCCACGTTGCGAGCGCGGTGACCAGCCATACGATCACCGGTGCGAGTACCCACGCCAGCGGCTCGGAGATCCCGATGCCGGCGCTCGGGATCAGCACCACGATGACGATCGCGACAAAGGTGGAGATGATCCCGATGCCCCCGAGCATCGCGGGTGCGTGCCGGTGCGTCATCTTGAAGACGAAGGGCGAGAGCACGCTCTGGATCACCGCGAAGATGACGACGGCGAGCACGAAGCCCCACCAGTCGCTCCAGTCGATGTGGAATCCCGCCAGGAGGAGGTCGGCCACGATCAGGCCGAGGGCGGCAGAGACCACGAAGATGGCGGCGCGAATGAGAAAGGCGATCACGCCGCCGAGCCTACTGCCCGTGCAGAATGGCTCCTTGCCGCCACTCGCTGACGCGACCCGACGCGTTCAGTCGTCGGTCGCCAGCGCTGCGAGGCGCTCTTCCTCGTCGGCCGAGATGCACGATTCGATGATCGGCTCGAGCGCGCCGTCCATCACCTGGAGGAGGTTGTACGCCTTGTAGCCGGTGCGGTGATCGGCGATCCGGTTCTCCGGAAAGTTGTACGTGCGAATGCGCTCTGATCGATCCATGCCGCGGATCTGCGACTTGCGCGCGACCGACGCGATCGCATCGAGTTCTTCCTGCTGCTTCGCCAGCAACCTCGCCCGGAGGACGCGCATGCCCGCCTCGCGGTTCTGCAACTGCGACTTCTCGTTCTGCATCGAGACGACGATGCCGGTCGGGACGTGCGTGATGCGCACGGCCGAGTCGGTCGTGTTGACCGACTGGCCGCCAGGGCCCGACGAGCGGAAGACATCGATCTTCAAGTCGTTCGGGTTGATCTCGACCTCATCGGGCTCGTCGACCTCCGGGAAGACGAGCACACCGGTGGTCGAGGTGTGGATGCGGCCCTGGGACTCGGTGGCGGGCACCCGCTGGACGCGGTGCACACCGCCTTCGTACTTGAGGTGCGCCCACACCCCCTGTGCGGGATCGCTCGAGGAGCCCTTGATCGCGACCTGGACATCCTTATAGCCGCCGAGGTCGGACTCGGTGCGCTCCAGAAGCTCGGTCTTCCAGCCTTTGGACGCGGCGTACTGCAAGTACATGCGTAGGAGGTCGGCTGCGAACAGCGCGCTCTCGGCCCCGCCTTCGCCACCCTTGATCTCCATGATCACGTCACGGGCATCGTCGGGGTCGCGAGGAATCAGGAGTCGCCGCAGCCGCTCTTCGGCAGCCGCCCGCTCCGCTTCGAGGGCGGGGACTTCGGCTGCGAAAGCCTCGTCCTCCCCCGCGAGCTCGCGTGCGGCATCCAGATCATCGGATGCCGCCACCCATGCGTCGTGCGCAGCAACGATCCGGGAGAGCTCGGCGTACCTCCGGTTGACGCGCTTGGCGCGCGCCGCGTCGGCGTGCACCGCCGGATCGGACAGCTCCTCCTGGACGGCCTTGTGCTCTTCGAGAAGACCCTTGACGGACTCGAACACGACTCAGCGGATGCTGTTGTCTTGACCGTGGCTGTGTCCGCCGCCAGAGGTGGGAGCCGGCATCGACTTCTGCATCTGCACGAGGAACTCGACGTTGGACTGCGTCTCCTTGAGCTTGCCGAGAACGACCTCCAGCGCCTGCTGAGGATCGAGACCGGCGAGCGCACGGCGCAGCTTCCACGTGATCTTCACCTCGTCGGGCGAGAGCAGCATCTCTTCACGGCGCGTGCTGGATGCGTTGACATCCACCGCCGGGAAGATCCGCTTGTCGGCGAGCTGGCGGGAGAGGCGCAGCTCGCTGTTGCCGGTGCCCTTGAACTCTTCGAAGATGACGTCGTCCATCTTGGATCCGGTCTCGACGAGCGCGGTGGCGAGGATCGTGAGGGATCCGCCGTTCTCGATGTTGCGTGCGGCGCCGAAGAAGCGCTTGGGCGGGTAGAGCGCAGACGCGTCCACGCCGCCGGTGAGCACGCGACCCGAGGCCGGAGCCGAGATGTTGTATGCACGGCCGAGGCGGGTGATCGAGTCGAGGAGCACGACGACATCGCGACCGAGTTCCACGAGCCGCTTGGCGCGCTCGATGGCGAGCTCTGCGACCGTGGTGTGGTCTTCGGCGGGGCGATCGAAGGTCGAGGCGATGACCTCGCCCTTGACGGTCCGCTGCATGTCGGTGACCTCTTCAGGCCGCTCGTCCACGAGGACAACCATGAGGTGGACCTCGGGGTTGTTGTTCGCGATGGCATTCGCGATCTGCTGCAGGACGATCGTCTTGCCGGCCTTGGGCGGCGCCACGATCAGGCCGCGCTGACCCTTGCCGATGGGAGCCACCAGGTCGATGATGCGCTGCGTGAGCTTCTCCGGGGCGGTCTCCAGGCGGAGGCGCTCCTGCGGGTACAGCGGGGTCAGGTTGCCGAACTCGACGCGCGTGGCAGCATCCTCGACGGAAAGACCGTTGACGGCGTCGACCTTGACGAGCGCGTTGTACTTCTGACGGCTCGACTGCTCGCCCTCGCGGGGCTGCTTGATCGCGCCGACGACGGCGTCACCCTTGCGCAGGTTGTACTTCTTGACCTGGCCGAGGGAGACGTAGACATCGCTGGGCCCGGGCAGGTAGCCGGTCGTGCGAACGAACGCGTAGTTGTCGAGGACATCGAGGATGCCGGCGATCGGAATCAGGACGTCGTCCTCGCCGATCTCCGTCTCGAACTCGTCGCCCACGCCACCGGGGGTGCGGCGCTTGTTGCGCTGACGACCGCGTCCCTGAGCCTGGCCGTTGTCGTCCTCATCGGAGCGGTCGGCGTTCTGGTTGTTCTGGTTGTTGACCTGGCCACCGCGGCCGCCCTGGGGGTTCTGAGCGCCTCGGCCGCCCTGGGTGTTGCGATTGCCGGTGTTCTGGCCGCCCTGGGTGTTCTGGCCGCCCTGGTTGTTCTGGTCGGTCGAGTTCTGGTCGGTCTGACCGCCCTGGTCGTTCTGGTCGGTCTGACCGTTGCGGTTGCGGTTGCGGCTGCGCGACCGGCTGCGGCCGCGGTTGCCCGTCGAACCGTCGCCCTCGCCATCGGCGGAGGACTGCTCGGAGTCTGCGGAGGCCTCAGCGCTCGCGTCGGTCTCATCGCTCGTGGCGGGCGCGTCACTGTCGGACGCCTGGTCGCCGTCGGAGGCGTTCGCGTCCGCCGCGGGCCGCTTGGCCCGGGGAGCGCGACGGCCCTTGGGGGCGGATTCGACCGGGGCATCCTGCTCCGCAGGTGCGGTCTCGGTGACTGCCGCGTCGGCTTCGGGCTGATCGCCCGCGCCCTGCTCCGCGGTGGCGGCCGGATCCGTGTTCTCTGCCTGCTCGACCGGCTCTGCCGACACGGCCTGCTCGGCGGCGCCAGTCTGCTCGGCGGCGTCGGTCGCTGCCGGCGCGGGCGCCTCAGCGAGGATGTCGGAGCTCTTCGCGCGGCGTGGCGCGCGCTTGCGCGGCGCCTTCACCGGCGGTGCCTCGACGGGGGCCTCAGCGGCCTCAGGGGCTGCCTCAGCGGCCTCGGGAGCTGCATCGGTCGCCTCGGGGGCTTCTTCGGTCGCCTCGGGCGCTTCGCCGGCGGGCTGCTCTTCGGCGAGCGCCTCCTCGGCGGGGGCGTCCGCGACGGGGTTCTGATCGACGACCTGTTCCTCGGTGTTCTGGACCTCCGCGGCTGCGGTGTCCTCGCCCTCGGAGGCGTTGTCGGTGATATGGATCTCGGAGATGGACTCCACGAGTACTCCCTTGCAAACGTGTGGAAATGACAGACCGCAGGTGACGCCGTCCACAACGGGCGCCGACCGCCTGGGCACACTTCTCGAGGTCCGGGTATGGCCACGGAAGTAATGCTCGGGGGTTATGCGGGGTTTCGCAGATGTGCGATGGAGGCCAGATTCACGTGATTACGTGGAACCCTCCGTATGGTCCTTCACTGTAGCACCCTTGAAGTCGACGGCCAGCATGAGCGCCTCCCACGGGGTGTCTGTGACGGTGGCTGCCAGCTCAGCCGCCGCGAGGCGGCGCCCGGGACCGTCGGCGAGCACGAGGACACTGGGTCCCGCACCCGAGACGACAGCCGCGAAGCCTTTGCTGCGCAGCCCCTGCACCAGCCGATCGGTCTCAGGCATGGCCTGAGCGCGATAGGACTGGTGAAGCTTGTCTTCGGTCGCCGCCAGCAAGAGCTCGGGGCTCTGGGTGAGAGCGGCGATCAGGAGTGCCGACCGGGACACGTTGAACACGGCATCCTCACGGGTGACCTGCAGCGGGGCCAGCCCGCGCGCGACGCTCGTCGACATGGTGAACTCCGGTACGAAGACCACCGGAGAGACACCGCGGTGCACGAGCAGCTTCTTGTGCTGGGGGCCGTTCTCATCCATCCAGGCGATGGTCAACCCGCCGAACAGTGCCGGCGCGACGTTGTCGGGGTGGCCCTCGAGCTCGGTGGCCAGACGCAGGAGTGTTTCCGCGCCGAGTTCGACGTCACCTTCGAGCAGTCCCTTGGCGGCGAGGAGGCCCGCGACAACGGCTGCACCGGAGGACCCGAGTCCGCGCCCGTGTGGAATGACGTTGGTCGCCTCCAGGCGCAGCCCCGGCATCGTACGACCGCAGGCCTCGAACGCGTAAGCCATCGCGCGCACCACGAGATGCGACGCATCGGTGGGCACGTCCGCGGCACCTTCGCCCGAGACGACGATTTCGAGTTCACCCTCGGGGAGGGCGGTGACGACGAGTTCGTCGTACACGCTCAGGGCGAGGCCCAGGGTGTCGAACCCCGGCCCCAGGTTGGCGCTCGTCGCCGGAACCTGCACCGCGATGGTGCGCCCTGCGCCTGTCACTCGGCAGACTCCGGCACCAGACCGAGCACGGATGCCACTTCGCTCGTCGTCGCATCGACCACGAGCGGCTCGACGGCCGATCCGTCTTCGGCGCGCAGCGCCCACTGCGGGTCTTTCAGGCCGTGGCCGGTGACGGTGAGGACGACCTTCGAGCCCGCAGGAATGACGCCTGCTTCTACACGGTCGAGGAGACCGGCGACACTGATCGCCGACGCGGGCTCGACGAAGACGCCGGCGGTGCTCGCGAGGAGCTTCTGCGCTTTGAGGATGCGGGCATCGTCGATCGCGCCGAACCAGCCGTCGGTGGCATCACGCGCTTCGAGCGCGAGATCCCACGAAGCGGGGTTTCCGATGCGGATGGCGGAGGCGATCGTCTCGGGGTTCTTCACGACCTCGCCGCGGACGAGCGGCGCCGAGCCCTCGGCCTGGAAGCCGAACATGCGGGGCACGCGCGTGGCGACACCACGGGCGGATTCTTCGCGGTATCCGCGCGAATAGGCCGTGTAGTTGCCGGCGTTTCCGACCGGGATGAAGTGAAAATCGGGTGCGTCGCCGAGCTGCTGGACGACCTCGTACGCGGCGGTCTTCTGGCCCTCGATGCGGTCCGGATTCACCGAGTTGACGAGGTGCACGGGGTAGTGGTCGGCGAGTTCACGCGCGATCTCCAGGCAGTCGTCGAAGTTTCCGCGGATCTGGATGAGCTGACCGTTGTGGATGACCGCCTGGCTGAGCTTTCCCATGGCGATCTTCCCTTCGGGGACGAGCACCGCGGCGGTGATGCCCGCGTGCGCGGCATACGCCGCTGCCGACGCTGACGTGTTCCCGGTCGAGGCGCAGATGACCGCCTTCGCACCGTGCTCGACGGCACGCGACAGCGCGACGGTCATGCCGCGGTCCTTGAACGAGCCGGTCGGGTTCATGCCCTCGAACTTCACCCAGACGTCCGCGCCCGTCATCTCCGACAGCACGCGCGCCGGGACCAGCGGTGTGCCGCCCTCGCCGAGCGTGACCACCGTCGAGGCGTCGGTCACCCCCAGCCTGTCTGCGTACTCCCGCATAACTCCGCGCCATACCTGTGCCATGTCAGTCTCCTTCCACCCGCAGAACCGAAACCACGGCGCGCACGACGCCGCTGGCGTCGAGGCTGTCCACCGTGTCGCTCAGGTCCTGCTCCCGAGCCGTATGTGTACCGATGACAAGACGCGCGGTCGCGCCGCCGTCGTCATCGGAGATGATGGTCTGCTCAACGGTCGCGATAGAGACGCGGCCTTCGCTGAGCGTGCCCGCGACCGTCGCCAGCACGCCCGGCTGGTCTTCGACGTCGAGGGTGATCTGGTAACGCGTGGTGACGTGGCCGATCGGGACGACCGGCAGGTTCGCGCGGGTGGATTCGCCCACTCCGACGCCACCGGCGATGTGCCGACGTGCCGCCGAGACGACGTCACCGAGAACGGCGGAAGCGGTCTGCACTCCCCCGGCGCCCGCGCCGTAGAACATGAGATTTCCGGCGGCTTCCGCCTGGACGAACACGGCGTTGTTCGCGCCGTGGACGCTCGCGAGCGGGTGCTCCCGCGGAATCAGCGCCGGGTAGACGCGGACGGAGATCGTCTCGCCGGATGCCGAGACGTCCGTCTGTCCGGTGAGACGCTCGCAGACGGCGAGGAGCTTGATGACATACCCCGCGTGGCGGGCGGCATCGATCATCGCCTTGTCGACCGAGCGGATGCCTTCGCGGTAGACCGCATCGAGCGGGACGGCCGTGTGGAAGGCGAGCGAGGCCAGGAGCGCAGCCTTCTGGGCGGCGTCGTAGCCGTCGACATCCGCGGTCGGGTCGGCCTCGGCGAACCCGAGTGCCTGCGCGTCGGCGAGGACCTCATCGAAGTCCGAGCCTTCCCGGTCCATCCGGTCGAGGATGTAGTTGGTCGTGCCATTGACGATGCCCATGATCCGCTGCACGCGATCACCGGCGAGCGAATCGCGCAGCGGCCGGATGATCGGAATCGCACCGGCGGCGGCGGCTTCGTAGTAGACGGATGCCCCGACCTGGTCGGCGGCCTCGAAGATCTCCGGACCGTTGGTGGCCAACAGCGCCTTGTTGGCGGTGACGACGTCCGCGCCCGAATTCAGCGCCTGCAGAATGTGGGTGCGCGCCGGCTCGATGCCGCCGATCAGTTCGATGACGATGTCGGCACCGAGGATGAGCGTCTCCGCGTCGGTGGTGAACAGCTCCTGCGGCAGGTCTGTGTCGCGCGGCGCATCGGTGTCGCGCACGGCGATGCCGACCAACTCCAACGCGGCACCCGCGCGGTCGGCGAGTTCGTCGCCGTGCTTCAAGAGAAGTGCGGCGACCTGAGAGCCCACGGCTCCCGCGCCCAGCAGTGCCACGCGGAGGCGGCGATAGTCCATCATTTACGTTCCTCGGGGATCACGCCGACGTCACGCGCCAGCAGGTCGGAGACGGTTTCGCCACGCACGATGACCCGCGCTGTGCCGCCGGTGACGGCGACGACGGGGGGACGCGGGACGTAGTTGTAGTTGCTGGCGAGCGAGAAGCAGTAGGCGCCGGTCGCAGGGACCGCCAAGAGGTCTCCGGGCGTCGTGTCTCCCGGCAGGTATTCGGCGTCGACCACGATGTCGCCGGATTCGCAGTGCCGGCCGACGACGCGGGCCAGGGCGGGCTCCGCGGAGCTCGTCCGCGACGCGAGTCGTGCCGAGTAGGCCGCCCCATACAGCGCGGGCCGCGCGTTGTCGCTCATCCCCCCGTCGACGCTCACGTAGAGCCGCTCGAGCTCGTCGGACACGCGGACCGGCTTGACCGTGCCGACCTCGTACAGCGTGATGCCGGCCGGGCCGACGATCGAACGTCCCGGCTCGAACGCCAGATTCGGCATCGGGATGCCGCGGACCTCGCACTCACGGGCGACGGCGTCGACGATGCCGTCGGCGAGCTGCTCGATGGGTGTCGGGTCATCGACCGACGTGTAGGCGATGCCGAAACCGCCACCGAGGTTGAGGACAGGGACGTCCCCTCCGCGCAGGAGCTCGGCGTGGACTTCCACGAGACGAGCGGCGGACTCTTCAAAGCCGGTGGTGCCGAAGATCTGGGATCCGATGTGGCAGTGCAATCCGATGAACGCCAGTGCCGGGAGCTCGCGGATCCTCGCGACGACGGCCGCGGCATCCGTGAGCGCGAAGCCGAACTTCTGGTCTTCGTGGGCGGTGGCCAGGAAATCGTGGGTCTCCGCGTGGACGCCGCTGTTGACCCGCACGAGCACGTTCTGCGTCGCTCCGTGGCGCTCAGCGATGGCGGCGAGGCGATCGATCTCGATCCAACTGTCGAGGATGACCGAGCCGAGTCCGAGTTCGACCGCGCGCTCCAGTTCGGCGACGGACTTGTTGTTGCCGTGCAGCCCGATCCGCGCGGGCTCGGCGCCTGCGGCGAGCGCGACCGCCAACTCTCCGCCGGTGGCGACGTCAACGGCAAGGCCCTCATCGGTCACCCAGCGGACCACTTCGGTGCTCAGAAAGGCTTTGCCTGCGTAGTAGACGCGCGCCTGCACGCCATGACGTCCCGCGGCCGAGCCGAACGCTGCCAGCACCCGGCGGGCACGGGCGCGAACCTCGGTCTCGTCGAGGACATACAGCGGGGTGCCGAAGCGCTTGTGCAGGTCGGTGACCGAGACGCCCGCCACTTCGAGCACACCGGCAGCGTCGCGTTGCGCGGATGCCGGCCAGACCGACGGGGCGAGAGCGTTCACGTCGACCGGAACCGTGAGCCACTCCGGCACAAGAGGGCTGCTGGCAGTGACGGACACGACGACACCAATCGGGGAGTTCGAGACGGGAGGAGGTCAAAATCACGGGGCGGAGAATCACGCCCGCGGCAGTCTAAGCAGTCTAGGGCAACGGTCTCAGCGGGCCGATTTCTGTGACATCGGGCCTCCGCACCAGGACCTTGCGCCCGCTTCTACGCGCACTGGCCCTTGTCCTGGAGCGACGAGTCGCTGATGATGCCCCCGTCGATATCGACGTCCACGACGACCTTGGCATCGACCACCTGGACATCGGTGAGGGTGACCGCCGCCGGCAGTTGGTCGGCGATGCAGATGGAGTAGTCCTTGAGGATCGAGTCCGCGACGACGCCGAACTGCTTCTTGAGGCCAGCGGTCGACACGTCCGCACCCGCGACACGCACCGACGACGGCGTGAGAACGAGGTCGCCGTTGTCGGCCGCGCTCGGCACCAGCGACACGCCCACCGGCACCGTGAAGCCGAACAGCGGAATCTCGAGACCGACCTCGACATCCGGCGCCGCCAGAGTGACCTCGGCGTCGGGGAAGCCGTCGACCGTCGACAACAGCGCGTTCAGTTGAGTTTCGTCCAGCGCGATCGTCGCGGAAGCGGAGGATGCTGCAGCATCGCCTCGGATCGGGACACCGGCGGCGTGTACGACGACGTCTCCGGTGATGTTCCCGATCGGCACATCGTCGGACGCGATGGTGATGTCGTCGAGGGTGCCGCCGATCAGCTGCGGAATGACCGCGCCCGCGACATCCACGTCGATCTGCTGGTCGGCGGGAAGCGCGAGCTGGCTGGCGACCTGGTCGCGCACGGTGTTCGTGACGATGGTGCGAGCGATTGCCTCACCGGCGAACCAGGCGGCGACGATGAGGACCACGAGGACGACCGCCGATACGATCCACGGCCAGATCCGTCGCTTTCGAGGCTCCGGTGGCTGCGAGAGCACCCATTGCGCGCTCGGATCCGGCAACGGCTGGGTGGGATACGTATCGCCGGACATGGCTACATCCTCTCGGGGGCGCTGACGCCCAGAAGGTCCAGCCCGTTGCGCAGCACCTGGCCGGTCGCGTCGTTGAGCCACAGGCGTGTGCGGTGGGTGTCGGTGACCTCTTCGTCGCCGAGAGGAGTGACCCGGCACGTGTCGTACCAGCGGTGGTAGAGGCTCGCGAGCTCTTCGAGGTAGCGGGCGACCCGGTGCGGCTCGCGCACTTCTGCCGCGAACGCGACGATCCGCGGGAACTCCTGCAGGGCGCCGAGCAGCGCAGATTCCGTTTCGTCCGCGAGCAGTTCGGGGGCGAATGCCGAGCGGTCCACTCCGGATGCCGCGGCGTTGCGCGCGACGTTGTGCGTGCGCGCGTGGGCGTACTGCACGTAGAAGACCGGGTTGTCGTTGGTGCGCTTGCGCAGCAGTTCGGGGTCGAGAGTCAGCGGCGAATCGGCCGGGTAGCGACCCAGCGAGTAGCGCAGGGCATCCGTCCCCAGCCATTCGCGGAGGTCGTCCATCTCGATGATGTTGCCGGCCCGCTTTGAGAGCCGGGCGCCGTTGATCGAGACGAGCTGCCCGATCAGCACCTCGATGTCCTTGTCCGGGTCGTCGCCCGCGGCACCGGCGAGCGCCTTGAGCCGGTGCACATAGCCGTGGTGGTCCGCGCCGAGCAGGTAGATCTTGTGCGCAAATCCGCGGTCGCCCTTGTTGAGGTAGTACGCGGCATCGGCGGCGAAGTACGTGTATTCGCCGTTGGAGCGACGGATGACACGGTCTTTGTCATCGCCGAAGTCGGTCGTGCGCACCCAGACGGCATCGCCGTCGTCGAAGACGTGGCCCTGGGCACGGAGGCGATCGACTGCCTCGTCTACGAGGCTCGGCTCGCCGGCCGGTCCGGCCGCGTGCAGCACGCGCTCGGAGAACCAGACGTCGAAGTCCACGTTGAAAGCCGCCAGCGATGCCTGGATCTCGGCGAGCTGGAATCCGTACGCGAGATCGCGGGCCGTAGACACCTGCTCCTCAGGATCGAGATCGACCAGGTCAGGACGCGCCTCGAGCACGCGTGCGCCGAGATCGTCGATGTACGCGCCGGCGTACCCACCGTCGGGGGTCGGCTCGCCCTTCGCCGCTGCGACGACGGAGTGCCCGAAGCGCTCCATCTGCGCACCGGCGTCGTTGATGTAGAACTCACGGGCGACCGTCGCGCCGCTCGCCTGGAGGAGCCGTGCGATCGAGTCGCCGAGGGCCGCCCACCGGGTGTGGCCGATGTGCAGCGGACCCGTGGGGTTGGCGCTCACGAACTCGACGTTGATCGAATTGCCGCGCTGGCTGTCGTTGGTGCCGAAGGCGGCCCCCGCTTCGACGATCGTCTGGGCGAGCGCTCCGGCGGCTGCGGCATCGAGGCGGATGTTGATGAAGCCCGGCCCGGCGACGTCGACGCTCGCGATTCCCGGCGTCTCAGCGAGGGCCGCCGCGATCTCCGCGGCGAATTCGCGCGGGTTGGCGCCGACGGCCTTTCCGAGCTTGAGGGCGGCGTTGGACGCCCAGTCGCCGTGATCGCGATTGCGAGGGCGCTCCAGCACGAAGTCGGCGGCGGTCAGGCCTTCTCCCGCGCCTGGGCGGCGGGCCTCGGCGAGTGGGGCGACGACGGCGAGCAAGACAGCGGAAAGGGCATCAGGATTCATAACCCGTCAAGTCTACGTTTCCCGGCATCCGCTCCCTGGCGCAAAGGCGAGCGTCATTTCGCCGTCATCCGTGCGGGATGACGGCGAGGTTCACACCAACTGGACGAGCTCGGTGTGCTCGTCGGAACCGAGGTGCTCCGAATCGGCGGGCGACTCGAGTTCCGCGTCGTCCGGGACCACCCAGGCATCCACATGCATGCGCGCGAGGCCCACGGCACCGCCGTGATAGCTGAGGAACGCGCAGTCGGAGGCATCGCGTCCCGTCGCAATCCGCACGAGCGAGCGCCGGTTGGCCAACCTGGTCGCGTCGATGACGTACCAAGAGCCGTCGAGGTACGCCTCGGCGACGGCGTGGAAGTCCATCGGACGAAGCCCGGGCGCGTAGCACGCGGCGTAGCGGGCGGGCATGTCCATCGCCCGCAGAAGCGCGATCACGACGTGCGCGTAGTCGCGGCAGACGCCCTGCCCGGTCATCAGTGTCGTGACCGCGGAGTCGGTGCCCTGGCTGAGGCCCGGCGTGTACGTCGTGCTGCTGGCGACGAATTCGCTCACCGCGGCGATGAGGTCGTGCCCGGCGAGGCCGCGGAACTGGCGGCGGGCCTGGGTGAACACCTCATCGGACTGGCAGTAGCGACTCGGACGAAGGTAGGTGATGGCTTCGAGGTCGCTGGTGGAGCGAGCAGCGACCTGCCCCTCGACGACCGCTTCGTAGCGAACCTCCAGCAGACCCGACTCACCCAATAGGCGGTGGAGGCGGCTTCCGGACTGGTCGACGATCTCGGTCGGCGTGTACACGCGGTCGCCCTGAGTGAAGGTCAATTCCTCCCTGATGACCGGCACCGGCTGAGCTGCCGCGATCTGAAAAATGAGGTCGACGGAGGACCCCAGATCGAGGTCGAGTTCAGCGGTGATAATGCGTTGCACCGGGATATCCTCGCACGCCCGACAGGGTGCTCGGGAATGGGTCATCGACGTCCCACAATTCGCGGCCTCAGACCCTTGAGATCGGCTGTTGCATCTGTCCACCTGATCGGTGATTTACGGTAGGGAGGTGTCACAGATCGCGCCGCCCATGCACCGACGTACCGGGTGGGCGATTGTTGCCATCGCGCTGTTGATCGCCGCGACCATCGCCGTCGTCATCGCACGCCCGTGGCTCTCCCCCGCCGCGACCTCTGCGGCTGGGTCGGAAGTGATCGCTGCGGCGGATCTGACGCCGCTGACGCTGCCGGATGATCCGACGGTGCTGATCTTCGGAGACTCCTGGACGTATGGTTCAGCTGCCACGGATCCCACACTCGGATATGCGTACGTCGTCGCCCAGGATGCCGGCTGGACGACGATCGTCAACGGGGTCCGCGGCAGCGGCTACCTCAAGCCCGGGATCGACGGTCCCGCGTTCGGCGAGCGCATCGCGGCCCTCGATCCGTCGCTGGATCCGGACCTCATCATCGTGCAGGGCTCGATCAACGACCGGCGGATGGGTGCTGCCGGGTACCGCGACGCGGTGCGGGCGGCATGGGACCAGCTCACGGCAATCTATCCCGACGCTCGCATCGTGGTCTTGGGACCCGCTCCGCAGGTGCTCCCGGTCGAGCCGGCCACGGCACGGATCGACCAGGACCTCTCGGCCCTCAGCGCGGAGCGCGGGTGGTGGTACATCTCGCCGATTGCGGAGAACTGGATCACCGACGAGAACTACCTGAGCGTGATCGACACCAGCGAGATCGGTCGTGACCACCCGACGACGGCGGGTCACGCCTACCTCGCGGAGCGTCTGGCTGCAGCCATGGAGGCGATCTCCGCTCCGAAGGTCACCGCCGCAGGGCCCGGCGACAGCGACCTTCCTCAGCGCTGAGCGTTTGCGAATCGGTTCCGGCGCTCAGGCGCTGAGCCGTTCACGCGCTGAAGAACGCGTTCGCACGCGCGGTGTAGAGGAGCAGGATGCCGATGAGCGCAAGCACTCCGGTCACGACCGCGGAGAAGAAGTACCCCGGAACGGCCACGATCGCGTAGATCGCCGCTGCGATGTTGATCAGAAACACGATCGTCACCAGGATGCGGGCGCCGTTCGAGCCGCGGAACAGCCCGAGGCTCACCAGGAACGTGATGATGCCCACGAAGATGGTGATCCAAGCCACTGTGGGGTCGGCTCCGCCGAGCAGGCTGACGATTCCCTGGATGATGTTGACCACTCCATTGATCCAGGCGATCACCGCGACGATGGTCACCCCGAAAGGGCGGACGATTGCTGACATGTGGCGCTCCTCCGAGTGTGGACTGCGCCCATCATGACGGGACTTCGATCGCAGGTCCACCACCACGGACGGGCGTTTCAGCCGGCCCAGGGTGGCGAGACGAGGCGGCACCCGGTGATACTCTCGATCGGTGCGCCTCCGTAGCTCAGGGGATAGAGCGTTGGTTTCCGGTACCAAAGGTCGCTGGTTCGATTCCAGTCGGGGGCACCATAAGGGATTAAGGATCGCGGGTTATTTCGAACCCGCGAATCCATTGGCTGTCGTCGCGCACAGCCAGTGTGCCGCCGACGAGCCTCCTGCACCACCCTGGGGCGTATGATTGCCGCCCGCGGTTGGTGCTGAACGAGGGAGGGCACGATGGCCGGATCCGGACATCGTTCGCTGACGGGATTAGATGACCGTACCCTCGGCCGCATCGACCTGATCCTCTTCGATGCCGACTACGGCGACGCTCAGACCGCGGTCGCGGATTCGTGGCGGGTCGCCGTGCTGGCCTCCGACCCCCGGAGGCGCGCCGATCACGAGCGCGCGCGAACGGCCGCGGTGCGCGCCGCGAACGAACGGCGCGATCCTGCCGCCGCGAAAGTGCGGCCGACCACTGCGGTGCACCGCGCACTCCTGGCGGCTGCGTTCCTTCTCGGCATGGTCGCGGTAGCTCTGGTCGCGACGCCACGCAACAGCACCATCACATTGCAGGAGGCCATGCTGCCCGCAGGGCTGCTCGCGGTGCTCTCGGTATCGCTGCTGTGGTGGCTCGAACCGCGCCGCGCGAACGGATCGCTCTGGGGGTCGCGGGCTCCCGCCATCATCCACCTCGCGTTCGGGGTGCTGTGGCTGCTGACGGCGGCCGTCGCGGTGACGACGCGATGGGGCGAGGTGGATCCGTACCATCCACTCGCGCAGACCTCCGGCCTCACGATGCTCGCCTGCGCCGGTGCCGCAGCCATCATCCTGTGGTTCCACGCACTCCAGGCAGACCACTCCGGCAATCAGACGGGGATCGCCCGGCTCACGGGCGACCTCGTGAATCCGCTGGATGCGGCCGAGGTCTTCGACGCGCTCGACCGCTGGTGGTCGGTCGCGGGCCCGGACGCAATGCAGCGGGACCGGGCACGGGTGCGAACAGTGCGGAGGGAAGTGCTTGCCCGCCTGCGGCTGGCAATGCTCATCAGCGAGCGCGACGAGCGGGCAGCGTCCTGGGCGCCGGAGCCCGAGCGCTGGACAGAGCGCCGACGCTGACCCCTGCGGACCTGGACGACGGGACCGTACACTCCAAGAGAACTGCCGCCAACGGGGCGGCCGAAGCGGAGGAGACGACGATGTCCGACCGACCCACACTACTGCTGGTGCACGGCGCGTGGCATGGCGCTTGGGCGTGGGATTCGCTCGCGGTCGTGCTCGAGGACCGTGGGTGGGATGTCGCACGCGTGAACCTGCCCACGGTCCACGCGGCGGATCCGATCGGTCTGCATCTCAACGACGACGCCCGGACCATCGCTGAAGCGATCGCGGAGATCGGCGGACCGGTCGTCGTGGTCGCGCACTCCTACGGCGGAGCTCCCACCACACAGGCGGCCTTCGCCGATAACGTGCAGCACATCGTCTACATTGCCGCCTTCGTACTCGACGAGGGCGAGTCGCTGCTCGGCGCAGTCGGCGGCGTAGCACCTTCCTGGTGGGTCATCGACGGACCGCTGGTCACGGCGGGTACGGCAGACGAGCCCGCGGCATCCCTCTTCTTCGGCGATGTCGACCCAGAACTCGCCGCGGAATCCGTGGCGAAGCTCAAGCCGCAGAGCCGGCTCGCCTTCGAGGAGCCCCTCACCGCAGTCGCTTGGCGCGAGAAGCCGACGACCTACATCATCACCGAGCAGGACGCTGTCTTCCCAGTCCCCGCGCAGGAGGCGCTCTCCGCTCGGTCCGGCTCCACGGTGTACCGGCTCGACACCAGCCACTCGCCATTCCTGTCGCAGCCCGAAGCGGTCGCCGACATCATCGAGGCAGCGGCCTCGACGAACTGACGACTGCAGCGCCACACTGGGGCGATGGTGGGGACGCGGCTCGTTTCGGTGAGCGCAGGGGTGGTGGAGATTCTGCATGTGCCCGGCGACAGGTCAGCGGTGCTGTTCTTTCCCGGTGGTCATTGCCGCGCGGCCGCGGACTGCGGGCGGAGTTTGTATGCCGGGTTGGGCTATGAGGTGGTCTCGTTCTCACGCCCTGGTTATGGCGGTACCCGGGTTGGTCGGCTCACCGCTGCCGAGTTCGCACCGCTGGTGGGAGAGGTGTGTGAACAACTCGGCATCTCCTCTGTCGCTGCGTCTGTGGGGGTTTCGTTCGGAGGGCTTCAGGCGGTGCACGTCGCTGGCGGCCGGCAGCCCCGTGTGCAGCGGCTGATTCTTCACAGTTGCGCACCCTCGACCAAGCAATACCCCGACAGACGGGCAGAGGCGCTGCTCGGCCCGGTGGTGTTCTCACCTCTTGTGCAGGGTGCGGTCTGGGGCTTGGTACGAAGTGTCGTGCGATCCGACGCCGGGTTGCGAATGATGTTGTCCCAGCTGTCGAACCTCCCCACCAGCGCGTGGTGGGATCTAATGAGTGCGGAGGATAAGGATGAGGCCAGAAACTTGTTCCAGTCCATGCGCTCGGATTCTGGTTTCACGAATGACCTGCGCCAAGGGCAAACCCGAGGCGCCAACGCACGGCGTCAAGCGATGTCAGCCGTACGGTGCCCGACCTTGGTGACGGCCTCCAGAAACGACGGCGGGGTATCGTTCGCGCACGCGGAGGACTTCGCGCGTGTCATCCCCGGTGCCGACCTTGTCGAACTCAGTTCCCCAAGTCACCTCTTCTGGCTCGGCTCGCAGAGGGCCCAACTGATCTCGACTCTGCAATCCTTCATCCAAGATTGACGGCTGGCACGCAGCATCCCTCGCAACCCACCTACACCTCGGGGAGTAGCCGGGTTGCCTTCGCCGGGGGGATGCGCCCGCGGCGCGGGGCTAGGAACATGAGGTGATGACGATGCCACCACGCGCCTTTCGCTTCGGAGCGGTGGAGGCCCTGCGCGGCCCCGCCGCGGTGTGGGCCGACGCCGCCCGCCGCCTCGAGGATGACGGCTATGCAACACTGCTGACGCCTGACACTCTCTGGACGCCCTCGCCTTTCCTCGCGCTCTCGGCCGCGGCAGCCGCTACCACCACTCTCCGGCTGGGCACGTGGGTGATAGCCTCGCCCCTGCGCCGGCCCGCCGAGGTGGTCCGTGAAGTGAAAACACTGCAGGAGCTCTCCGGGGGCCGGTTCGAGCTCGGCATCGGGGCAGGCCGACCGGGCGGCGAACACGATGCAGAGGCCCTCAGTGTGCCGTGGGGCACCCCGGCTGAGCGGGTGAGCCAGGTCGAAGCGGTGCTCACGGCGGTGCGCGTCGGCAGTGACCCCGCCCCGCGGGTGGTCCTCGCGGGAAGCGGGGATCGGATGCTGCGCATCGCGGGGCGCCTTGCCGACACGGTTGCCCTCCCCGTGCCCCCAACCGCCGACCTCGCGACTCTCACTGAGCTCGCCGATCGAGTGCGCACTGCATCCGACGACCTCGAGCTCGCGCTGCAGATCACCGGCATCGGGGACGAGATCCCCGACTGGTTGCGCCATCGCCAGGGGCTGACGGCGGAGGGACTGCGCCGGGCCGGGGCCGCCGCAATGCTGTCGGGCGACCTCGACCGCGACGCCGAAGCGCTCAGGCAGCTGCGCGAGACCACCGGCATCTCTTACCTGACGGTGCCGGGCGAGCTCGCCCGACAACTTTCGCCCCTCGTCAGACTCCTCGCCGGACGCTGAGCCGTAGCCCTCCGCGGGCTCCCGTAGCCGATGCGCCGCTTCAAGCGGTGAGAAGATCACGGAGTATTCGGCGTGTTCCCCCCGACACACTCAGTGCGTCCAGCACTCCATGCGGATCTTCGGCAAAAGCCCGCACGTGTGGTTCGACGTCTGTCAACCATGTTTCTACCTGTTCGGGGGTCCAGGCAGACTGCCTGTCATGTGTTGGACCCCCGTGTGGTGCGGTGCCGGCCATGGCTCGCACGGATTCGGCGTAATCGAGGACGACATCGTCGGCGCCTACGCCGGCATTCGCCAGGAGAAGGGCACTCACCATGCCGGTGCGATCGCGCCCAGCCGCACAATGCACCAGCACACCCGGTTTAGATGCGGCGATCGCTTCCAGTGCAGCGCTCACAAGTGCAGGCAGGATGCGCACATTGTGTTGCCAGTACTCGGGAGAGTCGAGAATGGGCAGGCAGACGGCACGGAACTCCGGATGGCCGTGATCCTCAGTGGGTGCCAAGGTGATCACGAGCCCCTCCGGCGGCACCACGTCAGGGTCGGTGCCTCGAGGCCCCACTTCGTCGGCGCTGCGCAAGTCCACGACCGAACGGAGTCCCCACTCCGCTGCAGAGTCCCAGCCGGCCGCGGGGAGAAGCTCACGCCGCGGCCCGCGCGCGATGCGCCCGGTCCTCGTCCTACCGGTTGATGACAACGGGGTCGGAAGCCCGCCGAGGTCGCGAATATTGCGAACGCCACCCCAATTCAGATTACGCATTTGAGGAGGGTATCCATGGAGCAGCGGAACTCATAACGAAACGGGGAGGAGTCGGAAGTTGCCGCGGGTGATGGGATCGATCCTGGCTAAGACGTTCCTCCCGTTGGCCGGTATCGCATCGCGACCGCGCCCGAGCGGAACTCATGGCGGTCGACGAGCTCAAGCTGAATGCGCTCGCGCAGACCGGCCAGCAACGTCGGCCCGTGTCCGGCAAGGACCGGCTGCACAAGGAACTCGTACTCGTCGATCAGTCCTAGATCTGCCAACCCCAAGGGAAGCGTCACGCCACCGACCCACAGGCCCTCGCCTGGCTCCTGCTTGAGTCGCTGAACCGCTTGCTTCAACCCGCCGTGCACCCGCTCGGCATTCCAATTCACCCCGTCCAGGGTGGTCGACACGACGTACTTCTTCGCCCCGTCAATCGCCTCGGCGAACGGCATCTGCCATTCAGTCACCCAGTCAGGCCACGTGCCCGTGGCAGGCTTCCGCCACGCCGACTCCATCATTTCGTATGTCGTCCGGCCGAACAGCAACGCGTCGGCTCGCTCCATCTCCGCGGTCCAGTAGCGCATCGACTCCTCATCCGGAGGGAGCCCCGCCTCGTGATGGCAGCAGCCGTCGAGTGTCACGTTGATCGAGTATCGAAGCGGTCTCATCTCGTTACTCTCCTCTGGCGCGCGACGTGCGTCCCTCCCGACCAGCAGCCAGGCAGACCCACGAGTTCGTTGGAATTGCTCCTGGGTCGAGGATAACGAGCGGTCTTCGCAGCGTTAGAGCACAATCTCGCCCGGATGCGCGACATGATCGGCCTGGATAGGTGTCGGGATATGCGTGGGGCGATGGTGCGTGGGTATACCCGCGGAGTGCGTTCTGAGAAACTCAAGTTGTGGACCGTGTGCGAGGTGAGGGAAGCGCTGGGGATGCCGATTACGGTCGCATCGGTATGGGATATTCGAGCTATCGGCAACCTGAGCCGGAGATCGCTGCCGCGGTGAATGACGCTCTGGGGTCGGCGAAGCGTGTGCTGAATGTTGGCGCGGGGGCGGGGTCATATGAACCGCGTGATCGGGACGTAACGGCTGTCGAGCCGAGCGCGTCGATGAGATCGCAACGCCCCGCTGGGCTGGCGCCGGCGATCGACGCGACCGCGGAGCTGCTGCCATTCGCGGATGACAGTTTTGATGCGTCGATGGCCACATTCACTGTTCACCAATGGGGCGATCTGGCGGCCGGTCTTGCGGAGATGCGCCGGGTAACGCGCGGTCCGGTGCTGGTGCTCAGCTGTGATCCGGCGGCGCTTGATCGGTTCTGGTTGGTCGACTACGCGCCGGAGGTCATCGCGGTGGAGGCGATGCGATACCCGACGGCGCAGATGGTTCGCGATCTGCTGGGCGGGCCGGTCGAGGTGCGCGAGGTGCCGATCCCGGTCGGCTGCGTTGATGGGTTCGGTGAGGCGTACTACGGTCGCCCCGAGATGCTGTTGGACCCCGGCGCGCGGCGCGCGAACTCCGCGTGGAGTTTCGTCGAGGCATCCGTCATCGACCGTTTCGAACGTACGCTGCGCGCTGACTTGGAATCGGGCGCGTGGGACGCGCGGCACGGCGTTCTTCGCACTCAGCCGCACTTCGACGGGTCGCTTCGACTGTTCATCGGCAATCGCTAGTCGACGCGGTCCAACGGGATGCCGCGCGGTCACACGCAATCCCCCTCCACCCATGGTGGGCTCGTATACCTCGCGTATATGGCGACGATCGCCGGGCATGTCGGCGACCAGTTAGGCTTCGCCCATGTCTGAGTCTCTCGACGACTGTGATGTCTACGCTGCATCGTCATACGTGGTGGCCATTTCTCGCGGGCATCGCGTCACGCACAAGGTGAATCTCAAGGCGCGGGTAGATGTCGACACAGGGGAAGTGACGTTCTACGTTCCGCTGGACGAGATCGGCGCGTTGCGTACCTAGCCCCCGCATCCACGGGCGCGCGCCAGACTTACTCGAGTCGCCGATCCTCTGCGCGCCGCTCGACGAGCCACGGAGGCCGCCTTGCTCTGCCCAACGCCCTGGGGGGCTTTTCATTAATCTCGAGAAATGACGTCTTCCCTCAATCAGCGCGCAGACCGCGGAGCGCATGACGTGGGCTTTCGTGCCGCGGCGGCGGCCATTCGCCCCGAGCTCGTCGCGTTGCGGCGGGACATCCACCGGAACCCGGAGCTGGGTAACGACCTGCCGCGAACCCAGGCTGCGGTGCTCCGCGCCTTGAACGGCCTGCCGTTGGAGATTCACACAGGCTCAAGTTTGTCTTCGGTGGTCGCTGTACTGCGAGGGACTGCGGAGCGTTCCGGCAGAAAGCACCCCACCGTGTTGCTCCGCGGCGACATGGACGCGCTCCCGATCCGCGAGCAGACCCGGCTCGAGTTCTCATCGAGCAACGACAGCATGCATGCCTGCGGGCACGACATGCACACCTCTGGCCTGGTCGGGGCGGCCATGCTGCTTTGCCGGCGGAGGGATGCGATCGGTGGTGACGTCGTCTTCATGTTCCAACCGGGCGAGGAGGGCCCGGGCGGGGCGAAGCCGATGATCGACGAGGGGTTGCTGACCATATCAGGGCAAAAGCCGGATGCCGCGTACGCGCTGCATGTCTTGTCGTCGGAGGAATCGGGGAGGTGGTCGACCCGCGGCGGTACGGTCCTTGCCGGCGTCATGGATCTGAGCATCACTGTGGAGGGGCGGGGAGGACATGGCTCTACGCCGCACGCCAGCATCGACCCGGTCCCGGTCGCCGCAGAGATCGTGCTCGCTCTGCAGAGTTACGCCACCCGCCGCGTAAATGTGTTCGATCCCGTCGTCATCACGGTCGGGCAGATCACCGCCGGCACCGCGGCCAACGTCATCCCCGACACGGCCACCCTCCGCGCGTCGATCCGCGTCCTGTCGCCCCAGTCGATCGCGCAGCTCAACGCTGACCTTCCGCGACTCGCTGAGGGCATCGCCATGGCTCATGGATGCACGGTGGAGACCGCCTTGCTGCTCGATCTTCCGGTCACGGTGAACGATGAATCCGAAACGGCGTTCGTCGTCGAGGAGCTCACCGCGCTGCATGGTGAGAATCACGTCGCCGTCCTGCCGAATCCGCGCCTCGGATCGGAGGACTTCGCGTTCGTCTTGCAGGAGATCCCGGGAGTATTCATGTTCCTCGGCGCGCATCCTCTGCCCCTACCGGAGATGCCACCGACCAACCACTCAGCACAGGCGCTGTATGACGAAGATGTGCTGATCGAGCAGGCAGCGACGCTGGCCCATCTGGCTTATCGACGGATCGCTCTAGGCGTCTGACGCGTTCCGTTCCACGAGCGCGGTCGGACGGAGTCCGATCAGGCGACTCGGACTGCGTTGCAAGACGAAGCCCCCGCGCGACTCAGTCGGCGGGGGCTCGCTTTGGTATTTCAACGATCGAGGCTGCTCATAATCTGTCCTTCCCTAGGGAACAATGCGAATATAGCCAGCGATTCACACTTTGACAACGCCCGATTTAGGCACGGTCGGCGGACCCCCTTTGTGCGGTCACTCCCATTCGCGATCGCCGACGAACTCCGTCCGGGGCTGGTTCACGAAAGCCGAGCCGCTGTCATCCAGTGACGCAGCCAGCGCGTTGAGTTTGGGCACGGAGTTACTGGCCCCGCCCCAGTGTCCCGAGGTCACACGATCCTCGAGAACGTTGATGCCCGCCGCGATCTCGGCCGGAGTGAACGCGCAGTGACCGTCGCGGTTGACGAACGTCTGGCGGAGCAGCGCATTGTCGCCCTGTGAACGCACGTCTTCGGCGTATTCCTGTTCGACCTGCACGGGCGCCAGAATGTCGATCGTCGTGTGCATCGACAGCACGGGCATCTGCAGGTCGCCCGTCAGACCTGACGTCGCGTTGAGGGTCTCCACCGATCCTGCATCCGGGGCGATGTCGGCCGTGTCGCTGAGCAGCGCAAGATCGGCCTTCAGGTCGAGGCCAGCGGCACGATAGAGCTCCGCGACCTTCTGACGATCCGCGGACTGCTGGAAAAGCTTGCCGTAGTCGACGCCGACGTTCCAGGTGGCGTTGCCGCCTGTCGCAGTCTCGATGTCGAAGCGGCCGGGTGTGACGAAGCCGAGCGTCTGCTTCAGCAGTGTGTACATCGACTCCTGCCAGACGTCGGCGTCGCGGGTGTCGGTGCCCGGAAGATGGAACAGCGCCGCGGCGAGCGCGACGCGGGCGCGGCCTTCCGGCGTGGACTGCCCGGCATCCACCGCTCCGGCCAGGGCGGCAGCAGTCCCAAAGGCAGCGCCGAGGCTGGCGTACCCTTCGATCTGGATGTCCTGTTCGGGGGCCAGGAGTTCGTTGATCGCGTGCGAGCCGTCGAGCTGATAGTTGTTCAGGTCGACACCGCCCTCCATCAGCCCGCAGGTCGGCATCGCACCCGCGATCACGCCACCAGCCGACTCGGCGAGGCGCCCCGTGACCAGGCCGCCCATCGAAGTGCCGTACGCGAGGACGTGATCCGGCTGCTCGCCGATCTGTTCCACGGCCGCGTCAAGCGATTCGAGCTGGTCGTCAGGCGCGGTCGGCACGGCCCATCCGGTCGCCTCGTAGGTCGATCCCACCAACGCGTACCCCTCGTCGAGCAAGAGCTGCTCGGCGGCAGGGCTCGGAGCGACGGTCGCCGGTGCGCGAGGGCCAGCGAACGACGGCTGATAGCCGTGGCTGTAGAGCAGGAGCGTTCCATTCCAGGCGTCAGGCACCACAGCCCTCCAGGCTGTGCCGTCGGCCAACGTTCCCGCGTAATCACCGCCCGCCGCAGCCGCCGGCGAGGCGGTGAGCCCGACGGCGAGCAGAGCGCCTGCTGCAGCGCTCACGCCCACGAACTTGAGCCGGGTGCGGACGGGAGTGGACGTGGTGGATGCATGCATGCGAACTCCTTCGTTCGAACGTTGTCACTCACCTGCAAGTATCAACTTCCTTGATGATTAGTCAAGGAAGTTGATCATCTCGACGTCTTGTCGCGCGCCTCCGCAGCCAGTGCGAGTCGGCCTTCGCTCAACCAGTCGCTCAGCTGAGCGCGCTCCTGCGTCGTCAGCGCAGCAAACGCCGCCGCCTCTATTCGGTCGATGTCCGCGCGGCAGTCCTCGAGGAGCGCATGCCCATCTCGGGTGAGTGAGATCACCAGCCGACGCCGGTTCTCCGGATCGCGATGACGCACGATGAGCCCGGCGCTCTGCAAGGCGCCGACCACGCCCTCCATCGCCTGAGCCGTGACGAACGTGTGCCTGGCCAGCTGCGCCGCGCTCATGTCGTCGTGCTGCTCGAGCACCGTGAGCGCGGTGTACTGGGGAACGGTGATGCGACGGGAGCGCAACGCGACATCCATCCGCGCGCGAATCGCCGATTCGAGTTGCTTGACGAGGTAGAGCAGCCTCGGCGCCGGAACCTCGTGAGCGCGAACCGGCATGAGGACACACTATTGCCTACGCCCGCGGACATCGTGCTGCATCGTGGGGTTCCGGTGGCCGGTCCCTGGCCACCGGGCCCCCGCGGCTTGGATAGACCCAAGCGTCAGTGTCAGCGACGACCGATCGAGCGCACGATCACGCCCAGCACCACCACAGCGCCCGCGGCTGCGGCGATCACGACGCCGGGACGCTCGCGATACTCCTGCTTCAGCTTGTCCGTCCACTCCCCCGCGACCGTCTTGGTCTGGGCGACAAGGCTGTCGAAATCGACGTCGTCGGCCACATCCTTGATACTGGCGGTCGCGGCCTTTGCGGCATCGACGGCGGCATCGGCGGCTTTTTCGGCCGCGGCCCTCGCGTCAGACACAGCGCTCTTGGCTCCATCGACGACGTCGCCGACCTTTTCGCTCACTTTGTCTGCGATGTCGCTCACGGTTCCTGCGACATCGCTCTTCGCGGCTTTCGCCTCGGCCGAGATCTCGTCAGCGATCTGCTCCCCCGTGGCTCCGAACGAGTGTGCCCCGTCGGCGGCCGCCGTGCGCACTCGCTCGGCGGCGTCTCGCGCCGCCTCGGTGGCTTCGGAGCTTCCCTGAATGTCGGTCATTCTCTTCTCCCTTCGTCCTGCGGTCGCCCAATGGTATGCACAACAGCCGTGATCGAGCCTGAAATCGAGGTGGGGTTGCCAGCGCCGCGGACGAGTGCTAGCTGTGACCTTCAGGACGTTTATTCGGTGCCGACCTAGACGCCGCCGGCCATGGTCGGCCCACTAGATGATGTCGTCCCAGCTGGTGTCGTCCCACACCTCAGTCAGGGGCGGATTCGCTTCGGACCTCCTCGCCTGGGTCAGTGAGCGGGTCTTCGCGAGCAAGTCGAAGATGGTGTCCACTTCGATCAGCTCGTCAGCGGGTTGCTGGTCGGATGTGACTGCCGTCTCGATGCCCCAGCCGATGCGGATCTGAACGCGGTGGCGCGAGCCATCGGCTCCGAGGAACGGGATGTCGACGACATCCAGCTCGCGAACGCGTGCCAAGGCGAGGCCGTATGCGGTGACCGCATCGGCTATCTCGGATCCCGTGAGAAACACACCGGATCCTGTGATCACGCTCTTCATCGCACTCCAGACCAGCGGGTCGTGTTCAATGACGCCACCGGGTTCGTCGTCCCGCGATCAGTAAGTAGATCATCACGACAATTTACGCCTGCACCCACATCCGACCGTCGGGGTTGCGATGTGGGCGCTCCTATGCCTCGACCGGTAGATCACCGCGCGGAGTGACGGATCGGTTCACAGTGGACCGAACACTGCGCCGGGGTCGGCATGGAGCTCGAGCTGGTCGAGCAGTGGCTCCAGCTCGCGTTCCTCGAATCGGAAGTGCGACTCCATGATGGCTGCTAGTCCCTGCAGGTGTCGCGCGAGAGTGGCCGGCGATTCGGCCGTCCGCACGGCATCGTCGAAGCGGCCCAACAGCGTGGAGATCATGTCGTGATCCTGTCGGAGCTTGTTCACCACGCCTGCCGCTTTCGGATATTGCTCAACGAGCGCGGGGAAGAGGAGCACGTCCTCGCCGCGATGATGCCCCTCGAGGGCCACGCAGAATCCGTGGCAGAAGAGGAGCAGATCTCGCGAGGCGTCCGGGAGATCGGTGCCGACGCGCGCCGCGTCCTGCGCGGTCACGAGTGCGGCACGGAGCCGGGTGTGCGCCTCGAGAAGCTGTCGTCGCCATGCGACCAGCCTTGGAATGTCGTTCACGCGACTGTGTCGGTACGAGCTTTCATCAGTATCCGCCTTGGTTGAGCGCCAGCCTGACCACGGAGTCAGGCAGCGCGCCACTACGGTACACCCGCGCCATTTGCTCAGTATCCTGCGGGCATGACTTCTCTCAGCAACGCGGAAACGGTCAAACCGCCGATTCGGAGGGGCAGATGAACGTCAGAACGAGGACCATTCAGCGACCGTTGCTCGTTCTCTTTTGCGGTCTGCCGGGATCCGGTAAGACAACGCTTGCGCGTGAGCGAGCACGAGAGACGCGTGCCATCCGTTTCAGCACTGACGAGTGGATGGCAGATCTAGGCGTCGACTACTTCGATGCGATGCGGGGCAACCTGCAGCACCGGCTTGACGAGCTGTGGAAAGAGCTCCTCGAACGCGGGCAGAGCGTCATTGTGGAAGACGGAACCTGGAAGCGTGAAGAGCGTGACGAAATCCGCCGGATAGCGAGGGTCCTCACGGCTACCACGGAGATGCACTACTTCGACATCCCGTTGGATGAGCTGTGGCGACGACTTGAACTCCGGAACTCCGCGGCAACATACGGTGCGGCGCCGATAACCAAACAGGTGCTTGAGGAATCTCAACGGAGGCTCGAGAGTCCGGACGCGGCGGAACTCTCACTGTTCGATCGCGTCATCGTGCACAGGTCATCGTAGGTTCAGATGGCGTTTGAGACGCGGATGAGCACCTTCCCGGTGGCGCCTCGCTCAACGGCGTCATGCGCGGCGGCCGTCTCCTCGAGCGGGTACCAGGTGATGGGCAGCCCGGCCCCTTCACCGACCGGGAGCGCACCGGCTTTCAGCGCCGACGTAATGTCTTCAGCCGCGGCAGCGAGGGCCTCGTCGCCGACGGTGTAGAGGAGCAGCCCCTGCCAGCGCGCGTTCTTGGCGAAACTGGCGAGGATGGGGGCGGTGAAGTCGTCTCCGTTGTTGTTCGCATAGAACGCGATGCTGCCGTGATTGGCGAGCACCGTGACATCCAGGGATGCGTTCTGCGCGGGGGAAACCTCGACGATGTGGTCGACCCCGCCGGGAGCGACTTCCAAGATCCGCGCCGCCAGGTCGTCGTCAGGGTACTGGAGCACATGGTGAGCTCCGGCTGCGCGCGCGAGATCAGCCTTCTCCTTGCTGCTGACGGTCGCGATGACGATGGCACCCGCCCACGCGGCGAGTTGGATGGCGGCGTGTCCGACGGCGCCCGCCCCACCTTGAACGAGCACCACTCTCTTCTCGAGGGCGCCGGGTGATAGCCGCCCCGGACCGAACTCGTGAACGGTGAGGGCGCGGTGCGCTGTCATCGCGGGCACGCCGAGACTCGCGGCCACATCGAACCCGATTCCGTCCGGCAGTCGCACCGCACGGGTAGCGGGCACGACCGTGAACTCCTGAGCCGTGCCTGTCGGTCGTTGGTGCGCGGCGAGGAACAGCCACACTCGATCACCGATCTCGAGACCGGTGACGTCCGCGCCGACGGCATCGATGACACCCGCCCCATCCTGGTTCGGAACCACCTCCGCGAAGTCCATCGGCCTGCCGACGGCGGCGCGGGCCTTCCAGTCGGTCGGGTTCACTCCCGAGACGGCCACGCGGACCCTCACCTCCCCCGGACCCGGCCTTCCGGGCTCACGCTCGCTCAACGCGAGAACGGAGGAGTCACCGGTGGAGGAAAAGACAATCGCTCTCATACTCGATTCAAGGCGACGATACCGACGAGTATTCCTCCCGGATCTCTCACGGTCCGGATGCGCTACAGCTGCGCTCCAGCCGCGCCCGGCTCAGGACGCGACGATGTCCTGCTGCACCCCGTCGTCGCGCGCGGCCACCCGTGCCCGGGCCTCCGCGCGGCGGTCGACGAACGTGGTCGCCTGGGCGTCGAGCCCCTGGAGGAATACCGCCAGCTGCTCGCGGGCCTGCTCGCCCTCCGGTCCGAAGTCGGTGCGGTCCAGGACGCGCCAGTGTCGCAGCACCGGCATGATCACGTCGTCGTGATGGAGGCGCAGGTCGTAGATACCGGCCTTGGCGATCATCATCGAGCTGCGCCGGAAGCCCGCCATCGTGGCTCCTGGCATCTCGAAGCCGATGACCTCCTTGGCGATCGCCTGCATCGTCGCGTCGGGCGCGATCTCCAGCGCCGCGGAGACGATGTTGCGGTAGAAGATCATGTGGAGGTTCTCGTCCTTGGAGATCCGGGCGAGCATCCGGTCCGCGATCGGGTCGCCGGTGACCTTGCCGGTGTTGCGGTGCGAGACCCGGGTCGCGAGCTCCTGGAAGGACACATATGCCACCGCCTCGAGCGCGGTCTTTTCGCCGGAGTCGTAGCCCGACGTCATGTAGTCCATCCGGGCCCGCTCGAGCTCGACCGGGTCGACGCCGCGGGTGACGACGAGGTAGTCGCGCATCGCGACGCCGTGCCGGTTCTCCTCCGCGGTCCAGCGGCCCACCCAGGTGCCCCACGCGCCGTCGCGGCCGAAGCGGGTCGCGATCTCGCGGTGGTAGGACGGCAGGTTGTCCTCGGTGAGCAGGTTGGTGAACATCGCGGCCTTGGCCGTCTCGGAGAGCTGTGACTGCTCGGGCGCCCAGTCCTCGCCGCCGAGGAAAGCGAAGTCGCGGCCCTGGCTCCACGGGATGTAGTCGTGGGGATGCCACTCCTGCGCTATCGAGAGGTGGCGGTCGAGGTTTTCGGCCACGACCGGTTCGAGCTCCTCGAGGAGGTTGGTCGGCGTGCTGGTCATGGTTGCTCCCTCGGTCGCACTGTCCCCGTGACCGAGGCTACCGGCACCTGGGCCCGTTGCGCCCAAGTCGTGCAGCATCCCTTCCCGCACGCCGAGAGCGACTTCCGCCTCCGCGCCCCGATTCACTGTCGGACCTCGCATTCTGTGTGGCGGCTGAGATTCTCCACCCAACCTCCTGCGCTCCGCGTCGCGTCACGAAGCGGTGGTGCACACTGAGCGCATGTTGTGGAGATTCCTCAAGGCGGTCAGATCGCGTCAGCACCGGGTCGCGCTGACGACGTGGGTTGCCGCGGCCGCCGCCGTCGTCTACACGTTCGCGCCCATCGACCTGATCCCCGAACTCGTGCTCGGTCCCCTGGGCTTCGTGGACGACATCGGCCTCTGGGGCATTTTCGCTGCCCTGTTCGCGCGCGAGCAGCACCGGTGGATGACCGCGCTCGACAGGAGCGTCCTGGCACCGACTCCCCGCGCCGAGATCTCGTAGACGCAGGGCCTGCCCTCGATCAGGGCGCGGGGACGAGGAAGATCGCGTCGAGCAGTCCCGGGTTATGCGCGTGGACCAGTACGGAGAAGACGACGGCGTCGAACAGCAGATGCACGGTGACCACGTAGGCGAGCGACCGAGTACGAGCGAAGATCACGGCCTGCAGCAACGCGAAGGGAATCGTGAGCAGCGGCCCCCAGGCGCGGTAGCCGAGTTCCCAGAGGAACGAGACGAACACCATCGCCTGCAGGACGTTCGCGGACGAATCGGCGAAGTGCCGACGCAGCAGGGCGAACACGACGCAGATGAAGAAGAGCTCGTCCCAGATCCCCACCGCACCCACGCCGACGAAGAGCCGCGCAATGAGCTCAGGAGTGTTCACGACCGGCCAGTTCTGATAGACCCCTGACGTGATGAAGTAGAACGGCAGGATCAGCCAGCCGAGCACCAGTACGGCGCCGAGCCAGACCCACTGCCACCGCTTCCACCGTCCGCCCCCGCGCCAGGGAAAAGCGATCGCCCGATCGCGGTACACCCAACGCGAGATCACATAGGGCAGGACCACGGCACCGCCGAGTGCGAGGGTGAACTTCACCATCGACAGGTTGTCGAGTTTCGCCGCGAGGTCGATCGTGCTGACAACGAGCAGCCCGAGCGCGATGAGAGAGAGGTCGCGCGTGAGGCTCGGCTCGCGCCGCTCGACCCGCGCTGCCTCAGGACGGCGATGACTGCGCTCCACGAACAGCCCGCGCTCCATGAACAGCGCCACCGCGAGCCCCGCCGCCAACAGCACCCAGGCGAGCCACGGCGCTCTCAGGACGAAGAAGGCGGGAGCCGCGAGGCAGACCAGCAGCGCCGGGATCGTGGCGGCGGAGACGAAAGGCCGAAGCCGTGTCGGGTCCGCGAAGTGTGTCATCCGCGCGCCGCGCGACGGTACGCCAGGTCTCGGATCGCGCGCCCTTTCGCCAGGCCCTTCTGCTCGAAAGAGGTCATCACCCGCCCGTCGTACCTCTCACCCCAGTCGCCCTCGAACAAGGGCTCGAAGTCGGCGGCATCCGCCATCACCCTCCGCATCTGGCGGGCGTAGTCCTCCCAGTCCGTCGCGAGGCGAAGCACTCCGCCATCGCGCAAGGCGTGGGCAACGATCTCCGGGAAACCAGGGGCGACCAGACGGCGCTTGGTGTGCTTGTTCTTGTGCCACGGGTCGGGGAAGAACATCCACACCTCGTCGACCGATCCGGCCGGCAGAAGGTGCTCGAGAACTTCGGGGGCGTTCGCTTCGACGATGCGCAGGTTGTCGATACCCGCCCGTTCGGCATCGAGCATCGTGCGGGCGAGACCCGCACGGAAGACCTCGACGGCGAGGAAGTCGGTGTCGGGACGCGACCCCGCCGCGTGGATGATCGCGTGGCCCTGGCCGGAGCCGATCTCAACGACAAGTGGCGCCACCCTGCCGTACACCTCGGCGGGATCGATCACGGTGCCGGGAAGGATGCTCGTCTCGGCCTGATCGCGTTGCACCGCGATCTCGTAGGTCGCGGCAAGTTCGGCCCAGCCGCGTTCCTGACCGTCGGTCATCCGGCCACCACGGCGGACGAACGAGACCGGCCGTTCACGAAATTGCGTCGCGTCGCTGAGGTCGGATTCGGGCATGCCTCCAGGCTACCGACGCTCAGGCGGTGACGAAGTCGATCAATTCCTCAACCGGGCCGAGGAGCGTCGGATCGAGGTCGCGGTACGAATGCACCGCACCGAGGACGCGCTGCCACGCACGGGCGAAGTCGGCCTGGTCTTCGGCCGGCCAGCCGAGAGCCCGACAGACTCCGGTCTTCCAATCGGTCCCCCGCGGAATGACCGGCCACGCCGAAATGCCCATCGCCTTGGGCGTGACGCACTGCCAGACGTCGATGTGCGGGTGACCGACGATCGTGACGAAGCGTCCGTGCGGGCCGCGCGCGACCGACTGCGCGATCCGCGATTCTTTCGATCCGGGCACGAGATGATCAACCAGCACGCCATAGCGGCGCTCCGCCGACGGGGGGTCTGCGCGCAGAACGTCGTCGAGCAGGTCGATCCCCTGGAGATACTCGACGACGACGCCCTCGGCGCGGAGGTCATCGCCCCAGACCTTCTCCACGAGTTCGGCGTCATGCCGACCCTCTACGAGAATGCGCGATGCCCGAGCGACGCGCGCCCGCGCTTCGGGAGCGACGAACGATCCGGATGCCGTGCGCATCCTCCCCACGTCCCGCTTCGCGGGCGGCACCAGTCGCACGGGCGCTCCGTCGACGAGGAAGCCCGCGCCGAGGGGAAAGATGCGAATCTTCCCGTGGCGGTCTTCGAGTTCCACCTGGCCCGATCGAACGACGGTCACGGCGCCGCAGAATCCGTCGTCGTCCACCTCGACGACCAGGTCGACGGATGCCTCGACATCCGGAATCACACGACGCCCTGCGTCCCGCCACCCCTTCGCGAGTACGTCCCCGCCATACCGATCATCCATCGTCAACCTCCGTCGCCCGATAATAGGTGCCTGCACGCGCCTTCCCCTGAATAGACTCGGATGATGCGGTTTGCCGGTGAAGGTCATGTGCGATCGCGCTGGGTATGGGCACTCGCCGTCGTCTTGGCTGTCTGCTTCTCGGGCACGGCCACGGCCGCCTTCGCGACGGACCCCGTCTCACTCGGCGACGAACACGTGGTCGACCAGGCGAACGTCCTGAGCGCATCGGATGAGGCCGCGGCGAACGACCGACTCGATCAGCTGTACGCCGACACCGGCGTCGATCTGTACGTCGCGATCGTCGACGACTTCACCAACCCGGCAGACCGTCAGCAATGGGCGGACGCCGTCGCTTCTCAGAACGGTCTCGGCGCGAAGCAGTACGTGCTGGTCATCTCCACCGACGGTCGGCAGTACTACATCTCGGCGGATTCGAGCGGACCGCTCAGCGAATCGCAGATCGCCTCCGCAGAGCAGGCCATCCAGACGCAGCTCCGCGACGGCGACTACCTCGCCGCCATCACGACGGGAGCCGACCGGTTCACCGACGATCTCACCGGTGCCGGCGGAGGGTTCACGGTGATCCTCGTCGTCATCCTGATCGCCGGTGCCGCGTTCCTCATCATCTGGTTGATCGTGCGGTCACGCCGAAAGGGGAAGACATCGGCCGTGACGGGCGATGGATCTCCGCAGGCTCCTGCGGTTCCTCTGCAGGAACTGGAGCGACAGGCCTCGTCAGCTCTGATCGCGACCGACGACGCGTTGAAGACAAGCAACCAGGAGCTGGGTTTCGCCACGGCACAGTTCGGTGACGCCGCCACGAGCGAGTTCGTCACCGTCATCGCGCACGCACGTGCCGATCTGGACGAAGCCTTTGCACTCCAGCAGCAGCTCGACGACGACGTGCCCGACACCGAGCAGCAGCGGCGCGACTGGAACACCCGCATCATCGAGCTGTGCGCGCACGCCAACACCGAACTCGACGAAAAGGCGGCGGATTTCGACGAGCTGCGCAAACTCGAGGCGAACGCTCCGGAAGCACTCGCCCGCGTGCAGCAGGATCGGACACGGGTCGGGGGCGGCGTCGAAGCCGCGGCCACCCAACTGTCAGCCCTCGGCGCGGTGTACGCGCCCGAAGCACTCGTCACGATCGCCGACAATCCGGAGCAGGCGAAGCAGCGGATCGAGTTCGCCGACGAACAGTTGGCCTCAGCCCAGCGCGCCATCGGATCGGGCGACGGCGCGACCGCGGCCGTCAGCATCCGCGCCGCCGAAGACGCGGTCGCTCAGGCAGAACTGCTGGATGCCGCGATTGCGAAATTCGCCGCCGACCTGGCCCAGGGTGAGACGGATGCCGCCGCCCTCATCGCGAACCTCGAGGGCGATATCGCCGCAGCGAGCGCGCTGCCCGACCCGGACGGGCGGGTTGCGGGAGCCATCGCTGCCACACGTCAGCAGATCGACTCCGCGCGCACCCACCTCGCCGGCGACAGCACGTCGACCACTGGCCACCCTGACCGCACTCGAGGCGGCGAACACGACCATCGACTCGGTGATCGCGAGCGTCCGCGACGCCGCCGCGCAGGCAGAACGATCCCGGCAGATGCTGGGACAGCTCGATGTCGCAGGCTCAAGCCCAGGTCTCTGCCGCCGAGGATTACATCACCGCACGCCGCGGCGCCGTGGGCGCCGAAGCGCGCACCCGACTCGCGGAAGCCGGCGCATCGCTCGTGCAGGCGCAGCAGCTCGCCGGCACCGACCCCGACCGGGCGTTGGCGCTCGCTCAGCGCGCGAACGATCTGGCCGCGCAGGCGATCCAAGCCGCGCAGAGGGATGTCGGCGGTTTCGACGGCGGCATGTTCGGCGGAGGCGGATCGCAGCAGTCCTCCGGCAGCAACGGCATGCTCGGCGCCGTGCTGGGCGGCATCGTCATCAACTCGCTTCTCGGCGGCGGCGGCCGGAGCTCCGGCGGCTTCGGCGGCGGGTTCGGGTCGTCGGGCGGTGGGTTCCGACCCGGCAGCTTCGGTGGCGGCGGCACCCGCGGTCGTCGCGGCGGCGGCCGGTTCTAGGGACGACGACCACCATCCGCCTTTAAACTTCCACAGCATCCGTATCCCCGATTGAAAGGAAACCCGATGGCAAAGCAGTCCATCTTCGGTCGTATCTCCACCCTCATGAAGGCGAATATCAACTCCATGTTGGACTCGGCCGAGGATCCTCAGAAGATGCTCGACCAGCTCGTGCGTGACTTCTCGAACTCGATCGCCGAAGCCGAGTCGGCGATTGCCGAGACGATCGGAAACCTCCGTCTTCTCGAACGCGATCACCAGGAAGACATCCAGTCGGCGACCGAGTGGGGTAACAAGGCCCTCGCCGCGAGCCGCAAGGCAGACCAGCTCCGCGCGGGTGGCAACGCCGTCGACGCCGACAAGTTCGACAACCTCGCCAAGATCGCACTCCAGCGTCAGATGAGCGAAGAGAGCGAGGCGCGCGCGATCGCGCCCACCATCGCGACCCAGACCGAGGTCGTCGACAAGCTCAAGGACGGCCTCAACGGCATGAAGCAGAAGCTGGGAGAGCTCAAGTCCAAGCGATCCGAACTGCTCGCCCGCGCCAAGACCGCAGAGGCTCAGAACAAGGTCCACGATGCCGTCAAGTCGATCGACGTGCTCGACCCGACCAGCGAGCTCGGCCGCTTCGAAGACAAGGTCCGTCGCCAGGAGGCGCTCGCGGCCGGCAAGGCGGAGCTCGCCGCTTCGACGCTGGATGCCCAGTTCGAGAGCCTCGAGGACGTCGGGCAGCTCACCGAGGTCGAGGCTCGCCTGGCCATGCTGAAGGCCGGATCGCCCGCAAAGGCGATCGACGCCGGCAACTAGGCATACCAGGCAATGGCCCGCTTCATCGTCGTTCCGCAGTGGCAGGGCTCTCCTGCCGCTCGGGCGATGCTGCTCGTCGACGGTGCGGATGCCATCGCCGGCGATCTCCCCCGATCTGCGTGTGAGCGGATCGATGTTCCGTTGGAGGCGGGCGAGTCGCTCGGGACGGGCGTGCAGCGGTTGAGCACGCTCGTCCGCACCCGCGAGATGATCGCCCTCGCGCTCGAGGCGCATGTCGATTCGGTCGTCGTCGTCGGCGGCGACTGCGGTGTCGCCGTCCCGGCGATCGCCCATGCCGCGGCGCTCCATCCGGGGATGGCGGTCGTGTGGCTCGATGCCCACGGGGACCTGCACTCTCCGGACTCTTCGCCGTCGGGTGCGTTCTCCGGCATGGCGCTGCGCGCCGCGCTCGGTGAGGGCGAACCCTCGCTCACGCTGACGCCTGGAGCGATCGGACCGGATCGGCTGATCGTCGCGGGGGCCCGGGACCTCGACGACGCTGAAGCGGAGTATCTGGCGGCCTCCCCCGCTGTCCACCTGTCGGCGACAGATCTCTCGAACCCCGATGCCCTCGCGGACGCGGTCGAGGCCACCGGGGCCGACGCGGTCTACATCCACGTGGACCTGGATGTGCTGGACCCGGCCACGATGACCGGGCTCGCGCTTCCGGTGCCGTTCGGGGTGACGGCGCCCGATCTCGTCGCCGCGATCGGCCGCCTGCGCGCACGGGTGCGGCTGGTCGGTGCATCCGTCTCCGGGTTCGCCCCGGCGACGCCGACCGCCGCCGTCGAGGACCTCGGCACCATCCTGCGCGTGATCGGGGCTGTCGCATGAGTCCCATTTCCACCCCGCCGACCGGCTGGCGGGAAGCTGCCGAGCGATCGGTTGCCCGCGGTGAATGGATCGACCGCTTCATCCCCGCCGTGCTCCTGGACTCGCCGATCAGCCGGGCGGGATTCTGGTGGGGTCGCATTGTCGGATGGGTCTGGGGCGGCCTGTGGTCTACCGGCAAAGTCACCCGACACGGCGACCTCTGGGTGTTCACGGGAATGCCGAACTGGGCCTTCCGCCGCGGCGGCGTCTGCGTCGGCGACTGCTTTCTCACCGGTGATTCGAACGTCTCCGAGCGCGTGCTCGCCCACGAGGCTGTCCACGCGCAGCAGTGGCGACGCTACGGACTGCTCATGCCGGTGCTGTACCTGCTCGCCGGCCAGAATCCGCTGCGGAACCGATTCGAGATCTTGGCAGGCCTCGAAGACGGCAACTACGTGCCTCGCGGTACGCGCTGACGCGAGAGATACGCTCAGCGCGCGGACACGCTCAGCGCGCGGTGGCCAGTCCGAAGCGCTCGGGCGTGCGGATCGACGCCGCGTCGACATCGAGATGCGCCACGAGGTGGTCGACGATGTCCGCGGTGCCGAGGTATCCGCCCAGCAACAGGACGTTCGTGCCGTGGCCATCGGCGCACAGCATCTCGTCGGCCCAGGCTGTCACTGCTCGTGCCAGCGCCTGTCCGGGCGCGCAGCCGCGGCCCGTGCCCGGGTCGCCGGAGCGGCGCGAACGATCGAGCCATGTGACGACCATGCGCGCGGGGGCATTGACATCGGTGATCCACGACGCATCAGGCACTTCGATGAACAACCGGCCCGTCGAGCAGATCGGGAGTCCGAGGAGGACGGTCTCCAGCTCGAGGAGCGAGGTCTCGTCGGCGGTGATCAGCTGCTGCACGCGCGTGTGCTTCGAGGTCCGGCAGGCGGACTCGTTGTGCACGGTGCGGGTGGGCATGCCTTCACTATACCGCGAAGATAGGCATGCCTAACCTTCACTACGAACGACTACAGATCCGTGCGGACCAGAATGCGCTGCACCTCGAGAATCTCGTCGTCACCGAGACCCGACGCACGGAGAAACTCGACGGGTGAACCGAAGCGCGCGCGAAGATCATCCAGGAGCGCCTGCATGACTGGCGCGGGAGAGCGAGTCGCCAGTTCTTCGAGATGGCGTGCATCAGGGTGCGCCTGCTGCAGATACGCCAGTATCCGCGCGTTGCGCTCGGGGGGCAGCAGCGTCTCGGTGCGCGCGTAGTCAGCGACGACAGCGGCTTCATCAACGCCGGCTGCCGCCAGGGTGAGGGCCACCGTCACTCCCGTGCGGTCCTTGCCGACGCTGCAATGAACCAGCACCGGCTGATCGGCGAGCACCCCCCGGACGACCTCGACGACGCGGTCGGCCGAATCATCGACCAACGTCCGGTACAGCTGCGTCAAGCTCACGTCGTCTGCGAAGAACGAGGCCGTGGAGCCGACGAAGAGCGGTATGCGCTGCGTCGTCAGCTCCAGTCCCTCGAGGCGCGAGGGTTCCCCGGCAATCTCGGCATCCTCGCGCAGATCGATGACGCGCCGCAGTCCGATATCGCGGATTCTCTCGCGCCCCGCGTCGCCGACGCGTGCCAGATTTCCGGAGCGATACAGGACACCCGACCGCGTGATGCCCGTCCCCGCGGGGAGGCCCCCGGTGTCGCGAAAGTTGAGCGCGCCCGCGACGCCGACGTCATCGCCGACGGTCACTCGGCGGCGCCGCGATCTGAGCGCAGAGGCGGAACAGGGTACTTTCCGGCGATCGTGATCCTGTTGAAGGCGTTGATGGATACCAGCAGCCAGCTGAGGGCGACGTACTCCTGTTCCGAGAGGATTCCGCCGACGTGGTCGTACACCTCGTCCGAGATGCCGTCCTCGTGGATGTACACATACGACTCGGCTAGTTCGAGAGCGGCGCGCTCGCGCGCACTGAAGACACCCGACTCCCGCCATGCCGGCAGCTGCGCGATCTCGTCGACGCCCAGACCCGCCGCCACTGCACGGTCGACGTGCACCCGCACGCAGTACGCGCAGCCGTTGAGCTGCGAGCTGTGGATGAGGGCGAGTTCCTTCATCCGGTCATCGATGCCCGCATTGGCGGCGATCAACCCCGCAGTCTTCGAGAACTCCTCGAGAGCGTCGTACGCGGGGCGGGCGGATCGGGACAGGTGGACTCGGCGCTCCTCTGGCATGCGTTCAGCCTACCGACCGCCGTCGTCGATCGGTCCGGGGCACAATGGAGCGATCACACACCCTGAAAATCGAGGATGCCGCGTGTCCGACACTGCTTTCGACGAGTTCTCCTTCTTGCCTGACCAAGCCGCAGAGGCGGGGGTCACGCCCCTCCCGCCGGTACGGCGCCTCGCCGTGAGTGTCGGGAATTCGAGGACGATCAGCGCCTTGCAGTACGGCGCTCCGGGCGCCACCGATTTCGCAGATCCCGTCGTCACATTCCTCCACGGCGCCGGCTTGAACGCACACACGTGGGACACCACGGTGCTGGGGCTGGGGCTTCCGGCGTTGGCCATCGATCTCCCGGGGCACGGCGATTCAGCGTGGCGGACGGACGTCGATTACTCCGCACGCACGCTGGCGGCGGATGTCGCGCTCGCCATTGCCGAGTGGACGACCACGCCGCAGCTGCTCGTCGGTCAGTCCCTCGGCGGGCTCACCGCGGCGGCCGTCACCGCGGCGCATCCGGAGCTCGTGCGAGAACTGGTCATCATCGACATCACCCCCGGCATCGACCCCAATGGGGGTGCCGCTCAGATCCGTCAGTTCTTCGCCGGCCCCACCGACTGGGCGACGCGCGACGAACTCGTCGATCGCGCCCTGGCGTTCGGATTGGGCGGCTCGCGGGAGGCGGCTGCCCGCGGGGTCTACTTGAACTCGCGCGTGCGAGACGACGGACGCGTCGAATGGAAGCATCATTTCGCCCACCTCGCGAACATGCTCGCGGCGAACCCTTCGGCGGCGGCCGCATCCGAAGCGCAGCAGGATGCCGCGGCGGGACTCCTCTCGGCGGCGGGTTGGGAAGACCTCGCGCGCGTGACGGCCCCCATCACACTCCTCCGCGGAGAACACGGCTACGTCACCGCAGCGGATGCCGCCGACTTCGCGCGGCGCCTCCCCTCGGCATCCGTCGACGTCGTTCCCACCGGGCACAACGTCCAAGAAGAGATCCCGATCGAACTCGGCCGTCGCCTTTCCGGGCTGGTCGGGAACGGATGACAGCCCTCGAACGTTAGATGTCGGTGGATGTCATGCCGTAAGCCTGTGGACTCTAGGCTGTAACGCGCACCTGAGTCCCCAGGCCACCTCGCAACAGCAGAGATCGGCGGCCTGACTCTGCGAAAGGATCTCTCCCCATGTTTCGTCGTACCGCCCTCGCCGCCGCGGCAATGCTCGCCGCGGGCGCCCTCGCACTGACCGCCTGCACGGGGTCCAGCGAGCCCGGTTCGAGCTCCGCGTCCCCGGGCCCCGCCGACCCTGACGCCGCCGTCAGCATCCGTCTGGTCCTCGAACCCGGCAATCTCGATATCCGCCAGACCGCGGGCGTCTCCCTCGATCAGACCCTGATCGACAACGTCTACCAGGGCCTCGTTGCCCGCACGCCCGAGGGTGACATCGTCCCTTCGCTTGCAAGCGACTTCGAGGTCGCCGACGACGGACTGACCTACACCTTCACCCTCCAGGAGGGTGTGACCTTCCACGACGGCCAGGCACTGACACCGCAGGACGTCGTCTGGTCGCTCACGACGCGCCAGGCCACTCCCGCCTGGAGCGATTCGGAACGCTTGGCGAAGGTTGCGTCGGTCGCGGCCGACGGCCAGACCATCACCATCACGATGAACGAGCCCGACTCGTCGCTGCTGTGGAACCTGACCGGTCGCGCGGGGATCATCCTCAAGGAGGGTGACACCGTCGACTACAACACCAAGGCCAACGGAACGGGACCCTTCGCACTCACGTCGTGGAAACAGGGCGACAGCATCACCCTCGATCGCTACGACGGTTATTGGGGCGATCCGGCGAAGGTCGCCGAGGTGAGCTTCGACTTCATCCCTGACAACCAAGCAGCGATGAACGCCGCCCTCGCGGGCGAGGTCGACGTGCTCACCGGCTTCGACGCCAACTTGACCGATCAGATCGAGACCGACGGCGAGTACACCGTCGAGACAGGCAGCGCGACCGACAAGAGCGTGCTCGCGATGAACAGCACGACCGGCCCGCTCAGCGACAAGCGCGTGCGCCAGGCGATCCGCCAGGCCATCGATCATGACGCCATCGTCGAAGCCGTCGGATCGGGTCAGACGCTCTTCGGTCCGATCCCCGAGCCCGACCCCGGCTACGAAGACCTGTCCGACGTCGTCACCTTCGACCCGGCCGCCGCCAAGAAATTGCTGAAAGAAGCGGATGCCGAAGACATCACGCTCACCCTGACGATCCCCTCCGCGTACGGAACGACGATCCCGAACATCCTCGTGTCCAACCTCAATGAGGTCGGCATCACCTTGAAGGTCGATTCGGTCGACTTCGGCACGTGGATCAACGACGTGTACACCAACAAGGATTACGAGCTGAGCGTCGTCGACCACGCCGAGCCGCGAGACTTCGAGAACTGGGCCAACCCCGACTACTACTTCACGTACAACAACGCGAAGGTGCAGGCCCTGTACGAGCAGGCGCTGGCGTCGACCGATGACAAAGAAGCCGCCGACCTGCTGGCCAAGGCCGCGCGCATCGTCTCGGAAGACATGGCCGCCGATTGGCTGTACAACTGGCAATCCGTCGTCGCTGTCTCGACCGCTGTGTCGGGCATGCCCTCTGACAACGTCAACTCCCGCATCAACCTCGCTGAGATCACCAAGAGCGCAGGGTGATCAGATACACGCTGACTCGACTGGGCCTGCTGTTGTTGGGCCTCGTCGTAGCCAGCGTGCTGATCTTCGTCACGCTCCGGGTTCTTCCGGGAGACGTGGCTCAGATGGTGGCCGGCACCAACTCCACACCGGAGCAGGTGGCGGCCATCCGCGAGCAGATGGGGCTGGACCGTTCGCCGATCGTCCAATACGTGGACTGGATCGTCGGTCTGCTCCGAGGCGATCTCGGCCGGTCGCTGGTCACCGGGACCCCCGTGGTGGATGAAATGGTCGAGAAGGCCCAGGTCACGATCCCGCTCGGCGTCATGTCTCTCACGATCGCCATGCTGATCGCGCTCCCCTTCGGCGTGCTGTCGGCGATGCGCCGGAGCCGCTTCGGTGGAACCGCCCTCAACGTCGGCGCGCAGGCGATCGCCGCCGTTCCGGTGGTGTGGGCCGGGATGATGCTCGTGATCGTGTTCGCCGTGTGGCTCGGGTGGCTTCCCGCACAGGGGTTCCCCCGCAGCGGATGGTCTGATCCTGGCAAGGCGTTTCGCTCCCTGATACTGCCGGCGCTGACGATCGGGATGGTCGAGGGCGCGATGCTCCTCCGCTTCGTTCGCAGCGCCACGCTGCAGGCGGTGGGTCAGGATTTCGTCCGTACGGCAGCGGCCAAGGGTCTGACCAAGAACCAGGCGCTGGTGCGACACGGACTCCCCACGGTGGGCCTCTCGATCATCAGCGTGCTGGGTCTCCAGATCGCCGGCATCGTGGTGGGCGCCGTCATCATCGAGCAGTTGTTCACCCTTCCCGGAATCGGACGGATGCTGGTGACGGATGTCGGCGCGCGCGACCTCGCCAAGGTGCAGGCCGAACTCCTCGTCCTCACCGGGATCGTTCTCGTGATCGGATTCGCCATCGATCTCGTCCATCGCGTCGTCGATCCCCGGCAGCGGGAGGCCGAATGAGCATCGAAAAGACGACGACACCGCCCGGACGTCGAGGCTGGCTGCGCCGCCTCTGGGCCCTTTCCACCGGCCGGTTCGGTCTCATCGTCGTGCTCGCGATCGGGGTGGTGGCCCTCATCTCGGTGTTCTGGACACCCTTCCCGCCGAACCAGATCGACATCTCCGACCGCTGGGCGCTGCCCGGCTGGCCGCACCTGCTGGGCACCGACGGCACGGGGCGGGACATTCTGAGCCTCATCATGGCCGGCGCCCGCACGACCGTGTGGGTGGCACTGGGCGCGGGCCTGGTCGCCACGGTCATCGGCATCGCCCTCGCAGGTCTCGGTGCGCTCACCGCGCGGTGGGTCCGGGAATCCGTGGCTGTTGCCGTCGACATCCTGATCGCCTTCCCGGTGCTCATCATCGCCATGATGATCTCGTCAGTGTGGGGCGGATCTCTCTGGGTCGTCGTCATCTCGGTCGGCATCGGTTTCGGTGTCAACATCGCACGAGTCACCCGCCCCGAGCTTCGCCGCGTGCTGCACAGCGATTTCGTGATCGCGGGCCGCGCCAACGGCCTGACGCCTGCGCAGAATCTGGGGCGGCATCTCCTCCCCAATGTGGCCCCCGTGTTCATCGTCCAGCTGTCCTGGGGCATGGCGGTCGCCGTCCTCGCCGAGGCGGGCCTCAGCTATCTCGGCTTCGGCGCACCGGTCACATCCCCCTCGTGGGGCGTGCTGCTGGCTGAATTGCAGTCGTCGATCACGGCGCATCCGCTGACGGTGGTGTGGCCCGGAATCGCCATCACGCTGACCGTCCTCGGACTCAATCTCCTCGGCGACGGGCTGCGCGAAGCGACGGACCCCACGCTGTCGCGAACCCGCACCGCGGCACGGATCCACATTCCGGCGGTGGTGTCATGAGCCTTGAGATCGAGAATCTCGTGATCGACCTCGATGGTCGACGAGTCGTGGATGGCGTGTCCTTCGCGGTTCCCGATGGCGCCCGGGTAGGGCTGATCGGCGAATCAGGATCGGGGAAGTCGCTCACCGCACTGGCGGTGCTGGGACTGCTCCCAGACGGCGCGACGGCGACCGGCAGCATCCGGTGGAATGGTCGGGAGTTGATCGGTCTGTCCGACCGCGAACTGGCCCGGTTGCGCGGGGACGAGATCGGGATCGTCTTCCAGGAGCCGCAGACGGCGCTGAACCCCGTGCGCACGGTAGGGCGCCAGATCGCCGAGTCGGTGCGCATTCACGAGAACATCTCACGTCGCGAAGCCGCGCAGCGCGCGGTGGTCGAGGCTGCGCGGGTGCGGCTTCCCGATCCGGAGACCATCGTGGGCCGGTATCCGCATCAGCTCTCCGGCGGTCAGCGACAGCGCGTTGCGATCGCGATGGCGCTCGCGTGCCGGCCTCGGCTGCTGATCGCCGACGAGCCCACCACCGCGCTGGATGTGACGATCCAAGCGGAGGTGCTCGACCTGCTTGCCGCGCTCGTTGCCGAAGACGGCATGTCCCTTGTCTTCATCACCCACGACCTGGCCGTGCTCTCGCAGATCGCCACTCATGCCGTCGTGCTCGAAGACGGCCGCGTTGTCGAAGAGGCGCCCATCGCGGACCTCCTCACCCATCCGTCCTCCCCCGTCACGCGGGGCCTGCTCCGCGACGCGACCGCGACGCTCTGGCGGCCGGGAGGTGTCGAGTGACCGATGAACTGATCCGCGTGCGCGGCCTCACTCGGCGCTACCGAGTACAGGCGACGGGCGTCTTCGAGCGCAAGCGATTCTTCACCGCGCTCGAGGACGTCGATCTCGACGTGCGTGCAGGCTCGGCTGTGGGCATCATCGGCGAATCCGGATCGGGCAAGTCGACGCTGATCCGCCTCATGCTCGGGCTCGACGCCGCGAGCTCGGGCACCGTCGAGGTCGATGGCCGGACGGTGGATGCCACGGCGAAGGCACGCGATCTGCATTGGCTGCGACGCCAGACCGGCATCGTATTCCAAGACCCGTATGCGTCATTGGACCCCCGGATGAGCGTCGGTCGGATCATCGCCGAACCGCTCTGGGCGCTGGGCATCGAGGGCGACCGACGAGCGCGGGTGCGTGAAGTGCTCGGTGACGTGGGTCTGGAGCCGGATATGGCAGAGCGCTACCCGCATGAGTTCTCCGGCGGCCAGCGCCAACGCATCGCGATCGCGCGGGCGATCGCGCATCGCCCCCGCATCCTGGTCGGCGACGAGCCCCTCTCGGCGCTGGATGTCACCGTGCGTGCGCAGATTCTCGATCTCCTCCGCGAACTGCGCCAACGTGATTCGCTGACGCTCGTGCTCGTGTCGCACGACATCGGCGTCGTGCAGAACCTGTGCGACGACGTGGTCGTGATGAAGGACGGTCGGGTGGTCGAAGAGGGGCCGACCGAGAAGGTGCTTCTGCAGCCCCAGGTCGCCTACACGCGACGGCTGCTCGCCGCGATCCCCTCGATCGATGCCGGCCCGGGCGCATTGTGAGCGGGTGATTCCGATGTCGCCCCGCCCCGATACTCTCGCAACATGACCCACGCGATCATTCCCCCGTATCTGCTCGCCCGGGTGGCCACTGCCCGCGAACCGCACTTGGCGCGCGCAGCCGAAGCTGCTCGCGCCACCCTCGTTGCCGACCGCTCGTACACCCCGCGGCGTTCGCGGATCGTGCTCTCCATCGAAGACGGCGGCACACTCGTGGTGGAGTCCACCCCGGCACCCGACCGCGAGATCTCAGACGCCCAGCAACAAGAGACGCTGCCCGGCGTCCGGGTGCGCGGCGAAGATGATCCTCCGTCGGCCGATGTTTCCGTCAATGAGGCATTCGACGGGCTCGGCGCCACGTTCGACTTCTACTTGGATGCCTACGGCCGTTCTTCGATCGACGGCAAGGGTGGTCCGCTGTGGGCGACCGTGCACTATGGGCGTGACTACGACAATGCGTTCTGGAACGGCGAGCGAATGGTGTTCGGCGACGGTGATGGCGAGGTCTTCACGCGATTCACCCGCTCGCTCACCGTCATCGCCCACGAACTCACGCACGGTGTGACGGAGTTCTCCGGCGGGCTGGAATACCAGTCGCAGTCCGGTGCCCTCAACGAATCGATCTCGGATGTCTTCGGCGCCTTGACCGAGCAGCACCACCTGAAGCAGAGCGCTTCCGAGGCAACGTGGCTCATCGGTGCGGGAATCTTCACCGATGCCGTGCAGGGCAAGGCCCTGCGATCCCTGTCTGCCCCGGGCACCGCGTACGACGATGACGTGCTCGGCAAAGACCCGCAGCCTGCGCACATGAGGGACTACGTCGAGACGACGGGCGACAACGGCGGGGTGCACATCAACTCCGGCATCCCGAATCGTGCGTTCTACGTCGTTGCAGATGCCCTCGGCGGGTTCGCCTGGGAGCGCGCCGGCCGCATCTGGTACCTGACGCTGACGGGCGGCACGCTGTCCCCCACCAGCGATTTCGCTGCCTTCGCCGCCGCCACACTCGCGACGGCGACGGCGGAGTACGGTGAGAAGTCGAAGGAAGCCGACGCTGTGCGGTCTGGTTGGATCGACGTCGGTGTGATGACGGATGCCGCGACCCCCTGAACAGCCCCCGATCGCCATCACGGTCGTGCGCACCGGCGGCTTCGCCGGACTGCGCAAGCAATGGGAGGCCCTCCCACCGCCCGGACGAAGCGCCCACGTGGATCGCCCTGATCGAGGAGTGTCCCTGGGATGGACCACGGTCGCAATCGCACGGGGCCGACCGCTACGCCTGGTCGGTGTCAGCCTCGCTCGCGCCGTCAGTGCTCGCCTCACCGTCGGCAGAGCACGGACGCCAGACGCACCAAGCCGAGTTGGCCGACCAGGATATCCACGGGCCGTGGCGTGTGCTCATCGAGGCTGTCCGGGACTGGTCGAAGCCCGATCAGTCACGCTGATCGATCAGACGCGCTGATCAGTCGATCGGTCCGCCGAAGAGCGACTTCTTCTTCTTGACCGGCTTCAGCGTCTTCTGCATGTAGATCGTGCCGAGCCAGCGACCGAACTTGTAGCCGACGCGGCCCATCCGACCCACCTCGACGAATCCCAGACGGGAGTGGAGGGCAACGGATGCCTCGGCGCCCTTGTCGGAGATCACGGCGACCATCTGGCGCGTTCCCAGTTGCTCACACGCGGTGATCAGCGCTTGCAGGAGCGCGCGGCCCAGGCCCTTGCCGGTCGCGGCCTGTCCGAGGTAGACCGAGTTCTCCACGGTGTACCGGAATCCGGACTTCCCGGTCCACGGTGACACCAGCCCGTAGCCGATGATCTGCCCGGTGGGAGAGACCGCGACCAGGAAGGGGAGCTTCAGCTTGTGGAGGTAGTCGAACTTCTCGTTCCACTGCGCGTGCGTCCAGCGCTTCTCATCGAATGTGACCACCGAGTTCGTGACGTAATAGTTGTAGATCTCGCGCACGTCAGGCATGTCCTCGCGGCGGGCCGGGCGGATCTCGTATGTGAAATCCCGCTCCGGCTCGGGGCGACGGCGCAGGTGCACGGGCAACCGGCGGCGGTCCTTGTCGTATTCCTCCTCGAGCACTCCGCCAGCCTAATCCGGGATGCGCCAGTCGACGGCCGGAGCGCCTTGTTCGCGTAGAAGTTCGTTCGCTCTCGAGAACGGCCGGGACCCGAAGAATCCGCGACTCGCAGACAGCGGAGAGGGGTGCGCGGATTCGATGATCGGCGTCGAACCGAGAAGCGGCTTGAGGCCGGCGGCGTCGCGCCCCCACAGGATCGCCACCATCGGCCGGTCGCGATCGACGAGAGTGCGGATCGCGTGTTCGGTGACGCGCTCCCACCCCCAGCCGCGGTGCGAGGCGGGCTGACCCGGTGCGACGGTGAGCACTCTGTTGAGCAGCATGACGCCCTGATCGCTCCACGCCGACAGGTCGCCGTGGGGTGCCGGCGAGATCTCGAGATCGCTCTCGAGTTCTTTGTAGATGTTCGCGAGGCTGCGCGGAAGCGGGCGGACTTCGCGGTCGACGGCGAACGAGAGTCCGATCGGATGCCCGGGCGTCGGATACGGGTCTTGACCGACGATCAGCACCGAGACATCGGCGAGCGGACGTTGGAATGCCCGCAGCACCCGATCCCCCGCCGGCAGATACCCGCGCCCCTCCGCGACCTCGGTGCGCAGTCGCTCGCCGAGGGCGGCGATGTCGGATGCCACGGGGGCGAGGGCTTCTGCCCACGCGCGGTCCATGAGTCCGGCATCCGCGAGCTGATCGAGCGATTTCGCCATGGGACGTTGTGTGGGGCTCTCTGTCGGACGGCGCCTCACGCGGTCGGCGCGAGCCCGGCGTCCTCTTCGATGACGGAGCCTGCGAACGACCACGGGAAGTCGATCCACAGGTCGGTCTCGCGGTAGGAGTAATCGGGCTGCGCGATCGAGCCGGGCTTGGTGTAGATCGTCACCGAGCGCACGTCGGCGCCGCGCACCCGAAGGAGTTCGACGGCGAGCGCGAGGGTGCGGCCACTGTCGGCGACATCGTCGACGAGCAGGACGCGCCGCCCGTCGAGATAGCTCATGTCGAGTTCGGGAGGGAGGACTGCCGGAGCGTCGAGCACGGTGCCGATGCCGGTGTAGAACTCGACGTTCAGCGCTCCGCAGTTCTTGACGCCGAGGCCGTACGCGATCGCGCCCGCGGGGAGAAGCCCGCCCCGCGCGATGGCGACGACGACTTCAGGGACGAACCCGTCGGCCACGATCGCTCGGGCGAGATCGCGGCAAGCGTCTCCGAAGCCGTCCCAGGTCAATGTCTCACGCTCGGTGCTCACGGCATCCGCCTCTCTCGCGCTCCCAGCCTAGGGCGGGGATGACGCCACTGCGGGTCGCTCACTCGACGAGGCGGGGACGCAGCGGTCCGCGCGCGAGCAGATGCTGCGCGGACTGCGCCACCGGGCGCATCGTCACGAGGTCGAGGTTGACGTGTCCGGGAGCGTTGAGGGCATATGCGACGACATCGGCGACGTCAGCCGCGGTGAGCGGGTTCTCCACGCCTTCGTAGACCTTGTCGGCGGTTGCCTGATCGCCGCCGAGGCGGTTGAGGGTGAATTCCTCGGTGAACACCATCCCCGGGGCGATCTCCGTCACCCGGATCGGCTCGCCGTTGAGTTCGAGGCGCAGTGCCTTGGGGATCATCGCCTCGGCCGCCTTCGCGGCGTTGTAGCCCGCACCGCCGGGGTAGGCCACGGAGGCTGCGGTCGAGGTCAGGTAGAGCGCGTCGGCGTGACCGCCGTCGGCGCAGGACCGTCGCAGCAACGGCAAGAGGGCCGCAGTGAGCAGTTGCGCGGAGATGACGTTCGCTTCGAACATCCAGCGCCAGTCGGCGGGCTTGCCGTTTTCGACGTAGTCGGTCCCCCGCGCACCACCGGCGACGTGGACGAGGGCGTGGACAGGACCGGTCCCTGAGAGATGTGCGGCGAGCGCTTCGATGTCTTCCTCGCGGGTGAGGTCCGCCGCGAACGATGCCGATCCGACCTCTCCGTCGAGCGCGTCGAGGCGCTCGGCACGGCGAGCTACTCCGACGACGTCCCAGCCGGTGGCGCGCAGAGCGCGCACCACCGCTTCGCCGATCCCTGAACTGGCTCCCGTCACCACTGCGCGTCGTATCGTCATGACCTCAACGGTACCGGGGGCGCTGCGGGTGCGCTGTTACGTCACGTGTCCCCCTCTGTTGTCGAGTCGGATGCCGCGAACGTACAGTCGTCCTGTCGCGGCACCAGCGCCCGGCTCACTTGACCCCTGGAGCACGACATGCCCGCATCCGAGAACTGGCGCTTTGAGACCACTCAGATCCACGCCGGAGCCCAGCCCGATCCCGTGACCAAGGCGCGTGCCACGCCGATCTACCAGACGACGTCCTACGTCTTCGACAATGCAGATCACGCGGCCAACCTGTTCGCCCTGGCCGAGTTCGGCAACATCTACACGCGCATCCAGAACCCGACGCAGGATGTCGTCGAGCAGCGCGTCGCTGCCCTCGAGGGCGGCACCGGCGCTCTCCTCGTCGCCAGCGGCCAGGCTGCCGAGACGTACGCCGTCCTCAACATCGCACAGGCGGGCGATCACATCGTCTCGTCGAGCTCCATCTACGGCGGCACCTACAACCTCTTCAAGTACACGCTCGCGAAGCTCGGCATCGAGACCACCTTCGTCGAGGACCAGGACGACGCCGACGAGTGGCGCCGTGCGGTCCGCCCCAACACGAAGCTGTTCTTCGGCGAGACCATCGGCAACCCGAAGATCAACGTGCTCGACATCCGCGCGGTCGCCGACGTCGCGCACGAGGCGGGCGTCCCCCTGATCGTCGACAACACGATCGCCACCCCGTACCTGATCCGCCCGTTCGAGTTCGGTGCAGACATCGTGGTGCACTCGGCGACGAAGTTCCTCGGCGGACACGGCACCGTCATCGGCGGCGTGATCGTCGACGGCGGCACCTTCGAATGGTCGAAGAACGTCGACAAGTTCCCCGGCCTCACCGAGCCCGACCCGTCGTACCACGGCGCCTCGTACACGACCGCGGTCGGCGATGGCCTCGCGTACATCATCAAGGCGCGCGTGCAGTTGCTGCGCGACCTCGGCGCCGCAATCTCCCCGCAGAGCGCCTGGCTGCTGATCCAGGGCATCGAAACGCTGTCCCTGCGCATCGAGCGTCACGTGCAGAACGCGCAGGAAGTCGCCGAGTGGCTCGAGAACCGCGATGACGTCGCATCGGTCAACTACTCGGGGCTCCCGACGTCGCCCTGGTATGCCGCTGCCAACAAGTACGCCCCCAAGGGTGTCGGTGCGGTGCTGTCGTTCGAGCTGAAGGGCGGCGTTGCGGCAGGGCGTGAGTTCGTGAACTCGCTCGAGCTGTTCAGCCACCTCGCGAACATCGGTGACGTGCGCTCACTGGTCATCCACCCGGCATCCACGACCCACTCGCAGCTCACCCCCGAGCAGCAGCTCACGTCGGGCGTCACCCCCGGGCTGGTCCGCCTGTCACTCGGTCTCGAGAACATCGAGGACATCAAGGCCGACCTCGAGCAGGCTCTGGGTGCCGCACGTCGCGTCTCCGAGGCCGCTCGCGTCTGACGAGATCTCACACGCACAGCGGATGCCGCGGCGCCACCTCACCGAACAGTGAGGCAGGCCCGCGGCATTCGCCGTGTTCGTCTGTGCGCGTGCGCGTAATCTGAGGGCGTGCACGAGAAGCTCGCCTCGACCTACGACGTCTTCGGGCGCCAGTGGGCACACGGCACCTCCCCGCTCTACGAGGAGTGGGCGATCGGGATCGGCGGTGACCCCGAGATCCTGGCTCTGATCGCTGCGCTCCCCCGCCTTCAGCAGCAACCGAACCGGATCTTCGCCGCCGCCCGTTGGGCCGGCAGTCCCCTCGCGCCCTTTCCGGCATGGCGAGAATGGCTCGTCGACCATTGGGCCGAGGTCGAAGCGATCGCGGCCGTGCGCACCGTGCAAACCAACGAAGTCTCTCGGTGCGCAACCTGGATCCCGCCGATGTCAGCCATCGGCGGTCCCCTCGCACTCCTCGAAGTCGGTGCGGCGGCGGGGCTGTGCTTGTTTCCCGACCGCTACAGCTACGAATACGAATCGAACGGGATCGTCACGCGCCTCGATCCCGCAGACGGTGCGAGCGATGTGGTCCTCCCCTGCCGCATCGACGATCCGGCATCCATCCCGGAGCGTCTGCCTGACGTGGTGTGGCGGCGCGGCATCGATCTGAATCCCATCGATGCCGGTGATGGAGACACCGTGGACTGGCTCGCGACCCTGGTGTGGCCCGGGCCCGATCACGACGGCCGTGTGGACCGTCTTCGACGGGCTGCGGCGCTCGTCGCCGCGGAAAGGCCGCAGATCGTCACGGGCGATCTGCTCGAACGGCTCGAAGATGTCGCGGCGACCGCTCCGGCCGAGGCGACGCTCGTCGTCTATCACAGCGCCGTCCTGCTCTATCTCGACCAGTCGCAGCGGCGCCGGTTCGCAGACCTCATCGGCGGCCTCGGTGCCCGCATCTCCCGGCGGGTCGTTTGGCTGTCGAATGAGACGGTCGGCACACTCCCCGAGATCGATGCCCAGGTGCCGCCCGGGGTCGCCAGCGATCACCGCTTCGTCCAGACGCTCGACGGAGCCCCGATCGCGATGGCGAATCAGCACGGCGCGTTCTACGAAACGCGACAGTTCCGAGCGAGCTGGTCGCGCCCCAAGACGTAACACGAACACCGGCATCACATTCTCCCGGAAGAATGGCAGTCATGGATTGGCAGACCTCCGAAGACACGGTGCCGAGCGCCCCCGTGACGGAGGCCGACGCCCGACTGCTTCTCGGACGCCCCCCGGCCACAGGGGCATGGCGGGACGGCGACCCGGCCGGCCACCGTCGCTTCGCCGCGTTCGGCGGGTTGCGCACCGAGAACGGCAGCGAACTTCCTGCCTTCCGCCTCGCCTACGAGACCTGGGGCGAGCTGAACGCCGCGCGCGACAACGCCGTGCTGGTGCTGCACGCGCTCACCGGCGACAGCCATCTCAGCGGCGACGCCGGCCCGGGGCACCCGACCGATGGATGGTGGGGCGAGATCGTGGGGCCAGGTTGTCCCATCGACACCGATGAGTGGTTCGTCGTCGCCCCGAACATGCTCGGCGGATGCCAGGGATCAACCGGACCCTCGAGCATCGCCGGCGACGGCTACGAATGGGCGGGGCGATTCCCGTACCTGACCATCCGCGACCAGGTCGACGCTCAACGCCGATTGGCCGATGCCCTCGGCGTGGACGTGTGGGCGGGCGTCATCGGCGGCTCGATGGGAGGCATGCACGCCCTGGAATGGGGCATCGGTCATCCAGACCGCGTGCAGCGTCTGGGAGTGCTGTCTGCGCCACCGGTGAACACTGCAGACCAGATCGCGCTGAACTCCGTTCAAATCGCCGCCATTCACCTCGACCCTCGCTTTCAGGGCGGCAGCTACTACGACGCCGGCGACGGCGACGGTCCGCACCGGGGACTCGCCGTCGCCCGCCGCATGGCGTTGCTGAACTACCGCAGCCCCACCGAGCTGAACCAGCGGTTCCAGCGCACGTGGCAGTCGGGCAAGAGTCCGCTGGGTCTCGGCGGCCGCTTCGCCGTCGAGAGCTACCTCGACTTCCACGGCAACAAGTTCACGCGCCGTTTCGACGCGAACAGCTATCTCACCCTCGTCCACGCGATGAATTCGCACGATGTCGGACGTGACCGCGGTGGGGTCGAAGACGCACTCGCCAGAGTGCAGGCACGCACCCTCGTGCTGGGTATCGACACCGACCGTCTGTTCCCCATCGAGGGGCAGCAGCGCATCGCGCGCGGCATCCGCCCGACCATCGATGACGATGCGGTCGTGCTCGCCAGCGACTTCGGACACGACGGATTCCTCATCGAGACGCGCGCGGTCGGCGCGCATCTGCGTCGGCTCCTCGAGAACTGAGTCAGAAGCTCCGCGTGTAGATCCACGGGAGCGCGCCGAGATCGAGGCGATGTCGTGCGCCGGATGCCGCATCCGCGGTCTGCTCGTCGGGTTCGGCAGCGTCGGATTCGGCAGCGTCGGGTTCGGCAGCGGCGTAGTCGGCGTCTTCCGGCCAGAGCATCAGGGGCCCTCGCTCCGTGCGACGTGCCACCGTCTCGAAGCGCCCGATGCCGCGTAAGCGCGCCACCGCCAGCAGGTCCGCCACATCGTTGGGCCCGGTCAGCGAATGAAGTGTCACCCACGTGGGTGGGTAGAGAGTGATTTCGCCCCGCCCGTGGCGCTCGAGGACTTCGCTGGGTCGCAGCCATGCGGCGTCGACCGCTTCGTCTGCGGACGGCGCGAGCACTCCTCCCGGATCCCGCGCAAGGAAGAACCATGTGCGGATGCGCAGGGGAAGCCCCGGCGGCGGATCCCACACCGCATAGCGTCTGCAGCCCCTCGGCGCCGAGCACGAGTCCGGTCTCTTCCTGCGTCTCACGAACGCCCGCGTTGCGCGCGGATTCCTCCTCGACGGTGCGACCGGCATCCGCTCCGCCATCGGCCGCGGGGTCTCCCCGACCATCGGCCGTGGATCGGGTCCAGTCCGCCGCGTCGAGCTTGCCGCCGGGGAACACCCACGCTCCCGCGAACGAGCCTCGATCGGGCCGCTCGATGAGAAGCACCTCTGGCCCGTCCAGCGAATCGCGCACAATCACGACCGTCGCCGCCACCGGGACGTCGGGATCGGCAGCGTCCTCGGCTCGCCGAGGCCGTGATCGGCCGAGCGCATCCGCCAACTGCCGCATCGTGCGTTCGCTGTGCTCGGACACGCGGCTCAGCCTACGCGCGCACCGGCTCCGTCTCCGGCCACGCCGGCCGCGACGGCCGCGCCATCGCTGGCGGTGGTGGGCGCGACGCGCGCGGCGCGTCCCTCTACGGCGTAGCTTGCGAACGTGATGGCGAGACCTGCCGCGGCGAGGATCGCGCCGACCCAGAGCGGCGCAGCGAACCCGAACCCGGCCGCGATGACGACGCCGCCCAGGAACGCGCCGAGGGCGTTGCCGAGGTTGAGCGCCGAGTGGTTCAGTGCCGCGGCGATCGACTGATTGTCACCCGCGACATCCATCAGCCGCGTCTGGATCGTCGGGCTGATCATGGCGGAGAAGAGCCCGATCGCGAAGACGAGCACGACAACCGCGGCGAGCCAGGGCGCCGACACCGCCAGGAGAACCTGCGTGACGATCAGTGCCGCAAGGCCCCCCATGAGGGTGCGTTTGATGTCGATGTCGGCAAGGTATCCGCCGATGAGGTTGCCGACGGTCATGCCCAGTCCCATGACGACCAGGACGATCGGCACGGCCCACATCGGAGAGCCGGTCAGCTCGGTGACGACCGGAGCGATGTAGCTGTACACGGCGAAGAAACCGCCGAAGCCGATCGCGCCGATGCCCAGCGCGAACCACACCTGACCGATGCGGAAGACACTGAGTTCGGATCGCAGGGTCCGCCCCGGCTCGCCCGGGTGCGGTGGAACGAAGATGGCGATCATCACCGTGGCGAGCGCGAAGATCGACGCGACGACGACGAACGCAGAACGCCATCCCACCTGCTGTCCGAGGAAGGTACCCAGCGGCACACCCACCACGTTGGCGATGGTGAGTCCGGTGAGGACGAACGCGACGCCCTTCGCTCGTTTGCCGGGTCCGAGGACGTCAGCGGCGACGAGGGCGCCGATGCCGAAGTAGGCACCGTGCGGGAGACCTGCGAGGAAGCGGGAGACGGCGATCCACTCGAAGCTCGGAAGCACGAAGGTCAGTGCGTTGAAGACCGTGAGGGCGAGAGCGAGCCCGATCATGACGCGGTGCCGCGGGTACTTCGCCACGGCACCGGCGATCGTGGGCGCACCCACGACGACACCCAATGCGTAGAACGAGATCAGCCATCCGGTCTGGGCGATGGCGTCTTCGCTGCTCGACGAAGACAGCGCGGGGAGAAGATCGCGGGAGATGTCCGGGAGCAGGCCCATGACGACGAACTCGGTCATGCCGATGCCGAAACTGCCGATGGCGAGGGAGAGGAGCGCCAACATCGCCGCACCCCTCGACGGGGTCGAGGAGGTCACGCAGGAATGCTACCCCCCGAGGAGCCTTCCTGACGAATCGATTCGATGGCCGTTTCGAGGCGTTCGATCTTGCCGTCGAGTTCGCCGGTATAGCCCGGCCGGATATCGGCCTTGAGGACGAGCGAAACCCGCGACCCAAACGGCATCACGGCATCCGTCGCTGCTTTGACGACCGCCATGACCTCATCCCACTCCCCCTCGATCTCGGTGAACATCGATGTGGTCCGGTGCGGCAATCCGGATGCTCGGACGACGGCGACCGCCGCGGCAACCGCATCGTGCACCGAGCCGTCGGTGCTGCCGGCAGACGCGTCGGATTGTCCGCTGGGCTGTCCGCTGGGAGCGACAGAAAAGGCGATGAGCATGGAAGACCTCCGGATCAGGAAACGGTGACGGCAGGTGGAACGGCACGGGTGCGACCTGGCGCGGGGACGCGCTGGAGCCGAAAGAGCGTCCACACGAACAGGCCGATGAGCAGCAAGGTTGCGGGCTGTGAGCACCAGAACGGGAATCGGCAGAGCGGCGAGCATTCCGTAATACGTCAATGGGTAGACGATCTGGGTGAGCAGGGCGATGCCCAGCACGAGGGATGCGGGCTTCCACCAGGTGTCGCGGCGCAAGACGAGCCCGATCACGACGGACGGCGCCAACCAGTACATGTACTGCGGGGAGCCGACCTTGTTGAAGACGATGAATCCGGTGACGAGCGAGAGCGAGAGCACGGGGAACAGCGAAGCGAAATGTGCGCCGTTCCAGGCTTTGACGGCGCCCCACACCGCGACGGCGCCGACACCGACGACCAGGATGGGTGTCATCGCGTCGATGACGAGGTCGATGTTGGTTCCCGTGACCTGGAACGTCAGGAGATCGGTCGAGTAATAGACGGAGAATCCGTCCAGGCCGAACATCGTGCCCCACAGATATGGGAGCGCGATGGGCGACTCCACCTGGAGACCACGGGTCGTCTGGTCGGAAATGAACCCGAAGGCGTGGGATGCGCCGCCGGCGGCGGCGACGGCCAGCAGCGTCAGTGCCGACACGACCAGCGCGCCGCCGACGATCGCTCCGCGGCGGCGCACGGCCACCACCGCGGCGGCGAGAATCGCCGCCGGCCACACCTTGATCCACACAGCGATGGCAAGCAGCATCGACGCGAGCCACGGCCGCCCGACAAGCCACAGGCACCCCGCGATCGCCAGTGCCACGGTGACCGCGTCGAGCCGGTACAGCGCGACCGGCCCGAGAAGCGCGATGAACGTGAGCCAGAACCATCCGGCGACGCGGCGGCCTGCAGAGCGGCCCGTGCCGATCAGCAGGGCGAATGCCACCGCATCGATGAGGAGGACGAAGATGGCCCACCCCACGGTGTAGCCGTCGATCCAGGCGAACGCGTGCGCAAGCACCATCGGCACCAACGCGAGTTGTGGGTACACCCACGACTGCGTGATGCCCACGATGCCGTCACCGTTGAGCGCCGCCGTCGACCACGGTTCGTACACGCGATAGACATCGCCCATCGGCTCGTTCGGAAGGAGGAAGCCCAGCGACGAGACGACGACGTGGACCACGAGGAAGGCCACCCACAGCGCAGCTCGTCTCGACACTCCTTCATCCTAAGGAGCGCTTGCGCGGACGAATTCGCACTCAGGACCCGAGAAGCACCGATCCTACGACCCCAGGGAGCGCCTCGGCGATGTCGAGCGCGGCGATGGGACCGCCCCCGGCGGCGCGAACTGCCGCCACTCCGGCGCGCCCGTGCAGCCAGGCCGCCGACGCTGCCAGAGGCCCCAGGGTCTCCGGCGTGAGAGCGCCTTCTTTTACGGCCGAGGCGCCGTCCGTGCGTTCGGCATCTGCGCCCGCGGCCGCCACCAGCGCGCCCAGCACACCACCGAGGACGTCGCCCGAGCCTGCCGTCGCCAGCCATGGCGTTCCCGCACGCACCTGGATGACCCGGCCCGCGGGCGTGGCCACCACCGTGGTCGCACCCTTGAGCAACACGGTCGCACCGAGCGCGGCGGCAGTTTCCATTGCTGATTCCACACCCGCAGCACGATCGGGGTCGAGGCCCAACGCGGCGCGTACGCGCGCGAGCTCACCCGCGTGCGGAGTGATGACGCGCGGCGCCGTCCCGTCGACGACAAGATCCAGCGCTCCCGCATCGACGACCACGGGCACGGTGCCGTTCAGCAGACCGCGGACCGCCTCGGTTACCGCGGAGGGCCTCGAATCGGCATCCATCCCCGATCCGATCAGCCAGGCCTGCACGCGCCCGTCCGCGGTCACCGTCTCGGGCCTGCGCTGCAACACCAGGCGGGACGGGGCCTCAGGTCCGAGGTACCGGACCATTCCGGTGCCGGTCCGCCATGCCGCTTCAACGCCGAGAACAGCCGCCCCCGGATATGCGTCGGAGCCGGTTCGGATCCCGATGACCCCTCGGGAATACTTGTCGTCGGAGTCCGTTGGCATCCTGAGGACGCGGCGGACATCCTCCGCGGACCACGCACCGCTATCGACCATGGCGCCACCCTACCGGCGGACGCCGCACTCTCCCCCGATCTGCCATCCTGGAGCCTCCGCATGAGCCTGCTGTTCACCCCTCTGCAGATCCGCGACGTCCTCGTCCGCAACCGGCTGTGGGTCTCGCCGATGTGCCAGTACTCCGCCGTCGACGGTGTGCCGAACGACTGGCACCACGTGCACCTCGCGCAGTTCGCCGCCGGCGGCGCCGGCATCGTCACGGCTGAAGCGACAGCTGTCCTCCCCGAGGGCCGGATCTCGCCCGACGACACCGGACTGTGGAACGACGCCCAGCGCGATGCCTGGGCTCCGATCGTGGCCGCGATCGCGGCACGCGGCGCGATTCCCGCCGTCCAGCTCGCGCATGCCGGGCGCAAGGCGTCCACGTTCGCGCCGTTCGTGAGCGCGCGAGGCTCGGTGTCCCCCGACCTCGGGGGCTGGGAAACCTCCGCACCGTCACCGATCGCGTTCGACGGATTCGAGGCGCCGGCCGAGCTCGACCACCGTCGCATCGATGAGATCGTCGATGCGTTCGCCGCTGCCGCTGTCCGCGCCCTCGACGCCGGATTCGAGATCCTCGAAGTGCATGCCGCCCACGGCTACCTGGTGCACCAGTTCCTCTCGCCGTTGTCCAACCTCCGCGACGACGAATACGGCGGGTCGCTCGCCGGACGTGCCGCGCTGCTGCTCCGCATCATCGACGCGATCCGCGTGGTCGCACCGAACGTGCCGCTGTTCGTACGGTTCTCAGCGACCGACTGGGCGGATGGCGGCTGGACCGTCGCCGACACCGCCACCGTCGCGACCTGGGCCGCCGAGCACGGCGCCGACTTCTTCGATATCTCCAGCGGGGGCCTCGTGGCACACCAGGAGATCACCACGGGGCCGGGGTATCAGGTCGACTTCGCCGCCGACATCCGCCAGGCCACCGGGCTTCCCGTCAGCGCGGTCGGAGAAATCACGAGCGGTATCCAGGCGGAGGAGATCCTGCAGGCGGGCCAGGCGGATGCCATCATGGCGGCGCGCGAATGGCTCCGCGATCCACACTTCGCCCTGCGCGCCGCGGCCGAACTCGGGGACCCGAAGTCCGCGAGCTGGCCGCTGCAGTACGAGCGAGCACGACCGCGCGTGTAGATGTACTGACCTGCTGCGGTCCTAGTTGCGGTACGCGCCGCGACGCGTGGCGTCGTGAACCTCGCCGACCAGTTCCTCGATGATGTCCTCGAGGAACAGCACGGCGGTGGTGACACCCTGGCTGTCGCGCACTTGAGCCAAGTGCCGGCTCGAACGACGCATGAGAGCCAGAGCGTCTTCCAGATCGGTCGTTTCGGCCACCGGCACCATGTGGTGGATGCGCTTCTGCTTGATCGGCTGCGACGCGCGGGCCGGGGCGTCGGGTGCCTCCGCTTGCCGCAGCACATCTTTGAGGTGCACGTAGCCGAGCGGGAGGCCGGCCTCGTCGACGATGACGTATCGAGAGAAGCCGTGTTTGGCCACCGCCCGCTCGATCTCGTCGGGAGTGGTGCGTTCGGGCAGCGTGACAAGGTCCGACAGGGCGACCGCGATGTCCTTGGCCTTCTTGTCGGTGAACTCGACGGCGGCCGTCACCGTGCCCGATGCATCGTCGAGCACGCCCTCGATCCGCGATTGGTTGACGATCGTCGCGACCTCTTCGAGGGTGAAGGTCGAGGCAGCCTCGTCCTTCGGCACGACGCCGAACAGTCGCACCGTGTGATTCGCGATCCAGTTGAGGGCCACGATGATCGGGTAGAAGAGCTTCGACACCCACATGAGCGGCGTCGCCAAGAGCAGCACGGCGCGATCGGGGAGTGAGAACGCGAGGTTCTTCGGAACCATCTCGCCGAACACAACGTGCAGATACGAGACGACCACCAGCGCCACGACGAAGGCGATGATGTCGACCGCCGCCTCACTCCAGCCGGTGAGTCCCAGCGGCACCGCCAGCAGGTGGTGGATGGCAGGCTCGGAGACGTTGAGGATCAGCAGCGAGCAGATCGTGATGCCCAACTGACAGGTGGCGAGCATCAGCGTCGCGCGTTCCATCGCCCACAGCGCCGTCTTGGCCTGCCGAGAGCCCCGCTCGGCGAGCGGCTCGATCTGTGAACGTCGAGCCGAGATCACAGCGAACTCCGCCCCGACGAAGAAGGCGTTGAAGGCGAGCAGCACGGCAAGCCAGGCAATTCCCGCCCAGTCGCTCATCGGTTCCCCTTCCCGTCTTTCGCGGCCGTGGTCGCACGCTTCGATTCAGCAGCGAGCTCCTCGGCCCGCAGTTCTTCGGCGGCCGGCGGCAGCGCCCGGGGAACGAACGCGACTCGGTCCACCCGCCGGCCGTCCATCCGCTGCACGCTGAGCGTGCCGTCTTCGAGTTCGACCGCGTCGCCGACGACGGGGATGCGTTCGAGCACGCTCATCAGGTAACCGCCGACGGTGTCGTAGACCTCGCCTTCGGGCACGCGGATGCCGGTGCGGTCGAGAACCTCGTCCGGGCGGAGGTCGGCGGGGAAGATCAGGGAGTCGGCGCCGCGAACGACGCCGGCTGTGGTGCGGTCGTGCTCATCGAGGACTTCACCGACGATCTCCTCGACGAGGTCCTCGAGCGTGACGACACCGGCCGTGCCACCGTACTCGTCCACGACGATCGCCATCTGGTAGCCCTTCGCCCGCAGCTCCGACATCACGGCGTCGAGATGCACGGCTTCGGGAATCCGCAGCGGCTCCTCCGCGATCGCGGCGGCCGGGACGTCTCGGCGCCGTGCGCGCGGAACGCTGATGGCCTGCTTGAGGTGCACGATGCCGGTGATGTCGTCCATCGACTCGTCGTAGACCGGGAAGCGGCTGTGCCCGGTGCGCCGGGCGAGTTGGATGACATCTTCGACGCTGTCGCCGGCTGCGACCGCGTGAACGCGCGGACGGGGCGTCATGACATCGGCGGTCGAGAGGCGTGCGAACGTGAGCGATCGGGTGAGCAACGACGCGGTGTCCTTCTCCAGGACGCCGGCGCTGGCCGAACGACGCACGAGGCTGGACAGCTCCTCCGCGGTGCGTGCGCCGGAGAGCTCCTCCTTCGGCTCAACGCCCATCCAGCGCAGAATCCCGTTGGCGCTGCCGTTGAGGAGGACGATGGCGGGTCGGAACACCGTGGTGAACGCGGCCTGGAAGGGAATGACGAGCTTCGCGGTCTGCCGAGGAACGGTCATCGCGAAGTTCTTCGGGACGAGTTCGCCGAGAATCATCGAGAAGATGGTCGCGATCGACACTCCGACGATCGCCGCGAGCGGCCGAGACACCGTTTCCGGCCAGCCCCAAGCGTCGAACACGGGGGCCAGCAGGTTCGAGATCGCCGGCTCCATCGTGTAGCCGGTGAGCAACGTGGTCAGCGTGATGCCGAGCTGCGCGCTCGAGAGGTGGGTCGACGTGATGCGCAGCGCCGCGATGGTCATCGCCAGACGCGACTCCCCGGCCTTCTGCCGCGCCTCGAGGTCGGCGCGGTCCAGGTTGACGAGGGCGAACTCGCTCGCCACGAACAAACCGGTTCCGACTGTGAGCAGGAGCCCCACGCCCAACATGATGTAATCCATCACGCATCACCTCCGGCAGGACCGAAGTCTGCGTTGTGGAGGAGTGAGCCGTGGGGCGAAGGTCTGCAACTGGGAGGGTCGTCCATCGTGCGGGTTATTCTACGGCAGGCAGATTGCGCGATCGTGTCTCGTCACCAGCTGACCGGCAGCGCCTTGCCCTCTTCGTAGCCCGCCGCGGACTGCAATCCCACGGTCGCGCGATCGTGGAATTCTGCGATCGTGGCGGCGCCTGCGTACGTGAACGACGAGCGCACTCCCGAAGTGATCATGTCGAGGAGATCCTCCAGTCCCGGCCGCAGAGGATCGAGATAGATCTTCGACGACGAGATGCCCTCCGCGAACAGCTCTTTGCGCGCACGTTCGTAGGGGTCGAGTCGGCCGAACCGGCCGTGCACGGCCTTGGTCGAGGCCATCCCCCATGATTCCTTGTACAACCGGCCGTTCGCGTCGGTTTCAATCTCGCCGGGCGCCTCGATGGTTCCTGCGAACCACGATCCGACCATGACGGATGCCGCACCCGCGGCGAGCGCCAAAGCCACATCTCGCGGGTACCGCACACCCCCGTCCGCCCACACGTGCGCGCCGAGTTCCGCCGCGGCGAGCGCCGTCTCGTGCACAGCGGAGAACTGCGGTCGGCCGACCGCGGTCATCATGCGGGTCGTGCACATCGCACCCGGACCGACGCCGACTTTGAGGATCGTCGCCCCGGCGCTGACGAGATCGTGGACCCCGTCAGCGGTCACGATGTTGCCTGCAGCGAGCGGAACCCCGAGATTCAAGTCGGCGACCGTGCGCAGGGCGCGGAGCATCCCCTCCTGGTGTCCGTGTGCCGTGTCGAGGACGAGCACGTCGACCCCGGCCGCTGTCAGGGCCCGCGCCTTCGCCGCGACGTCCCCATTGATGCCCACAGCGGCCGCGACGATGAGCCGCCCGTCGGAGTCCACTGCCGGTGCGTACAGCGTCGAGCGCAGCGCGCTGCGCCGGGAGAGCGTGCCGACAAGGTAGCCGTGGTGCAGGACGCAGACGGTCTCCACGTCGGTGGCGACGATCAGATCGAAAGCCTCGCGGCTTCCGGTCACGTCATCGGCGTCGAGCGAGGTGACCCGCCCACGTGTGAGGTCGCCGAGCCGCGCATCGGCGAGCGCCGTCCCGAGACGCGTGGCCGGGACGATGCCCAAGACATCATCGATGTGGATGCGGTCACCGGTCGCGGCGGCGACCACGATTCCGTGACCCTCGGTGGCCGGAAGCAGCCGGGCGGCCTCGGCAACCGTCACTTCGGGAGCAAGGACGAGCGGGGTGTCGAAGCGCACCGGCTGCTCCTTGACCCACCGAATTGCGGCATCGAGGTCTTGCAGCGGCATGTCCTGCGGGAGCACTCCCAGCCCGCCGCGGCGCGCGAGCACCGTGGCCAGCCGAGGCCCCGTGACCGAGTTCATGTTCGAGGAGACGAGCGGGATCGTGGCGCTCGTGCCGTCACGGGGAGAAAGGTCGACGTCGAGCCTGCTCGTCACCGCCGAGCGCCGTGGGACGAGGAAGACATCGGAATAGGTCAGATCGACTGCGGGAGACGCACCGGAGAACTGCATAAGTCCACGGTAGCGAGTAGGCAACAGACTGGCGCCAAGGATCCGCCGTTGTGATCGATCTGTCAACCTACGACCCCTGGCCGTTTAGGGTCGGTCAAACTGAGATAACCTTGATGACTGTGTGTGCGGGCGTGATTTCGCGGCAGCCACCAATCGAAATTTCATCGATGAAAGCAGGCTAATCACCGTGTCCAACCAGGTGACGGGCGTCGGAACATCCAGCGATAGCGAATTCGGAGCCAATGAGTGGCTCGTCGCGGAACTGTACGAGCAGTACACCGCGGATAAGGATTCGGTAGACAAGGCGTGGTGGCCAGTACTCGAGGCCTACCAGCCCGAGGGTGCGGCGAAGGCCCCCTCGACTGCCGGCGGTGACGCTTCCCCCGCTCCAGAGTCGGCAACGGCGGCGCCGGAAGCCGCCAAGGCTGCCACTGCCGTGAAGGCGCCGGATGCGGCATCCAATGGTCATCCGGTGACCGCCCCGGTTCCGGTGGTGGGCGCACGTCCTGTCGCGCGAACGACCGCCCGCCCCGCCCAGGCGACACCGATTCCTGCCCAGGCCCCCACGGCCGTGCCGAGCGCCGCCGGTGAGGCGCTCGAAGACAAGGTCACCCCGCTGCGGGGTCTGCCGAAGACTCTCGCGGCGAACATGGACCAGTCCCTCACGGTTCCCACCGCGACCAGCGTCCGCACGATCCCGGCGAAGCTGATGATCGATAACCGCATCGTCATCAACAACCACATGTCCCGCACGCGCGGCGGCAAGATCTCCTTCACGCACCTCATCGGCTGGGCGCTCATCCAAGCACTCAAGGCCTTCCCGAGCCAGAACGTCTACTACGCCGAGATCGACGGCAAGCCGTCGGTCGTCGCCCCCGCCCACATCAATTTGGGCATCGCCATCGATCTGCCCAAGCCCGATGGCACGCGGGCGCTCATGGTGCCGAGTATCAAGCGCGCCGAATCGCTCACGTTCAGCGAGTATCTCGCGTCGTACGAGGACCTCATCGTCCGCGCTCGCGGCAATAAGCTGACCGGCGCAGATTTCCAGGGCACCACCCTTTCGCTGACCAACCCCGGCGGCATCGGGACAGTGCACTCCGTGCCGCGCCTCATGACCGGCCAGGGCTGCATCATCGGCGCAGGTGCACTGGACTATCCCGCCGAATTCCAGGGTTCGAGTGAACGGACGCTGGTCGAACTCGGCGTCGGCAAGACCATCACCCTGACCAGCACCTACGACCACCGCGTCATTCAGGGTGCCGGGTCGGGCGAATTCCTCAAGGTCGTCCACGAACTGCTCGCCGGCGCATCGACGTTCTACGAAGACATCTTCTCGGCGCTGCGCATCCCCTACGCGCCCATTCACTGGGCGGGCGACATCAGCGTCGACGTCGCCGAGCGCATCGACAAAGCCGCACGCGTGCAGGAGCTCATCAACTCCTACCGCGTCCGCGGCCACTTGATGGCCGACATCGATCCCCTCGAGTACCACCAGCGCACTCACCCCGACCTCGAGATCGAGTCGCACGGACTGACGTTCTGGGACCTCGACCGCGAGTTCGTGACCGGTGGTTTCGGTGGCAAGCGCCTGATGAAGCTGCGCGAGATCCTCGGCGTCCTGCGCGACTCGTACTGCCGCACGCTCGGCATCGAGTACATGCACATCCAGGATCCCGAGCAGCGCGCATGGTTCCAGCGCAACGCCGAGGTCAAGTACCAGAAGCCCGGGCACGACGAGCAGCTCCGCATCCTCAGCAAGCTCAACGAGGCCGAGGCATTCGAGACGTTCCTGCAGACCAAGTACGTGGGTCAGAAGCGCTTCAGCCTTGAAGGTGGCGAGTCGCTCATTCCCCTGCTGGATCAGATTCTCCAGGGCGCGGCCACCGCCGGCATGGACGGCGCCGCGATCGCAATGGCGCACCGCGGGCGACTCAACGTTCTCACCAACATCGGCGGCAAGACCTACGGTCAGGTGTTCCGCGAGTTCGAAGGCTCGGTCGCGATCGGCTCCAAGCGCGGATCCGGTGACGTGAAGTACCACCTCGGCACCGAGGGCACATTCATCGCCGATCACGGCGAAGAACTTCCGATCTACCTCGCCGCCAACCCCTCGCACCTCGAAACCGTCGACGGGGTCCTGGAGGGCATCGTCCGCGCGAAGCAGGACCGCAAGCCGATCGGCACCTATTCCTGGCTGCCGGTCCTCGTCCACGGTGATGCCGCGTTCGCCGGCCAGGGCGTGGTGGTGGAGACCCTGCAGATGTCCCAATTGCGCGGTTACCGCACGGGCGGCACGGTCCACGTCGTCGTCAACAACCAGGTCGGCTTCACCACCCTCCCCCAGGACGGGCGCTCGTCGGTGTACTCCACGGACGTCGCCAAGACGATCCAAGCCCCGATCTTCCACGTCAACGGCGATGACCCCGAGTCGGTCGTGCGCGTCGCCGAACTGGCTTTCCGCTACCGCGAAGAGTTCCACCGTGACGTCGTCATCGACCTCGTCTGCTACCGCCGACGTGGTCACAACGAGGGCGATGACCCCTCGATGACTCAGCCGCTGATGACCAACCTCATCGAGGCGAAGCGTTCGGTTCGCCGGCTCTACACGGAAGCGCTGGTCGGCCGCGGCGACATCACCGAGGAAGAGTACGAGCAGGCCAAGCGCGACTTCCAGTCCCGCCTCGAAGTCGCTTTCGCGGAGACGCACGCAGCCGAGACCGGTTCTTCGCGCGTTGTCGACCCCGACAGCGGCCCCGTCGAGATCGCAGAGGGCGAACCCGAGACCACGGGCGTGGCCCGCGATCTCATCGAGCACATCGGCGAGGCCTTCACCAACATCCCGGAGGGCTTCACTGTCCACCAGAAGCTCAAGCAGCTGCTCGACAAGCGTCGTGACATGAGCCGCAACGGCGGCATCGACTGGGCGTTCGGTGAGCTCCTCGCGTTCGGCACGCTGCTCGCCGAGGGCACCAACGTGCGTCTCTCCGGTCAGGATTCGCGTCGCGGCACCTTCGTCCAGCGCCACTCGGTCCTCCACGATCGCGTCAACGGGCAAGAATGGCTGCCGCTGGCGAACGTCGCCGAGAACCAGGGCCGGTTCTACGCCTACGACTCGCTGCTCAGCGAATACGCGACCATGGGATTCGAATACGGATACTCGGTCGAGCGCGCGGACACCCTCGTGCTGTGGGAGGCCCAGTTCGGCGACTTCGCCAACGGCGCCCAGTCGGTCGTCGACGAGTTCATCTCGTCGGCCGACCAGAAGTGGGGTCAGCAGTCCAGCGTCGTCCTTCTCCTCCCCCACGGGTTGGAAGGACAGGGCCCCGACCACTCGTCCGCCCGCATCGAGCGCTACCTGCAGATGTGCGCCCAGAACAACATGACGGTGGCTCGCCCCTCGACGCCGGCGTCGTACTTCCATCTCCTGCGTCGTCAGGCGTATGCCCGCCCGAGGCGCCCGCTGATCGTCTTCACCCCGAAGGCGATGCTGCGCCTGCGTGGAGCGACGAGCGCGGTGGACGACTTCCTCACCGGCAAGTTCGAACCGATTATCGACGACCGGACGATCACCGACAAGGCCGCCGTCAAGCGCGTCCTCCTGCACGCGGGCAAGATCCACTGGGACCTGAAGGCCGAGTTGGAAAAGGCACCGAACCCTGAGATCGCATTGGTGCGGATGGAGCAGTACTACCCCGCTCCCATCGACGAACTCAACGCGGTGATCGACAGCTACCCCAACGCCGAGGTCTTCTGGGTGCAGGACGAGCCCGAGAACCAGGGCGCGTGGCCCTTCATCGCCCTTGAGGTCGTCAAGCACCTCCACGGTCGTACGATCCGTCGCGCGTCCCGCGCCGCGGCCGCATCGACCGCGACCGGTTCACCCAAGGTGCACGCGATCGAGCAGGCCGCGCTGCTCAAGTCGGCTCTCACTCTCTGAAGATGGGGACCTGAGCCTCCGTTCAGTACCAGAGGCTCAGGTACGGCGCGTCCGCGGACGTGAACGACGCGTCGAGAGCGGCCATCGTGGCGGGTTGCGCGTCGACCAACCCCGCCGCAGCGAGCGTGGCAGCGCGCACGCCCCCGAGCACCAGTGACGACAGGGCGGCGACCGACAACGTCACGGCGTCTGCCTCGTCGACCGCCTCCGTGACGGATGCCGCGCCGGCGTCGTCGATGTCGAGGCGCCAGATGCCGTCCGCGTACCCGAGCGCATCCGCGACGCGCAGAGTGAACGATCCCGGCGCCCCGTAGGTTCTCGCCGTCAGCACCACCGGCACATCCAAGATGCGCAGCCATCCGTGCTCGCCGACCTCGACGGCCGCTGCGCGCTGGTCGGCGATCATCCAGCGCAGCGGCTCCTCCGCCGACCGCAGCTCGGCCTTCACCACCGAGACGAGGTCGTGTTCGAGGACGAACCGCCACAGCGCTGCGTACGCATCCGCGGTTTCGGTGAGGAGGTAATGAAGCTGCAACTCGTGTTTCGTGTAGTCAGGACCGTCACGCTCTTCGGAGAGCTGATACACCGCGACGCCGCGGGTGACGCCCAAGGCATCCGCGTAGCGCACACCGCGTATTTTCGCGCCGCCCTCCTGCCCCGGTGCCATGCCCGACATTCGCCGCCAGAGCGCCGGCCAGGCCTCGATCTCGCCGGGACGCGCGGCACGCACGCGTCCGTGCACGTCGGCAAGCATCTCGGATAAGTCAGACCGATCGACGAAATCGAGTCGGCCCTCCGGCCTGGGCCCTGTCCACACCGCGCGCTTGGTCTCGATCGACCAATTCGTGCCGAACGTCGCCGGCGCGAAGCCGAATCGACCGTAGATCGTCGCTTCTGACACCGTCAGACCGGCGATCGCCACACCTGCGGCGGCGGCGGTGCGGAGCTCACCTTCGAGCATGGTGCGCGCGATGCCGTTGCGTCGGTGGGTCGGCGCGACGGTCACCCCGCTGATGGCCCACATCGGGATGCCGCGGCCGCCCGGCATCGTCATGTCGACGACCCAGGAGTTGACCGTTCCCACCGGCTGATCGGTGTTCAGCGAACCCGGATCGTAGATGCCGACGAAGCGTCGGAAGGAAAGTCCTTCGCGCGAGCCGCTCAGCCGCTCGCTGGATTGTTCGCCGCCGAGGAATCCACGGGTTTCAGCCTGCAGATACGGATCGAACACGACCACATCGGTCGTGTCGATCACACGGTATTCGAACCCTTTCGCTGCCGCGGCATCGACGGCGATGCGATCAGCAGGGGCATTCTTCCAGTCGTCCTCGAGCATGCTCTCACCCTATCCAGCGGCTCCGAGGGCAAGATCTTCGCACCTCGATTCGCTGGCCGTGCAGACTGATGTGGTGAACGTCACACTGTTGGTCAATCCTGCCGCGCGCGGCGGCGCGCATAACCTCGCGGCCGCGCACGCGGCGGAGCGCTTGCGCTCGCGGGGCGTGCGAACGACCGTGCTCAGCGGAGGTAGTGCGGCGGAGTCCACGGAGCTGCTGCGCACGGCCCTCGAGCGGGGCACTGACGCCGTCGCGGTCGCCGGGGGCGATGGGACTGTGCATCTCGCGATCCAGGAGCTCGAAGGCACCGACATCCCACTGGGAATCGTTCCGACCGGAACGGGCAACGACATGGCGGCGGCTCTGGGCCTGCGGGAACTCGATGCGAAAGCGGCGGCCGACGCGATTGCCGCGGGACGCACACGTCGCATCGACCTCGCCCGCATCACTCGCGCCGACGGGTCGACGACCTTCTTTGCGTCGGTGCTCGCCAGCGGGTTCGATTCGCGCGTCAACGACCGCGCCAACGCAATGCGCTGGCCCCGCGGCGGATCGCGCTACAACATCGCGATCCTCATCGAGTTCCTGACGTTGAAGGGCATCCCTTACGACATCGAATTCGAGCGCGCCGACGGCACGCGCGAGCGGATCGTGGGCGACCTCGTCATGGGCACCGTCGGCAATGGCAGCCATTACGGCGGCGGCATCCCGGTCTGTCCCGATGCCGACCCGGCCGACGGCCTGCTCGATCTCCTCGTGGTGCACCCCTCGGGGCGACTGCGACTGCTGCGGCTGCTGCCCCGTCTATACCGCGGAACGCATACGTCCGCGCCGGAGGTGCAAAGTCACCGCGTGCGCTCCGTGCGGCTATCGGCGCCGGGCGTGACCGCATATGCGGACGGCGACCCGGTCGGCGCGTTGCCCCTCACGATCGAGGTCGTGCCGCAGGCACTGAGCGTCTTCACGCCCTAGCGGCAAGCGGCTGACACATCAGCGCGCCCGTCAGCGAGGTCTCGTCAGTGGGTTGCCTGCACGGCACGGAGTCGTTCGAGCACCTGGTCCCGCAACTCGTCCGGAGCCGTCTCTTTGCACGCTCGCGCGACCACGTCGGTCAGCGTCTTGGCGACAAGGGCTTCCTCCTGGCAACTCGCGCAACTATCGAGGTGCTCCTTGATGTCGGAGTGCTGGGTCTTGCAGACCTCGTTGCGCAGGTACTCCTCAAGATCCTTGCGTGCCTTCTGGCAACCGCAATCGCTCATTTCGTGCTCCTCGTGGCGGGAACGTCAATCCCGCGTTCCTTTGCGTATTCGGCCAGCAGGTCGCGCAGCAGTCGTCTGCCGCGATGCAGACGACTCATGACGGTGCCGATCGGGGTCTTCATGATTTCGGCGATCTCCTGATACGCGAATCCCTCGACGTCTGCGAGGTATACCGCGAGTCGGAAGTCTTCGGGGATCGACTGCAACGCGTCCTTGACGACGGATGCCGGCATCCGGTCGATCGCCTCGGCTTCCGCGGAACGGGCGCTGGAGGCGGTCGTCGACTCGGCACCGCCGAGTTGCCAGTCTTCGAGCTCGTCGATCGTGCCTTGATACGGCTCGCGCTGCTTCTTGCGATAGATGTTGATGTAGGTGTTCGTGAGGATGCGGTACAGCCACGCCTTGAGATTGGTGCCCTGCGTGAACGAAGCCCACGACCCGAACGCCTTGACGAACGTTTCCTGCACGAGGTCCGCGGCATCCGCCGGATTACGCGTCATGCGCATCGCCGCAGCGTACAACTGGTCCATGAAGGGGAGCGCCTGCTCCTCGAACTGGGTACGCGGATCTTCGGTAGCCGTCTGCTCTTCCATCACCGCCCAGTCTACGTCTGCGTCCCACGCAGACTCGGGTGCCTCGATCGTCGCGATCATCCCGCTCCTTTGGCTTGGCTGTTGGTGGGGTTCGTTAGGGTAGAACGCAATGAGCGCCGCAACCTATTCCCCAGGATCGTCCGCAACTGCGAGCGCCTGGCGCGCGCCTGTCTCAGACGCCCCGATCGACGCGGTCGTCTCGGTCCCTGGGTCCAAGTCGCTCACCAACCGGGAGCTCATCCTCGCCGCCATCGCCGACTCCCCCAGCCGTCTCATCGCCCCCCTCCACTCCGACGACTCCGCGCGCATGATCGGCGCACTGCGCGCGCTCGGCGTCGAAATCGACGAAGCCGCCGGAGACGGTGAATACGGACCGGACCTCGTGGTCACCCCCTCCAGCACGCGCGCCGGTGACACGACCGTCGACTGCGGACAGGCCGGCACCGTGATGCGGTTCGTGGCCCCGCTCGCGGGCCTCGTGTCGGGGGATGTCACCCTCACCGCCGACGAGAACGCCCTCCACCGCCCGATGGGCGAAATGATCCGCAGTCTCCGGCACCTCGGGGTCGACATCGATGATGGCGGGCGATGGGCGCTCCCCTTCACGGTCCGCGGACACGGACACATCCGTGGCGGCGAGGTCGTCATCGATGCCAGCGCGTCGAGTCAGTTCGTCTCCGGGCTGCTGCTGGCCGCTCCGCGCTTCGACGTGGGGCTGCACCTGATCCATTCCGGCGACCGGCTCCCGTCCATCCCGCACATCGATATGACAGTGGAAGCCCTGGCGCACCGCGGGGTGCACGTCGAGCGACCGAACGAGAACGAGTGGTTGGTGCCGGCGGGAGCCCTTCGAGGCAAGGACTTGGCGATCGAGCCTGACCTGTCCAACGCCGCGCCCTTCCTCGCCGCCGCAATGGTGTCGGGCGGCTCGGTCTCGATTCCCGGATGGCCCGCTCACTCCACGCAACCCGGAGCGATGCTGGCATCCATCCTCCCGGTCATGGGCGCCCGCGTCAGCAGGCGCGGCGGAGTGCTCACCGTCACCGGCGACCGCATCCTCGGCGTCGATCTCGACCTCTCCGCAGCCAGCGAGCTGACACCGACACTCTTCGCGTTGGCCGCCTTTGCCGATGCCCCGAGCACATTCCACGGCATCGGCCACATTCGCGGCCACGAAACCGATCGCATCGCGGCGCTGATCACAAACCTCCGGGCCCTCGGCGGCGAGGCCGAGGAGATGCCCGACGGCATTCGCGTCATTCCCCGCCCCTTGCACGGCGGAATGTGGAACGCTCACCACGATCACCGCATTGCCACTGCCGGCGCGATCATCGGCTTGCGCGTGGCCGGTGTGGAGGTCGACGACATCGGCACGACGGCGAAGACGATGCCGGAGTTCCCCGCACTCTGGCAGCGCATGCTCGATCCGCAGATGCCCGATCGACAGGTGGCCGACCGGCGCGGGGGCGCATCAGCGTGAGTTGGCTCGACGACTTCGACGACGATGAAGACCCGGAGTTCGACGAAGCCAACATCCCGATGCGGCCCAATCCCAAGGCCAATCGCCCTCGCACGAAGCGCCGTCCGGCACACGCCGATGCCAGGATCGCCCGGGTCCTCGGCGTCGACCGCGGTCGCTACACGGTGCTGGTCGACGAAGGCGAGCCCACCGAACACCAGGTCCTGGCCTCGCGTGCCCGAGAACTGCGCAAGCAGCCGATCGTCACGGGCGACCGGGCGCGCGTCGTCGGCGACACCTCCGGCGATGACGGCACACTCTCCCGCATCGTCGGCATCGAGGAGCGCACGTCGTTGCTGCGGCGCAGCGCGGACGATACCGACCAGGTCGAGCGGGTCGTCGTCGCCAACACCGATCAGATGCTCGTCGTCGTCGCCGCGGCCGACCCCGAGCCGCGCCCGCGCCTGGTCGATCGTTACCTCATAGCGGCACTGGATGCCGGCATCCACCCGATGTTGGTGGTCACGAAGACCGATCTCGCCGATCCGACGGATTTCCTTGCGCACTTCGAAGGCGTCGACGACCTCGAGATCTTCACCAGCGGCCAGGACGAGATGCCGACCGAGCTCATCGGCGAACGGCTGGTGAACCACTCCACCGTTTTCGTGGGGCACTCCGGAGTCGGCAAGTCGACTCTCGTCAATGCCCTCGTACCCAGCGCCTATCGGGCGACCGGTCATGTGAACGTCGTGACGGGTAGAGGACGGCACACCTCGAGTTCGACGGTGTCGCTGCGCTTCGAGAATGCCACCGGCAAGGGGTGGGTGATCGACACTCCGGGTGTGCGCTCGTTCGGGCTCGGCCACGTGGACCCTGCGAACATCCTGCGCGCCTTCACCGACCTCGCCCTGGTCGCCGAAGAGTGCCCGCGCGGCTGCACCCACCTGCCGGATGCGCCGGACTGCGTTCTCCCTGGCGCCGTTGCCGAAGGACGACTGGGCGACCGCGGAGCTGCGCGCCTCGACTCGCTTCAGCGGCTGCTCCTCACCTTCGCCTGACCTTCATACGCCACCTGCTCCGGGCCTAGGCTGGAGCAATGACGACTCTCCAGGCCGGCGACGCCGCACCCGCGTTCACTCTCGACGACCAGGACGGCGCTCCCGTCAGCCTCTCGGACCTGCGTGGCCAGCGCGTCGTGCTGTATTTCTATCCCGCGGCGATGACCCCGGGCTGCACGACACAGGCATGCGACTTCCGCGACAGCTTGAGCGCACTGAGCGCGGCCGGCGTCACAGTCATCGGCGTCTCCCGCGACACGGCAGACAAGCTGCGCGAATTCCGCGAGCGTGACGGGCTGACCTTCACGCTGCTCAGTGATCCCGACCAGGCGGTCCACGAGGCCTATGGCGCATGGGGCGAGAAGATGAACTACGGCAAGGCCGTGACCGGCGTGCTCCGCTCGACGTTCGTGATCTCGCCGGAAGGTGTGATCGAACACGCCCTCTACAACGTCAAGGCCACCGGACACGTCGCGCGCCTGCGTACACTGCTCGAGGTCGACTGACCGGGCGCGTCCCCGGCGCGGCGCCCGCTCAGACGGACTGCTTCTCGTCGTCGCGTGTTCGTCGACCCGCCGCGCGCACGGCCACCACGAGCAGCACGAAAACCACTGCGGCAGGAATCGCCAGCACCAGTCCGATCGACGGCTCCGCGTACGTTCCGGTCGCCGCGCCCAGCGCCACGGCGAGCAGCAGCACCTGCACGACGATGCCGCCCGATCGACCCCACGAGACGCCCCGCCAGATGGCCACGGCAAACGCCGCGACGGCGGCCGCAGCAATCGCCGTCATGACGATGAGTGCGATCGCGGTGGTCGCAGACTCGGTGTCGCCGGAGACCATCGCGACGAGCTGCCACCCCACCAGGATCGCGAGACCGAGGCTTTCCAGGCCGACCGCCACGCTGGCGAAACGCTCCGTCAGGCTTGTCTGCATGGAGAAACTCCTCGATCGACGGGGGCGATGTTGTGCAAATCCTCTAGCTCACAGGGGAAATACTCAGCCAATTGCACAGAAAATGCCGTGTTTACCCTTGATTCATCTCGCCGAAATATGGGACGATTAATGAAGCCGTGTGCTCCCACAGCGAAGTGGGGCGAGCCCAAGCTCGCACACCCACCAGGATATCGGACCACCCGAGGTCTGAACCCGCACAAACGTATAACCCCCAAGGAGCACCACACATGGATTGGCGCGACAAGTCTGCCTGCCTGACCGTTGACCCGGAACTTTTCTTCCCCGTCGGCAACACCGGGCCCGCCGTAGATCAAATCGAGAAGGCAAAGGCCGTTTGCGCTCGATGCACGGTGACGGAGATCTGTCTCCAGTACGCGTTGGAAACCGGCCAAGACTCCGGCGTCTGGGGCGGCCTCTCCGAGGATGAGCGCCGCGCGCTCAAGCGCCGCGCCGCACGCGCCCGCCGCGCTTCCTAGTTCCCAGGCTTACGCGCGCGTCCGTTCGATGTAGCGCAGCGGAATCTCGATCGTCACCTCTGTACCGCTCCCGGTGAGTGTGTGCCAGTCGATCGTGCCGCTGAGCTCGCCTTGAATGAGCGTACGCACGATCTGCGTACCCAGCCCTTGACCGACTTGCCCCTCGGGCAGGCCGTCACCGGTGTCGCGCACGCGCACTTCGAGACGCTCGTCGTTGCGATCGGCGACGATCTGGATCTCGCCTTCCTTCTCGGCGAGCCCGTGCTCGACGGCGTTGGTGACCAGTTCGGTCAACGCGAGCGCGAGCGGGGTGGCGTATTCACTGGGCAGCGTGCCGAATCGGCCGGACGTGTGCATCCGGGCGCGCGTGTTGGGTGACGCGGCCACTTCGGCGACCAGTTTGAGCACGCGCACGAAGACCTCATCGAAGTCGGCGTCTTGAGCGAGCCCTTCCGACAGCGTGTCGTGCACGACCGCGATGGCGGCCACGCGACGCATCGCCTGCGTGAGAGCGTCCCGTGCTTCATCCGAGTGGGTGCGCCGCGCCTGAATTCGCAAGAGCGACGCGACGGTCTGCAGGTTGTTCTTCACCCGGTGGTGGATCTCCCGGATCGTGGCATCCTTCGTGATCAGCTCCTGCTCCTGGTGACGCAGTTCGCTCACGTCGCGGCACAGGACGATCGCCCCGATGCGCTTGCCGTGGTCGCGGAGCGGAATGGTTCTCAGCGACACGGTCATCCCGCGTGCCTCGAGGTCGGCGCGCCAGGGCGCACGACCGGTGACCACCAACGGCAGAGACTCGTCGAACACGCGCTTACCGGGAAGGATGCTCGTGGTCACCTCGATGAGGGATTCCCCCTCGAGTTCGTCGTCGAACCCCATCCGGTTGAAGGCCGAGAGTGCATTGGGGCTCGCGAAGGTCGCGATGCCATCGACGTCGAGCCGGATCAACCCGTCCGAGGCGCGCGGCGCACCACGGCGGGGTGCGGTCGGCGACGAGAGATCGGGGAAGTCCGCCGAGGCGATCATCCCGAACAGGTCGTCGGCGCAGTCGTTGAACGTGATCTGCTGGCGAGACGGTGTTCGGGTCTCGCCGAGGTTGGTGTGGCGCGTGAGGACACCCACGACGACCGCTGCGGAGTTCTCCCGCGCGTGCTCGCGCACGATCGGCACCGCGCGCACGCGAGTCGGGGTCTCCTCGAACCAGTCCGGCGACGAAGAGTCGACGATCCGGACCTGGGTGAAGGCTTCCCTGATCTGCGTGTTCCACTGCGGACGGACACGGTCACCGACGATGTCGCGGTAGAACAGGGTCGCCGCTCCCCCGGGGCGGGTGTGCGCCACCGCGACGAACGAATCGTCGGCGGTCGGAACCCAGATGACGATGTCGGCGAACGCGAGGTCGGCGAGGAGCTGTCCGTCGCCGGCAAGGCGGTGCAGCCACTCCACATCCGAGTCGCTGGAACGGGCTTGGGCATAGACCAGATCGCTGAGCGTCGACACCCTCACAGCCTAAAGTGCGCGGTCCGCCCTCGAGCACACTACGAGGTGAGCGCACGGTGACTCATCCGTCGCCTCTTCGCAGTTCGTGCGCGAAAGAGCTCGCAGAGGTGACGGATGAACGGGCCGGGCGAGAGTCACGCGGTGCGCGGCCGCAGTGCCAGCAGTCGCCGGCGACCGCGCTCACGGCGCAATGCAGGGGTCGCGGGGCGCTCGATGGCCTCGCCGACGAATCGCCGCACCCCGGCGGTCAGCGCGGAACGAGGGTTGACCGTGCCGACCGGCCTCGCTGAGAGGAGCGCAGCATCGACCGCCTTGACATCCCACGGGACGAACCAGACCTCATCGATACCGGCGAACCTCTCGAGCGTCCGCCGGAGCTGGCCACGGGCGTCGATCCCGAGTGCACCGCCACGGGTCTTGTTCACGAGGACGCGTACGGATGCCGCGCCCGCCATCGCTCGCAGGTCCGGGTAGGCGCGAACGAAGCGAGACACCCCCACCGGGTCGGCTGCGACGACGGCGACCACGACGTCCGCGACCCCCAGCACCGCGAGCGTCGCGGCGTTGCGCCGAGGCCCGTCGAGGTCGCTCACGATCTCCTCATCACGTTCGAGCGGCGCGGCAATGTCGACGACCACGTCGTCAACCCAGTCCCGACAGGCCTCGAGGGCCGCACTCACTCGTGCCGAGCTGAGTTCGGGCCATCGTCCGGGCCGGTTCAGTCCGGTCAGCACCGCGACATCGCCCAGCGGCACGCTGATCCGCGTCAACTCCGCGGGAGTGAGACCGCCGCGCTCGGCCTGCCGGCACGCCGCGGCGAATCCTGGCCCTTCGTCGGCGATCCCCACCGCGATGGCGACCGATGATGCGTGCGAGTCGGCGTCGACCAGTGCGACCCGTCGTCCCGATCGCGCCAGCTCTCCGGCCAGCTCGATCGCCATTGTCGTGCGCCCGGGCGCGCCGCCCGCACCCCACACCGCGATCACGCGCCCCCGTTCAGCAGGCACATCCGCGTCCGGGGAGGCTGCTGCCGGGGTGGACGTCGTCAACAGCTGCTCCGCCGTCTCGTCCATCTCGTGAGCGATGAGCCCGAACGACGCGGCGAGCCGCCGGTCTTCCTGCCGTGCGCAGAGCGGAACGATGAGGACATCGAATCGGTCGCACGCGCTGACGAGCGCCGCGGTCAGGCTCTTTCGGTCGGCAGCGAGAACCAGGAGATCGGCTCGGGAGAGCTCAGCGAGCAACTCGGCGGCGTCGGGTCCGGCCAGCGCATCGGCGACCGCCTCGGCAGGAGCGAGAGCAGGCACGCACGCCCGCACCTGTGCGCCCTCGTCGTCGATCGCCGCCGCCAGCATCTTGCCGCGTTCACCATCGACGGCGACGAGGACCCTCATCGTGCCGCTCCTCCGGTGGGCACAACCGACAAAGCCGAGCCGTCGGCGATGGCCGACAGCGTCGAGGCGACGTCCGCCCGATCGATGACGAGTTCGAGGGCCGCCGCTCCCCCGCCGATCATCGAATCGTCGCGCGTGACCGACACCACCGTCGCTTCGGCGACCAGGATGCGCGGCTCGTCGAACACGCCGTGCTCGAGCGGAGGCGCCGACCACACTTCAACGACAGAGCCTTCGGCGACCGACGCCGGAACATCGGTGGCGCTGCGCAGCACGACCGCGGTCGTTGCCACACTCTCGGCGTCACCCACGGCGCTGAGAGGAACGAGTTCGCCCTCGCTGATCGTGCGCACCGCCACCACACCGGGCTCGAGTCGACCGGGTGCAGTGTAGGCATCGCCGACCTGACCGAGCGCGACCTCGACCACGTTGAGGTCGTCGGCGGCGACGGCTTCTCCCGGCACGATCGTATGAGCAGCCGCGAACACCGGTGCGGTCTGGCGGGCTGCGGCAACGACGAACCAGACTCCGGCCACCGAGGCCACGATCAGCACGATTCCGAGCAGAAAGCGAACATCGGTCCACAGTGCCCGGGGCCGGGCGACTTCGACGGTGGTCATGCAGACCATGGTGGACCAGACGCCGCCGGCGCGGTCGTCGTTATCCACAGCCCGGCGCGGGGCGGCGAGCGTTGTCGGCGGGACGTCGATAATGGAGAACATGCACGCGACGCCACCCGAATCGCGCATGTTGGCTCCTGCCCAGGTCGCCGACATGCTCCAGATCGAGGTGGACGAAGTCATCGCTCTCGTGCTGGATGCCCGTCTTCGCGGTGCGAAGATCGGCTCCCCCGCTCGTTGGCGAATCGAAAGCGACAGCGTCGCGGAGTACTTGGATGATCAGTCCGAGGAGGCTCGGCGGATCGCCCTGTGGCGCGAATCCAATGCCGCCAGCTTCCCGGAACTGTGGGGCAAGGGCGTCGTACGCCGGCCCGACTGATTCGCTGCCTGCGTGACCCGAATCAGGCAGACAGCTCAGAGCAGCGGTGCCGCCGAATCGATCCGGACCCATGCGACGACATCGAACGGCACGAGGCGGATGCCGGTGACCTGATCGCCGCGGCGCGGTGTGCCCGCTTCGTGGAGCGCAAGATCGAGGTGGTCGGCTCCCGCGCGATCGATCGTTCCGGCGAGGGCGCGACCGCTGATCGTGTGAACCGACACCGGGAGGCGCCTGCGGACGAGGTCACGCAGCACGAAACCGAATGTCATGCGCTCGGAAAGGCGCGATGACCGAGTGCCTACGCGGGCACTGCGCAGAATCTCAGGGTGCGGCATCCCGATCGTGTGGAGTGCACTGAGCGGCACCACTGCCACTCCCGACACTCTCGTCGCCGTGTCGATCGCCAGCCAATCCGCCCCGACCGCACTCACCTGGCCAGTGAGGACGGTGTCGCCCCGCAGGTCGACAGTAACCGCGGCGGGCGAACCCACAACGCCCACCAGTCGCTCCCGCAGGGTGACGCGAGCGAGCCGCAATCGTTCTGCCTCGGTGTCCAACGCGGCGCGCTCGGCCTCCCACTCGGAGTCCACCTGGTCTTCCAGGTCCTCGAAGAATCGATCCCAGCGCACGCTGCGAGGTTAGGTGATCGGGCGCCGGCGCGGTGCCGACTTTCCACAGAGTGACCTATCCACATGTTGGAGGTTTCTCATCCCACCGCCTGGGGCCATGTGCTCTACTGACCCCTACGTCACCCCGCGTACTCCAGAGAGGCAGGCGACATGATCCCCACGTCGGCGGGCGATGCCCGCAACCACGCCAGGTCTGGCGCTGCGCTCGAGCTATCCGAATACTTCGCGCCGCAACGCACGTCGGCATCCGCTCTGCCAGAACCAGAGCCGCTGCTCGCCAACCTCACTCGCGGCGTCCTCGAGGTCCTCGCCGGGGTGCGTGAGGTGGAGCAGCTCGCCCGCTGGTTCACCGAAGACGCCTTTCGAGTGCTGGTCACCCGGGCGAATCTCGCCACTCGCGCCCGCAGCGCCCGAGGAGTGCCGGCGGCACGGCCTGTTCACCAGATCCTGACCATTCGGCACTGCTCGCCATCCGACGGCGTCGTTGAAGCCGTCGTCATCGTCGCCGGCCCCGCCCGCACTCGTGCGGTGGCGGTCCGACTCGAGGGCATGGACGGACGTTGGCGCACGACCTCATTGGCCCTGCTCTGACGATCGGGCCCTACTGCTTGTAGGACGACAGGAAGTTTCCGAGTCGCTCGATCGCCTCGGTGAGCACCCTCGCCTCGGGCAGGGTCACAATGCGCAGGTGGTCGGGCGTCGGCCAGTTGAAGCCGGTTCCCTGCACGAGAAGCACGTGCTCGGCGACGAGGAAGTCGTACACCAACTTCGCGTCGTCGTGAATCTCGTACACCTCGGGATCGAGGCGCGGGAAGGCATACAGCGCGCCCTGGGGCTTCAGGCAGGATACGCCGGGGATCGCCTCCAGGCCCTTCCACGCGGCATCCCGTTGCTCATGCAGCCGACCCGATGGCGCGATCAGCGCGTCGATCGACTGCACCCCCGAGAGAGCGGCCTGAACCGCGTGCTGCGCAGGAACGTTCGGACACAGACGCGTCGAGGCGAGCAACTGGATCCCCTCGAGAAAACCCTTCGCGTGCGCCTTCGGCCCGGTGATGGTCATCCAGCCCGATCGATATCCGGCGACACGATAGGTCTTGGACAGCCCATTGAAGGTGAGGCACAGGAGGTCGGGCGCCATCGTGGCGAGCGGAATGTGCTGGGCATCGTCGAAGAGGATGCGGTCGTAGATCTCATCGGAGAGCAGCAGCAGTGAGTGCTCGCGCGCGATCTCCACAATGCCTTGGAGCGTCTCCCGCGTGTACACGGCCCCCGTGGGGTTGTTCGGGTTGATGACCACGATCGCCTTCGTGCGCGGAGTGACCTTCGACCGGATGTCTTCGAGTGACGGCTGCCAATCGTCGACGTTGTCGCACAGGTAGTGCACGGGCTTTCCCCCGCCGAGGCTTGTCATAGCGGTCCACAGCGGGTAGTCCGGCGCGGGAATGAGGACTTCATCGCCCTCGTCCAGCAGCGCCTGGCACACGATCGTGATCAGCTCCGAGACGCCGTTTCCGAGGTAGACGTCGTCGGGGTCGAGGTGCGGAAATCCGGGGACCTGTTCGTAGCGCGAGACGACGGCGCGGCGTGCCGACATGATGCCGCGGCTGTCGCTGTAGCCGTGCGCGTGCGGGACGGCCTCGATCATGTCGCGCACGATCTGGAAGGGCGCTTCGAAACCGAAGACAGCGGGGTTTCCCGTGTTCAGCTTGAGGATGCGGTGGCCGTCGGCCTCGAGTCGATCTGCCTCGACCAGAGCGCTCCCACGGATTTCGTAGAGGACGTTCTTCAGCTTGGCGGATTGATCGAGGGTGCGCGGACTCATCGCCTCAGGATAGCCCTCGCCGGGCCATGCCAATCGACCGGCAGTGGCCTTATCGCGGCCACTTCCGATTCGCCTTTCGCGCTGACGCGCTACTTCTTCTTCGACGCCGCCCGACGGTCTGCGCGGTTGCCCGCGGCCGCGGGGGCCGCCTCGGTGCGCTGACCGAATGTACCCCGAGGCCCCTCGGCAGCCTGTTCTTCGACCACGATCTGCGGAGCCTTCTGCGTGGCCTGACGGAGCTTGCTCGTCGCGGCCTGCTGCACCTGCCCGCGATCGTTACGGACCTCGACCTCGCCCGCGTCGTTGGCGGCCGAGTACTCGAGCTTCTGCGCTTCCACCGGCGGTGCTGCGAGGCCCTTGGCGGCAACCTGACCGTCGTCGGCGGAACGCACCTCGACGTCGAGGTTGTAGAGGAATCCGACGGACTCCTCTTTGATCTGACCCATCATCGACTGGAACATCTGGTAGCCCTCGCGCTGATACTCGATGAGCGGGTCGCGCTGGGCCATCGCGCGCAGGCCGATGCCATCCTTGAGGTAATCCATCTCGTAGAGGTGATCGCGCCAGCGGCGGTCGAGCACCTGCAGGACGACGCGACGCTCCAGTTCGCGGGTCGCGGGCGCGCCCAGCGACTCCTCGCGCTTCTGATACGCGATCTTGGCGTCCGAAAGCAACTCCCGCTTGAGGACGTCGCTGGTGATCTTGCCCTTGGCGCCCGCCTCAGCAACGACCTCGTCGATCGTCACGCTCACCGGGTAGAGAGTCTTGAGCTCTGTCCACAGTGCGTCGAAGTCCCAGCTTTCGGTGTGCCCACTGGAGGTGTGATCCTCGATGACGGCGCTGATCGCATCTTCGATGAAGTGCTCGACCCGCCCCGAGAGGTCATCCCCCTCGAGCATGTGCCGACGGTCGGCGTAGATGGCCTCGCGCTGACGATTGAGCACATCGTCGTATTTGAGGACGTTCTTGCGGATCTCGGCGTTGCGCGACTCGACCTGCCCCTGCGCGCTGCGGATCGCACGCGAGACCATCGTGGATTCGATGGCAACATCGTCGGGGAAGTTCGTGCGGGCGAGGATCGCCTCGGCCGCTCCCGACTGGAAGAGCCGCATCAGATCGTCGGTCAGGGAAAGGTAGAACCGGCTCTCGCCGGGGTCTCCCTGACGACCCGAGCGTCCGCGCAGCTGGTTGTCGATGCGACGGGACTCGTGGCGCTCGGTTCCCAGAACATAGAGTCCGCCGGCCTTGACGACCTCGACGCTCTCACTGGCGACCTGCTCGCGCATCGCCGTGTAGACCTCGTCCCACGCCGCCTCGTACTCGTCGGGGGTGTCGACCGGATCGAGACCCTTCGCCTTGAGCTCCTGCACGGCGTGGAACTCGGCGTTCCCGCCCAGCATGATGTCGGTGCCTCGACCGGCCATGTTCGTCGCGACAGTGACGGCACCCAAGCGCCCCGCACGAGCGACGATCTCGGCCTCACGCGCGTGGTTCTTGGCGTTGAGGACTTCGTGCTTGACGCCCTTCTTGGCGAGCAGGCGCGACAGGTATTCGCTCTTCTCGACGCTGACGGTGCCGACGAGAACCGGCTGCCCGTGGCTGTGCCGCTCGACGATGTCCTCCACGACCTGAGCGAACTTCGCCTCTTCGTTCTTGTAGACGAGGTCCGACTGGTCCTTGCGGATCATCGGCCGGTTCGTCGGGATGTTCACGACGCCCAGCTTGTAGGTCGACATGAACTCCGCCGCCTCGGTCTCGGCCGTACCGGTCATGCCGGCGAGCTTTTCGTACAGACGGAAGTAGTTCTGCAGCGTGACGGTGGCGAGGGTCTGGTTCTCCGCCTTGACCGGCACCGCCTCTTTCGCCTCGATCGCCTGGTGGATGCCTTCGTTGTAGCGGCGTCCGACGAGGATGCGGCCGGTGTGCTCGTCGACGATCATCACCTCGTCGTTCATCACGACGTAGTCGGTGTCGCGCTTGAACAGAGCCAGAGCCTTGATGGAGTTGTTGAGGAACGAGATCAGCGGAGTGTTGACCGACTCGTACAGGTTGTCGATGCCGAGGTGATCCTCGACCTTTTCGATACCGGGCTCGAGCACACCGATCGTGCGCTTCTTCTCGTCGACCTCGAAGTCGACTCCCGGCTCGAGGGTCTTCGCGATCTTGGCGAATTCGACGAACCAGCGGTTCGCCTCGCCCGCGGACGGACCCGAGATGATGAGCGGTGTGCGCGCCTCATCGATGAGGATCGAGTCGACCTCGTCGACGATCGCGAAGAAGTGACCACGCTGCACGAGGTCCTCGGCGCGCCACGCCATGTTGTCGCGCAGGTAGTCGAAGCCGAACTCGTTGTTCGTGCCGTAGGTGATGTCGGCGGCATACTGCTCGCGGCGCACCTCCGGTGTCTGGCCGGCCACGATCGTCCCGGTGGTCATTCCCAGTGCGCGGTAGACGCGGCCCATCAACTCGGCCTGATACGACGCGAGGTAATCGTTGACGGTGATGACGTGCACGCCCTTGCCCGCGATGGCATTGAGGTAGGCGGCGAATGTCGCTGTCAGCGTCTTGCCCTCACCGGTCTTCATCTCCGCGATGTTTCCGAGGTGGAGGGCTGCGCCGCCCATGACCTGGACGTCGTAGGGCCGCTGATCGAGCGTGCGCGCTGCCGCTTCACGGACAGCGGCGAACGCCTCGGGCATGAGCTTTTCGAGCGTCTCGCCGGCCTCGTAGCGAGCGCGAAGCTCGGCGGTCTCGCCACGCAGTTCGTCGTGGGTCAGCTGCGCGTAGTCCTCTTCAAGGGCTCCGACCGCTTTCACGATCTGGTTGAGGCGCCGGATGATTCGCCCTTCTCCGGCGCGGAGCATCTTCTCGAACGGGTTGGCCACGGAGCATCTCCATCTGTCGGGTGGGGGCCATCGCGGAGACCGACCCCAATGTCAGCGCACGGGAAACGCACAGACATATCGAGCCATGTTACCCGTTCGTGACCTTGGAGTCCCCTGCAAGCGTGACCCGTGGAAGCGCGGCCGAGAGACCAGCACCGGAGCGCGATCTAGGATCGTTCTATGGCGGGATTTTGGGGCAAACGCGGACGCAAGCAGGCCGAAGAGCAGGCGCACGATGCCGACCTTGCTCAGCAGGCCTCGATCGCCCTTGTCGAGGCGGACGAACGACTTCGAGTGACCACCGACGAACTGGTTTTCGCGGATGCCGAACTCGGCACCGAGGCCACCGCCGACCTTCGCACGGCCATCGCGGCGGTCCGCCATCATCTGGGTGAAGCCTTCCAGCTCAATCAGCTCAACCACGACGACATTCCCGACACGCCCGAAGAGCTGCGCACCCGCAACGCGCGCATCGTCCAGCTCTGCGACTGGGCACAGGATCTCATCGACGACCGCACCGAGACGCTCAGCGCCGCGATCGAACGGGCGCGACGGGCGCCGGAGATCCTCGCCGGAATTCGCGCCGATGCCGAGCGCCTCACCCGTCGCATTCCTGGCGCACGCGATGCCGTCACGCGCGCCTCCGCGCGCTACTCCCCCGAAGCTGTACAGCGCATCGCCGGAAACCCGGATGAAGCGTCGGGCCTGATCGAATTCGCTCTCCACGGCGCGGATGTGGCCGAGCGGCGCCGCGATGCCGGCGAGCGTGGACCCGCGAACCTGGCACTCGAGACGGCCACAGAAGCCGTCCGTCGCGCGGCGACCCTGATCGATGCGGTCGACGATTTCGAGATCGAGGCACTGCGCGCGCAGTCCACCCTCGCCGCGGTCGTCGCCGATTCCCGCGAGGACCTCGTCGTTGCCCGGGAGGCGCCGAAGGTTCCCGCCGTGTCAACGGCGATGGCGGAGTTGGAGAGCGCGCTGGCCGCGTTGCCGCCCGCGAGCGCGAAGTCTGATCCGTTCGCAGAATTGAGTGCGCTTCGAGAGAAGAACGCAGCACTCGACGCCGTCATCGCGGTCGCGCGCGAGCGTGCGGCGCGGACGATCCCGCCCGAGTCGCATGTGCGACACGCGGTCGATGATGCCGACCGCCAACTGTCCGTGGCGCGCACGGTCATCGCCGGACATCGCGGATGGATCGGCGCCGACGCGCGAACCCGCCTTGCCGAGGCTGAGCGTCTACGGCTCGATCTCGTCCCGCTCTCCGGCGCCGCCATTGCGGAGGACGACCGCGAACAGGCCCTCATCGACGCCCGGCGCTGCGGGATGCTCGCCGCCGAAGCGCTGCAGCTCGCTCAGCGCGACATCGACTCCTCCCGCCCCGACGATGGCGGTTGGGGCGGTCAAGGGGGCCGTCGCGGGCAGAGCGGCGGCGGCAATATGATGGGCGGCCTCCTGGGCGGCATGGTGATCGGGAGCCTGCTCGACGGCATGTTCGAATGACGTCGCTGCTCCAGAACAGCCTTCAACGACAAAGGACGGATGCCGTGGCATCCGTCCTCTGCGCTTGATTCTGGGTCAGGAAGCGAGCTGCTCCGCGGGAGCTGCGGCCGCCAACGAGATCACGCCGTAATCCCAGCCCTTGCGGCGGTAGACGACGCTCGGGTGGTCGGTGCGCGCGTTGATGAACAGGAAGAAGTCGTGACCGACCAATTCCATCCGGTCGACGGCCTCCTCGACGGTCATCCACTCTGCGCCGAATTCCTTGGTGCGGATGACGACCGGGGTGTAGTCCGCATCTTCCTCTGCGGCGGTGACGACGGGCACCGAGCCCGTGGCGACGGCACGAAGGATCTCGACCGAAGCCGGTTCGATGTCGATGCCTTCGAGTGACCCCGTGTTCTTCTCGTACTTCGCACCGCGCGGGTGCTGGCGGGCGTCGAGACGCTTGTCCTTGGCGCGCCGAAGCTGCTCGGCCATTTTGTCTACGACGATGTCGAGCGCCACGAACTTATCGCCGTCGGTCGCCTCTGCGCGCACAATCGGTCCCTTGCCGTCGAGGGTGAGTTCCACCGTCTCGTCGTCCACTCGACCGTTGTGATAGGCGCGATGTGTCACCTTTATATCGAGTCGCTGCGCGCGGGGCGCCAGTTGCTCGATGCGGACGGACTTCTCTTCGGCTACGGTCCGGAAGCGGTCGCTAATGCTCACTCCCACGCCGACGATGCTGGTTTCCATCCTTGACCTCCTTGGTCCGGTCCGCCCGGTCAAGGGCGGACCCTCGTACGCCTTGTCCCTCCACCCTAGGGACGAGACTGCCCGCTGTCACCTGTGAATCCGGCTCGTCGGCATCTCGCTCGGTCCATCGCTCGGTCGAGGCGACCGTCACGGCGCCGAGGACCACCACTCCCGCGACGCGAAGCGCGCGCGCCGCTTCGGAGAGGGTCGCCCCCGTTGTCACCACATCGTCGACGAGGACGACGTTGCGCTGACGTGCGTGTGTCGGCACCCGCACCACGGACATGGTCCCCGCGACGTTCCGTGCTCGCGCAGCGCGGCCGAGACCGCGCTGATCGGCCGCCGCGCCGGTCGCCGACAGCAGTGACGCCATGCTCATCCCGGTCCGTCGAGCGACAAGCTCGGCCGGGCGGTACCCGCGGCGCCGCATAGCGGCCCGCGACGATGGCACCGGCACGAGCAGCGCATCCGTCCACCCGGCCCGTTCGACGAGGGTCGCGATCGCGCGGCCGAGCGGCCGGGCCAGCGCGGTGCGGCCGTCTTCTTTGAAGGCGCGAACGATGCGTGCCGGGGCTCCGTCGAAGCGCACGGCACTGTGGATGAGGAGGCCGCCGTCCGCACGATGCCGAGGATTCACCGGCTCGAGCGCGGCACGGCATTGCTCGCACAGGGTCATGTCGGGCGCGTCGCAGCCCGCGCACCACGTCGGAAAAGCAAGGGAGAGCGCTTCGGCGAGCGCGGCGCGCACGGTCATGCGACGATCGTGACCGACCACCGCCCCGGTTGGACGACCCGCAGCCCGATCTATGGAGCGCCTCGCCGAATGTCACGGCGGGGAGGAAATCAGCGCGGAGACCCTTGCTGGGTGGCCAACACGAGGATGTCAGCAGCCAGTCGTTGCCACGCGGATCCGCGCTGCATATAGAGAACGCCGTCCCCATCGCGCAGTCGCACCGTTCCGGGCTGGTTGCCTCCCGCCACGGTCGACACCGCCTCCGGCGCGGACAGACGCGATCCGAATCCACCGATCGGCTGCTCGATCATGAAGTCCTCGCCGCCATCCGATGCGACCAGCGCGAGGGTGGTCGAGTCCACCCACCCGACGTCGACGCCATCTCCCGGCAACCCCGCGAGCAGCACCCGATCGCCCAGTGACAGCGGAACCCCCGTGGTGTCATCACGGATGATCCCGGCAATCCACACGACGGGAAGGATACCGTCGCGCACGAGTGCCGCGACCCGCGTGCCGTCACGCGAGACCTGCATCGCCATGATCTCGGTTGCTCCCGGCCAGGCATCGGCGATGTCGTAAGCGGTGCCGTCTGGCGCATACGCGACGAGGTCGGTCGGATCAGCGCCCGGCACGCTCCAGATGTAACCGCCGGGGTCGATCGATGGCGCGACGAGCCCAGATCTGCTGTCCAGGACCGACGTCTCGCCGTCTGCCTGCACCCGCACGACAGCACCGTCGGTGGTCTGCACAGCGGCGGTGTCACGGTCCGGGTTGACTTGGATCGCCGCCGCGTCGACGCTCGGCATGGCGTCGGACAACCCACGAATGGGCTCGACGGACGAACCGGAGAGGAATCCGAATCCGTCCGCGTTCAGCACGAGCGGACGCACATCCACCCGCATGGAGCGTGTCGCGACGGGCGTGGTGTCGAGGACCTGATCATCCACGAGCATCTCTGCTCCCCCGATGCCCGCTGTCGCCAGGCTGGCGTCGAGCTGCGTCTGCATCCGATTGAGGGTGTCGGGAACGACGGCCAGGGCCGACGGGGCGAGGGCGACCTGCGCGACTCCGGTTTCGACCGGTACGGCTGGCTGAGCGAGTTCCAGGCTCTCCGGGAAGGCCGTCTTGACCGATGCCGCCAGCCACGGGCTCACCGTCCCGTCGACGAGCGCTTCGGCGATGTAGGTCGCGGGGTTCGTGGCCGGGTACCAGCGCTCATCGGGGACGAGGTACGTCCAGGACGGATCGAAGTACATGATCGAATAACTGCGGAACACGGCTTCGAACCGATCACGATCCAAGACCACGCCGTCCGGTGCCTGGGTGATCCGCCATTCACCGTCGGCCCGCTGTGCGAGGCGATAGCCGAGCGGGATCGCACCCCCGTCCGCGATCGCGAACGAACCGGTCTCGTCGACGGTCGCCTCGGGGGTGACCGTGAGTGTCACGTTGTCCTCGGTGGTACTGGTGAGGGCGCGATCGCCGACGTCGATGAGCACGGCCGCCGTCGGCTGCCACACATCACGGATTTCGGGCGCGAGGTATTGCCGCGCCGTGGCCCAGTTGTCGCGCGGACCGGAACCGGCGGCGATGAACCCCTCGACGATCTGCTCCGGCGAGGCCCCCGGCGGCGGCGGGTCGGGAATGTACGCGAAGTCCGGAGGCCCGGCCTCCTCGCCGACGGGTTGGCCGGCGTTGACGGGCCCGCTGGTCGGCAGGCCCTGGCATCCCGCCAGCGCGAGGACGACGGCGAGCGAGGTGACCGCAGCAAGGAGTCGGGACCGCATCGTCACGACTCTGCCCCCGCGTCGGGAATGAAAATGGGCTGGGTGAGCCCGAGATCCTCCAGCGGCGCACCGTCGTCGCCCGGATCGACGGGGATCGGCGAGCGTCCCTCCAAAGCTGCGCCCTGGCGCGGGATGGTCAGAACGAAGTGCGTGCCGCGGCCGAGTTCGGACCAGACCGCCAGGACTCCGCCGTGGAGTTTCGCGTCGCCGAGCGCGATCGAAAGCCCGAGGCCGGTCCCGCCGATCGTCCTCTTGCGCGAGGGATCGGCACGCCAGAACCGGTCGAAGACCCGCTCTGCATCCTCGTGGCTCATGCCCATCCCGTAGTCACGGACGCCGAGCGCGACGGCGCGCTGATCGCTGTCGACGGTGAGGACGATCGGGCGTCCCTCACCGTGCTCGATCGCGTTGCCGAGAAGGTTGCGTACGATGCGCCGGATGCGCCGCGGGTCCATCTCCACCGGCGAATACCCGCCAGGTGCAACGAACCGCACGTCGCTGCCATGCTGTTCGGCGAGCTGATGCATCGACTCGATCACATCTTCGACGAGGTGGGCAAGACTGGTCGGCTCCACCTCGAGGTCGACCGAACCCGCGTCGTATCGACTGATCTCGAGCAGGTCGGTGAGGAGAACCTCGAACCGCTCGACCTGCGCGTGCATCAGTTCGGCAGCGCGCGCGGTCGTCGGCTCGAAATCGTCGCGCTGATCGTTGAGCATGTCGGAGGCGAGTTTGATGGTCGTCAGCGGTGTGCGCAGTTCGTGGGACACGTCCGAGACGAAGCGCTGCTGCACCAGCGACAGCTCCGCCAGCTCCTTGATCTGGCCTTCGATACTGTCAGCCATCGCGTTGAACGATCGACCCAACGTCGCGAACTCGTCCTCGCCGGTCACCGGCAGTCGCACCCCCAGGTCGCCCGCGGCGAGCTTCGCGCTGGTATCGGCTGCCTGCGCGATGGGTTTGGTCACCGAGCGAAGCACAAACCACGAGATGGCACCGATCAGCAGCACCAAGGCGGCCCCGACGACCCAGAGCGTGATCTGGATGAACTGCAGAGTGTTGGATTCAGACGCGAGGTCGTATCCCAGGTACAGCTCGTATGGGCCCACCTCGGGCACGATCAGCTGCTGGCCGATGATGATGCCCGGAACTGTTCCTCCCTCGGGCGTATCGAAGCCGGCGGACTGCCACCACTGCAGCTCTGAGTTCCCCTGCACGGCCGTACGCAGCCCGTCGCTGATCATGTCGGACGTGAGCCCGCCCTGCTCGAAGTCCAGGGGCGCAAGCGCGGACGGCGCGGAGGAGATTCGGAATGCGGCGACCATGTCAGTGGACGATTGCCGGGCGACCGCGATGCGAACGTTCTCCATGAGGTTCTGAATCGCGACGACGTCGCCGCCGACCTCCGCGGCGTCCAGTGTCGCCTGGGCGGAAGCGGTGGCCCGCGACGCCTCGCCCATCATCTGCTGAGTGCGGGAGTCGAAGAGGTCGTTCTGGATGGCGAGGGCCATCCAGACGAGGGCGACGAGGATCGTGAGGGCGGTCAGTCCCAGGGTGACGGCAAGGGTCCGAAATCGGAGTGATCGCCGCCACAGGCGGACGATCTGATCCGGCCATGATCGCCAGTCACGCCACCCCCGGACGGTGATCGTGGTCGCGCTGGTCACCGAGTGAGGCACGGCGACCTCACACGATGGCGCCCGCGCGATAGCCGACCCCGCGCACCGTGGTCACGATCTTGGGGTTGTCGGGGTCGATTTCGACCTTTGCGCGCAGACGCTGGACGTGGACGTTCACGAGGCGTGTGTCGGCCTTGTAGTGGTAACCCCACACCTGTTCGAGCAGCATTTCCCTCGAGAACACCTGTTGCGGCTTCGACGCGAGCGCGACGAGCAGTTCGAACTCCAGCGGGGTGAGCGCGATGGGCGTCTCAGCCCGGGTGACTTCGTGTGCGGCGACATCGACGGTGAGGTCGCCGATTCGCAGCGTCTCGGCGACATCGGAGGCGGTGGGGCGCATCCGGGTGCGGATGCGCGCGACAAGCTCCTTGGGATTGAACGGCTTGACGATGTAGTCATCGGCACCGGATTCCAGGCCGCGAACGACGTCGGCGGTGTCGGTCCGAGCGGTGAGCATGATGATCGGCACACCGGACTCCGCGCGGATGCTGGTGCAGATCTCGATTCCGTCCCGCCCGGGAAGCATCAGGTCGAGAAGGATGAGGTCTGGATGCTCGGTGCGCCAGGCTTCGACGGCCTGGGCTCCGTCCGCGCAGAAGGCCGTCTCGAATCCTTCCGTGCGCAGGACAATGCCGATCATCTCCGCCAGTGCGGTGTCGTCGTCGACCACCAGGATTCGCGATGTCATGTGACCCATTCGTCGTTCGGGTGCGGGCGCTGCCATTTTCGGGTGCGGCGCGTCTGGACAACAGTATCGGACGCCCCCTGAATCCCGGCCGAGCGTTCGGTGCCTATGACACGATAGGTTCTCACCGCGCGATCGGCTGGAGGAAAGCACTGTGACGGGCTACCCGACGTGGACACCGGCCGCACGGCCGGGAATCATCCCGCTTCACCCGCTGGGATTCGGGACGATTCTGGGCCGGTCCTTTGCCGCCCTTCGCCACAATCCCCGCGTGCTGTTCGGGTTCGCCGTCGTCGTTCAGACCGTCGGAACCCTCGTCGCGGCGGCCGGCGTCGCGGCGGTCGGAATCTTCTCGTTCTCCCGCCTCGCCACCCTGTCACCGGGAACCGACGACTTCGAAGCGGTGCTCGCCGGCTCGATCGCCCTCACCGCCGTCACCGGTGTCGTGCTCACGCTGGCGGCGGCCGCCCTCAGCGTCCTGGTTCAGGGAATCGTGGTGGGCGAGGTCGCACACGCTGCGGTCGCGGAGAAACAGACCCTGGGCATGTTGTGGCGCCGCGTCAAACCCGTTGCCGGACGTCTGATCGCGTACACCGCTCTGGTGTCACTGACGGTCCTGGTGGTGCTGGCGATCATCACCGCCGGGCTGGTCGCCCTCACCGTCACGGTCCTGCCGATCGGAATCGTGGCCATCGTGCTGACGGTGGTCGCGGCGATTCCCCTCAGTCTGTGGCTCTTCACGAAACTCTTGCTGGTTCCATCCGCGATCGTGCTCGAGCACGCGACCGTGATGGGTGCGATCCGGCGCTCCTGGGTCTTGATCCGCGGCCGATTCTGGGTGGCTCTGGGCATCAGCGTCATCATCTCGGTGTGCTTCGGCGCGCTCGCTCAAGTGGCCAACGTGCCCTTCTCCTTCCTGTCGGCAGGGCTGGGAACGATCATCAACCCGACCGGCTCTCCGGATGTCGCTGCGGTGATCGGTGTGGTGGTCACCGCCCTGCTGACCCAACTCATCATCCTCGTCATTCAGGCCGTGTCGCTGATCGTGCAGTCCACGTCGGCTGCGCTCATCTACATCGACTGCCGGATGCGTCGCGAAGGCCTCGACCTCGATCTTCTCGCGTACGTCGACCGTCGTGATGGCGGCGAAACCGACCTCCCCGATCCGTATCGGCTGCACGTCGGACGAGAAATCGTCCAGCGGGCGCCGGTCGTGACGGGATACCCGGTGGCCTATCCGGCGGCGGGGTACCCGGCCGGGCCGGCGCCGGTGGGTTCTTACCCGGTTGCGCCTCCGCTTCCCACTCCGCTTCCCGCTCCGCCGGCGTCGCCGAACGATCAACCGACTCGGTGGACCGCCCCCGGGGGATCATGACGGTCGTCCTGACGAACGCACTTCCCCTCATTCCCGACGGCGATGAGGCGAGGCGATGGGCCGAGCAAGAACTCGCGGGGCCGGAGTATCAAATCGCCCGGCCGACCCCGTTCGACACATTCGTGCGGGATGCCTGGGACTTCATCACCTCGCTGTTCAGCGGATCGCTGCCTCCCGAGATCGGTCCGGTGTTCGCGGTGATCGCCACCGCCGTTGTCGTGGCGCTCATCGCCATCGCCTTCGCCGTGTGGGGCCGTCCACGCGTCACAGCACGCTCTCGCGCACATGCCGACCTCTTCGGGCACGACGAGTCCCGAACGGCGGCCGAGCTCCGCCGTGACGCCGCGTCGGCCGCGCGACAGAGCGCGTGGGATGACGCCATCATCCTTCGCATGCGGGCGATTGCCCGCGCACTATCGGAACGGACCATCCTCGACCCCGAACCGGGTGCCACGGTGCACCGATTCGCTCGCCAGGCCGGTGGCGCGTTTCCTGGCGAGGCCGGCGCGCTGGAGTCCGCGGCCTCCGACTTCGATGACGTCCGCTATCTCCGCCGCGCCGGGACCGCCGACGCATACGACCGCATCATGTCGCTCGATGACCGCCTCGCGGCATCTCTTCCGGTCGAATCGGTCCTCCAGGGACCTGTGATCGAAGGACGCGTACCGGCATGACGGTCGTCGGCGATGCGCGCCCGCTCGAGGATGGCCCCGCTCCCACCCGCGCCCGTCGTCGCCGCACCCTCGGCTGGGTGGGCATCGGACTCGTCGTGGTCGCCGTCGGCGGGGTCGCCGCGATGATCGCCGGGATCTCGACGCTCCCCGCGACCGGTCTGCTCGATCCCGACGCGGCAGGACCGTCCGGAAGCAAGGCGCTCGTCCAGATTCTGCGCGATCACGGTGTCGACGTCGTCGTCGCCGACAGCCGGGCCGAGGCCGAATCCGCACTTGCCGACGCGTCTGCGGGAGGTCCGGCAACCCTTGTCATCGCCGATACCGCCCCGCTTTCGGACCGAGCGCTTCGTGCCGTCGCCGATGCGGCCGATGACGTCGTCATCGTCGAACCTCGCGCACGCGATCTGCGCGTGCTCCTGGGCGGATCAGAGCTGGCCGGGTTCGGTGACGTCGCCCCGGTCGACCCGGCCTGCGCGTTGGCGGCGGCGAATCGGGCTGGAAGTGTCGCGCCAGGTTCGCTCTTCACGCCGGGAGACGGTGTCGCCTCCTGCTACCCCACGCCCGACGGCGACGGCCTGCTGATGCTGGAGGAGGACGGGCGCCAGACTTCGGCGGTCGACGGCACCGTGTTGTTCACCAACGACACCCTCGCGCTCGATGGGAATGCGGCGCTCGCGTTGAACCTGATGGGGCGGCATCCGGTCGTCGTCTGGTACTCCCCCGACCTGGCCGACAGCGACCTCACATCGGCGCCGACGATTGGGGAGTTGACACCGCCATGGGTCACCCCGGTCATGATGCTGCTCGTGTTGACGGCCATCGTCGCCGCGATCTGGCGAGGCCGTCGCTTCGGTCCGCTCGTGGCGGAGACCCTTCCCGTGACCGTCCGGATCGGCGAGACCACCGCCGGGCGCGCACGCCTGTACGCGCGGGCGCGGGAACCCGTCCACGCCGCGGACCAGCTGCGATTCGCGGCCCTCCGCCGCCTCGCGCGGATGCTCGGACTCGGCCGCGGCGCATCCGCTCCCGAAATCGCCGATGCGACAGCCGCATCACTCGGCGCCGACCGCGCCGTCATCCGCGACATCCTGATGAATTCCGTCCCCACCGGCAATCGCGAACTCGTCGACCTGGCCGACCGCCTGCGCGACGTCGAAAACGCCGTGCAGCGCGCCGTACGCCCCGAAAGGAACAGCCCATGACTGAGCCCGAGCATGTAGATCCAGAACACACGAGTCCGCGACCTGCTGAGATCGATCACGCGCAGCTGCGCGAATCGATGAACCGTGTGCGTTTGGAAGTAGGCAAGGCGGTCGTCGGTCAGGATGGCGCGGTCACCGGCCTGCTCATCGCCCTGCTGACGCGCGGCCATGTGCTGCTCGAGGGTGTCCCGGGCGTTGCCAAGACACTGCTGGTTCGCAGCTTCAGCCGCGCGGTCGGTCTCGACACCGCTCGCATCCAGTTCACTCCCGACCTGATGCCGGGCGATGTGACGGGATCGCTCATCTACAACGCTCGCGACGGCGAATTCGACTTCCGAGCGGGCCCGGTATTCACCCACATCCTCCTCGCCGATGAGATCAACCGCACCCCGCCGAAGACCCAGGCAGCGCTGCTGGAAGCGATGGAAGAACGTCAGGTATCCGCGGACGGTGTTTCCCGACCACTGCCTGACCCGTTCCTGGTCGCGGCCACCCAGAACCCCGTGGAACACGAGGGCACGTACACGTTGCCCGAGGCGCAGCTCGACCGCTTCCTCCTCAAGCTCGTCATCACCGTCCCCGCGCGCGAGGATGAGGTCGCGGTGCTCCGGCGACACGCCGACGGTTTCCGTCCCGGCAATTTGGATGCCGCGGGCCTCACCGCCGTCGTCGGGGTCGAGCAGATCCAGGCCGCACAGCGCGCGGCCGCCTCGGTGGAGGTCTCCGACGAACTCTTGGGCTATGTCGTCGACCTCGCGCGTGCGACGCGGGCCGCACCGTCGGTCGAACTCGGTGCCAGCCCGCGCGCGGCGACCGCGCTGCTCGCCGCTGCCAAGGCGTGGGCATGGCTCGGCGGATACCCCGCCATCACCCCCGACCACGTCCAGACGATGCTCGTCCCCACCTGGCGGCATCGCGTGCGCCTGAGCGCGGAGGCCGACATCGAGGGTGTGTCGGTCGAATCGCTCCTGCAGTCGGTCCTTCAGCAGACCCGCGTTCCGCTGTAGGCCTGCCCATGTTCGTCACCGGTCGTCTCGCCCTGCTGCTGGGTCTCGGCGCGCTGCCGATCGTGCTGCTGAGCACCGCTGGCGTCTCTGCGTGGATCACCGCCGCCGTGTGGGTCCTGCTCGTGGTGGTCGTCGCCGTCACGGATGTGCTCATCGCGGGCGACGCGCGCCGCATCGACGTCGAACGCCGGATCCCACGCCGTGCCCTGCGGGACGACGCGGTGCTGACGACGCTGCTGCTGCGCAACGACGGCAGCAGGCGCATCCGGGGTCTGGTCCGAGATGCGTGGCAGCCCACTGCCGGCGCTCCGCTGGAACGCGCCCGCGTCGATCTGCCGCCCGGGGAACGGCGCGCCGTCGAGATTCCCCTGCGACCGAGGCGTCGTGGCGAGTTGCGCAGTCCGTTCGTCATGGTGCGGTCGTCGGGTGCACTCGGGCTGGCGGGACGGCAAGCACGGCTCGATGCCCCCGGATCGTTGCGCGTGCTGCCGCCGTTCACCTCCCGGCGGCACCTGCCATCGCGCCTCATCCGACTGCGCGAACTCGACGGGAATACGAGCGTGCAGGTGCGCGGGCAGGGCACCGAGTTCGACAGCCTCCGCGAATATGTGCGCGGCGATGACGTGCGCTCGATCGACTGGCGTGCGACGGCCCGCGCGGGGACGACCATGCTGCGGACCTGGCGTCCCGAACGCGACCGGCACGTCGTGATTCTGATCGATACCGGCCGGACCTCCGCTGCACGCGTGGGCGACGGCGTGCGACTGGATGCCGCAATGGAGGCGGCGTTGCTGCTCGCTGCGCTCGCCACCCGCGCCGGCGACCACGTCCACCTCGCCCTGTTCGACCGACTTCTGCGAGCGCGCGTCACCCGCGTCGATGGCCCTGGGCTGCTGCCCGCGATGGTCGATGCGATGGCTCCCGTCGAGCCGCAATTGATCGACACCGATTGGGATGCCGCATTCACGGCGATCCGCGCGCTGACCTCCCGACCGTCGTTGGTGGTTCTCCTCACGGCGCAGGATGCTCCCGAAGCCGCCCGCGGATTCCTCGGGGCGCTGCCCGCGCTCACGCGTCGAGCCCACGTCCTGGTGGGCTCGGCGACCGAGGCGCCGTCGCCCACGCCCGCGCGACGAACGGCAGATGACGTGTACCTCGAAGCTGCCGGGGAGCGCGCGCTCCGCGATGCGGAGCGCGTCGCCGAGGCCGTGCGGCGCGCCGGGGCGGAGTCCCTTGCGGCCGACCCGGAGAAGCTGCCCCCGGCGATCGCGGACCGCTATCTGGCGCTGAAGGCGGCCGGCCGGCTCTGAGGATGACGACGCTGTGTGTCGCGCCTCCCACCCTGAGAGTTCGCTGAGCGCTAGCCTGGCGGCGAAAGGAGTTTCACCATGAGCAGCAGCGATCCTCGACCGGAAAAGTCAGTCACTCCAACTCCCCTCGAACATGCACCACACCCGGAGGGCCCGTCGACAGCATCCAAGCTGGTCGCCGAGGCTCTGGGCACCTTCCTCCTCGTCCTCGGCGGTGTCGGAGCGGCGCTGTTCGCGTCCGACTTCGGAGTCGGCAGCAACGGCAGCTCGCTGGGAATCGGCTTCCTCGGCGTCGCCCTCGCGTTCGGCCTGACCGTCGTCGTGGGCGCCTACGCCTGGGGCCCGATCTCGGGCGGACACTTCAACCCCGCGATCACCCTCGGTCTCGCCGCCGCCGGCCGATTCCATTGGAAGGATTCGCCCGGCTACATCATCGCCCAAGTTGTCGGCGGTGCCGTCGCCACGACCGTCATCGTCCTGATCGGCACGTTCAACCCCGACAACTGGCTCGCGAACGCCCAGGACGGCGGCTTTGCCAGCAACGGGTTCGACGCTCTCTCCCCTGGCGGCTTCGGGCTCGGCGCGGCCATCACGACCGAGATCGTGTTCACCGCGATCTTCCTGTTCATCATCCTCGGAGTGACTCACCCGACGCGTGGCACCCCGGCGATGGCCGGACTCGTGATCGGTCTGACGCTCACCCTCATCCACCTCGTCACCATCCCGATCGACAACACGTCGGTCAACCCCGCCCGCTCCATCGCGGCGGCGATCTACGGCGGCGGTGATGCCCTCGCCCAGCTGTGGGTGTTCATCGTGTTCCCGATCGTCGGTGGACTCCTGGCCGGACTGATTCACAAGGTGCTGTTCGACAGCAAGAAGGCCTAGCGCGTCCCCCGCTATAAAAGAACCGCCCCTCCGAATCGGAGGGGCGGTTCTTTTTTGCTCGGGGCTGCGGATCAGCGCAGGTCGAAGCGGTCGAGCTCGGTGACCTTGCCCCACGCCGCGACGAAGTCGCGCACGAACTTCTCGGAGGCATCGTCGCTCGCATACACCTCGGCGATCGCGCGCAGCTCGGAGTTCGAGCTGAACAGCAGGTCGACACGCGTGCCGATGCCGACAGCGCCGCCATCAGCATCCGTCCCCATGAACGCGTGCGAGCCCGGGTCGAGTGATTTCCACGTGGTGCCGAGGTCGAGGAGCTTCACGAACACGTCGTTCGTGAGCACACCGACGCGGTCGGTGAACACACCGTACGTCGAGCCGTCCCAGTTCGCGCCGAGGGCGCGGAGACCCCCGACGAGCACCGTCATCTCGGGAGCGCTGAGGGTGAGCAGATTCGCCCGGTCGATGAGGTGGTGCTCCGCCGGGAGGAAGGCGTTCGGGCCCGAGTAATTGCGGAACCCGTCGGCGATCGGCTCGAGGTAGTCGAACGAGTCGGCGTCGGTCTGCTCTTCGGTCGCGTCCGTGCGTCCCGGGTGGAACGGCACGAGAACATCGACCCCGGCATCCGCCGCGGCCTTCTCCACCCCAGCGTTGCCCGCGAGCACGATGAGGTCGGCGAGCGACACCTTCTTGCCATCGGTGCGGCCATCGTTGAACGCAGCCTGGACGCCTTCGAGCGCCGCGAGGACGGTCTGCAGCTGGGCGGGGTTGTTGACTTCCCAATCCTTCTGCGGAGCGAGGCGGATGCGGGCGCCGTTGACGCCGCCGCGCTTGTCGCTGCCGCGGAAGGTGGATGCCGCCGCCCACGTGGTCGCGACGAGCTGCGACACCGTCAGGCCGGACTGCAGGATCTGATCCTTGAGCGCCGCGGCATCCGCATCGTCGATGAGTTCGTGATCGACGGCGGGCACCGGGTCCTGCCAGATGAGCTCTTCGGCGGGCACCTCGGGTCCGAGGTAGCGGGCGATGGGACCCATGTCGCGGTGCGTGAGCTTGAACCAGGCGCGCGCGAACGCGTCGGCGAAAGCCTCGGGGTCGGTCGCGAATCGACGCGAGATCTTGTCGTACTCCGGGTCCACCCGCAGCGCGAGGTCGCTCGTGAGCATGCGGGGCTCGCGGCGCTGGGCGGCATCGTGGGCGAGGGGCACCATGTCGGCGCCGCCGCCGTTGATCGGACGCCACTGGTTGCCGCCGGCCGGGCTCTTCATGAGCTCCCACTCGTAGGCGTAGAGGATGTGGAAGAACTCGTTGTCCCAGCGCGTCGGGTGATAGGTCCAGGTGACCTCGAGGCCGGATGTGATCGTGTCGCCGCCCTTGCCCGTGCCGAAGGAGTTCTTCCAGCCGAGGCCCTGTTCCTCGATGCCCGCGGCCTCGGGGTTGTCGCCGACGTGGGTGTCGGGACCCGCGCCGTGGGTCTTGCCGAAGGTGTGACCACCGGCGATGAGGGCAACGGTCTCTTCGTCGTTCATGGCCATGCGGCCGAACGTCTCGCGGATGTCGCGCGCCGAGGTCAGCGGGTCGGGGTTGCCATTCGGGCCCTCGGGGTTGACGTAGATGAGGCCCATCTGGACGGCCGCGAGGGGCTTCTCCAGGTCGCGCTCGCCGGAGTAGCGCTCGTCGCCGAGCCACTCGGTCTCGGGACCCCAGTAGACGTCGTCGTCGGGCTCCCAGACATCGGGGCGTCCACCGGCGTAGCCGAAGGTGGTGAAGCCCATGGTCTCGAGCGCGACGTTGCCGGCGAGGATCATGAGGTCGGCCCACGACAGGCTCTGACCGTAGGTCTTCTTGACGGGCCAGAGGAGGCGTCGCGCCTTGTCGAGGTTGACGTTGTCCGGCCAGCTGTTCAGCGGGGCGAAGCGCTGCTGACCGGCGCCGCCGCCGCCACGACCGTCGGTGACGCGGTAGGTGCCGGCGGAGTGCCAGGCCATGCGGATCATGAGCGGGCCGTAGTTGCCGAAGTCGGCCGGCCACCAGTCCTGCGAGGTGGTGAGAACGGCGGCGATGTCGGCCTTGACGGCGGCCAGGTCGAGGGAGTCGAACGCGGCCTTGTAGTCGAAGTCCTCGCCGAGCGGGTTGGAGACGGCGGGGTTCTTCGCGAGGATCTTGAGGTTCAGCTGGTTCGGCCACCAGACATTGTTCGCCGAGCCGCTGGTCGGGTGGGGCTGCGCGTGGATGACGGGGCATTTGCCGGCAGCATCCGTTCCCTCTTCGCGGATCTCGGCAGGCGTGTCGATGTCGAGGACCGTCTGGTCGGTGTCAGTGACGTTCTCGCCGATGGGGGCGGTGGTCTCGTCGGAATCTGCCATGGGGGTGTCCTTCCGTAGCGGGTGGTTGTGGTCTTGTGGTCTGTGCGGTCGTGAGATCAGCGAGCGGATGCCGCGCACTTCGCGCAGCGGCCCCAGTATGTGACTTCGGCGACGGCGATCTCGAAGCCGTGCGTGTCGGAGGGCTCGAGGCAGGGGGCGGCCCCGACCGCGCAATCGACATCCTCGACGGCGCCGCATCCGGTGCAGACGAGGTGGTGGTGGTTGTCGCCCACGCGCAGCTCGAAGAGCATCGGGCGGCCTGCGGGTTCGATCCGCCGCACGAGCCCCGCCTCGACGAAGTCGGCGAGCGCGTTGTAGACCGATTGCAGGCTCGTGCGCGGGACCTGCGTGGTCACCGTGTCGAAAAGGTCTTCCGCGCTGGCGTGCGGCCGGATGCCGAGGGCTTCGAAGACTGCGGTTCGGGATGCCGTGACCCGCAATCCCGCGGCGCGAATGGCCTCGGGTGCGTATGCCGTCGTCATGATTCCACCGTAGACCAGTTTTGAGGAAGACAAAACTGGACGCGCGCCGACGTGGGTGTCGCCGTGCGGCATCCGCTCATCCGTCCTGTGTGCACAGTGTCATCGACATGGACCCTGCACACGCGACGGGCGAACGGTAACGAGCGGATGCCTCAACCGGCGACGAGGCGCGGCGTGCCGGATTCATACTCGGTGAGATCGCCGGACTCGCCGTGCCTCGCGGCGCGGCCGCCGACGAACACCATGTAGAACACGAAAGCGGCCAGCGCGAGCGTGCCGATGCCGATCTTGACCGGCCACGGCCACGGCTGCGCGGTGACGAAGCCCTCGATCATGCCCGCGACGGCGAGCACCATCACGAGTCCGACAGCGACCGTCGCGAGCGACCGACCGGCGGCGGCGAGCGACTGGCCGCGTGTGCGCCGCCCCGGCGCCACCCATGCCCAGAAGATGTGGAGGCCCGCGGCGACCGCCACGAAGATGCAGGTCAACTCGAGCTGTCCGTGCGGTGCGATGTAGAGCAGGAAGACATCGCCCCGGCCGAGGCCGAACAGCACGCCGGCGGCCGTTCCCACCCCGACGGCGTTCTGGATGAGCACCATGACCGGCCAGAATCCCGTGATGCCGAAGAGCACCGCCTGCGCCGCGATCCACGCGTTGTTCGTCCACACCGTGCCGGCGAACACGGCTGCCGGATTCTCGCTGTAGTAGTTCGTGAAATCACTGTCGGCGTACTGCTCGAGCTGCGCCTGGCTGCCCAACGCCGCGAGGGCCGCCGGGTCGCGGGCGATCCAGCTCGCCACGAGCACGCCGATGATGAGGAAGACAACGGCGATCACGAGCGTCGTCCACCGCAATCGGTACAGCGCTGCGGGAAGCTGCAGAGCGAAGAAGCGCGGGATCTGCTGCAGGACGTTGTCCGGCGATCCGGTCAGTCGCAGCCGAGCGCGTGCGAGAAAGGTGGACAGTCGGTCGCCCTCGAGGCTCCGGCCGGCCGAGGTCTTCATGTCGGCCAGGTCGGCCGAGGCCGACCGGTACCGCGTGACCAGTTCATCGACCTCGGCGGCGCTCAAGCGCCGGGCCCGACTGAGCTCATCCAGCCGCGCCCACTCGGCGCCGCGTGCGGCCGTCAGTGCGTCGAGGTCCATTTGGTTTACTGTACCTATGCCTCAGCCCGGGCCCGCCGCACAGATCCGCCAGGACGAAATCCTGACGGGCGAAGCCGTCGCGCTCGACGTGCAACCCGTCGGCTACTTCCTGCGGGCGCTCGGGGTGTTCATCGACGTCTTGGCGTCCATCCTGCTGCTCGTGCTTTTCTTCCTCGTGGCCGACTGGCTCATCGGCGGATTCGACCTCGGATCACTCTCGCCCATCCTGACCATCAGCGTGCTGGTGATCGTCATGGTCGTCCTCCCGACTGCGGTGGAAACCGTGACGCACGGACGCAGCCTCGGAAAGCTCATCGTCGGCGCACGCATCGTGCGGGTCGATGGCGGAGCGTCGGGCTTTCGACAGGCGTTCATCCGTGCGCTGGTGGGCGTCCTGGAGATCTGGTTCACCCTCGGTGCGCTGGCCGGGATCGTCGGCGCGTTCACCCCGCGTGCGGAGCGGCTCGGCGACCTGATGGCGGGGACGTACTCCGAGCGCACGCGCGCCCCACGGCTACCCGCCTCAGCCCCGGGCGTGCCCGAAGCGCTCCTCGCGTGGGCGGCGATGGCGGATGTCGCCCGGCTCCCCGACCGGGTGGCGCGCCGCGCCGGTCAGTTCGTCCGGCAGGCAGCGCGACTCGACCCCGCCGCGCGTGCGCGAGCCGCGCAGTCGATCGCCGAAGACGTCCGGCCCTTCGTCTCCCCGCTGCCCGACACGGATGCCGAGACCTTCCTGCGCGCCGTCGTGTCGCTCCGCCGCGACCGTGAGTTCACGGCGCTTGACGGCGAGCGTGCACGCGTCACCGCCCTGACCGCCGGACTCACCGACGCGCCGCGAGGATTCCCCGAGCGCTGAGCTGCGGCATCCGCTCGCCGAGTCGCCGGTGGATGTCCCTATTCGATGGGAATAGCGACATCCGGTGGCGACTCAGCGGCGTGGCAGGTCTGTGTGTGGCGCCGCTCAGTAGCGGTAGTGGTCGAGCTTGTACGGCCCGTCGACGGGAATGCCGAGGTAGGCCGACTGCTCCGCGGTGAGTTCGGTCAGCTCGACGCCGAGGGCCGCGAGGTGAAGGCGTGCGACCTTCTCGTCGAGTTCCTTGGGCAGCACGTAGACGCCGACCGGGTACTCGTCGGGCTTCGTGAACAGTTCGATCTGGGCGAGCACCTGGTTGGTGAACGAGGCGCTCATCACGAACGACGGATGTCCGGTCGCGTTGCCGAGGTTCAGCAGGCGTCCTTCGCTGAGGACGAGCACGCTGCGGCCGTTGGGCATGCGGTATTCGTGCACCTGCGGCTTGATCTCGATCTTCTCGACGCCGGGGACCGCTTCGAGCCCGGCCATGTCGATCTCGTCGTCGAAGTGCCCGACGTTTCCGACGATCGCGAGGTGCTTGAGGCCCTGGAGGTGCTCGGCGGTGACGACGCGCGTGTTGCCGGTGCCGGTGATGACGATGTCGACGTCGCCGATGACCGACTCGAGCTTGGCGACCTGGTAGCCGTCCATCGCCGCCTGGAGTGCGCAGATCGGGTCGACCTCGCCGACGATGACGCGCGCACCCTGGCCCCGGAGTGCCTCGGCCGCACCCTTCCCGACGTCGCCGTAGCCCGCGATGAAGGCGACCTTGCCGCCCATCAGGACATCGGTGGCGCGGTTGATGCCGTCCGGCAGCGAGTGGCGGATGCCGTATTTGTTGTCGAACTTCGACTTGGTCACCGAGTCGTTGACGTTGATCCCGGGGAAGAGGAGGTTGCCCGCGGCGTGCAGTTCGTAGAGGCGGTGCACGCCGGTGGTGGTCTCTTCGGTGACGCCGATGAGACCCTCGGCGAGGCGCGTGAAACGCTGCGGGTCGCGCGCGAGGCTCGCACGCAGCGTGTCGAGGACGATGCGGTATTCGGCGGAATCGGCATCCGTCGCGTCGGGCACGGCGCCGTCGCGCTCGAACTGGACGCCGCGGTGCACGAGGAGCGTCGCGTCGCCGCCGTCGTCGAGGATCAGGTTCGGCCCGTCGAAGCCTTCGGCCGACCAGTCGAAGATGCGATCGGCGAGTTCCCAGTACTCGGCGAGGGTCTCGCCCTTGAACGCGAACACCGGGACGCCGGCGGGTGCGTCGACGGTGCCGGTGGGGCCGACGGCGATCGCGGCGGCGGCTTCGTCCTGGGTGGAGAAGATGTTGCAGCTCGCCCAACGGACCTGCGCGCCGAGCGCGACGAGCGTCTCGATGAGCACGGCGGTCTGGACCGTCATGTGCAGTGACCCGGCGATGCGGGCGCCTGCGAGGGGCTGCGTGGGGCCGAACTCTTCGCGGAGGGCCATGAGCCCGGGCATCTCGTTCTCGGCGAGGCGCATCTGGTGGCGGCCTGCTTCGGCGAGGGACAAGTCGGCGACGACGAATTCGGGCGCGGTCACAGTGGTATTCGGCATCCGATCATTCTCCCACGCCGATGCGCTCCCGCGTCCGCCGCTGCCCGCCGGCCCGCGAGGGGTCGCGATCGTCACGTACTTGGCCCGCGCAGGCGTTCACGAAGGGTCGCGACTGCTGCTGCGTTCGGCGCGCTCGCAAGCACCGCCGATCGCGACCCCTCGCGGGCCAGGGAGCCGCACCGAGCGGATGCCGACGACGGCACGCCTCGGGCGAGCTCAGACGCGCAGTGTCTCGTGGCGCACGACGACCCAGCCCTTGGGGACAGACAGCCGGTCGGTGTGGATCGCACACAGATCGTGCGCGTGCGGATCGCCCTCGCCGGCGCCGAGCGGGCCGAGCGCGGCCATCTGGTCGCCGTAGTCGAACGTGAGCGTCGTCACGGCCTCGCGGGCACAAGCCACCTTGGAACACAGTCTCTCGCGCATCTTCCTGACGCTACCGATGCCGCCCGTCGATACGTGGAGGCCGCGCCGCGCACCGCCCCAGACAGCACGCTCGCACACTCCGCCTCGCCACCCCGCCGCATAGAATGGCCCCATGATGCGGCGCCGAACTCGGAGTGCTCGCGACAACGCCTCCCCCAGGGCGCGGCCTTCGCGCCACGGACGCCACGGTCGTGAAGACCGCAGCCCCGTCATCCGCCCCCCTCTGCCACCGCTGGAGACGCGCGCCGAGCGCTTCGACCTCGCCGTCGGCACGACAGCCGAGTACCTCCGCAGTGCGTGGACCGAACTGCGCGACGTCCGCTTCGAGATCGCGTCGATGCCCCCCGCGACCGACGCGGAGGGCATTCCCCGCTGGAGTGTCCATCCCGACGAGAAGCGGATCGTCCTCTATCGACTGCCCATCGAGCGCCTCAGCACGCTGCACCGCAACGACGATCTCCATCGCCGAATGATGGTCGAAAGCTGCGTCTTCCGCGCGGCGGCCGAGTTTCTCGATCGCGATCCGTGGGACCTCGGCCCCGATCGCTTCCGCTTCATGTGAGCGTCGCTCGCTGAGAAGCGACCGCCCGTGACCGCGTCGCAATCCCCGCGCTACTGCGGATAGACGACGATGGCCGCCGCTGCGGCATCCGCGGGAATGACGGAGTATCCCGCCAAACCGCCGTCGAACGCGTACGTCACGTTCGCCCGGATGCCGGGACCCGACGGCACGAAGCTGTAGACCTCACCCGCAGTCACCGGCACGGTCGCCGCTCCGCCTGGATCGATGCCGACCGTCGAGGCCACACCCGTTCCCGCGCCGGCGATGACGTCGACGGATGCGGGTGCGTCGCCGTCATTGGTGATCGTGAGCATGGGCGCCGCGCCCGGCGCCACGGCGAACAGGCTCGGCGCTCCGACCGGCTCGGCGGCGGGATACCAGGCGAAATCCGATCCCGTCGCCGAACCCCGTCGTCTGCCAGAGAGCAGTCACGACCGGCGCCTCGGCCTCAATGCGCACCGAATATTCGCCGATCGGGAGTCCCGCCAACTCGAGTTCGAGCGGCTGATCGGCGACGAGCGGCACTGTCCGCACGTCGGTGGCGATCGCTCCGGTGTCCACCGCTGTCACGGTGACCGTGGCCGCGGCGGCCTGTCCGGGGCTCAGGAGCCGCAGAACCGTCGTCGCCTCAGATGCTCCGGCCTGGCCCGGTGCTTCGGTCACACTGAACGACGGGATGACCTGGGACAGTCGCGGGGAGCGCTGTCGTCCCCACCTGGTCGACACCGCCGGGCACGAGCGTCCGGGTGATGCTTGCCTGCAAGGCGGCGTGCACGGGCGCCGCCGACGACGTCACCCGCACGACGGGACTCTCTTCGCCGAGGGCGATGGCCGCAAGCGGGATGACGCGTTGGGTACCGGGAGCGACGATGAGCGCAGTGCCGGCATCCGGGGTCTGCGCACCCTCGACGCCGTACACGGTCAGATCGACGCTGGCAGCGACATCTCCGGGGTTATCGAGCAGGATGAGGTCAGCGGCGCCGGTGTTCGCAGCTCCCCCGACGAGCCACGATTCCATGAGCGGCGGCGCGCAGACAGATGCGGCAAAGCCCGTCAGGTCGTCAGCGTCAGCCCGCGCGGAGCCGGCCGCGGCGAGGTCGGTGCGCTGGGACCCTTCCGGCAGCGCCGAGAACCACTGCGCTCCGACTCCCCCGCCGATGTCCGGCGATGCGAACGCCGTCCCCGTCGCCGGGGCGGTGGCCGACGCGGTTCCCACCGCGATCTGCTGCTGCGCATCGACCGTGATGCCCGAGGCGTTCGCGGAGTCTCGTCCGAGAGCGAGAATCGGTCCCGTACACGAGGCGACGGATGCCGCGGGTTCGGGAAGCGTCGATACGGAGGCCGGTTCGCGCGCCACACCGGGCCACGGGAGGACGACGGCGGTCGCGGCTCCCACGGCGAACACTGCGGCGGCGATCACACCGACCAGCAGGCGTGCACTCGCGGCGATGCGCGTACGAGGGGCACTCATCCTGGCGCTCATCCTCGCCCTCCTCGGGGTCGGATCGCTCGCGGCTTGGATCCGATGACCCGCGGCAGCCGTCGCGCGTCGGCAGCCGATCCGGAGGTAGGAATCGCCAGCAGCAGCGCGACGCCGAGCGCCAGCAGCTGCAGTGTCACAACGTTGCGAGTGGCCTCACGTTCGGCGGCCGATGGCGCCGCCCGGTTCTGAACGGTCGTCACGACTCGCCAGAGCGTGCCGGTGGCGGTCTCGCCCACGGACTCGAGCCCCTCGCGCTGGTCGAGCGAGGTCTCGGCCCCCAGCCGCTCCGCGCGTGCGGCGGCGGACTCATCGGAAGGAGCAGGAGCCAGCAGCACGAACGCAACACCGTGCGCGGCGAGATCTTCGATGACCGTGGTTGCGGCATCCGTCACGAGATCTGCGGTGAGATGCGCGGTCGTCTCATCGGGAACGGCGACGCTGTCACGCGCGGACAAGAGCGTCGTCTGTCCACCGAGGGTCTCGCTGCCACCCCACACGATCGTCGATGACATCGCGCCCGACGACAGCGGCAGCAGAACCATCGTCGCGGTGCGCAGCGACCCCCGACCCTCCGCGTCGACATAGGCGGGGAGGGTACTCGCGGGTCCGTTCGTGATCTCCGTCGCACCTCGCGAACTGGCCGTTGCTGCGGGGAACGCCGTGACGCCAAGCGCGATCAGCACCACGGCGGCGATGGCCATGCGCGCACCGCGCAGCGCCGGGAGTTGATCGAGGGTGAGGAGCGCGCCGCTGAGCATCCCGATCCAGGCGAGGCTCAGCGCTGCACCGGGCCACACCGCGATGGGCTGGGCGGCGTCGGCGGTGACGACGACCCCCACGGCGATGATGGCGGTCAACAGCCCTGTCGAGGTGATCACGAGGAGCACGATGCCGGGAAGCCACCGCCGCGTCAGCGGCGCACCGAGTGCGAGTACCGCCATCGGCGCCACGAGGAGGGGTACCCACCACGTCGGGGCGTCCGATCCGAGCAGCGCGCCCCATCCGCCGGGATCCGTGGTCGGGAAGCCCGCCGCAAGCAGTGAGCGGCCCGCCACGTCGGCCGCGACTTGGGGTCCTGCCCACGGGACACCGGGGTCGCCCAGGAGCCCGAGCAGGTTGTCATCGAAGAACGCGCGCCACGCCAGCGGCGCGAACACCACAATCGTCGGGACCACGAGCCACGCGATGCGGGCCACGCCGTCGCCGGCCCGCAGCACAATGACGAGCGCGAGGGCCACGATCCACAGCACGACGAACCCGGGTGCGAGGGACGGCGCGCACGCGACGACGCCGATGAGAAGGAGGGATGCCGTGCCCGCGCTCGCCCACGAACGGTGCGCGGCCACCGCGGCGTACATCAGCCACGGCAAGAGAAGGTGCGCGATCACTCCGGTCGGGCGTCCATCGACCAGCGCGGCGAGGAACGTGGGGGCGAGCGCCCAGCCCACCGCCCCGACGGCGCGCAGCAGTGGACGCTCCGTGACCCTGGTCGCGGCGAACCAGCCGCCGAGGGCAGCCAGTGGCAGTGCGAGCACCCACAGAATCACGATCGAGCGCGAGGGATCCAGCGGCGAGAACGATCCGAGCAGCGCGATCACCGCGCTGAACGGATCTGCGGCGCCGACGGTGTCCCAGCCGAGAGGCCGCTGGCCGTACGCTGCATCCGCCCACAATTGCGTCACCGTCGCGCGCAGCGGCGCGAGCGCACCCCCGCCGAGAACGGGTGCCGCGAGAAGCGCGGGGAAGGCGACGACGGACGCGACGAGCGCTGCCAGCACGATCCACGCGCCGCCACCGCCGAAGAAGTGCAGATCGGTTCGTCCGCCCGCCACTGTCGTTGCGGCGTCGGCCGTCGAAAGGCTGTGACGGAGGTGCGTGCTCGTCACCCGCAAGGGCGCCAGTCTGCTCCACGGCACGGTCTCTCGGTCACCCATCCGGCGACGACGGATGCCGGCCCGTGCGCGCGCGACTCCCACCACCTGGACTGCGGCGACGACGGCTGCCCCCCATTCGGGAAGGATCCTCGACGGGTGCTTGCCCAGCAGGTGCCCGAGCGAGCGCCAGAGTGCGAGTGGCAGGAGCGAGAGCCAGTGGAACGGGACAGCGACCGGCGAGGCATACGCGAGTCGGCGTTGCAGGGTCGCGACACGCTGGGCGTACGCGATCCGCCAGCGCGCACCCGGCTTCTGCGGTGCAGGAAGACCTGCGACGCCGTCGTCGGCAACCGCGACGAGTGCCGCGGGTGTCAGGACCACCCGGCCCCCGGCCAACCGTGCGCGGACGCCGAGGTCGAGCCCTTCGTCCGCACCGGCCAGCGATCCGTCGAGCCCGTTCAGATCTCGCCATACGTCCGCACGGACCAACAGCCCGCGGACGTCGGCACCGAGGACATCCTCGCCGCCGTCATGCTGGCCCTGATCGAGATCACCGTCGACCAACTCGATCGTGCGCCCGTAACGCGTCATCGAGACGCCGAGCGAGGTGATGCGGCCGCGATCGTCCCACTGCACGAGTTTGGGCGCCGCGATCGCGACAGATGGCGCCGACTCGAGCACTCCGCAGAGGAGAACGAGGGCGTCTGCCTCGGGTGCGGTGTCTTGGGCGAGCAGCCAGACCGCGAGATCTTGGTCGGTGTCGGTGTCGGTGTCGGAGTCGGATTCCGAGTCGGATCCCGAGCCCGGGGCACCTGAATCGACGGCCACGAGTCGCAGCGCGGCGGCGTAATCCGTCTTCAGTGGCGCAGAGATGACCTCAGCGGTCGGATATCCCTCGGTGACCTCGCGGAGACGCTCGTCGGCGCCGCACAGCACGATCGTCAGCGCATCCACCGACCGGGTCTGCCCGTGCAGGGCGGCCAGGGTGCGCTTCAAATGGAACGCGGCAGGGGTGCGCCCGTCGGGGCGCACAACCAGAAGTGCGTGGACACGAGCGGGCATGACCAGGTCAGCCTAGGCGCGCATCCTTGCAGTCCCGCGTCTTGTCGGCGCGGTTCGGCGAGATTCGCTCAGCTGGCGCGACGCTTGAGTTTGCGTCGCTCGCGCTCGCTCAGCCCACCCCAGATGCCGAAGCGCTCGTCATTCTGCAGCGCGTATTCGAGGCAATCGCCCCGCACGTCGCACGTCCCGCAGATTCGCTTCGCATCCCGTGTTGACCCGCCCTTTTCCGGAAAGAACGCTTCCGGATCGGTCTGCGCGCACAGCGCATCGGTCTGCCACGAGAGTGCATTCTCGTCGTCACCTTCGAGGGCACGACGCACCCCCGGGACACCGAGATTGACCGGATCGACGAACCAATTGTCGGGAACGCCGGAACGGTAACCCGTCATGTCGTTCTCCTACCTGTATGCCCCCCACGCCCGTCTGCGTGTATTGATAATTACACCCGTGTCATTCGCCCCCGTCAAGTCGCAGATCGTAAACCCTCAAGGCCCGATTGAACCTTCATGACCTCTGCACGGCGTGTCGCGATTGTCGTGAGACGGATGCCGCCGGGTTGCGCGAATCAGGCGTCCGGCGACAGGCGTCCGGGCTGCGCGATGAAGACCTCGCCGTCGCCGGAGATGTCGATCGTGGCGGCCGTCGTGAAGACGGCGCCGCCGGCGACCAGATTCTCCGATGTCGCGTCGGCGGTCACCTCGACCGCGCCCTTCGCCACCAGTAAGATCGCCGGTCCCGTCAGGGCGACCGTGACAGTCCCCGAGACGACGACCCGCACGAGCGAGAAATCGCGAATCCCGGCGTCGAAGACCTCGAGACCTCGGCTTTTCTGCGGCAGGAGCCTCGGCGGTTCGGCAGGTGTGGTGTCGATGATCCGGAGGAGTTCGGGCACGTCGATGTGCTTGGGGGTCAATCCCCCGCGCAGCACGTTGTCGCTCGCCGCCATCAGTTCGACGCCGAGACCATCGAGGTACGCGTGCAGGACGCCCGCATCCACGAAGATCGCTTGCCCCGGGCGCAGTTCGACGAGATTCATCAGCAAGGCGACGACCACTCCGGGGTCCCCGGGGTACGCGGCGGCGATGGTGCGTATCGCCGCGAACTCCGCCGAATAGTTCGGCCCGACGGGTGCGGTGGACTCACTGCGGTCGCGGTCGGCGCGTCGGCCGCTGCGGCGAGCGCCGCCGAGATGATCCCGTCGACCTCGTCCTGGGCCTCCCCCGACAGCAACCACTCGATCGTGCTCCGCAGCGCCAGCGCCTCGTCGTCGCCCTCGAGGTGGGCTCTCAACGCCGCGGGACCTGCTCCGCCGCCGAGCATCTCCACGATCCGTCGCGTCTCCGCCAGCGGCCGGAGCCCGGCGAGCGCGCGGAACGGGTCGCTGAGCGCAACGATCAGCTCCGGCTTGTGGTTGTCATCGCGATAGGTGCGGGCAGCGCCATCGCGCGGTATCCCCGCGGCCTCTTCGCGCGCGAAACCGAGCACGGCCTGGGCCTTCGACGGGTGAGCCTGGATCGACAGCGGCGATCCCGCCGCAAGAAGCTTCAACAGGTACGGCAGCGGCGGTGACCCGGCATCCGTCAGCACATCGCGGAGCGTGCGCCGCGAGCCGTCCTGCACGATGGATGGTGAGCCCGGGTGGTCCCCGAACCAGATCTCCGCCTCAGGACGCCCGGAAGGCGCGCGTCCCTGGAGCTCGGCGATGAGATCGGTGGATCCCCAGGCGTAGTCGCGGGGAACGTTGGCGATGGGGATAAGCACGCCCACAGCCTAATCGCGGCGTTTCGTCGGATGCCGGGGTTTCGAACCCCGCGTTCGCACCTCCGGATTACCAGGGCCACCGCGATAACCTGATTCCACCATGGCCGTCCACACACGACACCCCGTCTCGGCGCCGCCTGCGGCCCCGCTGCGGGAGAAGACGCGCCATCTCCTCTTACGTGGATGGTGCATCTTCGTGCTGGCCGCTTCCCTCGGCGGTACCGCGTGGCTTGTGGCGATCGGCACGGTGGGCTCCACTGTCATGATCATCGGCACGGGCATCGTCTCTGCGATCCTCTGGGCGGTGATCCGGCCCGAGGTCCAATGGCGGCGGCTCCCGTGGTACGCGATCGCCTATGTCGTGTGGGCGATCACCTCACTGCTGTGGTCGAACTGGCCGTCGGCCACCGCACTGACTCTCATCCTCCTGGTCGTGACGACGGTGTCGGCCATGTTCGTCGGAGCCGTCTTGACGTGGCGCGAATTGGTGCGTGCCGTGGCATCCGCTCTCAAGTGGATTCTGATGCTCTCGCTGCTGTTCGAACTGTGGGTCTCGCTGGTGTGGGGCGGGCCGATCCTGCCGGAATTCGTCCGCCCCGACGGCCCTGTGGAAGACCCGATCATTCTGTGGTCGCGCGACAACCTGTTCGACGGCGGGCGCATTCAAGGGGTGTTCGGCAACGCGAATGCCCTCGCCTACGTCGCGCTCCTCGCGATCATCGTGTTCGGCATCCGGTACGCCACGGGAGCGCCCCGCCGCTTCCTGCTGGTGCTCTGGATGGGCCTGGCCGCGTACATGTTCTACCGCGCCGCGTCGGCGACCGCCCTCCTCGCGGCCGTCTTCGTCGCGGTGATCCTCGTGACGATCCTTCTCATGCGCAGCACTCGGCACCCGGGCGAACGCACCAAGTACTACATCGTCTACGGGGTGGTGGCGATCGGCGGCATCACCGCCGCGTGGGTGTGGCGCGATGCGCTGTTCACCGCCCTGGGCCGTTCGGCCGACCTCACCGGCCGCGAGGGCATCTGGGCGGCGGTGTGGCAGCGAATCCTCGAACGCCCCGTGCTCGGATGGGGCTACTCGACGCCGTGGGTCCCCACCGAGCCCGCCTTCGACGGATGGATCATCGACCACGGCCAGACCGTCATGCAGGCACACAACATGTGGCTCGACGTGTGGTTGCAGCTCGGGATCATCGGCCTCATCTTGATGGTGATGGTCTTCGTCGCCTTCATCTGGCGGTCGTGGTTCTTCGCCGTCGATCGGCCGCGGTGGGACCTCGTCGCCGACCGTCCCTATTCGGCCATCAACCTGCTGCCGTCGCTGGTGGCAGCACTCCTCGTGATCGAGGGCATGGCGGAGTCGGGCCCGTTGCTCAACTGGGGCTGGCTCTTTCTCGTGATGCTGTCCTTCAAGATCAAGCAGGCTCCGCTCGTCGGTCGCGGCCCCTCCGAGCAGCGATTGACCGGCGAGCAGGGCGAGCCGCTTCCGAAGCAGGCTGCGTGAGCGCCGCCGAGCCGCGACCATATCGCTCGTCGTGGCTCGTGCGCCTGCTCGATTCAGCGCCACTCGCCAGCGCCTTCACGGTCGCCTCGCTCGGCGCCGTCTTCGCCGGCTTCGCCATCGAACGCATGGCAGGACTGGTCGCCTACGCCAGCATCATCGCGGGTCTGTGCGTTCTGGGAGTCGCCATCCTGGTCGTCCGACGCAAGGAATTCACCCTCCTGCGGCTGGTGCCCACGAGCCTGTTGCTGTTCATGGCGTGGGCGTTGGCCAGTGCCGGATGGACGACGGATGTCCGTCTCACCATCACCGGATGGCTGTCGCTCGCCGCGATCGCCTTCCTCGCCGTCGTCATCGGCCACGTCCGCGACACTCTGCAGACCGTGCGCGCTCTCGCTGACGTCATGCGCGTCCTGTTGACGGTGTCGCTGGCGATCGAAGTCCTCTCCGGAGTTCTTCTCGACATGCCGTTCCGGTTCCTCGGGATTCAAGGGAACCTGGCCGCCCTCGGGCCCATCCAAGGCATTTTCGGAACCCGCAACGCACTCGGGTTCATCACCGTGCTGGCGCTCATCACCTTCTACATCGAATGGCGCACGATGTCTGTGCGCCCCGGGGTGTCGCTCTACTCCGCGCTGCTCGCCGCTGTTCTTGCGGGGATGTCCGACTCCCCCACCGTGCTGGTGCTCGCCCTTGCGACGGCGGTCGCCACTCTCGCGCTTTCGTTCGTCCGCCGCGTCGAGCCGACCCGCCGACCGCTCGTTCAGGGGATCCTCGGCGCTCTCGTGGTCGCAGCGGTCGTCGTCGGCTACGTCGCCCGCAATCGACTGATCGCCTGGGTCGGCGCCGGCACTGATTTCTCGATTCGCACGGAGCTGTGGGCTCAGATCGCGCGATTCGTCCGCTACGAGCCCGTTCTGGGGTGGGGCTGGTTCGGGCCGTGGGTGCGGACCGAGTTCCCGTTCAACGCCATCAATTACGGCATCGACGATCAGCACCAATCCGCGCTCAGCGCCTACAACGACGTCCTCCTCCAGCTCGGCTGGGTGGGGCTCATGCTGTTCCTCGCCTTTGCGGGCATCGCCGTCGCACGCGCCTGGCTCGTCGCGAGCGACCGGCGCTCCATCCTCTACGCGTGGACGCCGCTCATCCTCATCGCGCTGCTCGTCGACTCGCTCTTCGAGAGCTTCACGCTCTATGGGTACGGCTGGCTCATGCTGGTGCTCTGCGCCGTGCGGGCTGGTCAGTCGAGGTCGTGGCGCGAGCGGATCCGGGATCCGCGGGAGCTGCCGCATGACCCTGCGCTCGGCCTCGACGGGGACACCGACCTGTCACGGTAAGATTCATAGGTCATGCCTGCGCTCTCTGATGTTTCCCGCCCCGAGGGCGCCGACGTATTCGACCCCGCATCCGCCACGATCGCCGTCGTGACGTTCAACCGGTCGGGCCTGCTCACCAAGCTCCTCGAGAGCATCGTCCGGATGGATCCGAAGCCGGGCCACGTCGTCATCATCGACAATGCCTCGAGCGATGACACGGGCGAGGTCGTTGAATCCTTCCGCGAGCGGATCGGCGCCGATACTGGCACTGAGATCGTCTACCGGCGCCTCGAGACCAACACGGGCGGCTCCGGCGGCTTCAGCGAAGGTATGCGCACCGCGTACGAGCTCGGCTCCACGTGGATGTGGCTCATGGACGACGACGTCGAGGTCCTCCCCGACGGACTCGCGCGCATGGGCGCGTGGGCCCCGCGGTTCAAGAGCATTCAGGGCCGGCGCTACGACTACGACGGCAGCGAGTTCTACTGGCAGTACCGCATCGCCCCGCGCATGGGCATCCCCATCCCCTTCGCGCCCGCCGGCTTCGATGACTCCGGCTTCAAGAAGATGAACTCCGGATGCTTCGAGGGGATGTTCATCCACCGCGACATCGTGGAGCAGATCGGGCTCCCCGACCCGCGCTTCTTCATCTACTGGGATGACCAGACCTACGGCTGGCTCGCCTCGCGCAAGACGCAATCGGTGATCGTGGACGAGTTCGTCCTGCGCCGCACGCGCGAGATCAAGCAGTGGGACATGGGCATCCGCCACATGAACGCGTCCAGCAACGCGTACCGGTACTACATCATGCGCAACCGCGCGATCATCAAGAACTACTACCGCGCCTTCGGCGTCTACAACCCGGTGCTGTTCGGCGCGGGTACGGCGCTCACCTTCGCGCAAGGAGCTCATCCGCCTGCTCGTTCGTCGAGCGCACTGCGCGCGGCACCTCGAACCTGACCCGCGGCCTGCGCGACGGACGCAAGATCTCGAAGGACGCCTCCTGGCGTCCGATGCCGCCGCTCGCTGCAATCGGTCGTTGAACAGGCGAAGCCAGACGAAAGGCCGTCAGCCCGCGTTGTAGTCGGCGTTGTAGCGGTCGAGTACCTCGCTGATCGAGGCATCCATCGCCAGACGGCCCTTGTCGAGGTAGAGGCCGCGAGTGCAGAAACGGCGCAGGTCCTTTTCGTTGTGCGAGACGAAGAAAAGCGTCCGTCCCTCGGACAGCAGTTCGTCGATGCGCTTGTAGCACTTCTCGCGGAACGCCTTGTCGCCGACCGCGAGCACCTCGTCGACGAGAAGTATGGGTTCGTCGAGTTGCGACACGACCGAGAAGGCCAGCCGGACCTTCATCCCGTTGACTGAGGTGCTTGTACGGCGTGTCGATGAAGTCGGCGATCTCCGCGAACTCGATGATGCCGTCGAACCGGCGTGCGACCTCGGCGCGCGACATTCCGTGCAGACCGGCCGTCAGGCGAATGTTCTCGCGCACGGTCAGGTCGCCGACGAAACCGCCGGTGATCTCGATCAGCGGCGCGACTCCGCCGTGGACGGCGACGCGTTCCCTCGTCCGGCGAGCAGCACACCGGCGACGAGCTTGAGAAGGGTCGACTTTCCCTGACCGTTGCGACCGACCACTCCAATCGACTCGCCCGGTCGCACATCGAAGGAGACGTCGCGCAGCGCCCAGAACTCTCCGGGCTTGCGACCGACGCGATGATCCGGCGAAGAGATCCTTGATGCTGCGACGGCCACGTCGGTTGCGGCGGAAGCGGATGCCGAGATCGCGGACCTCGATCGCGATGTCTCGCTCATCACAGCTCCTTCAGCAGCGGACGCTCGAGCCGACGGAAGACCAGGACGCCGAGCCCGAGGAACGCGACGCTCATGACGGACGCCGACGACGACCGCGAACGTGTCCCACTGATCGGGGAAGAACCCCATCCGGTAGAGGGTGAAGATGCCGGAGAGCGGGTTGAAGGCGGCGAGCGTCGCGGAACGACCCCCGGCAGGTCGTCGACGCCGTAGATGATCGGCGACGCGTAGAAGAGGGCGCGAAGGATCAGCCGCGTCGTGCGCTCGAGGTCGCCCCACAGAACGCACAGCGGCGCGACGAGCAGGCCGAGCCCCACCAGCAGAATCGTCTGCAGCGAGGACGGCGACCGGGAACCAGAGCAGCCCCCAGTCCGACCGGTTGCGCCCGCGAGCGATCGCGAACAGCACGAGCACCGGGATCGAGCAGAGGAACTCGATGCCCTTGCTCAGCACGATGCGGTTGACCCAGATCGACCGTGGGATGGTCGTCGATCGGACGAGGCGTGCGTCCTTGTTGAACGCGCGGGTGAAATCGCGACACCGCGGCGTTGAACCACACCCACGGCAGCAGCGCCGTGATGAGGAAGACGATGTACGGCTCCTCCCCGACTGTCGCGCTGGAAGACCTGCGTGAAGACGAACCAGTAGATGCAGGCTCATCACCAGCGGATCGAGCACCGACCAGAGGTAGCCGAGCGCGCTGGTGGAGTACCGCACCCGCAGGTCGCGCGCCGACAGCAGCCACAGCGAGTGGAGGTAGCGCCGGGGCGATCCGGGGGCGCCGACGGCGGCTGTGGTCACGCTGTCGAGTCTATGCCAGCGGTCAGATCGTCAGATCCGGTCCGGCACCGCGCTGACGATCAGCGCGATCGAACCCGGATGACCTCCGTCGGCGCCCGGGGCAAGATCATTCGTCCCGCCCATGATCACGATGTCGAGCCGGGAACGGGAACGCGGCATCGGCCATCATCGCCGTCGTCTAACCGACCACGACCCCCCACGCGAACTCATCGGCTGAAGTTCGCGCGTCCGACGCACCCAGGCCGTGCGGGCCTCAATGCCCGCGGCGATGCGTTCCGGATAACCCCGTCGAGTTGGAGTCTCCGATGACCGCGAGCGGGATCGGCTCGGCCGGGCCGGGCACGTGCGATCCCTCTGGCGTTGAGTGGACCGTCGCAGACGGAGCATTTCGTGCGGTCGACGGGACCGCTAGCGCCGGGCGTGCCTCACCCGCGGGGCTCGCGCATGCCGTGACCGTAAGCGCGATCGCGAGCAGCGCCGAAACCAGCAATCCTCCGGCAGCAGCGGGAGCGCGCGAAGGGTCACGCGAACTTCGACGGACTCAGCTGGTTGTTCCACATCGACAGCGCGGAGCCGATCGCCATGTGCATGTCGAGGTACTGGTAGGTGCCGAGTCGGCCGCCGAAGAGGACGTCCTTCTCGCCCTTGGCGAGTTCGCGGTAGGCGAGCAGCCCGGCGCGGTCCTCGGCGGTGTTGACCGGGTAGTACGGCTCGTCGTCGCGCGTCGGCGAAGCGCGAGAACTCGCGCATGATGACGGTCTTGTCCGTCGGGTAGCGGTCGGCGCGCTCGGGGTGGAAGTGGCGGAACTCGTGGATGCGCGTGTACGGCACGTCCGCGTCCGCGTAGTTCATGACGCGACGTGCCCTGGAAGTCGCCGACCGGCAGCACCTCCCGCTCGAGGTCGATCGTGCGCCAGCTACAGCGCGCCCTCGGCGTAGTCGAAGTAGCGGTCGACGGGACCCGTGTAGACGATCGGGCAGCTGCCCGACGGTCGCCGCCTTGTTGAGCGGCTGCGACTCGTCGAAGAAGTCGACGTCGAGCTTGCACCTCGATGTTCGGGTGGTCCGCCATCCGCTCGATCCACGCGGTGTAGCCGTCGGTGGGCAGGCCCTCCCACGTGTCGTTGAAGTAGCGGTTGTCGTAGGTGTAGCGCACCGGCAGCCGGCTGATGACCTCGGCGGGCAGCTCCTTCGGATCGGTCTGCCACTGCTTCGCGGTGTAGTCGCGGATGAACGCCTCGTACAGCGGCCGGCCGATCAGCGCGATGCCCTTCTCCTCGAGGTTCGCGGCATCCTTCGCGTCGAACTCGCCCGCGAGCTCGTGCACGAGCGCCTTCGCCTCGTCGGGCGAGTAGGCGGCCTGGAAGAACTGGTTGATCGTGCCGAGGTTGATCGGCAGCGGGAAGACGACGCCCTTGTGGTTCGTGTAGACGCGGTGCACGTAGTTCGTGAACGTCGTGAAGCGGTTGACGTACTCCCACACGGTCGGGTTCGACGTGTGGAAGAGGTGCGCGCCGTAGCGGTGCACCTCGATGCCGGTCTCGGGCTCGTCCTCGCTGTACGCGTTGCCGCCGATGTGGTGGCGACGGTCGATGACGGTGACTTTGCGACCGGATGCCGCGGCCCGCTCGGCGATCGTGAGGCCGAAGAAGCCGGAGCCGACGATGAGGAGATCCATGGAGGTGCCTTCGGTTCTGAGGTGGAGGGCGCCTTTCCACCGAATTGCGGTGCAGGGAACGCGCGGTCGGACGCACCGAACAGTCTAGCCGTTGCGCCGAAATCGACCTGCGTCCCTGTGCGGCGGCATCCAAGTGGGCGCCGATCGTCGGTGCAAGCAGGCGCACGAATTCCAGGTTGAGGTGATCGCGCGTCGTAGTACACGGGCGATACCGCCGATCACGGCGTAGCAGAGCTGCGTGTCGCAGAACGAACGAGTCGAAGTCGACGACCCGATGACGTCAGCACGATCCATCGCCTCTGCGGCGATGAGATACGGATCGGCGCGGTTGGGCGCTCTCACGCGGGCGCCGCACACGCGATGCGGGTCGTCGGCGATTGAGCGCCACGCAGTCCGGGTGAGCGCACCTCGCCGTTGAGGGCACGTCGGCGAGCGCGACCACCGTCGATCCGGCATCGGCCCACCGGTGTCCAGTACGCGCTGCAGTCCGTCGGCGAACTGATCGATCTGAGGTCGACCCGATCCGTCATCGACGAGCTGCTTCCGTCCCGCAGACGAGGTGAAGACGTATCGCGGCGCTTCTCGCTCGATCTGATCTGCGACACTTGCGACCACTGCCGACATGACCTCAGCGTCCTGCGGTGCCCAGGCGGTCGCGGAAACCGACGAACGGCACGTCGATCGCCGGGCAGCCGCCGCAGGTAGCTCGTGGTCACACGCCAACCGTGCTCCCGGGCGAGGTCGAAGATCGCGCCCTGCCACTGCTGAGCGTGCGAGTCGCCGACGAGCCAGACTTCGGGTGCTCCGGCAGCGTCGCCGCTGAAGTCGCATCGAGTCGTCGTGAGCTTGTCGCCGTATTGCAGGATGTCCTCGAATGGCCCGCACTCAGGCGGCGCGTAGAAGTACTCGTTCCGGGGCCCCATCACCGACATCGGCCGCCGGGCCGAATGGATCCTCGCACTCGTTTCCCGGATCCATCGCGGCGGGCCCGACGCACGATCCGGTCGCCACGGTCTCCGGCGGTCGATCCGCGCCTCGACCGCGTAGCCGCCGAGGAGAGCCGCCGCCGATCGAGCGGCGACGACAGCGATGCCCGCAGCCATCGCGACGAAGGTGCGCCTCGCGGAGGCGACAAGGTAGGGCCAGCGCTGCCCGCGGTCCTCGACGAAGCTTCTTCGTCGCCCACGCGAGCAGACAGCGCGGCGACCAGGATGCCCACCTTCAACAGCGTCGACAGCGGCATCACGAGAGCGAACGGCAGCAATGCACGATGAGCGGCCAGTGCCAGAGATACAGCGAGTACGACACGTCGCCGAGCCATTGCACGGGGCGCCGCGCGGTGACTGAGGTCGTGCCACAGCGGCTGCGCGTGCGATCCCCGCCACGATGACTGCGGCAGTTCCCAGCACGGGTAGGAGCGCCCACAACCCCGGGAACGGCAGTCTGCGCGTCGAAGGTGAAGGCCGCGTACGCGATAGCGGCCAACCCGGCGATCGACGAGGATGTTGCTCGCGACCAGCGGAAGTCGGATCCGATCGGCGTAGCAAGCGCCACCAGACCGCCCGACCGCGAACTCCCACGCACGGGTGAAGGTCACGAAATAGGCGGGGTTCGGGTCGACCGCGGTGAAGTAGACGCTGGCGGCGAGCGAGAGGACGCCCAGACGATCGCCAGGCCGTCAGACGTGCCCTGGGCGCGCTCCTGCCGAGTCGGACTGCCAACGTCGTGGCCAGCAGGATGATGACTGGCCAGACGAGGTAGAACTGCTCCTCGACCGACAGCGACCAGTAGTGCTGGGCGACGGTGGCCGAGTCGTTCAGCGCCGAAGTAGTCGACCGACATGACTGCGAGAAACCAGTTCTCGACGTACAGCGCGCTCGCGATGATCTCGCCGCCGCCGCGCTCCCAGCGGGGGTAAGGGCAGGAAGAGCAGGTGGCGATCGCCCGATACGGCGAGCACGAGAAGTGCGGCCGGCAGCAGCCGTCGCACGCGACGCGCGTAGAAGGCGCCGAGACGCGATACGCCCCGTGGCCACGGCCTCCTTCACGAGATGACTCGTGATCAGGAAGCCGGAGATGACGAAGAACACGTCGACGCCGACGTAGCCGCCGGTGAGACGCACGTCGGCCACAGGTGGTTGAGTCACCACCGCGAGGATCGCGATCGCGCGGAGCGCTTGGATATCGGTGCGGAAGACCCTCGGGTCGTCGCTGCACGGCGACGGGAGCAGCCTCTGCGTCAGCGATTGCCCCGGTCACAACAGAGTCACGTCCTGTCAACGCGCGGAAGCGACGCGCGGCGAGAATCCGACTGCCTCGATCTTCCCGAGGTCAAGCACGCTGTTGAGCGGTCGAGGTGCCACCGGGCCGGTGGAGCCGAGCGAAGTATTCCGCGGTTGAGACCCCCGGTCACGCGATCGGCGTCGTGCCCCGTCCCGACGAAGACCTGCCGGGCCACGTCTGCCCACGAGGTCGCGCTCGCCCGATCCCGTGAGGTTGTAGGTTCCGAACGCGGCGTTCGAATCGAGCAGATGCCGGATGCCACGTGCGATGTCCGAGTGAACGTGAGGCGCCCGATCTGGTCGTCGACGACCGTCGGATCGATGCCGCGCTCGGCAAGTGATGCCATAGTGCGGACGAAGTTCTTGCCGTCGCCGATCACCCACGAAGTCCGGATGATGTAATGCCGCGGCACTGTGGCGACGACGGCGTCTCCCGCAGCCTTCGTCTGGCCGTACACGCCCAGCGGCGACATCGATGCGTCTTCGGCGGTACGCTGACGCCGACGTGCCGTCGAAGACGTAGTCGCTGGACACATGGACCAGCGTGATGCCGTTCTGCGCCGCCACGGCTGCCAGCGCCGCGACTCCGGCGACGTTCGAAGCCCATGCATCGCGGCGTCCGGCGTCAGTCTCGGCGAGATCGACTGCGGTGTACGCCGCAGCGTTGATGACCGCGTCGTAGTCGCGCCAGCGCCGAGACGTCGCGAGGTCCGGCGAGGTGAGGTCCAGCTGGGCGCGCGTTGCGTACTCGACGTGAGCTGCGTCTCGCGAATTCTTCGCGCAGGGCGCGGCCCAGTTGGCCGCCAGCCCCGACCACGAGAACCTTTTTCGGCGCGAATCGGCGTCACGTCGCCAGGCGGGGGTGCGCCAGATCCTTCGGCGAGATCTCGACGTCCGAGAGCGGGATTGGCCAGGGAATCGCGACCGTGTCGTCCGCCAGATTGAGAAACGAATACGACGCATCCGAAACTC